>BTVG01000106.1:0-1648 GCA_045864815.1 Rhodanobacteraceae bacterium | reverse complement strand
AGTTGTCGTCCTCGTTGTTGCAGACCTCCGCCGTGGGGCAGTGGGGCGGGTTGCCGCACTTGAGCACGCCCTCGTCGGTCTGCCCGTTGCAGTTGTCGTCAGCGTTGTTGCACTGCTCGGTCGGGTTGTAGCAGAGCCAGTCCAGCGGTTGCGTGGACTGGAGCTGCGTGGTGCAGGGCAGCTTGGTCAGATCGCCCTGCGGGTTCGCGGGCGTGATCGACGCGGTGTACTGCGAGAGGCAGGTGGCTCGCGCCAGGGTGCAGCAATCCGTGCGCTGGTTGCAGTAGTGCGAATAGCCCTCGTCGGTGCAGCCGTTGCAGTTGTCGTCCGCGTTGTTGCAGACCTCCGGCTTGATTGCACCGCCGATGATCGTGGCGAGCGCCTGGCTGAGCTGGACCTCGTCGCTGGCGGTGTAGGCAGCGGTGGTGCCACCGGCCGCCGCGATCTGATCGGCGGCGGCGCCGACGTTGCCGAAGTCGATGACGAAGGTCCTGACCTTCCAGTTGATGCCATCCTTGGTGAAGCCGGCGAACAGGTCCGCCGCGGCGTCGACCGCGTCCGCCGTGACGTCGCAGGTCTCGCCGCCGTCCGTGACGAGGATGACGTTCACGCTGCGACAGGCGCGCTCCCCGCTGGCCGCGCTCGTCAGCGGCGAGGTGTAGGTCACGGCGCCCCCCGGCCTGGTCCAGCTGCTCGAGTAGTAGCGATACATGTCGCGCAGGATGCCGTTGAGCGGCGTGCAACCATCCGCGAACAGCTCCTGGCTCCCGGTGCAGTTGTTGTCCACGTAGCCCAAGATCTGCGTCGCGTTGGTCGGCTGGCTGTCGGCCGCGAGGGGAACCAGGATGTTGGCGCCGGCGCGCGACGAGGAGTTCGTGGCGCCCGGAGTCGGCTCCGGGCCGCAGCCGTTCCCGCAGTTGCCTCCCGAGTTCCCGGGCAGGTTCGCGTAGGTGCAGCCGGAGAAGCAGGTCGCTCCGCAGTTGCTCATCACGCGCGCGAACGAGGCCAGGCCGAAGCGCGCCTCGCCCGCGAAGGCCTGCATGGTGTTCTTCACCGCGCAGCGCCCGTGTCCCAGCCGGTTGTTCGGGTAGCCGCAGGAGTTGTTCGTCGCGACCGAGCTCGTCATCGACCCCGAGGTGTCGAAGGCGATCATGAAGTAGGGACGGGAGGGCGCTGGCCAGAGCGCCGGGTTCGGGCTCAGGCACAGCGGATCCTCTGCCTGTGCTGCCGCGGGTGCGGCGACTGCGATGCTGGCCAGGCCGGCCAGCACCGGCGCCGTGAGCTTCAGGAGCTTGTTCACTGATTGCCTACTTTGCTTTGTCGTCGCCGAAGCCCCGCAGCGCCGATCGCCGCCGCGAACATCAGCAGGGCCAGCGCCGTTTGGCGCGGGCTCGATCCAGTAGCCCTACACGCGCAGCCGCCGCCGCCGGTGGCGAGGCCCCAGACGCCCTTGGGGGGTTCGCCGGAGCCGGCGCTGCCCGCCGTGCCTGCGGTTCCGCCGCTGGCCGCGCCGCCGTCCTTGGCGCCGCTGCCGCCAGCTCCACCACCGCCGGTGCCGCTCGTGCCTCCGGTGCCGCCGGTGCCGGTCTCGGGCTTCCAGACGCATTCACCGTTCTGGCACCACTCGGCGTCGCTCGGGCACTTCACC
>BTVG01000105.1:0-1779 GCA_045864815.1 Rhodanobacteraceae bacterium | reverse complement strand
ATTGCGTTTCCGCTCGCAGGTTCCCCGTTCTCAGGGGGCACCCGGCGTGTCTTCACCAGGGGTTTCCCTTTTGGGCTCTTCGCAGAATAGTGTGGGTACTTTTGCATGATTTCAGAGCGCCGGCAGCATGCAGGTGAGGATCTTCAGGCGGAGGTATTCCTCATCACGCAGGCCGTAGGCACGACGCTGGATGACGCGGATCTTGTTGTTCAAGCCCTCGACGAAGCCCAGAGCGACTTTGTTCTCGGGCTTGCAGTACGCAGCGATACCGTCCCAGTGACGCTCGATCATGACGGCGAAGTGCTCGTAAGGGGCGAGGCGTTGCCACCGCAGCTGCGCACGCCAGTTGTCGAAGAACTTCCGGGCCCAGGCTTCGCTCGAGTAATCCCACAATTGGCCGAAGGATTCCTTCAGCAGATACGCCGTGTTCAGGCGCTTGTTGGCGGCCAACAGCAGTCGCAGGTTCTGCCGCGCGGTGCCCGTGAGGTTCTGCGGGTGCGACAGCAGGGCGTACTTCTGCCCCTTGATGAACGTGCGACTCTTGCCGCTGAGCCGGGCGTACTCCTGCTTTCTGACCTTGTCGAGCGCCTCGCCCAGGTGGCGCAGCACGTGGAACTTGTCGAACAGGATCGCGGCCTGCGGGGCGTTGGCGCGAGTCGAGTTGCGAAACGGCCTCCACATGTCCATCACCGCCAGACGCACCTTCCCGGCCTTCTTTTCCCCGAGAAATCGATAGAACTGGTCCATGCTCGCCTCCGAGCGGTCCTCACCGCCAAACCAGATCGGGCGCGAGCGCTCCAGATCGCTGACCACGATGCGGTAGACATGACGCTTGCGGATGGCGATCTCATCGATCCCGATGACCTTCGGCCGCGGCTGGCTGGCGCGCCGCAGCTGCTCGCGCAGGTATTGCTTCTCCAGTTCCTTGACGGTATGCCAGTGAAGGTTCAGCTCCTCGGCAATATCCTTGATGGAGCTCGCGCGACAGCGGCGCCCGACATACCAGGCAAATCGCTCGGTGTAGAGCGCGTTGTCGGCCAGAAACTCCAGCCGCTCGCGCTTCACGGCCAGGCAACGCCGGCATCGAACGCGCCGCACCTCCAGCTGCAGATATACCCGCGCGCCACCACTGGAGAGATCGCGTACACGACGCTGCGTGCGGTCGTACCACGTGCGATGCACCGTACCGCAGCTTCCGCAGCACGTTTTTTTGCGCGCCGAACCAGTTTGATGAGCCGTGCCTTGCGGTCACCGAACACGCCGTGCACGGTCGCCAAGGGGCGAAATCCGGGAAAGGCGTACAGGTCTTGTAGCCGCCGTCTTCGAGATGCTCTTGCCATCCGCAGATCATGCCAAAAATCCAGACCCCTGAGATGCGCCCGAACCCTATGAAAACAGGCCTCGCAGCCTCATCACACCACCACTGTTACCCACACAAATCCGCGAAGACCCCATATTCCTTGCCCGTCAGCGACTGCAGGCGCTCATGATTCGCTCGGGCCTGCCGCGCAGTCGCCACGGCGGCCGCCAGATCGGCGCGCGCTCTGGCAATTTCTTCCTTGCGCGGCCCCACTTCCAATTCACGTAGCACCTCGCGCTGCTGACGCGCCAGCGCGTCTGCCACGGCCAGCTCAGCGCCCGTGTGCGACGGATCGAGCTGCAGCAACGTGCGCCCCGCCGCGACGCGCTCGCCCTCGCGTACGTCGATTGCAACGATACGTTCCGCGGCGGGCGACGGCAGCGTGATGCGATCGTACTCCAGCGTACCGAGCGCCTGTG
>BTVG01000104.1:0-1877 GCA_045864815.1 Rhodanobacteraceae bacterium | reverse complement strand
GAGCAGTTGCAGCTATTGCAGTAGTCCCGGCCACCGATAAGGTGGCCCCGATCAAAGGGTCGCGTTAGCGACCCGCCCTAAGCCGCTTTGAGCGGCTCACACAACTAAAGCCCCCGGCTTTGCCGGGGGATACTTACCTTCATCGCCATGGTCTACGGCTTGCCAGTGCGGGTTGCCCGCTTTACCTGGTCTTGTGTGGTCTTGCCCAGCAGCGCGGACTCGTGGGTCATGCGGTCGCGGGCGTCGAAGAGGCGCGTGGTCGTGCGGCCCAGCGCGTCGGTCGTGCGTTCCGGATTGCCGCTGGCGTCGTAGTGCATGGACTCCTCGATCCAGCTGCCGCCGCCGGCGGTGTCGAGCCGGCAGCGCACGAGGGTGCGCTGGTAGGTCGGGTGTTCGTAGCGGTACTCGGCCACGCGCGTCTCGCTGTCGCTGCCGACGGTCTCGCGCAGGACATGGCCGAGGGCGTCGTGGTCATAGTCGGTCGTGCGCACCTCGCCCCCGTCGGTGGCGCAAATCTGGACTGCAATGCTCCACGTTTCGCGCGGCTCTTGCTTACCTAGGGGCAAAGACTGGTTCCCTGCGTGTACACCATTCCACATTCGAGAATGGCCGGCCGGCCACAAGCTGCTCCCACTCCGTTTTTGTCAACCACATCCCATGGGCGTCAACAAAGTAAGGCTCACCACTTTCAAGCTGGACTTCCCTGGCGATCGATCCCAAGCTCCTCTTCATTAAAAGAGCATGAGGAACTGTCTTCGTAACAAACACAGCGTCTCCATCGCTGGTAACCGAAACCGCAGAAGCTTCAACAAGCCGATAATACCTATACCCTTCAGGCGACTGGCAAAGCTCTAGTTGATACTCAACGTTCTCACGGATCTGAGACAATGACCAAATTTTCATTTTATCCTCCAGATCAGAATTCCAGCTCAGGGAAGTGCGGCGATGTCTCATTCGCCCGCCACGGATACCTGTCGTAATTCCCCTTCATGTCGCTAAGAACCTGACGCATCGCTCGACGATCAATTGGAACGCCAATATTGTCTAGCTCCGCAAGACGCACGAGAGCTTCTGCGCGCCGTGATTAAGCGACACCGAGCGCGTGCATCCCTTCATGGATTGCGGTAACAGCAGTCGCCTCATAACCGGACGTGTTGACTCCTAGCTGGTTGTAGCTGATTCCATTCTGAGTGTTACCGAGATAAACGTTTGCCTCCTTGCCAAAGGACGACCCAAACGCAGTTTTGCGGGAGTCGGCGACGAGATTTACGTTTATCTCGCCTGCGTCAGTAGCCGCGAGGACGCGGCGCCCTGCTTCAGATCTCGACATCAATGCCCGCACCTTGCTCGTTCTGAAGTAGTTGATACCCCAACTGGTGGACAGGCGGCTGGATTGGTTAGTGAGCGAGTAGGAAACATTGCTGCTGTTGGCAGCTTCTGCCGACATTCGCGCTACCTGCCGACCTCCACTTCCCTCCGCAATTGTTAGCGCTCGAGCCGGTCCAGCTACCTTCGCTGCCGACCCCGCGGTAATGCCGCCGGCAAGGTTGAGGTAGAAGAATGGATCCTGCGACGCCTCTTTCCAGCTCCCCCAAAAATGCATCGCGACCCCTTCAAGGTCGCCGCGCACCCCATCGCGCAACATGCGCTGAACTTCGACGTTGCTTGGTGTGGTTCCTCCAAAAGTGCGGCTATAAGCCGCGATGTTCATCCGCTTCGATTCGGTGCTGATGAATTCGTCCAGCGAGCCGGGCGGTACGCTCCAATCGAACTGGCCTGTTTCGCGATTCTGAGCCATGTAGAACCGCACGGCCTTGCCGTCGCCTTCCGGATCGACGTGCGGTACTAGTTGGTATTGCTCGGTGTTGATGTGCTGG
>BTVG01000103.1:0-1897 GCA_045864815.1 Rhodanobacteraceae bacterium | reverse complement strand
GACGGTGTTCACGGTGCTGCTGAGCCGCTACAGCGGCGAGACCGACATCGTCATGGGCACGCCGGTGGCGGGCCGCATCAATCGGGACGTCGAACCGCTGATCGGCTTTTTCGTCAACACGCTGGTGCTGCGCAGCCGTTTTGCGAAGGACGTGAGTTTCGAGGCGCTGCTGCAGCAGCACAAGCGGATGCTGCTGTCGTGCTACGAGCATCAGTCGGTGCCGTTCGAGATGCTGGTGGACGAACTCAAGCCCGAACGCAGTCTCAGTCACGGCCCGCTGTTCCAGATCATGTTCGTGCTGCAGAACAACGAGGAATCGCGCGAGACCGTCGACGCGCTGAAGTTCGAGCGTCTCGCGCTCGATGCCGGCTGCCTGACTGAATTCGATCTGGAGCTGGCCGCGGCGGAGACACCGGGCGGTCTCGCTTTCGCCTGGACGTACCGCGCCGACCTGTTCGCGCAGGCCACGGTGGAACGATTGGCCCGCTGCTTCACGGAACTTCTGAAGAGCACGGTGAGTCGTGCCGAAGCCGCGATTTCGGCGTTGACGCTTCTCCCCGCCGCTGAGCGCGATCATGTGCTGCAGCTCGGCGACGGCGGTCCGGCACCACAGTCCGCGTCGTGCCTGCATGCGTTGTTCGCGCAGCAGGCCGATCGGACGCCCGAGGCGCTCGCGGTGGCGAGTCGCGGACATGAGTTGAGCTATCGCGCGCTGCGGGATCGCGCCGAACGCCTGGCGGTCGAATTGACGGCACGTGGTGCACGCAGAGGTATGCTGGTCGCGATCTGCGTCGACCGCGGCGTGGACGCACTGGTCGGTGTGTTGGGAATACTCGCGGCCAACTGTGGCTATCTGCCGCTGGACCCCGACGCTCCCGCGGAACGGGTTCGCTACATCCTGGAAGACAGCGGAGCCGGCATCGTCGTCACGCAGCGCGACAAGCAGGGCAGCCTGCCGCCGTCCGTGCGTGAGATCGTCTGTCTCGATGACGGGGATGGGGCGTCCACCGTTGCCGCGCCCGTCGATACGGACGCCGCGCTGCGTGCGCAGCCCGACGATCTGGCGTATGCCATCTACACGTCGGGCACGACCGGTGAGCCGCGCGCCGTGCTGGTCGAGCATCGCGCCGTGGTTGCGCATCTGCTCGGCCTGTTGGCCCGGCAAACCGTTTCGGTGGGCGACCGCGCGCTGCAGCTGGCGTCGCTGAGTTTCGACACGTTCGTCGAACAGACCTTCCTGATGCTGTTGTCGGGTGGCGCCGTCTTCATCGAGGACAACGCAACGCTGTCGGTTCGCGATTTCTTCGCCTGCGTCCGGCAGAACCAGATCGGCATGACCGATCTGTCGCCGGCGTACTTCGAACAACTGCTGGGCGACGAGGACGCCGCGGCGTCGTGGCGGCAGTCGACCTTGCGTCGCGTGGTGGTGGGCGGCGACGTGCTTTCCGGAGGCGCCGTCGAACGATGGTTTGCGCTGGACGGGAACGAGCGATCCTGTGAGCTCGTGAATGCCTACGGCCCGACCGAGACGGTCATCACCGCAAGCACCTGCGATGTGCGCGGCGTTTCCGACAGCGGTTCTATCGGCAGGCCGTTGCCGGGCAGACGCTTCTTCGTCGTCGACGGCGCCGGTGCGCTGCTGCCGCGGGGAGCCATCGGTGAACTGTGCATTGGCGGCGACCTGCTCGCACGCGGCTACCTCAATCGCGCGGACCTGACGCGTGAGCGTTTCATCGACGATCCGTTCGAAGCGGGCGGCGGTCGTGTGTATCGGACGGGGGATCGGGTGCGCTGGCTGGCAGATGGCCAGCTGGAGTTTCTGGGGCGCACGGATTTCCAGGTGAAGATCCGCGGCTTCCGCATCGAGCTGGGCGAGGTGGAGAGCCAGCTGTCGCGG
>BTVG01000102.1:0-1927 GCA_045864815.1 Rhodanobacteraceae bacterium | reverse complement strand
CGCCGAACGCGTCGCCGCGCTGTCGGCGAGTGCGGGCGTGCGCATGAGCGCGTTCCGGCCGATGTCGGGCAACGCGTCGGTGCTGAGGCTCGAGCGGGCGATGACGCTGACGGAGGCGAACGCGGTCGCGGCGCGGCTCGCGAGCGATCCCAACGTCGAGTACGCCGACCCGGACTTGCCCGTACGTGCACTTCAAACGGTGCCGCAAGATCTCGGCTATACGGCTCGTCTTTGGCATTACTACTCACCCACACAGACGTTCACCGCCAACAACAAGACGGTGTTCTCCGTCGGTGGCGCAAGCCTTCACGGCGCATGGAATCTGCCCGGGGCCTCGGCAGCGATACTCGGGTCACGCAAGGTCGTTGTCGCGGTCATCGACACAGGCGTCGTCTTGAATCACCCCGAGTTGGTCAGCACCTCGCTGCAGGGGTACGACCTTGTGTCCTCGGACGTTGGCGCAACGGCGCTGCAACCGGTTCCGCAAAACTTCGTAGCGAACGACGGCGACGGACGGGACCCGGACGCCAATGACCCCGGCGACTGGATTTCGTCGGCCGAGACGTCGGCCTATCCGGACTTCTGCGGCACGGACGTCAGCGACAGTTCGTGGCATGGCACTCACATGGCCGGGACCATCGTCGGCGTGTGGAACAACGGCGTCGGCGCGACACCGCCTGCGGGTACGTCCACGGCTGGCATCGCACCGAGAGTGCGCCTGCTTCCGCTGCGGGCCCTCGGGCGATGTGGGGGCGATTCGTCCGACGTGATCGACGCAATGCGCTTCGCAGTCGGAATTCCGGTGCAAGGTGCCGGTGGAGGGACGGTCGTCAATCTGACTCCGGCTCACATCGTGAACATGAGCGTCGGTACGACGCCATCGGTCTGCTCCACGTCCTATCAGCAGGCCGTCGATGACGTGATCGCGCGCGGAGGCCTCGTCGTTGCCGCGGCGGGGAACGACGGATCGGTCGGTTTGAGCCAACCTGCGAGTTGCGCAGGTGTGCTCGCAGTGACCGCGCACACGATCGAAGGCGATAACGCGGACTATTCGAACGTCGGCGCAGCCGTCGGCATCAGTGCACCGGGGGGTGGTCCGCCAACGCAATTGCCGACCATCATTACCAGCGCCGACACCGCTCATTACACGTGGTCGTCGGTCCTCTTCGGTGCGACGACACCGACGAGCTTCGCATCGGCTCCGAACCAGAACCAGTCCGGGCCGGCCATCGGTGGCTTCACCGGAACGAGTTCGGCGACAGCGCACGCGTCGGCCGTTGCCGCTCTCGTGAAATCGGTGCTGCGAACCGCCTCGCCGGATCAAGTGCGAACCTTCATTCGCAATACGGCACGACCACATCCCGCCGGCAGCTTCTGTGCTCCGGGCCAAGGCGGCGCAGGGCTTTGCGGGAGCGGACTGATCGACGCGGCTGCGGCAGTCGCCGCGGCCGCCGTCAATGCGCCGCCGTTGGCGGACGCCGGCCCCGATATCGCGGTTGTACCGGGCACTACCGTCACTCTGGATGGTCGCGGCAGCGCTGCCTTCGGCGGTCGAATCATCACTTCGTACGCCTGGACGCAAGTCAACGGGCCGACGGTTGCGCTTTCCGGCGCCACAAGTTCGGTGGCGAGCTTTGTTGCGCCCACCACGAACCAGCCGCTCGTCTTCCAACTGACCGTGACCGACAACAGCACGCCGCCGAGGGCGGATTCGATCGACGTGGCGGTCACGGTCCAATCACCCCCGCCGCCCAGCGGCGGCGGTGGCGGCGGCGCACTCCCGCTCTGGCAACTGCTGCTGCTCGCGGCTTTCGGACTGGCCGCGCGCATCCGCAGCCGCGCCTGAACGCGCTGTCGCCTACGAAACGCCGCGCACCGTCGCGGCGTTTTTCTTGGCGTCGCGCCAGGCGAAGGCGAATCCCAGCAA
>BTVG01000101.1:0-1936 GCA_045864815.1 Rhodanobacteraceae bacterium | reverse complement strand
GAGCCATCCGACCACGAGTGCCCAGACGCCATAACCGGCGATAGCCAAAACCAGTGTGCCGAGACTGGCAAGGAGGACGCCGGTAATCTCGATGCGCGCGATGCGGGCAAAATCGAGCTCCCGCTGCAGCAGCGACTGCGGCACGATTTCGATGGCGGAGATCACGAACTGCAACGCGGCGACCCGGATCAGCCACGACAGCTCCGGGTCGCCGAACCAGTCGGCAAGCCACGGAGCGGAGGCGGCTACTGCCAGGCCGCAGCCGAGATTCATCACGCCGAGTGCGCCGGCAATGCGCGCGATAGCCGTACGGTCGAGGTTGGGTGCCTGCACCAGTGAGGCACCGATGCCGAACTCGCCAACGCCGCTGACGATCGAGATGACGACCATCACGATCGCCATCAGGCCGTAGTCGGCGGGTGTGAGGATACGCAGAACGATCAGGGTCACGACCCAGCTGATCAACTGGGCCGAGAGCTTCGCGACAGCGTTCCACTTGAGCGCAACGGCCGTTTTGTGTTCTATAGTCATCCGTAGCCCCGCCCATGCGGGCAGGCTGCTCGGCGGCGATAACGAAGCTTATGTCAATCTGCAGGCTCTGTGCGGAGTGCCGTTCGGTTTTGTGACCTGTTTCCGCCACTGCCACGGGATTTGTTGCAGCGTTTGCCGGTGCAGAGGAGGGAATCAGGGTAGTGTGCGGATTCGCGGCGGTCTTCTCATTGAACGGCCAGAGGCCCGATAGCGGCCTTGTTGCCCGTATGACCGCGTTGTTGGCCCACCGGGGACCCGACGACGACGGCATGTTTGTCGAAGACGGGTATGCCGCAGGATTTCGCCGGCTCGCGATACTCGATCTCGCGCCTTCGGGGCATCAGCCGATGCTGAGCTCCGACGGGCGATATGTGATCGTTTTCAACGGAGAAATCTACAATTTCGTCGAGTTGCGTGAGCAGCTGATCGGTCTTGGGCACAGTTTCCGATCGACTGGCGATACGGAAGTATTGCTCGCGGCGTATCTACAGTGGGGAGAGCAGTGTCTCGAGCGCCTGAATGGCATGTGGGCGTTTCTGGTCTACGATCGGGTCTCGCGACGGCTGTTTGGAGCGAGGGACCGTTTCGGAATCAAGCCACTGTACATTTACCGCGATGCCCGCTTCCTGATGTTCGCATCCGAGATCAAGGCAATACGTGATTCGGGCGCCGTGCAATTGTCTCCGGACCGGCAGACGATCGCGCATTTCCTGCTGGACGATCGCCTCGAAGACTGTGAACGGACGTTTTATGTTGGCGTCGAGCAGTTGCCCGCCGGAGAGGCATTTGAAGTCGATGCTGAAGGGCGCACGCGGAGCTGGCGCTACTGGTCGTTGCCGCCAGTAGGCGAGGACACTTTCAATCCAGCCGAGACCTATCGGGAGCTCTTCGACGACGCTGTGCGGCTGCGCATGCGCAGTGACGTGCTCGTAGGCGCCCAGCTCTCAGGCGGGCTCGACTCGACTTCGATTATCAGCCAAATGGCCCGGCAATGGGCTGCGTCTGGCCGCGAGCCGCAGGAGCTACGGGCGTTCTGCTACCTGTCGCCCGAATTCGATGAAAGCGAGCAGATTCAGGCTACGCTGTTGCAGACAGGCGCGAGCCAGGTGCCACTCGAGGCGAGCCCCGGGGAGATCTGGTCATCCATCGAGCGACATCTGTGGCATCAGGACGAGCCCGTGCATTCGTTCACGTCAGTAGTCGGCTACAAGCTGATGGAACTTGCGCGTGCGCGCAATGTAAAGGTGGTGCTGAATGGGCAGGGCGCCGACGAATCACTTGGGGGATACGCGAGCTATTTCTTCGATCACTGGTCGGCCCTCGTACGTGCCGGACGGTTGCGGGCCGTCCGCACTGAAGTAAACCAGTTCGTCATGGCGCATGGTCGCTCGAAGCGCGAGATCGG
>BTVG01000100.1:0-1961 GCA_045864815.1 Rhodanobacteraceae bacterium | reverse complement strand
GTCGCCGAGCGCGGCGCGCGCGACAATGAAGCCCTGCCGATCGTCCGCCGCCTGCTCGCCGGCGAGACCGTCGACTTCGAGGGCCGCTTCAACACGCTGCACGGCGTGCGCCTGCAGCCGCGCGCCGTGCAGCAGCCGCTGCCGATCTGGGTCTCGGGCCGCAAGGACGCCGCGATGCGCCGCGCCGCGCGCTACGGCGACGGCTGGATGCCCTATATGTACACGCCGGAGATGCTCGCCGATTCTCTGGTGAAGATTCGCGGCTGGGCAATCGAGGCAGGCAGATCCGCCGATGCCGTCAAACCATCGCTGTTCGCTTTCACCTGCTGCCACGAGGACGGCGCGCGCGCCTGGGCGATGGCGACGGAGAAGCTCGGCGCGCAGTACGCGCAGGATTTCTCGAAGATCGCCGGCCGCTACGTCATCGCCGGCACGCCGGACGAATGCCGCGCCCGCCTGCACGCCTACATCGACGCCGGCGCCCGCACCTTCTTCCTGTCCTCGGCCTGCCCGCCCGACTACTGCGACGCCAGCGAAGCGCTGCTCGCGCAGGAAGTCCTGCCGGCCTTGCGAAAGATTTCGTAGCCCGGGTGCAGCGGAGCGCTAAGGTATCCCCACGAACCAATGAAGGAAGTGATTGAGGATCAGAGGGATAGGTAGACGTGCATGCTGTTCTTCGATCTAATCGTTGTTGTCACGCAGCGATTGGAAGGAGAGGAACAGCATGCACGCAGTCAGTGTCTTGAAGGTTTGGCTGGAACGCAACGCGTGCTTCATGCACGGTGCACGCCGCGCGGCGTTGCTGAAGGTCACGCGGGGTCTATTGGTGGGCGGCATTGCAGCGCTCAGTCAAATCGGTCGTCATGTGTTGGCAGGTGCCCGTGACAAGGCGGGGATCAAGTGTGTGGACCGCTTGCTGGGCAATCCTCACCTGCAGTCGGAGCGAGTGCGGGTGTACGGAGAGCTGGCCCGGTGGCTGTTGTCGAGGACGCCGCGCCCGTGGCTGATTATCGATTGGTCCGAGGTCTGTCCGGGTCATCGGTTTGTGATGTTGAAGGCGGCGGTGCCGTTGGGGGGCCGGGCGCTGACGATTTACGAGGAAGTGCACCCGCTGAAGCGACACAACTCGCCGCGCGTGCATGAGGCGTTTTTGAAGCGGCTGTCGCGATGGGTGCCGGCGGGCTGTCGGCCGATCGTGATTACGGATGCAGGGTTTCGGGGGCCGTGGTTCCGGCAGGTGGAGTCGTTGGGGTGGGACTGGCTAGGTCGGGTCAGGAACAACGTGAAGGTGCGGCTGGAGAAGGCGTCGGCGCAGGGTTGGAGGGTCAACACGCTGCTGTATTGCCAAGCGACCGACAAGCCGACCTACGTGGGGTGGGGAGCGTTATCGAAGCAGGCGCCATATGCGTGCCACCTGCACCTTTACCAGGGGTTCAAACGCGGTCCGGGGCGACCGCGCAAGCCGTTTCGCTCGACGCTGACGCATCAGCGTGCCCGACGTGCCGCACGCGAGCCGTGGTTGCTGGCGACGTCGTTGTCGCCGACGGCGTGGACGGCCCGACGCGTGGTCCAGGCTTACCGGAAGCGCATGCAGATTGAAGAGACCTTCCGCGACATGAAGAACGGGCGTTGGGGGTATGGATTGGAGTACGCGCGCAGTCGTTCGGCGGCGCGACTGGAAACCCTGCTGCTGGTCATGGCGCTGGCGATGCTGGCGACGTGGTTGACGGGGCTAGCGGCGAAGGGCCGGGGTCTGTCGCGCCGTCTGCAAGCCAACACCGAACGTAGGCGAACGGTGCTGTCGATTCACTTCCTAGGGCGGCGCGTGTTGGAGATGAGGGAGGATTTGTTGAGTCTACGCGACCTCAAAGAGGCCGCCAGTGCACTCCCACACTTGCTGAGTCAGCATTCCAGCTACCATAAAATCGTGGGGATCCCTTAGAGCGGAGCGGAACCCGGGA
>BTVG01000099.1:0-1992 GCA_045864815.1 Rhodanobacteraceae bacterium | reverse complement strand
TGACGCGACCGCATCACGAACCGGATGAGGCGTCGGGGCCCGGCCAGCCGGCCGGCCAGCACCCGGGCGCCCAAATCGTGGCAAACACACCGAATTTCAGGTTGGACCAACAGCGGCGCCTGGCCAAGAATGTCCGCTGAGTGTCGTTTGCAGGATCGCCCTCCCGAGGATCAGCCTGTTGACGTAGGTCCCGAGAGATCACAAAGTCACTATCGGCCCGCATTGAGCGGGGCCCGGCCTGGACGACAATACGCAAGCAGCAATCTCCCATGCACGCACGCACCGCCAAGCAGGACGCCATCCACGCCATCGAGCGCTTGCCCGATGATGTGCCGCTCGACGAGATCGTCTATCGCCTCCATGTACTCAGCAAGGTCCAGCAGGGCGTCAAGGATGTGGATACCGAACTCACTTTCACCGCCGAGGAGCTCGCCCGCGAGATCGAGGCCTGGTAGGCGTGCTGCGCTGGTCCGCGCGTGCACGTGCCGACCTGAAAGCGATCCATGATCGCATCGCCAAGGATTCGCCAATCAACGCCAAGGCGGTCGCCCGAGAGATTCTGGCGAGTGCTGCACGGCTACCCGCCGCGCCGCGCGTGGGCCGCGCTGTGCCCGAGCTGGGCGATCCTGCTATCCGCGAGATCTCGATCCACAGCTGGCGCCTGATCTACCAGCTGCGCGCCGAACGTGTATTCGTCCTGACTCTTATCCACAAGCGCCGCGAGCTGCGCGCGCTGCGTGGCAGGTGAGCGAAATCGCCGGCACAGTCGTCAGCGTCTTGACCTCGTGGTCGCTGGGCGCCATCTGCGCGAGATCGCACCCCAGGCCGCATAAATCCCTGGAGGTCCAACGCATTTGCGAATGGACGACTATCTTCTGCCCAGTCAAGAATGTGCGCCGCGGGTCATTTGCAGGACAACCCTTCGAGGGGTAGCGTGGAGCGCATGGCATCCATTCCCAAGGCCCAGGATATCGCACAGTTGAGCGTGGCCGAGCGCTTGGACCTCATGGATCGTATCTGGATAGTCTTGCGCCGAAGGCAGACTCATTGCCCTTGCCAGAGTGGCATTTGGCCGAGATCGATCGGCGTCTGGCAGCTTTCGCCGAGGATGGAGACCGGGGCAGGCCCGTTGATGAGGTATTCGCGGAGCTGAAGCAGCGGCTGTGAAACGCGGGGTCCGAGTTCGACCTGCTAATACATCGCGTCATCCATGAGTCGCGCCACTGGAGGAATCGCGCATGAGCCAGTTCCGAACGGCCAAGCGCCGCGTGAAGATCACGATCGGTGACTCCCTGCGTATCGTTCGCGAGCTCCAGGAGCTGAGCCAGAACGAGCTCTCGAGACTCTGCGGTATCCCGCAGACCACGATCTCCGCGATCGAGAACGGCCGGGTGCGCCTTGGCGTCGAACGCGCGAAGGTGCTGGCGCGCGCGCTGAAGTGCCATCCCGCCGTGCTTGTCTTCCCGAACTGGGACGAGCAATCCGCCGCCTAACAGGCTGTTGAAAAATGCCGCGCATTGGGCAAAGTAGCACTCGTTGTAGAGGACGAGGAACGAGGCCGATGCGCGGAGCAGATGTGGAACAGGGCGGCATGTTCAGCTACGTGTCGGTGGAGAGCCGCGTGCCCGCCAACCATCCACTGCGGGCGATGCGCACGCTGCTGGATGAGGCCCTGAAGGGCATGAACCGGGACTTCGACCGGGTGTATGCCGAAGGCGGTCGCAGCTCGATCCCGCCGGAACGCTTGGTGCGCGCACTGGTACTGCAGATCCTGTACTCGATCCGCAGTGAGCGGCAGCTGGTGGAGCAGCTGGACTACAACCTGCTGTTTCGCTGGTTCGTGGGTCTGACGGAGCCTATCCGTATTTTTGTGTGCGAGGCGGTTGAACATTCGAAGCGCTCAGTCAGCCCCGCGCGAGCATGAAGCGCTCGCCGAACAGGATAGCAAACTGATTCATGGCGCGTTTCCAGTCGAATGCCGATCGCACTGAT
>BTVG01000098.1:0-2066 GCA_045864815.1 Rhodanobacteraceae bacterium | reverse complement strand
AATGAAGGAGGATGTTTTCTCGATTGTAGTCGCGAAAGCGCTGGTGTCTCGACTGGGCAACGTCTCTGCGTAGCCCGGGTGCAGCGCGCAGCGCGGAACCCGGGATCCGGCGTTTCTGAAGATCCCGGGTTTCGCTACGCTCTAAGAGATCCCCACGATTTTGTCGCAGTTTGTGCCGTGCTGGACGAGTAGCACGAGATCCTTGAGGGCACGCCTGAGAGAGGGGGGACTCAGCAATTCAGCGCTGGCTTCGATTATCTGGCGTCCGATGAAGTGGATCGACAACACCGGTCGTTTGCGTTCGGTGTTGGCCTGCATCTGGCGGTCGAGGTTCTTCGCCTTGGCTGCCAGCCCCACCAGCCAGGTCGTCAACATCGCGAGCGTGGTGATGAGCAACAGGTTCTCCAGCCGCGCCGCCGAGCGGCTACGGGCGTATTCCAGCGCATATCCCCAGCGCGGGTTCTTCATGTCGCGAAAGGTCTCTTCAATCTGCATGCGCTTCTTGTAAGCCTGCACCACGCGTTGGGCCGTCCATTCCTGCGCCGGCAACGAGGTCGCCAACAACCACGGCTCGCGGGCCGCGAGGCGAGCGCGCTTGTGCGTGAGCGTCGAGCGGAAGGGCTTGCGCGGCCGTCCGGGACCGCGCTTGAAGCCCTGGTAGAGATGTAGGTGACACGCATACGGACACTGTTTCGACAAATGCCCCGCCCCCACGTAGGTCGGGGTGTTCGTCGCCTTACGGTAGAGCAAGGTATTGAGTGTCCAGCCCTTTTCCCCCGCCAATCGACACTTCACGTTGTTGCGCACTCGCCCTATCCAGCCCCAGCCCAGCGCTTCCACTGCCCGGAACCAAGGCCCCCGGAATCCCGCGTCCGTCACCACGATGGGGTGACACCCCGGCGGCACCAGGCTCGACAGTCGCTGCAAGAAGGCGCGGTGCGCGCGCGGCGTGTTGTGCTGCTTCAGCGGATACACTTCCTCGTAAATCGTCAGCGCGCGACCCTTCAACGGCACGGTGGCTTTCAGCATCACGAACCGATTTCCCGGGCACACCTCCGACCAGTCGACGAGGATGAACGGGCGGGGCGTGCGCGACAGCAACCACTTCGCCACCTGTGCATAGACCTGCACGCGCTCGGCGTGAAGCTTCTTATTCCTCAGCAGGCGGTCGACACACTTGATACCCGACTTGTGGCGGCCGTCGTTGAAGACGTGGCGGCCGATCTCGGTGAGGTAGGCCTTGCTGCTGCCGAGCAGCGCTCGGGTGACTCTCAGCACTGCCGCGCAGCGCCCATCGTGCATGAAGGCGCAGTTGCGTTCGAACCAGGCGTCCAGGACACTGAGCTTGTACATGCTGTTTCTCTCGATCCAATGGTTGAGGTAGCACCAACGATTAGATCGGAGAACAGCATGTACGTCTACCATCTCCCTGTTCCCACAGCACTTCGAGACTAAATTCGTGGGGATGCCTCAGCGCTCCGCTGCACCCGGGCTACGGGGCTATGAACGTCGATCTCGTAGCCCGGAAGCTGCGGCGCGCAGCGCCGCGGAATCCGGGACGTCGGTGGCACCGCGCCGGTGGGCAGGCCGCACTCACGTTCACCTCATTTGCCCGCGCCCAAAGTCACGACCGGCGAGAACCCACCGTAGATCATCCGTTTGCCATCGAAGGGCATCGGATTCTTCTCAGGATTCATGCGCGCGTCCGTCTTCATCAGCTCCTCCATGCGGCCCATCGCCGCATCGCGCGTCGCCTTGTCGGGCCATTCGATCCACGAGAAGACCACCGTCTCGTCCTCCTTCGCCTGCACTGCGCGACGGAAGTCGGTGAGCTTGCCGTCGGGCACGTCGTCTCCCCAGCATTCGAGGACGCGGACCGCACCGAGATCCGTGAACACGCTGTCGCCCAGTTTCGCATGGGCGATGAACTTCTCCCTGTTCGCGGTCGGCACCGCGATGACGAATCCGTCGATGTAATTCATGGTCGTTCTCCTGCATTGAAATGGAAGCAAGCGCGCCGGGGCATCGCCGCGCCGTGGCGCGACGGCTCGCGCACCCGGCCGGCC
>BTVG01000097.1:0-2156 GCA_045864815.1 Rhodanobacteraceae bacterium | reverse complement strand
CCGCGGGTGCTCTCCACGAGCTCGTGACGTCGCAGCTTGCCGAACAGCTGCTCCAGGTACGACAGCGAAATCTTCTGACGCTGGCTGATTCCCGCCAGCGTCACCGGACCCTGGTGCTGGCGCAAGGCCAGGTCGATCATCGCGGTGACCGCGAAGCGTCCTTTGGTAGTCAGTCGCATGTTGGCTCCGTCTGGAAAGACGAGTACCCGACTCGGATGCTCAAGTATACCTGATTTTCCGACTTTTTTACTCGGTATTCAGCCCGCGTGGTCTTTTTGTCCAAAGACAAAACCAGAGGCTGCATTCCGATGAAGTCGTGCGCGACCGGCACGACCTTACCGGCGGCGGCATCGACGCCGCGCACCGCCGCGGCATCGACACCGTGGGCCGCCGCGGTCTCTCAGGCGGCCGCGACCTGCGTGGCGCGGCGCTTGGCCAGTTCGAGCAGGCCGTTGCAGGCGTCCTCGATGTAGTCGAGCGCCTGCTCGAAGCCCTGCACGTTGCCGTAGTACGGGTCGGCGATGGTGGCCGTCTCGTGCTCGGTGGCAAAGCGCATCAGCAACTGCAGCTTGTGGTGCGAGGTCTTCGGTGCCAGTTGCTGCAGTTGCGCGAGGTTGTCCCAGTCCATCGCGAGGATCATGTCGAAGTCGCCGAAATCGCGCTCCTTGACTTTCGTGGCACGCAGGTCGGCAATGTCGTAGCCGCGCCGCAGCAGCGCCGCCTGCGCGCGCTTGTCGGGCGGCTCGCCGACGTGGAACGCGTGCGTGCCGGCCGAAGCAACCCGAACGACCTCGTCCAACCCGGCCTGCCGGACCAGTTGCCGGAACACCCCTTCGGCCATCGGCGAGCGGCAGATATTGCCCATGCACACGAAGAGCACACGCGTGTTCATCGCCAGCGAAACCGGTTCTCGTTTTGCCATTTCGTCATCCGCCTGAGTCAGTGATTCACCATGTGGGGACCCGTCGCGCCATTTCGAGCCTGGCCTATGCGGCCTGTCCGGCCGCCAGCGCCACCACGCCGCCCCCATCCGATCCGAAAATCCGTTCCTTGAGCACCGCGAGCTGGTCACGCGCCCGCGCAGCCTTCTCGAATTCGAGGTTCTTCGCGTGCTCGAACATCTGGCGCTCCAGGCGCCTGATCTCGTGCGCGATGCCCTTCTCGCTCATCGTCTCGTACTGCAACTGCCGCTGCGCGGCCTGAAGCTCCTGCCGCGCCTGCTGCGTGTCGTAGACGCCGTCGATCAGCTCGCGCACCTGCTTGACCACGCCGCGCGGCACGATGCCGTGCGCGCGGTTGAACGCGATCTGCTTCGAGCGACGCCGCCCGGTTTCGTCGATCGCCCGCCGCATCGAGTCGGTGACGCGGTCGGCGTACAGGATCGCGCAGCCATCGAGGTTGCGCGCGGCGCGCCCGATCGTCTGGATCAGGCTGCGTTCCGAACGCAGGAACCCCTCCTTGTCCGCGTCGAGCACCGCCACCAGCGACACCTCCGGCAGGTCGAGCCCCTCGCGCAGCAGGTTGATGCCGACCAGCACGTCGAACACGCCCAGTCGCAGGTCGCGAATGATCTCGACGCGCTCGACGGTGTCGATGTCGGAGTGCAGGTATCGCACCTTCACCCCCTGGTCGGCGAGGAAATCCGTCAGGTCCTCGGCCATCCGCTTGGTGAGGGTCGTGACCAGCACGCGCGCAGCGCGCGCGACCCGGTCGCGGATCTCCGACAACAGGTCGTCGACCTGGGTCGAGGCGGGACGCACGATCACCTGCGGATCGACCAGTCCCGTGGGCCGCACCACCTGCTCGACCACCTGACCGGACTGCCGCGCCTCGTAGTCGGCCGGCGTGGCCGACACGAAGATGCACTGGCGCACCTTGGCCTCGAACTCCTCGAACTTCAACGGCCGGTTGTCCAGTGCGGAGGGAAGCCGGAAGCCGTACTCGACCAACGTCTCCTTGCGTGAGCGGTCGCCGCGGTACATGCCGCCGAGCTGGCCGACCGTGACGTGGCTCTCGTCGATGATCATCAGCGCATCGGCCGGCAGGTAGTCGACCAGCGTCGGCGGCGGTTCGCCGGGACGCGCTCCCGACAGGTGGCGCGTGTAGTTCTCGATGCCCTTGCAGAAACCGAGCTCCTGCAGCATCTCCATGTCGAA
>BTVG01000096.1:0-2178 GCA_045864815.1 Rhodanobacteraceae bacterium | reverse complement strand
GCCACCGGCCTGGTCTGCTTCCGCTTCGCGGTGATCGCCGCGGTGACCGGCGAATTCTCGCTGCTGTCGGCGGGCCTGGCCTTCCTGTGGCTCGCGTTGGCGGGTCTCGCGGTGGGCGCGCTGGTGTCGTGGGGCATAGGCCGCGGCCACCATCTGCTGACAAGGCGCTTCGGCCAGGACGCCGGTCTGCCTGTGCTGAGCAGCCTGCTCACGCCGTTCGGTGCCTATCTCGCGGCCGAGCACCTGGGCGCGTCGGGCATCCTGGCTGCGGTCGCAGCCGGCGTGATGATGAGCCAGGCCGAAATGTCCGGCGTGGCGCCGCCGACAACGCGACTGCAGCGCGCCGCGGTGTGGGACTCGGTGCAGTTCGCGCTCAACGGCATCGCCTTCGTGCTGCTCGGTGAGCAGTTGCCGGGCATCCTGCAGCGCGCCACCAGCGACGGCGGGTCCGAAGGCGGCCATGGCAGCGTCTGGTGGCTACTGCTGCTCGCACTGGCGCTCTATCTCGCGCTCTCCGTGCTGCGCCTCGCGTGGACGCTGGCTGCCTTGCATCTGCGAACCGTATGGCGCAAGCGTCGCGGCGAAGACGCCGCGCGCCCGCCATGGCGCCTGGTGCTGGCGATGTCGCTGAGCGGCGTGCGTGGCGCCGTGACGCTCGCCGGTGTGCTCACGTTGCCGCTGATGTTGCCCGACGGCAGCGCGTTCCCGTCTCGCGATCTGGCCATCTTTCTCGCGATGTCGGTGATCGTGCTGTCGCTGCTGGTGGCCAGTTTCGCATTGCCACGCCTGTTGCTGGGCTTGCGCGTCCTGCCCGAGCCGGGCGCGCACCGGCAGGAGGATCTGGCGCGCAGGCATGCGGCCAGGGCCGCATTGGCTGCGATCGAGGTCGCGCTGCGGGATCCGACCGACGGCAAGGCCGATGCCGGCATCGAGGCTGCGGCCGCCAGCCGCGTGATCGCGCTTTACCAGAGTCGTCTCGATGGCTCGGATACCGACATCGACGCCGGGCGCCTGCGCAAGGCCGACCAGGCGGAACGGCAACTGCGCCTGGCGGCGCTGCGTGCCGAGCGCGCCGAACTGCTTGCGCTGGCGCGACAGGGACGGCTTGCCGATGACGTGGCGCGGCGGCTGGTGCGCGAGGTCGACTTCGTGGAAGCCCGCTACCAGTAGAACGGTGGCGGTTTGCGCCCCGACGCCGCGAGTCCACACGACGATCCCTTGCTCGAAGCGTCGTTCCGGTGCCTGATTGGACACGGGGGCTCCCTCTTGCAAGAATTCGCCGGGAACGTTCAGGCCGATTCGATAAGAACAGGAACGCAGGGGGGAACATGAAAATCAAGTTGCCGGCATTCGCCGTGGCGGTAGTCGTGCTGGCGTCAGGCTGTGCTTTCAATCCGCAGGTCGCGCAGATCGATCCGACTCTGGAGGTCGCATCTGGTGACATTGGCAAGGGCACGACGGTCGCTTTCCGGGTCGTCGACGAGCGGGACTCGAAATCGATCGGCAACCGCGGTGCGGCGTTCGGGAAAGGAGCGAAGATCACGACGACGCAGGACGTGGCGGCGCTGGTCCACCAGAAGATTGCCGAAGGCCTGGGCAAGAAAGGCTTCGCGATCACTGATTTCAGGGAAGATGCAAGCCCGCGCCTGACCGTCGAATTGAGATCACTGGAATACGATACTTCCATCGGCTTCTGGACGGGCGGCGTTCAGATCGTGGCTGCGCTCAAGGGCGTCGCGATGAGGGACGGCAAGGCCTACGAGCGCATGTATCGCTATGACAATGAGAAGCGCGTCGTCGTGGTGCCGACCGCCGGAAAGAACGACGAGATGCTCAACGCGGCACTGACCGACGTGATGGCACAGTTCTTCGACGATATTGGCATGTTGCGCCACCTGGCAGGCGAGTAGCGGGGCTCGATTCGGCGGCGCCGACCTCGAAGCCAGGCCGTCGAGCCGCGCCTACGACTCTGCAGCCGCGCGGACGCGCGCGGCGACGGCGGCGTGCACGTCGCGGTCCAGCGGATTCGGAGCGACGTCGTCGTCGGGCGCGAGATCGGCGAGCGCTTCGGCCGCCGCGAACAGCATGGCATCGGTGATCGCGCTCGCGCCGGCATCGAGCGCGCCGCGAAAGATGCCCGGGAATCCGAGCACGTTGTTGATGATCTTGCCGTCGGCC
>BTVG01000095.1:0-2205 GCA_045864815.1 Rhodanobacteraceae bacterium | reverse complement strand
TGGTGACGACGATCTCGAGGTACTCGCCGGGGACGACGAGCGACGTCGAGCCGCCGGTGTTCATCTCCTCGAGCAGCGACGCGATATCGCGCTCGAGCGCCACCCGCCCCGTCGCGTCGAGCGCGGCGAAGGCCTTGTGGGTCGGCCCGTAGTAGTCGCGGAAGACCTCGATCCAGTGTGCGGCCGACCGGTAGCGGAAGTTGAAGAAGCGGCGCTCGCAGCGGATCTGCGCGGCCTTCGGGCCGAACAGCTCGACGATGTGCGACTCGGTGCCCCACAGGGCCGGAGACTTGAGCCCCGCCGGGGGCGGCACGTAGGCGCCGACGACCTTGAAGAGCCGGCCGATGAAGCCCTCGGGCGTCCAGTTCGCGAGCCCGATGCGTCCGCCGCGCCGGACGACGCGCAGCATCTCGCGCGCCGGGCGGCCGTGGTCGGGCGTGAACATCGCGCCGAACGTCGACAGCACCACGTCGAAGCTGCCGTCGCTGAACGGCAGGTCCTCGGCGTCGGCGACCTGGAAGCGCACGGCCAGCCCCTCGGCGGCCGCGCGGGCGCGTCCCTTCTCGAGCAGCGCGGGCACGTAGTCGGTGGACGTCACCTCGGCGAAGCGGCGGGCCGCCGCGAGGGTTGCGTTGCCGTTCCCGGCGGCCACGTCGAGCACACGCTCGCCTGCGCGCACGTCGGTGGCCTCGGCGAGCGATTCGCCGACGATCTGCAGCGTGGTGCCGATGACCGCGAAGTCGCCGCTGGCCCAGGTGGACTGCTGGCGCTGCTTGATCGCGGCGAAGTCCTGCCCGATGGCGGGGGCCTCGATGATCTGGTTCATGGTCTTGCTTATATGGACGCCTCCGGTGTGGCAATCGAATCGTCTTGGGTCTGGTTCGGCGAGAACGGTTGCAGTCTTATATCCGGCCTGTTGTCGCAGTTCCGGATCATCCGGCTGCTGGCCCTGATGGGTATTCGCAGGATCGGAGCTCATCTCCGTTGCGAGCTTGGCTGGAACCTGGCTCTGCAAACCATTCAGCTTGACCGACCCGCGGACCGACCGCGTTCACCATCACCTCAGCGATTCGAGTTACGCACTCTTTGCGGCATCCACTCCTTCAGTGGGTTGTGTGTCTTTCGGGTCAGGCCGCTCGCGCGATCCCGCCCACCTGGTACTCACGTCCGTGCGCGACCAGCGCCCACGCCGTGCGTGCCATCTTGTTCGCCAGCGCCGCCACCACCACGTTCAGTGGTCGCCGCGCCAACATCTGCTCGAGCCACGCGCTCCTGCCCCTGGCGTGGTGAATCACCGAGCGCGCCCCGTGCATCAGCAGCGTGCGCAGGTACGGGTCACCGCGCTTGCTCAGCTTGCCGATGCTCACCTTACCTCCGGTGCCTGTATGCCGGGGCACCAGCCCCAGGCAGGCCGCGAACTCGCGCCCGTTGCGGTACCCCCTGGCATCCTCGCCCAGCACCGCTGCCAGCGCGGTGGCCCCCAGAGGCCCAACGCCCGGAATCGCCCGCACACGCCGCGCGCTGTCGAACTGGCTCTGCAGCGCCTGCAGTTGCGCCTCGATCGCCTCGATGCGTCGCTCGATCGCTCCGAGCATCTCGAACTGCCCGTCGATCAGGGCGCGCATCGGCTCGGGCAGCGCCGCATCCAGTTGCCCGCGGCTGGCCGCAATCGCCTTCAGCCCCGCCTGGCGCCCCCCGGGCAGCACCACCCCGAACTCGTAGAGCAGCCCGCGCAACCCGTTGACCATCTGCGTGCGTGCCTTCACCCACTGCGAACGCACCCGGTGCAGCGCCAGCACCGCCTGTTGCTGCTCGCCCTTGATCGGCACCCAGCGCAACCCCGGTTGATGGGCAGCGTTCCATATCGCCCGCGCGTCGGCCGCGTCGTTCTTGTTGCCGCGAACGTACGCCCGCACGTGCCGCGCGTGCACCAGTCGCACCTCATGGCCCAGCGACCCCAGCGTGCGCGCCCAGTAGTGCGCGCTCCCGCAGGCCTCGATCACGATCCGTCCCGCCGGCCGATTCGCGAAAAACGCAGCAAGCTGCGCGCGCCTGAGCGTGCGCCTGCCAACCTCTCCCGTCTCGCCATCGACCCAGTACACCTGCATCACCGCCTTTGCGATATCCAAGCCATACGTCGTAGCATTCATCTCGGGGCCTCCGTCCTCATGGGTTGTTAACGCACTTCCCACTTTGGCACTTCGA
>BTVG01000094.1:0-2303 GCA_045864815.1 Rhodanobacteraceae bacterium | reverse complement strand
GCACCGGGCAGCCGGCTGTACCGCACCGGTGACGTGGCACGCTACCTCGCCGACGGCCGCGTGCAATACCTCGGCCGCGCCGACGCCCAGGTCAAGATCCGCGGCTTCCGCATCGAACTCGGCGAGATCGAGGCAGCGATGCGGGGCTGTGACGGCGTACAGCAGGCCGCTGCGACGACCTTCGTCAACGATGCCGGCGAACGCTACATCGCCGCCTACGCGGTGGCGATGGCCGGGACCACGCTCGCCGTCGATGCACTGCGCAAGGCGCTCGTCCACGCACTGCCCGACTACATGCTGCCGTCCGTCTTCGTCGTCCTCGACGCGCTGCCGCTGACGCCGAACAACAAGGTCGACTACAAGGCGTTGCCGAAACCCGACTTCAACCGGCAGACCAGCGTCTACGTGGCCCCCCGTACACTTGACGAGCAGTGGCTGGCCAGACTCTGGCAGGAGGCGCTGCACGTCGAGCGCGTCGGCCTCTCCGACAGCTTCGTCGAGCTGGGCGGCCATTCGCTCAGCGCGATGAAGGTCGTGGCCAAGGTACGCCAGCGCCTGGGCATCGATGTCAGGCTGCATTCGCTGTTCGAGGCCGCGACGCTGGCGCACTGGTGGGAAATGTTGTGTTCACAGCGCCGCAGCGAAGAGGCCGAGCCCATGCATGACGGTCAGGCATCGGATCTGCTCGAACGCGTCCGCGCGATGTCGGACGAGGAAGTGGCGCTGGCGCTGAACGAGCTGAGGAAGCCCTTGCATGAAGCGCACTGAAGGAAACGGCAAGGCTCCGCCGGGTAGGCTGGACGCCGCACGGGCGGAGCTGTTTGCCCTGCTGCTCAGCGGAAGCGCGGCCGCGCCGGCGATACCGCAACGGTACCCGTCGGCTTCGACCTGGCCGCTGACGTTCGGCCAGGAGGCATTGTGGTTCCTGGCCGAGCTCGGTGCGGGGAGCGGTGCCTACAACCTGCCGCTGGCCTTTCGCATCACGGGTTCGCTGGACCTGCAGGCGCTGAATGTCGCCTTCACGGAGCTGGTGGCGCGACACGAAACCCTGCGCACACGCTTTGATCTGCACAAGGGCCGGGTCGTGCAGAAAGTCGATGCGGCAGCGCCGTTCGCACTCCGCGTCGCCGACGCGCCGCACGACGCGGACGCATTGCGCGACATACTGCGGCAGGCGGCGCAGCATCCTTTCGATCTCGCGCGCGAGCCGGCCTTCCGCGCCGTGCTGTTCCGCGGCAGTGACGATTTCGTGCTGCTGCTCACGCTGCATCACATCATCTGTGACACGCATTCGATCGGCGTGCTGTTGCGCGATCTCACGGCCCTTTACGCGGCCGCCGTGGACGGTGGCGACGTTGCGCTGCCGCCGCTGGAATTCCAGTTCGCGGATTACGCGCTCTGGCAGCGTGGCCAGGTGAACGCGGCGGCGATGAATGCCGAACTGGATTTCTGGAAAAAGCAACTCGCCGGCTACGAGCCGGCGGATCTGCCGCTGGATCGGCCGCGACCGGAATTGCCGACGTTCGCGGGGGGGCAATGGTCCTGCGTGCTGCCGCCGGCGGTGACGGCGGACCTGCGCGCGATCGCGCAGGGCGAAGGCGCGACGTTGTTCATGCTGCTGCTGGGCGTGCTGCAGCTGCAGCTGTCGCGCTGGAGCGGTCGACGCGACATCGTGATCGGCACTCCGATCGCGCGGCGTGTCTACCCGCAGACCGAACACCTGATCGGCTACTTCGGCAACACCGTGCTCGTACGCACGCGGGTGGACGAACGCGGGACATTCCGCGATCTGCTGCGCGCCGTCCGCGAGGCCGCGCTCGATGCCTATTCGCATGCGGAGATCCCGTTCGAGCGCGTCGCCGCAGCCCTGCAGCCCCATCGCGACCTGTCGCGGCAGGCGCTGTTCCAGGTCATGGCCGTGCTGCAGAGCGCGGATGCGCCGCCACCGTCGTTGCCGGGCATTGCGGTGGCGCCGATGCAGGTCGAGCGTACGGGGTCGAAGTTCGACCTGTCGCTGGAATTCTTCGAACAGGGTGAGGAACTGGTCGTGCGCTGGGAGTACGCGACCGACCTGTTCCTGCCCTCGACGCTGGAGCGCCTGGCGCAGGAGTTCGTGGTGCTGGCGCAGGAGCTGTCGCAGCATCCGGACCGGACGCTGGGTGCGGTGGCGGGATCCGAAGGGGTTGCGGCCGGGGAGCGCGACTGGAACGCGACACAGGTGCCGATCGACACGACGCGGCTGGTGCCGGCGCTGATCGCGGAGCAGGTGCGTGCTGCGGCTGACGCGCCGGCGGTGGTGAGCG
>BTVG01000093.1:0-2342 GCA_045864815.1 Rhodanobacteraceae bacterium | reverse complement strand
GAAGAAGGGCCGTTCGGCGAGAACGTCGAACGGCCCTTCTCTTTATCAGGACGAGACTTGCGCCGCTCAATAGCCGGTTCGAACTGACGCACTCCAGGATGGTCCGCCGGGAGGCGAAGTTCGAACCGCGCCAGATGTCCGCCAGGTTCTGGCTGAAGTCGAAGACCGAGAGCGCCAGCCGACCGTTCTCCTCGGTGACCGCGCCCGCGCCGTCCAACTGCCGCTCGACCTCCGCGAGCTGCGCCTTCAATTCCGCGCTCTTGGCGTTGAACGCAGCCTCATCCACCACGCCCTGGAGGAACGCGTTCAGCAGCCGGTCCTGCATGTTGGCCAGTTCCGACCGGCGCTTGGCCAGCAGCCTCCGCCGCTCGGCCTCGGCCGTGGTCACGTCGTCGAACATGGCCTCGATGGCGTCGCGGAACCAGGCCCGGATGCGCGGTTCCGGGATACGGATGGCGTCGAGGTCGTCCAGGCCCGCCTTCACACCGGGGTCGAGCAGCTTGGCCAGCTCGTCACCGTCGAAGCCAAGCAGCGACCAGTCGATGCCCGCGTCCTTCAGTTCGCCGAGTTCGATCGGCAGAAGCTCGAGGTTCCACTCGGCCAGCTCGGCCGTCTTGTTGTCCGCGATGCGGTAGGCTCGGATCTGCTCGGGTGACAGGTCGCGGGCGACGTGGACGGGCACTTCGGCGAGCCCGAGCTTCTGGGCTGCCTTCCACCGGGTATGCCCGCAGACGATGACACTCTCGGCGTCCACCACGATCGGCTGGCGGAATCCGAACCGCCGGATGGACTCGGCCACGGCGTCCACCGCCGCATCGTTGATCCGCGGGTTCTTCTCGTACGGCTTGATCTGAGCGATGGCTCTTGTCTCGACGTTCATGATGTCCTCCGTGACCAAATTCATGCTTTGGGCTCGAAGCGCAGCATCCGTTGCCCGCGCGGATGGCCCCACTTGCCGATGTACGACACACGCCAGCCGGCCTGCTCGCCGGCGGCCTCCATCTGCCTTCGCGTATAGGCGAACCGTCTCTGATCGTGCGAGACCGTCGGGTTGGCCCGCGGACCGAACGCCTCGAAAAACGTGGCGAACAGGACGCCGGTCGGTTCGATCCACGCCCGCAGATTGCGCAGGCACAGGCTGATGCGGTCCGGCGTCAGGTGCGTGAACAGTGAATGCGCCCAGGCGATGTCGGGTTTGGCTGGAAGCCGATCGAACTCGAAGTCGGCTGAGACGATCAGCGCCGGCCGCTTCTGCTCGTAGAGGTCGTGGCCCAGTTCCCGCTCGATGCCCAGGCGGATCAGTTCGGGTTCTTTCTCGACGCCCATGTACCCGCCGGGCTCGAGGAACCGGATCACATGGACGCCGAGCCGCAACGCGCCGCAGCCGATGTCCAGCACGCGGTGGTCCGGCCTCAGGCCGGCGCGGTTCCGCAGGAAGGCGAACTGCAACCGGCCTATGCGTTCCCACTGGCCACCGACGTACATCCGGTGACCAGCCCTGAAGACGCCGGCCGACCCGTGATCGATGGTCTTGCGAATCTCTGCATCCTTGAGCATGTTTTGCATCAACCTCCTTGCTTCTGCTCCTGGCCCGAGTGCTGGTGGTCGCCAAGACTTGTCACGACCCACGCGGAAAACGGTCCCCAACGTGGCGGCGGCGCGTTTTGGCCACCCCAGCACGCCCCGGCCGCCGAGGTACGCCCAGGGTGGCCCGGAACGCGTCCTTCGGCCGCCCTGAGGCCACGCCAACGGGGGTGCAGGCCCACGCCCGCGCAAAACCGGACAGGCCAAACAAACTCTGTCGGGATTGGCGGCTGTTCCCGCGGGCCCTCGGCACGCGAATTGCCCGGAAGTACCTATGCATTCGTTTCATCCATCGCATCGCGTTGCACCGTTTTCATTGCCTTGCACCGTCCTGGCCAGAGCGGCCTTGGCCAGCGCCGCTTCGATCAGCACGTAGAGGTCGTTCTCTGGCCCGTGCTCGTCCACCACGACTACAATCGCCCCCAGTTGCCCGGCTGAAATGCGCCCGCCTTGTCGCGCAGCGATCGAACGGAACGTCCGGACGAGCGCCTGGTCCGCATCGGTGGCTGTCACGCCCGCGCGAATCCTGCCGGTCATCACCGCGAAGGCGAGGAGATTCTTTGCGCGCCTGAGCCAGAGACGATCGAACACTTGGCGCGCAAGAAAACGCAAAGAATTCGCGCCGCCCGATGGGGCCGGATCGGCCTTGGCGGGGTCGGGAAGGGGGTTTTGAGGAATAGATTGTATTATTTGTTTCATTGTCATACCCCTTCTGTTTTGCTCAGCGCGCGTTCTCTCCTTCTAGAGAGAGAGTCTCT
>BTVG01000092.1:0-2481 GCA_045864815.1 Rhodanobacteraceae bacterium | reverse complement strand
CGTCTCCAGAAACAACCGCTGCTGCGGGTCCGTGTACTGCGCCTCCCGCGGCGACATCCCGAAAAACAGCGGATCGAACTCGTCCACGCCCGAAAGGAATCCTCCCCACTTCGCGTAGCTCTTCCCCGCCACTCCCTTGCGCGCGTCGTAGTCCCGCTCCCCGTCCCACCGCTCCGCAGGGATCTCCGTCACACAGTCCTCGCCACCCAGCAGCTTCTCCCACAACGCCTCCACCGTCCGCGACTGCGGATAACGCCCGCTCACGCCGATGATCGCGATGGGTTCGCGCGCGAACCGGGGCTTGCGCCGGCGCGCCGCGCGAGCGGAGGGTTTTTGCGCGGGTGCGCCGGCAGTTGCGGGCAAAGCCGGCAGCGGCGCGGCATGCCCGCGTCCTGCGCCGGTCTCAGCGAGGTGACTCGCGAGTTCGCTGATACTGCCGTACTGGAACAGCAACGTCGGCGGCTGCTTGCTGCCGAGTCGCTGCTCGATGGCCCGGGCGAGTTCCAGCAGCCCGGTCGAGTTGATGCCCATCTCGTAGAAGCTGTCGTCGACGCCCACGTCGCGGGCGGGCCGCTTCACGTGGGCCGCGACGAGCTCACGCAGCACATCCGCCAGCGGCAGATCGGCGGCCGCGGCCGATACTGCGGGCGGGGCAGCGCCAGTGCCCGCATCCGCAAAAGCATCGGCACCGAACCGGTCGCGCGAATCGCGCAGCACCTTGGTGGCGAAATCATTCAGTTCGGCGATCTTGCGCCCGGCCAGGTCGAAGAAGTCCATCGACAGATAGGCCAGCTCGTCGCGTTTTCTCGCGCGGCTGCGGATGACGCGCACGCGAAACGCGTCCGGCAGCGCCTGCGCGGCGGAAAAAGCGGCGTAAGAAAGCGGCAGTGCGGCGCGATACGCCTGGCCATCCACCGAGTTCAGCATCGTCGTCGCTGCCATCATGCTGGCGTCCATGAGCGCCGGATGGAACAGCAACGACGAGGTATCCGAACGCGCTGCCGCGCCGAGCCGGCAGTCGACGTAAATCGCCGTATCGGTCAGGTAGACCTGACCGTCGGCCCGCATGAACGGACCGTATTCGATGCCGTGCCGGCTGCTGGCGTCATAGATGGCGCTGAGTTGCAGCGTGGTCGTGGCGGCCTTCGGCACGCCGTTCCAGGCCAGTATTTCGTGGTAGGCGACCGGCTCGCGCCGGCGAACCAGGGTGGCGACGGCATAGCATCGCGCGGGCTCGCTGTCCGGAGCGCCGCGGCGACGGCCGGTCAGTTCGACGTCCCACTCCGCGTCCTCGCGAGCGGTCGCCTCGATGCAGAGCACGATGTCGTGCTCAGGCGTGACGATCAGTGGCCGGTGTATCGCCAGGTCACGCAGTTCGAGGTCGGCGACCTTCAACCCATGGCGCAGGAAGGTCTGGAACAGAATATCGATATAGGCCAGTCCGGGCAGCAGATGCCGGGCCTCGAACCGGTGGTCCCGCAACACGGGATTTCGTACGGAAATCAAAATCTCGTGCTTGATTCTCTGTGTCATCCCCCAACTCCATTCGCCGCCAGGCAGGTGGATCGCCGATAGCCGCACCTGACTCGCGCCGGCGCCGACTGCCTCCGCCCTGCGACGCGCTTCCGACCGGTCTCTACGACCACCGCCCGGGATGCAGCCGCATGGCGCGCTGTGCAGCGGGGCGGGTTCCGTGCGACGACGACGATACTCAGGCCGCTTTCGCCGCCTGACCGTCAAACACCGTATCGATCACACACGCGTCCAGAACGCCGGCCCCGACCGGTTGCCACGCATGGTTCATGTGGACACGTACATGTTTCCCCTTCGGAATCCGATGTCGACGACGACGCAGGCCAGCTCGGCACTGAGCAGCCTTGAAACGTGACGTGCAGCCTATTCCTGCGTGTTGCCAGCCGGCACTCGTACGTCGTCACGAGGAACGCCGCACGAAACTCCGCCCGCCCCGAGCGGTGAACCGCTGCCGACACGGCAATCCTGGCCAGACTACCAGCGAGGCACAAGAGTGTCGATTGCCCAATTTCCATTCCGGGGCGCGTTCGCCCCGGGCGTGCGTGGGACCGTCAACGTACTGACACTCAGCCGTAACGTTCCCAGAAGCCAGGCTCCGATTCCGCGAAAGTCAAGGGGACTTCGTGCGTGCGCGGCGCGGGGTTATGAGGCTCGCCCTTCGTCCGCTCCGTACGCCGGCCCGCGAGGCGTCGGGACGCGGAGAGTGGCAGACGCTTGCCCCCCTCGCCAAGACCGTGATCGTCGTCCGCGTGTTCACGCTCCGCCGCTGGCGGCGATGGCAACCGCACGCGTCGGAGCGCAGGCATCGGTATCGGCTGCCGCCGGGCCTGGGTCTGGGTGTCGTTGCCTTCCAGGATCACGTGGGCGTTGGTGCCGCCATCGGCGAAGGAGTTGACCGCGGCCACGCGCGGTGCATCGCCCCAGGGCCGCAGCTGCCGCGTGAAGCGG
>BTVG01000091.1:0-2663 GCA_045864815.1 Rhodanobacteraceae bacterium | reverse complement strand
GCGCGCTCTACGCGATCGAGGAACGTATTCGCACCGACAAGCTCGCCGGCGAGAGCAAACGCGATTATCGCCACGATCACGCCAAGCCCATCGTCATGCACTTCTTCGACTGGATCGACGCTCAGTTCGAGCAGCAAGGACTGCTACCGAAGAATCCGTTCGTGCAGGCATTGGCCTATGCGCGTGATCGGCGGGCCGGTCTGGAGACATTCCTGGCTGACCCGGACGTACCGATCGACAACAACCACCTCGAACGACGACTGCGCGCCATCCCGATGGGGCGCAAGAACTGGCTCTTTTGTTGGACGGAGCTCGGCGCCAAGCAGGTCGGCATCATTCAAAGCTTGCTGGTCACCTGCCGCCTCCACAACATCGACCCGTACACCTACCTGGTCGACGTACTGCAGCGTGTCGGCCAACATCCCGCCTCGCGCGTCAGTGAGCTGACGCCCCGACTGTGGAAACAGCGCTTCGCCGACCATCCGCTACGCTCGCTCTTGCATGGTGCGTGGCGGTAGGCAAGGACGGCGCTCAGCTACCGCTTACCCCCAACCGCTCGAACAGAATGCGGCGATTTTCCGCACCCGGCCGCACGCGACGCCAGTTCGTCTTGCCTATGTGTCTCGAACGTGCAAATCCTCTCGCCCGCAACAGACTCGCAACGCATAGGCAACCCGCGACACGTTCCCGCGCCGCACAATTCGGCAGGCCGACGCCATCGATCACGTCAAGCGTATTTCTGCTGATAGCACCATCACCCCAGACTGTCGAAAGGCCGCGCCTGAATCCGGCCCAGGAACCATCGAAGTCATTTCGCTCCATCGCGTAGCGGATCGCATGATACGGATCACGAACCCGCGATGACACTCCGCGTGATAACGGGACCATGTTCACTACCCGCAAGCTGTGAAAGTAGACCTGACCCCGTCCAGCGGCGCGTCGGACCTGCCGGTCTAAACGCACCGGATCTGGCTGCGCATATCGAGGCGGCAAGCCCAGCACTAAACGGTTGGCACAACGAGGTTGGCCAACTCTCTTGAAGACCCCGCTCCCGACATTCACTACGATGGCCCGAACAGGACCATACGCCGGTGTCGACGCAGCATTGATCGCCTATTTTGCACTGATTGCAAACGCTAGTTGTACTTTAATTTTCACCGACTGATGCTCCGACAGCCTCGCTGATTGGCGAGGCTGCGCCCCATTTTGAAGGGCGCGCCATTTCCGGAACAAGGAGTGCAAAATGAGACAGGCAGGCTTTCTCCTGATAGCGTTGGCACTTCTGGCTGGGTCGAGTGCGTGGGCTCAGCACAGCGCTCCGCCAGAGATGAAGGAAGCCGCGGACTTCATTGCGCAAAAGCAGCGCGAAGCCCAGCGTAGTGAAATCGCTTTGGCCCCTGTTCGCTCGATGGCGGAACTGCTCAGTTATCTTCGGGCGCACAAGACCAGCCCGTTCGATGCTTTGAGTGCGCGGTCGCGAAAGCTGTTCATCGAAAGTCTGGTGTTCACTGACCAGGGGCTCGGCAGCTATCGGTATCGCGAGCTGGAGGCGGAGCTGAGCCCGCGCCAGGCGTTTGAACTGTTGAGCCTCTTCGGCGCCCAGAGAACCGTGGGCCAACTGCAGTTCTTAAGCGGCTCGGCGAAAGAAAAGGCTGCAGCCGCCAAACTAGCTCCCATCTTCTTCGACGACCACAAGGGCTATCGCTGCCTACCGCCGGCTACCTGCGTGCTGACCAGCGACCACATCTGCATCGGCGCCAACTGTGGCATGTATCCGCCATAATCGATCGCAAACCGCCGCCTCGATGCGCCGCTCATTCGGGGCGGCGCGCTTCGCCGAGAGGAACACATGTTCAGCGTGCGAACCGCCACTCTGGTTGCCACCACTCTGGTTTTCGCCGCCCTGGTACCTTGGCCAGCGCTGTCGGGAGAGACGATCGAAAGCACGCTTCGGAGAATGCGAAAGCTCGATGCCGACGTCGCGGAACCGGCGCAAAAGGCGCCGCAGCTGGAGCAATGGCTTTCCGCTGTCACTTCGTCGCCCACCCTGCGCAAGATTGAACGCTTGACGGACGACGAGGTTCGTGACTTCTACGATGTGGCACGGCTTGCTGCGTTCTATGGCAACAGTCCCACCGCCGTGAGCCAGATGCGTCGTGGCTGGAATGAACTCAACCGTCGCCGGATTGCACCGGCAGGTTCCGGTGACGAAATGCTGGAACTTTACGAGGCAGCTCGCCTGTTCACCGAGGCCAAGCAGTTCCATGATGCTCACCCAGGGCAAGTCAGCCACCCACCGCCTGTGCTGGTCGATCTCGATAGAACCGCAGCAAGACCCGCAGTTCTATCGGTAGCCGACGATGGAACGAAGCTGATCCGGCAGCCGTTCTCCCGACTCGACGGGACCGTCGTCGTGATCGTCGGCTCGCCATGGTGTCATTTCTCGCGCGCTGCTGCGGAAGCCATCGAAGGCGACGCGGAGCTCGGGCCGCTCATGGCGAAGGAAGCGGCGTGGCTCATTCTGATCCTGCCCCTGTTTCTCGGACACCCGGATAAGCGATTCAATATCGCAATCCGGAGTGAGACAGATGAGCAGGAAGAAATCAGAAGGCAAGACGGAACGCAAGCGCTTCAGCGCGGAGTTCAAGCATCAAGCGCTGTTG
>BTVG01000090.1:0-2754 GCA_045864815.1 Rhodanobacteraceae bacterium | reverse complement strand
GTGCGCGTCGGCACGCTCATGCTCACACGAACTCCTTCCACCGTGTGCACGCCTTCTCATCACCGAGCGGACGGTTGCTCTCGGCTTCCTGCTCGCGATGACCCGCTCGAACCGGATCCCCGCTCGACCCGCAGCAGTCTACAGGAAGTCGGACCCGCACGGAACAGAACCCGCAGCCGGCCTGCCGCTCACAGATGATGGAACCATCGATCGAATCGCGGAGCACACCCTGAGCCGCCGAGCCCCGGGTCGCAGAGCCGATCGACGGCAGCACGACTCGGATGCGGCCTCGGCTGGCTGGAAGGCGCTGCCACCTGCCGTGCACGGAGGCCGCTCGTCGGTTCGCACGGGCAGAGGGGCTGGCCGCCCCTCTGCAACTCCCCGCTTCGAATCCAAGAGTCAGGACATCACCTTTCTCAAAGCAGAAAGGTGATGGCACGGCACGGGACTGGTCTGCAAATCGCGCTGAACGTGATGGCACCTGCCGACCGCGATCAGGAAGTCGAAGGCGATCTGCCGCCGGGAGATGACGAGGTGTGGAAGCGATGGAAGGAGTTCGTGTGAGCGCGGCGCAGCGAACCAACACACCGAACCAGCACCACCTTCTCAGAGCAGAAGGTGGTGGCACGGCGGGCGCCGGCGATAGTCCGTCAGATCGGCTCGAAGGTGATGCCACCTGCCGGTGCACTACCAGAACTTCCCCGCTCGTCATGTCGGTCACAAGGGCTTGTTCGTTGACCGCATGGATTCGCGGATCGAGCGGGATACCGGGGGGCAGCTCCAGGACCCGCCGCGATTGATCCCGTTCGCCCACGACGTGTGCCACGCCGGCAACCGGGCGTACCTGCCCCAGCTGGGCAGGTGGCTGCAGCCCGATCCCAACGCTACGGCGCAGACGTTGTTGATGGGGGCCGTGCACGGGCAGGAGCTCGAGGCGGTGGTGGCCGCATTCGATTTCGATACGTTGTTCGGCGACGGCGCCAACCTCTATGAATACCTTGGCTCGAACCCATGGCTCCGGTACGACCCAACCGGACTAGCATGGGACCCATTCAGTGCGGTGGATGAGTACATCGCAGAAGATTCCGCAAGCAAGGCTGCATTTATGGAGCGACTGTCCCGCGGATTCAATGCGGCCGCGCATATTGCCTTACAGATCGCACAATTGCATCCTGCACTCAATATCATTATCAGTGGAGCCAAACTTGCATCTGGTGAATACACGCTCGAAGAAGTGCTCGTTAGCGCCGCGACTGGGTTTTTGATGGGAAAGGTTGTTGCGCAGGCCGTGGGTGCCTATCATAAAATAAAAGCACTCAAACGCTCCGCTCAAGCTATGCAGGGCGTGTCTCGCATGTATGAACATGTCTACAAGGTCGGTTCATACGCCAAAATGAAACAGTTGACTCGAGGCTTCAAGCATGAGATTCAAGCGCATCATATCTTGGAGGTCAAGCACGCGAGGCGCTGGAACCTTGACAGTGAGGAGCTCCCAGCTGTTGTCCTTACCCGCGAAGAGCACTCGGCGCTCACTTTGGTCCTGGAGGCTCGGTGGCGCCAAGTCCCAGACCCAACAAGAGCTCAGGTCATGCAGGTCTACGAGCAGGTCTATAGTCATCGTCCCGAATGGCTCGCCGCGATCAGGCAGTATCTCCAATGAAGCGATGTGTCAGCCTCATGTTCAATGGTTCAACTCGCCCGGCGAACCAGAACGCCGAACTTCTTCGGGGATTTGGCGTGGACGAGACAGCGATCACCGCTCAGAGACATCCATTCTATGACATCGAGTTCGAAGAATCGGACGGCCGGCTGTCAAGGATGCTGGAGGGTCTCGGCCGGCTCCGGCAGTCCTACATCCGGAAAGTGTGGATTGAGTACGATCGGCACGATCTTGACGCCGCTCCGTTATTGTGGCTGCGTCAGGCCAGTAAGACACGAGGTTCACCGCAGCCGTACTCGCAGTACGACCTCTCTGCCGCATGCCCCCGATGTGGAACCGGCGCTCAACTCATTGGGGCGATGCAAATCAAAGCAAACGAGCTTTCGAAGAAAGGAGGGCTCCAACAATGTCATACCGGAGAGGTTATCATTTCTGAGTCGCTGGCCCAAGCAGTGAAGGAGGAAACCGGAAGTTCCATCGACTTTCGACCGGTTGAAGAATACGGCACGGAAGTCGCGCTTCCATGGAGACACATCGTCCCACAATTTGTGCTGCCGCCATTCGCCCGCGAAACAACAGGCGTGCTGCGGGAAAGGGCATGCCCCTCATGCAATCGCGATGGATACTTTGGAAACATCGAAGTTCCGTTTCAGCCTGTATTTCGGCAGCACGATTTTCGCGAACTGCAATGTTGGCCGCGTATGGAAGGCGCAGCACCGCCTGACTTTGCTCGCACGTGGGAGTGCTACGGCAATTCCTCGCTCAATCTCGACAATGACCCGGTCAAGACAATAGGATTTGCGCAGCCTTTGATTTTTGTGAGCAACCGCGTAATGCGCACGGTTCTTAGGAACAAAGTGCGGGGATTTGACTTTGTGCCGATTCGCCTACTGTGAAACAAACATGCTCTGTAGAGGCTATCCTAGAACCTATCTGGGCAGGATGATCGAGCATTGCTTTGTCCAGAACCTGGCGCAACCGCTGCTGTTGACGGTACGAACAGTACTGCATGGGCAAGAAGCGACGTGAGCGTGGGCTGTTCGGGCAGCCGGTGAGCGAGGCGGGCGATCAGGAGATCGTGCGGACGGTGAAGC
>BTVG01000089.1:0-2783 GCA_045864815.1 Rhodanobacteraceae bacterium | reverse complement strand
CTGCGCATCGCATTGGCGCGTGCACGGCCGTTGCGCGTGGGCTCGTCAGCCGGACCTCGTTCGCACTCTCGTCACGCGCTCGAGCGCGAAACGTCACCGGCCATACCCATTGCTCGCTGGGGTCGTTCGAGGATGGTGCCGTGCTCGGGCCGTCAAGGACTGCGCAAGTTCGCTACGCGAATCCTTGACGGCCCTGCGCGCGGCACGCCGGGGGTATCCGCCCCCAGCGATCAATCCCGGTCGCCGGGCGAACCGGAGAACGTCATGCAAGATCCTGCCGCCTACTGCATCGATCGCGAAGCACGCATCCGCTACGCGCTGTCCAAGCAGGTGCCCGCGATGCGGATGAACGTCGAGATCCACACCGAATACGGCACGCTGCACTTCCACTACAAGGACGCCCGACGTATCGCAGACTTGGCGCAGACCCTGCTGGAGCAGCAGCTCAAGCGCATCGTCACGACGAACGCGAAAGCGGCCAGCCGCCGGCGATGATCCAACGGTGCCGCCGTCTCGGCGGCGGCGCCAGCCTCAGCGAAAAGCCGGCGTGCGCGGCGCGCACGCCGAAGGCGAGCAGTTAATGAGGACAGGCCGCCGACCTCAGGTGCCGCGGCACTGTTGGCGTCATCGACAACAACGTCTCACGCGCAAGCGTGCGAAACCGAAACTGCACATCGGGGGTTTGCCGCCGACATCGAGGTCGCGTCTAATGCAGCACGGGCCGTAAGCCTCGGCCGCAACAGGAGAAAATCGACAGCGGAGTCGGATGCGTCCATAGGCCGCGAATACTACCTGCGCGCCAGGTACATGAACCCCGCAAACGGGAGGTTCACACAGCAGGATAGCTTCGCTGGCTACCTATCCAACCCTCGTTCGCTGCACAAGTATCTCTACGCGGACATAGACCCAGTAAATGGCCGTGACCCCAGCGGGCGCGTGACGATGGGTGAGCTGAACGCGGCGATGAATTCGGTAGCCAACAACGCGATGCGCATCGTGCGAATAGTCGATGCTTTTGACAAAGTAGATAATGCTTTAACTCTTGTTTCAATGGCATCGGAAATGCCGAGAATCATGTCCGCTCTTTCTTCGTATGTAACATCGGCCCTTTCAGGAAGAAGTGAGCCCGGCTTTAGTAGGATGCTTCAAGACTACGATGGCGCGATGCTCGTGCTTTTAAAGGCATCAAATTTTGGGCGAATCGGTCGCGAATTGGCGACTTTGCCGATACAGCGGGCGAAGGTATCTGAGTTTATTTCTAACAAAGATAATAATCTTCTTTTTTACGGGCCTACTCCGTATTCTCTCCCGTGGCTCTCGGTCGGAAATCGAATTAAGGTCGGTTCTATCCAGCTTAGCAAGAGCAGGAGAGACATAGTTCTGGAACTGGGAACGTCGACCTCAAACAAGGGGCGCGTGATTGGAGTCGGCCACACTTACGGGAAAAGTAAGACGGGAGATAAGCAATGGTTCAGAATGGACTGGCACGACGCTCACGGTAACGAGGATTGGGTGGATAGTTCGGGTTTCTATCATTTCCATACCACGAGAATATAAAGTGAGAAGCGTAATATACATATGGAATTTCTCTGAATATTCGCGGTTGGCGAGTGCGATTTGCGAGTGGTTCGGTGATCGCCAGTGCTCTGTCTTGCGATCAGGGGATATCGATATATCACGCTCCTTTTCAGGTTCTGGTATAGAGAGCGAGGAGGTGATTGGTCGAGGATTTGCATTGGTAAGAACGTCGAGCCGAGAAGGTCTCGCGGCTGTTCTTGGATTTGATGAGTGGAATATCGATGTATTTGTGCTACCGAGTTTCGTAAGTGCGGCGGAGATTGCCGAGCTCGTAGAGAGGAATGCTTTTGATGACAGTCGCGGACTTGGGATAGAAAGCATGCGTTCGAATGGGCTTGAGCTAATTTCTACATGGCCGTATACAATTTGGCTTTCATTCGGCGCAGTCGATGCGAAGCAGCGTTGTTTGATCCGTTGCATGGAGCATATGGTTCCGTCGACACTGTTGAGTCAGATTCGAAATTCGGCTCGATTCTTAGGGTTGCGCAACAGCGTTATTCCGGCCCAGCTACAGGATGGTGAAATGGTTGAATGCGATAGTGTCCCTGAGAGTCCATGAAAATGAGATCGAGCGACATCGGGGTCAGGTTCACTTACCAAGTAGCAAAAAGCACGCGTTAGCGGGGCTTCTTGCTGCAGTCGTCAGCGTGGCTGCGTCTTGGTCGGCGGCGCCTCGCAGGTCATGACGAGACAGCCGTCGCGCACGCTGACATGGATGCGTCCGTTCGGCGGGAATCCGGCGCGCTGCAGCCAGTGCCCACGTAAGCGGATATACGGCACCTCCCGGTCACCGCGATGCTCGTTGCCGAGCAGCGCGGGATAGTGTGCGATACCGACGGTGATGCGCCGTTCGGCGGTTGATGACCTATGCTTGGGCGTAACCATGATCCACTCCTTGGTAGTGGGTTGTGGTGGCCGAGACCGATGCGCTGAACGCGACGACGGAACACAGCTACGATCCGGACGGCAATGAACTCACGCGCACGGATGCGCTGGATCACACCACGACCTGGACCTACGACGCCTGGGGCAATGCGCTGACGGAGACGAACGCGCTGAACCAGCGTAAGCGTTAACAGAGCACCGTCCTTCCCTCAGCTCCCGTCGCGCGGAGAATCTGCCGCAGATCACAGAGCGGGAGAGCGACATGGCAGGCAAGCGCATGCGGCGGAATGCGGAGAGCTGGAAGACGTTGCTGGCCAAGC
>BTVG01000088.1:0-2872 GCA_045864815.1 Rhodanobacteraceae bacterium | reverse complement strand
CCCGCGAGGAATCGGCCGCGATGCACCTCGCCTTCGCCAACGGCCACGAGGTGGGCGAAGCGGCGCGCGCGCTCGTCCCCGGCGGCGTGCTGATCGAGCCCCCGAACAACGACCTCGCCAGAGCGCTGCGGCTCACCCGCGAACTGCTCGCCGCGCGCCCGCACCGGCCGCTCTTCGAGGCCACCTTCGAGCGCGACGGCCTGCTGGTGCGCGCCGACATCCTGCTGCCCGGCCCGGACGGCTGGACGCTGGCCGAGGTGAAGTCGTCGGGCGCGGTGAAGGACTACCACCCGACCGACGTCGCGATCCAGCGCTGGGCAATGGATGAACCGAGCGCCGGTCTCGCGCTGGCGCGCACCGAGCTCTGGCGCATCGACACCGGCTGGACCTACGCGGGCGACGGCCGCTACGAAGGCCTGCTGGTGCGCGAAGACCTGGGCGAAGCAGTCGAGGCGCGCATCGCGCAGGTGCCCGACTGGGTGCGCGGGGCCAAGGAGGTGCTGGCCGGCCCCGAGCCCGCGATCGCGATGGGCGAGCAGTGCACGACGCCGTTCGACTGCCCGTTCCAGCGCTGGTGCGCCGCGCAGGCCGGCCCGCAGCCCGACTACCCGGTGACGCTGCTGCCGAACAACAAGGGCAAGAAGCTCGCCGCCGAGTTGCTCGCCGAGGGCTACGCCGACCTGCGCGAGGTGCCGCCCGAACGCATCGAGGACGAAGAACTCGCGATGATCGCGCGCGTGACCCGCGAGGGCCGCCCGCGCCTGGACTCCGAAGCCGCGACCGCGATCCGCGCGCTCGCCTGGCCGCGCATCTACCTGGACTTCGAGACGATCGGCTTCGCGGTGCCGCGCTGGGCCGGCACGCGGCCGTACCAGCAGGTGCCGTTCCAGTGGGCCTGCGTGATCGAGCACAAGCGCGAGCATAAGCGCGAGCACGAAAGCGGGGATGCAACGAGCGGCCGCTCGGAGCAGCGCGAGTTCCTCGACCTGTCGGGCGCGGACCCGAGCCGGCGCTGCGCCGAGGCGCTGGTGCGCGAGTTGCCGCGCGAGGGCGCGGTGATCGCCTACAACGCGCAGTTCGAGCGCGGCGTGATCGAGCGGCTGGCGAACCAGTATCCCGATCTCGCGAAGCCGCTACGCAGCCTCGCGGCGCGGCTGTTCGACCTGCTGCCGGTGGTGCGCGCGCACTACTACCACCCGGAGATGCGCGGCTCGCGCTCGATCAAGGCAGTGCTGCCGACGATCGGCGCGGGGCTGGATCACGCGGAGCTGGGGGAGGTGCAGGACGGGACGGGGGCGCAGGAGGCTTACCTGGAGGCGGTGAGCGAGGGGACGGGGGAGGAGAGGAAGAAGGAGTTGGAGGAGGGGTTGAGGAGGTATTGCGGGATGGATGTGCGGGGGATGGTGGCGTTGGCGGGGTTTTTGAGGAGATCGAGCCCCGCGCTTGGGCGAGTCAGATGAAATTGCGTCAGAGCGCACCAGTCGCTTGAACCTTGACCTTAGGAACAACTGCGAATGGGAGTATTACGACGTGGCAAGATGCACAGCCCCCGTGCGCGGACATAGCTCAGCGGCCGCGGCTGCGGCCTGCCCCGCATGCCGTTACCGCAGTCGTTACCGCTATGGCGGTTACGGCTCGTCATACTTCTCGTCGGGAAGCAGCGTGGCCAGCTTTAGCAGCAGTGGCGGCGGCGGCAGCTCAAGCAGCAGCTCAAGGCCGCGCTGGTCGAAAGCGGGTTCGCCCGTGTCGTACACGCCTGCTCAAGTGCAATCTCTCACGCCAATCCGCCAATCCGTTGAGACGCGTGCTGCGGAGCAACCTGACCTTCGGGACGTCTTCCTGTGCCACGCGTGGGACGACAGGCAGGGGCCAGCCAAAGAGCTGCACGATCTGCTAGTGACGGCTGGTGTCAAAGTTTGGTTCAGCGAGAAGGACCTTGGCCTCGGCGTCCCAATGATGCGCGCCATCGACAAGGGCTTGGCGAATTCGCGAATTGGCCTTGTGCTCGTGACCCCTGCGCTACTCGCTCGCCTCCCAAGAGAGAGCGTTGCCGACAAAGAGCTTTCGGCGCTCTTAGCTCGCAATCAGCTCGTTCCCATCGTGCACAACACTACGTATGAAGCCCTCCGCAATGTCAGCCCATTGCTCGCCTCTCGAAGCGGCTTGGACACTGCAGAAGATTCAATGGCCGTAGTGGCGGCAAAAATCGCCGAGCTAGTCGCGCTGTAGCTCATTCGCAAAATGCGCTCTAACAATTCGTTCAAGCCGACGCCGCGTCGCGGCGCGGCGTAAATCAAGCGTTCGGCGCCCTCACTATGAAACGCATATGCCCATATCCAATGCCTTGGAATGAAGCTTTCGTGCGGCTCACGCAGTTCGCAAAAGCATATCCGTGCTCGCCACCATCGCCGCCCAAACCCTTAATTCTGGCCGGTTGGACGTTTAGCAACGACGTGGAGAAGATGCAGCGTTGGGAAAACACGGTGGCTTGGGCGAATAGCAATGGCTGTCCAGAATTTGTTACCACAATCTCCGACAGCGATTTCTATTTTGCCGGCGAGCCCACGACTTGCACCGTAGGTCCGACAGGCGGCCCAATGTATCGACGTTGGGATTTCGATGCCAAGCCTCGCCCTTCCTCCGAAGAGATCGTGCGTCATTTCGAAACACTAACGTCTCGGTGGTCTGAAATCGTCGGCCTCGACCTTGCGCATATCACTCACCCGCTCGCGTTTACCGGACGGAAGGCGCGTCGCTTGCTTGTGCAGGCTGAGCCATCCACTAGGGCGTGTTAACACTAATTGACCGGGTCATGTCGATGAGCGACACTGCTCGTCATGGAAATCACACCCGAGCAATTCGCACGCATCGC
>BTVG01000087.1:0-2966 GCA_045864815.1 Rhodanobacteraceae bacterium | reverse complement strand
ACGGACAACATCAACAAGACCGTGACCCTGAACCTCTCCAGCGAACCGCTCAACGGCACCTGGAAACTGCGCGTCAACGACAACGCCGGCGGCGACACCGGCCGGATCGACAGCTGGTCGATCACGTTCTGAGCCGGCAGGGCCATCCGATAGCAAGCGACAACGCCAAAAGCCCTCCCCTTCAAGGGGGTGAAAGACGGCCGCTCAGAACCACAAGGTTCTGGGCGTCTTGAACGCCCAACGGGCCGGAGGGTTGGGTGGGGACGGGTGTCCATCACGCTGACGGTATCTCGCAAAACAAGGCGGGACATCCGCACGCCGCATCGAGCAGTTGCGGAAGCGCCGAGCCATCAACCGATCCTCACCCAACGCGTTGGCTTCGTTGGGTGTTCAAGTCACCTGGAACCTCGAGGTTCTGAGCCCCCCTTTGCGGGGGCTTTTTTTCGCCCGGCTCAATGAGCCCTGGCCGGTTTTTCGCGTGCATCGGAAGCCTTGGCGACAGCCGTCAGAACTTGCTGATGAGAAACAGCTTCGCGGAGCGCGCAGCGTTCGACATCTGTGCCCGCAACGACGTCCAATTGTCGTTTTACGACCAATCGCAAAAATTGAAACGGACGGCCGCGCTGCCTGCCGCGCGATCTGCTATCACGTCGGACTGCCACGGCATGCAAGCCTGGCTGCGACGGGGCAGCCCGCATGCTAGCGGCATACCGCGGGTTCGCAACGGACCCGTCTCGCGCGGCGCGACGGACCGTTACCCACGGCCCGCTGCGCCGAACTTCGCGCCGCCGATCGGGGAGGATCGACGGCCTGACCCTGGAGAACCGCATGCTGTCCAAATTGATGGTAGTGCCGCTGGCTATCGCCGGCGCCGTGTCCGCGCCGGTGCAGGCGCAGGACCTCTGGTTCGTGACCGCAACCTATGAAAAGCCCGAACAGCTACAGGCAATCGCCTCGCAATTCCAGCATCTGATCGTGGACCGGAAAAGTAACACCGTACGCGTCGAAGCCGACGCGGAAGCCATTGCCGCCCTGCGCGCAGCCGGGTTTTCCGTGCGTATCGATGACGTCGCGTCAGCGAAGCTGCAGGCCTGGCAGAAAGCACTCGAGACCGGCGGCGGACTCAAAAGCATTCCGGGGTACGCCTGCTATCGCACGGTCGAGGAAACGCAGACCACGATGAGCCAGCTCGCGACGCAACAGCCAAATCTTGCCGACGTGCTCGACATCGGACCGAGCTGGGAGAAGTCGCGCAACAGCGCCAATGGCTACACCATGAAGGTGCTGCGCCTCGGCAACAAGGGCACCGACGCAGCACTGCCGGACAAAGCCAACATGGTCGTGCTCAGCGCGATCCATGCGCGCGAGTACACGACCGCGGAAACCATGACCCGCTTTGCCGAATGGCTGGTCAACGGCTATGGCACCGACGCCGAAGCCACCTGGCTCATGGACAACTTCAAGTTTCACCTCGTTTTGCAGGCCAATCCCGACGGTCGCAAGAAGGCCGAGGCCGGCTCGTCCTGGCGCAAGAACACGAACAACACCAACGGCAGCTGCGGCTCGTCGAGCTACGGCACCGATCTCAATCGCAATTTCCCGTTTCACTGGAACAGCGCGCCGGGCGGCTCCAGTGGCGATCCCTGCAATGAGACCTACCGCGGACCGGTGCGCGCATCGGAACCGGAGACACAGAACATCGTGCGCTATGTCGCCGGCATCGCCGGCAGTGACGGCAGCTACAGCGGCGGCGTACTGCCGGACCGCCGCGCCGACGCCGTCACGAGCGCTGCGCCCGATGACTACAAGGGTGTGTTCATGGACATCCACAGCTACTCGCAGCTGGTGCTGTGGCCCTGGGGCGATACGCCGACGGCCGCACCGAACGGCACCGCACTGCGCACGCTGGGAAGGCGCCTGGCCTGGTTCAACGGCTATACGCCGCAACAGTCCGATGAGCTCTATGCGACCGACGGCGCGACCGACGACACCATGTACGGCCTGCTCGGCGCACCCGCCTATACGATAGAGCTCGGCGTCGCTTTCTTCGAAAGCTGCTCGAGTTTCCAGAACACGACCCTGCCGCAGAACCTTGGCGCACTGCGCTACATTGCGCGCAACCTGCAGGCGCCGTACAAGCTGCCGGCCGGACCCGACACGACGGCGGTCAGCGTATCGCCGGCCAGTGTCGCCGCGGGCGCGTCGATCACCGTGACCGCGACCGTCGACGACAGCCGCTTCAATCAGTCCAATGGCACCGAAGCCGTGCATACCATCGCCTCGGCGGCCGCCTATGTCGATGCGACGCCCTGGCAAAGTGGCGCGATACCGATCGCCATGAGTGCGAATGACGGTAGTTTCAACGCGAACTCGGAAGTCGTGCGCGCGACGATCAGCACCACCGGCCTGGCCCCGGGCGTGCACCGCGTGTTCGTGCAGGGCACCGACTCGGCCGGCAAGCCGGGCACACCGAACGCTGTCCAGTTCACCGTGACGAGCGGTGGCGGCAATCAGGCTCCCGTCGCAAACTTCGGCGTCGTGACCAGCGGCCTCACCGCGACCTTCACCGACAGCTCCACCGACAGCGACGGCAGCATCGCCTCGCGCAGCTGGAACTTCGGCGACGGCAGCACCTCGACCGCGACCAACCCTAGCAAGACCTACGCGGCTGCCGGCACCTACACCGTCACCCTCACCGTCACCGACAACGGCGGTGCGACCAACACCAAGTCCAGCGCCGTCACCGTCACCTCCACTGGCGGAAACGTGCTCGAGAACGGTGTGGCCAGGACCGGCCTGTCCGGTGCCGCGAGCTCCACCACCATCTACACGATGGTCGTTCCGGCCGGCGCCAGCGGACTTCAGTTCGTCATGGCCGGCGGCACCGGCGACGCCGACATGTATGTGCGTTTCGGCGCCGAACCGACGACCTCGACCTACGACTGCCGTCCGTACCTTTCGGGCAA
>BTVG01000086.1:0-2971 GCA_045864815.1 Rhodanobacteraceae bacterium | reverse complement strand
CGACCGCCATGGGCGAGGCTGCACAGCGGAATGACGGCCAAGCAGTCATCGCGGCTTTCTCCAAGACCCAGCAAAGCTGCCTAGCCTGCCACCAGAGTTACCGTCGCTCGTTCGTGGAAAAGTTCTATGGAAGCCGCTAGCAAGGGATGGCTACACCTGTTGACGGAAGACTAGCTTCTGTCCAATCAATATACCTCGACGCGTTTCAGGTTCCCAGGAAGCCACCCGTGCAGCGATCACGGGTTCCTGCTTCACCCGCGGCAGCACTCGTTGGATCTGACGTTCATGACTCCCGTATGCATGTGGGTCACCAGCACCAGCGGATAACGCAGCACCTCGTCCAGTGAGATACGTTTGTGCTTGAGCAGCGGATGCCATGCCGGCGCCGCGACCATGAGGGGGGGCGCTCCAAAGCGCCTTAGCCACGATGTCGTCACCCACTTCACCAGACTGGGCCCTAGGTCATACAGATCGCCATGCAGCCCCTTGATTTGCTGCGACAGTGACACCTCGAACAGGCGCAACTCGACGTCGGGCTCCTCCTGCCAGCTTAACGCCAGCAAGGTCGGCAAGCGCGACGGGGTGATGCCATCGGACAGCGTAATGCGTTGCTGACCGTGAAAGCCGTTGGCCGCTCCCCTCACGCTGTCGCGGGCTTGCTGCAAGGCAGTGAAGAGGCGCGGCACATGTTACAGGAATTGCTTGTCCGCCCGCGTCAACCGCTTGCTGCGACTGCTCCGGCCGCAGTGCTTCAGCGGCGCGGTTACAGGTGGCGATCTCGAATTCGCCGAACATGCCCATCGACAGTTCATCCGGCGCGATGCCCGCTGGCGCGAACTTCAGACGCTGCGCTGCCGCCCGTGTCGACAGACCAAATCGCTCGCCCTCGGGGAGTGACGTAAGACGCCGCGACTGTCTTCCTCGGGTCGCTGCGGCCACAGAAGATAGCCGAGGCGCGCTGGCGCGAGTGCTCTAGCTAGCCATCCGCCATGACCGCCGCCCGCGTTCAAGCAGCGTTGCAATAACTCCGGACACCATTGCCCGCGTGCTGTGAGCCGGCGACGGCAGCCGCTGCAAGACATGCCGGCCTCTTCTCCGCACGCATGCGGCTCCCTACGATCATAAGGGCTGGTCACGTCACGAGGGACTGCGCATGAACTTACGTCATCTTCGCTGTTTCATTGCTGTAGCCGAGGAACTGCACTTCGGTCGAGCCGCTAGGCGGCTGCATATAGAACAATCTCCCCTATCACGCACGATCCGCAAGTTGGAGACAACTCTAGGCGTGACGTTGCTCAGTCGCACGCCGCGGGGCACAACCCTGACTTGGGCAGGGCGAGTCTTCCTCGACGACGCCCGCCGCATCATGTTGAGCGTTGAGCAGGCAGTGGCCAGCGCGAAGGCTGCTGCCTCCGGTTCTCAGGGCATTTTGCGAATCGCGCTGTCGAGAGACATAGGACGGGCGAGGCTATCAGCACTGCTTGCACTGTGCCGCGAAGAGTCGCCGCAGGTAAACATCCGGCTCTCCGAAGTACCGCTGACCGAACTCGTGCAGGGGCTGAACGCAAATCTGTTCGACGCCGGCTTTGCAATGGTCAATGAAGTGGAGGACGGGATCATTGCTGAGCCGCTGTGGGCCGACCCCTTGGTAGTGATCCTGCCCGCACGGCACCCGCTTGTAGCCTTCAAGGAAGTGCCGTTGCAGGAAGTGGTGAGCTATCCGCTGGTACTTTGTGATCCACGGGCATGCCAAGGTTGCGGTCGGCAGAGCGAACGACTGTTCCGCTCTGTCGATGTCCAACCGATCGTGGCTGAGTATGCCGCTTCTCACGGGCTGATGCTGACGTTGGTGGCCGCAGGGTACGGGCTAAGTTTTTCCACTGCCGCGCACTTGGCAACTTGCCAGCCGGCGGATGTTGTTGTCCGCCCGTTGGCCGGTCAGAGCGCATCGATAACCACCTATCTGTTACGAACCGAGGGTGGCATGACGGAGCCGTTGCAGCGGTTCATCGAACGCGCCGAACGTGTATGTCATCAGGACGCAAGCACATCACGCGCGATCTGACGCAGATCTATCGAAAGGTGCGCGGCTAGTTTTCTCGGATTGCGCGATTCATCTTTGGTCTTGCGGCTGACCCGATCCGCATGGCTCATGCGCTGTACTAATTCCAGTTTCGACGCAATTGCTGCGCCCTTCCGTACTCCGGCACTCGCCTGCGGGCTCGCCGCCGCGGTCATTTCACTGACGCGGAACGCATGAGCTTTTGCTGGTTGCAAACCGGCTCATCCTGTTGACGCATTGGCACTTTACGCCGTTGGAATTCCTACGGAAAACTTTGGCCAGGTTTCGGGTAAAGCGCGGCACCCATGCTTGACTCCAGGGGAGCGCGACCACCAAGCCGCGTGCCGGTCCAAAGGCAAAGCGCCCGCATCATGGTTGAGGAGTTTCAAGCGTAGCAAGATGGAGTTCGCCCTTAGCCGGCCGTCAGCGCCGATGCAACGCTTCCTTCCACGATCCCGGCCGGTCCTGCGCTTCATCCGGATTTCTGGGCAATCGCCTCGCCCACTTGGGCGGTGCGCGTCTGCCAGAGTTCGATCCGACGATGGGACGCACGCGACATGGAGAAATCGAGTTGCCTTGCCTTTGGCGCCAGGATCTACTACCGCCCGATCGAGGCGGCCGTCCGTTGGGCGGGACTGTTGCGCTTTGAGCCGCGGATTCTGGAAACGCTCGGGCCACGTGCCATGCCTGAGCCGAACGACTTTCCGCGCTGGCCCTTGCTGCGCCTTTTCTCCGAGCGCATCTTCGACGCATTGGCACACGATGAGCTTTCTTACGGCAAGGCAGGCATGGCGCAGGAACCTCAGCGCCCCGCACTCGACGATCCTGCGTTGATCGTGCGCCACGTCGACCTGAAGGCGTGGATGTCGCATTACTACCCCGGTGAGCGGCCTCCATTCCTGTTCGACG
>BTVG01000085.1:0-3515 GCA_045864815.1 Rhodanobacteraceae bacterium | reverse complement strand
GAGCGCGAAAGCGAGCCCGGTCGGCCCGCCGCCCGCGACATCGATGCTCAGGTACCGACTGCCGGACATCTGCGCAAACCCCAACGAATGAACCGCCGCGGGCCGAGCCGGCCGGTGCGTGCGATCGGGCTACGTACGGGGTGGGGGAGCGGACGGATGCGGGGAGGTCGGGGAGGGGTTGTCGCGTCGAGGCGCGCGGCGCGCCTCGCGAACTTTCTGGCTGGCACTCTGTGGCTGGCGCGATTCCGTCGACTATTTCGCGTCGAGGTCGACGACCGAGGCGGCGTTTGGCGCGTCTTGCGCCGGCTTCGGCGCGGGATTGTTCAGTCGATCAGCGACGCTGGGTCCGGCTGCTCCGCTTCGCGAGGTTGCCGTTTCGGGCGCCGGCATGGCGGACCATCGTTACTCGAAAGGCTCGGTACATGGCCGCCGGCGATAGCGAATGTGCGAAGTAGAAGAGCTCAAGTTGAGTGTCTGTTCTCGGCCCTTTTCAGTCACTCCGGGGATGCGGCCGATCTCGCGCGAGCCGGTCCTTCGGACGTCCGCTTCCACCACGAACGGACGGACGTTGGGCCTTGCCCACGATCCGCGTCCAGGCGAAAGTAAGGCGCAGTGCCCGGTTCGAGGTCCCAAGTTCCGAAGTCCTTGGAGTCACTCTCTTCGGTGCTCGCATTGCAAGGACACTAAGCCCTCGATACATTACGGCCCGCTGTTGGTCAGACGCATCAAAGGGAAGAAGGACGCAAGCGAGGAGAGAAGCGAGATGACTGAGTTGCGCAAGCCATTTACGCTCGCTTGGCTCCCTCTCTTATTCGTTCTTTCTGGCGCAAACGCCTCGCACTGCCCCAGCGGCTATTCTCCGAATGAGGCGCAGTGCCGACAGAATGGAGGAGATCGCTGGTGCGTACCAGCCCCCGCTGTTTCCGGCGCGACGCGAGCACCAACGCCTCCGGGACTGTACGTTCGCTATTGGTTGACCGGGTACTACGGCGGCTATCCCGAGGTCTGTCAGAGATTGCAGATCGGGGGTTCGGGATGGTACTACCGACGAGGCGGGCCGGACTGGTATGGCGCGCCGGATAGTTGCGCATCCGGCACTGCGGTGATCTGGAGGAAGGCCCCGCATCCTGGAAGTACGACGTACATTGAAGGGGCGTGGTGTGACGCTCCCTACGTTTCCGCGCTCGGTGGCCCTTACACTGAGTACGCGTGCCCAGCTGGAACGCTGATAGGACAGGCGCCCGATGGCGGGGGCTCAGAGATGTGCGTGGGCCCAAGCGTCGGACCCTGCCTCACATACCCGAACAACAATTCGTTTGGATGCGGCAAGACAGTGTCCGATTTAGAGGTGGTGACCAAAGCGGCCGACGACCCGACGCGCGTTTTCCACCAGACCCAGACTTGTATCGCTCGCAAATCTTGCGACCTTCGGTGCCAAATGGAGAACTGCAAGTGGATGGATCGGGTGATTCCTGACTTTGTGAATCCGTATCTGAAGAAGACTGGACGCTGGCCCCAGATTGAGGCTGAATGCCGTCAACCACCGGCGTTGCCTGGGGAGTACGGAATTCGGATACGTGATCGAATGTGCGCGCGAGCCATGGCCAAGTATCACATCGAAGTCGACCTTAACCAGGCGCTGTTCACCACCGGCTGTGGGTCAGACGGAGACTGGTCCCTGGTTTTCGAAATGATCAAGCAGTGCATAGCCGACACCTTTAATTCCATTCCATATTTGCCGGGATCAGAGATTGTCGCCGGCGTCGCCGTACATGGTTACCGCGAAGAAACTAGGGCGCGCTGCCAATACAATCGGCAGGCGGTTGGAAAACCTGCAGAGATTGACGCCGACCTTGGAGGCAAACAATGCTCTCAACCCTGAAGCTACCAAGTCTGGTCATTCCAATACTCGTCCTAGCCTCGCCGAATGTTCAGTCGCAGACTGCGCCGCCGCTAACGCAGTCCATTGAGGTCAGCATCAATGGTTCTCGCCTGAACGGAACAGCCGAGATCGGTCCGCTGCTCGCGGGAAAGGCGACCGCCGAACAGCGTCGAATCTTTGATCAAGCGGTCAAGTCCGTGCGGCGCAACGAGGCATTTCAACTCGTCGTTGTCGCGGTGGCGTCGGACGGTACGAGGGTTGACTTAACAGGAAGCGTGCGACTCCGATACGTCGATGATGGTTGCCTCACCGTCAGTACCGCAGGATTCGTGTCTGTCGTGGCAACTGACCGATGTGTCGGAGCGAACCGCCCAAGCCTTGTTGTTTCCCTCCTGTCAAGCGACCTGTCTTCCGTCGTTGGCCTCAATGAGTACTTTTTCTCGGTGACGGATTAGCCGATGAACACCCGAGCAGCGCATTGCCAAGCGGCAGCAAGACTCGGCTTCCTGTATGCCGCGAGTGGGCCAGCTATTGGTTGGCTGGCGCTCTTGCTTGCTTCCGTCTTTCGCTCGGCCCTGGTTGGCATTCCAGTTTCCAGTGTCCTCGAGGCTGCGTACGCGGTTCTTCCATTCGCATACTTGATGGGGGCGGCGCCCGCTTTCTTGACCGGTTTCTTCTGTATCCCATTGGTGAAGCGCCTATCTCTGGAACGGCGCCGAGCGGCGGCACCTCTTGTGTCGAGCGCCCTTGGCGCATTGTCTTCCGCGACCACCTTTGCGGTCGCACACGCAATAGCCGGGGACGATGCCCTTGGCGCCATAGTCTCGCAGTTCTTCACGGTTGGCGCATCGGCAGGCCTCGTGTGCGGCCTCCTGTTTCGTCGCCGAATCAACGGTGTTGTGTCAGCAGCGTAGGCATCACGTTCGCCGACTGAAGACCAAGTCTTTCTCAGCACGGCTCCGCCATGACATTTCTATGAACGCGGACGTCCGCGAGCGTGCCTCCGTTCATCGCCATCACTGATCAACAACGCCGGTGCGGTAGCGAGCAGCTTGCCTCTCGCGGTTCCCACTTACCTTTCCGTCATGCGTGTTCCGCGAACTGCAGTCTCGTGCTCCGTGCCTGCCAAAGGTCGGTTCTCTCCCACAGCAGACCTCCGAGAGTCCAGTTGAGGGATCCTCTTGACCGCGCGCTTTTGTGCCACTGCGTGGGACCGCTTTGGGTCGTTTGCCCTCTTCCGGAGGCGTCCGCTTTGCCGCCACCCACCCGTGCGTCGACCGCGACTACCAACAGGCGCGCGTATGTCCGCCGCGAAGCTCTTGAGCGCATGGCGGCGCGGCGCCGCGGTTTGCCGAGCGCTGACATGCTGCTCTTTCAGACGCTGCGGCTCGAAGTGCGCCGGGTCGCTGCGGACGACGCGCTTATCGCGCGGCGCGCGACTATCGGGGACGCGCCGTCCGCCGCAGCAGGGTGACGAACGCGAAACTCGCGCCGAGTCCGAACAGTCCGGCGGCGAGAAACAGCGCGGCGCGCGCTCCGAGTGCGGTGGCCAGCGCGCCGCCGCCGAGCGCCCCGGCGAGGGTGGCGATCTGGCCCAGGGTGCGAATGCCGGCGTCGATGCGCGCGAGCCGGT
>BTVG01000084.1:0-3885 GCA_045864815.1 Rhodanobacteraceae bacterium | reverse complement strand
CGTGCCGGGGCCCGTGCCGGGACTGGCGCAGTTCACCGCCGCACCGTAGCGGGCAAAGTTCGCCAGCCGCCCGAAAGCATCGTAGCCGTGGCAGTCCACCCCACCGGCGCTGCGCGCATCGCGCACCACGTGGCCGGCGGCATCGTACTGCAGGCTGCGCGTGCCGGCGGCACTGCTGACGGCCTCGAGCCGGTTGTTCCACGCCGCGGTGACGTACGTGGCGCTGCCCGTCGCCGTGGTGCTGACTTGCGTGCGGTTGCCGTTGTCGTCGTACGCCAGCGTGGTGCTCGCCCCCGACTGCGTGTACGCCGCCACGCGGTCCAGGCTGTCGTAGCTGACGCTCAGGGCATCGGCTCCGCCGATGGCCGTCAGCAGATCGCGCGCGTTGTACGTGTAGCTGCGCGCCTGCTGCGCGGAGCCGATGTAGCTCACGCGCCCGTCGGCGTCGCGGTTGCGCGATACGCCCCAGCCGCGCAGATCCACGTAGGAGACGACGGCGCCGCGCGGCGAGGTCAGCACCTGGCTGGCCACCCGGCGCGTGACGCCGCCGACGGTCACGTCCACGCTGCTGACCGCTCCATCGGTCCAGCCGTAGCTGACCACCACCCCGTTCGGATAGCTGATCGGGGCCAGCTGCGCGGCCGCGTCGTAGCCGAAACGGGTCACGAGCGTGGCGCCGGCAATGGTGTCGCTGCGCGTGGCGAGCAGGCCGAACGCGTTGTAGGCGAAGTCGATGCGCTCGCCGCTGGATTCGACGATCGCGCACACACGGCCGGCACCGAAGGCACAACTGTCGTAGCCGAAGCTGCGCGTCAGCGTCTGCCCCGCGTGCGTGCTCGTCATCCACTCCAGGCGACCGTCGGGTCGGTAGCCGTAGCTGACGGTGCGCCCGTTCGCATGGGTTTCCGATTGCAGCTGTCCGAAGCCGTTGTAGCCGAACGTCGTCACCCCGGTATCGGGGCTGGAGATCGAGCGCAGCAGCCCGAGCCCGTCGATTGCGTAGCTGGTGGTGTTGCCCTTGGGATCGGTGATCGACCGCACGCGCCCTTCGGCGTCGTAGCCGTACACGACGCTGCGACCGGCGGCGTTGTTCATCCGCCAGCGCTGCTGGTGCTCGTCGTACTCGTTGGCCTCGATCACGCGGCCGGTGGCGTCGGTGACGGATGCGACCTGGCCGCCGGCGCGGTAAACGAAACTCAGGCGCTGTCCGGCATTGCCGCGCACGGCGCGCACTCGATTCAGCTCGTCGTAGTCGCGCCAATGCGCCTCGTGGACGTGCGTCTGGTAGTCGGACTCATAGCTCGGGTAGCCGCCGAACATCGAGTAGGTTTCGCTCGCCGCTTTCGTGACATTGCTGGCGATGTCGTAGCTGAACGACGTCACGTCGAAGCTCAGGTAGCCCGGGATCAACGGTTGGCGCCGCGCGCGCGTACCGGTCAGGCGTCCGGCAGCGTCGTAGGTCCAGTCCGTCAGGCGACCGGAAGCCTCGCGCGTCTGCAGCGGCTTGTCGAAGTGGTTGTAGGTCAGCCCGGTCTGCACGCCGTTACGCACGGTCGAGATCAAACGGCCGCGCGCGTCGTAGGCCAGCATTGTCTGCACCCCGCTGGCGTCGACCGCCGACGCCGGCAACCCCATGGCGGTATGGTTGCCGAAGTACTGGGTGCCGCCTGCCGCCGTCACGGAAGTCAGGTGGCCCGCGCTGTCATAGACCAGCGTGACGCTGTCGCCCGTTCCGGGTGCCGGACCGTCGATGCGCACCTGCTCCGGGATGCCGTCCTGGTTCGCGTCAACGTAACTGTATTCCGTCACCAGCGTTTCCCCGTGAACGCCGTGCGCGCTCAGGTTGGCGACGCGGTGGAAGCGCAGCCGGTTGGCCCCGTCGTACTCCCAGGTGGATCGCTTCAGAGGCGTGGTTTCGGACAACAGGATTCTCAGGCTCGGATGCCACGACCGCTGGATCACGCGCGGGCTCGCGGTCTGATAGCCGCGCTCTTCCAGTATCACGTTGCCGTTCGTATCGAGCACAAAGCGCGTCTTGTAGCCATCGGCGGAGGTCTCAATGCGCTCGGTCGCGCTACGGTACTCGATCGACGACGAGGTCGCGGGGCAGTACACCGACGCATCTTCGTCGATGCCGATCAGCCGGCGCTGCGCGTCGTACCGGTAGACGGCGCGCCGGCCGAGCGCGTTTGTGACGATCACGCGGTCGGCCAGCGAATGGTCGAAAGTCACTCGCTCGACCCCGCCCGCGCGCTCGGTACGGACCGCCTTTCCGAGTGCACCGTAAGCGAAGGTTGAGTAGCGAACCCCGTTGACGGACTTTCCGGCCACCGGGAAATGAGGGTAGTCCCGGTGATAGGTCACGACGTCGCTGTAGAGCGCCGTCGAACCAACCTGTCTGGGCACCCCGGGATAGGTGACCGACGCAAGAAGACCGGCCGACGTGTACGCATACTGGTAAACGCTTCCGGCTGGATCGGTGACTCGAGTGACGACGTTGCGGCCATTGATCGTGCCCCAGACGAAGGAGACCGCCCGCCCGTTGGTGTGCACGACACGGCTCAGCAGGCCGAGACCCTCGGGTTGCGGGTACTCGAAAGTCCAGCGGATCCCCTGCGGGTTGGCAATACTGAGAATGCTGCCGCTGAAAGCGTACGTCTCGGTGCCGCCGTCCGGACCCGTATAGACGTAGCGCGTCGGCGACGTTCGCACGATCCGTTCGACTCGGGACGTGCTGCCCTGGATGTACCAGTTTCCGTCGGCGTGCCGGCGAAAGTACTGCAACGACCCGTCGGCGCGCCGCAGGCTGATGAGCTGCGGAATCTGGTTCGCATCCAGCTCCATGTACGTCGCGCGCAGATCGAAGACGGAGAAGAAGTCACCGAACATTCCGGCGCTGGTCGCCATGGTGTTGTAGGTACGGACCAGGCGCAGACCGAAAAGAAATGCGGTCTCGAAGTCCGTCTCGGCTTCGACCTTGTTGCCGGAAGCGACGATGACCGGATTGCCGCAGGCGTCGCCGTCGGTCCGGTCGGAGAGGAAAGGCTCGTCCGGAGGATGCGACGCCTCGCCTTCGGACGAAGAACCCCCGGGCAAGCGAAGTCCGTGCAACTGAGCGTAGTCACAGAAGGCCAACGCAATCTGAAACCGGTCCGGTCGGTAGCCCCACACGAACACCGGCGGCATCGCCATCTGCTGCTCCCGGAGGTCGTCCGAGCGGTAGGTTGCCGCGGCGCTTTCGTGCGAGAAAACACATCCGACGACGGCAACACAACCGACCCCGACTCCCAACAAGAAGCGATGTCTACGGCCGTGCATGGGACCTCCCCCGAAGAATCCTCCGAAGATTTCGACCGCGGTTGCCCGACGCAGAGCAGATCCTGATCAAGCCGCGAGTGCGTCGTCAAGAGCCGATCCTGTCGAATCTTCCCCTTGACGCACGCAAGAACGGCGGTCATGCCAAGGTGCGTGGGGCGCTGTACATGGCCACGCTGTCGGCGATCCGGCATAACCCCGTGATCCGCCGCTTCCATCAGCATCTACCCGCCGTACTAAAACGCCGGCTTTGGCGACGCCCTTTTGTACGCCTCCACACCGGCGAGGATCTCGCGGCGCGCTTCGTCGGGACCGGCCCAGCCGATCACCTTGACCCACTTGCCGGGCTCCAGATCCTTGTAGTGCTCGAAGAAGTGCCGGATCTGGTCGAGCCGTTCCGGTGCGATGTCGTCGGGCTTGCGCCAGTGCTTGTACCAGGGCAGGCACTTGTCGATCGGCACCGCGAGCAGCTTCGAGTCGCCGCCCGCTTCGTCTTCCATCTGCAGCACGCCGAGCGGGCGGCAGCGCACGACCACACCGTGCTGCAGCGGAAACGGCGTGATCACCAGC
>BTVG01000083.1:0-4103 GCA_045864815.1 Rhodanobacteraceae bacterium | reverse complement strand
TCACCCCCCCCCCCCCCCCGGCCGGCGGTGTTCTTCCCCCCCACCCCCCCCCTTTGGCCGCCGGGCCTCATTGCGCCCGCCCCCTTGACTCAAGGGGGCTCCATCAAAGGCGCAGCGTACGGCCGCCCGACGGAGCCCGCTTACCGACCCAGGCAGGTTCACCCACGAGGACTACTGCCCAGAGCCCCGTCCCATGCGCCTCGGAATGCCGGCAATGCGAGCAGTTGACGATGCGGGCGACCGGGAATCGGCGGGAACGGCAAAGGCCCTGGGGTTCGGCACATCGTCGCCGTGTCGATGACTGCACGGCAACGATGCGGCAGTGCGGCGAAGCAGGCGCGACAGCGCTCGCTCGTGCCGGTCGTGGTGCGCTCGCTGCGGTTCCGTGCGGCAGTGCCGGCTAGAGCGTTCCACCCATCGGCGCGCGCAGCTACACTACGCGCCGCCAACGCCCGCCCCCTTCTGCGGGCGTTGGCGCGTGTGCCTTCCCACTCAGCCACTTAGCGCAGGATCTTCGCGAAACTCATGCGCCCTGGCGCGCACACTCCCGCGCAAGTCCCGCGTCTCCACACCGGAGTAGTACGTCGATGATCTTTGAAACCCTCGCTCAGACGGGCCACGAGCAGGTCGTTTTCTGCCACAACAAGGACGCGGGCCTGAAGGCCATCATCGCGATCCACAACACGGTCCTCGGCCCGGCGCTCGGCGGTACGCGCATGTGGGCCTACAAGACCGAGCAGGAAGCACTGAACGACGTGCTGCGCCTGTCGCGCGGCATGACCTACAAGGCGGCGGTGTCGGGCATCAATCTCGGCGGCGGCAAAGCCGTGATCATCGGTGACCCGTCCAAGGACAAGTCCGAAGCGCTGTTCCGCGCGTTCGGTCGCTTCATCAATTCGCTCAACGGCCGCTACATCACGGCCGAGGACGTCGGCATCGACGTCAACGACATGGAATACGTGCTCAAGGAAACCGAGTTCGTCACCGGCGTGCACCAGGTCCATGGCGGCTCGGGCGACCCCTCGCCGTTCACCGCTTTCGGCACCTTGCAGGGACTCATGGCCGCACTGAACGTCAAGTTCGGCAATGAAGACGTCGGCAAGTACAGCTATGCCGTGCAGGGCGTCGGCCACGTCGGCATGGAGTTCGTCAAGCTGCTGCGCGAACAGGGTGCGAAAGTCTGGGTCACGGACATCAATCAGGAAGCCGTGAAGCGCTGCGTCGACGAATTCGGCTGCGAAGCCGTCGCCCTCGACGAGATCTACGACGTGCCCGCCGACATCTATTCGCCCTGCGCCCTCGGCGGCACGGTCAACGACAAGACGCTGCCGCGCCTGAAGTGCAAGGTGATCTGCGGCGCCGCGAACAACCAGCTCGCCAACGATGCGATCGGCGACGAAGTGGAAGCGCGCGGGATCCTGTACGCCCCCGACTATGCGGTCAACGCCGGCGGCCTCATGAACGTGTCGCTCGAAATCGACGGCTACAACCGCGAACGTGCGATGCGCATGATGCGCACGATCTACTACAACCTCGGCAAGATCTTCCAGATCGCCAAGCGCGACGGCATCCCGACCTACAGGGCCGCCGACCGCATGGCCGAAGAGCGCATCAACGCGATCGGCAAGATCAAGCTGCCGCACATGGGCAATCAGCAGACCCGCTTCCTCGGCCGCATGCGCGGTCAGTAAGCGTTTCGGGGCGGCGCGCGGCATGCTGCGGTCTGCGCGCCGCTCCCTTCAGCGGCATCAGCGAGGCTACCGTCCATGGGCCGCACGACCGCTTCGTTCCTGCGCGCCACCGCGGCGCTGGCTGCGCTGGCCACGTGCGCCGCGCTCGCGGCTCCCTATCCGGTCGGCGACCGCACACTGCAGCTGCCCGCACCGCCGGGCCTGGTGCGCATTTCCGACAGCCTGCCGGCGCTGATGAAGACGTTCGAAAGCTATGCGCCGGCCGAATCGCGCGTGGTCGATGCCTATCTGACCGCAGAGGACCATGCCGCTCTCAGCGCCAATGCGCTGGCGCCGCTCCAACGCTACGCGCAGCTCGCGGTGCACCGGGGGAGCGAAGTGACCCCGATGTCGGCCACCGGTTTCCGCGCGAATCTCGCCGTGATGGAACGCGCGGTGGAGCAGACGATGCCCACGCTCGCCGACCGCACAAGGGCGCAGACGACCCGGGGCAACGCCGAGATCGAGCGGCAGTACGGGGTCGATGTCGATGCGCGCATCGGCGCCGTCGGCTATCACGGCGTGCATCGTCGCGAGGACTGGGGATTGTTCTTCAGCACGACCATGAACGTGACCACCCAGGTCGAGCCGGCCAGCCAGCGCCTGTTCGCCGCATCGGCGATGGCCCTGGTCGACAACCGCTTCCTGATCTTCAACGTGTATGCCGAAGACGAGGGCCACGCGCACCGCTGGGCCCTGAGCACGCTCGACGCCTGGGTCGACGCGACGCGGCAGGCCAATCCGGACGACCCCGGCCGCGAACTGCGGGCGGTACTCCAGGTCGGAGCCGTCAGCCGGACGGCGCTGCTGGCCGCAACCGCCGTGACTGTCATCGGCGCGGCCGTCGTGATCGTCGTGCTGCGGCGCCGCCGCAGGTCTGGCCACGGCGGCCCACGAGAACACTGAGCGGCCCAGGCACGGCCCGGCCGTCCCCGGCGCTCCGGCGGACCGCATCGCATTGGCCGCCCCGGTCGCTCGCGGCTAGAATCGCACCCCCTTCCAGGCTCCGGTGATTCCGCATGAGACCGTTCCCCCTCGGTGAAGATCTCGACCTCCTGCGCGAATCGGTGCGCCAGTTCGCCGAAAAGGAGATCGCGCCCCGCGCGGACCTGATCGACCGCGAGAACGTGTTCCCGTCCGACCTGTGGAAGAAGCTCGGCGAGATGGGCCTGCTCGGCGTCACCGTACCCGGCGAATACGGCGGTTCCGAACTCGGGTTCCTGGCCCACCTCGTCGCGATGGAGGAAATCTCGCGCGCATCCGGCTCGGTAGGACTGTCCTACGGCGCGCACTCCAACCTCTGCGTGCAGAACCTTTTCCATAACGGAACAGAAGAACAAAGAAAAAAATATATTCCCGGCCTGTGCAGCGGCGACCTCGTCGGCGCACTGGCCATGAGCGAGCCCGGCGCCGGCTCCGACGTGGTCGGCTCGATGAGCTGCCGCGCCGAACTGAAGGGCGACCGCTGGATCGCCAACGGCTCGAAGATGTGGATCACCAACGGCCCGGACGCCGACGTACTGCTGGTCTACATGCGCACGGCACCTCGACCGGCCGGATCGCGCTGCATGACCGCCTTCATCGTCGAGAAGGGCATGAAGGGCTTTTCGACTGCACAGAAGCTCGACAAGCTGGGCATGCGCGGTTCCAACACCTGCGAGCTCGTGTTCGAGGACTGCGAGATCCCGGTCGAGAATGTGGTCGGTCAGCTCAACGAAGGCGTGCGCGTGCTCATGAGCGGCCTCGACACCGAGCGGCTCGTGCTGTCGGGCGGGCCGATCGGCCTGATGCAGGCTGCGCTGGACATCACCCTGCCCTATGTGCGCGAGCGCAAGCAGTTCAATGCGCCGATCGGCACGTTCGGCATCATGCAGGCCAAGGTCGCCGACATGTACACGGCGCTGCAGTCCTCGCGCGCATTCGCCTACATGGTGGCGCAGGATTTCGACCGGGGCACCCGATCACGCATCGATCCGGCGTCGTGCCTGCTCAACGCGTCGCAGAACGCCGTGCGCGTCGCGCTCGAAGCCATCCAGGCGCTGGGCGGCAACGGCTACATCAACGAGTTCCCGACCGGCCGCCTGCTGCGCGATGCGAAGCTCTACGAGATCGGCGCCGGCACGAACGAGATCCGCCGCATGCTGATCGGGCGTGAGTTGTTTCACGGGAAATCGTGAGATCGGCAACGACGGTTTTCTGACGGCGCTCTCGCGCAACAGGCACCCGTCCCCGCCCATGCCCGTCCGCACCGTCTGGCGTTCAGGGCGCACGGAACCGGGTTTGCGAACGGACGCCTTTCACCCACCTGAAGGGGGTTTCGTGTCGCGTCCCCGAGATTCCCGATTCCCCGCTCCGGGTCGCGGCGTTCACGAC
>BTVG01000082.1:0-4154 GCA_045864815.1 Rhodanobacteraceae bacterium | reverse complement strand
GATGTCCACCGCCCCCGGCCGCGTGCTCATCACGAGCCCGTCGAGCGTCGACAGGCTCATGCTGGTACGCACCGAGCGCCGCTCGCGCATTGCGCAGACGCTGGCCCCGCTGCCGAGGTGCGCGACCACGATCCGGGCGTCCGCCAGCGCGCCCAGCAATCCGGGCAGCTGCTGCGCAATCGACTCGAACGACAATCCGTGGAAGCCGTAGCGCCGCACGCCGCGGTCGCGCCAGGAAACCGGCAGCGGCATCGTGGTGTGCAGGCGCGGTTGCGTCGCGTGGTAGGCAGTGTCGAAACACGCCACTTGCGGAAGGCTGGCATCGATCGTCGCCATCGCGTGGATGCCGGCCACGCAGTGCGACTGGTGCAACGGCGCGAGCGGTTCGAGCGACTCCATGAGCCGCAGCGACGTGGCGTCGACCCGGCACGGCGCCACCAGCGTCTCGCCACCGTGCACCACGCGGTGCCCGACGGCCTCGACCCGGTCGATCCGGCCCTGCTCGCGCAGGTGCGCGAGCACCTCGCGCAATGCGCGGCGCTGATCGGCCGGCGCCGGCAGCACGATCTCGCCGCCCTGCCTGCCATCGGCACGCCAGGTCATGACCGGCGAATCCGGCAGCCCGTGCACCTGTCCACGCAGCTGCTCGCGCAGCCCGCCCGATGCTCCGCAGGGCCCTTCGACCCGGGCGTAGACCGCGAACTTGAAGCTCGACGAACCGCTGTTCAGGACCAGGATCGTCACGGGGCCTGCCAGTCGATCGTCTGCGCCATCGCCTCGGCGGCCGCCTGCATCGCCGGCACGAACTGCGTCGCCTCGGTCAGCGCCAGCCGCGGCACCGGCGCGTGCATGGCCAGCGCGGCAACGACCCGGCCGTCGGCGCCGTGCACCGGCACTGCGACACAGCAGATGCCAGCGAGATACTCCTCATCGTCGGTCGCATAGCCCTGCGCGCGAACGCGATCGAGTTCGGCGGCCAGCGCGCGGGGATCGGTCAGCGTCTTGCGCGTATGCCGCACCAGTGGACATTGCCGGACGACGCGCTCGCGCGAGCGCTTCGTCATGTAGGCCAGAAACAGTTTGCCGCTGGCCGACGCATGCAGCGGCACGCTCGAGCCCACGCCCAGTGCGATCCGCAGCGGCCACGCGGTCTCGACCCGATCGAGGTAGATCACCGCGTTGCCGTTCGGGATCGTGAGGTTGCAGGTCTCGCCGGTGTGTTCGACGAGTTCTTCCAGGATTGCGTGCCGCGCCGCACGACCCGGCGAATTCAGCAGCACCTCTGCGGCCAGTGCGCCCAGGCGGCGCCCGCAGTGATACCGCTTGCTGCCCGGCTCGCGGCCCACGAGGCCGGCCGCCTCGAGCGTCGCAAGAATGCGAAACACCGTCGGTTTGGGCAACTCGACCGCCTTGCAGATGTCGGCCAGTTGCGGCGGCACCTCGCTCGACGCGATCACCTCCATCACGCGCATCGCACGCAGGATCGCCGAGCCCGCCGGCGCAGCGTCGTCGGCCGCCAGTTCGGACGCGATGTCCGGATCGTGGTCCATGGATCACATTATGCAGAAACTGCCATCGGGTATTCCGGGGTAGTTGCGCCGATGACCATCGGCGACAATCACGATCGAGCGGGCAGCCCCTGGCCACCCGACAACGACGAGGACACCCCATGAAGACCGCATCGATGCTCTGGCTGGCCGCGATCCTGTCGCTCGGCGCCGCGTCACCGGCTCCCGCGCAGCCTCTGGACGGCAGTCTGCGCATCGTCGTTCCGTATGCGCCGGGCGGCGCATCGGATCGCGCCGCAAGGCTGGTCGCCGACCGATTGAAGGACAGGCTGGGCGTGACCGTCGTGGTGGAAAACCGCACCGGTGCCGGCGGACGTCTGGCAATGCAGCAACTGAAGACGACGCCGGCGGGTCAGCACGTGCTGGTGGTGGCCAATCCCGCACTCATGGTGGTCGCACCGGTCGTCTTTCGCGACGTCGGCTACGATGCGCGGCGTGACTTCGTCCCGGTCTCGCACGTCACCAACTACGACTTTGCGGTTGCGGTCGGCTCGGCGGTGCCGGTGCGCGAATTCAATCACCTGGCAGCCTGGCTTCGGGCCAACCCCGAGAAAGCCAATTTCGGCGTGCCCGCCACGGGCAGCCTGCCGCACTTCTTCGCGCTGATGATCGGCGAATCGATCGACGTCAAGCCGCAGATCATCGGCTATCGCGGCTCTGCACCATCGATCACCGACCTGATGGCCGGAACGATCCCGGTGGCGGTGGATACGCTGGATGCGTTGCTGCCGCACCTGTCGGGCGGCAAATTGCGCATCCTCGCGATGGCCGGCGCAAAGCGATCTTCGATGGCGCCGTCGATTCCGACGCTGCGCGAGTCGGGCCTCGGGACGGTGGCCACCGGCTGGAACGCGATGTTCGCACCGTCCTCGATGCCGAAGGACGTCGTCCAGCGCATCGGCCTGGCGATTCGCGACGTGATGCGCGAGAAGGAAACGCGCGCGAAGTTCGAAGCGTCGAGCATGGAACCCGTGTCGGCCACGCCCGAACAGACGGCGTCGATGCTGGCGTCCTATCGCGCGCAGTGGGAACCGGTAGTCCGGAAATCGGGCTTCACGCAATAACGCCCGGCCTGCCGCCCGGGCGCAGCGCTGAACCTGCGCTGCTGCCGGCGGCTCAAGGCAGGCGCGTGACGATCGGCACGCCGCACTTCTGCAGGCAGCCGGCGGTGACGCTGCCGAGGATCGCGGCCTCGAACGGGCGCCGGGCACGCGTGGCCATCGCAAGCAGCACGTCGCGACGCCCGTCCAGGTAACGCGCGATCGCGTCGGCCGGATCGCCATGCAGCACTTCCCAGCTGGTGCGTACGCCGTATCGTGTCCGATAGTCGTCGGCGCGAGTGCGCACGTACGACGACTCCATCACGTCGCCGGCCGGGATGTCGGCAGCCGGCCTGGCCTCGGGCGTGATCGCCTGGACCAGGTTGAGGTCGGCGCCGAGCCACTGAGCCATCCCGGCGGCCTGCGACGCCATCGCTTCCGAGACCTGGGTGCCGTCGAGCGGCAGCAGCACGCAGTTGACCTTCACTGCCTGCCGTCGCCCCTCCACGGCCACGCCACGTGGCCGGTAGAGAATGACCGGGTCGCCACCGGTGCGCACGATGCGCATCGCCACGCTCCCCATCATCGCTTCCATCAGGCCGCTGTGGCCATGCGACGTCATCGCGATCAGCGTACCCGGCACGCGCCGCGCTTCGGCGAGGATGGTTTCGGCCGGGTCGCCGCGGGCTACGAGTGCGCGCCCGTCGGCCCCCAGTTCCGATGCGAGCGCCCCGACGTAGCGGGCGGCCTCGGCCTGTTCGTCTTCACGGTCGACCACCTGCAACAGCGACAGCGCCACGCCGGTGGCGCGGACGATGCCGAGTGCGTGCGGTAGCACTTCCTCGGAAAAAGGGGACCCGTCGACGGGCACCAGGATTCGATCGTACATACGGGACGCCTCCTCGAGCGGTGGGTGCTGCAGCGCAAGCATAAGCCAAGTTGCGCCCTGTCGGGATCCGGGCCGCCGCGCAACTGGCTGGCCGGCGCCCGCGCAAGCTACGCGTTCTGACGCCGAATACCGCGACGACATCACCCGGCTGCGCTCGCTGCCTGCATCGACCGACCTGATCTGCGCAGGCTTCCCCTGCCAGGATCTGAGCCAGGCAGGCCGCACAGCCGGGCTCGACGGGGAGCGTTCCGGCCTGATCGCAGAAGTCTTCCGACTGCTTTCACGGCGCCGCGTTCCCACCGTCGTGGTCGAGAACGTCCCGTTCATGCTGCAACTCAATGGCGGCAACGCGATGCGCGCGATCGTCGACGAGTTCGAACGACGCGGCTACCGCTGGGCCTACCGCGTCGTGGACACCTTTTCTTTCGGGCTGCCCCAGCGGCGTGAACGTGTGTTCCTGGTTGCGTCGAGGGTGCTCGATCCCGCCGAAGTCCTTCTGGCCGACGACCGCCCTCTGATTCAGCCAGGCACCGATCTCAGGCGTCTCGCTCACGGTTTCTACTGGACCGAGGGTCTCGGCGGACTCGGCTGGGCGGTCGATGCCGTGCCCACGCTCAAGAACGGCAGCACGATCGGGATTCCGTCTCCCCCGGCGAT
>BTVG01000081.1:0-4315 GCA_045864815.1 Rhodanobacteraceae bacterium | reverse complement strand
ATCAGGTTCGCCGCCGCCGACGCGCCCGAGATCGCCGCATTGACGTAGTCCCCCTCGGCCGCATAGATCGCCGCGTTCGCGCCGTCGGCGACGATGCCCACCACCGGCACCGCGCCGAGGATGTCGAGCCCCGTGTGGACCACGTCGCCCCAGCTGCTCCACCAGCTTTTTTTCTCGGGCGGATTCGCGCTGCCCGCCGGCGTGCTTTTCGGCACCGTCGGCTCGGCGGTCAGTTTTCCTATCGTATTCCCTACGGCCATGGCGCTTCCGCTCCAACGTTCCGTCTGCCTGTCCCGTGTCCTTCGTCTGCCCCCCGACAGACCACGACCTCACTACCGATTTTTTCCTTGCCGCTACGCGTCGCACCGATCCGCGGTACGCCGCGCTGCCGCGGCATCCGGCTCGCGTGCTGGCAGCTAGTGAACCTTCAACGGCTTGCCCGGTTCCTGCCCGCGCGCGCGCATGCGGTCCTGCTCGATCTCGCGCGAGGCCGGCGGCCACGCCACGCCCATCGCGACGATGCGGTCGCGGATCTCGAACATCTTGCGCTGCGCCGGCGACCCTTCCTGCTGGCGGCCGATCTGGAACTGCAGCTGGTTCGCGAACGACACGCCGTTGATGTTGACGATGTCGGGCGTGGCGCCATGCGCGAGCAGATACTCGACCTGATCGAGCTGCATGGTCGTAAGGCCCTGCATCAGCGCCGTGTTGCCGAGCGAGTCACGCTTGTTCACGTCGGCACCGCGCTCGACGAGGAGCTTCAGCGTAGGGAAGGTGGCTTCGCGCGTCGCCCGGAACAGGATGGGAGTCGTGCCTTCGACCGTATCCGGACTCACGCCACCGTCGAGCAACGCCTTCACGTACAGCGGACTCGTCGACTGCAGCGCCACGCCGAGCACGCTGCCGAGGTCCTCGACGCGTTGCCGCGGGTCGGCGCCGGCTTTCACCAGCTGGCTGATGATCTGCAACTGCGCAGGCTTTTCCCCGAACGCACTTTGCAGCGCGAAGAACAGCAGTGTCATGTCATCGGCGCCGGGCTTGTTCAGGTCGACCGTACGCGCCAGCGCCTCGACTTCCGCCGCATCGCCCTGCTCGATCGCCTGCGCGAGCATGAGCGTGGGCCCGCTGAAGAATCGTTCTGCCGGTGGAGTTTTCATGCTTGCACTTTCCAAGGTCCAGGACGACAGGAGTGCCGCCGCTGCCACACACACGCGTCGCCGCAGGTCCGACCAGCGACCCATCGCTAGCCCCCGCCGGCACCGCGGATGATGGCCTGGTCTTCGTCTTTTTGTTTCTCGATGCCGTCGATGACCTGATCCATGCCGTGCCGCGCGACGGGATTGCCGTGCCCGTCCAGCGGGAACGTGTTGCCGACCGCATTGGGCATCAGCGCGCTGACCCCCATCTTGAGCAGACCACCGACGATGGCACCGCCGACACCGCCGAACAGGGCGCCGACGCCTGCCGCCGCGAGGGTGCCGAGCACGCCCTGCTGCTGCAGACCGGTGAGCACCTCACCGGCCACCTGGTAGGCGGTGATGTTCTCCGTCGCCGGCACATGATTGGTGCCGCCGTAGCGCGTGACGGTGTTCGGATTCAGGCCCGCCGAATTGAACGTCCAGCCGGGCGCGCCGCTCGCACGCGAGGCCGCCGAAGCCATGCCGCCGCCGAGCGAGTGGCCGACGATGTCGACCGACGTACCCGAGTTGCCCACGGCGTTGCCGATGCCGACGGCGCGCTCGTAGTACGGCGAATTCATGTTGAGACCCTGGGCGAAGTTGTTCTTCCAGTCGGTCATGCTGCTCGGGTTGGTGCCCTGGAACACCACCGACGGTCGCATGTCGCTGCCGAACACGGCAGGATCGGGCTCGTAGACACCCGCGCGGAAACTCGGCGTGCCATCGATGCGCAGGTCTTCCGGCTTGAGGCCGTACTTGGCCAGCGCCTCCGGGTCGTTGCTGATGTTCTTCCAGCCTTCCGGCGGCCCCTTGTCGGGGTTGTAGATGTCCTGCGCGAGCTTGGCCTTCTCCACGCCGACGTTGTTGCGCTCCAGCCGCTCCGCGGCCGCGCGGACTTTCGGGTCCGAACTCTGCTTGCCCTGCTCGATGAGACGCTTGCGTTCTTCCCAGCGTTCCTTCTTCGTGAGGTTCTTGCCCGGCGGTTTGCCGAAGTTGCCGTTCATGTAGAACATTTCGCCGTTGCGCACGACCCAGCGCTGACCGATGCGCGTGTCCGGCGAATGCGTCATGGCCCAGCAGTCGGCACCGACGGTGTGGCTCACGACGCCCTTGTTCGTACCGGCCTGATCGCCCAGCGTGCGCGGCGCATTGCTCGCGTCGTAGACGAACGCCGGCTTCTTGTTGAGGCGCACCGAGGTAACGACGTTCTTGGAGCTGCCCAGATCGGACGTGACCGGATACGGCACCGGCGAGGGCACGCCAGGAGTGAAGCAGAAATCCGGCGCGAGAAACACGATGCGCCATTTTCCATCTTTTCGCGCAGCGAGATTACTGGCCATGGGCAGCGTGTCCGGCGGATGTCGTCATGAGACTCGGCGGCAATGGCACGAATTCGCGCACCGTCGGGTCGGGATTCATGCGCGCGGCCTTGTCGCGCTGCGCGTCGCGTTCGTCGGCGGCGATGTAGCGCAGCTGGACCTCGGCGACGTCGAGTTCCTCGGCCAGCGCCAGACGGTAGGTGCAGTAGACCTTGCGTGCGTCCATGTCGACGACGATGGTGTCGAGCGTGAGATCGCGCGTCAGGCCGATACCGCGTTGCAGCCCGACCAGGGCGAACACGCTTTCGACCGGCACCTCGAAATGCACGCCCTGCGCCGGCACGTCACGCGCGGGAACGAGGTTCTGCAGCGCGATCGGCACATTCGTCAGCGGCCTGGGGTGCTCGAACTGCTGTGCCGGCGGCGCGCCGTTCCAGAAATCCATGCGGAAATCGCGCGGCAGCAGCGGATGACGTTCCGCCTGCCAGGCCGCGTCCGCCGTGCCGGCGAACTCGATGCGACCGCGCCAGCCGCGCCCGACGAAACCGAACCCGGCCGCCGGCAGCTCGTCGCTGATGCCGCTCAGGCGATGCTCGTAGGATTCGATCTGCGGTGCCGGCAGCACGTCGCCGCGGAACTGGCGCAGGAATTCGGCCGGATACCAGCCCATGCCGACGATGTTCGTTGCCGCGGCGTAGTCGCGGTCCTCGATCCGATGCAGGCCGCCGCTCGCATATTCATACCGCAGCGGCAACGCGGCAATCGGCAGCGGATCGGTCAACCCCCAGCCGGTAACGCCGTGCTTCCAGCTGCGTGCCCCGCAGACCAGCACGCTGCGCACGCGATCGTAGACGCGAATCGCCGCACCGAAGGCGGGAACGGGTTTGTCGCCGGGCGCGTACGCCGTGCCGTTGACGACCACGTCGAGCCGTGGCTTGAACGGGACGATGTCGCTCTCCAGCCGCGTGCTCGTGCGATCCGGCTCGCCATAGTGCTCGTCGGCCATGCACAGCGGCGCCTGTTCGGCACAGAAACGCAGCATCGCGAAGCCGTCCTCGGGGCGGATCACGAGGTCATAGCTCAGATGTGCGGCGAGTACGCTGAATCCGGCGTCGTGCTGGTCGAGGGCGTCGTACAGCAGCGCCGGGAAGGCGGTGTGATTGATCAGCTCCGCCATGTCAGTTGATGTCGATGAGCTTGCCGTTCACGTCGACGTGCTTCTCGCCGATGACCTTGATCTTGTTGCCGCTGATCGTGATGGTGCCGTTCTTCTCCAGCACGATCATGGAATCTCCGCAGATCAGCGACAGCTTGTCCCCGGCCTCGTAGGTCGCCGAATTGCCCGCACTGACACTGATCGTCTTGCCGACCGTGACGGCGAGTTTCACACCGACATTGTGCAGGTGCATGAGACCGACGTTGCTCATCCAGCCCGCGCCGACATTGAGCGCATAGGCGCCGCCGATGTTGGTGACCTGGGCCAGGCCGACGTTGATCATCGACCCCATGCCGATGGTCTCGCTCTTGTTCTGGCCGATGTTGACCTTGCGGTTCTTGCCGATGCTGACCGTCTCGTTCTTGCCGACGTCTTCCGTACGGTTCTGCCCGATCGTGATCGTCTCGTTCTTGTCGACGGTCTCGGTGCGGTTCTTGTGGATCGTGATGGTCTCGTGACCGTCGACCGTCTCGGTGCGGTCCTTGTGGATCGTGATGGTCTCGAAGCCGTCGACGGTTTCGGTGCGATCGTTGTGGACCGTGATGGTTTCGTTGTGATCGACCGTCTCGGTGCGGTCGTGCTTCACGTGCACCGTCTCGTCG
>BTVG01000080.1:0-4755 GCA_045864815.1 Rhodanobacteraceae bacterium | reverse complement strand
CGTGCCACGCACGTTCGACTTGAACTTCGTCACCGGCACCCGCCGAACTGCCTCGATAACGAAGTTGACCAGATCATCCTCCGGTACCCATTCGCGGAGGTCCGGCGGCAGGAGCAACGCTTGGCTGTGGTCTACCACGATAAATTTACTCATGGCGAAGTTCTACCATGAGCGGCGGCTAAGTCCGACAGGCTGCTAGGCTTCCCGGGTGGCATGGCCGCCATCGATCGTACGGGGCAACGCGGATGGGAATGACGTTTTCATGGTTGTCGGTGGCCTCGTTGTCGCCAGCAGAAGTACTCGCGGCATTGAATCTCGACGACACTGGCGACGCCGTAGGCCTGGGCGGCGGCGAGATCGCCGGCGCGGCCTTGCCGCAAGGCGGCTATGTCATCGTGGCAAACACGTTCTGGCATGCGTTGATCCACCCGCCGAAGCTCGCGTCCCTGTCACTTGGTGCAACTGTGGTCGGCTGCACCGAAAACGAGAACACTAATGCATCGGCCGCGTTTCTCTGGCGCGGTGGCGAGCAGATCTGGCAAATCACGCATCTGCTGGACGCGGGCGCTGAACATCTCGACATCGAAGGCGACGCGCCTGCGGAAACGGCGGCGCTGCTGGAACAGGCGATAGCGCGGCATCGCGCAGAGGGTTACGACGCCGTCTATGGCGTTCCCGCGGCCGTGGCGAAGTCGTGCGCTGGTTTCCGCTACGGCGAGGACTGCGGATTGCGATTCACGCGACTGGTGCCGCGCACGGCGACGGTAAGCGTCGGAACCAGTCAGATCGTCGTCGAATGGCCGAACGAGCGAGGTGACCTGACCGCTACGCTGGGCAGCGCACTGGAAGCGATACTGGTTCCACTGGGCTTCGACGTGCGACGCGACCCCCGCGGCGACGAAATCTTCAGAACCCGCGACGACACGACGCTGACGATCTACGGCGTCGGCTACGACGACTATCCGTTCTACACCAGTGACGTGTTCATCTCCGTACGCCACAACGTCGTGGAGCAGTTGATCACGAGCGTCATTCCGCACCGCACGAGCTCGTCGACCTGCGATCTGCGCCTGGCGAAGCTCGAGGGCGGCAACGGTTTCGCCATCAAGTCCATCGGGCACATCGAAGCATTCCTCACAGTGCTCGTCGAAAAGATGCCGGCGCTGGTCGAGCGTTGCGGCCATGTCCGGGAACTCGACCGCATGGTGAACGCGGACCGCACCCGCATCGACGGCATCGAATTCCTGTCCGCCGAAGGGCCGATCGTCCTGGCCTGGCTCGCCGGCAATCCGAATTTCGAGAGCATGGTGGCGTACGCCGATTCGCGCTACGACAGAAGCGCTATCGAGGGGGATACGCCGATCGTGCAGCTGGCGGACTATCTGCGCCGAAGCGTGCCGGTGGCGTAGCTCAGCGATCGCACGATCGAGGCGTTCCGGATTGCGTGGACCTCGATCGTGCTCGCTGGCGCGAGCGCACGCTACTACGAGCATGCGGTGCCGGGCTGGAACGGGGGTGTCCCGATTTGTGCGGCCGACTTCGTATCCAGGGTGGCCGATCGACGGAAGATCTGCGTATGAAAGCCGCCGGGCTTTCGGCATGCATCTCCGAGGCGGTCGCCGATGCAAGCGGCGACAACCAGGATGTGTCAGCAGTCGCGGCGGCGTGCGTGGTGCTGCTTGGCTATGTGCCGTAGCGGTTACTGATGTGTCGTTTCTGGTTCTGCGGAGGCCTGAGTGAAGGGCAAACCGAATGTGTCCTGCATTTCATGCTCTCTGGTGCATGGAGTGGAAGCTGAGGGCTCTCGCCTTTTGGCTCTCTCGCTGGCTGTAGCGATATTGGCAGGGTCCGGCTGCGATTCAGTCGGCACTCGTCGGTCAGACGGCCGCTTCGACGAGACCACGCAATGCTGGGAATTCGGCGGTCCATGGAACCCAAAAGTCGCGAGAGGGCGATCAGTGCATGGAAGTGCTCGAAACGAAAGCCGAATGCCTCGTCGATGGGAAGCGAGCTCGGGTTCCCGCGGTTTACGAGATTCCGGTGCCTTGTGAAGGGGGGTAAGTAGCGAGTCGGTTGCGAGCCCGTCGAACGTGTGGCGCTTCGGGCGCTTACAACAACCCAAGTGGCTGCGAGCGCTGGTTCGTTCCATATCATCCGCACCGATGCTCGGAGGAACGGCCCTCATGCGCTAGCGTTTGGCGTTTCGCACGAGCAATCAGCGGTCGACTGGGTCGGCGTGCGAATATTTCCGGCCGATTTGCGCTGCCACGGGATAACCGGCGCAGGTTCACTTCCAGCGGGTGCCGGCCGCTGGATCTTGACATGGGGGGGGCGGTCGAGCGATCCATTCTTCGTGGCTGCGAGGTACCGCTGAAACTGAACCCGACACCGCTCCCGTCGAATGAGCTCTAAGCTCGCCGCCGTCGGCACCGTGCCGTCGACCAGCGTGCGTGTCGAACCATCGGCGCCCAGCACGACCAGGCTGCCCGGTACTGCCGATCGTACGCGGCAATGCGCTCCGACACCCGGCATGGCATTCGGCGCCGACCAATAGAAAGTTCCCTGTGCAGGAATCTGCCGCTGTACGAACACGAGCGACGGACGCGCCGCGGCAACCGCCGCAATGTCGGCAGGCACTGCCGGCGCCGCAAGCAACGCGGTAGCCAGAGTCATCAGCTGAGACCAAGCCATCACGTCGCCTCCCGAGGAAATGGCCGGGCCATAGTCAGGCCCGGCCCTGGGTTTCAGTTTCCGCCGGTTTTCGAGGTCCACAGCACGCGGCCGGCATTCGGCTCGCGAATCGCGATGTTGCCATCATCCTGCACGTACAGATCGGCATTGGCGCCGCCGTAGTCGCCGGTCTTCTTGCTCCACCACAGCGGGCCCCAGTTGCCGCCGCCCGGGGCAGGGCCGTACACGACCAGGTTGCCGTCGGTCTGCATCGTGGCGAATCCGCCTGGACGGCCGCCGGTGACGGAATGCCACAGGTGTCCATTCGCGTTTCCGTTCGCGGCGAGCCTGTACAGGACGAGATTGCCGTCGCCCTGCATCGTCAGAAGAAAACGGCGGTTGCAGGACGTGATCCCCTGGCCGGGGTTGAGCGTGACGCCGGAACGCCAGTGCCCGCAGCCGGTCAGCCGTGCGTTCCACGTTCTGAACAGGTTGTTCAGGCCGTCCCGTACATCGGGGATATACCACTTGAGATCCGCCAAATCACGGGAGACGCCGAAATACATGATGCCGTCGACGAGCTGGTCGTTGCTACCTGGCGGGGCGAACTTTGCACTGTAGTAATTCTCGGCCGCTCTCACCGCGTTCGGAGGATACGTATCTCTTGAGCCGAATTCCTCGACGACGACAGGCTTCTTCCAGTTTCGATTGGCGTAGCCGATGTCCTCGTCCTGCCCGTCGTTGTTCTGGACATGGCCGCCGCCCAGGTACTGGTGAACCGTGATGAAATCGATGTTGGGGGATTTGTAGACCTCGTCGCGTTGCGACGGCGACAGGCCTGCCCATCGAGTGGCGATCAACCCCGTCGTCACCATGTGGTTGGAATCCAGCGACTTGATGAACCTGGCCATCTCAACATAGAACTTCTTGGTCCACTCCACATGGCTGCTGGTGCTATTCACTTCATTGGCGATATCCCAGGCAAATAGCGCCGGATGATCGGCAAGCCGCATTACCAGCGCCGAAACGTAGCCTTTATAGTGCACCTGGTAGCCATACTCGATCCACCGATTGTCCAGCATCCACACCGTACCCAAGTCCGGTAGCTGCTCCGCTCTGCTGTAGTACGGCTCGTCGCCCCGGACCAAGTGAAAGCTGCGCTCCGCCCCGGGGGGCAAGCCGTAGTTTGCGAGCCAGTTTTCCTGTTTGTAGTTATGCGTGAGCGCAATGATCACGTACATCTGGCGGCTGTGTGCCTTGTCCAGCACCGTGCGCAGCTTCGCGGCCATGTCGCCCGCGTTGGTACCGCTGTCCACACCCCATACGCGTACCACCTTGGCGCCGATGGATTTCGCGTAGTCAAGCTCCCCATCTATGCGCCAATCGGCCCACGGCAACTGGTTGATGTTGACGCCAACGAACCGGATGGGCGTCGCGCCTTCATAAAAATGACCACGGCCGTTGTCCGCGTCCTTCACGACGCGCACAAACGCCTCGCCCGGTGCTGCATGGAACAGCAGAAGCCAGGCGGATAACACCATTGCCAACGTCTTTTTCATTTCAAGCCTCTTGATGGAATCGTGGGGCACGCGAGAGGGCCGTGCAACGGCGCCGGATCGCCAACCGATGGGCACCGGCGAGATCGCACCGCCGCCCGGAGCGACAGGCGTAGCTGCCCCGCTGCCTTTGGCCAAAGACTCGTTGCGTGCACCGGAAGGCTATTTCTGAAAACGTTGATGCATCGTTGAAGCGCGCTTCCGCGATGCCTTCGCGCTATGAACCTCACGGGAAGAACAGTTTTCGCAACACTGCGGACCCCGGCACAAGCCGATAGCGCTCGCCGCGGTACAGCTCATCGATGTCCATTCGCTCATAGGTGCAGTAGGCACGGGTGACTTCAAAGATGCCGGGACTGACAGCGCAGGCGTTCCTGGACACGGATGCTGCTAGACAAACAAGGGAGTCCCCCCGGCTCTGCCGGGGAGGCAGCAGAAGTTTGACGTATCCGAAAGTCCATCGGGGGAAACTCCAGGCGTGAGCCGCCAAGCACACGAGCTGGAGAATCCACCGATGGACGAGTACGAG
>BTVG01000079.1:0-4763 GCA_045864815.1 Rhodanobacteraceae bacterium | reverse complement strand
TCTCGTACTCGTCCATCGGTGGATTCTCCAGCTCGTGTGCTTGGCGGCTCACGCCTGGAGTTTCCCCCGATGGACTTTCGGATACGTCAAACTTCTGCTGCCTCCCCGGCAGAGCCGGGGGGACTCCCTTGTTTGTCTAGTTAGGCCACGATTCTAGACGTCCGAGCGCCACAGTTACGTCGTCCGCGGAAGACTCGTCGACGTTTCGCAGCAGGAGTTGGAGCGTCGCCCTGATCGCCGCCTTCTGTCTAGGTGTATAGGGATCTTCTGGGTCCCATCGGAAACCTGAATTGAGGCCATAAATCAGCATGTCTGCAAACACAGAATCAGGCTCACGAACTGCCCGAAGCAGCCAGATCGGTAAAAAGTACTTTTTTGCATCAGCGGAAAGCAGTGGCAAGACCATGACGTGTCGATCAACAGTGTCGTTGTCAATTGAGTCCCATGGCTTTCCGCCGAAATCACGTCGTATTTCGTCGCACTCGAGGCACTCATGAGGTGCGATCTGGTTCTTCGGCGGCCGGTCGGCAGTCGCGAATGCCTCGCGAACAAACCTTTCAATCTCGGTGGGACTATCCATCGTGGCCTAACGCCGCGTTAAGCGGCCGCGGGCCGACGACGCATCAGGAAACATCGAAACCTCTCCTCGCGGTCCGCTTGAACGCATAGTTAGGTGATAGCGCCTGGAACGAGGTTCTTGCCCTCAGCGTCGAGAAGCTCCATAAGCTCAACTGCAGAGCGCGCAATGCTCTCCATCCTAGTGAGATACTCAGGAATTCGCTCGCCACGCGAAAGGAAGGGGGTGGCCTCCTCGTCGAAGTGGTGTACGAGCCAGTTGCGCTCATCTTGAAAGGCTTTGACCTTCTCCCAAACGCCATCAGGTAGCGGAGCCGAGGCTTGGATGGCTGCTATGACATGCCCCATTGTCCGTGACAGATGCTTTTCCATCTGCGCCCTGGCATCTTCGACGCTCACCTTCCGGTGAACGCGCGAGTAGGTGGCGAAGTATCCCGCCAAAGCATACTGGACCTTCTGCCCAAGCATCATAGCCAAGCCGACGCGCTCGCAAAGCTCGCTGAAACCTTTAGGTTGCGGGGGAGTATCCATGTCACCTAACGCCGCGTTAAGCGGCCGCGGGCCGACACAGTATCAGGAAACGCGTAGCCTCTCCCCGCGGTCCGCTTGAACGCATAGTTAGCCATTGCTGCCCGTACTCAAGTTGTGAATGTGTACTTTCGCCGCCACTGCAGCGCAGGCTTCGCCTGAACCGCCTGCAGGTAGGCGTTGAGGTGGCCGAGATTCTTACCGGTGCGTTCAATGATTTTCTTGGCCTTCGTGCGCGCAGCTATGCGCGCGAAGCACTCAGCGTAGAAGTTCTTGACGACGTCCGGCATGTGGGGCCGATAGCCTAGTTCACACTCAAGGAACCGGCGCACGCATAGGACGACGAGGTCAGACAGCTGGATCATGGGGTTCTTCTTCGAATCGACTGGATAGCTGAACTCTACGATCCATTTGACCCGGTGAGCAGCGGCGCCCGAAAACCGCCGGTTCTGAATGATCGCCTCAATGGCGAGATGATGTTCCGGCTTCTCGTCGAGGACGATCATGCCCCGTGCAGACTGGCCAAGTCCTTCCTTGACATGCCAGTTTATGTGCGTCACCAGGTAGTCAAACGAGAGAAGATAGGGGTTCTTCGCATCGAAAGGCGTGGGATACGCACACGCGGAAGCGTTTACCTTACTTTTTTCTACCGCGAAGAAGTGGGCGTTATGTTCTAGCTCCTCTACCAGCTTGAGGAGAGAGCGAACCAGAGCGAGCCTTCTTCCGATTTCATGCCCTGCGAAGGGGCCCTCGCCATTGGGCGAAAGTAGCTCGCATGCGTGTAGCTCGAAGCCGTCCGGAATCGCGCCTTGGAAGTAGTTGGAGACTTCCCGATCGAGGGCCCCTTTGGTGTTGTTCCACTTCTTGTCCGCAACGCTGATGCCACCCAGCACGAAGATCGGCTGGTCCGGGTCAACCAAGTTGGCGCCGGTATCCCCGCTTTCGTCGAGATAGAAAAAGTGCACGCAGCTCCCCTGCAATGGCCAACTACTATTAGCCCCCAAAGCGGGGCGTAGCAAAGATTCTGTGGCCTCAGCAACAGCATCGTCAATCAGAATTTTCTTATGCAAAACAGGGAATTGTGATGATGCTCGTCGAGCATCCGCGATGAGATTCTGGTGGCGTTATCGGGCCAGTAGGCGTCCCTGCGCAATATGCCCGCGAGCCTGCAGCAATGACCGATCGGCCCGTGGACGAGGCTCGCCGCACGTTGCGTCTGGAATACCACATTTTGCGCACCGAACAGGCGTACCTGTACTGAATTCGCAGATATATTCGGGACAACGGCAAACGTCACCCGTGCACGATATGGGCCGCGTGGAAGTTGAGCGGTTGCTCGGTGGATTGGCGCAGCGCGATCGCGTGGCCCAGCACGCAGAACCCGGTGTTGTACGAACTGCTGTTCCTCTACCGGCAAGTGCCGGCGCAGGATTTGCCGTGGATGGAAACAACGTAGTGCGAGCCAAGCGCGTATCGCGTCTTCCGGTAATACTGCCCCGCGATTAGGTTGACCTAGACGCGCGGACTACCGCGACCGCTTGACGCTATCGCCACTTTGAGAGAAATTCGCACCGTTGCCGCCAATTCGGCGACCGGGTTTAGCAGCTCGAATCTATGACGCACACAGCGTCGCACGGCAAAGTCGGCGTTTTTTTGTGCCCGAATTTCCGTGCGACGTCGCTTGCCGATTTCTGGCGGCGGTGTGTGGGGAGCCGCGAGGCTCGCCGGGGTCATAGCCGGTCTGCTAACCCGCACACCGTTCGCCACCCGTTTCGCATTCGCCCGGGTGGCGACTCCATACGAAGGGAGTTGCTCATGGAAGACCGGTACGCGTTCTGCAACGCCGAGCTGAGCCTCGGTTCCTTTCTCTGTCTGTCGGTGTCGTCCCTGCTGGTGCGGAGGGCTACGCCATGACTCGCCAAGGATCGTTCTTTCCGCTGCGCCCTGAAATGCCGAGCGCCGATCCGGTGCTGTTTGCCTATGTCGTGAACACGCCGCAGCAGCGTGAGGCGCTGCACGATGAGATATTGGCGCGGATCACGGCGGTGCAGGAGATCAGCGAGGCGCTGGCGACGGCGCAGTTTGAAGCGCCGCATGCACGGTCGCACCGGTGTCTGTTCGATGCGGTCGCGATTCTGTCGCGGGATGTGCGGGGGCTGATTGAGGCGAGTATCGATCGGGGGCCTTGATGGGCTGATGTGGCTTGCGCTGTCGGATGGGGCAAAGAGTGCAAGTGCAAGATGCTCGCCTGCAACAGTGAGATGCCGTCAGCGGAGCCGAAACCCATCCCCACCCATGCCCTCCCCTTGAAGGGGAGGGTTTTTTTGGCTGCGGCGCGTTGAAAGATAATTTTTGCACTACTGCAGCGTCACCACGATCGGTTCGCCCTTGGTGATGATCATCGTGTGTTCGTATTGCGCGGACAGGTTGCCGCGGGTGCCGACGAGGGTCCAGCCGTCGACGGTTTCGGTGACGACGCGGCTCTTGGTCGACAGGAAGGGTTCGATGGTGATCACCATGCCTTCGGTGAGCCGGCGGCGGTCGTTGGGGTCGAAGTAGCCGGGGATGTGTTCGGGGGCTTCGTGGAGGGCGCGGCCGACGCCGTGGCTGCCGAGGTTCTCGATGATGCGGAAGCCGTAGGTTTTGGCGGTGCGTTCGATGGCGGCGCCGATGGCGTTGAGCGGCTGTCCGGCGCGGGCCTGTTTCATGGCCTGTTCCAGCGCGGTGCGCGTGGCGTGGCACAGGCGCGTCTTCAGCGGATTGGTGGGCGGCACGACGGTCGTGCCGCCGGTGTCGGCGAAATAGCCGTCGAGTTCGGCGGAGACGTCGACGTTGAGGACATCGCCAGGCTGGATCACGCGGTCGCCGGGAATGCCGTGGGCGGCTTCTTCGTTGATGCTGATGCAGGTGGCGCCGGGGAAGTCGTAGGTGAGCCGGGGCGCGGAGCGGGCGCCGTGCCGGGCGAGCAGCTGGTCGCCGAGGGCGTCGAGCTCGCGCGTGGTCATGCCCGGTTCGGCGGCATCGAGCATGGCGTGCAGCACCTGAGACACGATGCGGCCGATGCGCTGGAGTCCGGCAATGTCGGCGTCGGTTTCGATGGTCATGGTGTGTCCTGGATAGCGTGGCTGACGGCGATGCGGAGCGCCGAGTATAGGAGCGGCGGGCGACGCACGTCCGTCGTTGGGCGCGGTGGCGGTGCCACGCTATGCGATTGCGCAAACGCGTATCCAGGCAGGCGGTGTGTTCCTGGCAGCGTCTGTTCCTCGATCAGGTCGACGAAGCCCACCCCGGCTGCCGACCCGCCCGCGGGTGAGCGGCCATGACCGATGACCTGCCCGCCGTCGCGCGCCAGTGCGTTTCAGTCACGCGTGCGTGATGACCAGTCAGCGGTGTCTGCGCGGGAGTCACGCGTGACTGATTTTCAGTCGGCGTCTAGTGCATTTCAGTCACCGATGGGTGCGTGCGCACTCACGCGTGAGTGATGGTCAATCACCGATGGGTGACGATCAGTCATCGATTGTCTTGCCTCCCAGATTCCCTGGACCCGGGTTCCCCGGATTTGTGTGAGTCCGCTCCGGGTCAGGCGGCCTGCCTCAACTCTGCATCGTGCTGCATCGATTCGTCCAGTTTCGCCTTCGCTGCTTTCGCCCATCCCTGCC
>BTVG01000078.1:0-4847 GCA_045864815.1 Rhodanobacteraceae bacterium | reverse complement strand
TGGAGCAGTTGCAGCTATTGCAGTAGTCCCGGCCACCGATAAGGTGGCCCCGATCAAAGGGTCGCGTTAGCGACCCGCCCTAAGCCGCTTTGAGCGGCTCACACAACTAAAGCCCCCGGCTTTGCCGGGGGATACTTACCTCATTCAAGCCGACGCCTTCGGAGCGGCTTAACTCGGGCGCTAGGTTGCACTGGCGGTAGCGCGCGGCAGTTGTCGTGTTCTGCCATAGTTTCAACGGGTCAAACTGGTAGAGGGATTTATGGGTGACGATGCCGAGTACTACATTGAGCAGCAGGAGCCCGAGCGACGCGAGCAAGAGGCTCAGTGCCAAGCTCGAGTCGATGAAGATGCTCGCCGCAACCGGCAATGGGAGAAGGCAGCCGAAAAGGCGAAGAAATCTCCGCCGCAGTCGGGCAATGCCTGAGCGCCTGCAGTGCAACCTAAGCGCCTGGAAAACGGGGTCAGGTTCACTTCCGGCGGACGCCAGAAAGTTGTCTTACCCCTGATTTTCCGGCAGCAATTTTTTCGGCGGGTGGCCGGTCGAACTGGTCTTGACCGGGGTAGCCGATCGCCTGCATGGCTGTCCACAAACGCTCCGGCAATACCGTCTCGCGATCTGCTCCGCCCTTGCCCTCGCACACCGTGATTTCGTTGCGAGTGACGAAAACGGGGTCAGGTTCACTTCCAGCGCGCGCATGTCGGGGGCTACAGCCGTTGCGTTCACGAGCGGCCTTGGTAGTGGCGAATATTGCGGGCACCCATGGTGGGTAGCATGGTTTCTGCTTGCTGTTCTTCCGAGCGTGCTGTTGCTCGTGTTTGGTTCAAGGCAAGGAGCGCGCGGTCAAACCAAACTATGCGTTCAAGCGGACCGTGAGGACAGGCCATGGTGATTCCTGATGTTCTGTCGGCCCGCGGCCGCTTGGCGCGGCGTTAGATTGCACCTATGAAAGTAGTCGGGACAGTCGCGCAGACTTTTGCAGTCTCAGGCAGGGGCATCGGCGTGCTCTTCGTAAATTCACCTGATCATGTCAGCGAAATTCCTAGACTCGACGTGGTTGTTGCTCGCCCGGACGGAACCTTCGCAAGGTTCACCGCTTCTCGTGAGTTCGCGCTGCTTCGCCACAATTCTCCTGACGGCGAGGTTGTTGCGCTCATGGTCCTCGGCGCTGGCGTCCAAGACATTCCGGTTGGCTCCATCATCAGCACTTCGGCGGGGACTGCAATCTGACGAATAGGGATAGATCGAAAACGGGGTCAGGTTCACTTCCAGTGCGCGCATACCGGGGGCGAGGTCGGCAACAACGAGACCCTGACAGCACTTGCCGGTAAAGGAACAGCAGTGCCGACAACGCTTGGTTGTGCGTGCTGGGCGCCACCGGGTCGCGCTGCGCCAACCCACCGAGGAATCGCTCCACTTCGACTCCGTCCATATCGCGTGGGTGACGTCAGCCATTGTCGCGGATATACCTGCGAATCCAGCACAGGTACGCCTGTTCGGTGCGCAAACCGTAGTGTTTCAGCCCCAATCCGCGGCGAATCTCGTCCATCAGCCTCGGCCGCCCGTCGGCGGCGGACCGATCGTTTTCTGCTGCAAGCTCGCGGGCATGTTCCATAGGGGCGCATCCTGGCCGGATAACACCACCAGAATCTCATCGCGGATGCTCGACGAGAATCATCACAATTCGCTGTTTTGCTAAAGAAAATTCTGATTGACGATGCCGCTGATGAAGCCACAGAATCTTTGCTGCGCCCCGCTTTGGGGGCTAATAGCAGTTAGGCCCGCTCATGGACGACCTCGCTCTATCGGAGCATCTAATGCGGCGAATTCTGGAGATCTTTCCCGAGTTCGAGAGTGAGTGGCGCGCCGACCACCCCGGTGGCGAGGCACAGCAGAAAACCGTTCACTCTGTCTATATGTCGCTGTTTCCATTCGTGCACTCTGCAAGCCACTCGCCGAAGCAGCTGGCTAAGTTCGCAGCCCTCCTCAATGAGGCAGTCGCTGCAGGCGGCAACGCTGATAATGCAGTAGGCACATGCTTCCTTGAGCATTTCGGTCAATCGCCGCTTCGCAAGGCCATTTGGCCACTTCTCCTTCCGGCAACCAAGCAGCGCACGCGGGCTAATCGTTGAAGCGGACCTGCGGTCCGCACCCAGCAATGCGATGAATCTTGTAGCATTGCTGGGTGCGGCTCGCAGCCCGCTTAACTCCGGTGTCAGGTAGCAAGAATGGAGCGTCTCACGAAGATCGAGGGCACATTCCTGGTCACAGGTCGAGGGCTGGTCGTAGTGCCCGGGCCGTTAAGGTCCGAAGTAGCAGGTGGTGCAGACATTCCAGTTGAACTGCGGTTACCTGATGGAGCAGTGCTTAACGCACGAGCCTCCCTTCAGCACTACCACCAGTCGCCGGCACCGCCACCTCATATCGCAAGGCAATGGGGCTTCATCCTCTCCGGTGTCACGAAGGAGCGAGTCCCTATTGGCACGGAAGTTTGGAGGCGCGATGCTGCCTAACCAGTTGATCGAGCCGACTTGCGTCGGCAAGCCGCCGCTCGCGGCTCAGCTTCAACGTTAGCCCGCATGAAATACGACGACGCATCTTGGCACTATGGCGGCGACTTTCCGGACGATCTGCCGGATGAGGCTGGCGCCACTCACACAGGCATGTTCTTGGCTTGGGCCGTTCTCTCTGGCCTTGGCAGTGAAATCTTCACCGAGGAGCTTCCTGAACATGTTGAACGCCTCCGCTCCAGGGAGATAACGCCAGGTGCGTTCTTTTTCTCTCTGTGCGACGGGAAGTTCATCGACGAAGACTTGAACGAACTCGGCAATGAATTCGCCATGGCGTACTACGAGTCCGAGTCCGCACAGTTCGTTCCCGACTATGAGGCAACTCTGGCGGTTGGCCTGCCGTCAACCTATCACGTGCCAGACACCTGGGAGAGCTTCGACAAGCTCAAGCCAGTGATCGATAGGCGCTTTGCAGAGTGGCGTGCGGGCTAACCAATCGTTCAAGCGGAGCTGCGGTCAGCACCCAGCAATGCGGCGAATGTTGTAGCATTGCTGGACGCAGCCCGTAGCCGCTTAACGCGGTGTTAGGCGTCACAGTCAATGCCCGATCGGCTTCGTCTGCACCTGGAGCCTGACTCCGATGGCACTGGTGAACTGTTTGCAGGCGTCAACGCGGGCAAGTTCTCGGGAGCTGCCGCCGCATGGTCTGACTTGGTTGAACTGGCCGATTTCGGGCGATCGATGCGCTCCTTGGTGCGCGCCGTGCGTCTACGGGCATCCGGACAATTTCATCCATGAGCTTTTGCTCCGCGCCCAGTCAGGTGATGCGGGTTCACATCGTCGAATGCGCGCGGGTTTACGTCGTCGCCAACAGCTCAAGCGCACCGCCCGGACAAGCCACGATGTTTCCTGATGTCCTTCTCGGCATGGCGCTTGGCCCGCGAGGCGGTCTTATTCATCAACGTCCCGTGGGCGAGGCGCAATGCCTGCGCGCGACCCTCGGCTCAAACGTTAGGCGGCTAGGTATGCATGTTCAGCGTCCGCATCAATGACATCTTCTTCATCAAGGGGCGCGGCATGGTACTCACCGGCCGTGTTGAGAAGGGAAAGGTGTGTGTGGGTGCGAGGGCTTCTTTGCGAACACCACTCACTGCGGTTCCGACCACACTGGTGGGTGTGGAGCGAAATCGAAAGCTCGTCTCATGCGTTTCGGCGGGTGAAGATGTGGCACTGATGGTTCGCGAGATTGATCCGTCGCAACTGACGGGCGGCATAGAACTAGTTGAATCTGTCGAAAAGCATATTTCGCTTTGGAGGGTGCTGGATCTGGTTGTGGAAGAAACGCAAAAGCACTGGTGGGATATTTGGAAATGAATTCTCTGCGGCTCGCTAAGTGACCCTTTCCCGCAATACGCCTGATTGCGTATTCATGCCGGCCGCCGGGGTGCGTTGCGCGCATCATCCAAGCTCCGTCGCGCGGCGGCGGCGTAGCACGGCGTTAGCTAGCACATGGAAGTTAGTCGCAATGTCTTGTCAGCTCCGCGGTTGCCGGAGCTGCGGCGGGGCTTCCGGACTTCGTCCTTGCGGCGGATCTCCCGTTTGGGAGGTGCCAAGGCCAGCTTTCATCGCCGGAATGTTTTGCAAGCCATGCCGTCGGCTTTGGTGGTCGTGCGATGCCTGCTTTCTCTCAAGCCTGTCGGCCCGTTCGTCCAAGCCGTCGCCACATTGTTGCGCGGATCAACTCAGGTATTAGACGGCAAGGAGCTACGGTGCCAAGACCCGATATCCGCAATCGCGCTGATGCAATTGCTTTCCTGATGGCGCAAGGGTTTCATGCGTTTGCGCGCGACTGGGCGCTTGGTGAGTCTATTGGCGTGGCGGCCGAACCATTCGAGGCCGCTGGCATCCGAGGTTGGCGCCGCATCGTTTACATCGCGCCCGCCGGGGAGACGTGGGAGGTTCACGATCTGAGCGGACAGGCCGACCGACGCATATTGGCCGCCTCGCTCGAAGCGGCCTGCCAAGAAGTGGTCAGAGTGCTGCAAGCGCAACCGGCGTAGTTCACGCGTCGCCAATAGTGGAGTGGTGTTTGGACAACGAAGCAACACGGGGTACAGGTTCACTTCCGGCGGACGCCAAAAAGTCCATCGAGGGGGCGTCCACGGGCTGTCGCCCTTGGCCGTTCCTCATGTCAAACGTTAGGGAAGGTCTGAACAAGTCCCCCACTTTGTGTTGAGATACGTCAACGGCGCAACTGCAGATCAGACCCCGATGAATCAGATGAGCTTCGGCGACTCGGAGTACGCGAGCAAGCGCAAGCAAACGCGGCGCGAGAAGTT
>BTVG01000077.1:0-5136 GCA_045864815.1 Rhodanobacteraceae bacterium | reverse complement strand
ACGTCTTCGCGCGTGACGGCCTCGCGGTCGGCGGCGTAGGCGCCCATCATCGCGGTGTCGCACAGGGTGTTGACGAGGCGCGGTGTGCCGCCGGTGTAGCGGTAGATCTCCGGAAATGTGTCGGTTGCGAAGATCTCGCGACCCGCAGCGCCCGCCACCTCGAGCCGATGCAGGATGTAGTGCTGCGTGTCGTCCTGCGACAGCGCGGTCAGGTGAAAGCGCAGGCGGATGCGCTGCGCGAGCTGCACGAGCTCGCGCGAATCGAGCTTGTCGTTGAGCTCCGGCTGGCCCGCAAGGATGATGCGCAGCACCTTCTCGCGCGAGGTCTCGACGCCCGAGAGCAGACGGATCTCCTCGAGCACGCGCAGGCTGAGGTTCTGCGCTTCGTCGACGATCAGCAGCACCTTGCGCCCCGCGGCGTACTGTTCGATGAGGAACTGGTTCAGTGTCGCGAGGAGTTCCGCCTTGCGCATCTTGAAGGGCTGGAAGCCGAATTGCACCAGCACCGACTGCAGGAACTCGAGTGCGGAAACCTGGGTCTGGTTGACCTGCGCCACGACGACATCCTGCTCGAGCTCGCGCAGGAAGGTCTCGATCAACGTGGTCTTGCCGGACCCGATCTCGCCGGTGATCACGACGAAGCCGTCGGTGAACCAGATCGTCGACTCCATGTAGGCCTTGGCCCTGGAGTGGTTACGGCTGAGATACAGGTACTGGGGGTCAGGGCTCAGCCGGAACGGCAGGTCATGGAGCTTGAAAAGGTCCAGGTACATGCCGGCCGATCTTACGGGAATCAACCGGTACGCGGAAACGACAGGCGCACATCCGGCGCGAGCCGGGGCAGCAGGGCGCGCAGTCGGCGGTCGCGGCCGCCTGCCGTGCCCTCGATCAGCGTGCAATGCCCGAGCTTGCGACCGGGGCGGGGCGATTTGCCGTAATCGTGCCAATGCAGCCCCGGGATGCCCAGCGCCGTTTCGCGCGGGGGCAGTTCCCCGAGGAGATTCACCATGGCGGCATGGCCGCGCGCGCGGGTGCTGCCGAGTGGCCATCCGAGGATCGCCCGCAGGTGGTTCTCGAACTGGCTCGTTTCCGCGCCCTCGATCGTCCAGTGCCCCGAATTGTGGACCCGCGGCGCCATTTCATTGGCGACCAGGCGGCCGCTGCGGACGAAGAACTCGATCGTCAGAACCCCGGAATAGCGAAAATGCGCGAGTATCCGCCTCAGGTAACGCGCGGCAGCGCGCGCCAGCGCCGGAGCGCCCCACGGCGCCCGGGTGAGGCGCAGGATGCCGTGCGCGTGCACGTTGCCGTTCAGCGGATAGATCGCGATCTCGCCGCGCGTGCTGCGCGCGCCGATGATCGAGACCTCGGCGTCGAACGGCACGAACTCCTCGTAAAGCAGGGGTGCTCCCCCAAGTGTCGCGAACGCGGGAGCGAGGTCCTCGCGCGATACCACCCGGAACTGCCCCTTGCCGTCATAGCCGAGACGGCGTGTTTTCAGGATGCCCGGGCCGATCCGCCCGAACGCGCGCTCGAGATCGCGGGCCGAGTCGACAGATGCATAGCGGTTCGTCGGTATGCGCAGTTTCCCGAAGAGGCGCTTTTCGCTCAGGCGGTCCTGGGCAGTGGCCAGTGCCGCAAGCGGCGGTGCAATGGCGACGCGGCCCGTCAGCGTGCGCAGCGGTTCGACCGGCACGTTCTCCCAGTCGAAGGTCACGACACGGGCGCCTTTTGCCAGTCGGCGCAGGAGCCGGCGATCGGTGAATTCACCGGCGAGTACCGGCGCAACCTGGCCGCCCGGCGTGTCGGCGCTCTTGTCGAGGAAGCGGAAGTCGAGCCCGAGCGGGTAGCCGGCAAGCGCCATCATGCGGCCCAACTGGCCGGCGCCGATGATGCCGACAGTCATGTCCGGGGTGCCGCGCTCATTTGCGCCGCGGGTCGCCCTGCTCGAGCACCGTGGCGGTCTGGCGCGTGCGGAACGTCTCGAGCGCGGCCGCAATGTCCGGGTGGGAGAGGGCCAGTATCTGCGCGGCCAGGAGGCCGGCGTTTCGCGCCCCTGCAGCGCCGATCGCCAGCGTTGCCACGGGCACGCCGGCCGGCATCTGCACGATCGACAGCAGCGAATCGAGGCCGTTCAGCGCCTTCGATTCCACCGGTACGCCGAGCACGGGCAGAGTTGTCTTGGATGCGGTCATGCCCGGCAGATGGGCAGCACCACCTGCACCCGCGATGATGACCTTGAGACCGCGCTGCCGCGCGCTTGCGGCATACTCGAACAGGAGGTCTGGCGTGCGGTGAGCCGACACGATGCGCACCTCATGTGGCACGCCGAGCTTTTCGAGCGTTTCGGCCGCGCCCTGCATCGTCTCCCAGTCGGAAGACGACCCCATGATGATGCCGACGAGTGCAGTCATTGGTAGAACCTTACTCCTGTGCCACCGACGGGTAGCGAGGGAAGTCAGGCCCCCCTTTCAAACCGTGCATGCGGATTACCCGCACACGGCTTACCGGTGATCGGTCGAAACGCAGCATTACGCGGCTTCCTTCCAGAAGGGCTGCGCCGGGTAGCGGATAGTCCCACGCAGGCGATACAAGCCCAGATTTTCGAAGTACTCGCGCGTCCAGCCTGCGGCCTCGCCCGAGCGCACATTCCGACCCTTGCGCGCATGGCGCAAGGAGCGAAGTCGGCGCACGACGAAGTCATCCGCAGAACCGAACTGACGAGCGGCGTTACCCGTGCGGAAGTAATTCCCCCAGCCCCGGATCACCGGATTCAGATCGGCGATGATCGTGCGGATATCCGCGTGGCATCGCGATCTCGGGGTCAGCTCCTTCACCCGCTGCCTGATCCGCTGCATCGAGCGCCGGTTCGGCCAGCGTTGCAGGTAGTAGAAGCGCTGACGCTTCTGCTCCCACAGCCGACCACTCATGCGCTTGTGCAGGTGACAGCCGAGAAAGTCAAAGCCCTCCTTGCCATCATAGAGCTCGACTCGTCTCGTCTTCTGCGGGTGTAGCTCAAGACCCAGGCGCTCCAGGATCACCCTGATCCGCGCCTCGGCCTGCTCGCAGTTCTTCGCCGTGTGGCACATCACGACAAAGTCGTCCGCGTAGCGTACCAGTGTCCCCATCGGAGCACTGTGGCGCGTCCACAGCACGTCGAGCACATGCAGGTAGATGTTCGACAGCAGAGGCGAGATCACCCCACCTTGCGGCGTGCCCGCCACCGTCGCACTGACGGCGCCGTCTTCCATCACGCCTGCTTCGAGCCACTGCCGCAGCAGCTTCAGAACCCGCCGGTCCGAGATGCGTCGCGCGAGAAGCTTCATCAACTTCTCGTGATCGATGCTCCCGAAGTAGTCGCGGATGTCGGCATCCAGCACATGATGACCCCCCTTCGCGCCGAGCTTCCTCAGCCGCTCCAGTGCCATCAACGTGCCACGCTGGGGCCGAAAGCCATATGAGCACGGCAGAAAGTCCGCCTCGAAGATCGGCTCCAGCACCAGCTTCGCCGCCATCTGCACCACCCGGTCCCGTACCGTCGGAATCCCCAGCGGCCGCCTCTTTCCATCTGGCTTCGCAATGTACCGCCGCTTCACCACCTGCGCCCGGTACTTGCCCGCTTGCAACCCAGCGCCCAGTTCTTCCAAGAACCGTTCCACGCCGTATTGCTCGACACTGCCGAGGGACTGGCTATCCACTCCGGCCGCGCCGTGGTTCCTCCTCACTCGCCTCCACGCCTCCCGGAGAACGTCACTTCTCCAGATGTGGTCATACAGCGCGTGAAAGCGCCTACCCGGTGCCCGCTTGGCTGCGGCCCATAGCTGTCGTTGCAGTTGTCGCACTTTGTCGTGCGGCTCATCGCCGCCGGAGTCGTTAGGTCCGGTCTTGCCGGCCATTCTCTCGTGCTTACCCGCCCCTTCAGCTCGACCACCGCAGGGATCCTTCCCTCCCGCCGCGTTGTTCTTCACGGCGTTCGTTCGCGCAGCTTGCGCTACGCTCTGCGGTACTACGATCCCCTCGGACTCCCGCTGCACGGCGCTCGACTTCGCCTTCGGCTTATACGAGCCACCTCGCCCCGACGAGGGCGGTACAGACGGGTCTCTCGTGTTCCGCACTTCTCCTTGCACACGTGCTGCGCCCCATACCCCGCCGCAGTCCATCGCGGGCTTCGGTGCTCCCACGATCGATGTCGCCTTCGCCGTGAAATGAGCGGCTCGGCCTGCGGGTTGTAAATGTGTCGAGGCTGCAGGCTTCACTTGATGTTGCGGCCCGCGTGCTGGCTCCCCGCTGCGCAACTCTCGTTGCCTGACGGGCTCTTGACGCCCCGCTCGGCCATGAAGGTCTCCCTTCATGACTGGGGCCTGCTATCCGGCGCACCGATGCTTACCGGAGCGGGACTCGCACCCGCTGGAGAAGTGCAGCGTGCAATAGGCCAACCTTCTCCCCACGGAGTCAGTTCGCTCATTACGTCACGACGCACCATCACGGCATTTTACGGGAAATCAGCTCGCGCAGCGCGCGAAATAGGGCGCGTGCGGCCGTGGTGCGCGCCGCGGGGTTCCCGTGAGTGTTGTGGGCGGCTGTCAGCAGCACTCTGAGACCCGCGCGATCGATCGGCGCATGCGCCGCCTCGAGCGCATCCAGCGCAGCATCGCCTTCGGCGAGGAGCCGCTCGCGCCAGCGTTCCACGCGCTTCTGCAGCTCGCTCCCGGCAGCGCTCAGGCCGGCGCGGGTGGCGATTGCGGCCTCGATGCCGGCGGTGTCGATGTGGCGCATCAGCTTGCCGATGTACTGGCGCTGTCTCGCGAGCGCCGCGCGGCTCGTCAGGCGCCGGGCTTCCCGCACCGCATCGAGCAGTGGATCGGGTAGCTCGAGTGCTGCGAGGTCTGCGTCACGCAGCCCGATCAGGCGCGCGCCGAGGTCCTGCGCGGCGTGCGCCGCGCGCTTGCGCGCACTCTTGCTCGGCCTGTCTTCGAAATCGTCGTCAGACATGACTGCTACAATGCCAAGGATGCAACAGCGTGTGGATGGTACGCGAATCGGCGAGCTGCAAGGGGTCGTCGCGAGCGCGCTCGAAGAGGCTCGCCGGCTGGGGGCCACACAAGCCGAGGTCGACGCCAATCTGCAGCAGGGGCT
>BTVG01000076.1:0-5147 GCA_045864815.1 Rhodanobacteraceae bacterium | reverse complement strand
CAGCCTGCTCCTGAGTGCGTCGATCGTCTTCATCTCCATCCTCCCTGGAAGTGCCTTGCACCGATCGCGGACCGCGCCGTCCGCGACCCGCTTTTATCAATATTTTCGAAAATCCTGCCATATCGCCGGCAGCATGTCCATTAGTATTCCCATTATGGCTTCCAATTCCATCATCATTTGTTGCCATACGGGTATGTTCATGTTAGAAATATTGAAGAAGAGTTCGCGCGACAGCGGATGCTGCACGCGCTCCGATCACGAAAAACAGGAGGAGGCGCTCGATGGAGCCGGATCGCGAAGTGCTGGCGCAGCTTCATCGCAAGATGCTGCTGGTGCGCGCACTCGAAAAGCGGGTCGAGCGACTCGTCACCGAAGCCCGCATACCCTGTTCGGGACATTTCGGCCTGGGCCAGGAAGCGGTAGGCGTCGGCGCAACCGGACCGCTGCTTGCAAGCGATTTCCTCTTCGGAACACACCGGGGATTCGCCGAGTACATCGGCAAGGGCCTGACACCGCGCGAGATCCTCGCCGAGTATTACGGCAAGGCGACGTCGCCCAGCGCCGGGCGCCTGGGCCAGCATCTGCTGAAGGTCGAAATCGGCATCATGCCGTTGCCGAGTAGCCTTGGAAGCGAATTCGGCATGTCCGTCGGCTGCGCCTTGTCCAGTCATCGGCGCGGCACCAATGCGGTGACGCTCAACCTGTTCGGCGAAGGCACCGCGTCGCAGCCGGATTGTCTTGCTGCGCTCGAGATGGCCGCGCTATGGAAGCTGCCGGTCGTCTTTGCCTGCAACAACAACCAGTTCGTCGAACTGGACCGCTTCAGCAACCTGACCACGAGCACCGATGTCGCGCGCCGTGCCGACGCGTTCGACGTACCCGCCGAAATCGTCGACGGCAACGACGTCACGGCCGTTTGGGCCGCGACGGCACGCGCCGTCGACAGGGCGCGCAAAGGCGGGGGTCCGACGTTCCTCGAGTTCAAGACGTATCGACGCAGCACCCATTACACCGGAGATCCGGGCGGCTACCAATCCGCCGTGGAACTGAAAGCCTGGGAGGCGAAAGACCCGATCGATCGTTGTCGGTCGCTGTTGATCGACAGGGGCGCGCTCGATGCCGCGACCGAAGAGCGCATGTCGAAAGAGGTGGAGGAAGAGATCGAGGCCGCCGTGCGTTTCGCGGAGGACAGCCCCTTTCCGGATCCCGCCACGCTCGCGCACGACGCGTGGGCCTGACCCCGAAACACGGACAGGGGACACACCGATGAGCAGGGAGATCACCTTCATCAAGGCGGTGCGCGAGGCATTCCAGGAGGAGATGCGACGCGACGAGTGGGTGCACGTGATCGGCGAAGACGTGCGCCAGGGAATCTTCGCGACCACGAGCGGACTGGTCGACGAATTCGGCGTCGAGCGCGTCATCAACACGCCGATCTGCGAATCGACCTTCGTCGGCGTCGGCGTCGGCGCGGCGATGACGGGTCTCAGGCCCATCGTCCAGATCATGTTCAGCGACTTCACGTTTCTCGCCATGGAGATGATCGCGAACCAGGCCGGACAGTGGCATCACCTGAGCGGCGGTGCGCTGAAAGTGCCGATGGTCATCGAAGCGCCCTGTGGCACGCGTGGCGGCGCCGGCTACGGTCATTCTCAGAGCATCGAGGCGGCCTTCACCTACCCCCCGGGGCTCAAGGTCGTCGTACCCTCGAACCCGTATGACGCGAAGGGCCTGTTCAAGACCGCCGTGCGCGACGACAACCCGGTCCTGTTCTTCGAGCATCGTCGACTGCTGACGCTCAAGGGCGACGTGCCCGAAGACGAATACCTGATTCCGTTCGGCAAGGCGCGCATCTGCCGCGAAGGCGACCACTGCACCGTGGTCGCGGTCGGACGCATGGTGCACGAAGCGATGACTGCCGCTACCGCCCTGGCGACCGAAGGCATCGAAATCGAAGTCATCGATCCGCGCACGCTCGTTCCTCTGGATCGCCAGACCATCGCCGAATCACTGCAAAAGACCCTTCATCTCGTCATCGCCGAGGAGGGCAGGAAACGGGCCGGATTCGGGGCCGAACTGGCGGCGATCGCGGCAGAGGAATGGTTCGACGATCTCGACGCACCCGTTCATCGCCTGGGGGCTCCGTCGATCCCGTTGCCCTACAGTCCGATTCTCGAGGCCTCCTGCGTTCCGGATGCCCGGCGCATCGCCGCGGCCGTGCGCGCCTGCGTGCGGGGGAACTAGCGCCATGGCGGTCGCACTGCGGATGCCGCGCTGGGGCATGATCATGGAGGAAGGGGTCGTGCTCGCGTGGAGCAAGCGCGAGGGCGACGCGCTTTCCGAAGGCGACACGCTTGTCGAGATCGAATCCGAGAAGGTGGTGAACGAAGTCGTCGCACCGGCCACCGGGGTACTGGCGCGCATCGTGGCTCCGGAGGGAACAGCCGCCGCGCCTGGAACATTGCTCGCGGTGATTCTCGAGCCTGGCGATTCCGACACTGCAGTGCAGGAGCTCGTCGACCGGGAAAAGGAGCACTCCGAGGCGACGCCGACAGAGTCCGCGACGACCGTTGTCGCCGCCGAAGCCCGGCCGAACGTGGAGGCGATGGCGAATGCCACGACCTCGTCGGGCGCCCGACGACTGTCGTCTCCTGCCGCGCGTCGACTTGCCCGTGAGGCAGGCATCGACTGGCGTGGGCTTCCCGGCAGCGGACCGCGCGCTCGCGTGCAGGCGCGAGACGTTCTTCGGCACGCGCATTCCGGCAGCCGTCCCGCAGTCGCGACCCCCTCGCTGCCGCACGGCCTGTCGCCGCTGCGCATGGCGATCGCGCGCGCGACAAGCGTGAGCATCCAGATACCGCAAGCTGCCCTGTGCCGCGAGATCGACATGAGCGCGCTTCTCGCGCGCCGCGCAGGCACGTCGATGCCGGAAACAGGCAATCCGCCATCGTTGACCGCTCTCCTCGTTCAACACGTTGCCGCATCCCTGCGCGAAGTGCCCGTCCTGAATTCCCGGCTCGAGGATCAGGGGCACGTGGTTGTGCCGTCGATTCACATCGGCGTGGTCGTGTCCACAGCGGGCGGAATCATGGTCCCCGTCATTCGTGACGTCACGAACAAGACCCTGGCGGAAATCGACGCCACGCTGGGCGACTTCGTGCAACGCGCTCGCGACAGGGCGATCCAGCCCGAGGAGCTCGAAGGCGGAACGTTCACGATCTCGAACGCCGGCCCCCTGGGCATCGAGATTTTCCAGGCGCTGCTGAATCCTCCCGAAGCCGCGATCCTGGGAATCGGTCAGGTGCGCAAGCGAGCGGTGGTGTGCAACGGAAAGGTCGAGGCGCGACCCACGGCGTTTTTCTGCCTGAGCACCGATCACCGGATCGTGGATGCGGAACCGGCCGGGCGCTTCCTGCAGATCCTCGATCGGGCCGTGTCCGGCTCCGAACGCCCGCTCGGGACATAGGCACCGGCGTGCGAAACCCCGGCGACCAGACCGTTGTTGTCGTTGCGGGCTTGCCCTATTCCGGAAAGACCTCGATCATCGAAAGCTTGTTGCGCGAAGTCCCTGGCACGGCCATCTACATCGACGCGGTCTTCCGGGAGTTCGTCGAGGAAAAGGACGTCTGTCTCGAAAACTGGCTCGCACATGGCGATCGACTGGTCGACCGGATCATCGAGCACATCGAATCGACGCAGACATCCGTCGTCTGCATCGAGATCGGAATCCTGCAGTCGGCTCACCGAAGGAGGCTCGTGAACTGGATACGGAGCAGCGGTCGAAGCGTCTCGCCCATCTTGCTGGAATGCCGTTCACGTGACGCAGTCGCCCAGCGAATCTCGGCCCGCATGGCACTGCTCGCGCGCGAACAGGATAGCCGCCGGATCGCGATCGGCATGGAGGAACTGGAGGGGCCGATTACTGCGGCATTCCAGGAACCTGACGATGGCGAAAAATTCCTTCGTGTCGACACCTCCGTCCCCATTGCGGAATCGATCGGCATGATTCGCGCAGCTCTTCTGCGATGATCCGTCCGCCGCCATGTCCACGGAACGGGAACAGGCTGCACAGGTCGCAATGCCCGACGCGAGGACTACGATCGATCCCACAATGACGAAGCGGCAGTCCCGGCTGGAAGCAGTCCTTTCGGCCGTTATCGCGGACAACTCGACGACGATCAAGGACCTGACGCAAAGGTTCGCGGTTTCGGAGATGACGATCCGCCGCGATATCGGAGCGCTCGAGGAAGCGGGGCTCGTGCGAACCTATCGCGGCGGCGTGATCGTGGCCGCACGGCAGGCACGCTCGGCGGGCGTCGCTTCCTATTCCCTCGCTGTCGCCGAAACGGAGCACCTCGCGGAGAAACGCGCCATCGCCCGGCTCGCGGCAAAGTTCATCGAGCCGGGAGACGTGATCTTTCTGGATTCAGGCTCGACGGTTGGCTGCATCCTGGACTTCGTCGATCCGATGCTCGAGTTGACGGTGTTCTGCTACAGTCTGAACGTCTTCAACATGGCCGCCAGCCGGAAGAACACGCGAATTGTCTTTGCAGGCGGCATCTACCATCCGGATTCGCAGTGCTGCGACAGTCCCGAGGGCCTTGTCCTGCTGAACAGGAGCCGCAGCGCCAAGGCGTTCATTTCGGCAAACGGGCTGCATCTCGAACTCGGTGTCACGACACCGGGTCAGTTCGATATCAGCATCAAGCGCGCGGCGATGGCGAATACCGCGCGCAGCATCCTCGTCGCAGACAGCTCGAAGTGTGGTCTGGTACGCACGGGCCACTTCGCCGATCTCGATGATTTCGACATCGTCGTCTCCGATGCGGGCTTCCCTGAAGACATGCGTCAGTTCCTCAGCGAACGGCACATCGAAGTCGCGCTCGCGCTGCCGGTTGCGCGAACGGATTAGGGCTGTTCTCGAAGACCAGGCGGTGCGTGCGCGCGCGGCGGCCGCGGCTGCGCCCCGGGCGCAGCGACGCGAGGCTGCGGTCGCGGATCACGCGCCGGTAGCGGTGGCCGGCGGTGATCACGTGGCCGTCCGGGCCCAGCACCGCGTACAGCGACGACGCCTCGACCGCCTTGCGCCAGGTCGGGCGCGGCTCGCGCCGGGCCACCTCGTCGAGCGCGGCGCGGTCGAAGGTGAC
>BTVG01000075.1:0-5160 GCA_045864815.1 Rhodanobacteraceae bacterium | reverse complement strand
GCTCGACATCCTCGGCGCGGTGCCGGTGGTGGGCATCGTCGCCGACGGCGCGAACGCGGCGATCTATGCGGCCGAGGGGGACTACGTCAATGCGGCGATCTCGGGCGCGTCGGCGGCGGCGAACCTGATACCGGGCGGCGGTGCGGCGATGAAGGCCGGCAAGGCCGCCGTCGCGGTCGGCAAGACGGTCGCGAAGGAAAGTGCCGAGGCCGTCGCCAAACAGGCCGCCAAGGAAGCGGCGGAAAAGGCCGCGAAAGAGGCCGCCGAAAAAGCTGCGAAGGAAGCTGCCGAAGAAGGCGCCGAGAAGGCCGCGAAGAATGCCGGCAGTGATGCGGGCGGTGGGGTCAAGGGCAAGGGCAAGAAAAAGGAGCCCTGCAAGAACAAAACCTGCGTCGGTGCGCCGGTCAACCCGGTCCTCGGCATCAAATTCCTGATCGGTGAAGAGGAGTGTGACTTCGAATTGCCGGCTCCGCTGCCATTGCGCTGGCAACGGACCTATTTTTCGGACCAGACCGGCAACGGCTGGCTCGGTCAGGGCTGGTCTTTGCCGATCTCGGCGTTTCTGCGCCGCCGCGCTGACGGATTGGTGCTGACCGACAGCACCGGGCGGGAAGTCGAGTTGCCCGAACTCGCGCTCGCCGAAGCGCATTTCGACAACTACGAATCAATGGCCGTCTTGCGCGAGCCCAACGGTCGCTATCGTCTGAGTGCCGCTGACGGCAGCCTGCATCAGATCTTTGCGCCGCTCGATCTCGATGCCGGCGACACGAGCGGAGAACGCAGCAACTACCTGCCGCTGATCGCACTCGAAGACCGCAACGGCAATCGTACGCGGATCGTCTTTGGCGAAGACGGACTTCCGGCTTTCGTGCATGACGCTGCGGGCCGCGTGCTGGGCCTGCATTTCACAGAGTCGCGCTCTGCGACGGGCGTGCAGCGTCGCCTCGATGCCGTCGTGCAACTGCATGGCGAGGCCGGAACTGACGGAACCTGGGCGGCGAGCCAGATCGAGCCGCTGGTACGGTACACCTACAGTCCCGAAGGCGACCTCGCCGCCGTCAGTGACGGCGATGGAACGGTGCGGCGTGAGTTCCGCTACCGCGGTCACATGCTGGTCGAACACGTGCAGCCCGGCGGTCTGGTCTCTCGTTATGAGTACGATCGCTACGACCCCCGGGGCCGCGTCCTGCGTCATGCGACGAATGTCGACCAGCTCTGGACGTTTGCATACGAGGCGAACGCCACTACGGTCGAGGACAATCTCGGTCGCCGAACGCGCTACGAGTTCAACGACGACAAGGAACTCGTCCGTGTCGTCGACCCGTCCGGCGGCGTGACGCGCTACGAATACAATGCCTGGGGCAAGCCGACCTCGATCGTCGATGCGTCGGGCCGGGTCAGGCGCTTTCGTTACGACGCCTACGGAAATACCACGGCCACGGTCGAACCCGACGGATCGACGACGGAAATCCACTATGACGAAAAGTGGAGGTTGCCGACGGCCATTGTCGATCCGACCGGTGCGACCACCCAGCTGACCTACGATGCGGCCGGCAATCTGATCCGGCGCGTCGACGCTGCCGGTCACGTCACGCGTTTCAATCACGATGAGCGCGGTCTGGTCGTTCGCGTCATCGACGCGCACGGCGGGAAGCAGGCTTTCAGCCATGACCGTTTCGGCCAGCTCGTCTCGCATACCGACTGTGTCGGCCATGTGACGCGCTACGAATGGGACGCGCGCGGCAACCAGATCGCCCTGATCCAGGCCGACGGCACACGCACCGAATATCGCCATGATCGCAGTGGTCGTCTGCTGTCTGCCCACTACGCCGACGGTGCGAGCGAACGCTACGACTATGACGCGCTCGGGCGCATGATTCGCCGCGTCGACGTTGCCGGCAGTGTCACCGAATGGGAGCTCGCTGCCGACGGCGTGCCGATGGCGCGGACCGACGCGCTGGGGCATCGTGCCCAGTATCAGTATGACGGCGCGCGGCGACTCATCGCCATCGTCAACGAGAACGGAGCGCGCTACCGGTTCGCGTTCGACGCGAACGACAACCTTGTCGCCGAGCAGGGCTTTGACGGACGTGTCATCCGCTATGCCTACGATCCGGCAGGGCGCGTAACCGAGAAACAAGAGCTCGGCGTGCGGACCGCAGCCGACGTCGCGACCGATCCAGGCGAGGCGCCGCATCTGCTGCGCACTCAGTATCGGCGCGACGCGGCCGGTCGCGTCGTCGAAAAGACCGTTGCGCGCGCCACGGACAAGCGCGTACAGCGGACGCACTACGAGTACGACGCCGCCGGCAGGCTCGTCGCTGGTGTCAACGCAGGTGGTCGCGTCGGGCTTGCCTATGACGATCTTGGTCAGGTGGTCGAAGAGACGAGTCTCGTGCTCGGCAGTCAGCGGCGCGTCGGCTACGCTTACGACGGACTAGGCAATCGCATCGAAACGACGACGCCGGACGGCCGCGTGCTGTCGCAGCGCTACTACGGTCCGGGCTTCCTGCATCAGATTTCGTTCGACGACGCCGTGCTCACGGATATCGAGCGCGACGTCATGCAGCGCGAGACCGTGCGCACGCAGGGCGTGCTGACGAGCTATTTCGAGTACGACGCGGCCGGTCGTCGCGTTGGCCAGCGAGCACGCAAGGCCGCTGTCGCCGCCGACGAGGTCGTATCGCGGCGTTACGTCTACGGCGCTGACGGCAGCCTGGCAGCGATGACGGACAGCCACTTCGGTCAGACCGTCTATGCGTACGACGCGCTTGGGCGCATCACGCGCGCCAATGCAGAGCGCTTCGCATTCGATCCCGCACACAACATCATCGGCGGCGCCGGCGAGAGCGTGCCCGGCAATCGGTTGGCCGTCTACGAGGACAAGCGTTTCCGCTACGACACGCATGGCAATGTGATCGAGAAGCGCATCGCCGGTCACACGTGCATCCGTTTTCACTACGATCCCGAGCATCGCCTGGAGCGCGCCGACATTTCGCGCAACGGCGTCAAGCAGTCGGTTTCCTATGGCTACGATGCGTTCGGTCGCCGCACCTGGAAGCGCGATGCGTTCGGTACGACCGAGTTCGTCTGGGATGGCAACCGGCTGTTACAGGAACTTCGTCGCGGACGCCGTCTCACCTATGTCTACGACGGCGCGGGTTTCGTGCCCGTGGCGCAGATCGAGTCGAGCGTGGCCGAAGAGGCAGCAGCCGGCGATAGCCGTGTAGTGCGCTACTTTCATACGGACCGCAGTGGCACGCCGCGCGAGCTGACCGGCACCGACGGCAGCATTGCATGGCGCGCCAGCTATCGAGTCTGGGGCAACACGCTGACCGTGGAGTACCCGGATGCACCGCCGGCCGCTGGCGAGACCGTGCATCAGCCATTGCGTTTCCAAGGTCAGTATTTCGACAGCGAGACCGGTCTTCACTACAACCGCTTCCGCTACTACGACCCGGATGTCGGGCGCTTCGTGAGTCAGGATCCGATCGGTCTGGCAGGTGGCGCAAACGCTTACCAATACGCGCCGAATCCGTTCGACTGGGTCGATCCGCATGGCCTCAAGCACACGGCCGTCTGGGCGCTCATGGACGCCAACGGCACCGTGAAGGCCGAAGGCATCGAGTTCAGCGGTTGCGACAAGAAGCCGGGGCGGCGCCTGAACTTTCAAGAGCAGCTGATGGTGCACACGGAACGCAAGATCATGGCGAAGATCTCGGGGGTCGCGCAGCCCGGCGATCATCTCGTGATACTCGGCGAACGCCCGCCGTGCAATCCGGGCGGCCGCGGTTGCCAGTCCGCGATGGATGCGTTCGCGAAGGAGCGCGGTGTCAAAGTGACGTACATGACGAACGACGGCGAGTGGAATTACCCTCAGCTCTCCTGTGACTGTGGCAAGAAGAAATGTTGACGAGTCTGCCTACGCTTCGCACATGGCTGGCTTCGTCCGATCGCGAGAAGGACGACGTGTTGGCGGCGGTGCGGACGGAGCTCGCATTGACGAGACCGTTCACGATCGCGCGAGACGCGCATGCTGTTCCCCGCGTAGTCGTCGACTATGGCGTGAAAGTCGGGCCGATCGCCTTCCGGCTCATTCCCCCACACCGCGTGCCGCTCGGCCTGAGTGAAACCAATCTCGCGACGATCCGGAACATCACCGACGAGCCTCAGATCACGGTCGAGGAAATGACGCCGCTGGTCCACGTCGACGTGGATGCATTCCTCGTTGCCGAGCTGCCGCTGTCGAACGCCCAGTCGCGCGCGCTGCTCGGTGTCGATCTCGACGGGCGTGACGAATTTCCGGCGTACCTCGGGGAAGCCGCGGCATTCGACGCACTACGCTCGCTCGCTGCGACGCTGCCTGGCGAAGCGCAGTGGGAATGTATTGCCAAGGCGGGCGGAGATCCACTGTTTCCGTTTGGCGATGCGCTGCTTGCGGAGTCGGCGATCGAGCCATGGATGCGCTACGACCTGGAAGACCCTGGCGTGGCGCGCACGCGTTTCGGCGTCGGCGGGCTCTTTTTCGCCGAATGGTGCGGCGATGTGTTTGCAACGAGTCATGCGCCTGATGCGGAGCGGTTGCCGGGGACACGCACCATCAAAGGCGGTGGCGCCTACTTTTGGCCGTGGCAGGACGAGGAGTGGGTCTGGTGCCTGTGTTCCATGCGTATGCCGTCGAGCGATCTGGACAGCGGTGTGGCGGTCTGCCGGCCGGTGATCGTGCCTTAGCCAGCCGCTTGGTCCGCAACAGCGTCGCCGCCGTCCCGCAACGGATCACGCTGGGCCCGACTGCCGTCGCCGCCGGAATTTCGAGCACGCGCAACTGCCGCGTGCGCAACCCGCAACAGATCGCGGCACACGCCGCGTTCTGCGTGCTCGCTGTCAAGCGGAAGTGGATATGGCCGTAGGGAATACGATAGGAAAACTGACCGCCGAGCCGATGGTGCCGAAAAGCACGCCGGCGGGCAGCGCGAATCCGCCTGAGAAAAAGAGCTGGTGGAGCAAGTGGGGCGATGCGGTCCACACGGGGCTCGACATCCTCGGCGCGGTGCCGGTGGTGGGCATCGTCGCCGACGGCGCGAACGCGGCGATCTATGCGGCCGAGGGGGACTACGTCAATGCGGCGATCTCGGGCGCGTCGGCGGCGGCGAACCTGAT
>BTVG01000074.1:0-5412 GCA_045864815.1 Rhodanobacteraceae bacterium | reverse complement strand
GTCGGACGCGAAGCCATGGACCAGCGTCTGGCCTTCACCGCCGGCACGCTGTCGGCGCTGCGCGAGATGCTGCAGCGCTACGTCGACGGCGACACGGCCATCGACGGCCTGCACCGCGGCGAGGTCAAGCGCAACAAGGACACCCTGGCGGTGTTCGCCGACGACGACGAACTGCACGAAGCCATCGACAAGTGGCTGGACCGCGGCAAGTACGCCAAGGTGCTGGAACTGTGGGTCAAGGGGCTCGCCTTCGACTGGACGCGCCTGTATCCCCAGGGCAGGCCGCGCATCGTCGCGCTGCCGACCTATCCGTTCGCTCGGGAAACCCACTGGCTGTCCCTGGGGGAATCGGCCCGCCCGGGTCGCGTGGATACGGCCCCGGCGCGTAGCGCGCTACATCCGTTGCTGCACGAGAACGCCTCGGATTTCAATGGCACGCGCTTTGTCGCGCGATTCGACGGCACCGAATTCTTTCTCGAGGGCCACAAGATCGGCATGGCGCGTGTGCTGCCGGCCGTTGCCTACCTCGAGATGGTCCGTGCGGCCGTTGCCCGCGCGGCGAACCTGGCGGCATTGCGCGACGCGCAGACCGACGGCCAGTCGGTCTACGTCGCCCTGCGTGGCGTCACCTGGATGCGACCGCTGGTCGTGGAGCACAGCACCACTGTCGAAGTGTGCCTGTCCCTCGACGATACGCAGGAAATCACGTTCGAGGTATACGCCGACGCGAGCGGAGAGCGCCTGCTCCACGCCAGCGGACGCGCGCTCGTCCTGCGAGACGCGGCGATCGAACGAGTCGACGTCGCCGCGCTGGGCGCGGCCTGCGACGGCCGTGTCGACGGCGTCGACTGTTATGCCGTCTTCGCAGCGGCAGGCCTGAACTATGGGCCTGCGTTCCGGGCGGTCGAATGGCTGGGGTATGGCAATCAGGACGGCGAGCCGTTCGTGCTCGCCGCACTCGCCGGGCCGGCCGGCGCCGACACGGCGTTCGAGCTGCATCCCGGCGTCACGGATGCGGCGCTGCAGGCCACCACGGGCTTCGATCTCGGTGCCGGCATCACCGCGTCGGAAGGCGCGCGCCTGCCGTTCGCCCTCGATGAGATCCGCATTCGGGCACGTACACCGGAACGCGGTTTTGTCCGCATCCGGCACACCGCCGGCGTGCGCGGGAGCGAGGCGTCGACGTTCGATCTCGACATCTGCGATGAAAACGGCCTGGTCTGCGTGGTGCTGCGCGGTTTCACCTCGCGCCGGCTCGACACGTCCGCCGGCACGGCGCGTAGCACCGGCACGTCGGCAGACGAGCAGCGCACCGTGCTGCTGGCACCGCGCTGGGACGCGATACCCGAACCCTTCGACGCGCAGGCGACGGACGGGAACGAGCACCTGCTGGTGGTCGGCGGTACGCCGCAGCAGCACGACCTGCTGCGCGAGCGGCACCCCGGCGCACAGCTACTCACCGCTTCGCGCGACGACACGACGGACGAGCTCGCCCGCCGGATTGCCGATACGGGCACGCTGGATCACCTCGTCTGGCTCGTGCCGCGGTCAGCGGCGGAGTGGCGCAGCGACGAGCTGATCGAGGCACAGCATGACGGCCTGCGTTTCGGGTTCCGGCTTATCCGTGCGCTGTTGCAGCTCGGCTATGGTGCACGGCGGCTGCGCTGGACCGTGGCCACGTGGCAGACGCAGGCCGTCGTCGACGGCGACCGCGTCGAGCCCGCGCATGCCGGGGTGCAGGGGCTGGTGGGATCGCTCGCCAAGGAATTTCCGGCCTGGTCCGTGCGGCTCGCCGACCTGCCTTCCGATGATCCCCGCGGGTTGCGGGAACTGCTGCGGCTGCCGGCGCTCGACGGTGGTAACCTCTGGGCGTTCCGCCGCGGCGAATGGTTCCGGCAGCGGCTGCTGCAGGTCGAGGCGATGCCGGCGCCCGTGCCGGCCTCGCCCTACCGCGACGGCGGCGTCTACGTCATCGTCGGTGGCGCTGGCGGACTGGGCGAAGTCTTGAGCGAGTACGTGCTCACCCGGCATCGGGCGCAGATGGTCTGGCTCGGACGGCGTCCTGCGGATGCGGAGATCGAGCGGAAACTCGACCGTCTCGCAACGCTGGGGCCGCGACCGCTGTATATCTCCGTCGATGCGGCTGATCACGCCGCGCTCGACGCCGCGCATCGGGCGATCGTCGATCGGTATGGCCGCGTCAACGGTGTGGTCCATGCGGCGCTGGTACTGCGCGACAAGAGCCTCGTGAACATGGACGAGGCAGCGTTCCAGGAGAGCCTCGCCGCGAAGATCGATGTCAGCGTCCGGCTGGCGCAGGTGTTTGGCCGGCAGCCGCTGGACTTCGTGCTGTTCTTCTCGTCGCTGCAGAGCTTCATCAAGGCGGCCGGGCAGAGCAACTACGCCGCGGGCTGCACGTTCAAGGATGCGTTCGCGCAAGCTGCCGCGCAGCACTGGCGCTGCCCCGTCAAGGTCATGAACTGGGGTTATTGGGGCGACGTCGGTTCCGTGGCGACGGCCTTCTACCAGGAGCGCATGGCCCAGGTCGGCGTCGGCTCGATCCGGCCCGACGAGGCGATGGCTGCGCTCGACTGGCTCGTTGCGAGCCGTCTGCAGCAGCTCGCCATCATCCGGACGGCGCCGTGGAGCGCGCTGAGCGAGCTGATCGCACCGGAAGTGCTGCGCGTGCCGGCTGCATCGGGCGTGCCGCGGCATGATGCGAATGGCGACGACCGGGACACCGGCGTCGTATCCGACACGGTGCCGCCCGAATCGGACCGCCTGCTCGCGCGACTGCTGCTCGCGCAGCTCGACTCCCTCGGGTTCATCGCCGACGACGGCGCATTGCCGGGACCGCGGGAAGTCGCGGCATGGAAGCAGCGTGTGGGGCTGCTGCCGGTCTATGACCGCTGGCTCGACTGCAGTATCGCGGTGCTGCGCGAGCACGGCTTGCCGGACGGCGAGCCGGCTTCGCCCTGGCAGCTGTGGAGCGAGGAGCGCAGCGCACACGCCGCCTCCGGCATGCCCGCCACGCATGGCGATCTGCTGGAGTCCATGCTGCGTGCGTTGCCGGCTATCCTGACCGGCGCGAGCCGTGCGACCGACGTGCTGTTCCCCAGCTCCTCGATGGGAGCGGTCGAGGGCATGTACCGCGGCAATCCGTTGGCCGATCATTTCAACAGCGTGCTCGTCGAACGCCTTGCCGACGACGTCCGGCTGCGGCTGCAGGCGGACCCGCAGCGGCGCCTGCGCCTGCTCGAGATCGGGGCCGGCACCGGCGGCACCAGCGCGCTCGCGCTGGAAGCGCTGCGACCCTGGGCCGCAGCGATCGACGAATATGCCTATACCGACATCTCGAAGGCATTCCTGATTCATGCCGAGGAACGCTTCGGCGGCGATTATCCCTTCGTGCGCTGCCGGCGGTTCGACGTGGAGCGGCCGCTCGCACCGCAAGGCATGGAACCGGGGGCGTACGACGTCGTCATTGCGACGAACGTGCTGCATGCGACGCGCGACATTCGCGAGGCGCTGCGCAATGCCAAGGCCGCGCTCGCCGACGGTGGCCTGCTGCTGCTCAACGAGATCAACCGCTTCAGCCTGGTCGCGCACCTGACCTTCGGCCTGACCGAAGGCTGGTGGCTGTTCCGGGACGAGGCACTGCGCATTCCGGGATCGCCGGCGCTGCGGGCCGAGGCCTGGCGCGACGTGCTGCGTGATGAGGGCTTCCGCGCAATCGCATTCCCCGCCGCCGACCGGCACGCACTGGGCCAGCAGGTCATTGCCGCGTACAGCGACGGCGTTGCGCGTCAACGCACGGAAGAACGTCCACGTGCAGGGGCCGCTGAACGGCGCGTGGCGCGTCCGGTGACAGCGACGGCAAACCGCGTGTCGCGCGGTGCCGATGTCACGGCAGCGCAGTCGCCGGCCCCGCAGCGCGCGACCGCCGCGGCAGATGTCGATCACATCCGCAACGTCATTGCAGGGACGGTGGCGGGGGCATTGAAGATCTCGCCCGAACTGATCGACTTCGACGACTCCTTCGCGGACTACGGCCTGGATTCCATCCTCGGCGTGCAGACGGTGCAGGTGATCTCGCAGCGCCTCGGCATCGTGCTTGCCACGACCAGCCTGTTCGATCACAGCAGCGTGAACAAGCTCGCCGCGCATATCGTTGCCGAGCATTACGCTGCGGAGCGTCACGCGACGGTGTCGGCAGCATTGCCGGTCGCACGCGTGTCCCGCAGTGCGGCCGTTCCGCCGCCGGCCGATGCGCCGCGTGCGAACGCCGCAGCCGCCGATCACGTCCGCACCGTCATCGCCGAAACCGTGGCGGGGGCGTTGAAAGTGGCCGTCGAACTCGTCGACTACGACGATTCCTTCGCCGACTACGGGCTGGACTCCATTCTCGGCGTGCAGACGGTGCAGGTGATCTCGCAGCGCCTCGGCATCGTGCTCGCCACGACCAGCCTGTTCGATCACAGCAGCGTGAACAAGCTCGCTGCGCACATCCTTGCCGACCATGCGCAGGCGCTGGCCGGCATGGCCGTCGCCACACCATCGGAGGCGACCGCGTCGCGGAAGTCCACCGCGCCGGCCGGCGTGTCGAGCGTGGTCCCCGTCGGCCGACCGCAGCGGGCGGAACGGGCGGCGCCGGCCGTGGTTTCCGTGGCGCCGGACGACGACGAAGTGTGCGGCCGCGGAACGGTACTGCGCCCGGAGCCGATCGCGATCGTGGGCATGAGTGCGCGTTATCCACATAGCGACAATGTGGAACAGTTGTGGCGGCACCTGGCCAACGGCGACGACCTCATCGACGGACCGGACCAGGGACAGGCAGCGCCGCGCGGCGTCGTGTCGGACATCGACCGGTTCGACGCGCTGTTCTTCACGATTTCCGGGGTCGAGGCGACCTACATGGACCCGCAGCAGCGGCTGTTCCTGGAGGAGTCGTGGAAGGCGCTGGAGGATGCCGGCTATGTCGGCGATGCGATCGAGGGCAGCCGCTGCGGCGTCTACCTGGGTTGCTCGAACGGCGACTACGGCGCGCTGATGCCGCAGGGCAACATTCCGCCGCAGGCGTTCTGGGGCAATTCTGGTTCCATCACGCCGGCGCGCATCGCGTATTTCCTGGACCTGCACGGGCCGGCCGTGGCGATCGACACGGCGTGCTCGAGTTCGCTGGTGGCGTTGCACCTGGGGTGCCAGGCGCTGCGTGCGGGCGAGGTCGCCCTGGCGCTGGCCGGCGGTGTGTTCATCCAGTCGAGCCCGGTGTTCCAGGCCTCGGCCGGCAATGCCGGCATGCTGTCGCCGCACGGGCGCTGCTACACCTTCGACGAGCGCGCCGATGGCTTCGTGGCCAGCGAGGGCGTGGGCGTGCTGGTGCTCAAGCGGCTGTCCGACGCGCTGGCGGCA
>BTVG01000073.1:0-5601 GCA_045864815.1 Rhodanobacteraceae bacterium | reverse complement strand
AATTCGCACCGCTCGGGTTGTACGCGTAGGTGCCGACCCCGCTCTTGGACGTGATGTTGCCCAGCGCGTCGTAGCCGACGCTGTCGGTGCCGGAGGCCGCTCCGGTGCGCGTGACCGTGTGCAGGCGGTTCAGTGCATCGTAGCCGTAGACCTCATTGAGTAGCGCTTGACCGTCGGTGAAGCTCTCCAGCCGGCCGATGGCGTTGAACTCGTACGTGTGGTCCTGCACCTCCACACCGCTGTTGCGGCCGACCAGGAGCTGCTGCAGCCGGTCGCTCGTGGCGGCGTAGACGGTGCGGGTGTTGACCCCCGCGTGGTTGACCTCGTTGCGGGCGCGCCCCTGCGCGTCGGCCTCCACCAGCCGCCACAGCAGCGCACCGCCGGGCACGGGGCCGGCAGCGCCGTTCTGCCGCACTTCGGCCAGATCGCCGAAGGGACTGTAGACGTTGCGCACGGCATAGCCGTTGGGCGAGCTGATCGTCTCCACGCGCCCGGCGGCGTCATACGTGGTGCTGGTGACGTAGGCGGCGTCGATCGTGACGGCGACGCTCGAAGCGCGGCCGAGCGCGTCGTACGACACCTCGCGCTTCCAGCCGACCGCGCCGTTGTCGGCGCTGACGAGCTTGCCTACACACTTGCCGCCCGCGTTGCTCGCCAGGCACGCGTCGTAGTTCCAGGCGCTGCTGAAGGTGGGTTCGGCGCGGGTCCTGAGTCGGTTCAGCAGGTCGTAGGTGAGCGTGGTGGTCTGGCCGCGCGCGTTGACCTGCTGGCGCAGCAATCCGAGCACGTCGTACGTGTAGGTCCACGTGCCCAGGTTCGGATCGATCATCCGTGTCTTGCGGCCCCGCACGTCGTACTCCAGCCGCGTGACGTTGCCAGCCGGGTCGGTCGTGGCGGTGAGATTCTCGAAGGCGTCGTAGGCGTAGGCGATGACCGCGCCCGCGTTGTCGGTGACGGAAACAAGCTTGCCGATGGCGTTGCGCCGCTCGACGCGAGTCTGGCCCAGCGGGTTGCGGAACGTGGTGTCGTAGCCGCTGTAGGTGATCTCGTCGACTTCGTTGCCGGGCGCAGTCGTCCTCCACGGCCGGCCGATGGCGTCGTAGTCGCTGGTGATGATCTGCGGCGTGTCGCCTTCGAAGTACGGGCGACTGACCGACGCCACCTTGCCGATCGCGTTGTAGGTCGTGTCCTTGCGGACAGTGCGGCCGGCAAAGCCCTTGGCCTCGGCGCGAACCTCGCGGCCGAGCGCATCGCGGAAGCTCACCGCAGGTTTGGCGCCGGTGCCCGAGGTGACGACGTAGAACTTCGCCCCGGACGGGCAAGCGTAGCCGCCGCTCGCATCGCCGCACAGGTACTGCTCGGTGGCCGCCGTCGTGCCGTCGGCGCGCGACTCGAAGAACTTGCGGTCGGTCCAGTCGTATCTGAAGTTCGTCGCCAGCCCGTTCGGGCCGGTCAGCGTGCTCGGGTTGCACCATGCCCTGTGGGCGCGCGTCTCGTAGGCGTCGCCCGCGGCGCTGACGTACGCGTACGCCTCGCTGTGATTGAGCGCGTTCGTGACCGTCACCGCGCAGCGTCCGTCGGCGTCGTACGCGGTGGTGGTCGTCGTGCGCGTCGCGATGGCGTACGGTGCAGCGGCCGCCGCGTCGCTGAAGTGTTTGACCGTCAGCTTGTTGCCGTATGCGTCGTACGCGTACTCGGTGACGAGCTTCAGCGTCGCATCGTTGGGTTCGATGATCTCCTGCTTGAGCAGCCCATCGGCGTAGTAGTTGAACGCCGAGCGACGTGCGAGCGTCGGCGTGTTCGGCGCGGCGAACGTGACGACCGCACTGGTCAGCCGGCCCAGGATCCAGTCCGTCAGCCCCGGATTCGTCGGTACCGCTGCCACCGTGTCGACGTAGGTGTTGTCGGTGGTCTTGTTCCACGTGCTGGTGCCGGCGCCGTCGGTCGTCAGCACGACGACCTGGGTCGGGTTGCCGCAGTTGTTCGCCGTGAAACTGCAGCCCGTGGAGGAACCGTAGGGCGCGTAGGTGTTGATCGTCGTGACGACCGACACCACCTGCCCGGACGGGTATTCGCGGCTGGTGATCGTGCTGCTCCGCAGGTACGGGAAGACCGGTACCGTCGCGCTGCCCGTGCCGAGCTTGTCGTAGTCGAGCGTCTCGAGCTTCAACTGCGCGCCCGCCTTGTTCGTTTCGCTGCGGGTCGGACTGCCGATGTAGGGCCAGTCCTGACGGCGGGTCGTCGTGACCTGGATGCCGGTCGGTGCATCCAGCACGGCCGTCTCGCGGAAACCGAGCGTTCCCTTGCCCTCGAGATCGACCTTGAAGCCCTTGTACGTGTACGTGCTGGTCGAGTAGCCGCCGATGCCGTTGCTCGCGTCGACCTGCTTGACGACGTAGAACGGCGCGTTGATTTCGCGCACGGGGTACGCCGGGTTCGAGACATTGGAGCCGCCCGGATAGGGCAACGGAACCGGATCTCGCGTGTAGATGCCGCCTTGCGTCAGCGGCGCGTAGATGATCTTCGTCTCGACGCCGAGGCCGTTGGTGATGCGAGAAACCACGTCCGAGGCGACGCGCGCGGACAGCCGCACGTTGTAGCCGGGCGAGCTGAGCATCGAACGCGCGATGTCGCTGCGGCCGTCGCCGTTGAAGTCGGCGACGATGTTGTTCCGGTTGTCGCCGTCGTGGCCGGACCAAAGCGCGCAGCCGGAAGTCCAGTCCGTGACGGTCTCGTCCGAAGGCGCGAGGCAGACGAGCCAGGAACTGCCGGACGAGTGGGAAAGCAGGTCCGTCAGCCCGTCGCCGTTGAAGTCGCCGACGAAGACGTCGTATCCCCTCCGATCCATCGACGAGTTGACGTACTTGCGCTCGAACGTGCCGTCGCCGCGCGACAGGAACATGTCCCACGTGCCGCCGCCCGCATTGACGGTGAAGTCGGCCCGGCCGTCGCCGTTGAAGTCGCCCATGACGATCTCGGTCGACGGCGAGCCCGAGACGAAAGTCGTGGGTCCCGCGAACGTGTTGCACGTGGCGTCGACGAGCGGGATCGAGAAGCCGCTCGGCAACCCGGGCGCCGCGACCGACGATCCGTTCTGGTAGAGGCGGCAGAGCTGATTCGTGCCGGCGAGAAAGTCGGTAATGCCGTCGCCGTCGAAGTCCGCGGCTTTCGCGAAGGCGGGATACACGGAAAGCGCAAGCGGCCTTTCTGCGAAGCCGAACCCCGTCGACAGGTAGACGATCGTCTGCGACCCGTTGACGAACAGGAAGTCAGTGAGCCCGTCGCCGTTGAAATCACCGGTCGCGAGGGTTCGATTCGCCGGTGCAGTGAACCCCGTGCCCGCGCCAAAGGAGCAGCAGTCGGGGGCAGGGCCCGGTCCGGCCCACATGCGTCGCGGCGATGGCCCCCACGACTGGCACGTTCCGTCATACATGTAGGTGCAGATTGGTTCGTCGTCGTTCGGCCCCTTGCAGATGAACGCTCCGGCACCGTCAGACATACAGACCTGCCATAAGCCCGTCGCCGGCAACTCCGGGCAGGGTCCGTTGTCGCCGCCACACGGAGTGCTCGTCCACGCCATGTCGAGGACCGCCAAATCAGTCAGTCCGTCGCCGTTGAAGTCGCCGGTCTCGATCTGCCGCAATCCGAGTGTCGTGTTCAGCGACGGTCCAGACCACGTGCGGCAGTCGAAGCCGTTGCCCGAAGCGAGGGCGAGACAAACGCCCCAACCCTCGAACAGCAGGTCAGCACGGCCGTCGCCATTGAAGTCGCCTTGGCCGATCATGCTGCTCCAGGGGCCCCACACCCCGGCATCGGTGAAGCTGTTCTGGTTGACCCCGGACGGCGGCATCTCCCAATCGAAGACCGTCAAGGGCAGACAATTCGGCGTGCCGGACTGCGAGTCGTTGTAGGACTTGCGCAGACTCGTCGAAACCTTGCCGCCGCTGTTGGCCGACATGATCTTCACGACACCGTCCGATGGTGACGGTGGCGCACTCCACTGCCCGGACGAAGGCACCCCCTTACACAGGTTGATCGCGAACAGACGATCGCGGGCATTCCCTGTGCCGGAGTAGGAGGTGCTCAAGTCGTTGCTGGTGTAATAGAGCCCGTAGGACAGAAGCGCGGTCGCCGGGATGTCGGTGCCGACCTCCTTGACGATGATGGAAGTCAGGCGCTTCGTCATCGGCACACCCGAGCCGGCGACGTAGGCCATGTTCCGATTCGGCGTGTCCATGTACTCGAACAGCGCCTCATGTTTCGCGGCCACGTTCGGGCTCGCGGTGGCGTTGGCCGAATACACGATCGACTTGACGTTGTACTCGCCGCTGAAGTTGCCGCTGGCGTCGTTGTAGCGGTTGTACTCGATCGTGTAGAAGTTGCCTTTGGTGTCTGACACCTTCGACTGCGCCCAGACGAGGATCGCCGACTTGCCCTGCGCGGGGAGTCGCGCGTTGGTCGGGCTGCTCGCAGGTCCCGTGCCGTATTCGATGATGAGTCCCGACTTGGTCCACACCCGGAAGTAGTCGGGGCCCGTTGCGGAAGATCCGCCGTACGAGACGATGCGGCTGTAGCTCTCGATCAGCGTGCGGTATTCGGTGCCGTTTGCACCGTAAGCGCCATTGACGGCAACGAGCCGCTGACCGTCGAGACAGAAGCGATCGGCGCTCGTCAATGTGACGCCGCCGCGTTTCCCGTCGATGAACCTGGTCGGCGGGCATCGCGTGATCGCGGACAGACCGCCGAGCGACCAACCGATACCGAGCGGCCCATAACCGCCCTGACTGCTGTAGTTCAACGACAAGGATGGCGTGAGTCCCCCTGTGCCCCTCGGAAGCTGCAGCGGGATCGAGTACGTGGCAGCGCCTTGCGGGCTGACCGAGAACGAGCCGGGCAGCGACCCGACCACATTCCCTGAAGGCGCTGCAAGCGCCTGTGCGGCAGCCGACTCGACCGTGATCGACGCTACCGGCGAGTCGCCTGTTGCACCTCCATTGTCCGTGGCCCGCGCGAAGACGCTGTAGGAACCGGGTTGAACCGAGGCCCAACTTGCTCGCCATCCGCTGGCCTGCGTTCCCGTACCGACGAGCGTCCCGTTCGCAAAGAAGTCGACCCTCGTCACCGTGCCATCACTGTCGGCCGGTGCGGCGGACAATGTGATTGTCGTCGGACCGGAAACCGCGTAACCATTGGCGGGTTCCTGCAACGTGACCGATGGTGGAACGTTGCCGACAACAGTGACATTGATTGCGGCTGAGGTTGCCGTCTGACCGTTGCTGTCGGTGGCGCGAGCCGCGATCGTGTAGGAGCCCGTGCCGACGTTGCTCCAGGTGTAGCTGTAGGGGGCTGCGGTGTCGGTGTTGACGACTGCGCCATTCACCAGAAACTCCACCTGCGTGATGCTGCCGTCGGCATCGGAGGCGTTCGCACTGAGCGTGAAGCTGGCCGGCGCCTGCGCACTGGCGCCGTTGGCCGGCGACGTGAGACTCACCGTCGGCAGCGCGTTGATCCGCACCGAGGCCGCGCTCGACGTCGTCACCGCTCCTTCGTTGTCGAATGCCTTGGCGGTGATGCTGTACGTGCCGGCGCCAATGTTGGCCC
>BTVG01000072.1:0-5809 GCA_045864815.1 Rhodanobacteraceae bacterium | reverse complement strand
GGGGTATCTGATCGTGCTGTCGGCACGCACCGCGGCCCAGCTGCGCGAGCAGGCGCAGCGTCTGCTCGCCCATCTGCAGACCGAGGCGCCGGACTGCGGCGACGTGAGTTACACGCTGTTGTGCGGACGCAAGCATTTCGCGCACCGTCTGGCCTGCGTGGTCCGGGACCTGCCGATGCTGCGTGCCGTGCTGGCCGGCTGGCTGGCCGGCGATGCGGCCGAATCGGTCTGTGTCGGCGAAGTGCGCGAGAAGGGCAACCGCGCACGCGCCGGACTGAAAGCCTATGCGGACGACTGCATCGCGGCCTGTGCGCAGGCCTCGCTGACGGCGGACGCCTATCGGCAGAAGCTGGGGGCTCTGGCGGATCTCTACGTGCAAGGCTATGCGCTCGACGTGCAGCCGCTGTTCGGCGGAGACCATGGCCGCGTGCCACTGCCGACCTATCCGTTCGAGCGCGAGCGCTATTGGGTGCCGGAGTCGGCTGCCGCGCGACCGGCGGCCGTCGTGCAGTCGGCTCTCGGCCCGGCGCCGGTCGCGCCGCACGTCGCCATGATGGTGCCGCAATGGATACCAACGGACGACGCCGCATCCGGCCCGGCCGATGGCGAGCAGTGGGTCGTGTTCGCCGGCTGGGACGAGCCGGGCGATGAGGAACGGAGCGCCTGGGGTGCGCAACTCCCGGGCGTGCGTGTCGACTGGCTGCGGGAACAGGGGGAGGGCGCGGGCGAGCGCTTCGCGCACCTGGGCTGGCAGCTGCTGCAGCGCATCCAGGCGTGGCTGGGCACACGGCCGTCGCGGACCCTGCTGGTACAGGTGGTGATCCCGGCCGGGCGCGAGACGCTGTATGCGTTGAGTGCCGCGCTGAAGTCCGTGCGACTGGAGCAGCCGCTGCTGCGCGGCCAGGTCATCGGGCTGACGGCGTGGCCGTCGGCGGCGGAGCTCGCGCGGCGCTTGCGGCAGGCGGCCGGGCTGGCCGCGAGCGAGCTGCGCCACGACGGTGCAGTGATGTACGCGCGCAGCTATCACCGCCGGGAGCCCGAGGCCGCAGCACGGTCGCCGTGGAAGCCGGCGGGCGTTTATCTGATCACCGGCGGTGCCGGCGGTCTTGGCCGCGTCTTCGCGACGGACATCCTGCGTACCGCGGCGGCAGCCACGGTGGTGCTGTGCGGTCGTTCCGCGCTGTCGGAATCGCAGCGTCGCGCGGTGCAGGATTTGGCCGTACCGGGCACGCGGGTCGAGTACCTGCAGGCCGATGTGGCCGACCGGGCACGTGTGGAATCGCTCGTGGCCGACATCGTCCGGCGTCATGGACGCCTGGACGGCATCCTGCATGCGGCCGGCGTGCTGGAAGACGGATTCCTGCTGAAGAAAACGCAGTCGCAGTACCACGCGGTGCTGGCGGCCAAGGTCCTGGGCGTGGTCAACCTCGACGCGGCCACGCGTGCACTGCCGCTCGACTGTTTCGTGCTGTTCTCGTCGGTGAGTGGTATCGACGGCAATGTGGGCCAGGCGGATTACGCCCTCGCCAATGCGTTCCTGGACGGCTACGCACAGCAGCGGGCGCAGGCGGTGATGCGCGGCGAAAGCAGCGGTCGCACCGTGTCGATCGGCTGGCCGCTGTGGGCGCACGGCGGCATGCAGGTGTCGGTATCCGATCCCCGCCTTAGCGGGGCAGCGCTGATGGATGCGCGCCAGGGCGTAGAGGCGCTGTATGCCGCCTGCGCCGATGCCGAGCCACGGGTGCACCTGCGTTGCGAGGCGGCGTCCGCCATGGCGTCGCCGCCGGCGCACATGGCTGGCGTGACGGCCGCCGGCGACGAGGCCCAGCTGCGCGAACGTGTGCTGCAGCGCCTGCAGGCGCTGCTCGGATCCGTGACGAAGTTTGCGGCAGCCCGAATCGACGTGGCGGAACCGCTGGAAAGCTACGGCATCGATTCACTGATGATCACCCAGGTCAATGCCCGGCTGGCTGACACCTTCGGCGACCTTCCGAAGACCCTGCTGTACGAGTACACCACGCTCGCGGAGATCGGCGATTACCTGCTGCGGTCGCAGCGGCCCGCGTGCCTGCGCTGGTGCGAGTGGGATCGCTCTCCCGAGCCGGGGGCCGCTGCGGTGGCCGTACCGACCGCCGCGGTGCCCGCGGCGCAACCGCAGCCGGTGGCGGCGAGCGCGCCGTCTGCACGCGCGATCGCGATTATCGGCCTGGCCGGCCGCTATCCGCAGGCAGGCGACCTCGACGCGTTCTGGGACAACCTGCGCAAGGGGCGCGACTGCATTGGCGAGATTCCCGCCGACCGCTGGCCGCTGGAGGGCTTCTACGAGCCGGATCCGGAACGCGCGATCGCGACCGGTCGCAGCTACGGCAAATGGGGCGGCTTCCTCGACGGCTTCGCTGAATTCGATGCCTTGTTTTTCAACATCTCGCCGCACGAGGCACAGCAGCTCGATCCGCAGGAACGGCTGTTCCTGCAGGTGTGCTGGGCGGCGATGGAAGACGCGGGCTATACACGCGATCAGTTCGCGCGCCGGCATCGGCATCGCGTCGGCGTGTTCGCCGGCATCACCAAGACCGGTTTCGACCTGTATGGCCCGGAGCTGTGGCGCCGCGGCATGACCGGCGTGCCCTGCACCTCGTTCGGTTCGCTGGTTAACCGCGTGTCGTACGTGATGAATCTGTCGGGTCCCAGCCTGCCGATCGACACCATGTGCTCGGCGTCGCTGACGGCGATCCACGAAGCCTGCGAACACCTGCTGCGCGGCGAGTGCGAACTCGCCTTCGCGGGTGGCGTGAACCTGTACCTGCACCCGGCCAATTTCACGCTGCTCTGCAGCCTGCGCATGCTGTCCAGCGAGGGACGTTGCCACGCCTTCGGCGCCGGCGGCGACGGCTTCGTGCCGGGCGAAGGTGTCGGCGCGGTGCTGCTCAAGCCCCTCGCCGCCGCGGAGGCCGATGGTGACATCATCCACGGCGTGATCCGTGCAAGCGGCATCAATCACGGCGGCAAGACCAACGGCTATACCGTGCCGAATCCGGTCGCGCAGCGCGAGCTGATCGCGTCCGTGCTGGCCAAGGCCGGCGTCGATGCGCGCACGGTCAGCTACATCGAGGCGCACGGCACGGGTACGCATCTCGGCGATCCGATCGAGATTGCGGGACTCACCCAGGCCTTCGCGCGGCATACCTCGGATACGCAGTTCTGCGCGATCGGCTCGGTCAAGTCGAACATCGGCCATGCGGAGAGCGCGGCCGGCATCGCGGCGCTGACCAAGGTGCTGCTGCAGATGAAGCACCGGCAACTGGTGCCGAGCCTGCATGCGACCGTACCGAACCCCAACATCGACTTCGCCGCGACGCCGTTCGTGGTGCAGCAGGTGCTGGCGGAATGGCCGCGACCGCGGCTCCTGATCGACGGCGTGTTGCGGGAGTATCCGCGCATCGCCGGCATCTCCTCCTTTGGCGCGGGCGGTGCGAACGCACACCTGGTGGTCGAGGAATACGTCGCCGCCGCCGAGGCGCCGTTCGTGCCGGCCGGGCCAGCGCTCGTGGTGCTGTCGGCGCGCAGCGAAGAGCGGCTCCGCGTTTATGCGCAACGGTTGCTCGATGCGATCGCCGCGCGCGCGCTGGGTGATGCGGATCTCGCTAGCCTGGCCTGCACGCTGCAGGTCGGACGCGAGGCGATGGAGCATCGGCTCGCGTTCGCGGCCAGCTCGATGCAGGTCGTGATCGAGCAGCTGCGGCGCTACGTGGCCGGCGACGAAACGATCGACGATCTCTACCGCGGCGAAGCGCGGCGCAACAAGGACGCGCTGTCCGTGTTCGGCGAGGACGACGAACTGCAGGAAGCGACCGCCAAATGGCTGGCCCGCGGCAAGTACGCCAAGGTGCTCGGCCTGTGGGTCAAGGGCATGGCGTTCGACTGGCAGCGCCTGTACCCGCAGGGCATGCCACGGCGTCTGTCGTTGCCGACGTATCCGTTCGCGAACGAACGCTACTGGCTGCCGCTGGACGCGCCGGTGCTTCCGTCGGCGGTGCCGGCGGCGGTGACCCAGGCGGCGGATGACGCATTCGTGGTTGCCGCGGCTCCTGGACTGCCGGCGACGGTGACGGGTGCCGATGCGCAGGCCGCGCGTGCCGCCGCGGAGCAGCTGCAGCTGCAGGTGCTGTACGTGCAGCTGCAGCGTCTGGGATTGTTCGACGTCCCGCTGGCGCGGCCGCTGGGCGAAGCGATCGAGCGGTGGCGAGCGTCGCGCGGGATTCGTCCGCTGTACACGCGCTGGGTGGACCAGAGCCTGGCACTGCTGCGTGCGGCGGACCTGCTGGCCGATACGCCGGCCGGACTGGTGCCGGGTGCGCGGGCGCCGGTGGATGCGGCGGCGGTGGAAGCGGCGTGGCAGGAATGGTGCGAGGGCTGTCGTCAGGATGCGGAACAGGCGGGGCAGGCCGGACTGATCGAGGCGACGCTGGGGGCGTTGCCGGCGATTCTGGAAGGACGCCGTCTGGCGACGGAGATCGTGTTCCCGGATTCGGGGATGAGCCGACTGGAGGGGGTGTACGGGGGCAACACGCTGGCGGATTACTACAACGGCGTGGTGGCGGATGTGGCCGCGGCGTGGGTGGAGCGGCAGCGGCAGCGCGATCCGCAGCGGCGGGTGCGCCTGATCGAGATCGGTGCGGGTACGGGCGGGACGAGCCAGGTGGTGTTCGAGCGTCTGCGGTCGCAGGCGGCGGGGATCGAGGAATACACGTACACGGACCTGTCGCGCTCGTTCCTGATGCACGCGCAGGAGCGTTTCGGCGCGCAGGTGCCGTACCTGCGGTGCGCGCTGTTCAACGTGGAGCAGGCGCCGGAAGGGCAGGCGATCGCGGCGGGCAGCTACGACGTGGTGATTGCGGCCAACGTACTGCACGCGACGCGGGACATGGGCGAGACCGTGCGGCATGCGAAGGCGCTGCTGCGGGTCGGCGGTGTGCTGATACTCAACGAGATCAGCCAGTTCAGCCTGTACACGCACCTGACGTTCGGACTGCTGGACGGCTGGTGGCGCTACGAGGACGAGGCGGTACGCATCGCGGGGACGCCGGCGCTGTCGCCGGCGTCGTGGCAGCGGGTGCTGGAGCGGGAGGGATTCGGCGCGGTGCAGTTCCCGGCGCAGGCGGCGCACGGGCTGGGCCAGCAGGTGGTGGTGGCGCGCCGTGGTGGCGACAACCGCGTGTCGGCGACGCCGACGGCGACGGCGACGAGGGCCGCGGTGGCGGCGCGCGGTGCGGTGGTGGTGCGGCGCGGCGACAGGGTGTCGTCCGGTGAGCGGGAACAGCGCGAAGCGCAGCTGCGGCGGACGGTGACCGAGGCGATCGCGACGACGCTGAAGCTGTCGCCGGAACAGGTGGACGCGGACGAGCCGTTCGCGGAGTACGGGCTGGATTCGATCCTCGGGGTGAGCGCGGTACGGCTGATCGGCGAGCGGCTCGGGATCGATCTGCGGCCGACGGTGCTGTTCGATTACCGCACGGTGGCGAAGCTGGCCGGGCACATTCTGGCCGAGTACGGCCTGGCGGACGAGGGGGCGACGGACCGGCAGGACGTCGACGCGGATCGTGGTGGCGCTATCGCCGCGACGGAACCCGCGGCATCGCCGGTGCGGGCGGCGGCCGATGCGGCCGGTTACGCGCCGCTGGCCGTGGATACGGCGGGACGGCCCGAGCCCATCGCCATCGTCGGTCTCAGCGCGCGCTACCCGGGCTCCGAGGATGCGGCGCAGCTGTGGCAGCACCTGGCCCGCGGCGCGGATCTGCTGGAAGAAGGC
>BTVG01000071.1:0-6338 GCA_045864815.1 Rhodanobacteraceae bacterium | reverse complement strand
GTACCGCGAGATTTCCTCCTGCAGCAACTTCATGGACTTCCAGGCCCGCCGCATGGGCGCGCGCTGGCGCAACCCGGACACCGGCAAACCCGAGCTGCTGCACACCCTCAACGGCTCGGGCGTGGCAGCCGGCCGGGCACTAGTGGCCGTGATGGAAAACGGCCAGCAGGCCGATGGCAGCATCAGCATCCCCGAGGTGCTGAGATCCTACATGGGGGGCATGGAGACAATTTCTCCGTCCTGAGCCGCGGCCCGGGTGTCCGGTCGCCTTTGACTTGCGCCGCGGGACCGGGGCGGCGGACAATCCGCCCCGGTTTTGCGGGTCACGCCGGGTGCGCGGGCCTGCCCGATGTCGCGTTGCGGAGAGGTGGCAGAGCGGTTGAATGCGGCGGTCTTGAAAACACAGGCACCGACCGATAAAAGGGGAATGTATACAGCCGCTTACGTGCTGCCCAGTTGCGGCGCGTAAGTCGAACGTAAGAATGCGCAGTGGAGAGGTGGCAGAGCGGTCGATTGCACCGGTCTTAACCCTCAATCGAGCGCTACCGACGGAAACGCGGTAGTGGATGGAGTCAAATTCGGCGAAGCCCCTGCGCGAGCGAGGTAACGCCGAGCGAAGCCCGAAAGGGAACGTGTAGAGACTTGACGGCTCCCACCTACGGTCCTCGGGCTATGGTGAAGACAAAGTCCAGACCCCGAACAGGCGAGTCATCGTCTGGCGGCGAAAGCCGAAGGGGTACGGAAAACCGGCAGACCTTCACGGGTCTCGTGAGTTCGAATCTCACCCTCTCCGCCACTTGCGCAGTGGTTACAGCAGCCTGGGCGTGCGCTTGTCTCGCTTCTTGAGAGATGTTCGCGCCGCCTTCGCAGCGATCGTCATCCTCTTGCCGCCGTCCTGCGCCCGGAACCACGCGGCGGCAGTGACAAAGTCATCGGTCCAAAAGTCGTTTGGCGTCTTCGCAACGGGCTGCATGGTTGTCATCTCGCCGGGCTTCTTCCCGGGGAGCAGCCAGCGCCCAAGGGTGTACATGTACCGATCCCACTTTCCCGTCGAGGGCTGCATGGACACGGCCAGCACGTCAAATTCGCCATAGCGGTAGGGACGGGTCTTCTCGTCTCCGTCAGACCCGGTCCGCGTCTTCTGAGTCTCGGTCATGAACACGTCGCCGTCGAAGCCAAAGCGATGACCGGCCTTTACCACGGGTGCGCCGCGTTCACTCCGCTGAAGCTTCACTTGAACGGTGATGGGGCCGTGGCCGTCGTCCATCTTGTAGTCGTACGCGAAATTGCCCTCGGGGGTAATGTCGCGCCAGCCGCGCGCCTCCACCGATGGGACAATGAAGGTTCGGAATGCAGCGTCAGCGATCACGCCCCGGAGCATCCGCCGGGTCAGCTCGGGCGCGCGATGCACAGCCTCAAGGATCATTTCCGCCGGCGCGCCGATGACTCGCTCAAACTCGTGAATCAGGTGAGTTTTGCGCAGTTCCTTGAACAACGTTTCCTGTTCTAGTGGTGTGCAGAGCACAAGTAGCTCGCGGATAGTGGCGAGGTTGGAATCAGCCATTGTTCGTGCCCTTGGGCCGTCCCGGAGGATTAGGCTCGAACGCGAGCACGTCGGAACGATTGACGAAGAAGCGCCCGCCTATGTCGAGCGTGCGCAGGCGACCGTTGCCGACCAGTCGCGCTATCGCCTGCCGGGTCACGTTCCGCAGGCGCGCGGCTTCGGCCTGGGTGATCCAGTCCGAAGGGTCGATTGAGACCGGGGCCTTATTGGTTGCCTTTGTCAATGGATTTCTAGGTATAATTCACTTTCGCGACCGGATGTTATCAATGGCTGTACCGATGCCCAAGAAGAAAACGATCACCGCTGCCCCACAGCCAGAGCTTTTCGTGCCCACCCACGAACACCCGACGCGCCTGTTGAAGAAGGTAAAGCCGTTCTACCGCACGACGGCGGGCGCTGCGTATCTCGGAGACTCGCGCGACACACTGAAGGCGATGCCGGATGGCTCAGTGAACCTCGTGTTCACGTCCCCGCCGTATGCGCTGCACTTCAAGAAGGCATATGGAAACGTCAGCAAGGCGGACTACGTGGAATGGTTCCTGCCGTTCGCACGTGAGATTCATCGCGTGCTTACTGACGACGGCAGCTTCGTGCTGAACATCGGTGGTAGCTGGAATCCGGGATCTCCCACGCGCTCGCTGTATCACTACAAGCTGATGATCGCGCTGGTCGAGGAGTTGTGTTTCCATCTCGCCCAAGAGTGCTACTGGTACAACCCCGCGAAAATGCCCGTGCCTGCGGAGTGGGTTACGGTGCGACGGGTGCGAATCAAGGATTCCGTCGAGCATGTCTGGTGGCTGTCAAAGACACCATTCCCGAAAGCTGACAATCGCAGGGTGCTGCGTCCGTATAGCGCGGACATGCTCCGGCTCGCCAAGAAGGGAGTGAAGACGACTGTGCGACCGTCTGGCCACAACATCACTTCGTCATTCGACAAGATCGAGTCGGGAGGATCGATTCCCTCCAACGTCTTGGAAGATCAGTCTGCGAATGAAATGCTCATCGCTGGCAACAATTCGGCCAACGATCTGTATACGAAGCGCTGCAAGGAATCTGGCATCAAGATTCACCCGGCTCGCTTCCCGGCTGCACTCCCGGAATTCTTCATCAAGCTGCTGACGAACGAGGGCGATCTTGTTGTTGACCCATTCGCGGGCTCCAACACGGCAGGCGCTGTCGCTGAACGCTTGGGGCGGCAATGGATCGCGATGGAGTTGCTCGAAGAATACCTGGAGGCGAGCAAGTTTCGATTCAGTGAGTAGTGCGGCGTGAGGCGCTGTCCTACTCTGTGGCCATGCAGGCCAAGAACCCGACACCCGCCCAACTCAACAAGACCGAAGATCGGCTCCTTGCCCGCGAAAAGCTGGCCCGGTGGCTGGCCCAGCAGCCCAGCCGCACCCGCGCACTCGTAACCCTGTTCGCGCAAGGGCCGCGAGGGTGGCGCGCCCAGCGGCGGGGGTAGTGCGGGTCGGGCGGCAAGGGCGCTCGGCCCCTGCCGCCTTACCGTTGGCGCTACAGCGGAGGCTGAGAAAGACCCAGAGATTCCGGGTACAGCTCTGCGGTCTGTTCGCCGTAGCGCCTGCAAGCCTCTCGCGTCTACTCCCGTAGGGCCTGCTTCTGCTGCTCGCGCTCCTTGCGCTTCAGCATCAGGATGACCTGCTGGTCCCACGCCGCCTGCTGGTCTTTAGGGAAGCTCTGAAAAACCGGTCATGACAACGGCCTTGAGCGAGGCGGACGAACGGAAGTCGGGAATGGCGCGAGAGTTCCGGCTCTGCGCCGCCCGTTTCGATGCAAAACGCTGCATTTCCCGGTTTTCATCGACACGTGTCCTACGTTGCCAACAGCTGCCGCCTCACCAGATAAAGATTGGCGAGCGCCGCGGTGACCTCCAGCCGGTGCAGGTTCTTCGCCAGCCCGCGGTAGCGCACCTTGCGGAAGCCGAAGATGTTCTTGATTACGCCGAACACGTGCTCGACCTTGGCCCGCACCCGCGACTTGCTCCGGTTCTTCGCCTTTTCGATTTCGTTGACCTGGACATGGAAGCGATACCGGCGGTTGGTGAAGTCCCTGGCGTTGGGCGCGCGGCTGCGAATGAGGTCGCGTTGCCCCTGGTACCCCTGATCGCCCCACACCCGGGTCTCCCGCCCGTGCAGCAGGTACGGCAAGGCTTCGCGGTTGTGAACGTTAGCGGCCGAAGCGAGCACGGTGTGCACCAGCTTGGTCTTGCTGTCGACGCCGACATGCGCCTTCATGCCGAAGTACCACTGCTGGCCCTTCGCCGTCTGATGCATCTCCGGGTCCCGCTTGCCATCCTTTCTCCGGAGATGCGTCCTAGCGTGCCCCTGTCCATCAACCAGGCAGGAGTGATGACGATGACCACGTACACGAAGCGAACGAACGCGAAGCGCACCGCGATTGCGGCAGGCATCCCGGAGGATCAGGTGGAGATCAACGTCCACAAGGAAAAGGGCGAGGTGCGATTCGGGTTCAAGGCGAAGGAGACGGCGTCCGTAGCCGCAGCACAGGCGGCACCAGCCCCGAAGCCTGCACCCGCCACCAAGGCACCGACAGCGGGGCGCGTGGAGCGCAACGGCGTTAAGCGGCCGCGTGTGGGCGGCGCGTGCGACAAGGTGTGGTCGCACCTGGACGCCGTGGGCGACATGACCGTCAAGGTTGTGAAGGCATGGGCGGCTGCGAACGGCCTGAACCCGAACAACGCCGCGATTGAGATCTACCAGTGGCGCAAGTTCAACGCGCCGGGACAGGCGCAGAAGTAGCGGTAGATCCGACGCAAGCACCGATGATCGGCCGCCGCGTTGCGCGGGGGTTTTCGTGAGCGCGGTATCTACGGGGCGGAGCGGCGAGACTCTTGGCAGCCAATGCTGGATGGGTCTCCGGCATCGGCGCCGAGCCTTCAACGGCGTCAGCGAGCGTTCAATCGGATACAATATAGCTCTCTCGCACGATGGGTATTCTTGGCGGATAGTACCGATCGGCGTTTGTGATGGCACAAAAAAGCAAGAAGAATACGAGACGATGAGGATTAGAATTCGACAAGTCCTTGATTTCGCAAGGACATAATGAGCAAGAACCGCATGGAACGAATAGACTTGAAGTATTCCACGACTAATATTATGATGTCATGAAACTTATGGCTAGTCTCGCTGTCTAGGGTGTGTATATGGACCCCACTCTCGAGCTGGAAGTGATGCAAGACCTCGCGGCAGGGCTGAAGAAGCTCTCCGGGGACACTGACGCGACCCGTCGTGTTCTGCAATGGGCGTCCAGCGCGTTCCTGCCAGATGGATTGCCATCCGCGGTGCCCTCCTCGAACGTTGGCGCACAGGGCGGCGCCCCGATGGTTTCGGGCGGCGGCGCTGCGGAGGCCGGTCCGTCGCGGTCATTCTCGTCGCTGCCGGACCTGTACTCCACGGTCTCGCCAGCATCCGATTCGTCCCGGGCCCTGGTGGTGGGCTACTGGTTCCAGGTGCTGCAGGGCGAACAGGATCTGGATGGATTCCAGATCAACAAGGAACTCAAGCACCTCGGGCACGGCGTATCGAACATCACGACTGCGTTGTCGTCGCTGATTGATCGCAAGCCGCAGCTCGTGATCCAGACGCGAAAGTCAGGCAATAGCAAGCAGGCGCGTAAGCGCTACCGCCTGACCGATGCAGGTATCAAGGCCGTGGAGCGCATGCTCGCGGGCGGCGAAATGTGACAAGTAGCTAGGGAGTATCGACAATGAAATTAAGTCGTCGGCCGTAGCTGAAACCTGCCCGGCTACGGCCAAGAAAAAGGGCCCTTCGCATCGCCTTACTCGTGGTGGAGCGTCGGTGCGGGGCCCGTGGCGGGTATTGCCACCCGTTTCAACGTTAAGTGTACCGCATGTGGCCCGTGCTTTCGAGCACGGCGTCACAGGGGTACGAGGTTACTTCTATGGCTTCGTTTACGATCCGCGTCGAGCTGCATGACGCTAACTGGCAGCACTACATAGATATGGCGAGGGATCTCGCGACAAAGGGCATCACGGATGTGATTGCCGCAGGCAATGGTACGCACTACAAGCTGTCACCGGCGGAATACAACTTCGTCGGCAACGCGACGGCGGATGGCGTGCTTGAGGCGGTAAAGACCTCTGCTGCGAAGACTGGCAAGCGTTACGCGGTGATGGTCACCGAATCAACGCGCCGTACCTGGGTCGGGCTCGAGACGATCCAGGCTCGTCGTTCCGCGTAGGTGGTACAAGCCGCCCCGGGGGCGCGCGCCCTCGGAACCTTCGCCTTCGGTCTTGCTTACGGGGGGCTATACCGCGCGCGGCAGGCAATAGTTGCCACGTGCGGAACCATTGGGTTAGGGACGCTAGGTCGCAGCTGCCGTGTTTGGCGGTCCGGACCTGATGGGTTCAGTTGTGCAGTTCCCCTATAGAGGCAAGATGCTGCACAACTGCACATTTGCACAACTACGCGCATCATGATGCACCAGATGTGCAGTTGTGCCGAAAAATGGGTGATGGGGGGTATTGCACAACTGACCTCACCAGAGGCATTGAGCGCAAATAGCTGATTCCAAACGCGCTTCAGCGCGGATAAACTCACTTCAACAAGCGGATGGTCAAACTTGAAAACCGTTTGGGACTCACGTCCCTCGGGGGTTCGAATCCCTCCCTCTCCGCCAGTTCAAGGAGCGAACGGACGATGAGCGATTCCGGGTCCTTCGACCCAGGCGCGGAAACCGCGCTTTACCTGCAGGAACTCTATGCGAACGCGCTGCT
>BTVG01000070.1:0-6548 GCA_045864815.1 Rhodanobacteraceae bacterium | reverse complement strand
TGAAGGGGAGGGTATTCAGTGCCGTCGCGAAAACCGCAAGAAACCGCGGAGCCTGCGGCCGGAACTGACCGACCCTGGCCGTACCAAGCCCTCCCCTTCAAGGGGGTGAAAGGCGCCCGCCCAGAACCACAACGCCCAACGGGCCGGACGGGTTGGGTGGGGATGGGTGTCGGTTCCGCTTGAAGCCCTCCCCTTCAAGGGGAGGGTTGGGTGGGGATGGGTGTCGGTTCAGCTGACGGTATCTCGCTCGTGCGAGAGAGCAGCGAGCCGCATCGACCGAAGGCCGGAACGCTGAGCCAAACCCCATCCCCGCCCATGCCCTCCCCTTGAAGGGGGGGGTATTCAGTGCCGTCGCGAAAACCGCAAGAAACCGCGGAGCCTGCGGCCGGAACTGACCGAAGCTGGCCGAAGCTGGCCGTATCAAGCCATCCCCTTCAGCTTGAAGCCCTCCCCTTCAAGGGGGTGAAAGGCGCCCGTTCAGAACCGCAGGTTCTGGGCGCCTTGAACGCCCAACGGGCCAGACGCGCTGGGTGGAGATGGGTGTCCCGCTTGAAGCCCTCCCCTTCAAGGGGAGGGTTGGGTGGGGATGGGTGTCGCTTCAGCTGACGGTATTCCGCTCTTGCGAGAGAGCAGCGAACCGCATCGACCGAAAGCCGGAACGCTGAGCCAAACCCCATCCCCACCCATGCCCTCCCCTTGAAGGGGAGGGTATTCAATGCCGTCGCGAAAACCTCAAGAAGCCGCGGAGCCTGCGCCCGGAACTGACACCAACGCGCCGTCTCGCTCATGCACGCCCCCAGCGAATCACCTCGATCGGCCGGAACGCTGAGCCAAACCCCATCCCCACCCATGCCCTCCCCTTGAAGGGGAGGGTATTCAGTGCCGTCGCGAAAACCGCAAGAAACCGCGGAGCCTGCGACCGGAACTGACCGAAGCTGGCCGTATCGAGCCATCCTCTTCAAGGGAACGGTCTCTCGCAGTGAACCCGCGCCGCATCCATGGCACGATGCGCGCCCCGCGCCGCCGTTGTCTGCCATGTATCCGCTCGTTCGTCCGTTCCTGTTCTGCCTCGATGCCGAAAAAGCCCACGAACTCACGCTGTCGTCGTTGGAGCTCGCCTACCGCACCGGACTCAATCCGCTGCTGGCGACGCGGCCGGCGCCGCTGCCGACCGTGCTGTGCGGTGTGACCCTGCCGAATCCGGTGGGCCTCGCCGCCGGGCTCGACAAGAATGCCGCCCATATCGACGCGTTGGCCGCGCTCGGATTCGGTTTCATCGAAGTCGGCACGACCACGCCGCGGGCGCAGCCCGGCAATCCCAAGCCGCGGCTGTTCCGCCTGCCCGAGCACGACGCCATCATCAATCGCCTCGGCTTCAACAATGCCGGCGTCGATGCGCTCGTGAAGAACGCGGAAGCGGCACGGTTCAGCGGCGTGCTCGGCATCAACATCGGCAAGAACAAAGACACGCCGAACGACAACGCCGTCGACGACTACGTGTTCTGCCTCGAGCGCGTCTACGCCCGCGCGAGCTACATCACGGTCAACATTTCCTCGCCCAACACGCAGGGCCTGCGCGACCTGCAGGAAGAAGAAACCCTCAAGCGCTTCATCGCGACCCTGCGCGAGCATCAGGAGCGCCTTGCGGCGCAGCACGGCGCACGCAAACCCATGCTGCTCAAGATCGCCCCCGATCTCACCGAAACCGAACTCGACGCGATCGCCGAGGTGCTCGTTGCCACCGGCATCGACGGCCTGATCTGCACCAACACCACCATCGCGCGCGACGCCATCGCCGGCCATCCGCTGGCGAACGAAACCGGCGGCCTGTCCGGGCGCCCGGTGTTCGCGCGTTCGACCGCGGTGCTCGCGGGCATGGCACGACGCCTGGGCGGACGCGTGCCGCTGGTCGGCGTCGGCGGCATTCTCGACGGCGCCGATGCGGTCGCGAAGTGCGATGCGGGCGCCACCGCCGTGCAGATCTACAGCGGGCTGATCTACCGCGGCCCGGCCCTGATCGGCGACTGCGTGGCGCGTCTGCGCGCCCGTGCGGATGCCCGCGCATGAGCGATTTCCGCGTCGCGCCGGCACGTCTGGACGGCAACGGCTACAGCATTCTCGAAGACGCCTCACTCGCCGGCCGCAATACGCTGCGCGTCGATGCGCGCGCGGCGCTGCTCGTCGACGTGCGCGCGACGGCGGCGCTGGCCGAGGTGCTGGCCTATCCTCTGCTCGCCGATGCGCCGCTGCTGATCCTCGGTGAAGGCAGCAACCTGCTGCTGACGCGCGATGTGCCGGGTGTCGTGCTGACGCTGTCCACGCGCGGCATCGCCATCACCGGCGAACGCGACGGCCACGCACTGGTCCGTGCCGAGGCCGGCGAGAACTGGAACGACCTGGTGCACTGGACCCTGGGCCACGGCCTGGCCGGCCTGGAGAACCTCGCGCTGATCCCAGGCACGGTCGGCGCGGCGCCGGTGCAGAACATCGGCGCCTATGGCGTGGAACTCGGCGAATTCGTCGACGCGGTCGAAGCCTGGGATCGCGACGCGCGGGCGCTGGTGCAACTGTCACCGGCCGCCTGCGGCTTCGCGTATCGCGATTCCATCTTCAAGCGTGAACCCGCGCGCTACATCGTGACCGCGCTGCAGCTGCGCCTGTCGCGCGAGCCCGCGCTGCGGCTGGACTATGCCGGCGTGCGCGAGGAACTCGCCGCAATGGGCGCCGACGAACCGACGCCGGCGCGTGTGGCCGAAGCCATCACGCGCCTGCGTCGGCGCAAACTGCCCGACCCGGCCGTGATCGGCAACGCCGGCAGTTTCTTCAAGAACCCCATCGTCGATGCCGCGACGGGAGCTGCACTCAAGCAAGCCCACGCGGCGCTGCCGCTATGGCCGCTCGCCGACGGCCGCTGCAAGCTGTCGGCGGCCTGGCTCATCGAGCAGGCCGGCTTCAAGGGATTCCGCGACGGTGACGCCGGCATCGCTGCGCAGCACGCGCTGGTGCTGGTCAATCACGGACGCGCAAGCGGCGCCGAACTCTGGGCGCTGGCGCAACGCGTCCGGGCCGGCGTCACCGCACGCTTCGGCGTCGCGCTCGAGGCCGAGCCGCGCGTCGTCTGACCGGCCGGCACGGCAACACCACGCAACCTTTGGTGAATCTGGGAACACCTTCACGGCATTCGCTGGCGTACGGGCTAGGCTGCGCCGGATCCCCCGTCCCGGAAACGCCATGGCCAGCGTATTTGCGAGCCAAGTCCTGAGTCGCCGCCAGCTGATCCAGTCGCTGGCCGGTGCGATCGGTCTCATCGAACCCGCGGCCATGCGCCGCCCCGGCAAGGCGCCGGTGCAATCCAAGGCAACGGCGCAGCCCACCCTCGCGGTACCGCCGCCGCTGGTGCGCTGGCTGCAGAAAGCCACGTTCGGCTTCAACTTCTTCGAGTACGTCGACCTGATCAATCTCGGTGCGACCGACGACGCACGCTGGACGTCCTGGGTCACGACCCAGCTGGCCCCGGCCACGATCAACGACAGCGCCTGCGACGCGCGCCTCGCGTCGGCCGGCTTCACCACGCTGAGCAAGACGCTGCCGCAGCTCTGGGCCCAGCACCACGCGATCACGAACAACTATACGCTGCGCATGCAGCCCATCGCCGAGATCGAGTGCGCAACCACGATCCGCGCCACGTATTCCAAGCGCCAGCTGTTCGAGGTCATGACCGACTTCTGGCACGACCACTTCAGCACCTACGGCTGGGACTACGACGCCGGGCCGCTGTTCGTGCACTACGACCGCGACGTGATCCGGCCGAACGTGTTCGGCAATTTCCGCACCATGCTCGAAGCGGTCGCCAAGTCGACCACGATGATGTACTACCTCGACCTCTACGCGAGCACGGTCGCGGGGCCGAACGAGAACTTCGCGCGTGAACTCATCGAGCTGCACACGCTCGGCGCCGAGAACTACGCCGGCGTGATGGACCCGACCGATCCGTCGCTGCCGGTCGGCATCATCGGCGACGGACTCGCCGCGCGGCTCAAGTACGTCGACGAGGACGTGTACGAAGCCACGCGCGCGCTGACCGGCTGGACCATCAAGAACGGCCACTGGCAATACCCGACGGAGAACGACGGCACCTTCGTGTTCCGCGATTCCGCCGAATGGCATGACCGCTTCACCAAGTACGTGCTCAACCGCCGCTTTGCGCCCGACCAGGGCCAGCAGGACGGCGTCAAGCTGTTCGACCTGCTCGCGGCTCATCCGGGCACGGCAACCTTCATCGCGCGCAAGCTCTGCCGCCGCTTCATCGCCGACGATCCGCCGGCCAGCCTCGTCAACAGCATCGCCACGCTGTTCCAGAACACCTGGCAGGCGCCCGACCAGCTCAAGCAGGTCACCCAGGCCATCCTGCTCAGCAACGAGTTCAAGAACGCCTGGGGCACCAAGATCAAGCGCCCCTACAACGCCTTCGTGAGTGCACTGCGCGGCACGTTCGGCCAGTTCACGCCGACACTCGCCACCTACGGCAGCGAGTGGTCGACCAAGGACGAAATCAACTCGCGACTGCAGCAGACCGGGCAGCGCAAGTTCTACTGGCCGGCGCCGAACGGCTATCCGGACCGCATGTCGGCCTGGGCCAGCACCGGCAGCCTCGCCATGACCTGGAAGATGCTGGTGCGGCTGACCGAAATTCGACAGCAGGTCGGTTACGACAGCGCGCGGCCCTACGTCATCGACGTGGTCGGCACCACCATGGCCACGTTCACCGAACCCAACCGCACCGCCGCCAACATCGTCGGCTACTGGTGCGACGTGATCCTGGGCTTCCGCCCGGAGCCGGTCTACACCAAGGCACTGGATTTCCTGCGCCAGAACGCGGGACCGAACGACGTGCTCGTGCTCAACGAAGCCTGGGCCGGCGGCAGCAATCCGAACCTCAAGAACCATTACACCCAGTCGCGCCTGCGTTCGACCGTCGCGCTGATCCTGTGCAGCCCCGACCACCTGCGCCGCTGAGGAGACCCGTATGTTCGACCGTCGCGATTTCCTCAAGACCTGCGGTGCCAGTGGCGCCGTGGCACTGGCCGGCACGAGCAAGCTGGCCTTCGCCGCGCCCGAGGCCAACAGCTACGACACGCTGGTTGTCGTCTACCTGCGCGGTGGCATGGATGGCCTGACCCTGTTCTCGCCGGGCGGCAGCAATGCCAATCGCGGCGCCTACGAAACCGCGCGCCCCAGCATCAAGGTACCGCTCAGCGGCACCGGCGCCGGTCTGGCCGTCAGCGGCGATCAATGGCGCCTGCATCCGCGCGCAGCACAGCTGCGCGACCTGTACACCGGCAACAAGCTGGCCGTGGTGCTGGGCGCGGGCATGCCGGCACCGGTCACGCGCAGCCACTTCGATGCGCAGGTGAACATGGAAGTGGGCCTGGCCGGCCAGGGCGGCGGCGTGGGCTGGCTCACGCGCGTGCTCGAAACCGCCAACCTGCCCGGCACGGTGCAGATTCCCGCGGTCAGCGCCGGCAGCATCACCGCGACCAGCCTGCTCGGCAGTACCGAAACCATCACCCTGGGCAACGGCGCCGATTTCCGCATCGATTCCGGCTCGTGGGCATGGAACGTGGAGCCCGACTTCCGCACCACCGCCCCACCCGGCGCGCGCGGCATCTTCAGCATGCTGCCCGAACTCTGGAGCGAAGCCGGCGCGTTCGAGGATGCCGGCCGCCAGACGCTCGACGCACTCAACGTGATCAAACCCATCGACTTCGGCGCCTACGCAGCCGCCAACGGCGCGGTCTACGAATCGGGCAGCAGCTTCGCCCAGCAGCTCAAGATGCTCGCGCAGCTGATCAAGCGCGACGTCGGCCTGCGCGTGGCCACCATCGACCTCGGCGGCTGGGACACCCACGACGGCCAGGGCAACCCGGCCAACAGCTACGACTACTTCGGCAACAAAGTGGAAGAGTTGTCAAAGGCACTCAGCGCCTTCTACACCGACCTCAACGGCGCCGGCGCGGCCAACTACGCCGCCACGACCAACATCGTGGTCATGAGCGAATTCGGCCGCCGCGTGCGCGAGAACGACGACGGCGGCACCGACCACGGCTACGGGAACATCATGCTGGCCCTCGGCGGCGCCGTGAACGGCGGCCAGACCTTCGGCAGCTTCGCCGGCCTCGCCACCAACCAGCTGTTCGAAGGCGCCGACGTGATGGTCACCACCGACTACCGCCGCGTACTGTCCGAAGCCGTGATCCGCCGCCTGCGCAACCCGAACGTGTACTACGCCTTCCCCGGCTATTCCGGCTACACCCCGCTCGGCATCTTCCAGGGCACCGACCTGCCGCCGACGGGCAATGACCGGATTTTTGCGAATGGGTTTCAGTGAGGGGGTTCAGGGCTGCTGCGTGTCTTGCCTCCCAGATTCCCTGGACCCGGGTTCCCCGGATTTGTGTGAGTCCGCTCCGGGTCAGGCGGCCTGCCTCAACTCTGCATCGTGCTGCATCGATTCGTCCAGTTTCGCCTTCGCTGCTTTCGCCCATCCCTGC
>BTVG01000069.1:0-7078 GCA_045864815.1 Rhodanobacteraceae bacterium | reverse complement strand
GGCGATCAGCAGGTCCGCCTTGAACAGTTCCTTGTTCGTTTCGCACAGCTCGCGCAGCCCGGGCGAGCCGGTCTCTTCGCCCATTTCGACGAGGAACTTCGCGTTGAAGCCCAGGCGACTGCGCTCGGCGAGCACGTTCGCCAGCGCCTGCATGTTCACCGAGTGCTGGCCCTTGTTGTCGGCGATGCCGCGGCCGTACCAGCGGCCGTCGCGCTCGGTGAGCGTCCACGGCGACAGCCCTTCCTTCCATTCGGGCTCGAGCCCGCGGATCACGTCGCCGTGGCCGTAGCCGAACACGGTCGGAAGTCTCGGGTCCTCGATGCGCTGCGCGAACAGGAAAGGCGCTTTCGCGCGCGGCGCCGTCAGCGTGCGGCACTCGAAGCCCATCGCCTCGAACGCGGGCTGCAGCTCCTCGTGCAGGTACTTGGCAAGCACCGGCGCGCGCTCCGGGTTCTGGCTCTCGGTCGGGATTGCGATGCGGCGCGCGAGGATCGCGCGGAACTCGCCCGAGTCGAACTGCTGCTGGGCGCGGGTGATGGCAGAGGTGCGGGTCATGGTCGGTCCTGTCGAGTGGTGCTCTTGCAAACTCCGGATTGGCGACGAATTTGAACACCCCGTCAAGCGAAAGCCCCCTCTCCCACATCAGTGGGAGAGGGTCGGGGTGAGGGCCATGATGTTGGCCGTGACCCGATGCTCAGAGTCAGAGACTCCATCATCCCCCGCCTTCTCCGGCTGATGCGGAAGAAGGAGCCAAGGGCGCCAGCGCCGCATTGCCCGCATCGGTGAGCAGGGCCTCCGCACGCTGCAAGAGCGTCGCGACTTCGGTCGCCGACGCCGGCTCAGCCTTGAGCTGCCGTATAGCGACGAGATTGTCGAGTTCCCGGCTCATTCGAAACGGCAATCGCGGCTTCCGAACCGATCAGCCAGATCTTCGGCTGCCGCATCACGTTCAGGGTGAAATGATCGCGCGCCGCGAGCCGCTTTTTCCACTCTACGGGCGAGATCACCACGAACTGCACGGGCCGGCCGAGTCGTGCGCCCAGTGCGAGCTTCGCGGGTGCGAGCGCGGCAGGCCGCAGCTTTCCGATCACGAGCACGTCGACATCGCTCGCCGCGTCGTGTTCGCCGCGTGCCACGGACCCATAGACGAACGCGGCCTGGATCTGCCGCGCGAAGGGCTCCAACTCCGCGCGCAACACGTCCGCGATACCGGCTGTCTTCGAGACCAGCGACTTGAGTTCGCCGAAGACCGGACTGTCGGGATTGGCCCGGAACCACACCTGGCGTCCGCGCGGTTCGCGCACTACGAGCCCGGCCTCGGTGAGGCGCGCGAGCTCCGTCTGCACCTGGCTGATGCCGCCGCCCGACGCGGCAACCAGCTCCCGCAAGTAGAAACTGCGCTCGGGCTGCCCGAACAGCAGGCCGAGCACGGCCTGTTGCGTCTTGCCGAACAGGGCGTCGGAGATGGAGAGCGGCATCGTCGAACCGATTTTCGGTACAAATGTACCGCGAAAAGGTACGACGCGGAACCATGGGTCGAGTCGGCGATCGGATTCGCGTGCGCCAGTAGCCAAGTTTCCGGCTCTGGTGGGCAACCGCGAGTACGTACAGGACATCGCCGACGACGCTGTAGATCAGCGAGTACGGGGAGCCGATCGTGTACGAGGCGCCTCAGGCCGGGCTCGATTTTGGCCCCGATGCGAGCGTGCTCGAGCATCGTTGTCCTGGTGCGATCGACTGCACGACCGAGGCGCTGTCCCAGCCCTCCAACTCGTGCCTCCTATTGAGCTTCCAGCAAATGGTTGACAACCATTTGCTGCGCGAATCTCCCCTCTCCCCCCGAGGGAGAGGGGCGGGGGTGAGGGGGCTGAGCGTTCAAACCGTCATCCACTTCCTGAACGCTCAGTAGTGTAGGCCGCCGCCTCGACGAGTTCCATCTCCGCTTCGGGATGGAATTCGAGCTTCATCGCTTGAGGCGCTCGCGGAGATTCGCGAAGACCTGCTGACCCGGAATGCTTTTCACGGTCCCGCTGGCAAGCTCGCACTGCCTGCGACGGGCTTCCTCGACCCAGACATTGTCGACTACGGTGTCGGACGGACCGTCGAGCTCGCCGAACAGCGCGCGAATCAGATCGGCTCTTTCCTCAGCGCTCAGCGACCGAATCTTCGCTTTGATCTCAGCGACGAGATCCGACATGGTGCTCCTCCAAACGAACGGCGCGTTGCAGTCTACTGCGCTAACCCATCGAGCGTGCCGGAAGGGCCTAGCATCAGCGACCTCACGCCGCACGCGCTTCCTCTGCCGACGGATACAGGTGGCAAGCGACCGCGCCGCCCGCTTGCTGCACGAGCACCGGCGCGACGCGGCTGCAGTGCAACTTCGGCACCCGCTTCATCCGCCGGGGACGGGCCTGACCGATGCACACCTACTGAGTACCTGGCGCTGACAGGCCAAGAGTGTCAGCGATACCGATGGCCGTGTCGCATTCGCAGTGCGCCTGACAAGGTGCCGGATTGTCATGTTGGTCGCTTGCCACCTACGGCGCACGTAGGTGGGCCGTCCTTGCCCGCCGACGCGTTGCCGAAACCAGCCACAGCGCGACCGGGACCAGCAACAAAGTCGCAGGTTCCGAGACTTCGTTCGACGGTGGCGCGGACACGAGCAGGTTTGCGCCGACGATCGACACGCCTTCCAACGCGTTCCCTAGCGAATCACCGAGCGCATTGACGGCCAAGGTGAGGGCGCTGGAACCGGCTGCAAGGGTATCAAAGGTCAGCCTTGCAAGCACGAAGGACGCCGCTTGCAGGTTGTCGAGATCGTCCGCGAGGTCCAGCGACAGCTCAAAGAGACCGATCGTCGCGGCGCCCGGCGTCGTGATCTGAATGCTGCCAAGGTTGAAGAGGTCCAGTTGATTGCCTAGAACCGGATCGCCGTACGTGGCTCCAATGAACGCAAGCAGCGCCGGGTCGAAACCAAACTCAACGTCGAAGACGCCTAGAGAAGGCGCGGCGCCGTCAACGATCTCGGAGATGCAGACATCGACGGTCGCCGTGTCGCCGACAGTTACAGAGCTTGGTACGCTGCAGACGGACAGGGCTGCTGCTGAAGTTGAGCTCGCAATCCCTGAAAAGAGCATCGCTCCTAGAAGGTGCCGTAGGCGCATCGTCGTTCCCCCTCTCCAAACAGGAAGCACTTGGTGATTCTGATTCAAGTCCAGATAGTGAGCTCTGTGCCAGTACGATTACCTGCCTCCGCCAGCAAACATGGATCCGTTACCGTCGCTATCGCGTTGCACACCGAGGACGTGTGCAAAGCGTCACCAGCTTCCGCGCGTCCAAGCCCGTAATGCGCCCGTCGCCATCCAGATCCCGCGGGTCATTGGGGCCCGAAGCCGCGGTGTTTAGTGCGGCGTTGATCCTGGCTAAATCGTCGGAGTCGACATCGCCATCCATATCCACGTCGCCGAGTAGGACAACCTTCGACGTTCTCAGATTCTCAAGAGAGAAGCCGGCATTCTTCTCGCCTACGCCGTAGAGGGCAACGACGAGCGTTCGGCGACCTCTAAATCCTCGAACAGGAATCGGACCAGAGGTGACCATTTGGCCGGGCGAGGCGTTCAGCCCGGAAGTTTTCCAGACCGGAATGTCATCAACGAGCAACGCAACGTAATCGCCATCCCCCGTGTTGGCAAACGTGAAGTCGAACGTTAGGAAGTCTGCATCATTGGGGACTTGCACCTCAGCTACGGCAAACGGCGACGATGCCTCAGGACAGGAGATCGTCGTCTTGGTTTGACCGACTCGGATCGTGCAACCGTACGAAATGTATCGCTCAACATTGAGCGCGTTGGTCAGTGTCCTTATCGGCCGATTTGTTAGCGCGGACGGGAAATCGCCCGGTATGGGGCCAAGAAGCGACCAGTGCCAACCTTTCTTGCATGGATTAAGCGCTGAGTGGAAGAACAAAGGCATGTTTAGTAGTTCACCAGTCTCTGTGCTGCAGATTCGAAATGTTGTATCCCAACCATTTGGATCAAATGTCCATCGATACCATTGGTGGACACCACTATGGTCGTTCTCGATTCCTTCGTCGGAGAGATAGCGGTCGCCAACCTTGTGTGGTTCGATCAGCGGCGGGTGGTTATAGATACGGGTCCCGTTAATTGCGGAGCCGACGGCTGCAAAGCTGACATTGGTAGTCGAATCCCCGTAGAAGTTGTCAATACGCAGTGACAACCCCGGTCGTTCCGCTGGGAGTACGGAGGCGAAGAAATTCTCATCGAAGCCAAACTGCGCTTGCTCTTCTGACGTGATACCTCGGGCTCCCGGGAGTGGAAGTCCGATCAGCTTGGTGATGAACCTCGGATAGTCGAGGATGGTGAACTGCACTTCCTGCGGCGCCTCAGCGCTGCCTCTTTGCGCAAGAAAGCGCTGGGCGGCATAGGCGTTAACAGCGCTACCGAGCGAGTGACCAATGAAGTGGATCGGCCTCGAGTACAGGGCGCCGAGTTTGGTTTGTAGAGCCAGATAAAGACTCTCACCTGCTGCGTAGACCCCTTGTCTGGCGGCGATGTAGTTGTCTGCAGTTGGAGACGATCCTTGAAATGCTTCCATCCACGAGAACTGAAATACGTTTGCTCTCTTGCCTGCCGCGCGGAGTTGTTCGCATATCAGCGATCCAGCTTGCCTTGGGAGCGTTGATGCTGTCCAGAGCTTTGTGACGTCGCGCGGATAGCTGCCCCCCTGCCAGCCGTGGGTCAGCACGATGCTTGCGCCATCTGACGGGTGCGAGGGTGCCAGTTCCGGACACAAATGTCGCAGATCCGTTGGCCCAGGGGACGGAACAGGTAGAAGTGGGAACGCGCCCTCAAGCACGCCGGTGCCCTGCACTGTGAGGCTCGATGCACCCACGGGCATACTCGTCACTACGGAGAGCGTGGCTGTTTGTATACCGCTTACTGTGGGCACAAAGGTAAGAGAAACGTCGCAACTCGCCGCTGGCCATAACGTGGCGCCAGTGCAGCCGTCGGAGGAAATGGCAAACTGAGACCTAGACGACCCGCTAAGCGACACTACCGAAATCTGCAAAGGCGAAGAGGCAGAGTTATGGACGCGAATCGATTTCGGCGCAGACGTGGTATGGACGGTCTTGTGAGGGAACACGAGCTGGGTCGGGGAGAACGAAAGGGAGCCGAGCGGCAACTTCAGCAGCCTGTAGTTGTTGGGACCCAAATCCAAGTCCACCCAGTACAAGGCGGACCCGTCGGTCACGAGAAAGTGTGGCCAGGTTGACTGCGTCGTGTACAGCGGATCACTCACGGGGGGCGCAGAACGAAGGTTGCCCGCGCATCCGCCTTCGTAGAAGTAGACCTTGCCTCCAGCCGCAGCGCGGACCCATGCTGAGCGCTCTGGAAACAGATTCGTCGTGTTCGAGAAGTCGCCTCTAGCAGTGTTCACAAAGTCCGATTTCGAAACACGAGTAAGACCGGGTGGACTGTCGACTCTACAGCCAAACGTCCAAAAGAAGCCGAAGTAGAGGTAGTTGTCGTCAAGTGCGAAGGTTGGCAGACCATGGCTCGGCACCGCAACCACTAATTCGTCGAATCGCGTCACGAGATGGACACGGCGAATTTCCTTGCACGATGGACACGTTTGCAGCAAGGCTGCGTAGTAGATGTACGGCGGGTGAAAGATCGCATCATTGCCATCGAGAGCGCGATTCAGTGGGCCAAGCAACTCAGTATCGGCAGGATTTAAGAGGTTGATGCGTATGAGCGGCGCGACTGCCGTCGGCTGCCAGCCGTTCAGATATACGTTCTCTCCCTCGCTCAGTGCCAGTCCGTCTGGTAATTGGAAGCCCACTGGCACGGTTTGGAGCGGCCACGGCGGCGTTTTCGTCTTGTCCAGGCTGTAGAACGTCGGCACGCCATTGGGATGCGCGATGAATGCAACGCGCGAGGGAGTGACGGCGATCCGACCAATCCTGTGACTCGTTACGCCGCTTGCGAGAAACTGTGCCGCACCGCCGTTGACGCTGACGCGATAGAGCGTCCAGTTGTAGTACTGATTGCCGAAACTTCCCGTGAGGGCCGTCGTCGTGAAGTAGACGTGGCCGTCGGCGACGGTGATCTCGCCGATCTCCTGACCGCCGAACAGTACCGACGGCTGAGTCGGCGGCGTTTGTGCACGAGTCGCTGCGACCATGGCAAGCGTCATAATCGCCGCCAATACAAGGTGCACGCCGAACGAGCGGAGCAGCGAGGAGACGTTGAGTGCCGAACGCCTTGGCTGGATCGTCATGTGCGTCTCCGTTTGAAAGGGCGATCAGACTGCTCCATGGATTGGGTGGCGGATTGAGTTCCGACGTTCCTCGTTGGCGCCGAACACGTCCAGCCATGCGCGCCAACGCGCTGGCTGGGGCCCGGGCTGAAGTCTGTTGGGTAGGCGCGAGGGCGCGCCGGAGGGTTTTCCAGCGGCCACGCTGCGGTCAACTGCGGCGCAGTGAGAGACAACGAGCAGCCGCTCGCGCTGCGGCGAGTGCGCCGTTACTCGGTCCCCGCAACGCATGTTTGCACCCCTCCTCCCTGGGCACAAACGTCGCGGAGCATGCGAAGCGCACGGCTCCGCGGCGGTTAGAAGTAGCTATAGGCGCGCGCATGCATAACGCGTGCCGCTCTCGCTAAGCCGCTGAATTTCCGGCAGGCGCAATTTTGCCGCGGCGCGGGAATGTAAAAAGCGGCGACAGAGGGTCCCGGAAAGTGTTGCCAACGAGCGCAGACGATGCGTGCCGGCGGGCGCGGAGCCGAGGCTACATCACGCAGCACGCGCCTGCTCCGCCGGATACAGATGACATGCCACCGCGCCGCCCGGCTGCTGCACGAGCGCCGGCGCGACACGGCTGCAGTGGTTCATCCGCTGCGGGCAGCGCGGATGGAAGGCGCAGCCCGGCGGCGGATTCAGCGGATCGGGAAACGCGAGCCCGAGCCCGATGTCGGGCACGCCGAGCCCCGGCTCGGGCGTCAGCACCGAGGCGAGCAGCGCCTGCGTGTACGGGTGCTTCGGCGCGCGGAAGAGCGTC
>BTVG01000068.1:0-7582 GCA_045864815.1 Rhodanobacteraceae bacterium | reverse complement strand
CAGCCGGTCACGGCTTGATCGCCACCTTCAGCACGCCGTCGCGCTGGTTCGCGAACAGGTCGTACGCGGCGACGATGTCGTCGAGCTTGAACGGGTGCGTCACCAGCACGCCCAGGTCCAGCCGGTTGGCGGCCAGCACGTTCATCAGCCGGCGCATGCGCTCCTTGCCGCCGGGGCACAGCGCGGTGACGATTCGGTGGTCACCCAGACCGGCCGCGAAGGCGTCGAGCGGGATCTTCAGGTCGCCTGAATACACGCCCAGGCTCGACAGCGTGCCGCCGGGCTTGATCACGCGCAGCGCGTTCTCGAACGTGCTCTGCAGGCCCAGCGCCTCGATCGCCGAGTCGGCGCCGCGGCCGCCGGTGAGCCTCAGCACCTCGGCCACCACGTCGCAGCGGTTGAAGTTCAGCGTGACGTCGGCGCCCAGCTTCTTCGCGATCTCGAGCCGGTGGTCGTTGCCGTCGACGCCGATGATCGTGGTGGCGCCCAGCAGCCGCGCGCCGGCGGTGGCGCACAGACCGATCGGGCCCTGCGCGAACACGACCACGGTGTCGCCGATGCGGATGTTCGCGTTCTCGGCCCCCTTGAAGCCGGTGGACATGATGTCGGGGCACATCAGCACCTGCTCGTCGGTCAGCCCGTCGGGGATCGGCGCCAGGTTGCCCTCCGCATCGGGCACCAGCACGTACTCGGCCTGCGTGCCGTCGATGAGGTTGCCGAAGCGCCAGCCCGCGGTGGCCTTGTAGCCGTGGCAGCCGCAACGGCCGCTGGCCACCAGGTAGCTGCCGTCCTGGCTCGGCGCGCCGTCCTGTGCCGCATAGCTGTTGAAGTTGGGGCAGATGGCGCCGGCGATCACGCGCTGGCCCTCTGTGTAGCCCTGAACCGCGCTGCCCAGCTTCTCGATCACGCCCACGGGCTCGTGGCCCACGGTCAGGCCCCGGGCCACCGGGTACTCGCCCTTGAGGATGTGCACGTCGGTGCCGCAGATCGTGGTGGTGGTGATGCGTACCAGCGCGTCGTTGGGGCCGACGTCGGGGATCGGCTTGTCGACGAGTTCGATGCGTCCGGGCTCGACGAAGACGGCGGCTCTCATCACGGCAGGCATGGATCTTCTCCGGGTTGACGATCACGGCGGTTGGTCGAGCACGTCCCCGTGTCACTTGCATGTCGGTTCGCCGCGAGGTTGCGGCGCGTCAAACTTGGCCCTCCCCAGGAACCTCGGGCCAGAAGATCGAGGCTGCTCCCGGGTGCCGGCCGGCAGGAACCGCGAGGTTCACAGCGGCTGGAGCATGCTGACCCGGTTGCCCTCCGTGTCGAAGAACGACACGTACTTGCCCACTCCCGGGATGTCCACGGGGTCGCCAAGCACCCTGCCACCCGCATCGGTGACGCGCTTCATCGCGGCTGCAATGTCGGTAACGGCCACGACTACCGAGGGGTGCTGCGCAGGCCACTCGGGATTGCGCGGGTAGAAGCCACCGTCGATGCTGCCAGGACGCCTGGAACCGTTCTGGTCGCACTCGGCCGTGGTGGCGAGGACGTAGTCGCCCGCCTCCCCGCCGAAGGCCTGGGTTGCCCAGCCGAAGGCTGCCTCGTAGAACCTGGTGATTCGGGCCCGATCGTCGTATGGCATCTCGAAGTGCACAACGGGGTCCATTTCGCTATCTCCGTGCCCTTGGCGTCGCAGGACGACGTGCGTGGCCTTCTCCGACGCCACGAATTCAACGCATTCGTATCCCAGGGCCCGCAAGTCGACGCCCTCGAACAGTGCCTCTCCGCGGCCGAGCAGGACCGGTGCGATGGCAATGTGCAGTTCATCGATGAGGCCCTCACGAAGATACTGCCGGATCGTGTTCGGCCCACCGCCGATCCGCACGTCCATGCCGGCAGCGGCCTCGCGTGCGCGGTCGAGCGCCTCGCGAATGCCTCCTGTGATGAAGTGGAACGTCGTGCCGCCTTCCATCTCGATGGGAGGACGAGCATGATGGGTCAATACGAAGACCGGAACGTGATACGGCGGATTGCTTCCCCACCAGCCTTTCCAGTTCATGTCCGGCCATTCCCCGCGAATGGGTCCGAACATGTTCCTTCCGAGAATCCAGGCCCCGACGTTCCGAAAGCCACGGGCCGCGAAATCGTCGTCAACCCCGGTCGTGCCGCCGTCCTTGCCGAACAAGGCCCGCTGAAACGTGCGTGTCGGCAGCAGCCACTGATGCAGCTCCGTCCCGCCAACGCCGAGCGGATGGTCGACGTCCTGATTCGGACCTGCTCCGTATCCGTCGAGCGAGATGGTGAAGCCCTCGACGCGAACCCGTGCCATCGTTTGCCTCCGTCTGGACGCCCGATCATCCCGTCATCACCGCGGCATCAGCGCGAACACGCCCCAGCCCAGGTATTCACGCGTGTAAGTCGCGTAGCGCTCGGGTCCCGAGCTCAGTTCGGCTCGGACATCTTTCGCGAACTCGTCGTCGGGATGGGCTTCGAGCCATCGGCGCATGGTGAGCCACTTGGCCGCCTCGTATCTGTCCCAGCTGTCCTGGTCTGCCAGAACCATTTCCACGACGTCATAGCCGAGGTGGCCGAACGACGCGAGAAGTTCCGGAAGCAGGAGAAAGTCGGAGATCGAGGCGGCAAGACACCCCCTCGCAACGTCTTCCGTCGGCGGCAACTGCCGCCAGAAGGGCTCGCCGATGAGGATCACCCCTCCGGGGCGGAGGCTCCGCGCCAGAAGCTCGATGGTGCCGACGACTCCCCCGCCGATCCACGTGGCACCGAGACAGGCTGCCACACCGACCTCGTCGTCAGAGACGAAGCCGGCAGCATCGCCGTGGATGAACGTGACTCGATCGGCGACTCCGAGTTCAGCAGCGCGGAGTTTCGCCTGCTCGGTGAACAACCGACTCATGTCGATGCCGGTGCCGACGACGCCATAATCGCGTGCCCAGGTGCACAGCATCTCCCCCGAACCGCTGCCGAGGTCGAGCACTCGGGTTCCCGTTTCCAGACGCAGCGCCGCGCCGAGCGTGGCGAGTTTTTCGGGCGTGAACGGGTTATGGATGCGGTGAGCACTCTCGGTGATGTTGAAGATCCGGGGAATGTCCAATGCGGTAGATCTCCCGTTCATTTCCTGGCGACGACCTGCGCAAGGGCAATCCGTCCCTCTTCCAGATTGCGCCGCTGGTTTTGCGCCATTACCTGAAAATCAGGTCCCATGAGCAGATGGAACCCCAGTGGCGGCAAGCCCTCCTTGCGGATCTTTTCGGCCACCGCCACGAACCAGTCCCGGGCCGCGGCCGTCTTGTCGGACCAGTCGGTCACCGTGAACCCGGCTTCGTCGAGAAGCTTGCGCAATTCCTCGGGCGTCACGAGAAAACTGCTGTCGGGCGTACGCGCCCAGGGAACTGGGAAGAGGACCGCGCCGGATGGCCCGGCGAGAACGTCGTGGATGGCGAGCGTGCCTCCCGGTTTGAGTACCCGGTGCATCTCGCGATAGAGCCGAAGCTTGTCCGGAATGTTCATCGCGGCATGCTCGGTCCAGACAACGTCGAACGAAGCGTCCGCTAACGGCAAGTTCGTTGCATCGCCCTGGCGGTAATCGACAAGGTGCGCGAGACCGATGCGCTCGGAAAGCATTGCGGCGGCGCGACAGTACTCCTCGGTCAGGTCGATGCCCGTGACACGACATCCGAACTCGCGTGCGAGACAGCGGGAGGTGCCGCCGATGCCGCTCCCGACGTCGAGCACGCGCTTGGTCGAGTCCAGCCCCGCGGCGCTCGCAAGCTCCAGGGTCGCGGCGCGACCGCGAATGTGGAACTCGTCGACCGGCGCCAGGTCTTCAGGCGTCAGGCGATCCAGGTCCTTGCCCGACTTCTCGAGCGCCGCGAGGATCGCGTTCCCCAGATCGGATCGGGTGTAGTGCGCCTGGACCGTCTCGTTCACTCGAATCGGTGTCGACATCGGTTTGCTCCCCGTGGACGCTGCCGTGAAGGAACCCGGGATGCATCGTACTGCTGCATTTTCCGTCATGGGAAAGGAATCTTTCCCGGCACGTGTTCGAACCGGCGGCCGCCGGCGATCAGTGGCGCACCGGGCGTTTCAGTCGCTTGCGTCGGTGTTGTAGAACTCCGCCCACTCGAGATCGGTCCACCACTCGGCCTCGAGTCCGTCGCAGGTTTCACCGTAGGCCCGGCAGGCGAAACAACCGTCACCGCGAGCGAGCGCATCGTCCTCGATCGGCGGGTAACGGACCAGCAGGGCCGCAGCGCCCTCACGCGCGGCCGCCTCCGCCTCGCTCATCGGCCGATCCGGCAGCTCGCGAATGCCGCACCGGCGAAGCCGATCCGCGCCCTCCGGGAACAGGACGGAGTTCTCCGCGTCGATATGGCGCCAGAGCGCATGCGAGTAGCGCGTGGCCAGGGCCCGAAGCCGAACACGATCGTCCTCGGAGTTCGGCCTCTGTTCGAGAAGGGGCGTCATCTCGCAGATCCACTCCTCCATCTCGGCGTGCTGGTGCGCGAGGGCGTGCACCGGTCCGCGGTCGCCCGGCAGTTCCGCCTCCGTCACGAGCGCATCGAAGAGCACCCGCTCCTCGCGAGCGTGATGGAAGTGGCCCGCGAACTCGGTGAAGAACGCGGCGAACCGCCGGCCGTCGTCCGGGTCCGCAGTGCCGTCGAGAAGTCCGTCGACGTACGCACGAAACGATCCGAGCGCCCGGTCGATCAGCACGTGTTCGTCCTGGAGCGTGTCGATGAGCTTCATCGTCGAGTGATCCTGGTGTGCTGCTCCGATCCCCACGTCACCGCCTCGGGTGGCATCGGGCGCCCTACCTGGCCGGTGGCGGTAGCGGCGAACGCAGAATAGTGGGACCTCGCTGCAACCTCAAGAGGACGGTTCGGGCTTCGCCGAACCCCGGAAATGCCTCCGTCAAGAGCTTGCGCGCCCGCTCTTCGTCGTTCGTCACGCGCATGTCGTCGGTACGGATGGCGTTCATTATCCGTCCGCCGAGAAGCAACTGACTGCTCTCGCCGCCAATTCGCAGCGTCCCCACGTAGACGAGCCTGGCATCTGGGGGAATGTCCATCCGCCAACGAGGAGCGCTCGCGAGACTTCGCTCATAGGTCAGAACGTCCGTGCGCCTGGGCGGGTAGACGGCGAGGTAATGAATGCCAGGCGGGATGACGAAATACGTCCAGCCGTCCTTGCGCGATTCGGGCGACAAGAACCGCAGAAGCGCCAGGCGCTTCGGTTCGCCGCCGGTCTCGAAAGATCCCAAGCCGAAACTGATGTTGTCGTCGACCAGCGAATGACTGAACGCTTCATACGGTTGCTGGTTCTCTACGGTACACACCACCCTCAACAATGCGATGGCCTTCTCGCCGGCGGCCACCGCCGTTGTTTCCTTCCCGGCCGGCAAGCCGCTGGCGGCGCATCCGGCGAGGCTGGCGACGAGCACGCAGACGCCCAGGGCTCTCAGGAAACCGAGTGCCCGGCTGCGCCTGGCAACCCGTTCCCGGTATCGAGTCCCAGGAGATTGGTTCATCGCGAGTCGATCCTGTCTCTGGTTGCATCCCCACGATTCGCCTTGTCCGAATTGCGAATCCATTCCTTCAGGAAATCTCCATAGGTCTTGCGTGCGGGCCGCACCGCTCTCTCGAAACGCTGAACCCGATCCTGGTCGTCGAATCGAATGAGCAGCATGTAATGCCTGGGAATATCCGCCACGCCTGCGGCGCCGGAATAGTAGGCGCCGACGGCCCAGACCAGAATGCCTTGTCGCATCTCCCAGTTGTACGCAAAGAGGCGAGCCTCTTCCCAGATGACGTCGGGGTTGCCCAGCCGGGCCACGACCTCGCTTCGGGTTGTGGTGTCGGGGACAATGAAGGCCAATTGCTCCTCGGCGACCGGCTTCCCCGCCAGCACCTTGCGCTCCGCAGTAGGGATCGGAAGCAATACGCATCCGGCCTGCGAGATCAGTGCACAAACCACGAAGACGACAGTCACCCGCATACCCATCGACCGGGCTCCTTGGCCAATGCTCCGGTTCAGCGGCGGGCCGCGCAGCCGACCGCCCGTTGCAACCGGTCGTTGGCCGCCTCTCGAGCGTCGGCCATTGCCGGACTCGGCACCAGATCCGCGAAGCAGAATCCGTCGCGCTCCACGACCTCACCCACCGCCGCGCGCAGCGGCTCGCTGAACATCGGCCCGGCGAGCACGCATGTGTGGAACTCGCCGTTCTCACCGCACGGGTCGACGCCTTCGGGCAGTTCATCGAGGAATGCATGATCGAACCTGCGGCCGGCGAACGACTGCGAGAGCTTCTTCGGATCGACGCACGTGAGGACCGCCTCGACACCGGCGTCGACCATGCGCCGCGCGAGCGGCTCGGTCGCCTCGTGCCAGATCGGAAAGAGCGGCTCGAGACCGGAGCCTTCGAGCTGCTTGATCCGGTACGCGCGGATGTCCTCCAGGAAGAGGTCTCCGAACGCCATGTGCGTTGCACCGCGCTTCAGCCCGTCTTCGATCGCTGCGCGCATCGCCCGCTCGTACACGTCGTTGGGACAGGGCCACGGGAGGGGGATGACTCGAAGCGGGAGCCCGACCGCGCGCGCCTGCGCCTCGAGAATCGTGAGGCGAGTCGAGTGCATCGCGACTCGCCCGTAAGTGGTATTGACGGTCGTCAGGAGGCCGACGACCTCGACGTCCGGATCGTTCCGGAGCATGTGCAAAGTCCAGGCGCTGTCCTTGCCGGAACTCCAGGAAAGCAGCACGCGGCGAGCCATCAGGCGACCTCCCAACAGGCGCGGTGAATCACGATCATCCACTCTATCGCGTGCGGCTCACGCCTTGCGGTCCTGGGCTCTATCTGGTTGCCCGACAAGGACAGGCATGATGGCAAAAAGCCCCAGCATCGCCAGATACACGCTTCCGGAGACCGGGTCGCGGCTGGCGACATAGTCCGCAAGTGATCGTTCCTGCAGGACCACGGCCAGCACGAGTTCGGCAGCGAGCAACAGAACCAGCGCGAGCAACCCCGTGCCGAAGCGCGCGGGCATGGAAGGTGGGACGGCGAAGCGCCTGACCACGAACCGGGCCGCAACCAGGGTGACGACGAACATGAGTGGCATCTCGCCCAGTTCCGCCATGCGCTCGCCCAGGCGCGGCACGAGAAGGGTGACGCGGAGCGCCCCCAGCACGAAGCCGGCGCCAAACACCAGCGCAAAGTAGGCCAGCCCGGCTCTGATCGCAGGCACTGTCAAGTCAGCGCCGCGCCTACCGGCCTGCGCAGCGATGGCGGCAACTTCACCGCCTCGGCCCTGAACTCGGCCGTGTACCGCGTCTGACTCGCTCCCATCTGACCTCCGCTTACCTCATTGTGAGGCCCGAAGGTGTCTACGAAAAGCGGGGCGATTCAAGGGCGGCCCAGGCCCTGCGCGAGGAACGCGAGAACCAGAGCGTTCAGCGATACGCCCTCGGCCTTTGCACGGGTAGCCAACTGCGCGTGTACAGTCTTCGGCACGCGGGCGACGAACTTCCCGGACGCAATGCCGCCGCTGTTTGGAGAAGGAATCGGAAGTTTTTTCGC
>BTVG01000067.1:0-8268 GCA_045864815.1 Rhodanobacteraceae bacterium | reverse complement strand
GCTCAGGCAGCGGCCCTCGGGCCGCTGCCTGAGCTGCAATCGTGCGTCTCTTGCTTGGCATATCCATCCTCGTTACCTCTCGATGATATGCCTCGCACACAAAATCCCGGATAGGTCCGCCGAATCCCAGAATCTCGGTTGAACATTACTCGCTGCCTCCCTGGCGCGTCTACTTCCGCAAGGCTCACCCCTTGGCAGGCCGGGGCACGGTGGAGTTCGACGAGGTGTACCAGTATCCAATGGTTCTTCCAAAGCTGTCGCGCGCGATGCTGCTGTGGTTCCAGAAGTACTACGTAAAGGCCTATCCCGATGAGCTCCCCCGAGTTCCTGCCTATGTTCTGACATCCGACCACAGCGTCGCTCGCCACATCGTCAGCAAGACGGACGCCGTCGGCGCGGCGTTTGAGTGGTCGATTGCTCCTGAAATCGAAAGCGGCCTGTTCAGCAGCGCTGCACAGCCTGATTTTCCCGATGTGCCGTGTGTTCTTGCCACGTTTGCGAACGCCCAACCGATCATGAGTCTCGATGTGCTGCTCGCAGTGCTCAGGCAACGTCTGCGCGAACTGTCTGCTCACCGGAATCCGACGGAGAGAATGCACTCCAGCCGCCGCCATCGCGCATAGCGCGCCAGGTCTCTGCAGCGTCTGGCGGCGTTTCTCGCCTCTCTCTATGCATGCGCTCCCCGCGTCGCGCCGCAGCGTGGCATTACGGCCGGGCAGGGAAGCGCACCGCCAGCCCGCCTCGCAGTGGTGCTTATCAACCTGATAGCCGAACTAATTGGACCCTCCCGGGCTGCGCCAGCAGAATTCGGTGCAGCAAGGCGGCGGGTCGCTCTCCTGGCCGGGCGATCCTGCTCATCGCACCGCCAAACGGTCACTCGGGCCGGGGACTTGGGGCGTTCAATATCAATAGATGTGCAGAGCCACGCGGTTACCGAGAGCGCGGTTACGAGGAGAGTAGTCGATGAGCGAGATGAGCAATGGGGGCGTGCGCTCAGCGAGCACAATAGGATGACTGTGAGGGAAGACTCGCCTCAATACCAGCATCGCGGTGGCGGAAAGAAGCTCGCCTGGTCGCCAACTCCGAACGTACTGTCGTGGGTATGTCCAGCGGGATGCCCGGCCGTGTCGTTGCTGTTCAAGCTGCGCCTGCAATGGTTTCGTGTCGCACGCGCTCTGCTTGCCGTCGCGTTCGTCATGGGTGTGACATTATTCGAGGCCACTCCAGCAGTCGGTGCTACGCAAGCGAATGCCAAGTTACCGCCGGACTGGAGCGCCGGATCATGGACTGCGGGGCCGGAGCGGTATGGCGTCTCGGTAGAAACGGATGTTCCGATCACGATGAGCGATGGCGTCGTGCTCAAAGCCGACGTCGCATGGCCCACGGAGATCACATCGGGGCGTCGTGCGTCGGGTTCATTCCCCCTTATTCTTGAGCAAACGCCATATCGGCACAGCGTGGTTTCTCGCCCGGAAGAATGGTCGGCAGCCAAAAATTCGGCTCGGGGCTTCCGGCCGGAGGACAGGATAACGGACCACGTTCGTTACTATGTTTCGCGCGGGTACATATATGTCCTGGCGCAGGTGCGGGGAACCGCCCATTCCGCCGGGGAATACGGATTCATTTCCGAACGTGAGCAACAAGATGGCCTGGAGCTGGTTCAATGGGCCGCCAGCCTGAAAGGCTCCAATGGAAAACTGGGGCTCAATGGATGCTCCTACACAGGTCTCAATCAATATTTCACAGCAGCCAGGCTGGGAAAGAACTCCCCGGTCAAAGCCATTGCGCCCGCCGGCATGGGAGCAGAGTTATACCGCGAACCTCTGTTTATCGGGGGGGCGCCGACCATGACGGGACTGCGCAATATCATTTCACCAGGATACTCGTTCGTGCTCGGCACGGTGAGCGCCGCGCAGTTCACGACGGAGACGCTTGCGAATGTCATGGGCGGAGGAGATCGGGCTTTCAACAACGTCTTCTGGCAGACGCGCCGGGCTGCCAGCGCGATCGAACAGATTGTGCGCAACGGTATTCCCGCGTTGATCTGGTCAGGATGGCAGGACGCCTATCCGACCACCGCGCCTGAAGCCTACGTCATGTTTCAGAACGCGTACGCCGGCCGCGATATCTGGAAACCAATGGACCCCGACACCGCGGCGACTGGACGTTATCAGCTCATCATGGCGCCTGGAACCCACTGCATCGGTGGAAGGGGAGGACAGCGGGACGAAGCGCACCTGAAGTGGTTCGATACCTGGGTGAAGGGTGTAGATACCGGCATCGACAGCACCTCGACGCCCATGCATCTCTACGAGATGCACTCAGGGCGATGGCAGGACGGCGCCGCCTATCCGCTGATTGCCAACTATACGACCTATTTTCTGGGCGCGAATGACTCCCTGGCAACCGAAGCTCCTGTTGCAAACGGTAGCAAAGACCAGATTCGATATGCTCAGCCGCATGAGGAGAGCGCCACTCTGATCTACACGACGGCCTCGCTTGAGCAGACGGCGATGCTGGCCGGCCCGATGGCAGCCACGATCTTCGCCGCGTCCAGCAATGCCAACGCGGAGTTCATTGTCGAGCTATACGATGTCGCGCCGGAGGGGACGGCCGTGAAGCTCACTACCGGTGCGTTGACCGGTTCGATGCGCGAGCTCGATCAGGCTCGAACGTGGAAGGATGAGAGAGGAAAACTCGTGCGTCCATATCACGGTTTCCAGCGAGCGACGCCGCTCAAGGCAGGCGAGGTGACAAGGTTTGACATTCAACTTCAGCCGCGGCTCGCTGAAGTAAGACGGGGGCATCGGTTGAGCCTCCAAATCAAGACGCAGACCGAGGTCAGCGGCTGCAGGTCCCTGGACCAGGACCCTGAGAACGTAGCGTTCTATTGTGTCGTTCCCACGATCCCCCAGAGGCGGAGCCTCGATGGCGGCGTGTACACCGTTTATCGAAGCGCCAAATGGCCGTCACACATCAATCTTCCTGTGGCGAGCGTCGGCTCTTCCGGGAGTGCTGATTGAGGCAGCCCGGGTTTTCCTCGTGACAGAAGGCTTCAGCGCGACACGCTGAAGTCTCAGCGTCATTGCAATCCAGTCGTGAGCTGCGTCAGCCGCAGCACCATTCCATTGCGCTGTTCATCGGATGCTTGTCCCGGTTACGGGCCATGCATCTCATGCGAAAGACGCTAATCAAAACAACAATCGAACTAATTGGACCTTGCATATAGGCCGGTCGAAGATGCTGCGCAGTTGCCGGGCCCCACAGGTGATTGCTTGCGGGAACTTCGCAACTTACTGCTCCACGTGCGCGGTAGTGACGCTCATGACGCTGGAAATTGACAACGGGGAGATCAGCATATGTTTGCGAGGGCATTGGTCGGCGCAAAGGTGGATATCAGGAACGACACAAGCCTGGAGGTGAGCCCGTTGACGACGGGTGTGCAGCGTAGTTCCGAACCGGTAGCTCATCTCGTCGCAGTGCTCGCAGTCCCGCTCCTGCTGCTAGGCACATCCGGAGCATACGGACAAAGCGAAAATGCCGCCGATGCGCAATGGCGGCCCGCGGCGGAAGATCAGGCCAGAAGAGAATCGACGGGAAGCAGTGGCCGACAGCTGGAAGAGGTCGTCGTGACTGCTCAAAGGCAGGAGCAGAATCAGCAGGACGTGCCGATCTCCATGTCCGTCGTACCCGATACGTTCATCGCTGAGCGGGGTGTCACCGATGTAAAGGATCTTCTGTCATTTACTCCCAACGTACGGTTGGAAGCGGAATCAGGAGCAGGGGCCGGAGCAGGCGGATCTCCAAATTGCCGCGGCTTCAGAACAAGCACATCGAACAGAAGTTTTGAGGCGCCCTGCGGAATTGCTCTTGATGGCATTCCGTATTCGCGCAGCGCGTTCTTTTCCGCTGCGCTCTTTGATATTCAACGCGTCGAGGTGCTCCGTGGACCCCAGGGGACGAATTTTGGAAAGAACACGACCGCAGGACTCATTCACGTCATCAGCAAAGACCCGACGGATTATTGGACCGGCCACGCGGATATACAGCACGGCGAACTCGAACGTCAGCGGTATGAGCTGGGTATTGGCGGGCCGCTGGTGGACGGAGTAGTGAACTTTCGTGTCGCCGCTCTGAAAGAAAGCCGCGACGGCTTCATGAAGAACACGACGGCTGAAGTAACGAACGTTGCGCCAGGCGATCAGGGAAGCCGCGACCGCGAGGGTGTCCGCGTAAAGTTCGAGTTCCCGAATGTCTTCGGCTCAAGTCTCAAGCTTTCGTACGAGAACATCGATCTTCTGAGCCAAGGGACCACCGCGGAGTACTTCGACGTCACTGCGCATATGGCCGCTTTTTTCCGCAGGTTCGACCCCAATGCGGATTTCGAACAGAACAACCGTGTCAACTCGACGACCGTACCCAGCAAGCACTCGACCAGGCTCGAGCGATACCAGGCGGATTGGAGCTATGACGCGCGGGGATGGGGGATCGATGCCACACTTGGACATGCGCGGATGGAGGCTGCCTATTTTCTCGATGTGTTTGGAGCGCCACCGCCGATCGACTTCGTCGACGTCGTTGAGAAAAATCCTACGACGACGTTCGAGCTTCGAGCGCTCTCTCCGAGCCTGCCGGGATTGCTGGGTCTCGAAGATGCCTTCGGGCTTGGGCTGGGGCGCAGCGAGATACTGACTGGATTCTTCTATCAGAAGTCCGCGCTGGATCCCACGAGGTTTACGGCCACGCTCCGGGACCGCCCCGCACTGGTATTTCTGACCCTGCCGAGCGTCGCGAGCACGCCCGGTTTCCTGACGCCGGAGCAGATAAGGACGATGCCGGATGCGGATCTGTATGAGGCCTTCGGCGTGGCGGGATTTCCGGAGGGAGAAGCATTCACATTCAACAATACCGAACGTAGGGAAACGGTTGCGGGCTTCACGCAGCTGAAGTGGCAGTTCGCCGAACAATTGTTCCTCCAGACCGGATTACGGTATTCCGAAGAAACCAAGCATGGCACTTGGGACCAAAGACCGTTGAATGGTCCCGCGCCAATACATACCAGCATTGTTGGCTGGCATGAGTTCACGGCGAGCAGATCGCGAAAGGAATCCAACCTGCAGCCCAAGGTGACGTTGGGCTACACCCCTACCGATAACGCCAACGTCTTCCTTCATTGGGCAAAGGGATTCAAGGCAGGAGGCTTTAACTCTCTGGCTCGCTACGACGACCCGCTCACACCTCTTTCCTATGGACCCGAGAGCGTGACCGAGTGGGGCATCGATGCGAAGGTGGCGCTCCTCGATCAGGCGATGAGGCTGAACATTTCCCTGTTTCGCATGGAATTGGATGATTACCAGATTTACATCGGTATTCCCGCCTCACCGCCGCAGCGGCCGTTCGCCAACTCAGTGGTCGTGAATGCCGGGAAGACGCGCGCACAGGGGTTCGAGGCTGACCTTACGTATCTCCCGACAGATTGGTTGACCGTGATCGCAGCGGTAGGCATGAATGATGCGAAGTTCATCGACTTTCCGTTCGGCCCTTGTCCGACCGGGGTGACCGACTCGGACGGGGATGGTTTTCCGGCATGCAATCGCTCGGGTGACGATCTTCCGTTCAATCCGAAATGGAGCGGCTCACTCGCTCTGACGATCCACTTTCCGTTGGCGTTCCTGGGCCTGGAAGATCTCAACTTCCTTGCAACGCCGTCCGTGCAGTACTCGAGTAGTCAGATCGGGAATGACAACCTCGATGAGCTGACCAGATTGCCTTCGTTCTATCGGGTGAACGCCGGAATAGGCATCGAGAATCCGAGACGGGGGTGGTCCCTGCGTATCGTCGGCGAGAATCTCACTGACGACGACACCCCGACCTCGCTCAGCGTTCTATCCTACGGAAAGTGGAGCAATGCGCCGGAGCCGCGCACGTTCTTTGCTCAGCTTCGCTGGGAGTTTTAGGAGTCAAGAAATGGACGCGACGACGCGGCGATTGCGCCCGTAAACGATCTGGGAGTGTGCAAGTGCACGACGTGTTCATCCTGGGTATCTACGCTACCGGCGTAGGTCGATTTGCCGCCAAAGATCCCAAGGCATTGGTGCGCGAAGCGTACATGGGCGTCGTCGCCGACGCAGAACTACGAGATCCGGAGGTCATTGGAGGTGCCTGGGTCGGCAACATGATGATGGATCACTGGGGTCAAGCGTACCTCAAAGGACAGTTCTGCATTTCTCCGTTGGTGAACGAAGGGCTCTTCCCGAAATACGCACCGGTCGTCAATGTAGAAGGCGGGTGCGCGGCGGGATCGCTCGCCTTCAATGGCGCGGTGAGCGCTGTGCTCGCAGGGCGATGTGAGGTGGGGCTGGCGGTAGGGGTGGAGAAGATGTACGACCCCAATGACTCGGGGGCCGCGATCAAATGCATCGAGCGGGCCATGGACTGGCTCGACCCTCAGTCGTGGCAGGCATTGTACGCTCGGACGGCTGCAGAGTGCGGCCGTACGTTCGCGTGGAACCCTGAGCGTTCGGTCGCAATGGACGTATACGCCCTGTGGGCGCACTCACATATGAAGCGGTATGGCACCAAGCCCCGGCATATCGCTGCCGCGGCGGCGAAGAACCATTGCAACTCGGTGCATAATCCACGCGCACAGTACCGATTTCCAATGACCGTCGAGGACGTGCTCAATGATCGAATGGTCAGTGATCCTCTCACTCGCGCCATGTGCGCGCCGATCGGAGATGCCGCCGCTGCGGTTTTGATCTGCTCGCGCAACTATCTCAGAACCTGCGCGCCCGCAGCCCGGGAGAGAGCCGTACCCGTGCGCGCGCATGAAGTGACGGCCGGCGTGTTCGACATGTCCTGGGACGACGACCGCGCACCAGTGGTAGCTTCACGACGTGCATACAGGTCGGCAGGATTGATGCCGCAGGATCTTTCGCTCGTGGAGCTTCATGACGCCTGCTCTTTCGCTGAGATTCATCTCGTCGAAGACCTGGGGCTCTGTGAACGAGGACAAGGCGGTCCTTTCACCGCATCCGGTGCAAGTGCCCGGGACGGTGTCGTAGCCGTCAATGTATCAGGAGGATTGATCTCCCGGGGACATCCTGTCGGGGCTACCGGGATCATTGTGCTGAACGAATTATGCGTGCAGCTGCGCGGAGAGGCAGGCGATCTCCAGGTGAAGGCCCCCCGCTACGGCCTCGCTGAGAATGGAGGCGGTTTCATTGGCAACGACGCCGCGGTTTGCTCGGTGACAATTCTTGAAAGACCTTCTGCGCAACTGAGCGGATCGTTATGAAACTGAAGGGCCATACGGCGATTGTGACCGGCGCAGCATTCGGCTTGGGGCGCGCGACGGCGGAAATTCTGTACGCCGGGGGTGCAAATGTTGTTCTCGTGGACGTGCAGGCGACGGATTTCCTGGCTGCTGCGCTGGGTCCGCGAGCCGTGGCAGTTCGAGCGGACGTGCGAGATGCGCAGCAGGTGCAGGCAGCCGTTACAGCTGCGAAAGAGCAATTCGGCTCCGTACACATCGCTGTCAATTGTGCCGGTGTCCCATCGTCGATGAAGATTGTCACCAACGGTGTGGCGCATGACCTTGAGCTCTGGCGCCGCATCATCGATGTGAATCTGACCGGCACGTTCAATGTCATGCGACTCGTTGCCGCACAGATGGTCCAGAACGAGCCGGACGACGAAACGGGCGAGCGCGGCGTCATCATCAACACGGCATCCGTTGCTTCTTCCCATGGTCAGCGCGGGCAAGCTGCATATGCTGCGAGTAAAGCCGGCGTAGTTGGGCTCTCGTTGCCGGTGGCGCGAGACTTGTGCGATCAGGCAGTTCGTTGTGTAGCGATTGCGCCGGGATTGTTTGAAACAGAGATGGTTCAGCAAGTCTCCGAAAAGGCAGTAGCAGCATTGGAGGAAGCTCTGCTCTTTCCGGAGCGGATGGGCCGGCCGGTGGAGTACGCAAGCCTCGTAAGGCATATCGTTGAGAACCCGTATATCAACGCCACGTGTGTGCGGATTGATGGTGGAAGTGTCTTCTCCGCCCGGCGCAGCTCAAAGGGAAAGATCGCGGCTGGCGGAGTCGGGCCGGGCGAGGAGCTCTGTTCAAAGTCCCGCGGTGAGGAGGAACCGCTCCAATGATCGGACCTATCCGGGATTTTGTGTGCGAGGCATATCATCGAGAGGTAACGAGGATGGATATGCCAAGCAAGAGACGCACGATTGCAGCTCAGGCAGCGGCCCGAGGGCCGCTGCCTGAGC
>BTVG01000066.1:0-8471 GCA_045864815.1 Rhodanobacteraceae bacterium | reverse complement strand
CGCGCTCGAGCTCGGCGACGCATACGCTGAGCATGTTCGGCGCCCAGAAGTCATCGGCATTGGCCAATTTAAAATACTTGCTCTCCGCGCGCCGAAAGAGAGATTCGATGTTGGCGTACATGCCAACGTTGCGAGAGTGCCTGACGTAGCTGACGCGCGAATCGCGTTTCAGATACTCGGCACAGATTGAAGCGGTGTTGTCCGTAGAGGCGTTATCGCTTATAACCAAGACGAAATCCCGGAAGTCCTGCGTCAGGAGCGAATCGAGGCAGGGACGCAGGAAGCGTCCACCGTTGAACACCGGCACGCCAACTGTCACCAGTGGCCGCGGCGGCAGGCTATCAGATCGTTCCACGCTCGCGCGGATTGTTGGCGAATCGGCCCAGTGCATCAGGTACCGCACGTTGTGATCGCATCGTCCGGCTCCCTTGCCGTCGAGCGCGGGTATGTGTGGTCCATACGTTGCAGCCATGCTTCCCGCCAGAAGACGTAGTCGTGCTGAGCGCAAAACCGCATCCACTCCCCCGAACCGTAGACCCCGTCCAGAACGATGCAAGGATGTTTCATTGTGATCATGCGGCCGCTTGCATCGTCGATGATGCGCTCAACCCGGCATAGCACCCGGTACACACGTTCCGTGTGTTTGAGCATGTCACTGTCGAACCACAATCCGCGATTGCGGCCGGCGAGACTCAACGTGCTCGCGATCTCTGCCGGCGTCCGTACCCGCACCAATTCACCCGGATCCAATCCGAGCTTCTCGGGAACGGACGATCCAGGTGCATGGCGCGGGCGCCACGGATAGCCGACGCCTGCCCGAATTGTCTGAACCCGATTGAAGAGTCGCGTCAGAATCGCCACCCCAAAGGCGGCCAATGTGAGATTGCCGTGCAACAGCGGCCGGATGTCCTGACGCGGATCTGCAGGCGACAGCGGTCTTGACGCGCTGACAAGTTCGGTGAACTGGCAGCGATAGCGCACCTCGCCTGAGGAGTCGCTCTGCCTCGTGGACGCACGGACCTTCTGCAAGGCAGGGTTGGAACCCAAGATATGTTCCTCTTCCGGTCGTTGACCCCTTTCACGCTCAATGACCCCATGTGGGTCGCTGATCTTGTCCAGCCATGCGCTCTTCCAAAGCAGGTAGCAGCGCGCTTGACACCCGTCGTGCTCGGCTCCGTTGCATCGCAGGTCCGTCAACAGGACGGTGTTCTCGATGCGGCGAAAGTTCTTGCGGCCTCCGTAGTCGTAGATCTTGTCGATCACACGGAAGACACGCGCCGTTGTGCCGCAGAATTTCGCCATCTCCGGCATGAAAGGCAGACCCTCCAGCGACCCGCCTTCGTCCAAGGTTGCAAGGATCTCATTCAGCGGTTTAATGCGAACGGCGTCGCCAACAAGCAGCGGCATCCGTGACATCAGACGCCGCAGGGTCATCCCTGGCACGCTTTTCCTCCGGGGATGGGCAGCAATGCGCAACACGGGTTCCGATCGTGCTCGATTTAGGGCGAGGAAGAGATCCTCGCGGCCGCGGGACCTGGAGACAGCACGATAGATAACGAGGACTCCAGAAAGCGTAACAATCAATAGAATCGCAACGGCTGACCACGCTGCCGCTACCAAGGCGCTCGAAAGTGGCGCAACGCCAAGTACTGCCTCGCTCTTCGGTGCGACTACAGCCAGGATAAAGGCAACGACCAGACCGCCGAAGCACACGGCGATCGTCTTGGACCAGCTGCTTAAAGGCTCGTGCACGTCGACAGTCCTCTCCTACCCCTTCCAGACCATCCAGGGCCGATTATCGCGCGCCTCCATGCGGTCGAACGCGATCTTGTCTTTGAACGTGTCCATCGCTGCCCAGAATCCGGTGTGCCGGTACGTCCACAGCTTGCCGGCCTCGATCAAGCGCTGGAACGGCTGTTCCACGAGTTCTTCGCCCTCGTTGAGAACGTCGAAGATCTCCCGGCGAAGACAGAAGAAGCCGCCGTTGACCCAGTAGTCCGAATCGTGCACGGGTCGCAGCGAGATGACACGACCGTGCGCGTCGCTCGTCGCCGCATGAAAGCTCTGCGAGGGACGCACCGACACGAACGCGCCGACTGCATTGGAGCGCGCGAACGCGTCGACGTACGCGTTCAGCGGCAGATCGCTGAGACCATCGGAGTAGTTAGCCAGGAACATCGCGTCCTCGTTCAGGTACTTCCGCACGCGCAGCAGCCGCTGCCCGAGATTTGAGTGCAGCCCCGTGTCGACAAACGTAATCCGCCAGTCATCGATGTCGCTTGCGTGCAAGTCAATGCGCGCTCCACCCTGTGACAGCGTGAAGTCGTTTGTCATGCACTCTTTGTAGTTGAGGAAGAACTCGCGGATCATGTCGCCGCGGTACCCGAGGCATAGGATGAAGTCCTTGTGTCCGAAGTGCGCGTAATACCGCATCAGGTGCCAGATGATCGGCCGGTAGCCGATGTTGACCAGCGGCTTCGGAATCGTGTCCGAATGCTCGCGCAGGCGCGTGCCGAGGCCACCACAAAAGAGCACGACTTTCATTGCTGCATCCTCATCGACCGATGCCGTCGTAGCGCGGCACGGAGGTCGGGTTGAGCATGCGCCGGCCGTCGATCAGCAACGGGGCGTCGGCCCGGCCGGCGAGCAGTGCCGGCACGCGCTCGAACTCGCGCCAGCGTGTGATCAGCAGCGCCGCATCGGCGCCGGCGAGCGCCTCTTCCAGTGTTCGCGCATAGCGCACGGCGGCGGGCAGCACGGTTTGGGCGGTGGCGCGGGCGACCGGATCGTAGGCTGTCACTGCGGCGCCTCGCTCCAGCAGCGTGTGCACGATCGGAATGGCCGGAGACTCGCGCACGTCATCGGTTTCCTCCTTGAACGCCAGCCCAAGCACGGCCACGCGCACGCCGGCCAGTTGCGAGAAATGCTTCTCGAGCAGGCCGATCAGGCGTGCCGGCTGCCGGCGGTTGGTGTTGATCACTGCGTCCAGCAGCGGCATCGGCGCGCCGTGCGCCGCGCCGTGCGCCGATAACGCTTGGGTGTCCTTGGGCAGGCAGCTGCCTCCGTAGCCGCAGCCGGCCCACAGGAACGAACTGATCCCTGCTTGCACGCGCCGTCCGTCCGGCAGCGGCGAGCTGAAGTAGCGCGCCAGATGCACGCCGCGCAGCACGTCGGCCACATCCACGCCGCCCAGTGCACTGCAAAGGTTCGCCATCTCGTTTGAAAACGAAATCATCGTCGCCAGCACCGAGTTGGATGCGTACTTGATCATCTCGGCGGTCTTGTTATTGGTGGCCAGGACCGGCGTGTCGTGAAATGCCGCATATACGGCACGTTGGGCATCGACTGAACGCGCGTCCATGCCGCCGAGTACGATGCGGTCCGGTTTCATGAAATCGCCGACCGCTACGCCTTCGGTCAGGAACTCGGGGTTCATTCCGACTCCGAAATCCACGCCGGCACGCTTGCCGCTTGCTTCTTCGAGCGTCGGCCGCACGACCTCGTCGGTCGTACCGGGCACGACCGTGCTCTTGACGACGACGACGTGATAGCCGGGCTTGTCGCGCAAAGCTGCGCCGATTTGGCGCGCCGCTTCGCGCACGTAGCGGAGGTCGATTCGCTTGCCGTCGAACGGCGTGCCTACAGCGATGAACGTGATGTCGGTCGCGCGCACCGCGGCCGCCAGATCCGTCGTGGCCCGCAGGCGCGTGCCAACGTGGCGCGCGAGCAGCGCGTCGAGGCCGTTCTCGTGGATCGGCGCGACGCCGCGGTTAATGCGCTCGACCTTGGACGCATCCACGTCCACGCAGATGCAGTCGTGGCCGATTTCGGCGAAACATGCGCCGGAAACCAACCCGACGTAGCCCGTGCCGATGACGGAGATGCGCATCAGGCTTCCTCCGCCTCGCGGTTGTGGTGATACCAGATCAACGATCGCCGCAAGCCTTCGTCGATCAGTATGCTGGGGTCGTAGCCCAGCTCGCGCCGTGCCTTGCCGATATCCGGGCAGCGGCGATTCGGATTGTCGATCAGGTAGTCGGCTTCGGGGTTCGGCTTGCGCACGAGCCGGCCGCGGTAGCCGAATAGCTGGTCTGCGGTGTCGATCACCTTCTGCGCCAGTTCGGCCATCGAGATCTCGGGTCGCTCGATGCCGATGTTGTATGGCTCGCCGTTGCGACCGTTGACCAATACCTTGTAGTACCCCGTGATCGCATCGGCCGAATAGCAGAAGGTGCGCGTCGGCTTGCCATCGGACCACATAACGATGTCGCGGCCAGCTATCACCTCGCGCGCGAAGTCCGGAATCACGCGCTTGTCCGTGATCTTCAGACCGGGGCCGTAGTTGTTGAAGGGTCGCGCCATTCTCGTCGGCACGCCGTACTGCTGCGCGAACACGACGCACAGCGTTTCGCCGAAGCGCTTCGATTCGTCGTAGCAGGCACGCGGGCCGGTGCACGAAACGAAGCCGCGGTAGTCCTCGCGCGTCGGGATTGCGTCCGGCGAGGGGTCGCCGTAGATCTCGCTCGAAGAATAAAAGAGGAATCCCTCGATCGGTTTGCCGCGATCCTGCTGTCGCACGCTCCAGTCCAGCAGATTGCGCAAGCCATTGATATTGGCATCGATCGTCTTCAGCGGATACTTGCGGTAGAAGGGCGGAGAAGCTATTCCAGCGGCATGGATGATCCACCGGAAGTCAGCCATCGTTTGAGGTAACGGCTCGATCAGATCGCGCTTCTCCACGGTCAGGTGCGCCGTGCCGTCCAGCGCCGTTAGCCACGCAGGTGTGCCGCGCATGAAACTGTCCCAGACCGTGATGCGGATCGGCTGATCGCGCGCCGCGGTTCGATTGAAGTGCAACGCGGCCTGCACCAAGTAGTAGCCAAGGAAACCGGCGCCACCAGTGATCAGCAGCGGCTTGCCCGCCATGCGGGCGAACTCCTCGTGGAGGTTGGCACAGATGTAACTAAGGTCTTGGTCGAGCAACTCCGCGAGCGCCGGCAACTTGGGATGCATGATTGAGATTCCTGGTATCGAACGTCACTGCAAGCCAAGGCGCAGCTTGCGGCAGTAGAACGCTTCGGCGAATCCATCCGGCGCATTGCATTCGACACCTCGCAGGCGCGCTAAGGCTTCGAAGGTATCGTGCGTAAACCAAGCGCGCGCCCGCTGACTCGGAAAGCAATCGAGAAGGATCCGTGTTTTTTGCTCAAGTTGTCCGCGGGTCAGCGGAACGTACAGGTTCGGCGTTCCGAGGTCGCCATCGAACTTCGGGATCTCGTATTCGAGCACGAAATGATCACGGAACGTGTTCCAAGTCAGTTCATTGATCACGCGGTGGTCCTGATGCAGGTCGTTCCGGCAGTGGGTCAGGATGAGATCGGGTGCGATCGGTTTCAGTGCTTCGAAGTAGTCCTTGATGGCCGCCCCATCGTATGGAAAATAGCTACCACGGAACGTTTCGATGCGGACCTCGACTTCCCGCCCCGCGAGCAGCCGCGCCGCGGCTGCTCGCGTTTCGGCGGCTCGCTCCGCAGTGGCGCTGAGGGTCACCCAGACGAATCGCGTCTGCGGCCAAGCCGATGCCATGGCCATCAGCGTACCGCCACAGCCGATTTCGATGTCGTCGCAGTGGGCGCCGAAAAGGAGCACGCACCGAGGCGGCGCACTTCCGCCTAACACTACTTCAAGCATCGGACCTTGTTCCGCAATCGCTGTTTCGCCTGGCGGTCGGTACAGCCTGCTCTTGGAGAATCGGCACGGCGAACCGCCGATTCCGCCCCAGACGCCGCCTGCCGCGAAATCTCGTCTCGCAGGTTCCGCGCAGGATCAGCACGTAGTCGGGCCGCGCCTCGCGGATCGCCTCCGGTGCCAGGATCGGGATGCGCGTGCCCGGCGTGTACTTGCCCTGCTTGTACGGGTTGGCGTCCACGGTGAAGTCGAGAAAGTCGGTGCGGATGCCGCAGTAGTTGAGCAGTGTGTTGCCTTTGCCCGGCGCGCCGTAGCCGGCGATCTTCTTGCCGCGCTGCTTGGCGTCGATCAGGAAGCTAAGCAGCTTGCGTTTCGTGCTCTTGACCTGCTCGTCGAAGCCGCGGTAGCGGTCGAGCGTCAGGAAGCCGTCGTCGATCTCGCGCTGGCGCAGCGCCGCCACGCGTTCGGTCACGGGCAAAGCGGTGTTCTCCGCGTGCCGCCCGTAGATGCGCAGCGAGCCGCCGTGCGTGGGCAGTTCTTCGACGTCGAACAGCGTGATGCCGTGGTGAGCGAAGATGCGCTCGACCGTCACGAACGACAGGTAGCTGAAGTGCTCGTGATAGATCGTGTCGAACTGGTTTTCCGCGATCAGCCGCTGCAGGTGCGGAAACTCCATCGTGATCACGCCGTGCGGCGCCAGCAGGACCTTCATGCCGCCGACGAAATCGTTGATGTCGGGCACGTGCGCGAGCACGTTGTTGCCCAGGAGCACGTCGGGCCGGCCGTGTTCGGCAGCGATGGCCGATGCCGTCTTGCGGCCGAAGAACAACACGGTCGTCGGCACGCCTTTGTCGATCGCGGCCTGCGCGACGTTCGCGGCCGGCTCGATGCCCAGCACGGGCACGCCGCGTGCGACGAAGTGCTGCAGCAGGTAGCCGTCGTTGCTGGCGATCTCCATCACCTTCGAACCGCTGCCCAGCTTGAAGCGCGCGATCATCATCTCCGCGTAGCGTCGCGCGTGCTCCACCCAGCTCGTCGAGTACGAAGAGAAGTACGCGTACTCGGTGAAGATCTCGTCCGGCGTGACGAATTCCTGTAACTGCACGAGGAAGCACCGGTCGCACACGTACGCGTGCAGCGGATAGAACGGCTCCATCTCGTGCAACTGGTCGGGCCGGACGTGCGTCTGGCAAAGCGGCGACATGCCGAGATCGACGAAGGTCGTCCTGAGCGGCGCCGAACAGAAACGGCACGAGAAGTTGCGGGCCCGGCCATGTGCGGTCGTGCGCGGTTGGGACGAGGAGCCTGCTGTATCCATCAATTTCCTTTATCGCTGATGCGGGCTTGGCGGTGATCGGGGTCGCGGTTCCATACTGAGGAGCGGCTCAAGTCAGCACGGAGCCGCCAGTTACGCGCCGGATCAGAAAGGCACCGTGCTAGCGGGCCGTCATGAACCGAGCCCATGGCAGGCGCCCGTGCTCAATGGGCTCGCACTGTTATCCCGCAAACAGGGTACTGGAAGTGCCTGTTGGCGTCATCGTCCGCCTTCGCGATCTGCTCCTTGGCCCGATCGGCGGCGGATTGCTGCGCGAGCGCGACGACGCGCGACCGGCGCCTCTCTTTTCGGCAGTGGCAGCGCGGACGAGCTTGTGATGGAGACGTGCGCGGCTCTCATAACGTATCGATCGCTTGCCCTAACCCGTGGCCATTCACCTGCCGTTCGTCGCCCGGCGACCGCCAATCTGCTTATGCCGGCCTGATCCGTTGCTTCCTCCCAAAAAAACGGTAGCGACTACCAAGAAGTTGGGATAGATTCTGCAGCCCCGGACAGGGGTTCACCTGCGAATGACAGCCGAACGCGGTCCGCACCGCAGCGGACTTTTCTGCACCCGGCGCGCGGCGGAAGCCGCTGGAGCAGGGGCTGTGCAGTCCGATAGCGTTGGTCTGCGCGGGTCGGATCATCCGCGGGTTCACGGCGCAGTCATGTGTGGGCATGACGATGCCACCGCACCGGGTGGGGGCCAAGCGGACACGCTGTGGCACGGATGAGCCGGTTCGAACAACAGCAATAAGCCAGGAGAACGCCGGAGAGGGGCATGGTTCGAGTTTTCCGCCATCACATTCCCGTCGGAACGATCATCCAGTTGCTCGCCGACGCGGGGATCTTCCTGGGCTCCGTGCTGCTCGGGGTCTACGTGCAGCTTGCACCGTACGGTGCCTCGGCCTTGGTGGTATTCGAAGCGGGCATCGTATTTGCGCTGCTGATGCTTGCGTTGAATTCCGCCTTCGGGCTGTATCGCCGCGATGAGGCGGTCACGTTCGCGGTTATCGTCGGTCGCCTGCTGCTGGCGCTGGCGCTCGGGTCGCCGCTCGCGTATCTGCTCTTTTATCTGATGCCTGGCGGTCAGAGTGCGCAGATGGTGCTGGGCTACACGCTGTTGTATGCGGCCTGCGGCCAGATCCTGCTGCGCCAGGTGATGTTCACGGCGCGCAGCGCCGGCATCGGCGCGCGGCGCGTATTGATCGTGGGCGTGGGCACAGAAGCGAAGACGGTCGAGGAGTCGCTCAAGACGCTCGGCTATCCGCGCTACGCGGTGGTCGGCTTCTACCAGGCGGGCGCGGGCGAGGCGTCCGCGCTGCCTTCGACGCAGCGCGTGTACGCACGCGAGAACGATTTCATCGAACTGGTCCGGCGGTTGCGGGTGCAGGAAGTGATCGTCGCCGTTCGCGAGCAGCGCGGCGGCATACTCCCTCTGCGTGAACTGCTGGAGTGTCGGATCAAC
>BTVG01000065.1:0-8568 GCA_045864815.1 Rhodanobacteraceae bacterium | reverse complement strand
CCACGGCGAACGATTGGCCACGCGCAAACAGGCCAAAGATCTCGTGTTCGAGTACATCGAAGTTGACTACAATCGAAACCGCCTTCACTCGACACTCGGCTACCTCAGCCCAGAGCAGTTCGAGCGAGCACACGCCGCTTAAACGGGTGTCCGAAATACGGGGGCAAGATCATTCCGCAGCAAATCGTCAGAGATTACGGCTCGATCGCCCGGTGGAACCAGAAACACCCCACCGCAGTGATGTCGCTGATCGACCGGCAGAGCGAGTGGCCCTTCATTCACACCGTCGCTACGCCCACATTCTATTTCTTCAAAGATGGTGTGCTCGTCTCTTCCTTCAGCGGCTGGACCGGTGATGAGCAGAACGTGACGCTTCGCGAACGGCTGCGTCAGTTGACCCCATAAGCTCACACATGGGCACCGCGCCATGACTTGGTGTCAGGTTGACTTCCTGCAGACTGAGGAAGTGAACCCGACTCCGTTCCTGTGTCACATGATAGGTATAAGCGAAGCGTTCCCCGAAGCAGGATCAACCAGCACCCAAACGTCGGGCGGATCGACAACTGAGTGTGGGTCGAATGCCTCCGGTACCATGAATATGACCTCGAGCAGCCCATCCGGCCTCTTCACGACGCTTCCAGACCGGAAGACGGGGACACCCACAATCCGGATTCTTCCGACGGAAGACGGGGACACCCACAATCCGGATTCTTCCGACACGGCCCCCGGATCCATTCGCACGCGCCGTGGCGCACCCTGGGTCATGCTGGCCACAGGGGTGCCACCGGGAGATTCCGGCTCATGAGAAGCCACGGTTCCGGAGCCGTCCCGAATTCGTCCCGAGTTGCTTCTCTCCCTCATTCAAAACCATTGGCGAACAGGCCATCGCCGGCGTACTCGTAGGCACCCACGTCGACCGCGCCGACGCGCGATCGACCGCGTTGATCAACCGGCGGCGCGTTCGTCGAAGTGCCCGCATCGACCGCTGGCGACGTGGCGGAGAGCGCCAGCGTCTCGGTCAGCCCGCCGTTGTTGGCGATCGGCGCCAGCTGCGCGTCCGCGAAAATCGCCCCTGGCGTCACAGGGTTTTCCTGTTGTCCGAAGGAATCCGGGCGTACCAGCGGCCATTGAATATTGTTGGACCCGCTGACCGGTTGCAGCATGGTCCAGGGATTGAACGCGTTGCCGCCGGTATTGTTGAAAAACACCGTATTGCGCAACGTGATCGGGTTCGAGCCGTTGGCGATGCCGCCGGCGAAGCACACATTGCAGGGCGCGGAATTGTTGGCGATGGTCAGATTCTGCAGCGTGAGTCCGCCGGTCGCCTGCAGGTTCATGGCACCGCCGAGACCGGTGCGCGCGACATTGCCGGTAAACGTGCTATTGGTGATGTCGCCCGACGTGACGACGCCGCCGTGGTCGAACAGACTCAGTCCACCGTATCCCGACGCCTGGTTGTCGCGAAAGGTCGAGCCGCGGATGCTGACCGGACCGCCCTGGATATAGGCACCGCCCGTGTGCGCGTTGCTCGTGCCGGTGCTGTTGTTGCCTTGCACGGTGGAATTCTCGATACGCGTGAAGCTGGTCAGGTCGTAGGCCACGGTGAACAGGCCGGCACCGTAAGCACCCGCGCTGTTGTTCAGCAGCCGCGTGCGGCACAGGTTCACGAAGCGGTTTTCGCCATCCACGCCCAGCGCGCCGCCATTGCCGCCATTGCCCGGGTTGCCGCCACTGCCGGTGGCGACGTTGCCCGACAGCGTGCTGTCGAACAGGTTGACGCGCCGGGAGCCCAGCGAGTACAGCGCGCCGCCATTGCTGCCGCGATTGCCGTCGAGCGTGCTGCCGATGATCGCGATCTCCTGGGCGCCGATGACATAGATCGCGCCACCGCCGCCGTCCTGCTCGCTCTGGATCGCTGTGTTCGCCGTAAAGCGGGAATTGTGGATGCGAATGGTGACGGCCTGCCAAGGCCCTTCGGCCGGCTTGTACAGGCCCGCGCCGCTCGCGCCCGGCGTGCTGCCGCCGGTGATCGTCGCGTTCAACAAGGAAAATGTATAGGAAGCCAGATTATTGGGATTGCCCACTCGGAATACGCGTCGGGCGTTGCCCCCGGACAGGGTCGCACCGTTCGCGTCGAGCACGGTCTCGCGCGTGATGCGCAGCTCTGCGGTGACGACGAGTGTCGACGTGCCGATGTTCAGTCGGATCGGCCCGCCCGAATCGAGCGCCGCCTGCAGCGAAGCCGTCGTCACGCTGCCGGCGCTGCCGTTGCCGAGCACCACGGGCGCGGTGAGCGCCGGTGCGGCCGGCGCCACGCAGTCGAATACGGACTGAGCCGCCACGATGGCGGGTGACGACAGGAAAAGCAGGGCGACGATGCGCGGGAACGGGGACATGGCGGACTCCGGCAGAAGACTCGGCGGAAGTCTAGGCTCAAACGTGAGCATTTCCGGGGCCCTGCGCGCACTATCGGCGCACGCTTGGCAGAACCGTGTCAGTCAATGGCAGATGCTGACCGGCATACGGAGAAGATCAGGACACCCACAGTTCCACGTGAGATTCGGACACGCAGAAGATCAGGACACCCACGGTTCCACCACCAGAAGATCAGGACACCCACAGTTCCACGAGCGATTCGGACACGTGAGATTCATGGGCTCCGGCGAACAGGCAGATGAGCCGGGAGCCCGAAAGATGCCGCGCGGCACGTGTTCCTTCTGAGGTTCGGACGGGCACCCTCAGAAGATCAGGACACCCACAGAAGATCAGGACACCCACGGCTCCACGAGCAGAAGCTCAGGACACCCACAGTTCCACGAGCGATTCGGACACGTGAGATTCATGGGCTCCGGCGATCAGCCAGATGAGCCGGGAGCCCGCAGGATGCGGCGCGGCACGTGTTCCTCCTGACGTTCGGACGGGAACGGGCGGGCAGATTGGGCGCTTCCGGCGGGCCCGTTTCGGGCCTTCGGTAGCGGGCCACATCACGATGTATCGGTTGAGATCGTCTCCGGCCCGTTAGAATAGCGCGATGAAAACCCCTACCGCGCTGCAGGCGCTGATCGACGACGGTGTCATAGACGAGGTGTTGCGCCCGCTCAAGAGCGGCAAGGAGGCGGCGGTGTACGTGGTCCGCAGCGGCGACGATGTCCGTTGCGCGAAGGTGTACAAGGACATGGCCCAGCGCAGCTTCCAGCAACGTGTGCAGTATCAGGAAGGCCGCAAGGTGCGCGGCAGCCGCGAGAACCGGGCGATCGGCAAGGCGACCAAGTACGGTCGCAAGCAGCAGGAAACCGCCTGGAAGAACGCCGAAGTCGATGCGTTGTATCTGCTGCGGGAAGCCGGCGTCCGCGTGCCTGAGCCCTATGGCTACTACCACGGTGTGCTGGTGATGGAGCTTGTGACCGACGCCCACGGATTTTCGGCGCCAAGGTTGGGCGAGGTCGAGTTGACGGCCGAGCAGGCGCGGGAATTTCATGCGGTGCTGATGCGGCAGGTCGTGCGCATGCTCTGCTGCGGCCTGATCCACGGCGATCTGTCGCCGTACAACGTGCTGGTGGGGCCGGACGGCCCGATCGTGATCGATTTTCCCCAGGTGGTCAGTGCTGCCGGCAACAACGCCGCCCGCCAGATGTTGCTGCGCGACACGAACAATCTCACTGCCAGCCTGGGGCGGTGGGCGCCGGAACTGCTCGACACCTGGTACGGCGAGGAAATGTGGGCGCTGTTCGAGGCAGGTGATCTCCTGCCCGAGACGGCACTGACCGGCAAGTTCGTGCACGACGAGCGCACGGTCAACGTAGATAGCGTCCGGGAAGCCATCGAAAACGCCCGCCAGGAGGCGCTGATCCGCCAGCAGGGGCGCGAGGCAGCGGCGATGGAGGATTGAACGCCTTCCCATGCCTAGTTTGCAGCTGAGCTTTGCTCCGCTGGTCAGAAGCGCGCCATCATTTCGAATTAAGTCGTGTTGCCGACAGTCTGCTGAAATACCGGCAATCGCCGTTCTTTCATAGGCCGTGAGCACGTCCGGACAGGTGTCGGAGGTGCGAGATGGAAAACGCTTGGAGGGGGATTTTCAGCAACCTGCCAGGAACCGATAGACGGTCCACTGATGCACGTGTTTTCAACCACCGGTCCGCCATGATCAACAACGACATACTGCGCAGCATCCGCTACATGCTTGACCTGGGCGACCACAAGGTCGTCGAAATCGCGAAACTGGTCGACCCGGCTTTCCCGCTCGAGAAGACCGACGTGCTGGCATTTCTGCGCAGGGAAGATGATCCCGAGTACGTCGTATGCAGTGACGACGTACTCGCGCACTTTCTCGACGGACTGGTGATCCATTTCCGGGGACGCAACGAAAGCCTGCCATCACGGCCAGTGGATAGGCGCATCACGAACAATCTCGTACTGAAGAAATTACGTGTTGCCTTCGAAATGAAGGATGTCGATTTGCAGGATACCTTCGCCGCAGCCGGGTTTCCGCTGTCGAAACCGGAGATCACCGCGCTGTTCCGTCAGCCGGGCCACGCCAACTACCGAGCCTGTGGCGACCAGCTGCTGCGCAATTTTCTCAAGAGCCTGACCCTTCGCGTGCGCGGCGGCTGAGCGACTGACGGGGGTCGATCAACGAGTCTCCAGATTCATCTCCGAGCCATCCGCATGTACCTGCAACAACGGCGCCCTCGGCCGTGACGAATTCCGCACGATAGCGGAAGCCCGGCCCTACCGATTCGCCGACATTCGCCCCGCCCACCGCCCCGCCTCCGGCTCATGCCGTGCCCCATCGCACTGAACTCATCGGAAGTTCCAGACTCGCCGCGTCGTCGGTCGACGCCCGAGCCGCTGCACTGCAAACACCAAGTTAGCCCCGTTTCAGCCGTGGCGTGTCCCGATTCCGCTTCGGATTGCGTAATCCCCTGGACAACACCCGCCAACTATGATCAGGGGAACTTCATGCAAGGTCGTCTGATGCTGGGGTGGGCCGCGCTATGCGCGCTGTCGTCGGTTGCGGCACTCGACTACGTTCCGGATGGAACGTTCAATGCCGGCACGCATTATCTCGACACGCTCTCGGGTGCGCCGGAGCGGCACTACCAGGGCCAGCGTATCGCCCGGCTGCCGGACGGCAGTGTCATCATCGGCGCGCTGGTGCCGCGCCGCGATTTCGGCGGCTATGCAGTCGGTCTAGTGCGCTACGACGCGGACGGTATTCGCCAGCCCTGGACGAACCCGGGCATGTACGGTGCGGCTGCCGCCCGGTTCGTCATCTACGATCCGCCGGGTTCGCCGCTGCGCAAGGTCCATGGCATCAACGATCTGGTCGTGTGGGGAAACCGGATCTTCGTGCTCGCCAACGTTCAGATCGGCAACGCCGACAATCCGCTGCCTCAGCCGCCGCTGATTTCGGTCGGCCATGCCGTCGATATCCTGGTCTTCGGCACCGACGGCGCATTCCTCGGCTCGACGCAGGTCATGCCGCCGAACTTTCCGACGTCCTACTTTGCGGGTGGTCTCGCCCTGTACGTTCCGGACCTGACCACATCATTGCCGGCGCTACATCTGGTCTACGCCGGCACTTCGTTCAGCACCGGCAACGACTGGCGCGCCGATTTCGTGCGCTATGTGGTGGGCAACGGTGCGAGCCTGACCCGCGTCGCCACGAGGCAGCCGAATCCCGCCAGACTCTGCGCCGGTGAGGGGCGTTGTGACATCCGCGAGATCGCGTTAGGCGGCCGGTCGTCGCCAGCCGATCCGCCCCGGATCTACCTCGCGGGATCGCACAGTTTCGGCGCGAGCCCCAGGGACCATTTCGTCATTCGCGTCGATGCGAATGGCACGCCCGTCGCGGGTTTCGGCAGCGGCGGCGCCGTGCGTGTCGACTATCCGGCCTCGTCATTCGACGACGATCGAGGGCATGCGCTCGCGGTCATGCACCGCGTCGGCACCGTGAACCAGGACGCGATTTATGTCGCCGGCGAGATCACCGGCCTGTGTAGCAATCGTGCGGGCCTCGCAAAGATTCGCGCCAACGGCACACTCGATCCCGCGTTCGGGGCGGACGGCAACGGCACCGTGACCTGGTCCATTCCCGGCGCGGCGCCCGAACAGACGCACTGCGGTCCGTGGATCGGCGGCGTTCGCCTGCGCGATTCAAGCGGCATCGTCGCAAGGGACGGCAAAATCGCGCTCGCGTCGCAAGCGGACTACGTGATGCAGCCGGGTGAGAGCGAGCCCAAATCCGAAGCCTTGCTGACCGTGTTCGACGCGGTGAGCGGCGCGCGAAAGGCGAACCGCCTTGTGCCCTACCGCGAGAACGGCGTGCGCGTGCGCCATTCGGGAACCGGCGCACTCGTCGCCGACGGCCTGGGTCGCTATACGATGACGGGACACGTGCGGTACTTCGCGAGCGCTCCGCCGAACCTGGCTGGACGACGCGAGGTGGCGACCGTGCGACTCGTCGCCGAGAACTCGCTCGTCGACGTGAACGATTGAGAATGCCATTTGAGACTAGCGCGATTCGGAAGCGAGATCAGCAGCGAGATCAGGACACCCACAAGTCCAACTTTTCCGACAGGGCGCCCTGAGTTTCCGTGAGTATCGCGGTGCCGGTGCTCGTTGGTACAACTTTATGGATGTCCCGATTCCCTCCCGACCTGACCCCGCGCTCATCACACCGCGCTCCTCGGATAAGGACACCCACGGCTCCCACGCCCAGTAACCGACAAGGAACGAGGACCGGCAATCCCCTCCCGCCAGCGTGATGAACCACCCGAAGCCGCACGGAATACCCCACCGCAGCCTGCGGAGAATCCGTCCTGATTCTGCGTACTCAGAGATGCCGCGCCGCTCGGCGCTTGTTTTCTGAGGAAAATCACATGAGATCCTGGCTGTTCGCGCTGACCGCGGTCGTCGGTCTGGCTTTCACTCACGCAACGGCGGCTCAAAACGCTGGCATCAATCGCGAGTTTGGCACCAATGGCATCGCGAGCCTGCGTGACCCCACCAATCCCAACGCGCGGTTCCTGGGGCTTGGCGCGTGCGCCGGTCCGGCTAACACCTTGAACGTGGTCGCCGCCAGCACGCTGAACCAGCTGACGATGTTCCGCCTGCGGCCGAATGGCGACCTCGACACCACCTTCGGCAACGGTCTTGGTTTCGTGCACACCACCGTGCCACCCTCGGGCGAGGACACGGCGCAAGCCGCCTGCCAGTCCGATGGTCGCATCCTGATCACGCGCATGGCGCCTGGCCTTGGCAACGACAAGAACATCCAGTTGATCCGCCTGAATGCCGACGGCACGCTCGATACCGGCTTTGCGGGCACCGGTTCGCTGACCGTCGATCATGACCAGCACGTCGTCGGGCTTGGCGATCTCGAGTTTCCGCTTGGGCTCAATATCGAGACCGATGGCAGCATTTCCGTGTCGACGCGCATCTTTCTGGCCGATGGCCAGTCGCGGCCCGGGCTGGTGCGCGTCAGCTCCAGCGGGGTGCTCGCGCTGGTGCGCGTCTATCAGACCTTGCCTGGCATCACGCCGGTCTACGCCACCGCCGCCGGACTGGGTCCGGACGGCCGCATTTGGCTGGTGGGCGGTGGCAATCCCACCGGTACACCGTTCAACTCTTGGTTCCGTGCGGAATTGAATCCTGCCAACGGCGACGTGATCGAGGCCTTCGTCGGTACCGACGGCAACTACGTGGTCGACGGTGGCCGCGTGCTGACCAACGGCATCATGGTGATCGTGGGCAAGTACGTGCCGCAATCGCAGCCCGGTGGCGCTTACCAGCCGCGCCTGCTGGTGTTTCGCGACTCAGGAGCCTCGCACGTCGCGCTGCCGATGCCGTTTCCCGTGAACAGCTTCGAACCCACCCTGGCCCCCTTCCCCGGACACGGCGTGGCCATTCCGATTGCCGGTGGCCGCGTGCTGTTCGGTGCGCCGCTGGGAGCGCAGAACGGCGAGTACGAACTGGCCACCTACGCGGCGGTCGTCGAACTTGGCGCCACGGCAGCGGGTGATCGCGTCGATACGCGCTTTGGCACCAATGGCTCCATCCAGTTCGCGTATCGCACGCCCGCCCCCTGCACTAACGGTTCGCCGACCCTGCAGCGTCCCGTCCGTTTCAGCAACTGGCTGGGTCGCCCGGTGCTCGCCGGCATCCACGCCACCACGTGCTCGGTGAACCCGCGCAATGCCTTCGCGGCGCGCTTGCTGACGCCAGACGATCTGTTCACGAGCAGCTTCGACTAACCCCCGGGTCAGGTTAACTTCGAGGGACTGACTGCTGCGGGTCGGACGACCTCGAAGTTGACCTGACCGCGTTCGCCCCCACGACCCTGACGAACACGGGCAATCAGGTGGTGACGGTGGTAAGCGGCACATTGTTCAGGCCACCCACCGGCGTTTTTCGCCTGCGGGCGAATGGTAAGTATCCCCCGGCAAAGCCGGGGGCTTTAGTTGTGTGAGCCGCTCAAAGCGGCTTAGGGCGGGTCGCTAACGCGACCCTTTGATCGGGGCCACCTTATCGGTGGCCGGGACTACTGCAATAGCTGCAACTGCTCCA
>BTVG01000064.1:0-8953 GCA_045864815.1 Rhodanobacteraceae bacterium | reverse complement strand
GTGACGTTCGACGACGCGAAGACGAACCCCGGTGCGATCGCGGCCGCGAGCAGCAGTGCCGGCTTCCCTGCCCACGAGAGGTTGCAGGGTAGTTGAGATGAACGACGCACCACGCACCTGCGATCTCGCCGTGATCGGCGCCGGCTCGGCCGGCTTCTCAGCCTCGATCACGGCCGCCGATCAGGGCGCACAGGTCGTGCTCATCGGCAGCGGCACCATCGGCGGCACTTGCGTCAATATCGGCTGCGTACCGTCGAAGACCCTGATCCGCGCCGCCGAGACGCTTCACAACGCTCGCGTGACAGCGCGCTTCGCCGGCATCACGGCCAAGGCCAAACTGACCGACTGGCGCAGAACCGTTCAGCAGAAGGACGAGCTCGTTTCCGCACTGCGCCAGGCCAAGTACATTGACCTGCTGTCAGCCTACAACGGAATCACCTATCGCGAAGGTTTGGCACGCCTCGTCGAAGGCGGTGTCGAGGTGGACGGCACGAGCATTCCCGCTGCGAAGATCATCATCGCGACCGGTGCGCGACCGGCGGTTCCTGCGATCCCGGGGATCGAGACCGTACCGTACCTCACGAGCACGACGGCGCTGGACCTCCAGGAACTGCCACGCTCGCTGCTCGTCATCGGCGGCGGCTACGTCGGGGCTGAACTGGCTCAGATGTTTGCCCGCGCCGGGGTGAAGGTGACGCTCGTCTGCCGGTCGCGGCTGCTCCCCCAGGCGGAGCCCGAGATCGGAGCGGCGCTGCAGCGGTATTTCGAGGAGGAAGGGATCACGGTGGTATCCGAAATCGCCTACCGGGCGATCCGCAAGACCGAGGGTGATGTTTCCTTGACCCTTACGCGCGACGGCCAAGACGTTTCGATCGACGCCGAGCAAGTACTGATTACCACCGGGCGTAGCCCCAACGTCGAAGGCCTGGGGCTCGACGACTGCAGTATCGCCGTCTCGCCAAAGGGCGCCATCATCGTCGACGACTACATGCGCACGACGAAGGCCGGCGTCTATGCTGCCGGCGACGTTACCGGCCGCGACCAGTTCGTCTATATGGCCGCTTATGGGGCCAAGCTCGCGGCCAGGAACGCACTCAACGGCGACAGCCTACGCTACGACAACAGTGCCATGCCCGCCATCGTGTTCACCGACCCGCAGGTGGCAAGCGTCGGGCTGACCGAGGCGGCGGCGCGAGCTGCCGGTCATCCCGTCCGCGTGTCGACAATCGGTCTCGACCTGGTGCCGCGCGCTCTTGCCGCACGCGACGTGCGCGGTCTCATCAAGCTCGTGGTCGACGCAGGCACTGCTCGCCTGCTCGGCGCGCACATACTCGCCCCCGAAGGCGCCGACAGCATTCAGACCGCGGCACTTGCGATCCGTCAAAGCCTTACCGTCGAGGACCTCGCGGACATGATCTTTCCGTATCTCACTACGGTCGAGGGGCTGAAGCTCGCTGCACTGGCATTCGACAAAGACGTAAACAAGTTGTCGTGCTGCGCGGGCTGAGCAGAGGCGCGATACCCTCGTCGTAAGCGATCCACATCGGCTTCGCCTGGGAGCTGGGTCGCACGCGCCCCGGGCACAAGCGTTGCGCGCGAGGACGACGTCGGCCGCCCGGTGATGGAACTGCGGTTGCGCGAGGCTACGAGTGCCCCAACCGTGGCAGTGACATTCCCGGTTCCGATCGCTACAATCGGACGCCAATGAGAGTTTTCCGCCGTTCGGTCTTTGCCTGGATTGCGCTGCTGGGGATCCTGTTCACGCAGTTCGCAGTGGCGGCATACGCGTGCCCGTCGTTGCCGCATTCGGCGAGCGAACGGGCAGAGGCTTCGTCTGACTCGTACGGAGTCCCCTGCCCCGAGATGGCGACGCAATCACACGGGGCGTTCGATGCGCAACCGCCGGACCTTTGCAACCAGCACTGCGCTCACGACGGGCAAACCTCCGAATCGCGGTCGGATGCACCCATTCACCAGACGTTTGTCCTGGCCTTCGTTCTTCCCGAACCGGATCCTTTCGAACTCGCAGGCGTGAGGCACGCGCAGCAGCCCGAATTGCTACGACCCACCACACCACCCCCTCTTTGGCGCACCGGTCGGCTGCGCATTTGATCCTGCGGTGTGTAGCCCGCTTGTGAAGCCGCGCCCGCTTCGCGGCGACGGCACGACCTGCTCCTGCTGATCAGCGCGAACGCAAGCCGTTCGCTCGCCTCATCTCCTTCAGCGGCGAGGCAGCTTTTTCATCGACGACCAAGGATCGACATGCTCTCCAGAAAGTGGGGCTTTCACGCCTTCCCGCTCGCGCTGGCACTGACCGTGTTCGCCACAACAGTGTTTGCCGACCCTGCGATCACGCTGACCCACGTTCACGGCCTGTCCTACAGCGCGGATGGTCAGCAACTCCTCATTCCCAGCCATCATGGTCTTGCTGTCTTCAGCGAGGGGCGCTGGTCCAAGGCTACAGGCCCTGCGCACGACTACATGGGCTTCTCGGCGACGCGCGATGCGCTGTACAGCAGCGGCCATCCAGCGCCGCGCTCCGGACTGACGAATCCGTTCGGCCTCATCAAGAGCAAGGACGGAGGAAAAACATGGCAGAAACTCGGGCTCGAGGGCGAGTCGGATTTCCACTCGCTGGCGACCAGCCACGGGACCAACACGGTGTACGTTTTCAACCCGCACCCGAACTCGCGCATGAAGCAGTCCGGCGTCTACTACACGCGCAATGACGGCCTGCAGTGGAAGCGCGCTGCCGCCCGGGGGCTGAGCGGGGAGCTGAACAGTCTCGCTGTGCATCCCACCGATTCCGGCGTCGTGGCCGCCGGTACCGACCAAGGACTCTATCTGTCGCGCGATGCCGGTGAGAACTTCGAGCAACTTGTCGGCGACGTACGGGTTTTCGCCGAGGCATTCGACCTCGACGGCCAGCAGCTGTGGTTCAGCACGTATGCCGGCAAGGCGGGGCTTGCCCGCGTCACGTTGAAGTCCGGCGCCGCTCCTGAGACGGCCTCGATCCCCGCGCTAGGCGAAGACGCCGTGGCCTACATCGCGCAGAACACCGTGCAGCGCGACGAGTTCGCGATTGCGACCTTCAAGCGAAGCGTTTTCATCAGCGAAGACCGGGGCCGAAGCTGGACGCAGATTGCCAGGGACGGAGCGACGCTCCCGTGACGGCGAGGCGAACGACGTGCTCAAGGTAATCGTGATCGTGCTCGCCACCATCGGCGGGCTGGTCGTGCTCGGCGTCGGCGTCATGGCGCTGATGCATCTCGGAATGGCCGGCGGCATGGGCTGCTGTTAGGCCCATAGCTGCGTAAACCGATTGGAGGTCGATCTCATGGACCATCAGAGGCGACGCGTCGTCGTCGGCACTGCCACCGCTGCAGCCGTGGCCACGCTTGGACTACCGCGATCGGGCGCACGCGCCGAGGGCAAGGAGGAGGTTGACGCCGGTATCGAGATCCACATCGAGCTGCGCGCGGTGCAGGAACATGTCGCCCTTCGTCCGGGCGCCACGACTCGGGTGTGGCGCTACCGGGGCAAGGTGCTGAGAGGTGATGCAAGCACGCTCGAGGCGTCCGATGCCACGTATCTCGGGCCGATCATCCGGGTCCGGCGCGGCCAGCGCGTGCGGATCGACCTGATCAACGAACTGCCCGAGCCGACAATCGTTCACTGGCACGGCCTGCACGTCCCCGACACGATGGACGGGCACCCGCGGTTCGCGATCGCACCGGGCCAGCGCTACGTCTACCAGTTCACCGTGTTGAACAGAGCGGGCAGCTACTGGTTCCACCCGCATCCCCATGGCCGAACGGGCGCGCAGGTCTACTTCGGTCTGGCCGGGCTGTTCCTGGTCAGCGACGACGAAGAAGCAGCGCTCGGACTACCCAGTGGTCGATACGATATTCCGCTCGTCCTGCAGGACCGCAGCTTCGACGGCAACAACCAGTTCGTCTACCTGGGGTCGAGTCTGCTCGACAGCTCTCCCACCGACAACCTGGACCAGCCCCCTATGATGGGCGGCGGCATGATGGGCGGCGGCATGATGGGCGGCGGCATGATGGGCGGCGGCATGATGGGTCGCGGCATGATGCGCGACGGCATGGGCTCGATGATGGCCCGCATGATGGGGGTGCTGGGCGACGACATTCTCGTCAACGGCAGACCCAGCGCCAGCCTCTCGGTCGAGCGACGTCCCTATCGCCTGCGAGTGCTCAACGGTTCCAACACGCGCACTTACAAGCTCGCCTGGCACGACGGCTCGCCGCTGATCGTGATCGGCACCGACGGCGGGCTTCTGGCAGCGCCTGTGCGGCGTGACTACGTCATGCTCGCACCCGCCGAGCGCCTCGATCTCTGGGTCGATTTCGCTCGCTGGCCGGCAGGCAGCGAACTGTCGCTGCGAAGCCTCGCCTTCGAAGGCGCAATGAACATGGGCGGCATGATGATGGGCCGCGGATCGCTCCCCGACGCAGCACCGTTCCAGGTGCTCGCGCTGCGCGTCGAGGAGGGCTCGCAAGGGGCTCAGGAGACGGCGCCGCCGGCACGCCTGTCCGAGGTGGCATCACCGGATCCGCGCGTGGCCGTCAATTCCGATCGCCCGAAGATTTTCGAACTCACGATGGGAATGATGGCCTGGGGCATCAACGGGCAAAGCTTCGAGATGCTGGAGGCCAGTCCGTACGAGACCGTGAAGCTCGGCACCCATGAGCTATGGGAATTCCGCAACGACGCAACGAGCGGGATGATGGGCATGGACATGGCGATGTCCCATTCGATGCATGTGCACGGCGTGCAGTTTCGTGTCATCGCGCGCTCGGTTTCGGGCCGTTTCGCCGGTTATCGCGGCACCGTCAACGCGGGCTTCGTCGACGAAGGATGGAAGGACACCGTGCTGGTGATGCCGCACGAGCGTGTACGCATCCTGGTGCACTTCGCCGACTACCCGGGACTGTTCCTGTACCACTGTCACATGCTCGAACACGAGGACGGCGGCATGATGCGCAATTACAGGGTGATGGTGTAGCAACAGGTTGCTCGACCCGAGCTGACCGCCCGCACATCGCTCGTGGCGATCGCGCGGCAGTTTTCGGTGTGCCGACGTGGACGTACTTGACTCATCTGGAGAACGTCAATGGAAGAGCCAGAGCAATCCGATCCGGCGCGCATCTACGAGGAATATCTCGGCAGGACGATCGCCGATCCCTGGACACGCATTCTGCTCGAGTACGCCTCGGTAGGAAGCGGGGAGCGAGTCCTGGATCTCGCCTGCGGAACCGGGAGTGTCGCGCGGCAGGTCGCCCCGATCGTGGGCGAGCGAGGAAAGGTCACCGCCCTCGACGTCAATCCGGGAATGCTCGCTGTGGCACGTTCGCTCGACCCACCCGACGGAGCGCCAATCGAGTGGTTGCAAGGTGATGCCGTTGCGCTGCCGTTACCCGACAGCGCTTTCGACGTCGTCTTGTGCCAGCAGGGACTGCAGTTCTTCGCCGATCGCGCGCGAGCGCTTCGCGAAATGCGCCGGGTGCTCGTTGCGGGGGGAAGGACCGCCATCAGCGTCTGGCAGTCGCTGGACCGCCACCCTCTGTACGAAGCGCTGTTCCGGGCGACCGTGCGGCACCTGAACGCAGAGATCGCCGACGTTGCATTGTCGTTTTCACTCGGGAGCGCTCACGATCTGAAGAGCCTGCTCATCGAAGCGAACTTCCGCGACGTACAGGTAATACCGCGGTCGCACGAGGTCCGACTTCCCTCGCCCGAGCGCTTCGTCGCGTTCACGGTCCTGGGCGCCGCGACTTCCGTGCCGGCGTTCGCAGCGTTGGACGAACCCCGGCGGGCGGCGCTGATCGACGCGATCGTCCGGGACACGCGGGCTGCGGTAGAGACGTTTCGCAGGGGAGATGAACTGGTCTTTCCGATGTCGTCGAACATCGCGATCGGGTGCTACTAGCCGACGCTACCCCGGCGAGAGAGGGCCGATGGATTGCGGGTTGAGCAACGATGCGCACTTGCTCGGGGACATGCACGTTGGAAACATGATTCAGATGTAATCGTCGTGAAACCTTGCGGTTGGGGATGCATCGCTACAGTCGTGACCGTGATGTCCGAAACGCGTCACACGCACCGACCGATGTTGCAGACCATGAACTGAAAGGAGTAGCGAAATGTCCTCGAAAGCCTTGTTGTTCGCAGGAGTCGTGTTGTCTGTGAGCCTGTCCGCCTTCGCGGACAGTGGCGTCGAATTCGTGAACAACGAGATCGGATTCCAGACGACCCATGTGACTCCGAGCAAGACGACGCGTGCGCAAGTGACCGCCGAACTGCAGGCCGCACAGCGCGCCGGAAGCATTCCGGGTTCATTCGAATTCGTCGCGGCGAAGGAGGCGTCGGCATCCTCAACGACGCGGGAGCAAATTCAGCGCGAAGCATCCCAAGCGACGCGAGCCGAGCGTGAGGCAGCCCACCGGCTGTACGGGCCCCATCACGCTCTCGAGTCCTGATAGCCGATCGGAGCGGGGAGTCGCTCTCCGATTCCCCCGGTCTCCGACAACAAATCAGGGGCGAGAACCCGATGCCCACCGAGCCACGGAGCGGGGCGTCGGGGCTGTCGAGGGTCTACATCGAGGGCGATCTCCTGTTCGACGACATGCTGCGCGACATCGACTGCGCGCAGCGAAGCGTTCGGTTCGAGAGCTACATCTTCACTTCCGACCCGGTCGGCCGGCAATTCGTCGATACGTTGGCCCGTTGCGCCACGAGGGGTCTGGACGTGCGATTGCGCGTCGATCACCTCGGTTCCTGGCGCGATCTCTCCAATGCTGATATCGAGCGACTCCGGGCGGGCGGAGTTCACTTCGAATGGAGCCGGCGCTGGAGCGTACATCGGCCGCTTGCAATCAACCGACGCAACCATCGGAAGCTGCTCGTGGTGGACGAGGCGATCGCGTATGTCGGCGGCTTCAATGTCCATGCGGCCAGTTCGCTGCGGTCGTTCGGGTCCGGCCGCTGGCGCGATACGCACGTTCGGTTCGTCGGCAAACCGGCTGCCGCGGCTGCGATGGTTTTCGACTGCTACCGCGACGTCCCACCCGACTGGCTGCCACCGGTGACCGGCTCGCTATGGCTGCTGCCGAATCGCTCGCGCGCATGCCGCCACCGGCTGCGGTGCGTCCTCAATGACACGATGATCGCGGCGCGCTCGCGCATCTGGGTAACCACTCCGTACTTCGTGCCCGACAGCCGCACCCAGCGACTGATGCGCGAGGCAGCGATGCGTGGCGTCGACGTCCTGCTGCTCGTCCCCGGGAAAAGCGATGTGCCGCTGGCCCAGTGGGCGGCTCGTGCGGCCTATTCCCGCCTGCTGTCCTGCGGCGTGCGGATCTTCGAGTACGTTCCTCGGGTTCTCCACGCGAAAACGCTGCTCGTGGACGACCGGTGGGCGACCGTCGGTACTGCCAACCTCGACTATCGAAGTCTTTTCGTCAACGACGAGCTGAACGTGATCGACGAATCCGGAGAATTGAACGCCTTACTGGCGGAGAGCTTCCTCCCGGCCCTGTGCGAAGCCGAGCCGATACGCGCCCACGCGTGGAGCCAGAGGAAGTGGCCGCGGCGCGTCGCCGAATCGATCGGTTGGTGGGCGCGTCGATGGCTGTAAACAGACCCGTACGGCATTCCCGGTCGGCGGTGCTCCTTCCGGTCGCTGCGCGGCTTCCACGGTCCGCCCTGCAGTGATCCGATTTCACCTGGCTTGCAGGGCAGGATATATCCGCGTCACAGGCCACCATCGCCATTGCAATAGCGGTTTTGGCAGCAGTTCTCGCGACTTGAACGCCGCACCCGCTCGGAGGAACCGCGGAAGCGAACCCCGCCACCCTGGGGGGGCATGCGCCGCTGTCGGAGGCGCACCGAAACCGAGCGGGCGGAAGGCGCTCGGTATCGATGCCGCAGCCGCTCCTGTGCGTCTATCGTTTCTGTTGTTGATGCGGATGGTCCGGCATTTCGCCTTGGCCGCCCGGCATGTTCGCGCCACGGTGCGTCATCGTTTTGCCCGGGTCGGGCGATGCCGACGTATGCGGGTGGTCGGGCATTTCGCCCTGACCGCCCGGCATGTTGGCGCCGCGATGCGTCATCGCCTTGCCTGAAGCCGGTAACTGGTTTTCCGGTGGGTATGCGGAGCCTTCTCCGATCGGGAGGTACTGAATTCCGCTTCGTTGTTGGGCTTGCGCGAGGTCTGGCGCGTTCATGAACGTCGAATCGGGACCCGCAAAGACCGGAGCGGTTACCGCGATCGCTACCGAAAACACTAGAAACCTGTGCATGACACGAACTCCTATCGGACTCGGGGGAACCCGTGAGTCGAAACCGGGTCGGCGGCAACGCGCCGATGCCGCCAAATTGCGCCTTCGTGCCCGACACGAAAGTGTTCGGCCGATTACATTTCGGTCGCGTAGCGGCCAGGCGCGTTTCAGGAAGTCGTGCAAAGGAAAAATCGAAGATTACGGAGTGGCAATGAGACGGTCATCCTCGCGTTCCCTCTGCTCGGGATACTGATGGCTGTCCGTTTGCTATCGATTTGCCGATCAAGGAGTTTTTCATGCCCGCGATGATGAGAGCAGCCGTGTTCGTCGAGCCAGGCCGCATCGAACTGGCCGACAAGCCCATCCCCGACGTCGGCCCCAACGATGCGCTGATCCGCATCACCACGACGACAATCTGCGGCACCGACGTGCACATCCTGAAGGGTGAATACCCGGTGGCCAAGGGGCTGACAATCGGGCACGAGCCGGTCGGCGTCATCGAGAAACTGGGCAGCGCCGTGCAGGGCTACACCGAAGGCCAGCGTGTGATCGCCGGCGCGATCTGCCCGAACTTCAATTCCTACGCCGCGCAGGACGGCGCCCCGTCGCAGGACGGAAGCTATCTGGCGGCGAGGGGTCAGTGCGGCCAC
>BTVG01000063.1:0-9958 GCA_045864815.1 Rhodanobacteraceae bacterium | reverse complement strand
GCGCCGATATCCCTCGCTCCTCGCTCTTCATCGTCAGCTGCAGGTCGAACAGCTGCGACAGCGATTCCTTCCCCTGCAGTCCATCGAAGCGCAACACTTCGGGACCCAGTGGCGTGGTGACGTTCAACGTGCGATTCATGGCTGATCCTTGCGCAAGTCCAGGCGGTGACACGGCGACGGCACGCCGTCAGCCGGGCCGGCGGCGAGCCGGCGGCATTGCGAAAACTGCCAGGTTTCGCGCGAGCCTTTTCGCGCGCCGGTCAGGCCGAGGAATGCGAGCGCCTCGGAGACCGAGCACCGCGCCACGCGGTGGCTTGAACCCAGGTTGTACCTTAACGTTTGCGGCGCCGATGTAAACAGCAACTGCGTCACATTGATGCGAAGCAGCACCGGCCGGTCGGCGGGCGGGCGGGACAATTGCACACGGCGGTCTCGTTGCCATTGCCACATGCGCTCGTTGCCGCCGTGGTGCGCGCGTCACCAGCACGAGCCGGCGCGCCGTTTCCCTACCCTGGACACGCATGCTGCCCGACATGCGGCAGCACCGTGTGGCATGACCGCTGCACCATGCTGTCAGCGGATGGTTGCAGCCACATGGCGGGAGCGGCCGCGCCGTACCGGCTCGCCGACGGGCTGTGCCGGTGCCGGAGCCGGCGACAGAATGCGGCCTCGCGCGGACCCGCACCGGTGTACGCAGCAGGGAGCTCGCGAACGGCTGCCGGGCCGGCGCCCCCGCCGGAACATCCCCGCACGTACCGGGCAACCCGTCCACGAAATGGACTCCCGCCGCCGGCGCCCGCCCTGTCGTTCAGTGCATCCCGAGCACGCGAGCCACCGAAAGCACACCGTCCGTCGCCGTGTTCAGGGCCGGACTCCGCCGCGCCAGCCGCGGCCTCGCATCCAGCGTGCACGTCAGCGCCGCATCCAGCAGCACGGCATGCGCCCTGGCGAGCGTATCGCCCTGGTCTTCGGTCAGCAGACCCTGCTGCGCCGACAGACGGATCAGGCTGGCACTGTCGCTGGCCTGCAGCAAGGGCGGCCGCGTGGCGGCATGCGCGAGCACCAGCGCCTGCAGCAGAAACTCGATGTCGAGCAGCGCGCCGGCACCTTGCTTGAGATCGAGTTCTTCGCTCGTGGAACGGTCGCGTTCGGCGCGCCAGCGCGCGCGCATGGTGGCGACGTGCCTGAACACGTCCTCGCGATCACGCGGCTGCGCGAGCACGGCCGCACGCGCCGCCGCGAAACGCCTGGCCAGCGCCCCCTCGCCGGCGAGCAGGCGCGAGCGCACGAGCGCCTGATGTTCCCACGTCCACGCGCGCTCGCGCTGGTAATCGGCGAAGCCTTGCACACTGGTGACGAGCAGGCCCTTGCCACCGTCCGGGCGCAGGCGCACGTCGACCTCGTAGAGGCGTCCGGCGCGGGTCATCGTGGTGAGCAGATGCACGACGCGCTGCGCGATGCGCGCGAAGTAGCGCTGCCCGTCGAGCGGCTTCGCACCATCGCTGTCGACCTGCCCCAGCGCTTCGTCGTAGAGAAAAACCAGGTCGAGATCGGACGCAAAACCGAGTTCCGCAGCGCCAAGGGAACCATAGCCGACGATGGCCAGTCCGCTACCGTGGCCGATGTGGCCCGGCAAGCGTCCGTGCTGACGGATCGCATCGCGTTCGGCATGCGCGAGTACGGTAGCGACGATGGTTTCGGCGAGCACGGCGAGACGGCGCGATGTAGCCACCGCATCAGCGCGCCGGCCAAGGAATGCGAGGCCGAGGCGGAACCCGAGGCTGTGCTTGAGCTCCTGCAGCAGCTCGATCTCGGCTTCCGGGTCGGGCTCGGTGACCTCGAGCGTGCCGACGCGGCGCGCGATCTCGCTGGCGATCGCGGCGCGATCCACCGGGACCGCGTCGAGGCGTGGATCGAACAGATCGTCGATCAGCAACGGATGGGCGATCACGCGTTCGGCCAGCCAGGCGCTGTCGGCGAACAGCGCGATGAGCCGCCTGCGCGCAGCGGGCTGTTCATCCAGCAGGACGAGATAGGCCGCGCGGCGCACGATCGCGTGCAGCAGCCGTACGAGGCGTTCCAGACAGGCCGCTGGCGCTCGGCTCGCCGCCGCGGCCTGCAGCAGTTGCGGCATGAGGCGATCGAATCGCTCGCGTGAACCCGTCGCCATGCTGCGCACGGCCGGCGAGCGCGTGAGCCCGAGCAGCGCCTCGCGCACCGGTTCGGCCGGCAGGAAGCCCGCAGCGGCCAGCTCTGCCGGGTCGCCGCCGTCGCGGTCGAGCGCGCGCCACAGCTGGATCCAGCTGTCCGGCAGGGACGGTGCAGCCCCCTTGTCCAGCGGGGCGAACAGGCCGCGGAACTCCTCGGCGACAGCTTCGCGCTCGCGGGCGAGGGCCGCGGCGAAGGCGGCCGTGTCCGCATGCCCCAGCGCCTGCGCGATGCGCTCGACCAACAGCGGATCGGACGGCAACGCGTGGGTCTGCTCGTCGCGCAGCATCTGCAGCCGGTTTTCCGCGCGGCGCAGGAACAGGTAGCTGCGCCGCAGCTGTTGCGTGCGCGCCTTGTCCAGCACGCCCAGCTGCTCGCAGGCGGCCAGCGCCGGCAGCAGTCCGCGCACGCGCAGGCTGGGCTCGCGCCCGCCGCGGATCATCTGCAGCAGCTGCACGATGAACTCGATCTCGCGGATGCCGCCGGGGCCGAGCTTGAGGTTGTCGGTCAGGTCCTTGCGCGCGACTTCGGCGTCGATCAGCGCCTTCATCTCGCGCAGCCCGGCGAACGCGGTGTAGTCGAGATAGCGCCGGTAGACGAACGGACGCAGCGTCTCGCAGAGGCGCTTCCCGGCGGCCAGATCGCCGGCGACCGGTCGCGCCTTGATCCAGGCATAGCGCTCCCAGTTGCGGCCTTCGCGCTGGTAGTACTGTTCCATGGCCGCGAACGACAGCGCGACGCGGCCCGCATTGCCGAACGGACGCAGGCGCAGGTCGACCCGATAGACGTAGCCGTCGACGCTGACCTCGGCCAGCAGCTTGACCATCTGCTGACCGAGCCGGGCGAACCAGGCTTCGTTGTCGATCACGCGCGCGCCGTCGGTCTGGCCACTCTCCGCATAGGCAAGAATCAGATCCACGTCGGAAGAGAAGTTCAGCTCGCCCCCGCCGAGCTTGCCCAGGCCCAGTACCACCAGCCGCTGTGCACGCCCCTGGGCGTCGCGCGGCACGCCATGTCGCGCACCGAGCAGGTGTTCGGCATAGCGCAGTGCCGCTTCGATGCAGGTCTCGGCGAGTGCGGTCGAGCCGTCGAGCGTGTCGGCCACGTCGTCGAGGCCATTGACGTCACGCCAGATCAGGCGCAGCGCCTCACGCTTGCGGAAACGGCGCAGCAGCGCCATCTGGCGTGCCTCGTCCCGCTCGCCCGGGTCGATCTGCCAGACGCGCGCATCCGCCGGCCGCGGGTCGCTCATCAGCATCAACGCGTCGGGCGCGAGCAGCGCCGGATCGCGCGAAAAACAGTCGTAGGCGAAGTCGCTGGCCAGCAGCACGCGCTGCAACTGCTCGGCGACGCCCGCATCGTCGTAGAACGGCACGCCGACTTCGCGGCAGCGCGCGAGCAGGTGCGCGTAGCGCGTTTCGAGGAAGTCGGCGAAAGAAACGGTGGCGGAGGTCATGGGCCGCCGATTCAAACAGATTCGGATGCAGATTGCGCGGCCGCCGGAACCCGCCCGGACCGGTGTCCGCCGCGGAGTTCCGGTGCCAGGCGGCTCATCCGGAAATCGCGAGGCGTTCCGATCGATAGACCTGCGCCGTGACCATGGCGGCCACGGCCGCGATCGCGGTACCGCTGAGAAGACAGAGCAGCAGCTGCTGCAGCGTCACCGATTCCGCACGGACCAGCCGCGTCACGATGAGGTGCTGGCTGAGCAGCGGCACCGAGTACATCCAGGTCTGCGCCTTCAGCGGCAGCACCGCGAGCATGGCCGAGGGCAGCATCGGAATCAGCATCAGCAGCGACAGATAGGTCTGCGCCTCGCGGTAGCTCTTGGCGAATGCGGCGATCATCGTCTGCAGGCAGCTCGCGAGCAGTACCAGCGGCAGCATCACGAGCAGCGCGATCGCGGCGAAGCGCGGGCCGAAATCGAGCACCATGCCGATGCGGTCGGTCGGAATGAAGCGGCCCGCATAGCCGAACGCGATCAGCGACAGCGCAAGACTCGCCATCGCGAACGCAAACGTCGCGCCGAGCTTGCCGGCGAGAATGCGCGAACGCCCCACCGGATTGACGAACAGCGGCTCCAGTGACTGTCGCTCGCGCTCGCCTGCCGTCGTGTCGATCGCGAGGTACATGCCGCCCATGAACGCGGACAGGATCAGAAAATACGGCAGCATCGCGAACAGCAGTCCGCTGCGGCTCTGCGGCGTCGACTGGTCACGCGCGGCGACGACGAGCGGCGAAGCGACCGCCGGCGACAGGCCGCGCGCCATGAGCCGCATGGCGCCGTTCTGGCTCGAATAGCCCTGCACCAGCCCGCGCAGGCGTTCGACCGGCGTCGCGGAATCACGCTGCGACGAGTCGTAGATCAGTTCGACCTGCGCCGTCTTGCCGGACGTCCACGCGTCGGCATAGGTGGCCGGAATGCGCAGCACCATGTCCTCGTCCTGCAGCCGCACGCGCGCCTCGGGATCGTCGACGGGCGGCTTGGGTTTCACGCCGTTCTGCCGCAGGAACGCGACGAGGTTCGGCGCGTGCTCGGCACCGACGATGGATACCTCGATGGGCTTTTCGCCACGATCGAGCTCGCGCGTGATCATCAGCGAGGTCAGTGCCGCGAACAGCAGCGGTCCCAGCAGCGGCCCAACGATCAGCGCATTCGTGATCGTGCGCCGGTCGCGCAGGTTCTCGACGACTTCCTTGAAGAAGACGACCAGTGCGGCATTCATGCGGCCAATCCTTCATCGCTGCCGATGATGCGCACGAACGCATCCTCGAGATTCGTCTCACCCGTCTGCGCACGCAGCTCGTCGGCGCTCCCGTCGGCCACCACGCGCCCAGCGGCGATGACCACGATGCGATCGCAGAGCGCGGCGACCTCCTGCATGATGTGACTCGAGAACAGCACGCAGCGGCCTTCGTCGCGCAGCCCGCGCAGGAAACGCCGCATGGCGCGCGTGGCCATGACGTCCAGGCCGTTGGTCGGTTCGTCGAGGATCACGTTCTTCGGATCGTGCACCAGCGCGCGCGCGATCGCGGTCTTGACGCGCTGTCCCTGGGAAAAGCCCTCGCTGCGGCGCGCTGCGATGTCCTGCATGTCGAGCGCCTCTATCAGTCGGTCGCAGCGCGTCTTCATCGTCGCCGCATCGAGCCCGTGCAGGCGTGCGAAGTACTCGATGTTCTCCCGCGCCGTCAGCCGTTTGTAGAGTCCCCGCGCGTCGGGCAGAACGCCGAGGCGGCGGCGCACCCCGTCGGCGTCGCGGCGCACATCGATGCCGTCGACGCGCACCGTGCCGCGATCGGGGGTCATCAGCGTGTACAGCATGCGCAAGGTCGTGGTCTTGCCGGCGCCGTTCGGGCCGAGCAGGCCCGTGATCTCGCCGTCACGCGCGACGAAGCTGACGCCGGCCACCGCGTTCACCGCGCCGAAGGACTTGTGCAGGTCGTCGACCTCGATCATGGACTGGCTCCGTTGTAGTCGAGGAAGAACGGCGTCGGCCCCAGATCAGCGATGCAGCCGGCGTCGAGATCCGATGTCTCGAGTGTGTCCACGAAGCGAGCGACGAGCCGGGGCATACAGCCCCGGCCTATCACGTTATGACCTTGCCCCGGCGCGACGAGGTGGCGCGAGCGGCTCAATCCCCGGGCCGTCTGCTCGCCGTAGCGCGGCGGGGTCACCGGGTCGTACTGGCCCGACAGCAGCAGGCTCGGCACGTCCGAGCGCAGGGCGGTGTGAAAGTCCTCGGGTCGCGAGCCGCGCGGCCAGATTTCGCATTGCGCCTGCAGCGTCTGGACGAAGTCGCCACCCAGGATCAGGGCCGCGTCCTCGGGCCGCGGCTCCAGCAGATCGGCATCTTCGGCGCAGAACACCGACAGACCCATGCCCGAGGTCAGCGTCGCGCCCAGGTCGGCGGTGATCAGGCTGACCTGTCCCATCAGCGGCGCGGCATTGCCGCTGGCTGCCTCGTGAATCGCCAGCGGCAGCAGTGCCGCGGTCTCGGGAGCGTAGGCATAGAGACGTACCAGCCCGGCGAAGGTGTCGGCATCCAGATCGTGTGTCAGCGGCACATACGTCAGCGGATCGCGCAGGCTGACGGGCTGCGCTTTCTGCTGCAGCCGTGCACGCAGCGCGTAAAGGTCGGCATAGACGTCGCCGAAGCGCGCGTGGCACTCGGGGCTTGCATCGCAGAGCGCAAAGCGCGCGCGCAGCGCGTCGTCGAGCGAACGTGCAAAGTCGACACCGAGCGCGATGTCGTTCGGCACGACGCCGTCGAGCACTAGGCTGCGCACGCCGTCCGGGTAGCGCCGCGCATACTGCTGCGCGACGCGCGTGCCGTAGGAAATCCCGACGAGATTGAATTTCGGCGCACCGATCGCCTGGCGCAGCGCCTCCAGGTCCTCGACCGCAGCGGTGGTGGTGTAACGCTTCGGATCGGCCCTGCCGGCGATCGCCTGCAGGCAACGCTCCGTCAGCGCCCGTCCGCGATCGGCGTCGGGCGCGTGGGCGAGTGCAGCCTCCCGCACATCGCTGCCCTGCCCGTCCGTGTCGTCACAGCGCAGGGCGTTCGAACCACCGGTACCCCGCTGGTCGAGCAGGATCACGTGGCGCGTACGACGCGCGAGCGCGAGCGCTCCGGCGACCTGCGGCCAGGATTCGGTCGCCGCCTGCCCCGGACCGCCGGCAAGCAGCACGAGCGGATCGTCGGCAACCTTGGCCGCATCGCTCCTGATCAGCGCGAGCCGGAAGTCGATGCGGCGGCCATCCGGCTGTGTGCGGTCCTCCGGCTGCGAGAACGGCGCGCACCAGGCCGACGTGGTCGCGGCCGATCCCGGCTGGGTGAGCTCGCAACGCTCGAAGGTCAGGCTGCCGAGCTTCACGACGTCGCCAGCCGCCGACGGAGCCAGCGACAGCACCAACGCGCCCAGGGTGACGAGCATAGGCGTTCCTCGAAGTGGGGCCGCCGAGTGTAGCCGCAAGCGGGTCTGGCACCGCACGCAGCGCGCGAGGCGTCAACAGGGCGCGAGGGCCCCACTTCCGAAGATTCCGCCGATCGAACTGACAATGCGCGCATTCACGCGGCCGCGATTCAACAGCAGATCGCCGAGCAACGCGCCGACGATGCCCAGGCAGGCGAAATAGGCCCAGCCGACATAGTCACCGAATACGATCGTATGCAGCCAGTTCTGCTGAAACAGATACAGCCCGGCGACGACCGCGGTCGTGAGCAGCAGCACGGTTACAGCTGGCAGCAGGTGCGCGCGCGCCCGGTAATGCATCCGCAACACGAGGCCGAGCAGGACGAACATCAGCGCATTGGCGCCGGTAAAGATGCGGAACTCGCGCAGCAGCGCACCGGCCGTCTCCCCGTATTTGGTGCGAATGAATCCGGTCAGCCGCTCGCGATCGGACTGCAGCGTGTCGTGCAGGAAACTGTCCGGTTTCAGCCCGATCGCGGTCGCCAGCTGGCGCCGGCACGGACAGTCGGGATCGCGCATTTCCAGAATCACGGCCTCGACGATCGGCACGAGCCGCGCGCGCGCGGCCTCAGCCAGTTCCGGATGCTGCTCGGCCAGCCGATCCGCGAACTGCCCCACTCGCGAGCGCTCCAGCGCGAGCAGGGATGCGGTCGCCCGCGCTTCGATCTCATGCTGCAGCAGCACGCGCGCCATCGCCTCGACTCGTGCCGGAGCGAGGAACGCTACGACGAAGGCCAGTCCGAACACCGCGGTGCCGATGGCGCTGATGATGCCAATGGTCAGACGCACGCGTAGGTTTCCCTGATCAGTGACTGACAACAGGGTCAGGTTCACTTCCGGTGAGTTCTTCCAACGGTATGCAGTGAACGTGACCGCGCCTACCCCCTCGTTCGTCGCCGCTTTCCCGATCTGCTGCCGGCGAAGCGCCGACGACGCCTGCCTGTACCGGCGCAGCGCGGCGCAGTAGCGGCATCCTCTCTGGCCACCCTACGCGCTGCCCGCGGCGACGAGGACGCTCCGCCGCGTTCAGCGCGTATCCGGATCCAGTATCGCGCGCGCGCCCTCGCGCCGGAACGGCTGCATGAGCTGGGCGAGAAATCCTTTCGCGATGCGGCCGTGGATGCCGATGTCGGCCGGCGGGCGTCGCGCCGGGTTGTAGTAGGTGCCCAACAGCTGATCCCAAAGCACGAGGTTTTCGCCGTAGTTGCGGTTGCCTTCGTCGAGCACCTTGGAGTGATGCCAGCGATGCAGCGCCGGCGTCGAAAAGATCCAGTCGAGCGGCCCCGTGCGCAGCGCCACGTTGCAGTGAGTCAGCAGGCCGGTCACCGCGGTCACGGCGCTGATCCAGAGAAATACCTTCAGCGGTGCGCCGAGCAGATACAGCGGCACCTGCCCGAGCAATGCCTTGAAACAGGTGTCGACGATGTGGAAGCGGCCGGTGTTGACGACCCAGAGCCGGCGCACGCTGTGGTGCAACGCATGGAAGCGCCAGAACGCGGGCCATTCGTGTGCGACGCGATGCGCAACGTAGAGGCCGAGCTCCGCGACGACGAGGCCGAGCACGACCTGCGCGAACAGCGGCCAGGCCGTCGGCCACCAGACCTGGGCCGGCACCGTCGCCGGCTGCACGACGGTGGCCGCAGCCATGCCCAGGGTCGCCGCGGCAGCCGCCGCGATCTGCACGAGACCCTTGGTGAACACGGTATGCGCGAGATTCGCGCCGGTTTCGCCGTCGTCTGCCAGCCACCGCGGCTCGAACGGCATCCACCGCTCCAGCACGGCGATGACCGCGACGAGACCCAGATAAATGACGTTGAACCAGAGCAGCGGCCGCGCGCTGGCCAGCGCAAGCCCGGCGCCGAACAGCCCCGCGCCGTAGAGCAAAGGCCACAACAGCCACGAGAGCAACACCGACCCGCGACTCAACGCCATCGTTTGCCCCTTCGCCGGCCCCGACGCCAGCGTTCCGCGATGGTTCCGCGGTGACGGTGGGGCGTCAACTGGCGTCCCACCTAACGCCGAGGCCAACGACACCTCTGTTGTGCGCCACACCGGCCGTTGAACGCTGCCCCGGAAAGAACTGGGCACTCCCTCGAATGACAAGAGCTGAACGGCAAGATCTGGACACCTGTAAGGTGTGTGCAGGGCGGCCACGCGAATGCCTTTCCGGCAGCCCTCGGCACCGATGGTCGGGCGAAGCCCCGCTGGCTGAGTCGGAACGCGGATTTCGACCTATGGGCGAATTTCGGGCCAGCATCCAGGTCCGGACATCCTTAACGGTAGCTCTCGGCTCAGAGCCGAGTCTGGCCTCGTAGGCTAGTGAAAGTGAACCCGATCCAGAGATTCCCTTTAGGGACGTGGAGTGACCCGGACGCCAGGGAAGTGCCTTGGCTGGCTCTGCAACTCTCGCTCGCACGACGACGCGGCGCGTCGCCGCAACTGAGATCGGCTCAGGCTAGCAGCCTGTCGGACTTGTCTCCCCGGTTCCCCAGAAAACACGTTCTGGTCATTCTCGGGACGCGTCGGGATTCCGGCAGAGCGAGCGTCGGTCCCCTATGCGGCGCATACGCGGCCCGATAGCTCGGTATTGGGCCCAGACTCGGCGCTCTTTTGCGGGCACTTTTCCCCGTTACGTTGCGAGTTGCAGACGATGCAGCCGCTTCACGTTGTACGCGAGCGTCACCAACGTCCATTCGGTGCGCACCTTGTTGATTCCGCGCAGCAGAAACTGACGGAATCCGAGCACCGACTTGATGACTCCGATCACCGGCTCGAC
>BTVG01000062.1:0-10243 GCA_045864815.1 Rhodanobacteraceae bacterium | reverse complement strand
ATCCTTAAGACCGCAGTTGACGACGCCGTTCTCGCCGGAGACCCTTGGGGGCATTGCGTCTGAGCCCGATCACGGAGGTCACCCGATGGGTGAGGCGAGATTGCGCCGGAAAAACACGGAATTGGAGCACGCATCCAGCGTCGGCCTGCAGACGGCCGGCGGCCGAGTAAATGTCCGCTGGGATGCGAGCCGCGGCGCAACTCCGATGGGCCAGCTCGCTTTCTTTATCGAGTTCCTCACGCTCACCGGTTTGTGGGAGCGCTGGAAGAACGAGTGCCCGTTGTTTTACTCGAGTCCGAATGCGCCCGAGATCGGCGACGTGCTCGGCACCTGGCTGCTGTCGATTCTCTCGGGGCATAAAAGGTACGCGCACGTCACCGCGATTCGCTGCGACGGTGTGAATCCCGATTTGCTCGGCATGAACCGCATCGTCAGCGAAGACGCGTTGCGTCGAGCACTCAAGGCGATCGATCCGGATCTCGGCGTGGCGTGGCTCGACAAGCACCTGCGCGAAAGCACGCGTGCGCTGCTCGATGCGCCGTGGATCCTGGACATCGACACGACGATCAAGCCGCTGTACGGCCGCCAGCAAGGCTCGGTCGTCTCCTACAACCCGCACAAGCCCGGGCGCCCGTCGCACGCGTATCACACGTACCTGATGGCTGGCACGCGCCTGGTGCTCGGGATCGACGTGAAGGCGGGCAACCAGCACAGTGCGAACCACAGCTTGGCCGGGCTGCTGCACCTGCTCGACGGCATGACGTCCGAGCAGCGCCCGCGGATCGTGCGCGGCGACTGCGCCTTCGGCTCCGAGCTCGTGATGCGTTCGCTCGAAGAACGAGGCCAGCCGTACCTGTTCAAGCTGCGCCTGTCGAAGAACGTCAAGCGTCACATCGAGCGGATGTTCGAGCACGAGGGCTGGACGGATGCCGGACAGGGCTGGGAAGGACTGGACGGGGAGCTCTCGCTCATGGGCTGGGAGAGCCCGCGACGCGTCGTGCTGATTCGCCGCGCGCTGCATGGCGAAGTCGCGCTGCAGTACACCGACGATCGCCAGCAGTCTCTGGCCTTCGTGGAGGTCGATCCGAAGGCGGGCAAGCACATCCGCGGCTACGAGTACGCGGTGCTGGTGACGAACCTGGACTACGAGGTGCTCACGCTCGGGCAGCTGTACCGGGACCGGGCCGATGCCGAGAACAGCTTCGACGAGCTGAAGAACCAGTGGGGCTGGGGCGGCTTCACCACGCACGACCTGCACCGCTGCCGGCTCTCGGCGCGCGCGGTGGCGCTCGTCTACAACTGGTGGAGCCTGTACGTGCGCCTGGCCAACCCGAAGCAACGGCGCGAGGCGATCACGAGCCGTCCGTGGTTGATGAGTTCGGTGGGCCGGAAAACCGAGCATGCGGGTCAGACGACGATTACGTTGACGTCGATGCACGGCGAATTCCAAAAGGCTCGCGACGCGCTTCTGCGCGTCTCGCGGCTGCTTCAGCATTGGGTGAAAGAAGCTGCGGAGCAGTTGGACGGTAAATCGGTCTGGCATCGCTGCTGCGAGCATCTCAAACAGGTTCTGGCCGCGATCGGTTCGCCGAAAAAAGCGCTGGCGATAACGTTGGCGAGCGGCTAACTGCCGTTTCTAGGATCATAGTCCCTGACCAGCCCGGAACAGTCGCTGTGTGTTAGTGGCTGCGTAGAACCGCGGATATTTGCCGCGGAATGAAGCGAGGAGGTTGGCGGGGCATGCGGTCGATCAGAATGGAGGATCGACGTCGACGTTATGGCGTACGGGTCGCACAGGTCACATTGCTTACGCCCACACGGTACCCGCAGGACTTAGGCTACTCCAACCGCTCACGCAGGAGCTCGCTCTCGTCCTTGAGAATGGCGACGACAAGCTGGAAGTGATGAAGCACCGGCTGCGCACACGCGACGGTCGTGCTGCCTACGCGTTGCGCAAGCAGACGGTCGAACCGGTGTTCGGGATCATCAAGTCGGTGATGCGATTCCGCCAGTTCATGCTGCGCGGGCTTGCCAACGCTCGCCATGAGTGGACGCTGGTTTGCCTGGCGTGGAACTTGAAACGCATGGCCGTATTGCGCCCGCAGTGAGCGGAAATGATGGGAATCATGCGTTCTATCGACAAAATGATCGAAAAATCGGCCTGAACGCTCGCCCATGTTTCGCATCATGCAATCCGAAGCTCAACGCGATGCATAGTCCGACAGGCTCTTAGGCAGCACGACCACGGCGTGCAGTGGTCTCGCGGCTGCGAGTTCCTGCTGCACCTCGTCGGAGAGAGCAACTGCAACGAAGTCAGTGGCGCCTTTGACCAGCTTGGTCAGCGCCCCTGGCGCTTTGAACACGACTACCCGGTCACGCGTACGAGCCAACTGCGCGTCCCCTCCGGGCAAGAGGACTGAAAGAAATGCCAGCGCCTCCTCGTGCGAGTCACTGGCGAGTACGAATGGCCTTTCGGCCGGAGCTCCTAGCCACTTCAGGAACTTGGGCTTTGCCGCGGCAACTGCAGTGTCAAACAATGTGGCAGGCATGATGCTCGTTGCCGTTGCGCCCCATGCATGCCAAGCGTCATCGAGGGACGCGACCTCCCGCGTCGGCAGCCCAAACTCGTCTGCGAGCCAGGCCTGCGCCGAGACCGACTGCGCAGCCCATTGCTCGAGGTCGCTTGCGTCGTAAGCGCGGACGTCGCGCCACGTCTTCTCGGCCGCCTTCTTCTTGACCCAGTCCGCCTTCCCCGGCCAGCGCCGGGGGGTCACGAAGACGAAGGTGGTTTGCGAGCGTTCGGCCGGTGATGCAATTGCCTTCACCCTCTTGGCGTAGTCGCCATCCGCCTTTCCCCTGGGGTCCTTATCGGTGCCGAACTCCCAGCCGGCGTCCCCTCTGGGCACCCAAGGGTTGCCCAACTCACACTCGGTCCAACCGTCCCAGCCAGGACGCTCGGCGTCATCGTTGCCTGGAAAGTCACTCTTCGAGGGGGCCGCAGTCGAGTTCACCAAGGTGCGAAGCAAGACCGCGAAACGAGACCGCGCCCGCAGGTTGTTCGTCACCCAACTCTCGAAGTGATTGGCACTGAACCCCAGGAGTGGGACCACGTATCGACGGGCAGACAGCCCGGCGGCGCTCGGCGTCGCATGTGCAGCATCAAAGGCAGCCTGCATGGCGAGCAGCCTGCCGGCCTCCAATTCGAACGCGACCTCGAGGCGCGCCGCCATCTCCGGCGTTGCAGCGGCTTTGCCGTTGAGGAAGTTGGAGAATGCGGGCCGCCCAACGCCGACCAACTCGGCGGCCTTCGTCACCCCAAGCTTCCTCGGCTTCAAGAGAAACTCCCGCACCCAAGCGCCAGGGTGCTTCGCGAGAGACGTCGTGTCAGCAGGACTCATTTAAACGCTGTATCGCGTCGCGCTATACAGTACAAGCGCAAATTCTCGAGCTCGGCCGATGTCTTGCGCGGCCCCGCTCGCCGTGGCGTTACCAAAATCTCAACTCAATTTAGCGCCTTTTCTTCACTATGTAACTTAGCTGTAGCCCCTATGCATTTGTTTTTCTTGACTCTTTATCAATCCACTTCCCTTCATTTCACAATGCACGGACGACGACCAACCGCACGTAAATCGTTGATTTCATTTGGGTGCGGTTGACGGAATCTCGTGGGGCCGACAGAGATCACCTCACGGTACCTCGCGCGTTCGGTGCCGGGCGTGCGGGCGCCGGGTCGGGAGATGTGCGGGCCGCGTGCGACGGTCCAGCCCAGCCCGAGCAACCATACGAGCATGGCCTGCTCGACGTCGTCCTCGCGGATGGCGGCGCTCATCGTGTCAGTTTTCGGGCGCGTCGGGCTCGGCCAGGGTCACCGGAATGTCGCGGGCGCCGTGCAGCACGCGCACGACGTCGATCGCATCGGCGCCGTGCACGTAAAAGACCAGATACGGCCACCAACGCAGCGACCAGGCGCGCAGGCCAAGGATTGCCGCGGCATCGGCATAGCGAGGCGAGCCAATGCCCGGATTGCGCGCGAGCCGATCCAGCGCCTCCCCCAGCGCGCCGCCGAAGCGCTCGGCGACGTCGAGCCCGCCTTCGAGCAGGTAGTGATCGAGCGCGGCATCGATGTCGGCTTCGGCCCGCGGACGGACGTCGATGCGCAACCGCCTCGCCGCCACCGCTTCAGCGCGCGCGGGCCCCGGACTTGCGCACAGGCGGCCTGCCGAGCCCAATGCCCATCTTTGTCGCGCGTTGCCGGATGCGCGTATGTAATTGCGCTTCCCAGGCGTCGAGGTCGATCTCGCGCGCCGGACCGGATTCGAGCCCTTCCATCAACAGACCGCGCAGTTTTTCGCGATCGCGTTCGCGACGCAGCAACTCGCGCACGTATTCGCTGCTGCTGGTGTAGCCGCGGCTGGCGACCTGCTGATCGACAAAGACTTTCAGTTCGTCGGGCAGCGAAATGTTCATCGTACTCATGACGGGCAGCTTAGCGACGATGCCAAAGATTGGCAAGAACGACTCGAGGGGCGGCCGCACGGATTTCAGGCGAGCGCGTGTTCGGCAGCGGCCCGCGCTTCGGACAGACGCAACTTGCCGGAGATGAGGTGGGGAAGAAGGGTGTCGCGCAGCCTGATCGCACTCGGCTATCGCCGCAAATGCGGGCTTTCGATCGAGGAATTCGACCGCGGCATGTTCGAGATCTGTCGCTCGGCGCCGATCCGCGTTGCACTCGGGCTGCGCGGCTGCTGGCGGTTGCGCGTCCGCTCGCGTGCACGATATTGCATCAGAAAGAATATCATCATATATTTGCATGTGAGGAAACCGGACATGCCGCCCCGCCCCGCCCGACGATCCGCCGGAAAACCCGCTGGAAAACCCGCCGAGCGACCCGATCCCGCGCGCGTCCTGACCAAGGCGTTGCTGCGCTCGGCCGAGCTGCTCGATCTGCGCGGTTCGCGCCTGGCCACGGCGATCGGCGTGAGCGAGGCCAGCATCTCCCGGATGGCGCACGGCACCGCCGCGCTCAAGCCCGGCAGCAAGGAGGCGGAGCTCGCAACGCTGCTGGTGCGTTGCTTTCGTGCGCTCGATGCGCTCGTCGGCGGCAACGACGGGCAGCGTCGCGGGTGGATGGCTGCCTACAACCGGGCGCTGAACGGCGTGCCGCGCGACCTCGTCACCACCGTACAGGGGCTGGTGCGCACCGTGGCCTATCTCGATCACATGCGCGCGCCGCTGTGAGCGGCAGGAGAGCGTTGCCGCCTGCCGGGGCGCAGTCCGACGATCCGGACGACTGGCAGACGAGCCGCCCGCACTGGCCCGCATGGCTGGCGCAGGCCCGCACGATGTCGGCCGCGCTGTGGCGCGGCGTCGAGGCGCGGCACCGCGTCGCCACGCTCGAGGTGGTGGACACGCTCGCCGAGCAGGAGTTGCTCGAGGAACTGCTGGAAGAAGGCAAGCCGCCGCTGCCGCCCGGCTCCGGGGCGATCCACTATCTCCTCGTCACTCCTTTCCGCTACGTCAGTCCCTGGCCCTCGCGCTTTCGCTCGCCGCACGAGGCGGGCGTGTGGTACGGAGCGCACGAACTGCGGACGGCATGCGCCGAGGTCGGCTATTGGCGCTGGCGCTTCGCCGTCGACAGCGACGCGTTCCGTGACGACGCGATCATCAGCGAATTGACCTTCTTCGTCGCGCACGTCCGAGGGCATTGCGCCGACCTCGCGGTCGCACCCTGGGCCGCCTTCGAGGCGGCCTGGATGCAGCCGTTCGACTACTCTGCCTGCCGCGCGTTGGCGCATGCCGCCCGGCAGGCGGAGATCGACTGGATCCACTACCGCAGCGTGCGCGATCCGGTGCACGGCGCCTGTGGCGCGGTGCTGCGGCCGTCCGTGCTGCAGATCCGCGACATCACCCGGCAGCAGACCTGGACCTGTCTCACGCGCCGCGGAACAGTCGTGATGAAACCCACCACGCTCGGCTCGGCCGAGTCACCGATGGAGTTCGATTTCGCCTCCGCTCCTGATGGCACGGCGCGGTAGTCGGCCCGACGCTCATGCGAAGTGTGCGCCGCTCGCGCGGCGCCGCAGCCACAGCCTCCAGCCGAGGAATCCCACCAGTGCGCAGTTGCCGATGAGCACGACAGCGCTCTGCCAGGCGGGCTCATGCCAAAGGTGTCGCAACTCGAAGGGCACGTAGATCGCCCCACCGAGCGCGCCAAGCCACTGACCCCAGGCGCGCTCGAACCACAGGGCGCAGACTTCGGCCCAGCGCAGCCCGATGCAGGCCGAACCGAGCAGGACCGTCGCTCGCAGCGGCGTGACGTTCAGTTCGTCGACGGATCGAAGCAGCAGCGCCGCGAACCCCTTGGTCGCTTCGAACAGTGCTACGCTGCGCAGCGCGACCCGCGTTGCGCCGTAGCGCGATGCCTTGGCCGGCGGCGACACCCCTTCCATCTCAATTCAATACATTAGATAAGTCGTATAAACCATTGAATTTCAAATAATAAAAGTATTCTTATTCCCTGTCTGGCAAACTGCCCTTGCGCTCCGCGCGAGCCGCGAGATGCGCCTGCGCAGCCGGCGAGGACGCGAACGCCCGTGCATAGCGCTCCAGCAGCTTGCCAATGCGCGCCGGCTCGTAGCCCAGCTGCGTGAACGCCACCCCGCGGTCGAACACCTCGTCGTATTCGGCGATCAGTCCGTCACGCAATCGCAGTTGTGCGATGCCCTCGAAGACGACGAGTTCTCCGCTGCTTCCGGGCCCGCACGAGCGGTAGCTGAAGACGTATCGCGCGTAGCCCAGGTCGCCGTTTACAACGACATCGTGGAATTGCCAGAAGAAAGTTTCGCCGCCGACGTGGAAGCGGTCGAGCATCGCGGCGATGGCATCGCGCCCCTCGTGCAGGCCGAAAAAGCCGTCGTGGTAGCGCCCGTCCGGCGTGAACAGCGCCGCGAACCCTTGCGCGTCGCGGGCTGCGACGGCGTGTGCGAGGCGCCCGAGCAGTACCGGCAGGGCGGCGCCCGGCGCAGCCTCAGCGGCCATCGCCCTGTGCCAGCTCGCCGGTGAGATAACGTTGCCGGTAGGTTTCGAACGGCATGTCGTCGGCAGCCTCGATGCGTTGCTGCTCGGCCAGCGATTCCCGTGCCATCCGCGCGAAACGGGCCTGCGTGTCGTCGTCCAAGGGCAGCGCGAGCAGCGTGCGGTGATGCTCGCGCGACTTCGCCAGCGCAAAGCCCGAGAACGAATTGTCGAAGTGCCGTGCCATGTCGCGCAGGCTGCGCGCCGACGGCGTCAGCGTCGGGTCTTCGAGCAGCGTCGCGGCCGCGGCGAGCGCGTCGCGATGACAGGTCACCGGCGCCGCAGCCCCCGAACCTGCCGGGCGCGCGCTGTCCGTGGCGGCGCTCGCGGCCGCGTCGAGCGCGGCGGCGATCGGCGCGCAGTCGCGCAGCACCTCCCTGCCCCAGTCCGCCAGCCCGATCTGCGCGTCGCCACGCTGCAACTGCAGGCCGGGCTCGCGCCCGTGCTGCGCAACCCTGTGCTGGTTGCGCGACATGGCGGCGATCTCCTCGGGCGTGTCGGGCGGGCTTTCGTCGAGCAGGCAGTGGAGCAGGAACACGTCGAGAAAATCGAGCGTGGCCGCCTCGATGCCGATCGGTACGAACGGGTCGAGATCGAGGCAGCGCACCTCGACGTACTCGACGCCGCGCTCGGCCAGCGCGCGCAGCGGCCGCTCGCCCGGGCGGATCGTGCGCTTGGGCCGGATCGTGCCGTAGAACTCGTTCTCGATCTGCAGCAGCGTCGTGGCCAGTTGCCGGTACAGCCCGTTGCCGTCGTGGATGCCGATGCGCTCGTAGGGCGGATACGGCTCGGCCAGCGCCCGCGACAGCGATTTCGCGTAGCTGTCGAGACAGTTGAAGCTGACCGCCAGCGACGACTGCACGTCGCTCTGGTAGCCGAGCGGTCCCATGCGCAGCGAGGTCGCGTGAGGCAGGTGCAGCGTGCCGCCTTCCAGGCTTTGCAGGGCGTGCGGGTGGCCGGCGAGGAACGTGCTGCAGGCGGCCGGCGACGCGCCGAACAGGTAGAGCAGCAGCCACGAGCGCCGGCGGAAATTGCGGATCAGCGAGAAATACGCCGCGGTGCGGTAGTCCTGCTGCGATCCGTCATCCCCATCGAGTTGCTGCAGGATGGGCCAGGCCGCCTGCGGCACCGAAAAGTTGTAGTGGATGCCCGAGATCGTCTGCATCCGCCGGCCGTAGCGATGCGACAGCCCCTGGCGGTAGACCGTCTTGGCGCGGCCGACGTTGGAGGTGCCGTAGCGCGCCAGCGGAATCGCATCGTCGGGCGGCAGCCCGCAGGGCATGCTCGCGGCCCAGAGGATCTCGTTGCCGATCTGCCGGTGCACCGCCTGGTGAATCGCAGTGAGCTCGGCCAGGCAGGAACGTGCGTCGGCGTGCACCCCGGTGATCAGCTCGAGCTGCGCTTCGCTGAAATCGGTGGTGATGTGCGGATGGGTGAGCGCCGAGCCCAGGCCGCGCGGGTGCGGCGTGTCGGCCAGCACGCCGTCGGGCCGCGCGCGCAGGCTCTCTTTCTCGATGCCGCGCGCCAGCGCCCCCAGGACGTCGGGCGAAAGGCGGTGAAGTCGGTCGGTCAGGCGGTTTGAGGGCACGAGCCAGTCCGTTCGGAGCCGTCGGGCATCCGTTGTGGAAACCAGCAGCGATCTTACCCGCATGCCGGCACGGTCGAGGCGCGGCAGTCCGTGCCCGGCAGGCCGTGAGATCACGGTATCCGCGACGGCAGGCGGATCGTCGCGCCATCGACGGTGAACGTGCCGTGGCCGCGATGATGAAAAGTGCGCGCCTGGTCGCTTCGAGCCCCTCTCGCGAACGGCGGCGCCGACCCGCTGCTTGATCGGGATCGAAACGCTGCGCACGTTGCGACATTACAGTGGATCGAGACGGCACTCCAATTGACGAGAAGGGGAAGAATCATGTCGAAGGACCTCGAAGGGCGCGTCGCCCTCGTCACCGGCGGCGGCTCGGGTATCGGCCGCGCCATCGCCCTCGCCTATGCGCGCGCAGGCGCGCGCGTCGTGGTCTCGGACATCGCCGAGGCGGGCGGCCGCGAAACCGTTTCGCAGGTCGCCGCCGCCGGCGGCACCGCCTGCTTCGCACGGGCCGATACCTCGAGCCCCGCCGACAACGAGCGTCTGGTCGCCGAGGCCGTGAAGCGCTACGGTGCGTTGCACGTCGCGTGCAACAACGCCGGCGTGGGCGGAACCGGCACCGACGTCGGCGACCATGCGCTCGACGAGTGGCAGCGCATCATCGGCATCAACCTGTCCGGCGTGTTCTACGGCATGCGCTACCAGATTCCGGCGATGCTCACGGCTGGCGGCGGCGCGATCGTGAACATGGCGTCGATCCTCGGCCAGGTGGGTTTTCGCGGGCACTCGGCCTACGTTGCGGCCAAGCACGGTGTCGTCGGCCTGACCCGCACCGCGGCGCTCGAATACGCCGCGCGCGGCATCCGCGTCAATGCCGTCGGGCCGGCGTTCATCGACACGCCCCTGCTGGTCAATCTGCCCGAGGAGGCTCGCGCCGCCCTGGCCGCCCTGCACCCGATCGCCCGGATCGGCAGGCCGGAAGAAGTCGCCGAACTCGTGCTGTGGCTCAGTGCGGACAAGGCCTCGTTCGTGACCAGCAGCTATTACCCGATCGACGGCGGCTATCTGGCCCAATGACCCGCCCCGGGCGGCAATGGATCAGACACGTCCGAACAACGGTTCACCGGAGAATTCGCGCACCAGGTCGAGCGTCGAGCGGCGGCCGATGTGCGAGAAATTGTGCGCCAGCCAGGTGGCGGCCGCCGCCGACCCCAGGTGGTGCAGGCGTCGCAGCGTCGCCGGGTCGGTCGACAACCGGTTGCTGTCGCCCGCCTGCGCCAGCTCGGCGCCGCCGTCGAGCCGGTGCAGCCGCAGATCGTGGACGCGCTGGAACAGCGGCTCGCGATAGCGCTCGATCGGCCGGCCTTCGTCGCGCAGCAGCCGCTTGAGCAGTGCGATCGTGCGCATCTCCCTGATCAGGCTGCCGTTGAAGGTGATCTCGTCGATACGCGCGAGAATTTCCGGTGCGCGCGTCGGCACCTCGTCGCGCTCGATCGGGTTCACCTGCACCAGCAGCACGTCGTTGGCGGTGTCCTCGTCGATCAGCGGCAGCAAGGTCGGATTGCCCATGTAGCCGCCGTCCCA
>BTVG01000061.1:0-11344 GCA_045864815.1 Rhodanobacteraceae bacterium | reverse complement strand
GTTGTTTCAACAGCCTCAGTGGCTAAGCGGCCTGCGACGCCTAAGCTCAACTACAACAACTCCACGGCTTAATGTTTCAACAGCCTCAGTGGCTAAGCGGCCTGCGACCCAAGGGCTGGTGGGCCCGCACGAAGGAGACCGCGTTTCAACAGCCTCAGTGGCTAAGCGGCCTGCGACAAGCAGGGCGGCGAGGAACACGCGCAGGCCAGGACGTTTCAACAGCCTCAGTGGCTAAGCGGCCTGCGACAACATGCGATTCGTCGAAGCCTCGTTTTTCACGTGTTTCAACAGCCTCAGTGGCTAAGCGGCCTGCGACGCTTGGTGGTCCTCCATCGGAGGAATTGACCCGGGTTTCAACAGCCTCAGTGGCTAAGCGGCCTGCGACACAGGGATGGTCGCAATGCCCTTGCCGCCCTGGCAGTTTCAACAGCCTCAGTGGCTAAGCGGCCTGCGACCGCAGGGCAAGAACCTGAGCGAGCCTGTGGAGGTTTCAACAGCCTCAGTGGCTAAGCGGCCTGCGACGTCGGGGCGGCAGGAAGAGCGTAGCACGCTGTTTCCGTTTCAACAGCCTCAGTGGCTAAGCGGCCTGCGACCGCCGGGCGACGTCGACACGAGGAGCATCGAGTTTCAACAGCCTCAGTGGCTAAGCGGCCTGCGACTCCGGCCGCTTTTTTCCCAGCACGATCCAGCACTTGCACCCTCGATTCCGGCAACCTCGCCAAGGTCGCAGGCCGCGAGGCCGAGAATAGCCTCGCCGTGCGCCAAAAAACAACGCAACTGCCTGTTTTTACAGTCTGCGGCAACCAAACGGGTGTTTGAATGTGTGGTTTTCTGATCGAACCAATTGATTGGGCGGCATTTTTTCGCAGGGGAGCGAGATGCGCGCCGCGCGCTGCGCGAGGTTGCCGCAGCGGCACCCAGTCCGCTGCCGGTCGGGCAGTGTCGGTCATAGCAGGCATGTTCGGCTGAGCCGTGCTATCGGCGTGCCGCCCAGGTCGCTGCTGTCGGCAGCGCCGGCCTGGCCCAGCCGGTAGAAGCGGATGGTCCGGGCGTCACTGACGAGGGAACGCAGCGTGTCGCGCAGGTGTTGGTGGCGGACCGCATCCATGCGGAACAGCTCGAACACCGATTCTTGCACGCGGTGTCCGTGACGGCACAGCACGCGGGCAACACGATCGCGCTCGCGGTCGTCGCTGATGTCGTAGCAGACGAGAAAGATGGCCATGGTGCTGTTCAGCGGCACTGGAGGAACCAGGGCGCCTCGTCGCTGCCGCGAAGGCGGGCGCGAAGACGCACGCCCTGGCGACGCAGCGCGGCGAGCGGGCTCAGGCCGTCGACGTCGACGCCGGCCACCGGGTGATCCAGCACCAGGCTGAGTTCCGCGAGGTAGCGCCGGCGCGCCGCCGTCTGTACCCGGCAGCCGCCAGTGGGGTCGAGGTCGAAATCTGCGGGGCGCAGTTGTCGGCGGTGCAGCATGGCCCAGGCCAGCCGCTCGACCACGTGGCGCAGCGGTTCGATGAGATCCGAAGCGAGCGCCGCGTGACGGCCGCGGCTTTCATGCAGGAAGCCGATGCGCGGTTCCAGTCCCAGGCTGTGCAGCAGCGTGACGGCGTGGGTGTACAGCACGGTATAGCCCAGCGAGAGCAGGGCATTGACCGGATCGCGTGGGGGGCGACGGTTGCGCCCGTCAAACACGAAGCCGTTGGGCAGATGCCGGGCCAGCGCAGCGTAATAGCAGCGCGTGGCGGCACCTTCGTAGCCGCGCAGCCGAGCCAGATCCTGCGCGCCGGTGGCCTGTTCCGCGAGGCTTGCGATCTCGGCGCAGGCATGGGCCAGGGCGGGGAGCCGCCGCGCGCGGTGGCGCAAGGTCGCGCGCTGGTTGTTGAGGCGTGCCTGGATCAGGGGGCCGGCCAGGCGCAGGCGTTCATCCGGGTCGCGCCACTGGCTGGCCTGGGCCAGCAGCAGGGCATGCCCCTCGTCGGCGCCGTGTTCGGCGACCAGGCGCCCCAGGTAGTGGCCGCGCTGGTCGGCGAAGTGCACCGGCACGTCGTGGCGCAGCGCCTGCTGGATGGCGCCACTGCTGATGCGGTGGCGGCCGACCAGCACGATGGACTCCAGGTCTGGCCAGGCGAATTCCCGGGTGCCAAGGGTTTCGCGGCTGACCTGCAGCCGGCCCTTGCGCTGGGCCAGCACCGCGGTGGGTTCCAGCAAGTACAGCCATTGGCCCTGGGTCTCGCCGGCCAGCCCCGCGTCGAGCGGACCGCCGCCGGCTTCGCCGTCGGGAAGCAGGGGCAGGTCGTCGTCGTCCAGACCGTTGTCGGCGGCGGGGGACTCGGTTGGCGCTGCAATCGGGGACGCCTGTGCCGGATCCGGCGACGATGCTGGAACCGCGTTTCCGTCGACCGCGGGAGTAGGGGGGCCGGGGGGTGTGGGTGTCCCGGAGTGTTTGGGTGTCCCGGAGTGTTTGGGTGTCCCGGAATGCGTGGGTGTCCCGGAATGCGTGGGTGTCCCGGAATGCGTGGGTGTCCCGGAGTGCGTCCCGGAGTGCGTCCCGGAGTGCGCAACCGCGTTTCCGTCGACCGCGGGAGTAGGGGTGCTGGGGGGTGTGGGTGTCCCGAAGTGCTTGGGTGTCCCGGAATGCGTGGGTGTCCCGATAGACGGCACGCCGGGCTCTGTGGTCTCGCGGTGTGCCGGTGCTAGTGCGGTCGTGCCGAATACCGCGACCAGGCGCGAGGCCTCGTCAGAAGGGCGCGTATCGCTCCGCGCCGCGGCGAGGATCTCGTGCCACAGCGCCGGTTCGCGCTGCAGCAGCCGATCGAGCCAGCTGCCGGCGGGGACCGCGTCGCGCTGCGGTTCCCGCTGGCGCGGCAGACGCGGGTTGTCGATGGCCTGTTCGCCGCGGAAGCGGAAGCCGAGGAAATCCATGCCCTCGTCCAGGTCGACGATGCCGGTCTTGGCCGCGTTCAGGTGCAGGCCGATGTCGCCCAGCGATTCGGCCGCAGCCTGCCATGCGCGCTCGGCGTCGGCGCGTCGGCGGCATACCACGACGAAATCGTCGGCGTAGCGGACGAGGCGGAAACCCGCCGCTTCGATGTCGGCGTCGAAGTCCTCGAGCATGACGTTGGCCATCAGCGGACCCAGCGGCGAGCCTTGAGGAATGCCGCGCGGCCGCGGCACCGTGTGTCCGGCAAACGTCACGGGCGCCGCCATCCAGTCCAGCAGCAGCGGCAGTCCCGGATCGTCGCCCAGCAGGGCCTGGAGCCGCGTATACAGGCGTGGGCGCTCGATGGCGTCGAAGAACCCGTCAATGTCTGCCTCGAACGCGTAACGGAAGCCGGCCCGGCGCAGCGCCAGGATCTGATCGCGTGCGTCCTGTCGCGACCGGCCGCGGCGATAGCCGTAGCTGCTGGCATTGAACAGCGTGTCCAGCTCGGGGGTCAGGATGGCGGCGACGGCGCGTTGCGCGATGCGATCGCGCCAGGGTGGAATGGCGAGGGGCCGGAGTTTGCCGTTCTGTTCCAGGACCCGGCCGCACAGGGCCGGAGCGTGATGGCGACCACTCGCGAGACTGTCCTGGAGCGCGAGCATATCGTCGCGCAAGGGCTCGGGCAGCGCGCCGCCGCGGCGCAATTCCCCGAGCGGGACATCGCGGAAGGCGGCCGGTGCGGCACGCTCCAGCGAGTCGATCAGGGCGCCGCGCAACAGGTTCGACGCGGCCGCGCGCTGCAATAGTCCGGGCTTGCGCTGACGCGGCGGTGCCGTGCCGCGTCCGTCCAGGGTTTCCAGGCGATAGCGGCCCCAGCCGAAGCTGCGGCGTTGGCCCAGACCCAGGCGCTGGCCCAGTACGAGGACGGCGATGAATTCCGGGTCCGCGTGGCGCAGGTCGAGGTCGATGTGCCCGAGCAGGCCGCCCATGGCGTGTTCGGTCGAGCCGGCGTCCCGGTAGTTCCAGTCGATCCAGAACGCGTCTCCGTCGGTTTCGGGGGCGCCCGTACGCCACGGCGGCCAGAGCCGGTCGTAGGCGGGGCCTGCGATGTGGCGCAGCGTGTCCCACAGGCGCTGTTCGAGTAGGCCGACGGTCCATTCATCGACGCGGCGCACGTAGCGCGCTTCGCCTTTGGCATCGCCGCGCTGCGGCTTGGGACGCAGCAGGCGGACCGGACTCTGCAGGCGCAGGCGGACACGGGATTGGCGTTGCCAGAAAGCGCGCTCCAGCTCGAAATCGGCGGCATCGTAGACAGGTGACGGCGTGAAGCTGCCGCCGACGGTGTCGGAATGCGGCTGGAACGCGCCGCGGCACTGCAGGTTGGGGCCGAAACTCAGGCGCGCGTCCGCGCCGCCCAGGCTGTCGGGCAGCCGGCGCAGTTGTTCGATCAGTGCCTGCAGGCCGCTGACCCCGGAAGGCAAGGCCCAGAGCAGCAGGCGATAAGCGTCGCCGGCGGCATAGGCGGCGCGCCCGGACTCGGGTGCTTCTACCCAGAAGGCCGGTTCGTCGTTGTTCGTGCCGGGCATCAGGTTGCGGATCAGGCCGGTCAGTGCGGGCTGATGCAGCAGCCCGGGGAATGCATCGCGCAGGAAGCGCAGGTCGAGATCGATCCGGTAGAGCGGCAGCAGCAGTGCCGTGAGCGCCGTCAGGGACGCGCGCGTACGCGGTTCGGAGGCCTGCAGGGTGGATGGTTGCAATGCGCTTCTCCTCGGACTCGGCGCTCATCCGGACAGGGTGTCCCGTCGATCGAGCGGCCGAGCTGTCAAGTCCACAGGTTTGCTTTGTTGCATGCTGCCGGGTGCTTCGTGCCTCCGGCAGGCCGTCATGCGCAGCGCCGCGAGCGTGATGTGCCGCCTCCGCACGGAGTCTCCCACCTGTGTCGCCGGACCCTGTCGTCAACCTCTGCGCGGGTCGCCCGCGATGTGCCGCCCCGGTGACCGGCGACAGGCATGCCGGCCGGTGCGGGAACGCGGGTGTCGCGGCAGCGGACCCGCGGCGCCGTCAAGGTCACTCGCGAGCGCGTGGCTTCTTCCCCGCACGTCCCGGCACCTTGGCCGCGACGGTGGGTCTGGGCTCGGCGCCCGGCAGGATGTCGCCGGCCAGGGCGAGGATCTTGAGTACCTGGGGGTCTGTCGCGCGGCGTTCGGTCGAGATCGCGTAGTAGCGTTCGCTGAGTCCGTCGAGGTGGCCCACGAACTCGGCGCCGTGGAGGCGCTCGATTTCTCCGCGCATGGCCAGCGGTGCGGGGAAAGCGCCGGCGCCGGCCGCGCCGAAGGTCTTCATGAGGCCGCCGTCGTCGAATTCCCCGACGATGCGCATGCCGATGCGGCGGGATTCCAGCCACGCGCGCAGCGCGTCGTGCAGCACGTTGTCGCGTCCGGGCATGAGCACCGGCGCGCCGTCGAGTCCCGACGGGAAGCGCGGCTTCAGACGCCTGGCCAGCGCAGGCGCCGCAAACAGCGCGATCGCCGTGTCGCCGAGCACGTGATTGAACGCCTTCACGGCGCTGCCGGCGGGCACGGGACGATCCGCGATGACCAGTTCCAGCCGGTGCAGGGCGAGATCGGCGAGCAGCACGTCGAGGCGCTCGTGACTGGCCGTGAGGCGCAATGACGGGTCGGCGACCAGGGGCGAGAGCAGGCGATAGGCCAGCGAGCGCGGCACCGCATCGGTCATGCCCACGCGGAACAGCCGTGCACGACCGCTGGACAGGGAGCGCACCTGCACGGCGAGCTCGTCGGCCAGCCCGAATATCTCGTCGGCATACGAATAGGCGACGCGTCCGGCGTCGGTGAGTTCCAGGCGCCGGCCCACCTGCCGCAGCAGCTCCACACCGAGGTTCAGCTGCAGATCGGCGATCTGTCCGCTCAGCGTCTGTGGTGACAATTCCAGTTTTTCGGCGGCCCGGCCCACGCCGCCGAAACGGGCGACGGCCCAGAAGTAGCGCAGGTGCTTGAGGTTCATGGTTCGGTTTTTTCGAGGTAATGCTTCCAATCTACCCGATTGATCGATGGGTCGCGCGGTCCCACCCTGGCCTCCGTTCCCGCACCGTAGGACTCGGCCATGCCCATGCGTGCACCGGCCGGATTCCGGCTCGTGCGGGCCAGAGACGGCCGGATGCGCCGGAACCCCGCATCCACCCCGCGATTCCGCCGCGTATCGCGGTTCTCGAACGCACTTGCTGAGGCCCTATTGCGCATGGATCTTCTGACGCTGTTCAACGCCCCGTTCCTCGGACAGCCGGCCTGGCTGTGGCTCAGTTTTCTCGTGCTCGTGGCGGCACTGCTCGCATTCGACCTGGGGGTGCTGCACCGCAAGCAGCGAGAGATTCCGGTGGCCGAGAGCCTGCTGCTGTCGGCGGGCTACATCGCCATGGGCCTGGCCTACGGCGTGTGGATCTGGAGCCATCTCGGCGCTGCTCCGGCAGCGGACTACTTCACCGGCTATCTGGTGGAGAAGTCGCTGTCGATGGACAACATCTTCGTCATCGCGACAATCTTTTCGTACCTCGCCATTCCGCGTGCCTACCAGCACCGCGTGCTGTTCTGGGGGATCCTCGGCGTCATCGTGATGCGTGCCATCATGATCGGCGTGGGTGCCGCGCTCGTGAGCCAGTTCGGCTGGGTGCTGTATCTGTTCGGTGCGTTCCTGCTGTTCACCGGCGTCAAGATGCTGGTGTCGTCGTCGGAGCCGGCCGACCTCGCGTCCAACCGCTTGCTGCAGTGGCTGCGTCGTCACCTGCGTGTGACGGATTCGTTGCACGGCGACCGCTTTTTCGTGAAGCAGGCCGATGCCGGCGGCAACCTGCGTCGCTGCGCCACGCCGCTGTTCCTGGCGCTGGTGATGATCGAGACGGCCGACCTGATCTTCGCCGTCGACTCGGTGCCGGCGATCTTCGTCATCACGCAGGACCCGTTCATCGTCTATACCTCCAACATCTTCGCCGTGCTGGGTCTGCGGGCGCTGTACTTCGCGCTCTCGGCCATGATCGACCGCTTCCACTACCTCAAGTACGCACTGGCGCTGGTGCTGGTCTTCATCGGCTCGAAGATCTTCCTCGTCAACATCGTCGGCAAGTTCCCGGCCTGGGTATCACTCAGCGTCACCCTGGGCCTCATCATCGGCGGCGTGCTGGTTTCGCTGCTGAAGACCCGCAAGGCCGCGGCGCCACCGGTCGGCGCGGCATGACTCCGGTGCGGTCGAACTGGGCGCGGGATGCTCGCCAGACAGCGCACTCGCGCTTCGGCAAGGAATGTTGCGCTCTGCCGGCGGTCTGCCGGCAGTGGTGCAAGTTGCCGCGATCGTTCGAGGTGCTGAGTCGTCACGCAACGGAAACTGCTATCGGTCGATTGCCCCAACGACCGTGGTTCTGCTATCCCCGATCTTCCCATAGCTGCCGGATGCGACGCTCCGTTGCGCTGAGCCAAAGCGTCATCCGGGGACCTCCGACTTTGGGGTGTATGCCCAGCATCTCGCTGATGCAGGTTGCCGCGGCTGTGACGACAATGACGTTAATGACAGGAAGTCCGAGCGCAGCGGACCCGGCCGCCGCAGTCGTGGGTACGACGAACTGTGAGAATGCTTTGGATACCCGTGAGGGATCGGAGCCGAGGATGGGAAACTGTGCGCAGAATAGCGCTTCTCCACCGGGATCCCTCGCGAATACCAGTTCGGCAAACGTAGCCAGCAAGGTGTCGAGCATCGTTTCCTTGATGATGGTCGAGTGCATCTTGCTGTCCTTCTCGCGCATGAGGCGAGCGCGTGTTTTTTTGACGACCGTTGACCATTGCGTCGACTCGGCCATGTCAAACGCTCGCCGCCACAGGGTTTCCATCAGATCGGCGTTGGCTGCAAGCGATGCCGCATGAGGATAGTCTGCGGCGGCGTCGACGATGAGCTGGTCGAAGTCGTGTTGCGCGGCTGCCTGAGTCTGCTTCAGCCATTCGGCTTTTCGTGCGGTGGCCAACAGCTTGTGGTCGTAGCCATCGGGATGTTCGTTACTGAAAAGGGAGTAGCTTGCGGCCGACCAGTCCGCAGACGTCCAACGTCCCATGGCGCGATGGAGGCAATACCTGCCCATCAGCGTTACGGTATTGCGCAGCGATGGGTCGTAGTTCCTGGTCACGCCCCACATCCCGGTGATGTCGTGAAGCGGAATCTTCCGGTCGCGAACTTCGTTGAAGAATTCAATGAAGCCGTCCGTGCGCGGATCACCGAGCTCCCGCAAGGCTTCCATTCTCAATGCATTTCGTACCGAGCGGACGGCTGCGCTGAGTTCCTGGTTGTAGTTGTCGAGCGAGCGAACGGTCTGTAGCGGTCGAGCGCTGGCGATATGGCCAAGAATCGAGCCCAATGCCTCCGCGATGATGGGATCCCCCGTGGCCCGTCCCACCTTGTCGACAAAGGTGCCGCCGAAGTTCGGAATGTTGTCGGACAACGCATCGGACAGTGCATCCTGCAGGCTCTGTCTTGCGGGTAGCCTCTGTTCTTCCGGCGTTTCCAGGCTCAGCGCCTGTGCAAGTCGCAACGGGCGTTGGCGCAGTAGCCGCTCCCGAATGGCCTGAGCCGCAAGGAACTCGGTTCCGCGAGCGTCGCGCGGGAAATATGAGAAGGCAAACGGAAACGGCAGGGCAGTGCGCCCGCGCTGCAGCGCAAGGCCATTGGCGTCGTGCCAAGCCTGAATCACAGACCTGGCCAGTAGAACGAACGCACGCGACGAGCATAGCCATTGCTCCGGAACCGCGATCCTGCGGCGAAACAGGATCGACAGGAGTACTTGCACCGAGAGCACTGCATGCAGGTCTTCCGGCTGCCGTGGCCCATCGGGCGTGAACTCGTAGAGATTGTCGTCGAAAAGGTCAAGATAGATGCTGCGCACGATCAACCTCCGTGATGCTGGATCGTGGCTGCAGACTTCATCGTGTCCGCAGCACTGCTTCGGCGGGCTCTGACTGCCGCGTGCGCGAAACAACTCTCACCTGAAGGCCGACCGCGTCACGGAGCCGGAACATGTCGATGGCCAGCACACAGCAGTGCAACCAAAGACTTTGCATGAGGTAGCGATCGGGCGGTCCTGTTCCTTTTCGAGGCGCGGCCCTGTCGGCGCGCGTAGGCGGAGTCACGCGATGGATGCGGTCCGTGCATTACATACGTTACATACTGTCGAAGTGCGCCGCCATGCGTTTTGCCATGTCCGCATCGGGAACGGGATGGAGGCCGGCGCTCAGGTTGTCCGCGAGATACCTGGGGTTGCGCGTGCCGGGAATTGCGCACGTGACGGCGGGTTGGGCGAGGATGAACTTCAGCGCGAACTGCGCCCAGCTGGTGCAGCCCACCTCGACGGCCCAGGCGGGAAGGGGTTGGTTCCTGGTTTTCTGGAAAAGTGCACCTTCCGCGAACGGGCGGTTGACGAGCACGGCGACCTGGCTGGCGGCTGCGGCGGGAAACACGGTGCGGGCCGCATCGCGTTCGAGCAGTGAGTAGTTGACCTGAACGAAATCGATGGCCCCGCTGGTGATGACGCGGACGAGATCGGCGTGCGCCGCGGCGGTGTAGTGCGTTGCGCCAATGTAGCGGATGCGACCCTCGCGCTTGAGCGCCTGCAGTGTGGGCAGGTGCGTCGCGTAGTCGAGCAGGTTGTGGACCTGGAAAAGGTCGATGACCTCGCGACCCAGACGCTGGAACGAGGTCTCGATTTGCGCGCGGCCCTCGCGCTGGCCGCGGGTCCACACCTTGGTGGCAATGAAACTCTGCCGCTGCGGGTCCGCCGGGATCAGCAGCCGGCCGAGCGCGGCTTCGGCGCGGCCGTACATGGGCGAGGTGTCGATGACGCTGCGCGGCTGTCCTAGCAGGTGTTTCAGGGTGGCGAGTCCTTCGGCGTTCGCGGCAGCGTCATCGGCCTCGATGTCGAAGGCTTGCCAGGTGCCCAGACCGATCACGGGCAACAGACTGCCGTCGCGCGGAATCGGGCGTTGCAATGGCGATGCGATGCTCGCTACCGACGGATAGTTCAGGGCCATGAGGCTGCTGCCGAGGGCGGCGATGAAGCCGCGGCGTGTCAGTGTGAGCATGCAGCACCTCGTCGTCTCGGTGTGGTGCCATGCTAGCGCGGGCGCTCGCCTCGGGACGGGGTTCCGTCGCGACGGGCCGGGCGCAGGTGTTGCGGAAATAGTGCGTCAGGCAACCAGGCCCGGATCGGTGTTCGCGCCGCAGACGATCACGCCGACACGTTCGCCGGGGCGAGGTTGGTAAGCACCGCTGAGCAGTGCGGCCAGGGCGGTGGCGCCGCCGGGCTCGGCGACGACGCGCAGCGCCGACCAGAGCAACCGCTGCGCGTCCAGGATGGCATCGTCGTCGACGAGCACGCTCTGCACTGCGCGAGAACGCGCGAGCGCGAACGCCAGTATGCCGACGCGCCGTGCACCGAGCGAGTCCGCCGCGATGCCGCCGACCTCGACGTCGCAGGGTGCGCCACGCTCGAGTGCCGCGTGGAGCGCGCAGCTGCGCTGCGGCTCGACCGCGACGATGCGGGCGCCGAGGGGCGCCCACGCCGCGATGCCGCCCAACAGTCCGCCGCCGCCAACGGCGACGAGCACACTGTCCAGCGGGCCCGCCTGTTGTTCGAGTTCGCGCGCGAGCGTGCCCTGGCCGGCCACGACGTCGAACGCGTCATAGGCATGGATGTCGAGGGCGCCGGTCTCGCGTTGACGTTCCCGGCTGGCCGCGAGCGCTTCGGCATAGTTGCGCCCGGTCACGCGCAGCGTCGCGCCGTAGTCGCGCAGCCGCGCGATCTTGGCGGGAGCGGCGATTTCGGGCACGAAGATTTCGGCGCTCAGACCGAGTTCGCGTGCGACATAGGCGACGGCGGCACCATGATTGCCGCCCGACGCCGCAATCAGCCCGCTGTCGGGAAGTCGTGCCTGGGCCAGCACGCGGTTGAACGCACCGCGGGGCTTGAACGAACCGCTGTGCTGCAGGCACTCCAGCTTGAGAATGACATCGGCGTCGACACTGGCGAAGCGCGTGCCCGGGCGAATGATCGGTGTGACGCGCACGCGACCGCGAATGCGTTCCGCGGCGGCATCAATGTCGGTGCGCGTCGGCAGCGAGAGCGACGCGTTCGGCTCGTAAGTCATGGTCTCGGTGCTCGTCAGGCGATGGCCACAGTGTCGCGAACCGCGCGCCGCGGAGCGCATGCCGTTCGATGGGGGCGCCACCGATGCCGGCCACGCCATCGCGATTCAGCAAGGTTGCGCGTATGAACGGCCGGAATAGAAACGGCGCTGCCGGTACTCACTCTGCCCGCTTGCCCGAAGCCCCCTTGAGTCAAGGGGGCGGGCGAACCGGTGGAGCGCCCGC
>BTVG01000060.1:0-11818 GCA_045864815.1 Rhodanobacteraceae bacterium | reverse complement strand
CTGGTCGTACGCCTTGAACTCGCCACCGAAGCGCTCGGCGCCGATCTTCGTCAGCGCTGCCGTCAGCGTCGTCTTGCCGTGGTCCACGTGACCGATCGTGCCGACGTTGACGTGCGGCTTGGTGCGCTCGAATTTACCCTTGGCCATGCCTGCAAAACCCCGAGAGATCTAAGGAGGTGGATGAGTTCAAAAACGGTGTCGCGACGATGGTGCTCACGAAAGGAATCGAACCTTCGACCTCTTCCTTACCAAGGAAGTGCTCTACCGACTGAGCTACGTGAGCGTGAAAACTGTCAACCGCGGCAGTAATTCAATGGAGCGGGAGACGGGAATCGAACCCGCACAATCAGCTTGGAAGGCTGAGGTTCTACCATTGAACTACTCCCGCTCAAGCTAGAACCGGCTGGTGGAGGGAGGTGGATTCGAACCACCGAAGGCGTGAGCCAGCAGATTTACAGTCTGCCCCCGTTGGCCGCTTGGGTATCCCTCCAGCGCGGAGCCCGGCATTCTCGTTATACGCAGACCGAATGTCAATGCCGTTGCGGCAGGAATTTTCCGGTCCGGCAGTCGCCTCTGCACGGGGCGCGGACGATACCCGGAACGACCACACATTGCCAGCCGTCTGCAGCATCGCCCGACCCGAACGCGCACGACCGTAACGGAGCTCCACTCCGCCGCTCTGGCCGGCGGACGAGTTCTGGCACCCACACGCCTCGAAACCGGCTGACGGAACGGAATTGTTAAGAATGCGTGAAAGAAAACCAGAGAAGAGTTCATGTTAAGGAAATTGTTACGCAGTGTCACGAAACGTGATTCCCGTCACAGTTCGGCACGGGCCGTGCTTAGTGAGCCGCGGCTGCCAATCAGGCAGTACGTTCACTCAGCAGGGGATATTCACCGTGACCTCGAAACTGCGTTTCATTCCGCGGCTCGCTGCACTCGCTCTCGCGTCGGCGGCCTGCTTTCCGTCGGGCGCCTTCGCCCAGGCCAACGTCGATGTCAACATCACGATCAGCAATGGCATCACCATTCTCTATTACTACTCGACGCTCGACATCACGTTGAACGCGGGCACGCTCGCCGGACTGCTGACGACGGGCTGCGCGGCCGGTTCAGTCGCCGATACCTATTACTGCGACCGGGGCAATCCGGGCGGCGTGACGGCAACGGCTGCCGCCGGCACTCTGACCGCGACGTTCGCCGGTCCGACCGGCCCGGCAGGTCTCAACACCGCCGCCGTTCCGCTGGTTCTTTCCAATGTCTGGTCCGTGCGCGCCGTCGGCGGCAACTCGGCCAATACGACCGTGCAGATCTCGCGCGGGGCGAACAACACGCTCAACAACGGCACGGCATCGATCGGCATCAACGACAACTACGGCATCGCCACGGGCGCCAGCGCCACGTTGTCGGGCGCTTCGCCGCAGAGCGCGACGTTCGCGGATCCGGGCCTCGGCGGCCTGACGACCGGCAGCGTTGTGCTGGAACTCGACCTGACCAACGCGACCGCAACCGGCGCTTACAGCTCGACTGCCGGCAACGTGAACTACGTCCTGACCGTCACTGCGACCTGACCATGCGTCGCCGCGCCGCCATTCCGGCAGCCGGTTTCGCCGCTGCGGCGTTGATCGCCGCAGCGGCAAGCGCGGCGAGCCCCATCAACGCCGTGCCTGGCGTGCGCGGCGTCTTTTCCAGCAAAAACGGTTTGTTCGAGACCAGCGTTTCACGGCTGGATCTCGACAGCATCCGCAGTACCGATGTCGCGCCGGACGGCCCGCTCGCGGCGAGTACCGCCTCCGTGCAGAGCCGCCTCGTGGGCAATGCGCTCGTGGTCGACCTGCCCGGTCCCGATCACCCGGCCGTTCCCACCATCGTGCGGCCGCTCGGCGTGCTGTGGCGTTGGTCGCCGCCAGCCGGCAGCGACCTGCGCCCGCCGACGGTGCGCGTGCGCCTGCTCGATCCGCAGGGCCAGCCGGACGAGATTGCGAACAGCGCCCGACCCAGCGCCAAGGTCCGGACGCGTTTGGTCACCTATCGCCCCTCATTGGTCAATGCTGCCGAAGGGCCGGTATGGATGGGCGAAGCCGAACTGCACATCGAGGCCGGTGATCTGGCCGAACCCGGCACCTACCAGGGCCGCATCGAAATCACCTTCGAGAATTCCTGACCATGCAACGACTCTGGTTGCTCGCCGCGCTGCTGTTGCTGACTGCCGGCGCCCGCGCGCAGGTAGGACTCAGCCCGCAGATCCTCGACATCTCGCTCGATGCGCCGGCGTCGCAGGCGTTTCGCATGTTCAACTACACGGCCGACGACAAGGTCGTGAAAGTCACCGTGGTCAACTGGACCATGGACGCCGATGGCAAGGTCACGACGATACCGACCACCGAGCAATCGCTGGACGGCTGGCTCGTCATCAATCCGCTCGAGTTCACCGTAAAGGCAGGCCAGAACCAGGTCGTTCGCATCGCGGCCCGTCCGGCAGTGAAGCTGTCGCCGGGCGAACACCGCGCCATGGTGTATTTCGAGGAACAGCCTCAGGCCAAGGCGCCCGGTGCGGCGACCACACTGCGCACCGTGTTTCGCTTCGGTGCCGCGGTCTACGGCCATGTCGGGCCGATCGAACGCAAGGGCGAGCTCACCGAAGTGAAGGCGCACGCCGCCGCAGGCGAACTGACGCTGCGCAACGATGGCAATGCGACCAGCCGCTGCAGCGGTACGTTCGCGATCTGGCGCAAGACGGATTTTCCGGGTGCCGCCACGACCTCGGCCATCCCCAAGGCGGGCACCGAGGAAGTGCAGCTGCCGCCGGGTGTCGTCGCCGCCGGACGACTGCCCACCGACCCGGTGCTGCCTGCAGCGACGCGTCGCGTCGTATTCGACTACGCCTTCAAGTCGCCGTTGCCGGCGGGCGACTATGTGCTCGACCTGAACGGCACGTTCGGCGATTCGCCGCTCGATCGCAGCCAGACATTCCGCGTCGAAGCCGCAGCTGCACGCTGAAACCACAATGGCGACGATTCCCCCCCACCGACGTTCCGCACGCCGCAGGCGATGGTTCTACGCCGGGCTCGGCGCCGCCCTGTCGGGGGCAGCCATGAGCGCGCCGGCGCCGGCACCGGGTCCGTCGCCAGAAGCCAGCGGACCCGACTTTCCGTTCGTGCGCAGCACCGACGGGCGGTCGTCGTCGACGGCGCTGCTGGTCGGCATGATCGTCAATGGCAAGGATCGCGCTCGCGAGGTCGCCGTGCTCGACGGCGAGCTGGACGGCCGCACCAAAGTCGCACTCGGCATGCTCTGCGAAGCGCTGGGCCTCCACGCCAGCCGTGATGATGATGCGTGGCGCATCGACACACCGATCGGTGAAGCTCTGATCGCGCGTAACGCCGTGACGCGAATCGCCGAAATCGACTACGTGCCGCTCGATACGGCGGGCGAGTCGCTGGGGCTGGCCCTGAATTTCGACCAGAGCGAGTTCGCCCTGCGCGTCAATGGCGCATGGCTCGACCAGAGCATGGATACGGACTCCCTGCCGTCGCGCGAATCCCTGCCGATCGATGTGCACGCGCCGCGCGCCAGCCTGTCCACGTGGCGCAGCGAAGTCGCCGTGCGACGCACGGGCGACCGGACCGACACGACGACACTGACCGAGCTCGCCGGAGCGCTGGGCAGCGGCAACTGGCACATGCGCTATTTCGACGACCTGGACGGCAACCGCCGCGTCGATGAATGGGGCTGGCTCATCGATCGCGGCCACTCCCGGACCTATCTCGGTCAACAGCAGGTGACGCTGAGCGCGCTGCTGCCCTCGTTCGGCCTCACCGGCGCGCAATGGGCCTACACGAACCGGCCCGAACTCGCCTTCGGCGACCACGTGATCGGCAACGAGATCGTCGCGAGTCGCATCGCGACCGGGCGACAGATCCAGGGTGAGGGACCTCCGGGCGGCATCGCCGAACTGCGCGCGAACGGCAGCGTGGTCGCGCGAACGGTAGTACGGCTCGACGGCCACTATCGCTTTCCGGAGATTTCCGGCATTCCGGCCGACGCCGTGCTGGAGATCGCGCTGTTCAGACCGGCCAGCAGCGATGTGCCGGTTCGCGTCGAGCAAGTGACCCTGCGCGCCAGCGATGACCTGCTCGCCGGGGGCACCTATGTCGTACATGCCGGCGCCGGGACCCAGGACAATCCACTCGACGACGCGGATACCGTCGATGGCGGCGCCGGGTTCGCACGCGTGCGCGCCGGCATCAGCCCGCGTCTGAGCGTCGACGCGACGCTCATGCGCGTCGTCGGTGAGCGGTTCGCGACCGCCGGCGCGACCGTGAATCTCGGCCGCGGCGGGGTCTGGTCGGGGCACCTCGCCCGCAGCGACGACGCCGGCGCCGCCCAGCTGCTCGGCGAGGGAGAGCGTGGCTCGGTGTTCTGGCTCGCCAATCTGCGCGAATTCGACCAGAACTATTTCGGCGACGACAGCCCTGCGCGCAGCGATCATCAGCTGGAGTTCGGCTGGCGCCGGCCGCGTCTGCGCGTGAGCCTGATCGCGCGCGATTTCGACGATCCGGTGCTTGGTGAAAAGCGCTATGTGAAGCCGGCGCTCAATGCGCAGCCCTTCGACAGTTTCTGGATTTCCGCGCGCCCGGACTACCTCGGCAACTATTCCTACGCGGCGAGCTGGCAGCCGCGGCGCGGCACGCGCCTCAGCGCGTCACGTTATGCCGAGCGGCGTCAGATCGACTGGCAGCAGGAACTTGGTACGCGCTTCGACATGACCGCCGCCGTCGTCGATGACGACAGCTATGGCCGTCGCGATTCGCTGGTCCTGTATCGCCGCCCGCTGGACCGCTATGGCTGGTGGTGGGGTGTCGGCGCACTGCATGCGCGCGGACGATTCGGCACGCTCGTCGATGCCGGAATGGAACTGCGTCCCGGACTCAATGCACGCTTTCAGATGCAGGACGACCCGCTTTACGGCCATTCACGCAAGGACACCCGCGTGATTTCGCTGTCACTCACGGCCGACTTCGCGGTCACCCCGAGCGGCCTCTCGCGCGGCGCTTTCAGCACCGAGCTGCGGCGCGTCGGTGCAATCGCCGCGCACGTGGACCGGCGCAAGCTGCCTCCCGGCGCCGACATCGCCTCGCTGCGCGGCGTCGGCGTCCTCGTCGACGGACAGGTGCGCGGCGAGCTCGATGCGGAAGGACGCGCGCTGCTGAGTCGCGTGACCCCCGGGGTGCATCGCGTTTCCCTCGACGCGGAGAACCTGCCGATCGAGCTCAACCCCGCCGACGCCACGCGCAACGTCGAGGTTCGCGCCGGATCCAGCACGCCGCTCGAGTTCATGCTGAGTGCGCGCCTGGGCTGCGCCGGATTCGCCGGTGTCGAATCGGCCGGACTCGAGGTACGCGTGCTCGACGGTGAACGCACCGCTACCGCGACGCGCGTCAACGCGATCGGCTACTACCGTATCGACGGACTCGCGGCAGGCCGTTACCGGCTTCAGCTCGTCGACGCGGACGGCCGCGTAGCCGCCGAGCGCGAACTCTCGCTCAGCGATACCTTCCTGTTCCAGCAAGACCTGATCCGCCCAGCGGAGCACACGCCATGACGCCTTGCCGACTCGCCGTGCACGCCATCGCCCTCGTGGCATTTTCTGTCGCGGCACGCGCACAAGTGCCCACCAATGGCAGTTTCGAAACCGGCGACCTCACCGGCTGGACCACCGGCGGCTACAACCGGGCCGGCGCGATCCGGTCGAGTCACATAACACCGACCACCTCGTTGACGATTCCCGACGGCACCTGGGCCGCGGCCGTTTCGACAGGTCCGGGCGAACTCGCGACCGGTACCACCGGCGCGACCAACTTCGACAACCTTGGCGGCACCAACGACTACGATCTGAACTGGCTGCAGGCCAGTTTCACCCTGCCAGCCAATGCAGCCTACGTCGCGTTCGACTGGGGCTTCGCGTCGGGTGAGCAGAACGAGGCCGATCAATACGACGATCTCATGGACGTGACCGTCAACGGCACCCGCATCATGACGCGCTCGAGCTGCAAGCTGAATGGATCGAGCTACTCGCCGTTCCCGAATGCGAACTGCCAGAACGCCACCGTCGTCAACCACACGGTGAACTCCAACGCCGTCACCGCGCTGCGCAATATCAACCTGCGCTTCGGTTCTCCCGCATTCCAGCGCATCTGCCTGCCGCTACCGGCCGGGCTCGTCGTCGGCACCACGGTAGCGCTGCGCTTCACGGCCGCAGACCAGAACGACCATCAGGTCGACTCCACGCTGTTCATCGACAACGTCGAGATCAAGAGTTCCTGCACCGAGGTCGGCACCATCGTGCAGCTGACCAACACAACCGGACGCAACGTCGAGCTCAAGGGCGGCGGGTTCTTCATGCGCTCGGCCGCGGCGCGCGCGCTGGCTGTCGACAGTAACGGTCGCGCTGTCGCCTTCATCAGCAGCGCCGATCACGGCGGCAACGCAAATCTGCTCGACCAGATCTACGTGTGGAACGGTCTTAGCTTTGTGCGCGCAACCTGGACCGGAACGACGCAGATGACCCTGGGTGGCCAGATGCAAAATATCGCGATCTCCGGCGATCAATCCGGCACCTTGTATGGCCGCTACATCGCGTTCTCAGCGCGTATGACCGAAACCGACAACTATGAGGTTTATCTGTTCGATCGCAGTACCGGCGCGCTGACGACGGTCACCAACACCAGCGGCTGCAGCAACACCGACCCGACACTGGACGGCAATGGCGACGTGATCGCCTGGACGTCGGACTGCAACGCGCTGACCGGCGCAGGCTCGGCCCGGCGCATCATCGTGCGCTCGGGCGTGACCAATACCGTCGTGCCGGCCAACGCCCTATGCCCGACCGCGACGCCGGCTCTCGAAGCACGCGGCCCGCGCCTGACGCGCAACGCAAACGGCCGCTATCTCGTGTTCGAATCGAACTGCCAGCCGGTCACGAACGGCAACAGCGACGGCAACTACGAGATCTTCCGCTACGATCGCAATGGCGCCGCCAGTGCAGCTGCAAGCTACGCACAGATCACGACGACGACGATCAACGGCAGCGCCAGCCAGGTCACGCAGAACTCCTTCGCGGTACTCGACGGCAGCTCGGACGGCCGCTACGTGTTCTTCATTTCCAACGGCAATCTGACCCCGAGCGGCAGCGTGTTCAATTCGGATTACAGCTACGAGATCTTCCGCTGGGACGGCAATGCGGCGGCCGCATCACGACTGAGCCAGCGCACCAACGGATCGGACAGCCACTACCTCGGCCTCGATCTCAGCTACGACGGCAGCGACTACGCGTTCGAGCGTCTGGAAATCAACACGGGCTATACCAGCGTGGGCCGTCGCCGCGTCGCTGCGGCCGGCGCCGACAGCGAGAGCCTGCTTGCCAGCGGACCGTTCGTCTATCACGCACGCATCGGCAAGGACGGCGTGGTGCCTGTGGTGAGTTTTCTGTCGCCGGAAAATTTCCTGTCGACGAACGCCGACGGCAATCCTGAAGTCTGGCAGGGGAGAATCCAATGAAGGCCTGCTCCCCCTTCCTGCTGCTCGTCGCCCTCTTCGTCCCCGTGATCGCCAATGCGGGCAGCACCGGCCGCGATGACGTGCTGCAAGGCGATGCCTATGGCCACCGCGTCAGCGCCGACGCCACGCTGTGCCCTTATGTAGCCCTGGACATTTCCGCGAGCGGACAGGCGCTCAGCCCGGTCGCCGCGAACGGCAGCGTCGCGGCACTCGACGACGGCGCGGCCGAGGTCGAGCTGGCGCAGACCTTCGCCTTCTATGGCGCCGACTGGCAGCGGATCGCGGTATCCACGAACGGCTATGTCGCCTTCCTCGCCGAACCCGGCCTCGAGGACGGGGGAGATTTCAACAACGACCCTTACGTGCCCAGTCTGCCCGACAACGCACGCGCCGCCGCCGCGCGTGTTCTCGCCTATCACGACGAACTCAGCGGCGAAGACGCCGGCGCTACGCTGCGCAGCGCGCATTTCGCGAGCTGCCCGCGCATGTCTCCGTTCGGAAACGAAGCCTGCAGCGTGATCCAGTGGAAGAACTGGACGCGCCTCGGCAGTGGCGGCCCGCTCGACGTGACGGTGATCCTCTACCACACGAGTGCCACCATCGCCCTGCAATATGCCGCGCTGGACGCCAGTGCCGGCAGCTCGGCCTGCATCGGTGTGCAGTCCGACGGCGCAGGTGACGGACTCAATTGGAGCTGCAACGGGGCGCGCCCGCTGAGCACCGGCGACGCGGTCTGCATTTTCGATCCTGCGCACTTGCCACCGGGCGGGAACGACCGGCTGTTCGCGGACGGGTTCGAACCGTAAGACCCTGCCGGGTACGGGGCCGCGGCATCGTGCCCGGGTGTCCCCACACGGCCACGATCGCCGCGACGCCTCAGCCGTTGCGCTCAATGTCCTGTCGGACGCGCTCGACTTCGCGCTGCTGTTCGCGCGACATGTCGGTGATCTTTTCCGCATAGCTCGCGAGGATGCGATCGTCCTCGCTCTGCGGCACCCAGGCCGGCACCGGCGCCGGGCGGCCGTCCGGCGCATCGAGCGCGACGAAGCTGATGACACAGTGTGTCGCAAGCCGCTCCGCACCGCTCCGGAGATCCCGCGCAATGACGTCGATCGCGAACTGCATGCTGCTGCTGCCCGTACGAATCAGCTTGCACCGGACGATCACGATGTCGCCGATCAGTATCGGCTTGACGAACTGGATACCCCCAACGGCGACCGTCACGCAGTACTGTCCACTCCAGCCAACTGCAGCAGCATAGCCGGCCTGATCGATCCACTTCATCACCATCCCACCGTGCACCTTGCCGCCGAAATTGACGTCGGACGGCTGGGCGAGGAAGCGGAACGTGGTTTCGCGTTGTTGGCCGGGCATGATCGGGTTCGGCGGAAAGGAGGCCTCGATCCTATCGCATTGACGATTGTGTGACTGCCGTCACGTCATGACCTGCGTCACCGTGGACTGGCGTTACGAGTAAGCACAGCGATGGCGATAGACTGCCGCGTACGTTGCAGGGGGACTCGCATGAAACGTTGGGCGTTCGCGCTGGCAGCAGCGCTGGTGAGTACGGGCGTCGGCGCGGTCGAGCAGACGGTAAGGAACGACGCGCTCGAGAATGGACAGGCCGGGGTGATCATCTACGGCTTCGTGGCCGGCGAGGCGGCAGCCTCGTGGCTCACCTCGCCCTGCAACGGCACGGTCCGCGCCGTCCAGGTGTTCTGGACATCCCCGTCGGCGAATCAGGCCCAGGAGATCCACGATTCCGTGAAGGTCTTCCGGGCCGGCACCTTCCCGAATCCCGGCACGCTGGCCGCAGAGATCGGAGGTCCGGTGCTCAACGACGGCGTCATGAATGAATGGCGCTATCTCGACGAAAACAACACCGTACCGCTGTCGGTGCCCGTCGCGCTCAACGAAGTATTCATCGTTGCATTCACGTTTGATGCCGCACCGATCGCCAACACGTCGCCCAGTCTGGTACGCGACACCAACGGCATCCAGAGCGGGCGCAACGCGCTGCTGGCCAACCTCGGCGGCAGCTTCGTCTGGTTCGACAGCGCCACACTCGGCCTGACCGGCGACTGGGTCATCCGCGCCGTGGTGGACTGCCCGGCGACACCGCAGACCGCGGATGTCGTCGTCGGCATGAGCGCCACTCCGCCCGCCTACGTCCCCGGGGGCACGCTGGCCTATACCATCACTGTCTCGAATTCCGGCCCGGCTTCGGCGAATGCGACCCTGGTCGACGTATTCCCGGCAAGCTACACCGGGATCGCCTGGGTCTGCATCGCGAGCGGCGGCGCCTCGTGTCCGGCCAGCGGCAGCGGCAACATCACCCACGGCGTGGTCCTGCCGCCCGGCGGGCAAGTCACCTACGCAGTCAGTGGCACGATCGCACCGGGCACCAGCGGCACCCTCGCCAACTCGGCCACGGCCGTGGTCGGGTCACCGGTCACCGACCCCGATACTGACAACAATACGGCGACGCTGGTGCTGCAGGCTGACACCGACTCGATCTTCGCCGCCGACTTCGAGCCCTAGTCCGCACTTCTCACACCCGTTCGAAGCGGGGTCGTCGAGACGCAACCCTGATGCGCGCCTCGGACTGCCTGGCGGCGAAGGCGCAGCCGACGCGACGTCGGGTCGACACGCGGGAGCAGCGCGCATCGCCCCCGGACCAGCCGGCGCGCACGGCCACTGCTTTTCAGCAGGGATTCTGCGCAATTGCGGATTCTCGACGATCACCCACGAACGTCGAACGCGGAACTAATTCCCCGCGGCGATTGCATGCGCTGCGAAATCGAGAGCACCGTTGAATGAGAGGTGATCGTCATCCGAATAGATCGGAATCCCCGCATGCTCGATTCTGCACCACTGACTGTCGCAGAATTTTTCCCAGATCGAAATCAACGCGACGTCATGTCGCCCATCGACGATACCAGCCAGTATCGAGTCAGCGAGAGCTGCCCGCTGTTCTACTGAGCGCCTGGCGATCCCTGGTGGTTCGTTGATTCCCACGTATCGCGCCATGGCCACCGTATGCGGCACATCAAAACCGGGCTCAGGCGTCGACCCGATGACAATCACTCTTATCCCCCTCGAGGAAAGCCGATCAAGCGTGCGCATCATCGATCGGCGGAACACCCTGGCACTTTCCTCGATCGACGGTGTGACGGTTTCTTGGTCCACCAGGAAGACTCGATACGACCCACCACTCTCGGGCAGACTCCCGCTCATCTGGAACGGCCAGCGACCGGCCAGAACGACCGTTCGTATAGCCGGGTGAGATTCTATTTCGGCCCATACCGCCCGTTTGAACTGATTGCAGTTCGCTCGTTCCGGGTGCCCCCTGAGTTCTGCGCCGTCCAGGAGAGGGCAAGCACCGGCCCAGAAAAGCGTTCCGGTTTCACCCCCCATGATGCTGGAGGCCTCGATCGCAGGACGAATCGCTGCTGCGTGACTGTCACCAATCAGTGCGTAGGTGATTTCCGCCGATGAAGATCCAAAGCGGCATGCCGCCTGGTCATGCACGCCGAGGCAACGGGTCCGCATGGGGTCGATGTCACCCGCTGCCATCAATGCTGCCTGGGCGGCCTGTGGCAAGCGGGCTGGAAATCCGCTCATCGCTATTGAGACACCTGCGATCAAGGCAACCGACGCGAAGCCGGCACCGAGCAAGAGAAACATTCGCCCCGCAGCCATTCTCCGATGGTTGCGGAATGGCATTTCGACGTGACGCCAGGAGAGCCAGGCGAGCAGGAACGTCGCTGCAACGGCCGCGACGGCAACAGCCGTCTCCAGATGCAGATTTGCGGTAACTGTGCGGATCGCGGCGAAAACCGGGAAGTGCCACAGGTAGAGCGAGTAGGACAACAGACCGATGAACACCATCGGCCGAGAAGCCAGAATGTGTCGCGCAATCCAGGACTGCCCATCGGAGTGGATGACGAGCGCCGCCCCCAGGCAGGGAATCAACGCGATCCATCCGGGAAAAACACTATCGCTGCCCACCAGAAACAGTGATGAAAGAATCATCACTATGCCAATCAGCGGCACGGCCTCGCCGAGCAGCGAGCCACGAATTCTCGGGATTGCGCCGGTCGCCAGCACGACGCCAACTGTCTTGCCCCCAGGTCCTTGGACCCGATGGAATGTTAGACAACGATCGAGGAGCAAGACATGGGACGCAAGAGCGAGATGCCGGCGGAGAAGCGCGTTGAGGTGGTGCTGGCGTTGCTGAGGAAGGAAGAGCCGGCGA
>BTVG01000059.1:0-11958 GCA_045864815.1 Rhodanobacteraceae bacterium | reverse complement strand
CGCAGGTGGTGACTCTGTTTGCGCTATCGAATCTGTGGATGGCAAGAAAGCGGTTGCTGACTATGACGGGGGAGTTGCGTCCGCAGATCGGGTGTTGATGAAGAAACGGCCAGAATAATGGCCGGTTTTCGGAATTTTCTGATTTTGGAGCGCCCAAAACTCCGCCTCGATCTCAAAAACGCCTTCGGGCGTGAAGTTCTTTGAGGTTGTTCAGACCTTCCCTAGTTGTCGCCCGATTGTTGCTGCGGAATGAAACTATCCGGCCGCCTTCCCTGCGGTGACTGCAAAACTGTTGCAGTTATCGGGATTAAGTCGTAAGCGTCCGGCCCCGCCACATTCCCCGTTCTGACCGTCGGAACAATGCTTGCCGCTCCCACCCTCGGAGCGTCTGGCATGCAGCCATCGAAGACCGAAGCATTCTGGCGGCGTCACGTTGAAGCCTGGCGATCGAGCAGTTTGACGCAGAAGCAGTATGGCGTCAAGTACGGCGTCAACGCGCTGACGCTGGCGCACTGGAGCCATCGGCTCAAGCGCAAGCCGAATGCCCCCGCGCAAGCTCTGGTTCCGATTCGCGTCGTCGGCGAAGTGTCGGCGGCGACGATCGAGTTGCGGCATGACGCCTGGCGCATTGTCGTTCCGGTCGGAACGGATCCGCGTTGGCTCGCTGCGCTGATGCGCGAGACGGCCGCATGCTGAGTCCGACGTCGTGGTGGATCGCGGTGGAGCCGATCGATCTGCGTCGAGGCATGGACGGTTTGCTGACGGCGGTAGCGACGCAGTTCGGTCACGATGCGCTGGCCGGTGGTGCCTACGTGTTCCGCAACCGCAGCGGCACGCGGATCAAGGTGATCTTTGCCGACGGCAGTGGCGTGTGGATGTGCGTTCGGCGCTTGCGCGAAGGTCGCTTCGTCTGGCCGCGCAGCAGCGATCGTGTCTGCGAGATCGACGCTCAAGCGTTTGCGTGGTTATGCACCGGTGTGGACTGGCATCGATTGTGCGCCAAGCCTCTGGTCGGCGGGCTGGTATAACTTTACGATCGACGCATGTCTGTTGATGCGGCCAATGACGATCTGCAAGCGCAACTGCGCAAAGCGCTTGCGGCGTTGGCCGACCGCGATGCCGTCATTGAACAGCGCGATGCGCAGATCGCCGAGATGGCCGCGGTCGGTGCGTATCGGGCCGCGCGCATCAAGGTGCTCGAAGCGCAGTTGGCGGCGATGAACCGTGCGATGTACGGTCGCCGTTCCGAACAGCTCGATCCGGCTCAGCGTCAACTGTTCGAGGAAGCGCTGGAAGAAGACATCGTCGCGATGCAGACGGAACTGGAAGCGCTCAAGGCGGAGCCTTCCGCACCGCGTCGTCAGCCCAAGCGCCTGCCGTTGCCCGAACATCTGCCGCGGGTAGAGGTTCGCCACGATCCGGTTTCCTGCGCGTGCACGCAGTGCGGCAGTGCGCTCACGCCGATGGGCGAAGACGTGACCGAGCAGCTGGACTGCAAGCCGGCCGAGTTCTTCGTGCGCCGCCACATCTATCCGAAGTACGCCTGCCGTGCGTGCGAGACAGTGACGGCCGCCCCGAGCGAGGCGAGCGTGATCGAACGCGGCCGGCCGGCGCCGGGTCTGCTCGCCCACGTGCTGATCGGCAAATACGCCGATCACTTGCCGCTGTATCGCCAGCAGCAGATCTACCAGCGCAGCGGCGTGGAGCTGGCCCGCTCGACCCTGGCCGACTGGACCGGTGCAGCCGGCGTTGCGCTGATTCCGCTGGTATAACGATGTACGGATCAAGGGTTCACTAGGCTTCCGCAGTCCCACCGAGCACCGTGCGAACCTGGGGATCGCTGCATAACCAGTCCAAGTTTTCTGCCACACCCCCGGTGGGTCAAATTTGAGTTGCCGTTGAGACCTGTTCGCGTACTGCGCCACGGACGGTCCGCCGATCACGATCTTCGACTTCTGCGTCAGTCGCAGCGGCGAGCATGCCAAGCGCTTCCTCGGCAGTTTCCGCGGCCATCTCGTCGTGGACGACTACGCCGGCTACAAAGCCCTGTTTGCCCAAGGCGTCACCGAAGTGGGCTGCTGGGCGCATATCCGCCGCCTGTTCTTCGAACTGCATGCCGCCAAAGCCAGCGCGCATGCCGAGCCGGCGCTGCGCCACATCGCCGAGCTGTACCGGATCGAAGCGCAGGTCAACGGCCTGGATCCGCCCGAGCGGCTCGCGCAGCGGCAACGCGAAGCGCGACCGGTGCTCGATGCGTTCCAGCGCTGGATCGACGACGTGTCGGCTCCGGCAGCCGCAGTGAGCGGTGTGATGGTCGCGTAGCGATGTGGTGTGTGGTCGCCGGGGGCGACCTCGCGATCATCCGCTCAAGCGTCCTCGCGTTGCCGTGCTTCGTCGGGTGACGCGGCCGGAGGGCGCCGGTTCGCCGGCAAGGCTGAGCATTCGGCACCGCTGTGGGCGGACTCGGCTACTGCTTGGTTACCTGCGCGGCATTGGCGTCTTTTCGTCGTTTGTCGCCGCTTCCGGGTTGTCCGCTAGCGCTCGACGGATCGACCACGATTTCCTGCAGACTCTTCTGCAAGTCTTTCAGCGCGCCCGTATTGAACGTCAGCGGGAGGCTGCGCAACGCAGCGAGTTCCTTGTCGATGGCGAGGACGAACGCTTCGTTGGATGGAAGCTTCGATTCGGTCGACCACGCCACCGCGTACGTATGAATGTCCGACAGGATCTTCTTGAATTCCGCATAGAGGCGCTTGTTGCTGTCGACGTTCTGCTGCAGCTGATAGAGGGAAGGCAGGGCGGCGAAGTAGGTCGTGCACATCGACAGCACGATGAAGCTGGTCACGAGATAAGGACTGGATTGAGCCCACCCGTCACGGCTGATGAAGGCGAAGCAGATGGCCGCCAGCAGCGCCAGATAGGCCGCCACGGTCAGCGCCGCGTAGTACCGAACCGAAAAGAACACGGCGATTTTCAAGTGAGTCAGCGCGCCGCGCCGCGCCTCCGCCGCCTGCACATCGAGGCGTTTGGCGATCACGTCGGGCAGGTTGCTGGTGGCAAGCGGATCGTTGACGGAGGGCGGTTCGTTCAATTCTTGCGCGGCCTTATCGCCCGGCTCATCGGGAGCAGACGTCGTTTCCCGCTTTTCGCCCAGCAGCGCCAGTTCGGGGGCCAGCCAGGCATCGGCCTGGTTCTTTGCAAACGTGGAAACGGATGGAACGCCGACGAAGAATATGGCGGCAAAAAGCAGCGCGACCAGCATCGCTTGCCACAGCGTGGGCGAGATTTTCGCGAGGAAGTTGCTTTCGTTGCTCATGGCATTGGCTTTCCTGCGGGCGGCCCGTAAAGGCCAGTTGATCCGACCCGGGCGCACATGCAGCCCGCACAGCGTGATAGGTGTGCTGAGAGTCCGTCTTATCTCAGCTCGCCGGTTTCGATTCGGCCGTCCGGTGATAGCGCCACATCGGTGAAGTGAGAGAAATGGAGTGTCGCAGTCACAACCCTCGCAGACCCCCGCAAACTGTCTGCTGTGGAGCCCCACATGAGCGATGAGTCGGCTGAGCCTCTACCGGCATGGAGGTTCTTGTGCCGCGCGGCGATAGCCTTCGCGCTGACCAGCCTTCTGGTCTATATGCTGGCTATTGCATCGGTGGATGCGATCACCGACGCGATCTACGCCAACGTCAATTCGGATAACGTCCGCGAGATGCCCACGGCGACGGTCGCAATCGCTCCTGCCTCGGACGGACAGCTCGTCCTCGGCGGACGAGGGGAGGGACTCAGTTGTTCGATTCCCCGGTTGCTCGCGCCCGCGTTCGATTTCCAGCCGGTAGCGATACAGTTCCGTCAGGCCTGCATCGCGCACGACTTCTGCTATCGCCATGGCGCAGCGACGTACGGCTATACGCAGCTCGATTGCGATCGGCACCTGCAGGAAGACGCCTTCCGGCTGTGTAAATTCGTTTATACCGAGGACCGCCAGTCGTTCTGCCAAACCCAGGCCCGAAAGGTTCTGCTGGGCGTGCGACTGGGCGGAGCCGGCTCGTTCCGGCCGGCCGCGTCGCAGCTGTCGTGCGGATCGGGTCCGGACTGCGGCTATCCGGACCCTGCGCGCGTCAGCACATACTTTGAGTATGAACTCGTGCCGCATCCCAGGACGGACTATGTGGTCGCCCGACTTGCACCAGTTCCTGCGCCTGCGGAATCAAGTCTTCTTCGTACCGGGCTGTACTACTTCGTGATCCGCGCATCGGGTGTATCGGTCCGGGTGTATGGCGTCCGGCCTGATGGGGCCGTCGTCGCGCTGCACGCGCGCGAGATTCGCGGCAGCACACGGCACCTCATGGCGCCACCACAGGTCGTGGGTGATGCGTTCTTCTGGTGGCGCCGGGCGAGCCGGAACACTACCGGGGGCAGCGCGCGAATGCTCGATCCGTTGACGGCAACCGAGGCGGAGTGGGCGGATGTCCTGCATCAGACCCTCGAACAATGCGAGAGCGGTGCGTGCGATCCGGAAGCATCGACCTTGTTTCCGCTGCGCGCTGCATCGGCGTTGGGTACGCTGGTCGGCCTGACGACGCACAGTTGTCAGCAATCCGGGGGACAGAAGAGCGAGCTCTGTCTCGTCGCGTTGACGCCTCCGGCGGCACCAATGCGCATGTGGCCTGTCCGCTCCAGCTACTTCGATTCGCTGCGGCATAAGGACCGGTACAGGAGCCTCGCGCTGAGTCCCTGGCTGGCGGGCGATGCGGACCGTGGCGAAGCGCTCTATTTCACGCGGCGGGACGAAACGGCCGATCGTTCCCCGGCGGCTGACATGACGTTGTTTCGCGTCGCGCTGTCACCGCCGACCGACGCGGTGTCGATCGAGCCGCGGATCACCGTCTTCCGCGAGTGGCGCGAGGATGACGAGCCCTTCATCCTACGGGGCGGCGAGATGGCCGAACTCCTGTCGTTCCGCCGATATTCGTCCGGGGTGGCTGCGATGGAGGTGCGCCGTCACCGCGGTGAACGCGACCTGCGCATCGGCCGTTGCGCAGATCTTGGCGGCGATTGGCTCGACATTCCTCCCGTGTTCTTCGGCAGCGAGCGCGATACGGTCGTATTTCGCCGGTTATCGACGCCGCGTTCCGGAAAAGATGGCGCCGAATTTCCCCGAATGCAGCTCACGCGCGTGAAGCTGACTCCGCACGGTTGCGAGGTTCGGGCGCATGGTGAAGTCGTCATTTCCGGAAGTACGCTCGAAGCCTATCTGGGCGATCCGCGGAAGATGGACAAGGCGTCAATCTTGAAACGACTGGTCGGCCAGTCGATCGTATCGGACATCGATGGCAACGGCGCACTGGATTTCATTCTGACCCAACCGGAACAGGGCGCGCGGACGCTGGTTCGCATGAACCTCCTTTGACCCGATTGCCGTTCGATGGGCCGTTGCCTGAATCTGGGCTAGTTACCGTGCGCTGCCGGCGATCGCCGGCGGGTCAGGCTTCCCGAGGTCACACGCGCGCGCCTGCCGGCGCGATGTATGCGATGCGAGAGTCGGCGTGGTGTTACCCGCGAATGGAGGTCCTCGTCCGGTGCATGGTAGGGCGAGATCCCTGACGATTCGTCCAGTTTCGGTTCGATGACCTCACGCTGGTGAGAGAAATCGCCCGTCGCCTTCACTCTCCTGCAACATCGAAGGAGGACCCCATGAACATCGTCATCCGGCGCCGTCTGGTGCTGCTTGTTGCTGCAATGCTGCTGACTGCTTGCGGCAGCAACTATTTCATCAAGCAGCAGACCGCCGAGTTCAGCAAGGCAGCCGGCGAAGCCATCAACCTCGTCACAGCGATGCCACAACGCATCAAGACGGCCGAGGCCAATGTTCAGCGGACCATGATGACGCTGGACCCGAACTGCGAGCCCGTCGACGGCAAGATCATCGTTGCCGATACGAAATTCCTGTTCGAGGGAGAAAACCTCAAGGCGATGGTGCCCAATTCCCTCTGCCGGGATGCCGTGCTGACCATCCAGCAATGCCGCACCGGAAAAGACTGTTTCCGATGCGCGCCGACGGACAAGAGCTGTCTGCAGGCGCAGTCGATGGCGCGCGCCTCGGACACGTGTTTTAGCCCGGATGTCGTCAAGCGTTTGCCATCGGCCTGCGCCGACGAACTCTGGACGACTGCCCAGTTTCCGACACGCAAAGAAAGCGACGCGGCTCGTGCCTATCAGGCAACAGTCGATCTTGCTGCGACGGCGCTCGAATTCGTCAACGCGCTGTCGAAGCTGTCACTGGATCAGGAGAAGCCCGCCGTTGCTCACGTCAAGCAAGCCATCGACGACCTCAAGTCCGTGACGGCACGCGCGAACGCCATCGTGGGCGCCGGCACCATCACGTTCGAAGAGGACGACAGCGTCAAGGCCTACGCCTCGCTCGCAAGCCTGCTGGTCGAATGGAGCAACGTGGCCGACGATGCCAGGAAGATTCGAGAACGTATCGCGCGCGACGGTGAACAGTTCCGCCAGAATCTGAAAGACATCGGCATCGCCGCGAATTTCCTGCAGAAAGTCTATCTTCGCGCGTTGACCGAAACCGACGCAGCCTCGCTGCGCGCGCGCTATGCAACGAAGTCGGCCGCGCTGTCAGAGATCGAACGAGACTGGTGGATGCGAGCCATCGCCGACGCCGACAGCCGCGCCAGCTTCGTGAAATCCGAAACGCCGATAGCCGACGTGTTGAATGCGGTGTGCGATGCGCAGACCGAGCTGGCACGCATCGCTTCCGGCAACTTCTCGGAAGAAGAGCGCGCCGAGATTGCCCGTATCAATCTCAAGCAGTTCGGCCGTCTGATTTCCCGCCTGAAAACGATCTACTCACTAATCTGAGGTGCATTCATGGCAAGCGCAGAACGTATCAACGCACTACATTCCGCCCTTGGCAACTTGATTGATCGGTTGAGGGCGTTGACGATGTCTCACGATCTCGTAGTGGCGAAGATCGCCGCCTCGCTGATGACGCGCCTGACGTTGGCGCTGCAGACCGTTGCGTTTGGCCCCAGCGAGTGGCAGGCCATCAGTGACGCCGATGTCGCGTCGGTCACCGATATCGTCAATCGCGCTCTGGATGCGATGTCGCATGACGATCCATCCGCCGACACGATGGTCGACGTAGCGGTGGCGGTAGGCGAGGTCATCGGCGCGATGGATGCGTTGAGCTAGCAAGTCAATCGCTGCTGCGAACTCGGGGGAGGCCGGTGGCCGGCCGCCATCTTGAGATCGAAGAATGAGATCGCCGCAATGCGCAGCGAATGAGGGCGCCCATAGTCCAAAGTGACAGTGGATGTCCTCATTTCATGTGCAATACGACCTGGAGCGTCGGATTGCCGCGGCGGAATTTGTTCCGGCAGCCATAGTGAGCGGTGCGAGGTCCGCGTAGCGACGTAGCGTGTGGTCGCCGAGGGCGACCATACGATCGGGAAGTTGCGGACTGCCTCGACCTCGATCGTGCGCTCGCTGGCGCGAGTACGCGCTACCGGGAAACGGAGTCAGGTTCACTTCGGTACTTGACGAAAGTTTTCCCGCACTGCAGCAGAGCGAAAAAGTGAATCACTTTCGGCTGCAGTGAGGTGCGGCGCCTGCCGGGAAGTGAGCCTGCCCCCCATTACGACGGTGCAAGTAGTGGACTTTGGTCGTTTTGGGCAGCCTCATCCCAACGCGTCGCCCCGTATCCGCTTCCTGTTCGTCGGGGCCTGCGTTTTGCATCCAGCTTCCTCCAGACGCCCACTCACGCGCAGCGCCTTTGCCGTCCGCGGAACGTCTACCCGTGCCGGGCGAGCGGAGGACTTCCACTTCCAGGCAGGTGCGACCTGCCGGGCACGCGAAAGTAAAAGGCGGGCTCCGCGGAGCCCGCCTTCGTCCATTGCACGTTGCTGATGCTTCGCTTCAGGCTAATCGCCTGAACCCCGACTAGAACGTGACGCTCCAGCTGTCGATCCGGCCGACATCGCCGGCTGCGTTGTCGTTGACGCGCAGGTTCCAGGTGCCGTTGAGCAGTTCGCTGGACAGGTTCAGCGTGACCGTCTTGATGACGTTGTCCGCGCTGCCGCCGGTGCGGTTGTGGATGTTGTACAGCGTGCCGTCCGGTGCCACGAGATCGACCTTCAGGTCACCCTGCCAGGTGTGGAGGATCGTGACGCTGACCGAGGCGTTGGCCGGGGCATTGCCGGTACGGCCCGACACGACGATCGGGCTGTTCACCGTGCTGTTGTCGGTGATGGCGAAGTCCGTCGGGTTGGTGTAGGTCTGCACGCCGCCGCCGCTGGAAACCGTGACCGAGCTGGTCTTGGTGTTGGTGGCACCGGCGTTGTCGGTGACCGTCAGCGTGACGGTATAGGTACCGGCTGCGGTGTAGGTCTTGCTCGGATTGGTCGCGGTCGAGGTCGTGCCGTCGCCGAAGTTCCAGCTGCGCGATGCGATGGTGCCGTCGCTGTCAGTCGAGGAATCGGTGAAGTTCGCCGTCAGGCCACTGGTCGTGAACGAGAAGTTCGCGGTCGGTGCGACGTTGCCGCCACCACCGCCAGTGCTCGTCTCGAACCCGATCGAATACGCGTCGACCGACTCGGCGGTACCGCCGCTTTCGTTACGGTTGTCGGTGTAGATGGCAATGATGTCATTGCCGATCGAATCCAGACCGTTGTAGTCGCCCCACTCGTTGGCCTCGCTGATGTTCTTGGAGGTGACCGTGGTCTTGCGCGCCGGCGTACTCCAGGTCACGCCGCCGTCGGAGGAAACCGAATGATAGATGTCGGTGCCGGTGCGGTTGACGCTGTGCCGGGTGTCGTAATAGATCACATGCACGCGGCCGGCGTTGTCCACCGAAATCCACGGATGGAAGCGGTCGACGGTGGCGGAATCGCTGGTTGGGTGCGGCGAGTTGACAGTCCAGGTGGCGCCGCCATCGCGCGAACGGCCGACCTTGATGATGGCGTGGTTTGCGCTGGCGGTTTCGCTGTCGCCACCATTGGTGTCGGTCCAGGCCGCATAGATGGAGTCCTTGAACGTACCGCTGGTGCGGTCGCTGTCGGCGGCCACGTAGATGAACGCGCGGCGCGATTCCATCGCCGGGATCGGGAAATCATACTCGGCATTGTTGACATGTACGCTGATCGGCGTGCCAAAGGTGGTGCCACCGTCGGTGGATTTGATCAGGCGCACCGTCTTGCGGTTGGTGCCGCTGGTCGTCGGGTAGAAGAAGTACACATTTCCGGCCGTGTCGGTGGTGATGTCGCTGCCAATGCCGCGGTTGGCGGTATCCAGCGACTTCTTGGCGGAAAACGTCACCGCGCCGTCCGTTGAGCGCGAGAAGTACTGCGTATTGCTCTCGTGCCAGGATACGTAGATGTTGCCCTTGCGCGGCGACGTGGCGTGCATGTCGACATGCAGGTATTCCTTGTCGCAGCTGGCCGTCGTCAGGCCGACCGGAGCGCTCCAGGTCGCACCTTTGTCGGTCGAGCGGTAGACACGGACGCAGCCTGCGGTTCCGCTGAACGCGAGCGAGGCGGTGTACGCGACGTTGCCGTCCGGAGACCAGCCCACGGTCGGATCGCAGCAGGTTTCCGGCAGCGAGCCGGAGCTCTGCCAGGTCAGGCCGCCGTCACCGGAACGCCACATGCGCTGACCGCCGCCGGCGCCGTTGCTGCCGGCGATGACGAAGCGCGTGTCCGTGGGATGGATGGCAATCGCCGTCTCGGACATGCCGGCCGGCGTGCTGACGCGCTTCTCACCGCCGACGAAGTTCGGCAATTCCTGGGCGCGGGATTCGGCATCCGTGTCGCCGGTCAGGATTTCGTAGCGCCCTTCACCGATGCTGCGGATGGCGGTGTAGGTAACGCCGTTGATCTGGTAGCCACCGTAAGCCTGCAGGTAGCGGTTGAGGCCGCTGCGCGGATAGAGGAACGACGTCCCACGGGCGGCGGTGGCGCTGTCCTTCGCCATTTCCTTGCGCAGCAGCACGCGAAAGAACGCCGGAATCGGCTCAGACAGATTCGTGTCGTCCGGACCGAGCAGTGCCACATCGGCCGCTGTCAGTGCGTAGTTGCGGTCGTCCCAGGGGCCGTGCTGGGCCAGCTTCGCGTAATCCACCTTCGCATCGACGCCGCGCGTCTGGCTTACCTGTACCGGCACGACGTCGCCGTCGCCGGCATGCACCACGCCCAGTGCCGCCAGGGCCATGGGCGCGGCCATGGCAATTCGTTTTATGAAGGTATACAGAGTAAACATTTCCCTCTCCCGGAAATACTGCAGTGCGACCAGCGGGTCGCGTCGGTTGAAACGGGCCTTCCGTATGGACTGGCCCGTCGAAGCAGATGTGCGAACGTCCCCTGATGCCCGCCATCCAGCCAAGCATGGAATGCAGCGAACGGTGCGCGCCGCATCCCGTATGTTCGGTGCCCGTAGAGCTCTCGTAGATCCTCGGAAACGCAAGCGCCAATTGTTGGTACTGCCGGCGTCGATGCCTGCGTTGACGTCGACGCGCGACCGTCAGCGCAGGTAGATCGGCTTTTCCACACTCCTTCTGCTGCTGCGGCCGACAGACGCGCTCTGATGCGCGCTGCCGCCCGGTGTCGGCTCGACCCCGTGTCGACGACACCGTTACCGCCACAGAAGTCCCCAGCCCGTATCAGCGCAGTGCCTCAATGAGTGCGCGATGAGCGTTTAATAAAAAGAGCAAGAAATAGTAAAATACACAAAGAGCATATACAGAATAATTGATGTGAATCTTATTCCGCCGGTCTCGCGGATACGGCTGACTGCGCGCCGGCAACAGCGAGCGCGGGCGTCTTCGTCCGCATGCGGCGGCGGAGCACGCGCGCCGAAAGCGAGCTGCGCGCTTTCGGCTACAGCCTGAATGACGCCGTCAACACCACGCTGGCACTGCTGATCAGTCGGTAGAGGCCACTAATGGAGGGGCGGCGACATCGCCGGACTGTCCCGGCTGACGCCCACACCCGTCGGCGCAATCAGCGGCGCCGGGGCATGTCGCCACCGTCACAGCCGGTCACGAACCTCGTCTGTCGTACGCCGCGCTTGCGGGTGACGGCTAGGTGGATGTTGCCGTGGGGCGTCCAGCACTCACGCCAGCAACACAGCGAACAGCGGCATGTGTCTTTCCATGAGTCGTGCTGCCCACCTTGCCTGCGACGGCACGTGGCGAAGCACTGCCGGTACTGGTCTCTTGCATCTTCCACCCTCCATTCGTTTTCGAATGCATCGCGCGAGCGCGCGACGCCCCTGCCGGCAACGAGCCTGGTTCGGTGCTTTGCGTAGACAATTGGTATTCCCGCTCCCCGCGAGCACTGACATACGCGCCTGTCGAACAGCGCGCCGGTTGCACGGCCTTGCGCCTGAGCGTGGCTCAGCGATCCCCCGATCGCGTGCCGGCCCATGCGCCACCTGTGCAGGTGGTCCGAGCCCCCCGCAGAACTCAGACCGCCGCAGGATATACATCACATTTCCACATGAGTCCATGGGCGGATGGATATGGGTCCATAGACTGAGAAATGGCACCGGAAGACACTCGGGTAAGACCACCCCCTTGACGGTGCGAGCCAAGCTCCGCCGCGCACGCTGCTCGACCACCTGCAATCCGGCGATGTGTTGTTCGGCGATGCGCTGCTTGCCGCGTTATTCCTGCTCGCTGAGCTCAAGCAGCGTGATGATGTCGATGCCGTGTTCGAGCAGCATGGCGGGCGACGACGAAACACCGGCTTTCGCCGCGGTCGTCGTCTCGGATAGCGCGCCCACCCGGCGCCTCGCGAAGGGCGAAGCGGATGCGCTAGCAGCCTGTCGGACTTGTCTCCCCGGTTCCCCAGAAAACACGTTCCGGTCATTCTCGGGACGCGTCGGGATTCCGGCAGAGTGAGCGTCGGCCCCCTATGCGGCGCATACGCGGCCCGATAGCTCGGTATTGGGCCC
>BTVG01000058.1:0-12164 GCA_045864815.1 Rhodanobacteraceae bacterium | reverse complement strand
GCGCGATCGGCTCGATCAAGACCAACTTCGGGCATACCACGGCTGCTTCGGGTGTGGCCGGCGTGCTCAAGGTGCTGCTGTGCCTGGAGCACCGCCAGATCGCCCCGTCGGTGAACTACGCCCAGACCAACCGCCACATCGCCTTCGCCGGCAGCCCGTTCTACGTGCCGACCCAGGCCCGGCCCTGGGAAACCGCACCGGGCCGCCCGCGCCGGGCCGCGGTCAGCGCGTTTGGCCTCAGCGGCACCAACGCCCACGTGGTCATCGAGGAAGCCCCGCCCCACGAACGCCGCACGGCACCGCGGCCGGGCCAGCTCATCGTGCTGTCCGCCCGCAGCACCGCCCAGCTGCGGCAACAGGCCCAGCAGCTCATCGAGCACCTCACCCGGCATCCCGATCTGGATCTCGGCAACGTCAGCTTCACCCTGCTCGTGGGGCGCAAGCACTTCGAGCACCGCCTCGCCGTCGTGGTCCGCTCCGCCGGCGAACTCACCGCACGCCTGCAGACCTGGCTCACCCACGGCAAGGCGCCGCAGACCTACGTGGCCAAGAGTGCGGAACTCGACGACGGCGGCCAGGCCGGGCTCAAGCGCTACGCCCAGCAGTGCCTCGCGGACTGCGCTGGCCCGCTGCCGGAATCCGAGCACCTGGAACGCCTCGCGGCGGTCGCGGAGCTCTACGTGCAGGGCTACGCGCTCGACTACACGGCCCTGTTCGCGACCCAGCCGCACGCGCGGCTGTCGCTGCCGACGTATCCGTTCGCCAGCACCGCCTACTGGGTCGACACCGCAGCCGCGCCGGCCGCGGCGCTACCCAGGAACGGCGCCGGCCACCGCGCGACGCTGCATCCACTGGTGCACGAGAACACCTCGGACTTCTGGCAGCAGCGCTACAGCTCCGTGTTCACCGGCGCGGAAATGCAGTTCGCCGACCATCGCGTGCAGGGCCGCCGGCTGCTGCCCGGCGTCGCCTATCTCGAAATGGTGCACGCCGCCGTGAGCCGCTCGTCAGGCCTGCAGGGCTTCGCCGGCGATCCGGACCGCACCCAGCGCGATGAGACGGTCACGGCCATGGTGATGCGGAACGTGGTCTGGCTGCGGCCCGTGGTTGCGGCCGGCGAAGCCACGCCCATCAGCATCACGCTGACCGAGAACGACGTGGGCGAAATCGACTTCGAGATCGTGTCCGCGGCGCCCGCCGGCTCGGTTGGCGACGACCCGGCGTCGCGCACACACGCGCAGGGCAGCGCGATCCTCGCGGCCAACATCGACGACGCGATGCCGGGCACCTACCGCCGCATCAACCTCGACCGCCTGCGTGCCGAAAGCCACCGCAACATTCCCGTCGAGGACTGCTATGCGCTCTACAGCAGTGTCGGCATCGACTACGGCCCGGCTCACCGCAGTCTGTCGCGCATCGACGTCGGCACCGATGCGCTGGGGCCCTACGTGCTCGCGGAAGTGCGGCTGCCCGACTGCGCACTCGCCACACACCGGCAGTACGCGCTGCATCCGAGCATTCTCGACGGCGCGCTGCAGGCGGCGCTGGCGCTGGAACTGGCCGACGACCGCGCCGCGTCGTCGCCCGTGCCGCGCGGCCCCGTCGTGCCGTTCGCGCTGGAAGAAGCCATCGTCACCCAGCGCAGCCCCGAGCGTGCCGTCGTGCACATCCGTGCCGTGGACGGCGAACGGGCGACGCCGGGACTGCGCACGATGAACATCGACATCTGCGACACGGCGGGCCGCATCTGTGTGCAGCTGCGCGGCATCCGCTCGCGCGAACTGCGCACCGACACGCCCGGCAGCGACGCCGCTGCGACGCCGCCGGTGGTGTCGTCGGATCGCGCTGCGAGCGGTGTACTGCTCGCGCCGTGCTGGGACGCCGAGAGCCCGGCCTTCACGCCGGACGCGGCTGCCTCGGGCCTGTGCCTGATGGGCGACGCGGGCACCGCCGCGATACGCCAGGCACTGCAGGCGCAGTATCCGGGGGCCTACCTGCTGGACGTCGATGCGGCGGCCGGCATCGAGACGATCCGCCAGCGCATCGCCGCACTGCCGTCGCTGGACCATCTGGTCTGGGTCGCACCGGCGGACGAGGGCCGGCCGCTGCAGGGCGAGGCCCAGGCGGCCAGCGTGCTCGGCTGCTTCAGGACCGTGAAGGCACTGCTGGCCCTCGGCTACGGCGACCGGCCGTTCGCCTTCAGCGTCGTGACCACGCAGGGCTGCAGTATCGATCCGCAACAGCCGGTCGACGCGGCCCACGCCGCCGTGCATGGCCTGGTCGGCTCGCTCGCCAAGGAATACGAACACTGGACGGTGCGCCTGCTGGATCTCCCCGCCGACGAACCGTGGCCGTACGACCGGCTGCTGCGCCTGCCGGTGGACGGGCAGGGCAGTGCCTGGGCGTATCGCGACGGCGAATGGCTGCGGCAGCAGCTGCTGCCCTGCGACGTCGACAGTCACCGCTACGCGTACCGCGACGGCGGTGTCTACGTGATCGTCGGCGGCGCCGGCGGGCTCGGCGAGGTGCTCAGCGAACACCTGATCCGCGAACACGCGGCACAGGTGGTCTGGGTAGGACGGCGCGAAGGCGACGCGAACATCCGCGAGAAGATCGCGCGTCTCGCACAGCTTGGCCCGGCACCGCACTACATCCAGGCCGATGCGACGCAGCGGGCCGACCTCGAGCGCGCCCATCGCGAGATCAAGGCACGCTTCGGGCAGGTCCACGGCATCGTCCACTCGGCCATCGTGCTGCTCGACAAGGGCCTCGCGAACATGGACGAGGAACGCTTCCGCGCCGGCCTCGCGCCCAAGGTGGACGCGAGCATCCACCTCGCCGCGGTGTTCGCCGGCGAGCCGCTGGATTTCGCGCTGTTTTTCTCCTCGTTCCAGAGCTTCGCGCGGGCACGCGGGCAGGCGAACTACGCCGCCGGCTGCACCTTCAAGGACGCCTTCGCGCACGAGCTCGCCCGCACGTGGCGGTGTCCGGTCAAGGTCATGAACTGGGGCTATTGGGGCAGCGTGGGCATCGTCGCGACCGCCGACACGCAGCAGCGCATGGCGCAGCTCGGTGTGGATTCGATCGAGCCGGCCGAGGGCATCGCCGCCCTGGACTGCCTGCTCGCCGGCCCGTTCACCCAGCTCGCCTTCATGAAACCCCTGCGCGATGCCAGTGCGTCGGAGGCGGCGCCCGCGCAGATCGTGGAACTGCCGTCCGACGCGCCAGCCGTGGATGCGTCGATCTTCTCCCGCAAACGGACCGTGCATGACGCATGACATCGTGATAACCGGCGTGGGCGTGACGTCCGCAATCGGTCAGGGCAAGGCCGCATTCCTGGCCGCCCTGCTGGACGGACACAGTGCGTTCCGCGTCATGCAACGCCCCGGCCGGCAGAAAGAATCGGCCTTTCTCGGTGCGGAAATCGACGACCTCGCGCTGCCCGGCACGCTGTCGCCGTCGCTCGTGAGAAGCGCTTCGTATTCCGGCAAGGTGGCCCTGGCCACGCTGCACGAGGCCTGGGAGGAGGCGCGTCTCGGCGATGTCGATCCGCGCCGCATCGGTCTCGTGGTCGGCGGCTCCAACTTCCAGCAGCGCGAACTCGTGCTGCTGCAGGAACAGTACGCCGGCCGCGAACGCTTCCTGCGCCCGACCTACGGCCTGATGTTCATGGACACCGACCTCGTCGGCCTGTGCACGGCGCAATTCGGTATCCGCGGCCCGTCCTACGGCATTGCCGGCGCCTCGGCCAGCGGGCAGCTCGCCGTGGTGCAGGCGGCGCAAGCCATCCGCAGCGGTCAGGTCGATGTCTGCATCGCGCTGGGGCCGCTCATGGATCTGTCGTACTGGGAATGCCAGGGACTGCGCGCACTCGGCGCGATGGGATCGGACCGCTACGCCGATGCGCCCGACGCCGCGTGCCGGCCCTTCGACCGCGATCGCGATGGCTTCATTTACGGCGAAAACTGCGCGGCCCTGGTGCTGGAACGCGCCGACGGAACGCGGCGCGACGCGGTGGCAGCCTACGCGACAGTGGCCGGCTGCGGCGTCGTCTTGGACGGCAACCGCAATCCCGATCCGTCGTTCGAGGGCGAGACACAGGCCGTGCGTGCGGCACTGGCCGAGGCACACTGTGCGCCGCAGGACATCGACTACGTCAATCCGCACGGCACCGGCTCGCCGCTCGGTGACGAGACCGAACTGCGCGCGCTGCGCGAATGCGGTCTCGAATCGGCAGCCATCAATGCGACCAAGTCGGTGATCGGCCACGGACTCTGTGCCGCGGGGGCGATCGAGATCGCTGCCACCGTGCTGCAAATGCGGGCCGGCACACTGCATCCGTGCCGCAATCTCGACACGCCGATCGACCCTACGTTCAACTGGGTACGCAACGCGAGCACACCGCACACGATCCGCAACGCCGTGACCCTGAGCATGGGCTTCGGCGGTATCAACACGGCGCTGTGCCTGCGCCGCCCGGACTGAGCACTCACGAGAGCACCGACATGGCCAACCGCTACCACCCCGGCGGCACGCTGCTGTGGAATGGCGCTGCCGCGTACCACAGCAACGGGCAGCTGGCCTGGAACGGCCGCACCGCGTTCCACGACAACGGCCAGCTCGCGTGGAATGGCCGCACCGCGTTCCATGACAACGGGCAGCTGGCCTGGAACGGCGTATCGGCGTTTCACCGCAACGGCCAGCTCGCCTGGAACGGCCAGACCGCGTTCTACGCCGACGGCAGCTTCGGCGGCCGCAGCGGCGTCGCGCTGGAGATCGAACTCGGCACCGGCATCCGCGCCAGCTTCGGCTTCGACGGCTTCCGCCTGTACGTGTACGGCATGCCGCTGGTCGGCGGCTGAGTCTCAGCCATGACGGCGCAAGGGCAGGGCACCGCCGTTGCGCCACGCGTAACAACGGCCACCGCCGTAACGCCACCGCGTGCCTTGTGCCCGCACCACCGCAACAACCGGCTCGAGGAACGATCCGATGGAAGAACAACGACTGCTCGCCGTCCTCATCGACGCCGACAACGCACAGCCCTCCGTGGTCGACGCCCTGCTGGCGGAAATCGCCAAATACGGCACCGCGAGCGTGAAACGCATCTACGGCGACTTCACCTCCACCCGCCTCACGCAATGGAAACAGGCACTGCTGCGCCACTCGATCACACCGGTACAGCAATTCGCCTACACCACCGGCAAGAACGCCACCGACAGCGCGCTGATCATCGACGCCATGGACCTGCTCTACACGGCCCGCTTCGACGGCTTCTGCCTGGTATCCAGCGACTCCGACTTCACGCGACTGGCCCAGCGCCTGCGCGAGCAGGGCAAGACCGTCTACGGATTCGGCGAAAAGAAAACCCCCGATCCCTTCATCCAGGCCTGCGACAAGTTCATCTATACCGAGCTGCTGCGGACCCAGGCCACGCCACAAGCCCCCGCCGCTCCCAAGCCCACTCCACCGAAAAAGAAGAAACCCGCTCCCGCCGCGGCGAAAGCCAGCGCGCCACCGGCCAGCGAACCACCCGCGAGCGAACCGGCCACACCGCCACAAGCCGAAACGAGCGTCCTCGCGCCGCCCGTCGAACTGCTGCGCCGCGCCATCGACGAATCCTCCGACGAACGCGGCTGGGCCAACCTCGGCGCAGTGGGCAGCTACATGACCAAGGTGCAGCCCGATTTCGATCCGCGCCTTTACGGCAATCGCAAGCTCAGTGATCTGCTGCGGTCGCTCGAAAGCGTGTTCGGACTGGAGGAGCGGGGGCCTGCGGGGAGTCCTAAGGCGATTTATGTGCGGAATTTGTGAGGGGCTGGCCGCATGAGATTCGCCGGAGGGCGCGTAATGAACGCGTATGACTCACTGGACCGATCGATATGCTTGGTCAAGGGGGAAACTCGCCTGTGTCCGAAGCTGTACAGGGACGGCGCCTGTCGAGTCTTCGTCGGTCGAAAAAGCTCCGACGGCGTTCCGATGGCGAAGAACGTAGTCGTGTCGGCATTGATCGCGGTGGCCTGATCGCATGAAAGGCCGCTACGCGGTCTCATTCCTCTCTCGAACCCGCCCGAACAGGGCGGGTGTTTCGTTGGTCGACATCGGGCCTCGAGACCGCGAGGTGCTTGCTTGCGTTGCTCGATCCAGGCTTCCACTTCGGCCAAGTCCCATACGACGCAGAGTTGCGTGAAGCGGCGCGGCCCCTCGCGGCGCTCCAATTCGCTTTAGCTAGCAGCCTGTTGCTTTTCACCCGCGCCAGAGCTTGCTTTGCGGGTTCCGGTTTGCGATACCGACCGCAGGCATAGCGAGGGCGCGCGATGCGTGGTGCAGATGTAACGCAGGAATCCTTGTTCACCGTGGCCAAGCTCGCTGACTTTGTGCCGGCGAGTCATCCGCTGCGGTCGATTCGGCAGTTGGCTGACGAGGCGCTCGGGCGCCTCAGCGGTCTGTTCGCCACGCTGTATGCCGATTCCGGTCGCGCTTCCATAGCCCCAGAAAAGTTGATGCGGGCGCAGCTGCTGCAGCTGTTCTATTCGATCCGCAGCGAGCGGATGCTGATGGAGCAGCTCCACTACAACCTGCTGTTCCGTTGGTTCGTCGGGGTCGCCATCGATGAGCCGGTATGGGATCACTCGGTGTTCTCCAAGAACCGGGATCGCTTGAATGGAAGCGAGGTGGCAGGAGAGTTCCTGGCCGAGGTCGTGCGGCTTGCGGAGAAGCGCGGCCTGATGTCGGACGAGCATTTCTCGGTTGACGGCACGCTGCTGCAGGCCTGGGCGTCGCACAAGAGCTTCCGACCCAAGGACGGTGGTCCACAGGACAGGCCGGGCGGTGGGCATCGCAATGCCCAGCCTGACTTCAAGGGCCAGCAACGGCGCAACGACACGCATGCATCGACCAGCGATCCGGACGCCCGGCTTTACCGCAAGGGCAATACCGGCGCCCAGCTGAGTTACCAGGCCCATGTGCTCATGGAACACCGCAGCGGCTTGGTGCGCGCGGCCTGCGTCACGCCGGCCAGCGGCCATGGTGAACGCGACGCGGCCCTGATGATGCTGGGATCGCTCCGCGGCCGGCGACGACGAACGCTTGCCGCGGACAAGGGATACGACACCGCGGACTTCGTTGCCGGCTGCCGGGCCGCGGGTGTCACGCCTCACGTCGCGCAGAACACGTCGAACCGGCGCAGCGCGATCGATGGCCGCACCACCCGCCACGCTGGGTATGCGATCAGCCTGCGGACGCGCGCCTGGATCGAAACGCACTTCGGCTGGCTCAAGGCCGCTGCTGGCATGCGTCAGGTCAAGCAGCGCGGCCGGACAAAGGTCGAGGCGCTGTTTCAGCTGGCCATGGCGGCGAGCAATCTTGTCCGCATGCCCAAGCTGATCGCCGCGGGAGCCGCGTGATGGCGGCCCTCGCGGGGAAGGTGCGCCCGGAGGTCAGAAACTGGGCGGATTCATGGGTGGACAAGCGCCTGTCGGGCGGCTGATCCTCGCGAAAATACGCGGGCCGCACGAGTTGCCGGTTACACCTCGCCGAATTTCAACAGGCTGCTAGGGGAACAAACAGCCGCAGTTCCTTGCGGCGGATGGTGCGCCGGAAGGGAAGGGCACTGCGTGTCGGGAATCGCAGCAGTTCCTCATAGGCTTGCGTCCCTGGCAGGGGGAGCGCGTTGGATGTCGCTCTGTTATCGCCTACGTCGCGCCGACGCCGAGTACCACTTCCGGTCTGGCTCCGGCTTTCGTCGTACATCTCGGATTGCCCGTGCGGGAAGCCTGAGATGAGCAAGAGCAGAAGAACGTTTCGCGCTATCCGTCAGCGCGACTATCGTCGGCATCGATGTCGTCGAATATGCTGCGGGACATCTTGGAGTTTTGTTGCTTGCTGACCTTGCCGATCTTTCTCGGCTCTCGCTCTGGTTCATCGTTTGAATTCTTGGAGGTCCAGTCGTTCACGCGATCGGTCTCACGATCGATGGCTTTGAGGGCGTCAGCATCACCTGCGAAACACTTTTTCAGGGTCGCAAGCGAGGAGACAAACTCATACATATGCTCGTCCGCAGGTGTGTCCGACGACCGGATTAACTGGTGGTCAAATCGAACTTCGTCGAGTCTCGGTAAAAGTTCCAATCGCACCCTCCGCACGAGGTTGTCGTAGTCATGCGCCGTGAAAAGACTCCGAATGGTCCTGCTGTCGAGCGGGGTGGTGTCGCTCCCATCGGCCGCGTAGTCGCTAACCGTCCTGACAAACTTCGCCCTGTGTTCCTCCGGCAACAGTTCGAATTCATGCAATCGACTGGCAAGGCGAACTTCTGGCACGGCACTCAGAAGGAGACCGGGCGATGAGACTCTCTCCAGCATCTCCGGGTGATTTCGTAGATACAAGGTCAGAAATTCTTTCGAGCAGCGGCGCGCGAGGTGGAGGTAACGACACCGCCAGTTTCCAGTTTACTTCTACATCGAATGGCGGAGCTCGGCGCGCAGGCCTTGAGCGATCCAAACAAAACGTAGGTGAACCTCAATCCGGTCGCCGAGCCCTTTGTCTCATCGCCGCGTCCATCTTCAGGAGATCTTTCGCGAACCTAGCTTTAAATTCGGTCAAGAACTCGACGACTTTGGTATCCGGCGTAGTTCCGGGAAGTACTGTCGTCAGGGACGCGAACGGCGCGAAAGCACGGTAGTGGGTAGTCATCACCTTGCCATCTTCTGCGACATATTGTTCAGTAGCGGTCCCGAACCATCTCCTGGGGATTGGGTTCAGCGCGCCAGGGTTGTGCATGAGTACCGTGCTTTCGTTCCATGTTTCCGGGCCGTGTTCGGCGCGACCAACTTCGTATGCGAACTCCAACGGCACCACCGCGTCTGGATCTTCCCTGTAGCAGGTGCCGATGCGGATCATGCGAAGGGGGTATATAGGGTAGGTTTGATGCGCTATACGATTGAAAGTGGCAATGGTTCCGGTGTTGGCAAATAACACCGCTGAAATGTTTTCCGCTCCAGGCTGCTGAAAAAACCCAGAGGGAATTCTCTTTGCACCAAACCGGTGCTCATCGATCGGTTCTTCCGATATGAGGAGGCGCCCATCGCCGTCGTGATACCAGTGTTGCTCGCTGCCGTATAGGTAGCGCATGAGGGGGCTAGCCGAACTCGCCAGCGAGCCTGGTCCATGAAAGTCCTCTATCGCAAGGACAAATGGACGGCCAAGAACTTGCGGAAGTTTCCAATACTCTTTCTTCAGTTTACTGAAAAGTGGACTTCCGAGACGAATTGGTACGGCGTCGCGTAAGTATGCCTCCCGCTCACCGTGCGGCTGGTTCTCGACGTCAGGATCGTACGCTTTGATTCCAGACCCGGTAGCCGGGTTTGCTGTAGTGGCCTCGACGGCAATCGTGAGGTTGTCTTTGGTCAGGATGAAATCCGGCCGCTGGTGCGATCGATCAACGGTGTAGCCTTCGGCGAGAAACAGCGCGTTCAGAAAGAGTTCGAACGTTCTGGCATCGAACCCCGTGGTTTGAAACTGCTCAACGAAATTTCCATCGGGGTCTTCTACTTCGTCTTGCAAGCTTCTCAGAATGTCGCGAGCGGGCGCGTAGCCTGGGCTGTCGCGGAGGTTCAGGAACTGCGGATGCAGTTCGGAGTCGGAACGTCCAAGGTTGGCGAACAGATCGATTGGCATGGCAGGGTTCTACCGAGAAAAGTACTGGTTGGGGCAATAGGGCGCGACCTTCGTCCACTGCACTCCGCGTCCGGGATTCGAGTTGGCCGTTGTAAGTTGCTGGGCGACAGCGGATTTGTTCGCTTCAACTTCAAGCCTGGGTTGTTCGACGAGCCGGCAAGGAATCAAGACATTCCAGCAGTCGCTCGGCGTAGGCGTAGCCAACCCGTCGGACTGCCGATTCCGTGAAATGGAAGAGCCAGAAGCAAAGCATCAGCGCGGAGATCAGAAAGGTCAGTGCGGCGGGAAGTCCGGGGCTCAACAGCCGATCCGCTGAGAAAGACAAGGGAGCAAGGTTGATCACGCCGGACAGAAGGAGCGCAAAGGCAATTCCGGCGAACGATGTTGAAATTCCGATGGGCTTTACGCCGAGCATGTTCCTGTTGAACCCGTAGGAAATGTTCTCTTTGAAAAGCAATGATCTGTTCGACCGCGTCCGTCGCCGCAGCTCGCGGCACACGGCCTGGTAGGCTTCGTCGGCCGCTTGTGGATCTTGGGCTTCGTCGTCCACTGTGGGCATGATGATGCCGAGCTTCGAACGAGCCATTTGGTGGTAGCGCTCTTTCGTGATCCGATCGAGATGGGAATCTCGGTGCCGCAAACACAGAATGGAAGGAAGGCCTCCCCATTGGCGTACCAGCCGTTCTTCGGCAGCCTTGCCCCTCGTTCGGGCAACGTTCGCCAGGACGTAGAGCGCGCCGCAGCCGCACAACAGAGAAGACAGGCCCGTCAGAAGTGGATACCGGGGGCCGTACAGTACGAGCAGGCCGACTAGCACCGGAAGAACGGCCAACAGGCCGGGGATCAGCCTCGCTTTCCGCTCGTAAGGGTCCGTGAACTCTTTGAAGAATTTTCTGATGGACTTCAGATCGGATGGCCCCGTCTCGCTCACTCTTCCATCTCCGTGGGATAGTCGGCCTGTGGGATGCTGGTCCAGCCGCGGTTGATCCCACGGGACCAATTGACCGTTTTGCCTTCTGTCTCGGAGAAATGAGCGCCGCGGTGGAGAAAGGCGCGTTTGACGACTTTTCGAGGATGGTCCTTGTCTTCCTTCGCGGAACTGCAGATCGCCGCGAAAAGGGTTTTGGCGGGCATGCTGTCGAGCTTGGGGCCGAGCAGCGCGTCCAGTATTTCGCTGCTCACGTTGTGGCGTCCGCCGTGGTGGGGTACCTGAACCATCTTCAAGCCCGGTAGCTTCAATCCGACCATGGGCGCGTAAGCGATGGTCTCGGTCAGTGCTTCACGGCCGGCGTCTCCGGTGAGGAGAATGGGCTCACCGCCGAAGTTGAGGTATTGGACGAGGCTCATCTCGTTTTCGGAGCTTGTGCCGTCCGCCGGGAAACGTTCCTCGCCCCAGGCCGCTGCAATGAAGTTCTTCGCTGCCTCCACGAGGTGCCGCAGCGGCGAGAATCGTGCCGAACCCTCGGCTTTCGCGGCTTCCGGGGTCTTTTGGGAAGAGACAATGAGATCGAGGTACCGAGTCCTCGACGGGGCCATCACCGTGAACGATCCGATGGCCGCCCCTTGAAACGCGTCGCTGATCGGGATTCCGCGCCTCAACGCGATGTCCTCCAGCTCCACCACGGCCGCATACACCTCCCTTAGCTTCTGATAGAGGGCCGAAGCTGAGGTGTAGGTTTCGAAACGAGGAAGCAACTCTTCGGCGTACAACCAAGGTCGGTTCATATAAAGGCAGCCGATGTCGTAGGTTTCCAAAATCTTCCTCAGCCCGTTCGCGTGATCCCGATCGGAATGCGTCAAAACGACCGCGTCGATGAAGGTTGGTGCGCCGTAGTACGTCTTCAGGTGTTCTACGATTTGATCGCTGGTTCCAAGATATCCACCGTCCACCACGTGGATTCTCGTGATCCCGCCGATAGAGTAGCGGAGGGTGATGGCGTCGCCACTCTTGGCGGTTTCTACGCCCAGAAAATCGATTTCGAAGTAGTCGGTCATTTTCTCTCGCTCTAGGACGGCTTGCTGCCATTCGGCTATCGGGCGGACGGCGCTGCCTGCGGGAATCGGCGGCGCAATCGGTGAACGGATGTCCGCTCGGTCTGACGTCAGTGCATCGGATCTCTCAGCGCCCTTCGCGCGAGCATGGTGGAACGCCTCCAGCTTGGCATCGGTGGTTTTCCTGCAGATGAGTCGGATTTTTCCGATGCTCGATTCGGACGCCACAGGCGGCGACGCTTGCAAGTGTTCGTTGATTCCATAATTGTCGGGAGCGGGGTCAGGTTCACTTACGGGAGTGCGTCGTACACGCTGACAATGCAATGCTCGATCACGCGCTGGCCTATTCGTTCGACGTGTGATCTTGCCCCTGAATTTCGGACACCCATCTAAGCGGCGTGTGCTCGCTCGAACTGCTCTGGGCTGAGGTAGCCGAGTGTCGAGTGAAGGCGGTTTCGATTGTAGTCAACTTCGATGTACTCGAACACGAGATCTTTGGC
>BTVG01000057.1:0-13153 GCA_045864815.1 Rhodanobacteraceae bacterium | reverse complement strand
CAGCCAGCTGTTGAGGAGACGCAAATGACCGGCAGCGAGGTAGCGGAAAGGGTGCGGGCGAACCCATCCCCACCCATGCCCTCCCCTTGAAGGGGAGGGTTTGTATCAGCCAGCTGTTGAGGAGACGCAAATGACCGGCAGCGAGGTAGCGGAAAGGGTGCGGGCGAACCCATCCCCACCCATGCCCTCCCCTTGAAGGGGAGGGTTTGTATCAGCCAGCTGTTGAAGAGACGCAAATGGCCGGCAGCGAGACGGTGGAAGGAATGCAAGCAAACCCCATCCCCTCCCCCTACCCTCCCCTTGAAGAGGGAAATGCCGTCGTCGAAAACCAACGACTCTGACGGCATTGAACGCCCAACGGGCCGGATGGGTAGCGAGGATGGGATTGCTCCCGTCGTCGATCGTGGCGAGACAAAAGATGTGCCTGTGGACCCGTCGCACCGAACTCATCCCTTCAGGGGGCGAAATGCCGGCGGCAAGACAACCGACAGAAAAAACGTCGACAGCCACCCGCGATTCATCACCGATGCCCAGTGCCGGAGCACACGGCGGCACCCGGCAGGGAGCCGTCCGTTCGCACCGCACTACCGTCGCCACATCGCTCGTTCTCTCCACCGGAACGCTTTCTTCACTGCTGATACCGTGCTCTGGGCCTGCTTCCATTTCCCGACGCTGCCGTTGAACGCCGTCTTTGGAACACAGGCGACGGAAGCCCGGCCCTGTGCATTGTTCGAGGGTCCCCGCCAGCGCCCGCTCGTCGTCCACGCGAACGAAGCGGCCCAGGCGCGCGGCGTACGGCCCGGCATAGTGCTGGCGACGGCCCGCGCCCTCTGCGCCGACCTCGACGCGCGCAAGCGCGAGCCCGACGCCGAGCGACAGGCGCTGCATCTGCTCGCCACCTGGGCCTATCGGTTCAGCGGCCAGGTGAGTCGCGGCGAGCCGGATACGCTCTGGCTCGAAGTCGGCGCGAGCCTCACGCTGTTCAACGGCTGGCCGACCTTGCAGCGACGCCTGCACGCAGAGCTGCAGGACCTGGGATTCGGCACCTATCGTCTCGGCGTGGCGCCGGTAGCCGCCGCCGCGCGTGTGCTAGCCCTGAGTTATGAACAGATCGCGCTGCGCCAGCACGCGGCCATGCTGTCGGCGCTGAACCAGGCGCCGCTTGCGCTCGCTGGCCTGCCCGCCCGCGCCGTCGCCCAATTGCAGGGCATGGGTTTTCGCACCCTGCGTGATCTTTTCGCATTGCCGCGCGTGGAACTGACGCGGCGCATAGGCCCCGACGGCGTACGGCATCTCGACGTGCTGCGCGGCCAAGGCACGGAAACGCTGACGCTGTATCAGCCGCCGGACCGTTTCTCGCGACGCATCGAGCTCGACGCATCCGTCGACAGCTGGCAGCCGTTGCTGTTTCCCCTGCGGCGCCTCGTCCACGAACTCGCGCTCTACCTGCAGGTGCGCGACAGCGGCGTGCAGCGATTCGAGCTGCGCCTCGAACACGAAAACGGCGCCGCCACGCACGTGCCCGTCGGTCTCGTCAGCGTGCAGCGCGAGGCACCCGCGCTGTATGAATTCAGTCGCGGCCGGCTCGAGCGTGCCGCGATCGGTGCCGAGGTCAGCGCGATCGCACTCGTCGCCGACGATCTGCCGCCGTTCCGCCCCGGCCATCGTGACCTGTTCGAACCGGTCCGCCGCGAAGGCCTCGACTGGCCCGCGCTGACCGAACGGCTGCGCAGCCGTCTCGGCGACGAGGCGCTGCAGGGACTGGCCTGCGTGGCCGACCATCGTCCCGAACGCGCCTGGCGCTTCACGCCACTGGCCACGGGTTCAGGTGACCAGCAAAAGAAAACGCGCGCGACCCGCGCCGCTACCGCCGATGTGCCCCCCCTGCCAGCGCAGGTGCCGACGGCCGCGCGTCCGCTGTGGCTGCTCCCCCAGCCGATTCCGTTGCGTCAACCGCTCGCGCAGATCCTGGCCGGTCCGGAGCGCATCGAAAGCGGCTGGTGGGACGGCGCCGATGCGCGCCGCGACTACTACATCGTGCGCTGCGCCAACGGCCAGCGCGCCTGGGCCTTCCTGCCCCAGGGAGAAAACAGCGGCTGGATGCTGCATGGCTGGTTCGCATGAGCGACACGCCCATCGATCTGGCCGAACGCCGGCGCCGGCGCGATGCGCAGAAGGCACAGCGCACCACAGATCAGGCCAGCGCACCCGCGGCTCCGGCGCCGCCCCCCGCCGCGCACCTGGCCTATGCCGAACTGCACTGCCTCTCGGATTTCAGCTTCCAGCGCGGCGCCTCCTCGGCCCACGAGCTGTTCGAACGCGCGAAGAAGCTCGGCTATGCGGCGCTGGCGATCACCGACGAATGTTCGCTCGCCGGCATCGTGCGGGCCTTCAACGCCTCTCGCGAGCACGACCTGCCACTGATCGTGGGTAGCGAGCTGCGCCTCGACGACGGACTCGTGCTGGTCGTACTCGTCGAACACCCGGCCGGTTACGCCAGCCTCTGCCGCCTCATCACGCTGGCTCGCCGGCGCAGCGAGAAAGGCGAATACCGCGCAGACCGCCGCGACGTGGAAGCGTGCGCCGAAGGCCTGCTCGCACTCTGGATCGCGCCGAAGGCGACGACCGGGCACGAAGCAGACACCCAGGCCGGGTGGATGAAAGCCACATTTGCACAACGCGCATGGCTTGCCGTCGAACTGCACCGCGACGGCACCGATGCAGCACGCCTTGCTGCATTGCAGGCACTCGGGCAACGACATGGCCTGCCCCTGGTCGCCGCCGGCGACGTGCACATGCACCAGCGCCGCCGGCGCGCGCTGCAGGACGTCATGACGGCCATCCGGCTGAATACCACGGTCGATCAGGCCGGCCATGCGCTGTTTCCCAACGGCGAGCGTCACCTGCGCCCGCTGCCGGCGCTGGCCAACATCTATCCCGCCGAGCTGCTGGCCGAATCGGTCGCGATCGCGCAGCGTTGCCGGTTTCGCCTGGATTCGCTGCACTACGAATACCCCAGCGAGGTGGTACCGGCCGGCGTGAAACCGATCGAGCACCTGCGTGCGCTGACCTGGGCCGGCGCCGCGTCACGCTGGCCCGATGGCGTCGAGGACAAGAACCGCCATCAGCTCGAAAGCGAACTCGCGCTGATCGAAAAGCTCGGCTACGAGCATTTTTTCCTGACCGTGCACGACATCGTGCGCTGGGCGCGCGCACGGCAGCCGCCGATCCTGTGCCAGGGCCGCGGCTCGGCCGCGAACTCGGCCGTCTGCTATTGCCTCGGCATCACTTCGATCGACCCGGTCCAGGGCAATCTGCTGTTCGAACGCTTCATCTCCGAGGAGCGCGACGAGCCGCCGGACATCGACGTCGACTTCGAGCACGAGCGCCGCGAGGAAGTCATCCAGTATGTATTCAACAAATACGGCCGCGACCGCGCCGCGCTCGCGGCGACCGTGATCATGTACCGGCGCAAGAGCGCCGCGCGCGACGTGGGCCGCGCGCTGGGCCTCGGCGACGACCAGCTCAACCAGCTCAGCGCCGCCTATTCCCACGCCCATGGCAAGGTACCGCTGGCGCAGCGCCTGAAGGAATGCGGCTTCGACCCGGCGAGCCGCCTCATGCGCTATCTCGTGTCGCTCGTCGAGGAATTGCGCGGCTCGCCGCGTCACCTGTCGCAACACGTGGGCGGCTTCGTGATCTCCGAACACCCACTGCACACGCTGGTACCGGTCGAGAACGCGAGCATGGCCGACCGCACCGTGATCCAGTGGGACAAGGACGACCTCGAATCGCTGAAGCTGCTCAAGGTCGACTGCCTCGCACTCGGCATGTTGACCTGCCTGCGCCGCTGCTTCGACCTGCTGCGCGCGCATCACGGCAAAGATTACGGACTCGCGACCCTGCCCAAGGAAGATCCCGAAACGTACGCGATGATCCAGAAAGCCGACACCATCGGCGTATTCCAGATCGAGTCGCGCGCGCAGATGTCTATGCTGCCGCGCCTGAAGCCCGCGAACTTCTACGACCTCGTCGTCGAAATCGCGATCGTGCGGCCCGGCCCCATCGAAGGCGGCATGGTGCATCCCTACCTGCGGCGGCGCAAAGGACTGGAGCCCATCATCTATCCCGAATCCACGCACAAGGACGCCGAGGAGAACCACGCACACAAGAACCGCATCGAAGCCATCCTGGAACGCACCTGCGGCGTGCCGATCTTCCAGGAACAGGTCATGAAACTGGTGCAGGTCGTCGCCGGCTTCACGCCGGGACGCGCCGACCAGCTGCGCCGCGCCATGGGCTCGTGGAAGAACGACGGCACCGTGGAAAAGTTCCAGAAGGAAATCTTCGACGGCATGAAGGAACAGGGCTACGAAGCGTATGCCGAAGGTCTGTTCAACCAGATCAAGGGATTCGGCAGCTACGGCTTTCCCGAATCGCATTCAGCCAGCTTCGCGCTGCTCGCCTATGCCTCGTCCTACATCAAATGCCACTACCCCGCCGTATTCACCTGCGCCCTGCTCAATTCCCTGCCCATGGGTTTCTACGCACCAGCGCAGCTGATCCAGGACGCGCGCCGGCATGGGGTCGAGGTACGTCCCATCGACATCACCCGCAGTCTTTGGCATTGCACGCTGGAACGCGACGGCGCCGCACTCGCGCTACGCCTGGGCTTGTGCCTGCTCAAAGGCGCCTCCGAAGCGCTGGCGACGCGCATCGCCGACGCCCGCGCGCAGCAGCCGTTCGCGAGCGTCGCCGACCTGGTGCAGCGCGCCGGACTGACCCGCTTCGACAGCGAGCGTCTGGCCGAAGCCGGTGCACTGCGACAACTCGCCGGCCATCGCCACCGCGCCCGCTGGTACAGCGCCGGCGCCGAACGCCTGCCGCCGCTGCTCGCGGCGGCACAGACCGCAGAACTCGACGTCACGCTGCGGCCACCGACCACGGCCGAGAACGTCGAAGCCGACTACGCCACGCAGGGGTATTCGCTCGAAAGCCATCCGGTCGCACTGATCCGCAGCCAACTGCGCCGGCAACGTCTGTCCGACTCGCGCGAAATCCGCGACCGCGAACACGGCGCACCGGCCCGCGTCGCCGGCCTCGTCACGGTACGGCAACGCCCCCCCGAGGCCGGCGGCGTCACCTTCGTCACCCTGGAAGACGAATACGGCCAGATCAACCTCGTCGTCTGGGAACGCATCGCCTTGCGCTACCGCCGCGAACTGCTCGAATCCACACTGCTGCGCGTCGACGGCCAGCTGCAACTCGTCGACGGCGTCTGCCATCTCGTTGCGCACCGGCTCGAAAACCTCAACAAGCTGCTGCCGCGGGTCGGGGCTGCTTCGCGGGATTTTCATTGAATCGATGCAATGGCTTTCGGATGAGTGACAACACAATGGATCGTCAATCGACGGATCGCGTCGGCGCGAGCTTGCGGAGCTATTGAATCAGGCGTTTCCTTGTCGCATAACGCCGAGACGCCTCATGCCACGAGCCGCGAGCACGACACCATCTCTGTAAGAAAAGCCGCCGTGACGACGCAGGCCATCACGGGCCTGGCACGTTGCGGCGCGCGTCAAGGTAGTTGCCGCCTGAACTATGCAGCCGCAGCAGCTTTTCGAGCGCGGCTCTGTGTCGTGTGAAGGGTCACCGCGAGCGCATCCCGCTCGGGGTTTAGGGTGACCGGGCCGACCTGGGACCAGTCACGCGTCTTGCGGCTCCATCGGCGAGGTGTACGTAGCCGTGCAGCTTCGTATACGGCGCCGCGTGCGGCGAGTAACGCGGCGTCGGCGCCTGCATGGCGCTGCGCTGGAGCAACGAAGCGCAGTCCGCTGTGACGGTGCTCGTGGTTGTACCACTGCACGAACTGTTCGGCCCAGCATCGGGCGGCGGTGAGATCGGCGAACCCGGATGTGGGATAGCCTGGCCGGTACTTGGCGGTACGGAACAGCGATTCGACGAAGGCGTTGTCGTCGCTGACCCGAGGACGCGAGTAGGACGGCGTGACGCCCAGCCACTGCAGCATAGCCAGCACCGTCGTGGCCTTCAGCGCGGCGCCGTTGTCGCCGTGTAATACCGGCTTGGTGGCCGCGGCGTGGATGCCCTCGCTCAGCGCAGTACGCTTGAGCAACTGTGCAGCGTGATCACCCGATTCCACCTCATGTACCTCGTAGCCCACGATCGCGCGGCTGTAGAGGTCCAGAATCAGGTACAGGTAGAACCAGCGTCCTACGACGTTGGATGGCAGCCAGGTCACGTCCCAGCACCAGACTTGGCGCGGCTCTGTTGCTGTGTGCGTGGTGGGCTCCCGTTGGCGTGCTGGCGCCTTGGCCCGACCACGATGCTGCAGTTGTCCTTGTGCCTTCAGCACACGATGGAAGCTCGATTCGCTCGCCAAATAGACGCCCTCATCGGCTAGCCGTGGCACGATCTGCGCTGGCGGCAGTGCGGCAAAGCGCGGCTCGTTGGCCACCCGAACAATCGCTTCGCGCTCGGCTTCACTCAGTGCGTGAGCCGGCTGCGCACGATCCGACAGAGGGCGTCGATCACCACTGCACAGGCCCTCACCGCGCCAGCGCTGCAGCGTTCGCACGTCGATTCCCACCACGGCACACGCCGGCTTCAACCGCGCGCCAGCGGCACACGCTTGTTCGATGGCGGACGTCCATTTTCGGCGATCTTCCAGGGACGTCATTCGTCCCCGTCCTTGCGGAACATCGCCTCGACTTTTTTTCACAAGATCAACAATGCCGCCGCTTCCGCCAACGCCTTGTCCTTGCGCCGCAACTCTCGCTCCAGCTCCCGGATCCGCTGACGCTCTGCTTTGTTCGGCGACCTCGGCTCTCCCGACACCGGGCGATCCAGCGCGCCCGTCGCCGTCTCACGCCACTCATCCAGTTCGCTCGGATAGATTCCCTGCGACCGACACCACGCGCTCTTCTGCTCTTCGCTCATCGACGCCGTCGTCAACACCGCCTCAAACCGCGCTGCTGCCGTCCAACCGCCACTCTTCTTTCCTGATGCCAATGCGTCTGCTCTCCATCGCTCCAAGGTCGACGCCGATACGCCTACCTTCGCCGAAACCTCGTTCACATCCGCGCTCTCAGGCGGCAGCAATCGCGCCACCGCTCGGTCCTTGAACGCCTGTCCATATCGAGCCATCTTCGATTCCTTTCGCCCCCTGTGTCGATCCTATCGGAGCGGCAACTATTCTGACGCGGGGGGGGTTGCTTACCTCCCGAGAAACCGCGCCAGGCTTGACCTGGCGAGGGCCGTCACTGACAGCTCGCGCCGCCAGTGACGGCCAGCCGGATACCTGGGCAACCTTAGTCCAACTTTCGCAATCGAAACTCCCGGCCAAGATTCCGGCCGGAAGCGCGTTCCACTATGTCGATTCCGACTATTGGAAGCCGTTCTTGAAGATCTTGTCCACACAGCCCGCAGCAGCGGCACCTGAACACGGGTCACCCGTGGGGACACCGGCAAGCGGGTAGTACGCCGCATCCAGTGCCCCTGGCGGCGAATAGGGATTTGAACCGATGACATACTCCATGCCATCGACCAGTCCATCACCGTCCGAATCCGTCGGCGGGTAGGCATAGCCCAGATGCATGTTGCTGCCAGCCGGATAGGCGGCTGTGTAGCCAGCTGCCTCGAACGTCGCGCGCTCAAAATCCAGAAAGATGGCGCAGTCATCGACCGACGTCTTGCACTTCCGATACAGCTTCTGCGCCCCAGGGGGAATGCAGGCCGGCTCCAGCAGCACGCAAGGCGCATAAATGTAGCCTTGGATGGTTCTCAAGTCGTACCCCTGTGCATGAGCGGTCTCGATGTCCGCCGTCGTCGTGACGAGCATCAGGTCACGATTGTTGCCGTTGCAGCCGGCGTTGCCAGGAGTACAACCGACTGGAAACGGGCGCGACCGATCCATGAGGTAGAGCGGCACCAACGTGGGGACGCTGGCTTGCAAAGGGCTGTATTCCGTCGTTAAGACATAGACATTGGCCTTCGGCTGCGGCAACGCTGTCGTTCCCGCGGGCGGCGGCGGGAAGCTCGAATAGCCCGGTATGGCCTGTCCACTCGGCGCATACTGTTGGCTCTGACTGATGATGTAGGCCATAGCCATCTGCGGGGATGTTGAATCGCCGTAGTCGTTCGCAGCCGAGCTGTAAAAACGGAACAGCGGCGTAACGCGGTTCTTGACCTGCACGCCAGCGACCACGCCGAGCATCTTCTTGGCTGCCGTGGCAGCGTTGGGACGACCGTATCCAAAAAGGGGAGAAAAGTAGCTGGGGTTGGACTGCCGCTCATAGGTGCTCGATGCCAGCACGCTACGGATGCCAGCAACCTCGCCCAAGCTCGGATTCGGAACAGGCTTGCTCGGCGAGACGAGAGGATTGACCGACCTCAGGAGACCGACCACGCCGGAAATCTGGGGCGACGACATGGACGTACCCGTGCATAGGCCAACACCATTGCCCCAGCCTGGGCCCGGAAACTGATCGCCGCACTGAAATCCGGGGCTCCAGTTCATGTTCGGATAGGTCGTCGAGACGACGGCATCTGCCGACGCCATAACTTCCTGCAGCGGATAACCGGGATCATACGTGTAATTGGACCCGCACTGCGCTTCCGGGTAGCCGGCTACCGGGCAATTTGTCGTTGAACCAGGGGATTTATCCCAAATCTGTAGACTACTGTTGAAGCCGCCAGCAGCGACTACGCGATCATCGCTCGCAGGAAAGTCCAGCCTCCATCGGTCGTTTCCAGATGCTGCGACGAGAGTCACGCCGCGGGTGTTGGCGTGAGATATTGCTAGGCACCAAGGGTCATTTGGAACTAGTCTTACTGTGTCATTAAACCCTTAGCCGTTCGCTCGATTTTCCATCCGATCTCTGATGGCATGAGCCAGCAGCCAACGCAGCGTCGCGATCGAATCAGGTACGTGGCGTTGTGCGCGTTGATGTGCCGCGTGGCTCGTAAGTGTCGGGTAAGGGAGATTGCGGGCGTTCGGACGGTTTTTTTTGACGAGCACCGCGCAGTCGCTCGCCAACCAGAAAGCCATAGGCCGCGATGCAGAGCGTTGCGTGGTGATGAAAGCCTCGCCATCCACGGCCTTCGTAGTGGTCCAGGCCGAACTCTTGCTTGAGATCTTGATAGTCGCGCTCGATGCGCCAGCGGGCTTTCAGGGTATTGACCAGCACTTTGAGCGAGGTGCTGCCGGGCAAGTTTGATAGCCAGTACCGGAAAGGCTCGGCATCGCCCCGTGGCCATTCGATGATCAGCCATTCCTCGCTGCGCAATCGATCCCCCTGGGCGGCGCGCACACGCACTGCCGCAAAACGTGAGGAAAGAGCCGCGTTGCTTCCTTCGCGCCACTGGACGGTGCGGAAAGCGCGTGGGTCCAGTGTTTGCGCCAGCGCCTTTACCGACAAAGGCTCGTGATCTGCATCGCGAAGATGACGTACGGGAGGGCGGCCGCGACCGCGCCACGGCGGCGGCGGCACTGGTTCGGTTCCCGGTGGCCAAACTGTCAAGCTCGATACGACACCGACGCCGTAGCGCAGCTTCAACTCGCTCAATCCATCGCGCCACGCAGTGTTCGTCCCATAGGCCGCGTCTGCCAACACCGTCCCAACAGGCACGCCACTGGCCAACGCATAGCGTACCTGCGCCAATGCAATTTCTGGCTTGGTCGCAAAGGTGATTTCTTCAGGCACACCCGCGCGTTCTCGACGAAGCGTGTCTTGCGCCCACTCCTCTGGCAGATACAACTGCCACGCCACTGGCACGCTCGCAGATGCCGTAGCCAGCGACAGGCTCACCGCCACTTGGCAGTTGTCTTGCTTGCCGATTTCGCCGCAATACTGCCGTGCCACGCCAACTGAGTGACGGCCCTTTTTGCGGAAGCCCGTGTCGTCGACGATCCAGTAGGTTTCCTCGCCGCTATCCAAGTACGCCGCGACATGGCCTCGCACACGCTCCAAAACGGCCACGTCCGACCATTCCGACTTCGCCACGAAATGATGCAGCGCCTGATGGCGCGCACGAACATGCTGGGGATCCACATGAGCCGCCATCGGCTCCACGCTCTTGCGCTCCAATGGCAGCAATAGGCCGCGACAATAGTCCTTCAGGCCCGCCGAACGATCCGCATGGCCCAGCCCCTCGCACAGGTCGTCCAGATATGACTCGAACGCGCGATCTGATTGGCGTGCTGCCATCGTCTAATCCACCATTTAACAGTGGAATGAGGGTACTATATTTATGACACAGTAAGATTAGTTGCGAATACGAAGTTCGTCATTGGCTCTTCACAAAACTGCCGTTTAGCAAATCGATGACCGATTGTGTATGGAAAGACGTCTGCTGCCCCCAGGATTCGATGGCGGCGCCGCTGGACAGACAGAACAACGCCAGCAATCAACACATGGGAAAACCCAACCTCGGTCTCTGCTGGCGCGTTCTGTGGGAAGGTCTATTGGCCAGCGTATCAGGCATCGAAGTCGTCGTTCCGGTCACCAGTCTTACGCAACACCCCCGCCAGTTCGTCTTGCGTGGCGACGGGTATTGGCCGATGCATGAGTGTCGGCTCCTTTGCTTGCAGTGTGTCTTAGCAACTCCACCTTCGCATTGCGAGCCGGCTCTGCGTTTATGGTCAAGCAGTTGGCGCTAAGTAAGCGCTATTTAGTGCAAAGGCAAATATTTGACGATAGCACCATGTATTGATTGATGCAGTAATACTAACCGTCTTTAGCACCATTGTATGAGGCCACTTTGGCGAGCAAAAGGGTAGCCAGATCGTCGTATCCCGCAATCAAGGCAAGTAACTTCCCTTCTCCTCCGCAGGACGCGAACAGGAAATAGTCAAAGGCCTCATCAATGTCTTCGTCACCGGTAGTGACTACGTCAAGCATTTCTCTATGTTCGAGCTCGGCATCGATAGCGTTATGAAATCGTTCTGCCTCGGGGCCGACGAAACAAATTTCTACGCATCCAATATCTACCAGACGCGGAATTATCGCAACGATAGCGGCCAGCTCATCATCACGATAGGCAGGAGCCAAAATCGAGACTTTCTCCTCGCGCACCAAGAGATTGCCAACATCCAGTCCAGCAACCATTACTTCTCTGAGGCGCGGAAATGATGTCGATTCGTCAGTCATTGCCGCCACCATTTCTTAATTTTTCGATATTTTCTTTAAATGTTTGAATTTCTTTTTCTAGATGCCGGATACGCGACTGCTGCGCCGCCTGGATTTTTTCCATCGATTGCCCCTCCATTCCTGGCCTAATCGTCGGACTAGCTCGAAACTTTGCAAGCTTTTCTTCATGTTCGGCAATTCTCTTCTCAAGAGACCGAATACCTCTCGCCGCCTGAGCGCTGAGATTCTTAGCAGTATTCTTGGCTGAATCACCAGCAACCGATGCGATCTTCTTCGAGGCAGACCTCAAATTGAGCAGCGTTGCATACTTTAACGGCCCCATTCTTCTTTCAAACGCTTCTTTGTCAGCAGCCATCTGCTCCGGATCCATGCCAAGAGCCTTCTCGCCGAACAGGGTTGCGACCCCCTGAGATGCTGTGTCCGCGAAAGTCAGAATAGCCCCGTCTACTTCACGTCCGACACGCTCACCGCTGGGCGGCAATGCAAGATCTTTTCTCGTAGCTATCGACGCTATGCTGTCAGGCGACCGGCTCAGCTGTTCTTTGATGCCCTGAATCGCTTCAGCGCCATTCGGCACATTTCGCAGAGCATTGATTACGAACGCACCGACAACTGCTCGGACGTTTTTGTCACCAACCTTACCTAGTTCAATAGACTGACCATCTTTGTTCGTTGCCGTGACCGTACCATCCTTGTGCTGCGCTATAGATTCAATTTCGCCGATATTTCCTGAGCACTGCCCGCTTTTCTCTTCGCACGTAAAGTAGCCCGACGGATCCGTGCCGGACAAAGGATTGTTGAAAATATACGTGTAGGCATTGACGCTTTGGCTGTTTTCGGGGGATTGAACAACCGGATCCACGCTAAGAAACCGCCCCGACCGGTAGTCGTAGACGCGGCCGTTCATATGGATTAGCCGCACGCGGTCAAGGTGTTCGTGTTCGGTGAAGCCGCGGCGGCTCGTGGGGTCGAGCTGAAGCGACGGCAGCTGCGGCGAGAGTTGGCCGCTCACGTGGCCGAGGTTGACGGTACGCGGGCTGCCGAAGGCATCGTAGGAACGGCGCAAGCGGCCTTCCATCGTGTAGTTGTTGGGTTCGGTACCGTTGAAATGCCCCCAGCGGTCCGCCGCCGCAATCGTCGAACCGAGACGATCGCGCAACTGGTAAGCGGTTTCCGACGGTGACACCGTGCTGCCGGTCGACTTGCGCGTGTAGACCACCGGACCGAGTTCGATCCGGTAAACGAAACTACTGCTGTTAAGGATTTCGTATTCGAAGCCGTCGGCGCCGTAATAGGCCTGCTGCAACTCGCTCTCGCTGCCGGGTTGTCCCGTGCGCTCGCCGCGGAAGTAGCGGGCATTGGTCGGCCCGTAGGCGAACGCGGTCACATTCGATGCGTTGAAGCTGCCGTCCCAATTGTCGTTGTGACTGATACGCGTGGGCAGGTTCGCGCCATCGAAGACGAGGTTGCGCGTTTCCACGCCCTGGCCACTGCCGGTTTCACCGATCTGATTGCCGTTGGCGTCGCAGACATAGCTGCGGACAAGACCTTCTGGCAATACGCCGCTGCTGGCCTGCGCCAGTGCGTTCGGGCCGCAATGGCCGCCAGAGCCAACCGGTGCGCTGGTATCGCCGTAGGTGTAGACATCCGCAAAATGCGTTTTGCTCGTGATGTTGCCGACTGCGTCGTACTGGTAGTCGTGGTGCGGCCTGACCGCCGGCAGCGGCTGCCAGCTGTTGTTGCTCCAGCCATGCACGGTAGCATCGGAGCTCCTTAGTCGCTGCAGCTCGTCGTAGCCGTAGGTTTCGTTCGATTGACCGACGCGGTCCGGGCCAACGCGTAGCGTCGAAGGTAAGTATCCCCCGGCAAAGCCGGGGGCTTTAGTTGTGTGAGCCGCTCAAAGCGGCTTAGGGCGGGTCGCTAACGCGACCCTTTGATCGGGGCCACCTTATCGGTGGCCGGGACTACTGCAATAGCTGCAACTGCTC
>BTVG01000056.1:0-13265 GCA_045864815.1 Rhodanobacteraceae bacterium | reverse complement strand
GCACCGGGCAGCCGGCTGTACCGCACCGGTGACGTGGCACGCTACCTCGCCGACGGCCGCGTGCAATACCTCGGCCGCGCCGACGCCCAGGTCAAGATCCGCGGCTTCCGCATCGAACTCGGCGAGATCGAGGCAGCGATGACCACGCTGCCGCCCGTGCGCGACGGGGTCGCCGTCGTCACCGGGACCGAGGACAACCGGCGACTGGTCGCGTACTACGTCTGCCATCGCCGCGAGCCCGGCGGCATCGCCGACCGTCTGCGGGCACACCTGCGCTCGGTGCTGCCCGCCTACATGGTTCCTGCCGTCCTGATCGAGCTGGACGAGCTGCCCCTGACGCCGAACGGCAAGGCGGACCGCCAGGCACTGGCCGCGCGACCGCTGCAGTCCGTGCAGCCGGTGCTCGCAGAGCCTGTCGCCCAGGACGCGTCGGCGCTCGAGCGGCAGCTGTCGTCGATCTGGCGCAGCACACTCGGCGTCGACGCGGTCGACCCCGGGCTTGGCTTCTTCGATGTGGGAGGCGACTCCCTGCTCGCCGCTGCCGTGGTGAAGCGCATCCAGGACGAGATCGATCGCCGCTTCGATGCCACGGCGCTGTTCGCCCATGCGAGCATCCGCAACATCGCGCGTCATCTGGCCGAGACCGCCGCCACGGCACACGCGGCGGACGGCGCACGGCGTTCCGCATCGTCCACCGCACAGTCGTCCACCGGCGCCCTGCCGGACCACTACGCGACCTCGCTGGCCATCATCGGCATTTCCTGTGCGTTCCCAGGCGCCGGGAGCCACGGACAGTTCTGGGAAAACCTGCGCGCCGGCAAGGAGAGCATCGAACGGCTCTCGGCCGAACAATTGCGTCAGTCCGGGGTCGACGAGCATCTGGCGCAGAACCCCGATTTCGTCGCGGTGCGCGCCGCCATTGCGGACAAGGACTGCTTCGACGCGGCGTTCTTCCGCGTCGCCGCGCGCGACGCGGAATTCATGGACCCGCAGTTGCGCCACCTGCTGCAGCACGCCTGGAAAGCGGTGGAAGACGCGGGCTATCGCGCGTCGGACATTCCCGATACCGCGGTTTTCGTATCCGCCAGCACCAGCCTGTACCAGGCGGCCGTGTTCGATGACGTCAAGCGCCGGGCTCCGCACGCACGCGGCGCCGATGCCTATGTGTCGTGGATGCTGGCCCAGGCGGGAACCCTGCCCAGCCTCATCTCCAACAAGCTCGGCCTGCATGGCCCGAGCTACTACGTGCAGTCCAATTGCTCGTCATCGCTCGTGGGCATGGCCAGCGCCTACCGCTGCCTGATGGCCGGCGAGGCGCGTTGCGCACTGGTCGGCGCTGCGATGCTGATGCCGCAGGAAAACGTGGGCTACGTGTACAGCCCCGGCCTGAATTTCTCGAGCGACGGCCATCTCAAGGCTTTCGATGCGGATGCCGACGGCATGATCGCCGGCGAGGGTGTCGGCGCGATCCTGCTGAAAAAGGCCAGCGATGCGGTGCGCGACGGCGACCACATCTACGCCCTGATCCGCACCGTCGCCGTCAACAATGACGGCGCCGACAAGGCTGGCTTCTACGCACCGGGCGTCAGCGGCCAGGCGCGCGTGATCGAAGCGGCGCTGAGCGCCGCGCACATTGATCCGGCCACCATCGGCTATGTCGAAGCACACGGTACCGGTACGCGCCTGGGCGACCCGATCGAAGTCGCGGCGCTGACCCGGGCCTGGCGCCGACATACCGACCGGCGCCAGTTCTGCGGGCTGGGGTCGGTCAAGAGCAACATCGGCCACCTCGACGCTGCGGCGGGACTCGCCGGCTGCATCAAGGTCGCGCTCAGCCTGTACCACGGCGAAATCGTTCCGACCCTGAACTACCGCACGCCGAATCCGGCGCTGGCGCTGGCGGAGTCGCCGTTCTACATCGCCGATCGCCTGCGTCCCTGGGACGGCAAGCCGCGCCGTGCCGCGCTGAGCTCGTTTGGCATCGGCGGAACGAACACGCATGCGATTCTCGAGCAGCACGTCGCTGCGGAGGCGACGTCGACCCTGCCGGCCACCAGTCCGCAGGTCGTCGTGCTGTCGGCCCGTAACGACCAGCGACTGCGCGAGTACGTCAGCGATTTGCGGGCCTGTCTGGCACGTACGCCGGACCTTTCGCTCAGGGACCTCGCGTTCACGCTGCAGGTCGGACGCGAGCCGATGGAGGCGCGCTTCGCCGTGGTCGCGCAGTCGTTGGCCGACGTGATCGACGCGCTCGATCGCTTCCTGCGGGGCGATGCGCCTGCACCCGTTCTCGACGCTGCTGCCAATGCCACCGGCGATGCCGTGTACGCGTGGATCGCCACGGGCCAGTACGACCGGCTCGCGCAGCACTGGCGCCGCGGGGGCGATGTCGAATGGATACGGCTGCATGCGGCGCCGCTGCCGCGGCGCATTTCGCTGCCGACCTATCCCTTCGCCAGAGACCGTTACTGGATCGCGTTCCGCGCCGAGGAGACGCGCCCGGCGGCGCTGCATCCGCTGGTACAGCGCAATACGTCGACACTGGGTCAGCAGCGCTTCACCAGCGTTTTCGACGGCAGCGAGTTCTTCCTCAAGGACCACGTCGTTGCTGGCAGGCGCGTATTGCCGGCGGTCGCGTATCTGGAAATGGCGCGGACCGCGGCGGCGCTGTCGCTGGAGCTGGGTGAGCCTGAAGGGCGCATGGCGACGCTCGACGACGTGGTATGGATGCGTCCGCTCCGCGTGGACGTGCCGACGGCGGTGCACGTCCATCTGCGCGCGTGCGACGGCGGCGGCATGGAATTCGAGATTCACAGCGAGCCCGCCGGCGGTAGCGGGTCCGGCACCCTCCTGCATGCGCGAGGCAGGGTCGCATGGCGGGAACGCACCCCGGCGGACCGTATCGACCTCGCCGCGCTGCGTGCCGCGAGCCATGCCGAAATCCCTGCCGAGGGATGTTACGCCGCGTTCGATGCGCTGGGCCTTGCTTACGGCCCGGCGCTGCGCGGCATCGCCTCGATCGCCGCGGGTCGCGATACCCGTACCGGCGCCCCCTTCGCCCTGGGCCGCATCGGCCTTCCGCCGGGTCTCGACGACACGGCGCCGGCGTACGTACTGCATCCGAGCGTCATGGACGCGGCCCTGCAGTCCTGCCTCGGCCTGCCGGACGAGGACACCGATGTGCCCGCGCGCGCGCGGCTGCCGTTCGCACTGACCTCGCTGGATGTCCATGCGGGCAGTCCCGTGGACGGATTTGTCCACGTGCGGCCGGCCTCCCGACGCGGCGACGGGGATCTGCGCCGACTGGATCTGGACATCTGCGATGCCGAAGGCAACGTTTGCATTCGTATCAGGGGATTTGCCGGGCGGCCCGTCGCGGCCGGAACGGATGACGGCGCTGCCGCCGCGGTGTCGACATCCGGCACCGCCGCGCCTGAAGAGCCGTCGGGTATGACCTCGGCCCTGCTCGTGCCGCGCTGGCAGGCCGTGGCGGCGACGCCGGAAGCGCCCTGGCCCGGCCCGGACGCCCGCATCGTGGTCGTCGGGGGAACAGCGTCCCAGCAGGCCCGCCTGCGGTCGATCCATCCGCAGGCGCGCCTGCTGCCGTACCGGACCGAGGCGGACTGGGACAGCGTCGTGCGCGATGTCGGCGACGTCGAGCACCTGATCTGGCTCGCGCCGTACGCAGCCGGGGCGGATGTCTTCGCCGACACATTGCTTGCCGCACAGGAAGCCGGTGCGCTGGCCTGTTTCCGGTGTATCCAGGCCCTGTTGCGCGCGGGCTACGAACGCAAGGCACTGGGCTTCACCTTCGTGACCCGCCAGGCCGTGCGGGTGCTCGAGCGCGACCGGGTCGATCCGGCCCACGCGAGCCTGCACGGACTGGCCGGCGCGTTGCGCAAGGAGTATCCGAACTGGCGCGTGCGCGTGCTGGACCTGCCCGCCGACGACGATGAATCCCTCGACGAATGGCCCACACTGCCGGACGACGCCTGTGGCAACCCGCGGGCGCGCCGCGGCGGCGAGTGGTTCGTGCAGCGCCTGCTGCGCTACGAACCGGTATCCGTGCCGTCACCCGCCTGGCGCCCGGAAGGTGTGTACGTGCTCGCCGGTGGCGCCGGCGGCATCGGCGAGGTGCTTACCGATTACCTGATCCGCCGCTACCGGGCGCGGGTCGTCTGGCTCGGCCGGCGTCCCGCCGACGCGCCGCTGTCGGAGCGGCTGGAGCGCCTGGGCCGTCTCGGCCCCGCGCCGCGTTACCTGCAGGCGGACGTGACCGACCGCGAGGCGCTCGAGCGTGCGCGGGCACAGATCCGGGCCTGGTACGGAACCATCCATGGCGTCGTGCATTCGGCCATCGAACTGCGCGACAAGAGCCTCGCTCAGATGGACGAGGCACGCTTCCGCGCCGGCATGGCCGCGCAGACGCGCGGTAGCGTGCGGCTCGCACAGGTCTTCGCACAGGAACCGCTGGACTTCCTGCTGTTTTTCTCGTCGCTGCAGAGCTTCGCCAAGGCGGCCGGTCAAGCCAACTACGCCGCCGGCTGCACCTTCGAGGACGCCTATGCCGCGGCACTCGCCGACCGCGTGGCGTTTCCGGTCAAGGTGATGAACTGGGGCTGGTGGGGCAGTGTGGGCGTCGTCGCCGGGGATGCCTACCGCGCACGCATGGCGCAGTCCGGCATCGGTTCCATCGAACCGGACGAGGGTCTGGCCGCACTGGAAACCTTGCTGGGCCGGCCGCGCGCGCAGCTGCTGCTGCTCAAGGCCAGCCGGCTGCCGCTCGGGGTCGACGTCTCCACGACCGAAACCCTGCAGGAGCTGCCGAATCGCGCCCCGCTGGAGTGGCCGCGGCGTGCGCTGCCGGCACCGGCGTTCGCCGCGGGCGAGGGCGCCACGCGCCGCGCTGCGCTCGGCCAGTCGCTGGAACGCGCGCTGCTGGCGTTGCTTTATTCACAATTGCACTCCTTGCAGTTACTGGGGGCCGACGCCGGCCATGCCCGCCTGCAGCCGGTGTATGCCGCATGGCGGCAGGAGAGCCTGCGGCGGCTGACGGAGGCCGGCTACCGCGGCGACGGTACGGATGCGGAATCGCTCGATACGGCCTGGGCGCGGTGGGAGGCGGGCAAGCCCGAGTGGCTCGCGGACGCAGACCTTGCCGGTTCGATCGGCCTGCTCGAGGCCGCATTGAAGTCATTGCCCGACATCCTGTCGGGCCGCCAGCGTGCGACCGACGTGATCTTCGCCGGCGCGTCGCTGGGTCTGGTCGAGGATGTCTACAAGACCAACCCGGTGCTGCAGTATTTCAACGAGGCGCTGGCACGGACGTTCAGCGACTATGTCACCGCGCTGCGCGCGTGCGATCCGGCCGCGCGCCTGCGCGTGCTCGAGATCGGCGCCGGTACCGGCGCCACCAGCGAGGTGGTGTTCCGTCTGCTGGAACCGCACCGCGATCACGTCGCGGAATACGCGTACACGGACATCTCGCGCGCCTTCCTGCTGCACGCCGAGGACAGCTACCGCGCCATCGCGCCTTACCTGCAGGGCCGGCTGCTCGACATCGAGCAGGCGCCGGTCGCGCAGGGATTCGAACCCGGCAGCTACGACGTCGTGCTGGCCACGAACGTGCTGCACGCCACGCGCGACGCGCGGCGCAGCCTGCGCCACGCCAAGACACTGCTGCGCAGCGGCGGTCTGCTGCTGGTCAACGAAATGAGCCGCAACGATCTCTGGGCGCATCTGACCTTCGGACTGCTCGAAGGCTGGTGGCGGTCCGAAGACACCGCGCTGCGCGAAACCGGATCGCCGGTGCTGTCGCCACAGGCCTGGCAGCGGGCGCTCGAATCGGAAGGTTATGTTCGCATCGCCTTTCCCGCTGCGGACGCCCACGACCTCGGGCAACAGATCGTCGTCGCCGAGAGCGACGGGCTGATCGTGCGTTCCACACTCGCGCCCTCGCAGCCGGACGCAGCCCCCCCAGCCCCCGCGCCGGTGCGCAGCCGCGTGGCCGTCGCGCAGGTCACGTCGGTGGCGCAGACACAGGCCGGCCACGAGCGTGCGCTCACCGACGCGGTCCGCCGTGCCCTGTTGCGCGTCGTCGCCGAGACGCTGCGCATGCCGCCGCACCAGATCGGCGAGACCGAGCCGCTGGAGACCTACGGCATCGACTCGATTCTTGTGGTGCAGCTCGCCGGTGCGCTGCGTACCACCTTCCCCGATATTTCCAGCACCGTATTCTTCGAACACCGGACCATTGCTTCGCTGGCCGGTCATCTGCTCGGCGGCGAGCGTGAACGGGCCGCACGCTGGGTCGGCATGGAGGCGACGGCGCCCGCGGGAGGCGTTGCGGATCACGGCCGGCAGACGCCGCCGATGCAGGCGGCCGAGCGGGCCGACCTCGCACCGCAGCATCCGCTGCACGTGCACGGGCCAGCGGTCCGCGACATCGCGGTCGTCGGCCTCAGCGGTCGCTATCCATGCGCCGCCGACCTCGGCGAGTTCTGGATGCGCCTGCGCGACGGCGTGAACTGCGTCAGCGAGATTCCGGCACTGCGCTGGGATTGGCACGTCTACTTCGATGCCAGGAAGGGCCGTAGCGGAACGATGTACAGCCGCTGGGGCGCGTTCCTCGACGATATCGACTGTTTCGATTCCCAGTTCTTCCGCCTGTCGCCGCTCGAAGCCGAAGGCATGGACCCGCAGGAACGGCTGTTCCTCGAATATGCCCATGCCAGCATCGAGGATGCAGGGCACACGCCGCAGAGCCTGTCACCGACGCGCAAGGTCGGCGTGTTCGTCGGCGTCATGAACAGCACCTACGGGCAGCAGCCCAGCCACTGGTCCATCGCCAACCGCGTTTCCTACACCTTCGATTTCCTCGGCCCCAGCCTCGCCGTCGACACGGCCTGCTCGTCGTCGCTGACCGCCGTGCATCTCGCGATGGAGAGCCTGCGCAGCGGATCGTGCGAGGTCGCGCTGGCCGGCGGCGTGAATCTCATCATCGACCCGATCCAGTACGTGACGCTGTCGGCCAAGGGCATGCTCGCCGCCGACGACCGCTGCAAGTCCTTCGGCGCGGGCGCCGACGGTTTCGTCGATGGCGAAGGCGTGGGTTGCGTCGTATTGCGGCCGCTGGCGGCAGCGCTGGCGAGCGGCGATCGCATCGAAGCGGTACTGAAGGCCAGCACGCTGAACGCCGGCGGACGTACCAGCGGCTACACGGTGCCCAACCTGACGGCGCAGGCGGACCTGATCGCCGAGGCGATCCGGCAGTCCGGCGTGCATCCGCGCGCGATCAGTTATATCGAGGCGCACGGCACCGGCACCGCACTCGGCGATCCGATCGAGGTCGCTGCACTGACGCGGGCCTTCGCCACCGGCACCCAGGACAAGGGCTTCTGCGCGATCGGTTCGGTCAAATCCAATATCGGCCATGGCGAAAGCGCCGCGGGCATCGCCGCATTGACCAAGGTGGTGCTGCAGCTGCGTCACCGGCAGCTCGCGCCGACGCTGCACGCGGCCGAGGCCAATCCGGAAATCCGTTTCGCGCAGACGCCGTTCGTGGTCCAGCAGCAACTCGCCGCGTGGCCACGGCCGCTGGTCGAGCTGGACGGCCGTCGCGCGGAACTGCCGCGCACCGCCGGCATCTCGTCGTTCGGCGCCGGCGGTGCAAACGCCCACCTCATCGTGCAGGAATACATCGCCGACCGGAACGCGGCGCAGTATGAGCCCGTGCCTGGCCAGCCGGCCGTCGTCGTGCTCTCCGCCGTCACCGCGGAACGCCTGCGTGCGTGCGCGCAGCAGCTCGTCGACCATCTGCAGCGTGAGAGCGGGAACCTGCCATTGGCCGATCTCGCCTACACCTTGCAGGTAGGCCGCGAGGCGCTGGAGCATCGGCTCGCGCTGGTGGTCACCTCCTGCGAGATGCTGGCCACACGCCTGCGTGACTGGCTGCAGGGCGCGACAGCGGCAGAGGACGTCTGGCACGGCGAAGTGCGCCGGGGTGGCGACGTGCTGGGGGCATTCTCGGGCGATGAGGACCTGGCCGGTGCAGTCGAACACTGGATCGAGAAAGGCAAATTCCGCCAGCTTGCCGCCTTGTGGACAAAGGGACTTCCGGTGCCGTGGCGCCTGCTGTATCCGGGTACGCCGCCGAAGCGTCTTTCGCTGCCCACGTATCCGTTCGCGCGCGAACGCCACTGGATCGATCGTGCGCAACGGCGCGCCTACGGCAGCGCGCCGCAGGATCTCGCCGCGACGCCGGTCGCGCTGCATCCGCTGCTGCAACGCAATACCTCGGATTTCCACGAGCAGCGTTTCGGCAGCGCGTTCCATGGCGATGAGTTCTTCCTGCGCGACCACGTCGTCGGCGGCCGGCGCCTGTTGCCGGCCGTCGCGTGCCTGGAGATGGCCTTGGCCGGCATACGGCACAGCATCGGCCAGCCGGCACAAGCGCAGCGCATCGAGCTGCGCGACGTGGCCTGGCTGCGGCCGGTCGTCGTCGACGAGCGCGTGGAACTCAGTCTCGCGCTGAGCCTGCGCGATACCGGCGAGATCGACTTCGCGGTACGTCGCGATGACGACATCACCGACGGTTCGCGCCACGTGCAAGGTTGTGCCGTACTGCTGGACGGTGTGATCGAGCCGGCCGTCCTCGATCTGGCGGCGCTGCGTGCGCGCTGCGACCACTCCCTCGACGCGGCGGCGTGCTACGGCATCCTCTCGGCCGCCGGCCTCGGCTACGGCCCTGCGCACCGGGGATTGCTGCAACTGGCAACCGGCACCGAGGCCGACGGCGTCCCGTTCGTGCTGGCCCAGGTTGAGTTGCCGCGGTGTGTGGCTGGCACGAGCGACGCGTTCGAACTTCACCCCAGCATCCTGGACAGTGCGCTGCAGGCCGCGTTCGCGCTGAGCCCCGTCGATGCGGCGGCACCCGATGCGCGACACGACGCGCAACCCACCGTGCCGTTCGCGCTGGAGCGTCTGCAGGTGTTCGGCCGTCTGCCGTCGCGGGTCTGGGCCGTACTGCGTCCGAGCCCGGCATCGACGGCGGCGCTGGGCAAGACCGACGTGGATCTCTGTGATGAGGCGGGTCGGCTCTGCGTGCGCCTGCTGGGCCTCGCGTCGCGTCCTCTCAAGGCCGACGCCGATACGGCCGGCGTCATCGAGACCGTGCTGCGGACGCCGCAGTGGGAAATGCGGCCCGCAACCGGAGCCGCGGCCGCCGCGACGACGCGCTGGATCGGCGTCGATGCGGCGTTCGCGCCACAGGCCGACGCCTTGCGTGCCGCCGTACCCGGCGCCCAGTGGTTGATGCTGCCGGTCGTGACTGACACGACCTCGCTCGTGGCCGCCTGGGAGGCGGTGTTCCTGCTCGTGCAACGTCTGCTGGCGAGCCGGCCGGAGGCACTCACGACCGTGCAGCTGCTCGTGGCCGATCGCGGCCGGCCCTGGGACCGGCATACCGGTCTGCTGTTCGCGTCGGTGGCCGGATTGCTCAGGACGGTCGCGCTGGAAAATCCGCTGCTGCGCGGCCAGGTCATCGAAATGCCGCACGAGGCGGTAGCCGCCGACCTCGCGCTCGCGCTGGCGCAGAACGCCGCGCCGCAGGCCGACGAGACGATGGTCCGCTATCGCGCCGGCGAGCGCAGCGTGCTGACGCCCGGCGAGCCGCAGCGTCTGGAATCCCCCGTTGCTGCGCCGTGGCGGGACGGCGGCGTGTACTGGATTACCGGCGGAGCAGGCGGTCTCGGGCTCATCGTCGCGCGCGACATCCTGCGGCATGTACGCGGTGCGCGCCTGGTCCTGACCGGACGCTCGGTGCCCGATGCGGTGCTCCAGGCGCGCATCGACGCGCTGGCCGGCGACGCCAACGGGGGACATGTCGAATACCGGACCGTCGATGTCACCGACGCCGAGGCAGTGAGGGCCTGTGCCGCCGCCATCGTCGCGCAGTACGGCACGCTGCACGGCGTGGTGCATTGCGCCGGCGTGGTCGACGATGGCTTCGTGCTGCACAAGACGCCGGCGCAGCTGCAGCGCACGCTGTCGGCCAAGGTGCACGGCACCGTCCATCTGGACGAGGCCACACGCACCTTGCCGCTGGACTGCTTCGTGCTGTTCTCGTCGATCACCGGCGCGTTCGGCAATGTCGGCCAGGGCGACTACGCCATCGCCAATGCCTTCCTCGACGGCTATGCGCACTACCGCAACGCCTGCGTACGCGACGGGTCGGGTCATGGTCGTACCGTGTCCATCGGCTGGCCGCTCTGGGCCGAGGGGGGCATGGGCATGGACGAGGACGCATTGCAGCGCCTGCAGCGGCAGGGCGGGCGCCCGCTCACGACCGGGCAAGGGCTCGCGGCACTGCATGCGGCCTGTGCGGGAACGGCTTCGCACGTGATCGTCCAGAATGCGACCGCCGCGGCACTGCAGCACCGGTTGCCGGCAGCAGCGGCAGTGTCCGCCGCCACGCCATTGGCGACGGACGCCGCGCGTGCCGTCCCCGATCGCGCCGCGTTGCGCGAGCAGACCGTGGCCTATCTGAAACGGCTGCTCGCGGACAGTCTCAAGTTGCCGGAAGAGCGCCTCAGCGCCGACACGACCATGGACGAGTACGGCCTGGATTCGATCCTCGCGCTGAAGCTCGTCGACGTGCTCCAGGAAGCGTTCGGTGAATTGCCCAAGACCCTGATGTTCGAATACCCGAGCATCGACGCGTTGGCCGACTACTTCCTGCAGCGTCACCACGACACGCTGTGTGCCCGGCTGGACAGCGTCGAGCGATCCACCGCGCCCGGCGTGCCGGCGGCGGCCCCCGTCGCACCGCCGGTCCGGACCGGGCACCGCTTTGCCGCAGCGCCGTCGGTTGCCGCGGCACCCGGCGTGGTCGCGCCGGCAGTGCCGGTCGCGGCACTCGTATCGGCACCGGCTGCGACCGTCGCGTCAGCCGCATCGGTGGCACCGGCCATCGCCATCGTCGGCATGAGCGGGCGCTATCCGCAGGCCGAGACGCTCGACGACTTCTGGCACAACCTGTCGTCGGGCACGGACAGCATCACGGAGATTCCGGCCGAGCGCTGGGACTATCGCGATCACTTCGACGCCGACCGCACCCGGCCGGGCAAGAGCTACACCAAGTGGGGCGGGTTCATCGACGACGTGGACCGGTTCGATCCGCTGTTCTTCGGCATATCGCCGATGAACGCCCAGTGGATGGATCCACAGGAACGACTGTTCCTGCAGTGCGCCTACGAGACCCTCGAGGACGCCGGCTACACGCGGCAGTCGTTGCGCGGCAGCGTCGGCGTGTTCGTCGGTGTCATGTGCCAGGAATATCAGTTGTACGGTGCCGAGTCGCAGATCCTTGGCGAGCCCTATGCGGTATCCGGCAGCCTGTCGCCGATCGCCAATCGCGTGTCCTATTTCTGCGATCTGCACGGCCCCAGCCTGGTGGTCGACACCATGTGTTCGAGTTCGCTGACGGCGATCCATCTGGCCTGCCGCAGCCTGCGCAGCGGCGAGTGCGAGGCGGCGATCGCCGGCGGCGTGAACGTATCGGTGCATCCGAACAAGTACCTGTTGATCGCGCAGACCCAGTTCGCCTCCAGCCGCGGCCGTTGCGAGAGCTTCGGCGCACACGGCGACGGCTACGTGCCCGGCGAAGGCGTGGGCGCGGTACTGCTCAAGCCGCTGGATCGCGCACTGGCGCAGGGCGATCACATCTACGGCGTGATCCTGGGATCGAGCGTCAATCACGGTGGCAAGACCACGGGCTATACCGTGCCCAATCCGCACGCCCAGGGGCAGCTCGTGGCCGCGGCCCTGAAGGACGCCGGCATCGACGCCCGCGCCGTGAGTTATCTGGAGGCACACGGCACGGGCACCAGTCTCGGCGATCCGATCGAGATCACCGGGTTGGCGCAGGCATTTGCCGAATCCACCAGCGATACCCAGTTCTGTGCGATCGGCTCGGTGAAATCGAACATCGGCCATCTCGAGGGTGCGGCCGGCATCGCCTCGCTGGCCAAGGTGCTGCTGCAGATGCGGCATCGGCAACTGGTGCCGTCACTGCACGCCGAAGCGCTCAATCCGCACATCCGGTTCGAACGCACGCCGTTCTTTGTCCAGCGCACGCTGGCGCCCTGGCGGCGTCCGGTCATCGAACACGCCGACGGCACGCGGCGGGAGCTGCCGCTGATCGCCGGCATCTCGTCGTTCGGCGCCGGTGGCGCGAATGCGCATCTGATCGTCCAGGAACACACCGCTGCCGAACCGGCTGCGGTGACCGAAGGGCCCGCCGTGGTCGTGCTGTCTGCACGCAGCCAGGCGCAGCTGCGGCAACAGGTGCAGCGTCTGTGGCGGCATCTGCAGTCGCCGCTGCACGCGACCGTATCCCTGGCCGATCTGGCCTACACGCTGCAGGTCGGGCGCGAAGCGCTGAGCTGGCGTCTGGGCTTCGTGGTCGATTCGATGGACGAGCTGTCGGCACAGCTCAACGCCTATCTCGAATACGGCCCGCAGCAGGGCAATTGCCATCAGGGTGAAGTCGAGCGCCTGGACGCCGCCGCGCCACTCGGCAGCGACGCGCTGCAGGACCTGCTTGCGGCGGGCCACTACGACCGGCTGCTCGAGCACTGGGTGCGCGGCGTCGCGGTCGATTGGCGCGTCTTGCACGCGGGCCAGCAGCGGCGCCGCGTGTCGCTGCCGACCTATCCGTTTGCGAAAGATCGCTACTGGGTGCCCAGCCGTCGGGCGGCAGACGCGCCGATGAGCCAGCGAAACCTATCGGACCTCGAGGAAACGCATATGCGGGACGCAGCACTGTCGGCGCCGGAACAACTCGTGCTGCAAGAGCTCTGGCAGCCGCAGCCGGCCGCCGGTGGTACCCGGCACCCTGGACGCGTCCTGTACGTCGTGTCCGATCCGGAGATGGCTGGCCGGCTCGAACAGGCCCTGCAGGCGGCGGTGCCTCCGATGCAGCGAATCGTGCTGAACCTGGGCGATGTGTTCGCGCGCGGCGACGTGGCGCAATGCCGGGACGTGCTGGCTCAGGCCATCGCGACGCACGGTGAGCTCGACGCCGTGGTCTACGCGGCGAACCTGCGCGAGCCGGCGAACGAGTCGGGCTGGCGCGGGATAGTGGATCTGATGCAGGGATTGCTGGCGGCGGGGGTGACGGTGCCGCGGCTGCTGATTGGTGGGGTGTATGCGGATGCGGTGTCACGCTGTCATGCGGAGTCATGGATAGGGCTGACGCGTTCGCT
>BTVG01000055.1:0-13772 GCA_045864815.1 Rhodanobacteraceae bacterium | reverse complement strand
CTCCACGTATGACTGCCGTCCGTACCTGTCGGGCAACAACGAGACCTGCACCATCACGACGGCCCAGGCCGGCACGTACTACGTGATGCTGCGCGGCTACTCCGCCTACTCCGGCGTCAGCCTGACCGGCAGCTTCACGCCTTAAGCGGCACGCGGATCGGCGAGCATCGACGCACGCCGAGTCCCGCGAGATGCAATTCCACCGGCGCCCTCCCCGCGATCGCGGGGAGGGCTTCCGCCGATGTTCACCTTGCGCATCACCGATCCGGGGAACGTGCGGTCGCGCCGGTGGCTTTCCGTCATTCGAAGGTGTCTGAGCCGGTGACGCACGCCTACACGCGCAGCGCCGGCATCCGGCCGGCGTGTGCGGAAAATCTTCCGGCAACGAAACCACACGGCCGGCCTTCGAGCCGATCACGCTACCGCGACGACGTGTCGCTCTCCGACTGTGGCGCCGCGCTCGCCATGCGCGCGCGATCGCGGCCGGCGGGATTCATCCAGAGGTCCGATGCGCCGCGCATCCCGCTCGCGGCGAGCAGGTGCAGTCGGCGTTCGTCGGGACAGCGCGTAGCCGCCGCGTTCGCGTCCATGATGCTGTGTGCGAGGAGTTCGCCGAGTACGTCGCCATGTGCGCGTGCATCCGTGTGCAGGGCGTCGAGTGCCCGTGCCGCGACATCGACCCGGCCGCGGGCCTGCATCAGCAGCGCGCGCACGGTACGGACGCGACGGCGCTCGTGCCAGTAGTCGGGTGGTGAAGCGTTTTCCACAAAGGCGATATCGCGCTCGGCGTCGTCGGGGCGTCCTTCCGCCAGTGCGATTTCGGCGCGCGTGACGCGCAGGTTGGTTTCAATCAGGCGATAGCCTGCGTCCTGCGCGAGCGGCAGCGTCTGTTCGACCAGCGCCTTTGCCCGTTCATACTCGCCGATGCGCGCAAGCAGCGGCGCCACTTCCATCGCGAGGCCCCAGCGGTCGGGCTGGATCGGTGTGTCTTTCCAGGTTTCCTGCATGGGCAAGAGCAATCGCCGGGCTTCGGTCAGGTCACCCGCCTGTATGGCGAGTTCGGCTTCGCCGATGTTGGCCAGGTGGTCGAGCGCCGGCATGCCGGTCGCGCGGCAGCTGCGATACTCGGTGCGCGCATCCGCCGGCCGGCCCTGTACCACGCGAATCGTGGCCCTCGTGCAGTTCAGCGCGGCCATGCTTTGCGGCAGGTTGCCGGACGCGGATCCGCGCAGCCGGCTCTCCGTGGTCTCGAGTGTGCGCAGCGCGCCGTCGAATTCGCCGCGCCAGAACTGCAGGCGGGCGCGGTTGAGTCCGATCGCATACGCCGTGGTGCCCTGCTGCGGTTCCGCGTCGAGCAGTTTCAGCCGCTGGTCGAGCCCCGCGAAATCCAGCCGCAGTACATCGAGCTGCAGCAGTCGCAGGTCGATGCCACGCCGTTCGACGCGATCGCCGGAGGATTCTGCGATGGCGGCCGCCTGCGTCAGGCGTTCATGGGCCTCGCGTGCGTCGCCGGCGCGATACCGCGCGCTGCCGACCCGGCGCAGCACCTCGATCTCGACGCGGGCGTTGCCCGCCGCATGGGCTTCGGCGAGCAACTGATCCAGTGTTTCCCGGGACACGTCGTCGTCGCGCTCGAGCCCGGCCCGGACACGCGCTTCGAGGACGCCGAGGCGATCGCCGCTCGCGGCGAAGCTCTGCTCGGCCTGATCCAGCAGCGCTACGTCCACCGCTTCGCCAGCGCCCGCGCGGGCATCGGCCAGTGCCAGCGCGGCCAGCGCCCGGTCGTGCTCCCAGCCGAGCCGGTGTGCGATCTCGAGTGCCTGCGCCGCGCTCGCTGCCGCACCGCGGAAATCCCGGTTCACGTTGCCGATGGCCGCGTGCTCCATGAGCCAGGCGACGGCCGTGCCGGGGTCGGCAGGGACCGAAGGCCCCAGCCGCTCGGCCGCTTCGAGGGATCGGCCTGTCCGTCGGAGGCTCTTCGCTTCCGCGATACGATAGTCGGCGCGTGCGTGCGGTTCTGCCCTGCCCAGCGCCGAGAGCGCGACGGCAGCATCGGTGTAGCGTTCGCGGAGCAGCAGGCTCTCGGCGTGCAGCGGTGCGCGCAGAAATTCCGGAAGGCTCTCGATCCAGCTCGCTGCGCGTGCCAGCTCGGCCTGTGCCGCACTGCGCTGGCCCAGCCGGTCGAGCGCACGCGCCAGGTGAAAGCGTGCGAAGCCCATCGCCGGTGCTGCCGTGACGACGCCGGTATAGCTGCGCACGGCATCGCCCCAGCGATGCTGTGCTTCGGCCTCGATGGCGTCGGCGAGCTGGTGCGCGGACGCGGCGTCGACGGCCAGTGGCGGACCCGTGTAACGGTCGCTCGCGGTCAGTCGTGCGAAAACGTCGTCGCTGAGGCTCGCGATCGCCGCGACGAGCTCCTGCCCGGCGGCGCGCCGCACCAGCGGCGTCTGCGCGACAGAACCACGGAAGTGCGCCGACAGCTGCCACTCGCTGCCCTGAGCCGGGGCGGCCAGATCGATGAGCACGATGGTCTCGCTGCCGTCGGCGTCGAGGTCGGCGGGCGAGCGCAATTCGACCTGTGGCGTATTGCGCAACTGCCAGGCCAGCCAGCGTTCCAGCAGGCGTGCGGGCCAGCGCTGCGCTTCCGGCAGATTGCCGCCTCCCGCGACGACGAGTACGACACGCATCGGCCCACTTGCACCGCTGCGCGCACCGAGCAGCCCTCCGGTCAGGAGCATCAGGCTGAGGCACGCTGCGGCGGCCAATGTCACGGCCCAACCCCGCGTGACCACGGGCGTCGCGTGATCGGCATGCGCCGAGGCCCGTTGTGCGATGCCAGTCGGTGCCTCGGGGACGCCAGACACCGGGACAGCGGCAGCCGGCGCGTCGGCGACGGCCGCTGGCGCCAGCAGCTCGTCGCACGAAACGAGCTCGAGTTCGACGCCCGCCGGCGGATCGAAAATGTAACCTTGCTTGGATACCGTACGTATCCATTGCTTCGCCGCACCACCGAGCGCACGGCGCAGCAGCCAGATAGAGGTGGTCAGGTTCGCGTCTTCGACGACGGCGCCACGCCAGACTTTGCGGAAAATGGCCTCGCGCGTGTGCAGTACCCGCGGTTCGTTCAGAAACAGCAGCAGCAGTTCGAAACAGCGTGGGTTCAATTCATGCACGACGCCGGCGCGGCTCAGGCTGCGATAGCGCGGATCGATCTCGATCTCGCCGAGGCGAACGAGCCGCGTATCGGCGGGCCAGGGTAGCGTTCTCTCGGCCATAGCTAGTTACCCTCGCAAGGGGCCTGTGCCATCGACCACCAGCGTTGCTGGCGCAGCGCGCCGCAGCCTGATGACGAAACCGGCATGTCCGCCGCGTTGCGCAGTGCAACCGTGCCGGCCCGCTTCGCCGCTGACCAATGCCGTTGCCAACCACGCGACACGCATGTCGATCCTGGGCGCGACTCACGTCGGCGCGCGGCAACTCGGGCGGAAAACGCAAAACACTCACCGCGGCCGCCGTGACACACGACGGCACGATCTCTGCTGCTGTGCAGCATGAGCCAGTGCTTGTAAGCCCCCCCGGGCACCGAGCGGAGTCCGCTCAGGTTGTAACTGCCAAATCCTTGCAAGGATAGGCGCGTGCGCGCAAGTGGTGTCTAACGACGAATGCGCATAAGTGGGTGGTCGGCAGGAGCGTGCGGGTGAGTCAGCAGTAGGTAGAGCAGTGTCTAAGAGCCTGTTCACGATCTTCGCCGGATGGTGCACAATCCGGGGATGCGCAAGAAGACATACCCCAGTGACATGAGCCGGGAACGGTTCGAGAAGGTCCTGCCGATCCTGGAACAGGCGCGCAAACGCACCAAGCCGCGCCGGGTGGATCTGTACGAGGTGTGGTGTGCGGTGTTGTACCTGCTGCGCACCGGCTGCCAGTGGCGCGCACTGCCCAGCGATTTCCCGAAGTGGCGAACGATGCACTCCTATTTTGCCAAGTGGAGCGAACTGGACGATGAGGGAGTGAGCCTGCTGGAGCGGGCGCTCAAAAAATCAGGTTGGCGTGGCCCGCGAGAAACTGGGGCGCAACGCTTGCAGCAGGTACTTGATCGTGGACGCGCAGAGCGTGAAGAACACGGACACGGCCGGCCAGAAGGGCTATGACGCGGGCAAGAAGGTGTCAGGGATCAAGCGCCACATCGCCGTGGACACCCAGGGCTTTTCCCATGCTGTGGCGGTGACGACGGCTGAGGTGACCGATCGCAAAGGCGCATTGCAGGCCTTGGGGCGCTGCAAGCAGAACTTGAAACATGTGGAAAGCCTGCTCGGCGACAGTGGCTACACGGGAGAGCCGTTTGCCGAGGGGGTACGAACCCTCTTGGGTGAGCGGGTCACAGTGCAGATCGCCAAGCGCAGCGAACTGCACCGCTTCAAGGTCCTGCCCAAGCGCTGGATCGTAGAACGCAGTTTTGCCTGGTTGGAAAAGAACAGACGGTTATGGAAGAACTGCGAGCGCAAACTCAATTCCAGCTTACAGTTCATCCATCTGGCGTTTCTTACGCTGTTGCTTAGAAGATCGTGAACAGGTTCTAAGCCCAACCTCGAATGGCTCAAGTTGCTCATCGCTACGCCAGGCTCCAGGGGCGCGCTTTGATCTTGATCGTGCTCGAGAAGCATTCCCGCGTCGGAAACGGGCAGTGTCGCTCACGTAGGCGGGTCCTCTCCGGTGAGAACGCGGAAGAGGCGTGGATTTATGTAGTAGTTGCTTCGTCCGATCTTGCGTTTCAACAGCAGACCGTCTTTAGCTAGCACGTCCAAATAACGCGTTGCAGTGAGGCGCGATACTTTCAGATCATTCTGTATAAAATCTATTTTTGTATACGGAAATGAAAATAGATTGTTAATGAGGTCCTGGCTGTAGAACTTGTGCTTCGAGCGAATTCTGTGCTTGTACTCTTGCAGCAGTCGCTTAATTTCCTGGATCGTCGTGATGCTTTCGGTTGCCGTCTGCTCTATTGCTCCGAGCATGTAAAGAACCCAGTCTTCCCAGGCATCGTTATCACGAACGGCTTGCAAGGTTCGGTAGTAGTCTGCCTTTGTCCGAACAATCGCCCGGCTCAAGTATAAAACTGGAATATCGAGCATCTTCTCTTTGACGAGGTATAGGACGTTGATTATTCGTCCTGTACGACCGTTGCCGTCGTAAAATGGATGGATGCTTTCAAATTGATGGTGGACTAGCGCCATCTTCACGAGAGGGTCTGCTGAAAACAGGTCGTTGTCGTTTGTGAAGCGCTCTAGATCCCCCATGAGGTTCGGAAGGAGCTCAGGACTTGGGGGGGTATACACGACATGGCCGGCGCCATCTCGGAGCGTAGTCCCAGGTACTTTTCGATATCCGACGCGATTGGGCTCGAGTACAGACTGGATATCGATGATGTGGTTGCTGGTCAGCAGTCCGTGCTGACGCACAGCTTCGTACCCACACCTCAATGCCGTGGCATACAGTCGAACTTCCTTGGCTGCGGCGGTGCCTGGTGAGTGTGGGGAGTCGTCCCTGAAGAGTTCGTCTTGAGTGGTGACGATGTTCTCGATTGCGGAGCTTTCCTTTGCCTCCTGCAGACCAAGCGTGCTGATGAGGATTTCCTGGTTGGGAATTGACGCTACCACCCCTTTGAGCTCGGCCAATTTTCGGTTCGCCGTGATGAGCTTCTTGAGGATTGGAGGCGTGTCGAAGCGCTCCGGACGGAGTGCTTCGGTTAGCGGTCTCAGCGAGCGCGTGCTCATGGTTCGGAGCGCCGGGGAATACGCACAATGTGCGTAGATAATGCCATTTTTCTATACACGTGTCGTAGGACGTGTATAGATTAATGCTCAATTTGAGCGCATCAGTTCGTCGCACAGATCAATAGGCGCGAGACTGCAATCAATTGCAGGGCCTGCTGCTTGACTGCTGCCTAGAAGCACAGCCGGAGCGATCGCGTTCTTGTAAGTGCCTGATTTCATGGCGCGCCCGGAGGGATTCGAACCCCCGACCACCGCCTTCGGAGAGTGAGGTAAGCTGATCCTGTTCTGTCTGGGTCCGTCCGGACCGTAGCAATATCAGCGACTTAAGGTCCGGTAGTGTATGGTTTTGCCCCGTGCTGACCGCAATTGTGCTGGCCCAGTGCTGGCCCGGGGGAAAAGATGAACGAATCGACGCTGCCGAATCGCAAGCTCGAAATCACTCGAGCCATTGCCGACGGTGCCGGCCCGGCCGCCAAGCGGTACCGCATCATCGACACGAAGCAGCCCGGCCTGTTCATGAGGGTCTCGCCGTCCGGCGTCCGCGTCTGGTATCTGGCCTGGGCCCGGAACCGGGACCTCAAGCTCGGAGTCTATCCGCACGTGACCGTGGCCATGGCGCGCGAGCGTGCCCGGAAGGCGCTGGTCGAGCGGGACGAGGCGGGCGCCCCGGCAGCCGTCCGGCCGGCCGGGCAGGGCGACGGGAGCATGCTGGTCGGCACCTTCGTCGCCGACCACTACGCGGCGCACATCCGATCCAGGCGGAAGCGGGCCGAGACGGAGCTCGCCGAGATGCAGTCCCTGTTCGGGGAGCGGTTCTACGGCCTGCCGCTCGCCGGTGTCACGATTGCCGTGGCCGAGTCCTGGGGCGCCGCGCGCCTGGCCGGAGGCGTCAAGCCGGCAACCGTCCGGCGCAATCTGGTCCGGCTGAAGGCGTTGCTGTCCAAGGCGGTCGAATGGGGGCATATCGAGGCCTCGCCCATTGCCAAGCTGAAGCTCGGCCGAGACACCCCGTCGGGCGACGATGCCTATCTGACCGCCGAGGAAGAGCAGGCGCTGCGTGCGGCCCTGGCCGCCCGGGACGTCCGGATGATCGCCGCGCGCGAGTCCGGCAACGCCTGGGCCGCTGCGCGCGGCTACGAGACGTTGCCGCCCCTGAAGCACTACGCCGACCACCTGACACCGATGGTGCTGGTAGCGATGAACACCGGTCTGCGGCGCGGGGAGCTGACTTCGTTGCACTGGGAGCATGCCGACCTGGAAACGGCAGTGATCACGGTGCTCGCCGGCAAGGCCAAGTCGGGCAAGGCCCGGCACGTGCCGATGAACGCCGAGGTCGTCGAAGTGCTGAAGCGCTGGCGGGAGATTGCGCCGGCGGACGAGCCGCGGCTGTTCCCGATCGAGAGCCCGAAAACCGCCTGGCACGCGGTCGTCGAGGAGGCGGGTATCGGCAAGTTCCGATTCCACGACCTGCGGCACCACTTCGCCAGCCGGCTCGTGATGGCGGGCGAGGACCTCAACACCGTGCGAGAGCTGCTCGGGCACGCCGACATCGCCACGACGCTGCGCTATGCGCACCTTGCGCCAGAGCACAAGCGGCGCGCCGTGGACGCGCTGCTCACGCCCTTGAGCAATATATCGCGAGGTCAGCCTGCAAGTCCGCTAGATCTGGTTGAACAGATTGCTGACACCGAGACGCTGCGAACGATGCTACTGAAGCTTGTGGACAAGCTTGCCTAGTAGTCGCTGCTCGGCCTGCAGAAGAGCTGCTAGAACTTCCAACCCTCAGTACGAAGCATCCCGAGCAAAGAGCACCACTTTACCTGCATCTGATTGCAGATATTGGGGATTTTGATGCCGCCGCCTTTCGGCTGCTCACTTGTAATGAGCGTCGCGCCGTATGCCATCGACGCGGCAATAAAGAAGGGGTCGCCCTTGATACTATCGACGTTAGCGACTTTTGACGCGTAGACGGTCATCACATTGGAGACAGCGGACTGGATAGATCCGTCGATCGGCCAGATCATTGTGGTCTGTCGGTCGTACACCCACTTTCTCCAAGCGTCGTCTTTCTGCTCCAGTTCGTCGATAAGAGTCTTCGGTGCCTTTAGTCGACCAGCGGAAATCAAGACGTCTAGCCGGTCCCAAAACGCGGGGAAAACATCGATGGGGTAGTGCCGCTCCCCCGCGTCAATTACAACGCTTGTGTCGACGCAATACACAATTGTCATGTGGCAGGTGCCGCCTTAGACGCGAGCTCCCGAATCCTCTCGATATGGCGAACTTTTACGCCGAGGTAATCGGAAACGGTGGACAGACCAATTCGATCGCCGTCGTAAGCGCCGAGTACGAGTTGCACGAACGGCTTTCCTAGATTTCTGAAGGCCATGACCGCTGGCGAAGGGCCGCTTTGTTCGTCGTCTTCTTTCTTAAGCGAATTTCGATACTCGAAATGCTCGCGGCGAAACGCGTTGCGCATTGCGTAGTAGTGGTCGCGCGTTGCATATCCAAGCGTGACAAGTCTGACAAGAAACGCCTCGCGACTGACCTGGAAATTCTTTGACATCTGCGCCAGTTCGTCGAAAGTCCAATCATGCGGGCCCGTTCTTGGAACAACCCGCGCAACCTCGGAGCGTGGCATAAGGCAGGCTGCCGCCACTGCATTGCAGTAACGCTCCAAGTTTTCGCGCGGGCCGATTTCAGGAACCGGTGCAAGATCGCACACACTACTTTGGCGAAGCGCAATGTGTGTTAGCTCGTGGAGAAGTGTAAAACTCTTCCCGCCTGGCGCTTCGCCGCCATTGATGACCACCACCGGGAATGTGTCATACGACAACGCCGCGCCGCGCATCTCGGCGCAGTCGACGCGGCTGATTTCGAAAACTAGCACGCCGAGATCTTCCGCCGCCGCCTTTCTCGCCTTGAACGCAGCGTGAGCGTTACTCTTAAGTCCGGTTGCAGTTGTCGAAACCTTGAGCGCCTTCCGCAGTTCGTCGGCGACGTCTTCCGCGTTCTGATTGAGTTGAGCGCGTACTGGAAATGGCGCCGGCGATCGACCAACGTCGGCCAAGAGCGCGAGAGCCTCGTCGCGCAGTCGGCGCGCCTTGCGCAAAGTGATGCGTATCGCTGGACCCTGGCCGTTCGCCCGTACGTCTGGGTCAAGTCGGAAATCGTTGACTGGTGGCTGCTCGACCGGCGGCTCGCGAAGGAAAAAAACCGCAAGAGGCCTTTTGTATACATTTGCGGCCGATTCGAGCTGCGAAAATGTTAGGCGATCTTCAGCAGATTCACACGCGACCAGCTTTTCTGGCTTAACGCCGATCTTTTTTGCTGCCGACTCAACGCTGTAGCCTGCAGTCGTACGCGCCCATTCGAGGACTCGAGGCTCAATCAAAGCTGGCACTGATTTTGCCATCTGAGGTCGGTACCGCTGGGGCGCATGCTGCACGCAGTTTGGCACATCAGGGTCTCACTTCGCGAGCGGTCGGCCGCCGCTCTGCCGACTGTCGCGCCAGAGGCGCCCCTCTCACGGTCCGTTCGGCCAGTTGGCGGAATTGATGAGAGGTCGGCCACCGACGCGACACTGGTGGCCGGGAAGACGACGAGCGGCGCGCAATAGATCGGATCTGCGGGAAGTGCGGCACCAATAACCCCGAAGCAAACTGGAGCGCGACAGAGGCTTGCCCGGCGTGCGGGGCGGTCTACGCGAAGGTCGACCAGCACCTGCAGGCGACAGCCGACAAGGCGAGGGCTGCGGGCGAGGCTCAGCAGATTGCGGCCGCCAAGGCCGAAGAGAAGCGCCGGGCCGAGGCCGAGCGTGCTGCACAGAACCAGGCAGCCGCCGCGCGCCGGCAGGAGCAGCGCCTGAACCAGTCCATGATCTGCAAGACCTGCGGCACGGCCGGCGAGACGAAGGGAGCGGTGAAAGGCTCAACTGGTGTCGAGCTCGTCCTCTGGATCCTCGCAGTCACCGTGATCGGCTTTCCGTTCGCCTTGGTCTATTCCGTCTGGCGCGGCAGCACGAAGCACAAGGTCTGTCGTGCCTGCCGATCCGCCGACCTGATCCCCGTGGGAACGCCGATCGGGCAGCAGCTCTGCGCTGCGGCCCAGCGTCGCGCGTGATGGCAACCTGTCAAGAAAGCAGGAGTCTCATCACCTGATGATATTCCGGTAGGAAGATCGCTCTTTCTCGCCGGTTGCGTAGGGCAAAGCTTGACCCAAATCGGCTAGAGACTCGCATTTGTATGGAGGAAGCGCCAAAGCATCAAGGAGACTGTGGTTTCCGCGCGCCTTTTGCAGCGTGACATTGATGAAGTCGTCAGAGGTTATCTCTTCCCAGCTTGCGACGATGATCTTGTGCAGTGCTTCACGGGCAACGTGACGCTCATGAATGGCATTGGCACGCGCCGAGTCCAGATTTTCGATCCCTGACTCAGTATTCATCGGATCAATCTTGGAAAGAAGCGCCTTCTCAGCTGACTTATCTATGAAGTCAAAAATCGACTTCTCCTTAAATGATAAAAGTTCCGGTGCGTGCTCATGCAGCGCTTGGATGCGTTCCCACTCCGTATCGAGCATCCACAGGTAGTCGAGGAGACTGCGAATCGAGTTTCGGAGCGGATCCCCATCACCGTCTAAACTCGTCGTATCGAGGGCGCGTTGTAGCGCCCATTCCACCACCTGACTAAGTGGGCGCCCTCGCTGGGCGCGCGCAAGCAGCTCGAGGCCATATCGAAGCTTCGGCGTCAGGCGAATGCTGAACTGATCCATCTTTTCGCCAGCGTTTCGCGGAGGGCGTCCTCCTTTGCCACGTGGGGCTTCCGTCGGTCCCTGGGCTTTCAAGCGCTTCGCCATAGACAAAACCTATTGAGGTGCGGAAGTGCATCGCATCCATGAATTGGATGACAGGGTCCCGTCATGTTTGACTGGGTTTCGTGGTTGATAACCACAACAGGTTGACAACCCGCGGTGACCGCCGCTGTTGATAACTCGCAACCGCTGATCTTACCGGACGGAGCAAATTCGATGAATCCCCTAGGGCAGGGCGCGCCTTCCAAGCTTTCCTACAACCTCGCCGAAGTGGTGTCCGCCACCGGCGTGAACCGTTCGGCCGTATACGTCGCCTTGTCCAGCGGAGCGCTGCGAAGCTTCAAGCTCGGCCGGCGCCGCATGGTCAGTGCCCAGGCGTTGCAGGACTGGAACAACGGGCTCGAAAAGCTGGCTGGCGCTTCGGCGCAGGGCGGTGCCCGGTGACCGCCCGTTCGCGCGAATCGAAGCGCGTCGGCCGCATCGCGAAAGGCCAGCGCCTTGACACGCTGACCGTCAGGATGCCGCGTGCGACGCGCGATCAGCTCGCCGACCTGGCCGAGCTGCTGGGCGTGTCCGACTCGGCAGCCATCGTCGAGATCCTGGAGAAACGCCTCGCCGCAATGACGCCCGAGGCTTGGAAGGTACTGCACCAGATGCGCGAGACGCGCAAGCGGATCTCCGTCGAGCTGACGGAGGTGCAGTGTGCCGCCGGCAGCCGCAGCCGATCTTGGGCGGGCCGCTGCTCTGCTGTCCGAACTGGCGGCCGGCCTGATCTCCGCCGGTTCTCTGTTCGCGAGCGAGGGCCACCGCAATGGCTGACTCCCTTCAGAGCATGGCGCGCACCGCGCGGAAGCGGCCCGGCAAGACCATCCAAGCGCGACCCACAATCACGCCGAGCGCGGACGCTACACCGCCCCTGCCGCTGGCGGTCTGGACCGACCTGCCGACGTTCGCCGGTGCGATCGAACACTGGCTGCAGCAGGACGCGTTCAATGAATGGCAAATCGCGTACCTGCTCGACCCGCGCGCGGTCGTGGTCATTCGCGCGAAGCTGGCGATGCTGTGGGCGTTCTGCGACGAGCGCCACTCCTTCAGCTGCGACATGGAGGCGACGCGGCGCGCCGTCACTGTGTTCTTGCAGCGCAAGCTGGATGCGATCGAGGACGACAAGCCCCGCCGCGCCGCAGCACTCCGCAAGATCGTCCAGCAGGTACGCGGCCATGAATAAGCGCGCCTATCAATTGCAGTCGATGCTGGGGCAATACGCACAGCAAATCCTTGCGCCAATGCAGGAGCACTTCCAGATTCTGTCCACCCACCTTGGCAAAGACCTGGCCCGGCAGATCGCAGTCGCCATGGTCCGCGCAAAACTGAAACTCGACGCTGCCGAACGTGGCACGCCGCTTTCTGCGGACGCACTGCCTGGTGCAGTGCTGATGCAGCGAGCAGTAGACCGCGCGCTTTGGGATGCAGAGCTGCCATTCCAGTGCGACAGGCTGATCGGCCGCGAGTCCGCAGGCGCGGTGCGAAACCTGCTGAGAACGCATTGCGGCGTTCGCGGCCGACGGCGCTTGCCTGAAGGGCCCCAGCGAGCGCAAGGCGGCCGGCGGAGACCGTCGAACGAAACGCCTGACGACAAAAGCGCGGCGTAGTCCAGCATGAACGACGAACCGATCCAGGGCGATCCTACGCAGCCGCGCGGGTATCTCGTGCGGCTGCCCGCGGTCTACGACTCCACAACCGGCGAGGCTCACCGCGCGACGATCGAGCTGATGATGTACGAGCCGCAAGCGTTGGAGATCAACGCGCGCTCGGTGATGAATGCTACTGGCTTCTTCGTCGACCGGACCGGCATCGAGATTTACCTCCTGCAGGGCACGGTGCGCGAGCACCCGGAACATTGGGAGGAAGCGTTCGACGCGCTCGGCCTGGCGGGCGAATACGACGGCCTAGGCGCTCTCGCAGCGGTTCAGGCCATATGCCTGTGGCTGCAGCAACGAAAGCGCACGCGCGGCGCACGCGGGCCCGGCAAGAAGAACCAGGACGCCCGCGACTTCCTGCTATCGGCCGCGCTCGTGCGCATGGCGAAAGGAAAGCGCATGCGCCAGGCAGTATGCGAGGTGCTGACGGAATACGAGGACGTGGGCGTCGTGCCGTGGCGATTTGAGACTGCGGAGGAGTCGCTTCTCCAGATGGTAAAGCGCCATCTGAAGGGCACGCGATTTTTTGTCCCTGGCCAGCCAAGTCGCGTGCGGTAGGGTCGGTTTGTCGCAACGAACAGAGCAGACCATGAGCACCGAACAAGCACCGGCACCACCCCGCTCTAAGCGCCTCACGCAGTTCGCCGAGACCCACGGGCTCGACGCCAAGACCGTGCGCGATCTCATCGTGACGGGCGCCCTCGTCGCGCGCAAGGTGGGTCGCTACACCATCATCACCGAGGACGACGAACGCGCATGGCTCGCGTCGTTGCCGCTCGCAGTGCCGAATCCGCGCAAGCGCTCCTGATCGTCGCCGGCCCGCCCTGCCAAGCCGTCGAATGAAACCCATCCACCCATCGAAGCGCGCCCGCCTTACTGGCAAGGGCAAGTCACCGACGTTCCTGGCGATTCCTCACTACATCCTCGATTCAGCGGAATGGGCTGCGCTATCCGGAAACTGCGTGAAGCTGCTGCTCGATCTGGCGTGCCAGTACAGGGGCGGCAACAACGGCAACTTCGAAGCCACATGGGAGCGATTGAGCGCGCGTGGGTGGGCGAGTAAGGCGACTGTGCAGAAGACGCTTGAATCGCTCGAGGTCGACGGCTGGATCTTCAAGACGCGACAGGGCGGACGCGACAGGCGCTGCAGCCTGTACGCAGTCACATGGTGGTCCATCGATGCAGCCGGCGACCGCCACGGCTGGCCGAATGAACGCGTCGCGCGCAATAGCTGGCGCAAGTCCACTGCCCCGAAAACTGGGGCAGAGGAGCCCGCTGGAAACGGAACGACTTCCCCAGTTTCTGGGGCAGTCGAGGCCCCGAGCAAAAGCACTTCGACTGCCCCATTTTCTGGCTCATCGCGGAATCGTGTGGGTGATTCCGGCATCCAATAGTTGCCAGATCTCGCCTGCGAAGCCATCTTTCGGGCGAAGCAAGGCGGTCGATTCTTGCTCTGAGTGTGTATCCGGGATTTCCTGATGAAGACAGGCCG
>BTVG01000054.1:0-14955 GCA_045864815.1 Rhodanobacteraceae bacterium | reverse complement strand
TCGTACTCGTCCATCGGTGGATTCTCCAGCTCGTGTGCTTGGCGGCTCACGCCTGGAGTTTCCCCCGATGGACTTTCGGATACGTCAAACTTCTGCTGCCTCCCCGGCAGAGCCGGGGGGACTCCCTTGTTTGTCTAGGCTTGGTACGTGCCAGGCGCCGTACAGGGTCCTCCCGTGAACAGTCACTACCGCCCCGACAATCCCGCTGGCGAATGCATCCTGTTCGAGTGCGTGGCCGGCAGTCGCGCCTACGGCACCGCCATGAGCGACAGAGATGTGGACATCCGCGGCATCTTCGCGCTGCCGCGCGCACGGTACGCAGACCTCACCGCGCCCCCGAACCAGATTGCCGACGAGCGCAACAACGTCGTCTACTACAGCCTGCGCCGCACGATCGAACTTCTCGCAGCGGCAAATCCAAGCCTGCTGGAACTGCTGTTCATGCCGCCCGACTGTGTCCGGCACAGCAGCGCGGAAATGGATCACCTGCTCGGACGACGCACGCTTTTCGTCAGTACCCGCTGCGTGGATACCCATGCCGGCTACCGTCGATGCGGCCTGAGTGAGCGGCGAGGAGCGGGCGTTCATCGCTGAGCTGCAGCAGCGCAAGCGGCGGGCCTCGGAGGGCGAAACGGAAGCCGTCGATCCCGCACTGCAGCAATGGATGAGAGACCAGCTGGACCATTTCACCCGAATCGGGCCGTCGCTCGCGCAGCGTCGCGACGGTGACGTCGCGGCACTCGACGCCCTCATGGTCCAACTCTGCGAGGACTGACCCGTCCGCCAAGGCGCCGCGGCATCTTCACGCCGCGTCGCCACGCCGTGCACATCATGCTCCTCTCGATGCCGGAGCAGCGATCATGAAGCACAAGACACTGAGATTCGGCAGAGGCTTTCGTGTCGCGCTGGAACTCCGCAAGCTCCAGGCAGCCGAAATGGTGATCGCGCCGGGAGGCAGCGAAGGCGGGCCCGACAATCGCCATCGAGGCGCGGATCAGTGGCTTTTCGTCGTGGCCGGCACGGGCGTGGCGATCGTCGACGGACGACGCCTGCGGTTGAAATCGGGCAGCCTCATCGCGATCGAGCGCGGCGAACGGCATGAGATCCGCAATACCGGACGGTCACCGCTGAAGACCCTGAACTTCTATTCCCCGCCGGCGTATGACGCCGACGGCGAGCCGCGTCGGGCGGCAAAGCCGGCGACGTGACGTCCGGCTCATCGTCGAACAACATCGCTTGCAATTGAATAGCGCACTATCTATTATCCAACCCCATGAAGCAGCGCACCGCCACCCGATCGACCGCCGCGTCAGCCCTGCTGCTGGACCAGCAGCTCTGCTTTGCCCTGTATTCGGCGAATCTCGCCATGCACAAGGTCTATCGGCCACTGTTGCGCACGCTCGGCCTGACGTATCCGCAATACCTCGTGATGCTCGTGCTCTGGGAGCAGGACGGGCAGACGGTATCGTCGATCGGTGAGCGCCTGTTTCTTGACTCGGCGACGTTGACGCCGCTGCTCAAGCGCCTCGAAGCAGCCGGCCTGCTGACGCGAACCCGCGCAGCCGATGATGAACGACAGGTCGTCATCGAACTTTCGGCCAAGGGGCGTCAGCTGAAACAGCCCGCCCAGGCCGTGCCCCAGGCAGTGTTCTGCGCCGCGGCATGCACGAGCGGGGAGCTCCGCAGCATCAAGGCGGAGCTGGAGCGCCTGCGCGACAACCTCGCGGCAAACAGTCCCGACTGAAACCTGTACTACACGAATCCATCGATTCCGTGGCTCAAATAGATAGCGCGCTATTTAGTATCACGCTATTAATTGTAACGACATCCTCACACGCAAGCCGATTACCCACAGGAGAATCACCATGTCCATCGCCACCGTACTCTATCGCGCGCAAGCCAAGGCCACTGGCGGCCGCGACGGCCAGGCCACGTCGGACGACAACGCCCTCGATGTCAAATTGTCGACACCGCGCGAACTCGGCGGCGCCGGCGGACCCGGTACGAATCCGGAACAGTTGTTCGCCGCCGGCTATTCGGCCTGCTTCATCGGCGCACTGAAGTTCGTCGCTGGCCAGCAGAAAATTGCGCTGCCCTCCGACACGAGCATCGAAGGCCTGGTCGGCATCGGCCAGATCCCGCAGGGCTTCGGCATTGAGGTCGAACTCCGGATCTCGCTGCCGGGACTTCCGCGCGAGCAGGCACAGGCCCTCGTCGACAAGGCCCATCAGGTCTGTCCATATTCCAACGCGACACGCGGCAACATCGACGTGACGCTCACGTTGGTCTGACCGGTAGCGACGCGCGGCGCAATACCGCCGCGCGTGCCTTCACGACTGCTCGTTCGCGATCAGCCATGCGCGGAGCCGCGAGAGGGCATCGGGCTCTGCGGCCAGCTCGGCGCTCGGGCGCGTTCCCGGAATGTCCTCGGTCACATCGATACCGAGCCGGGTCGCGAAGGCATCGACATCGAGCGGCGACGAGGTCACGTCCTCGCCCGCGCCGCCCAGCGCATCGCTGAATTCTTGCCGCAGTCCGTTGTCATCGTCCTGCGGTAGCGCCGCCAGGTCGCCCGCCGGCTGCATGCCGGCACAATCGCCGTCGAGCGCAGCGTCCCACATTTCGTCGAACCGCTGCTCCGGATCGGAACCGTCGTCAGCCTCGGCCTCGCCATCGTCATCGGCACGTTCTGACGCGGACAAAAACAGCGCGATCTGGGGACGCAGCACGCTGGCCGGCTCGCCGATACCGTCGAGGAGCTCAAGCAGCGATTCGGCGCAGATATCTTCCGATTCCGCCTGCGCCCGGTCGAGCCACGCGGCGATCTCAGGCAGCGCGGCTGCGCTGAATGACTTCCAGACGGTCAATGTCCGTAGTGCGGCAGCATGCGGTTCGCCGTCGTAGCCATCGTAGTCGCCCAGACGTCGCGCGACGGCACCGTTGATGACCGGTGACGGCGATGACCACCCGGCCAACGCTGCGCAGGCGTCGCGCCGAGGCCACCAGTCCTTGTCCTTGAGCAGCGCCAACAGTGCCGTTTCATGGCTGCCGGGATCGTCAAGCCGCAGGAATGCCCATGCAGCCGCCGCACGCAGCGGTGCTTCCGTGCTGCAGGCCATGTTCACCGCCTCGGCCAACCACGACGCGCGTTGTGCTTCCGACGCGAATGCGGCGATCTGCGTCAGGGTGACGAACGACGCGTAGCGACGCTCGACCGATTCGGCACGCTTCCAGGCGGATTCGATGGCGTCGACCAGCAGCGCAGGAACGGACGAAAGATGCGTCGCGACTGCTCGAGCCACCTCGAGCTCGCTATCCGAGTCCGACGTCGCGAGGGCCGAAATCACCGTGTCGAGCGCCGCGGGATATGCCTCCACCATCGCGGCGAGACCGCGCATGGGCTCGTCCGGACCGAAGCGGGTTCCTTTTTCCCGCGCTACCGACCACATGGCCGGGAACGCCAGCGGCGCAGACGCGGGGTGCCTTGCCAGGATGTTCCAGCAGGTGTCGGCTACCGTCGGCTCGGGATGCGTGAGCCCATGTATCACCAGCGGCACCAGAAATCCGAGGCGTTCGGCCTGGCTCTGGAGGTAGGCGCCGATGCCAAGCCCGAACAGGTCCCATTCCGCGAACGCGATCGGTTCATTCAGCACGAAGGCCGGCGAATGGGGCGGGAGCGACCACACCGGCCCGGCATTTCGCGACCTTTGCCCCATGCGTACCGCAAAGCAGCGCGCACAGGCATCCATCCAGAAGTGCGTGAGATCCTCCAGGAACTGCGGAAGCCGATCCCCGAATCGATCCGTGGCCTCGCCGATCAACGCGGCCAGCGCGCCATTCGTTCCGTCGCCGTTCGCCACGCTCAGCGAGAACAGCAGTTGGTCCGCGGCGCGACGATCGACGAAGCTCGGTGCGACCGCGTGCACCAGAAGACGGTGCAGGCTTTCTGGTGTGAACGTGGTGGACATCGTGCGCAGACCGCCGTAGCAGGAAGGGTCTTCCAGATAGCTGGAGTCGCAATCGAGCGCAAGCTGGCGGTACACCGTCCACGATGGTTGCGCGCTCCGGTCGCGACGCAGTACGCCGCGCGCATGCAGGCTTGTCCGGGTCGATCAGGTGCGATGCAGCACGTAGTGCGCCAGCGCCTTGCGATCGGCGAAGCCGAGATGCGCGTAGATGCGCTTCGCGCGGGTGTTCTGTGCGCTCACATGCAGGAACGGCTGCAGACCAGCCGTGAGAATGTCGCACGTGATCAGCGCGACGAGGCGCTGGGCATAGCCGTGGCCGAGATGATCGGGATGCGTGCAGACACCGCTGATTTCGCGATGCCCCGGCAGCGACATGCGCTCGCCGGCCATGGCGGCGAGCCGGCCGTCGCGATAGATGCCGAGGTAGCGGCCCATGCGCGGCGTCTCGCGACGGAAGTAGCCGGGATACACCAGGCCCGTCAGTGCAAGCATGTCGTCGAGGTGATCAGCACCGAGTTCGGTGATGTCGGGGCCTTGCGGTACATCGGGCGGCGTCGCACAGACCATCTGGTCGATGACGCCGTGATCCTCGAGCCGCCATCCCGGCACCTGCGGTGGAATCACACCGACGAGATAGCAGCGCTCGCGATCGCCGAGCCGTGCCGCCAGCGCCTGGCCGCAGCGCGCCTCGGCCGCAGGCACGCCGACGAACGGTGCGACCTCGGGGCGATAAGCCGCGGCATCGTCGTCACTCTCGCCCAGCGCCGCGTGATGGCTGCGCAACGCATGCCAGATCGGATTATCGAGCACGGCCGTCATCGAACACCTTCCTGATCGGTACGGGCAACGCGCAGCACGACCCAGTTCGCCGCGGCCGGTTCGCCGCCGCGGCGTTCGCGCCGACGCCGCGATGCCAGTTCGCGGCTGCGTGCCCGCGCCGCCATTTCGCGTTGTCGCTGCTGACTCGTTCGTTTGCGCATGAATCCGATCGCTGCAGGTGAAGGCAAGCCCCATAGTGTGCCGCGCGTGGGACGCGGCGTCAGCGTGCCGACGGCAGCAGGCGGGGCTGCCGCGCATACCACTCCGACGCCTTCAGCAGATGGAACTTGCGATCGTTCCCGGTGAGTTCAAGTCCGAGCCCGAGCCTGGCCCAGCGCACGAACAGATCGCCACGGGCGCGCTCGTGCGCCAGCCGCAGGCGCGCCTTCAGCTCGAAGCGTTCGTTGCTCGCATCGACGTCCTCCAGCACGATGGTTCCGTCGCGCATCACGGCGCGGGCCGACGCGCTGACCTCACCCGCATCCAGCAACCGCAGCACCCAGCGCGGATAGTCCTTGTGACGTGTGAACAGCGCGAGCAGCAAACTGATGTCGCGCAACGTCACGCTGGCCGCCGCGTCGATACGCAGCGGAGTCCCCCACTGCAGACGGCCACGATCGAAACGGATGTCAGCCCACCAGTTGCCGCCCGATGCACGCTCCGGATCGCGAACCCTGACGTTCCGCAACCCGATGCGCGAACCGTCCAGCACGAACGCCTCGGCGGCCAGGTCCGCACGTGCGAGCCGGGCGACGACATCGACGTCGCCGCCGAACTCGAAATCGTTCACGGCGAGCTGTGCACCGCGCGCCTGCACGTGCAGCTGCCCCTTGCCGACTTTTCCGACTGCATCGATATCGATGTCGCCGCCGACCTGACCGCTGCCGCCAAGAAACCGCAGCGCCGCTCCCGGCAGGTAGCGATTGAGCGCCATCAGGTCGGGCACGTCTGCGCGGGAGAACAGCAACCGGCCGTGCAAGGAATCGCGAAACGCGATGACACGACCGGTCGAGCGGAGTTCGAGCCGCAGGTCCTTGCCGCGCACCATGACCTGCTGCGGCGCGTCGACCGGGACGACGTCGAACTGCCGCACGGCTATGTCGACGCGCGGGCGTAGCTCACCGGCCTCGTGGTCGACGCGGCCATCCGCCCGTGCGCGGCCGGTGAATCGTTGTCCGTGCACATCGGCCCGCAGGGCGACATCGGGAATCGTCAGCGTGCTGCCGGCGTCGATGCGTCCCTCCTTGAGCTGCACCTTTGCGTCGATTTCACCGGTGCCGTCGAGGGACAGCCAGTCGGCCTTGGCGAGTAGCGGACCGAACCAGTCCAGCGAATCGAAGCGCCACCGCAGCGCTACCGCGCCGGAAACGCGCGGCAAGAGCGGCGGCATCATGCCCTGCGCCATGAGCTCGCGGCCCGCGATCGTCAGATCAGCCGCGATTCTCCCGGTGCCGGCAGGCGGCGGCGGCAGATCGAGCTTCAGCTGGATCGCCTCACCGACCTGCACCTGGGCGTTTGCCTGCTGCGTCCATTGGCGACCGCTTGCATCGCTCGCCTGCAGTGGCAGGGCCAGCGTGAGTGCGCTGCCCGGCTCCAGCTCGCCGTGACGTAGCGAGAGATCGGCACGCACGCGTCCGCCCTCGCCGTTCTGCACGGCGCCACGCCAGCGCGGCGCCTCGTCCATGTGCACGAGGAACTCCGGCACAACGGCATCGAGCCTGAGCGCAATGTCCGCGAGCGCGAGGCGACGCCAGCCCGCAGCCTGCTCGCGCGTATGCCGCGGCAGTGTGACCTCGACGGCGAGCGTGCCGTTGCGCAGCCAATCCACGCCGCCATGGCGCAGGCGCAGCGATTGCCATTCCGCACGCGAAGGGAAAATTTCGACGGCGCCGCCACGCAGCTGTTTCCACAGGCCGAACTCGGCGCGCCCGACGCCCGCGAGCGCATGCCTGCCCCAGCGCGCTTCGCGCAGGCTGTCGGTCGCAATGCGCGGGAAATGCAGTACCCAGCCACCGGCCTGCGGTTCCGCCGGCGCGAGTTCATGCGCGAGATCGTGTCCGCCGGCAACGCCGTTGGCCCGGATCTCCGGCACGAGCAGTTCGCGCCGCAACAGCGGCAGCAATGCGATGCGGCCGCTCAGTGCATCCGCGGTCACATACCAGGCGCTGCGCCGCACGTGGCCGCGCAAGGTCACGCCCCAGAGCCGCACATGCCCCGGATACATGCTGAGGCCACGCTCCCAGTGCAGGCTGAAGCGCTCGGGCTTGCGATTGACGATGTCCGGGGCGAATCTCGCATTGAGAAACACGTTGGCCGCGACGAGGTACAGCGCAAACACAGCGGCGAGCAGCCAGCCGATACGTCGCAATGCTCTGGCCACGGGCAGCTCCGGCAATGGGCCTGGGGGAGCATGCCTCAAGCACGCGTGGCTGTGAAAGCCGCCGGGCGCAGACGGCGAATGAAGCCTCACTGCTGCCATTCATGCCATGGCTGACGGCAAGCGGCGGCGGTGTCGCGACGGCAGGACAAAGCCCTTGCGAGTGCGCACTGCCATCACGACGAGCGCCGCCGGGCCGCAGCGCGACTCCGCGGGATCAGGTGCCGGACTGCGCCTTCCGCACGGTGCTCACGGCGATCTTCCGGCCCTCCTGCTGCGCCTTGTGCACCGCGAGCAGCGCTTCGTAACGCTGCTGGCCCACCGCCTCGGTGAACTGGCGTTTGACCTGCACATAGGACGCCTTGAATTCGGGATACGCCGCCGACGCACCGAACAGCATCGCGACCTGGCGTGTGCTCAGGCCGGACTCCGCCGCGAGCACATCGAGATCGATGGCGGTTTCTGCCATGGCGGTGGAGCCGAAAAGAGCCAGGGCAAGCGCAAAAAGACGAGCTTTCATGATGACCTCCACTCAGGCACGTCGGACTACGGGCCGACGCCGTGCGATCGCCAGGACCGCCGGCCGTCGCGCATGCGGCGCGGCGGCCTGGTGATGAGATGCGAGCCGGTGGCGCTGCGTCCGGGGTACCCGTCGATCATGACGAGAAACGCACAGTGCGCCGGCGAGGTTCGGCAGAACTGCAACGCCGCAGCGGCGGCCTGCAGGAGAGTCCGCGCAATCACGGCAACGGCCGGCGAGGTGAATGGCGCAACCGCAGCCGGAAGAGCATCCGGCGCCCCCGCGACTACGGCAGATGTTCCTTCGCGAGATAGTCCTCGCTCTGCATCTCGATGAGGCGGGATTCGGTACGGCTGAACTCCGCACGCAGACGGTCGCCATCGTAAAGATCGATGATCGCCACGGCAGCGGAAAGGATCAGCTTCACGTGGCGGTCGTAGAACTCGTCGACCATCTCGATGAAACGCCGCGCCGCGTCGTCCATGCCCGGCGTGAACTGCGGTACGCCCGACACGATGACGGTGCCGTAATCCTTGCCGATCTCGATGTAGTCGGCGACGGCGCGAGGCCCCTCGCAGATGGCGCCGAACTCGAACCAGATCACGTCCTCGGCGAGCTTGTGCACGGCGATGTCGCGATCGTGGACGTCGATCGTGGTTTCCGGGCGGGCGACGCCGTGACTGATGCGCTGGAAACAATCCCCGAGCGCGCGTTCCGCCTCCGGCCCCAGCGGCGTGTGATAGACACGCGCCTGGGTCAGCGCGCGCAGGCGCCAGTCCTGTGCCGAGACAATCTCGACGACCGCGCAGTGCTGCCCGATCAGCGCGATCGCCGGCAGGAAGCGATCACGCTGCAGACCGTTGGCATACAGATTGTGCGGCGCGGTGTTCGACGTGGTCACGAGACTGACGCCCCGCGCGAACAGCGCGCGCAGCAGTCCGCCGAGGATCATCGCATCGCCGATGTCGCTGACGAAGAACTCGTCGAGGCACAGCACACGGGTGTCCGCGGCGATTTCCGCGGCCACGTCGACGAGGGGGTCCTGCCGCCCCTGCAGATCCTTCAGCTTGGCCTGCACCGTACGCATGAAGCGGTGGTAGTGCACACGGCGCTTCTGCGTGATGGGCAGATGTTCGTAGAACAGGTCGATCAGAAACGTCTTGCCACGGCCGACGCCGCCCCAGAGATACAGGCCACGTACCGGCGCAGCTGTCGAGAAACGCGCACGCAGCCGCGCGAACAGCCCTTCCGGCTCCGCGTGCCGCAGTTGCTGGCCGATGCGGTCGAGCTCGATCAGCACCGCGCGCTGCGCGGCATCGTCCTGCCAGTCGCCGCGTGCGACGCCGGCGAGGTAATGCGCCGTAGCGGTCACGCGGGATGCCGCAACGGCGGCAGATTGTCGCGTACGCCGTGCTTGACGGCACCGCGCAGGTCCATGAGACGGCGATGGAAAAAATGACTGGTCTCGGGCATGCGCACGAGTTGGACGGGCCTGGGCAATGCGGCGACCCAGTCGAACACTGCCGCGGGATCGACGACCTCGTCGGCTTCGCCCTGGACGATCAACCAAGGACAATCCGGCAGCGCGATCGTTTCGAATGCCCAGCGCCCGACCGGTGGCGCAATCTGGATCAGCTGCTGCGGGGCCAGCGCGTGCGCTGCGCGCAATGCCACATAGCTGCCAAACGAAAAGCCGGCGAGCCAGAGTGCGTCGTCGGGGCGTTCCCGCCGCAACCAGCCTGCGATCGCGCGAAGGTCGTCGGTTTCACCGATGCCATCGTCATGGGTACCCGCCGAGGCACCGACGCCGCGGAAATTGAAGCGTACCGTCGACATGCCGAGCTCGACGAGCGAACGCGACAGCATGGTGACGACCTTGTTGTGCATCGTGCCGCCGTGCAGCGGGTGCGGATGGCACACGATGACGGTGCCGCAACGCTCGTCCTGTTCGGGACGCTCGATGAGGCATTCCAGCGCACCGGCCGCGCCGTACAGGGTCAAGGGGCCAGATGACGCGGGAAACGCGGGAGCGGAATCGTGAGCAGTCATTTGCCGATTGTATCCAAGCGCCGCAGCCGCGGCAGCGCATGTCGGGGCACGACGGATCGCGTCCCGGCCGTCTCACGATTGCGCGTCACCGCATCGGATCAGTCGCCACAACGCAACGCTAAACGCTGCTGCTGGTCGGATCATTCCCCCACAGCTCCAGCGCGACCGCACCGAAGGCAAGCGCGACGACGGGCGACAACGCCACCGGCGGGATGCGCAACCGCGAGCGCCCGATACCCTCGATCTGCCATTCGCCTGCGGGCAGGCCGTCGCGCTCCACGCGCAAACGGGTCGGCAGCAACCCGCTGGCCCGGACGTGCCAGCGGGTGCCGTCAGACAGTGTCAGCGCGAGATGGCCGCCGCGCCCCCAGCGCACGACATGGCGAAGCTGCGCGATGACGCGACCCTGGTCGAGCAGGCTGTAGTGCACATCGGCCCTGAGCGCCGTGAGCACCGCGGACACGAGGCTGACGCCACCACGCGCGCGCCGCCGCGACACGGTCGCAGGAAAGCGTTATCGACATGTCATCGAAGTGCGCCCCGCGACAACCGTCGACGCCCTGCCGCGTTACCGCGCCGCGCTGCGTGCCATCGACCTTCGCGACAATCGAGGTTTCGGGGTCGGCGTCGTACTGCAATACCATCATGCACCGGTTCCTCTTGCCGCCGTCACCACGAATACGCCGTCGGCGCGATACGTTACTCTGGGCGTATGAACCATCTGGCGCATGCGCTGCTTGCCGGCGAGGATGCCGACTGCAGGCTCGGCAGCCTGCTCGGTGATTTCGTACATGGCCGCATCCCCGACGATCTGCGCGCCAACGTCGCTGACGGCATCCGGCTGCACCGGGCGATCGATGTGTTCACCGACGGACATCCCGTCGTCACCGCGCTGCGCGGCCGCTTCGTTGCACCATTCCGCCGCTACGCAGGCATAGTGCTCGACGTATGGTTCGACCACCTGCTTGCGCGGGACTTCTCGCGCTGGAGCACCGTTCCGCTCGGCGCATTCAGCGACGACCTGCTCGCGCTGCTCCAGCGCCACGAGGACGAATTGCCCCCGGACATGCAGCGCTTCGCCGCCTACATGAGTCGTAGCGGATTACCCGCCGCGTACGCCGACAGCGCCGTGGTCGGCCGTGCGCTTGCCGGCACCGGCAAGCGGCTGAGACGGGCAAACCCGCTGCACGAGGCGCTGCCTGTACTTCAGGCGCTGGAAGTGGAGCTGCAGGCCGGTTTCGACACGTTCTTCCCCCAGCTCATCGACTTCGCACGCGACTGGCGTACGACCCGGGCGGCGATGTAAATCCGCCGGCGCGGCGCTTCCCTTCGGGCCGCCCCACCAACGACGACGCCGCCTTGCGGCGGCGTCGTGAGCGAACTGCAGGACCGCGCGGCGTGCGCGCCAGACCTTACTTGGCCTGATCGATCATCCAGAGGACGGTCGCCTTGACCTGCTCGTCGTTGAGCGCCGGATTGCCACCGCGTGCCGGCATCACGCCCGCCTTGCCGGTGAAGCCGTCGATCGCATGCTTGATCAGGGTATCGGCGCCCTGTGCGAGGCGCGGCCCCCAGGCTGCCTTGTCATCCATACGCGGCGCGCCGCCGGCACCGGAGTTGTGGCACGCGCCACAGAGATTGTCATAGATGACCTTGCCGTCGGTCGTGCCGCCGTAGGCAACCTGCGCCGCGGCGGCCTTCTTGCGGGCTTCCTCGGCCGCGATCATCGCGGCGCGGCCGGTTTCCCCGGCATACGAGTCGCCCACCGGCGTGAGGCGCTCGGCGACGGCTTTGCCCGCGTCGGGGCTGGGCGCCGCCGGATTCTTGCCGTAGATATAGAGCGCCAGCAGGATGAAGGCCACGGCCATCACCGCCAGTACGCCGATCAGCATCGAAAAGCGCTTGAGGAACTCCAGGTCGGTCTTGGTAATCGGGCTGCTCACAGAACACCTTTCCTAGCGGCGGCTTGGGCCGGAGTCGCCCCGGCACGGAAAAAAGACGGGCAAGTATAACGACCGACCCCCGGCCGCGAAAGCGCAGGGCTAGCCCGGCGCCCCACCGGCCCGCTATGATGCGCGCCGGTCCGTGCTTCGGCAGGCATCACACCCGCCACGCGACCCCGGCCCGTCGGCCCGGCTACCAACCCGACACGCGCGACCCCGGCCCCGTCCGGACCGTCGCCGGCAACACCGCCACGCGCCCGTAGCTCAGCTGGATAGAGTACCGCCCTCCGAAGGCGGTGGTCGGGGGTTCGAATCCCTCCGGGCGCGCCATGAAATCAGGCACTTACGCAGAGGTCGGCCGAGTCGTCGGCACACGGGCCAGCGCTGGGCCAGCACGTTTCAGCTTGGCACGAGCCAAGTTGGCCACTTCGATCCCCCGCAGTTTTCCTTTTCGCTTCGTGAAGTCGCGCGGACGAGCGGGACCGGCCGCGCTGCAGTCGCGCCGGTCAGCGCGGACGGAGTCCCGCAATGGCAGCGTGCCCGGCACATGTCGCGAACCTGTCGATTGCCACGGATGCTTGAGCGGCCCCGGGGGAGATCAGGCGACATCCGATACGCCCCCCTCCGTATCGGCTTCCGTACCGGCTGTCGCCCAGCCTGAGAACTCCAGCGCCGACAATTGCTCTATCAGCCGAAACAGCCAGCGCAACCTGAACAGCTTGCGCTCCGAATCGACCGATTAAAGCCGATTTTTCCGATTCTTCCTTGACGGCCATTGATACGCTGCGTATCTTCACAAGTACGCCATTGGCGTACTTGGAGCGGAGGGATGGTATTCATCGAAACCCCAGTTTTCACCGGTCAAGTAAAAGCCATCCTTTCCGAGGATGAATACCGCGAACTCCAGACCTACCTGGCGTCCAACCCCACTGCCGGCGATGTCATCCAGGGCACCGGCGGCCTTCGCAAGATCCGTTGGGGCGCCAAAGGTAAGGGCAAGCGCGGTGGCGCCCGAGCCATTTACTTCCACAGGAACAACGCACACCAAATCTACATGGTGTTTCTGTTCAGCAAGAACCAAAGCTCCGATCTAACCCAGGCGCAGAAGAAAGCCCTTAGCGCGCTGGTTGAAACACTGGGCTAACCGCCCCTCCGAACGTCCTAAGTGGAGTCTCCCAAATGGACAAGAACCTCTTTGCACAACTGCTCGAAAGCGTCACCCAGGCATCCGAAATCGCACGGGGCGAACGTGCCCCGTCGCGCGAGTTCGTCGTGGACGCCCTCGGGGTCCGCGAGATCCGCAAGTCCACCGGACTCACCCAGGCGGAGTTCGCCGCCATCATCGACGTCCAGCTGTCCACCCTCCGGAACTGGGAGCAGGGCCGTCGCGCGCCCACTGGGCCAGCGCGCTCGCTCATGAGAGCGATCAGTGCTGACCCGAAAAACGTCCTCAAGGCGCTCACCGCCGGAAAGCGCGAAACAGCTGCCGCATGAAAGAGCCTGCATGAACAGATTCCTGCGAATGTGCTGCGCTCAGGCTGGCTTGCGCTGATTGAGAATCTGATGCACGAGTGCCAGCATGCTGGCCGTCGTCTGATTGAGCGTCAGCGAACCGTCGGCCGGCAACCAGCCCAGGACGCGCCAGGGCGCTTGCACAGCCTCGCAGCACCACGGGCCGCGGGTCGACCGAAACCCCAGCTCCCAGCGCCAACCGCGCGTGCTCGGCTCACCGTTGCCGCGCCATCCCACGCAACGCCGACCCCGCTGATCACCTTTCCGGCGAACGCCGCGACCGATTCAAGATCGGCGCGGAACTTCACGAAGAAGGCGCTGGCATTCGTCCCGAAATTGGCGAGGTTCTCGGAGACGACGTTGAAGTCGATCTGCGCGACGAACTGGTTCAGGGCAGCGAGACCGGTGGTCACGAACTGCAACAACGCGTCTTGCAGGCGCTTGAACGCCTCGGTCTTCGAGAACTCGTCGACCGCCCGGCTGACGGTCTCGACCTCCTCCCTGAGCGGCTGCAGGATCGGCTCAAGGAATGCCGTGGCCAGGTTGTCGAATGACGACTTCGCGTTGTTGAAAGCCCCGCCGAGATTGTTGTCGATCGCTGCGGCCGTCTTGCTTGCAGCGCCCTCGACGTTCAACAGCGATTTCGTGAAGTTCCCGATTGCATCGCCGCCCTGCTGGAGAAGGAACAGCACGAGGTTCCGGGCCGATGCGTCGAGCTCGTCGAGCGTGTCTTTGCCCTTGGCACCAGCGCCCGCGAGTGTCTCGATTGCGCTGGCGAAGTTTCCGGAGTTGTCGCCGAGATCCGAAAGGTTCTGACGCAGCGTGCTTGTCGGGTCGCGCAGATCGTCGAAGATCTTGAGCAGGCCTTTCGCGGCCTTCTCGGCGCTGAATCCGTTCTGCACGAAGACGCCCAGGATGCCGGCCGTCTGCTCGAAGCTGAGTCCCGCATCGCGCGCGGTCGGCGCGATCTTTGAGAGACCGCCGAGCAAACCGGCAAGCCCTTAGTCGCTGCCCTTCGCCGCGGTCACGAGCACGTCGACCGCTTTCCCGGCCTGCTCCGCGCTGAGCCCGAACAGGTCGAGCACGTCGTCCACGTACCCGGCCGCCTGCCCGACTTCGATCTGCGCAATCTTGGCGAGCCGCAATGTTGGCACCAGCGAGGCGAACGCCTGGTCGATGTTCTGCCCCTGCGCAGCGAGTGCGGCCAGGCCGGCGGCCGCTGCTTCGGGTCCTACCTTGGCCTCTCGCGCCGCGTCGTGAATCTTCGTCCCGAGCTGCGCGACGCGATCGCTCGCACCCTCCGCAAGCGCCTGCACGCGCGAAAGGGATTGCTCGATCGCGACGGCTCCGCCGAAGGCGTCGGTCCCGATCTGTATTCCCTTCAGCGCAGCACCGATGCCCGCGGCGAGCACGCCGATCTTGCCGAGCGAACCGAGGAGACCGTCCGTGTCGCCCTGCGCAACAGCCGTAGAAGACGCTTCGCATTGGTATATATCTATAAGGGAGCCCAGTTTTTGGGGCAGTCATTGGCCGTTTTTCCCTACAAAACCGGCCCGACTGCCCTGGTTTTTGGGGCAGTCAGCGATTCACTGCCCCAATTTCTGGGGGAGTGAGGTTCAGAAAATGGGGTCATCGCGGATCAGTGTGGGTGCAGTCGGGCGTTTTCAGGTAGTGCTGGCAGGAAACTGGCAATGATCTTGAGCTTGAGGTACGCCTCGTCGCGGTAGCCGTAGGCGCTGCGTTGGATGACGCGGATCTTGTTGTTGA
>BTVG01000053.1:0-18485 GCA_045864815.1 Rhodanobacteraceae bacterium | reverse complement strand
ATCGGCTGCGCTACATGCTGCAGGACAGCGCACCGGTCGCGGTGCTTACTCAATCCTCGCTCGCCGGGCTCTTTACGGACGAAGCGGTGCCCGTCGTGGCGCTCGACCACAATGATCCGATGTGGACAACGCAGCCTTCGACGAATCCCGGGCGAGGCGAACTGAGTCCGGCGCATCTGGCCTATGTGATCTACACCTCCGGTTCGACGGGACAGCCCAAGGGCGTGATGGTCGAGCATCGCGGTGCATGCAACCTCGCGGCGATGCAGTGCCGGACCTTCGGAGTAGACGGCGTGAGCCGGGTACTGCAGTTCGCCTCACTCAGCTTCGATGCGTGCGCCTGGGAACTGCTGATGGCCTTCGGGAGCGGCGCCGCACTGCACCTTCCCTCAAGCCTGCAAGTGGGAGAGCGACTGAGCGAAACGCTCCGAGACCGAGGGATCACGCACGTGACGCTGCCCCCCGCGGTGCTGGCGACGCTGCCCGCGGGTGAGGATCTGGCGACAGTCAGGACGCTGGTAGTCGCCGGTGAGGCGTTGAGCGGAGAACTGGCGCGACGCTGGAGCGCAGGTCGTCGCCTGATCAACGCCTATGGCCCCACCGAGGCGACGGTGTGCGCGACGCTGCACGTGTGCCAACCGGATGCCGAGGGGAATCCACTGATCGGCCGTCCGATCGCCAACACCCGGATCTACATCCTGGATGCACAGGGTCAGCCGGTGCCCGTTGGCGTGGCGGGTGAGCTGTACATCGGTGGTGCGGGTGTGGCCCGTGGTTACCTCAATCGGCCGGAGCTGACGGCGGAACGCTTCCTGATCGATCCGTTCTGCCGCGAGGCGGACGCCCGGATGTACCGCACGGGCGACCTGGGACGGTGGCTGCCTGACGGCATGATCGAGTACCTGGGACGCAACGACTTCCAGGTAAAGATCCGTGGCTTCCGCATCGAGCTGGGCGAGATCGAGGCACGCCTTGCCGAACACGCATCGGTACGTGAAGCAGTGGTGCTAGCACGGGAGGATGTGCCCGGCGAGAAGCGCCTGGTGGCGTACTACGTGGCTGACGCCGATGCTGAGGTACCGGTCGAAGCACTGAGAAGTGCGCTCTCCACACAATTGCCGGACTACATGGTGCCGGCAGCGTACGTGCGGCTGGCGCAGATGCCGCTCACGCCCAACGGGAAGCTGGACCGCAAGGCGCTGCCGGCGCCCGAGGGTGATGCGTACCTGACGCGCGTCTACGCGGCGCCGCAGGGCGAGGTGGAACAGGCACTCGCCGCAATTTGGGCCGAGCTGCTCAAGGTGGAACGGGTGGGCCGGCACGACCACTTCTTCGAGCTGGGCGGACATTCGCTGCTGGCGGTACGGATGATCTCGCGCGTGCGGCAGGAACTCGGCGTAGAGGTGGCGCTCGGCGAGTTGTTTGCTCGACCGGTGCTGCAGGCCTTCGCGACAAGGCTCAGGGATGAAACCGAAGAGCATCAGCACGACCAGGCAATTGCAGTCCGTGAGAGAGGCAGTCAACGTCCTCTATTCCTGATTCACGACGGCATGGGCTCCGTGGCATATGCCCAGGTACTCCTTCCCGCACTGGACACAGAGATTCCGGTCTACGTCCTGCCAGACCTGAAGGTCGCCGATGGCCGTCCGCGCACCCTCCAGGGCATGGCAACCCGCTTGCTAGGAATGATGAGGGCGGTGCAACCGGTGGGGCCGTACCGGATTGCAGGCTGGTCGTTCGGCGGATTGCTTGCCTACGAAGTCGCACTTCAGCTGATCGGGCACGACCACGCCGTCGAGTTCGTGGGATTGCTGGACACGCACTGTCCCATCGGTAACCGCATCAGAAAACGAGGCACGCTATTGTCGGAGTACGCAACGGCGCTCCGGATGCTGCGCGCAGCCGAAGGCATGGTCGAGGGAGAGAACGTGCCGGTGAGCGAAATCCGCGCTGCGGGCGATGCTCCGGACCTGGAAACACTCGTACGGAGGAGCCACACGCTTGGGCTACTTCCAGAGCATGTGACCGTGCTGCAGGTTGAGAATGTGCTGGATCGGCTCGAGGCGAACCGACAGGCAACGAACGAGTATTTCCCGATGGCTTTACCGCTCGTTGTACACCTTTTCCCGGCACAGAATGCCGATGCATCCGCCTCCTCGAATGGGTGGAACGAAGTGCTCGAGGAAAGCATGCTCCGTATAGAGCCGGTGCCCGGCACCCACTTCTCGATGCTGCAGCCTCACCATGTGGGGTTCCTTGGAAGGGCAATATCACGCGCGATTCTGAGCGCTTCCAACATGTCCACCCGCGTCGTGCCTCAAGCTGGGCCGCTCCTCACAACCCTGCGCTTCGGCCGGCCGACCGAACCTACGTTGGTCTGCATTCCCGGCGCCGGAGCGAGCGTGGCCAGCTTTGCTTCACTAGCGGGTTGCTTCCAGCCGGCCTGGACGATCCAAGGGATCGAACCTCGTGGACTGGACGGAACAGGTATTCCTCACATGTCCGTTGAAGCGGCTGCCGATGCCTATCTCGACGCCATCAGCGCGCAACCTCTCGGCTGCAGCCTGCACCTGCTTGGACACTCTTTTGGCGGTTGGGTGGCCTTCGAGATGGCTCGGAAACTGCAGCAACAGGGGCACCCCGTTGCTTCCCTGACCATTCTCGACAGCGAGGTTCCGCATGACGACGCGGCGCAGATCCAGGAGCATGATGGGCAGGAAGCATTCCTCAAGCTGGTCCACGCCTTTGAACAATCCGTGGAGCGCTCTTTGGAGATTCGGGAGAAGGACGTCGAGCCGCTGGACGAAACGGGCAGGCTGCGCCTTCTGCACCAACGTCTGGTCGGTTTGGGGCGCATGCACCAGCGGTCCAGTTCTAACCTGCTTCAGGGGCCTTTCCGGGCATTTGCCTCATGTCTGCGAACCGTCTACACCCCCGCCGCCGCCTACCCGGGTCTGGTTCGTCTGGTACTGGTTGAGAACCCTTCCGAGGACCTCGCCACGAACCAGAGGCAGTTCGCGACAACAGTGGACGGGTGGCGACGCTGGGCTCCCAATCTCGTTTTCATGGCTGGAGCAGGAAACCATATGACGGCTCTCGCACAACCGCATGTGGAAAGCTTGGCCGCGTACCTCAACGCCGATTCGACCCGCCGATTCCGTTCGTCGGCTGAAATCGAGAAGGCCAGCACGCGGGCGCCCTCATGATCGCTGGGGCATGACCAACAGAGAGCCTGTGGCAGATCATCCGGAGCCCGGCGCGACGCGCCGGGCAGGTGGTCGGCCAACTCGCAGTTGTCCGATCCGATGGGAGCGAAGTGGCGTATCCATCCGCGAGCACGTGTAGCCGATCGCCATTGTGCGATCGGGCGCGTCGTGGGCAGGGACGCAGGGGGATGTCGGAGCGGGACGTGCGCGGCTGACAAGCGCCTGGGGTTCGCGTAGGTCGATCTCGGCGCGTTGGCCGGTAGCGGCCCTGCGACTGTCGGTGCGCGCAAACGCTGCCACATGCACCAAACGTCTACGAATCAACGGCTTGCGACAGAGCGAGAGTCCGGGCGTGCAGGAAATTGACAGCGTTACCGCGCAATTAAGCGGAAGTTGACAGAGTTATCGCGCTACGAGGCGCTGGCAAGAACAGCCTTCGGCTCGGCGATACCGAGCAGCCCATTCGGACAGTCTTCTGCTCGTCCCAGGCGACTGTCGGGGTAGCCGCCCCGTGCGCGTCAACATCGCGATGAGTGGAAAAATAGCCAATTTTCGCTAGACATTCGCAGGCGCCCTCGCCAGCTTGTTGCGTCGCACAATTTTCCAAGTGAGAGGACGCTGTCAGTGAAGACAGTAGTTGCGATAACCGTGGCTTGTCGCTGGTAGGCAACAAGGTAAGAAGGGGCCTTACACGAGCCGCTGGGACGACTCTGCTGCCGATGTCACACGCCAAGGGTTTCCTGACTACGTGACGCACTATCCGGTGGATCCGGAGCTGGGAATCGTTGTGGAGGTGAGTGCCGAGACCGGTTTGGAGCGTATACCGAAGTGAGAGGCTTTCTCCACGCGCGACAGTAGTTGCGAAGCCATACCTTGGCGAAAGTGAAATATGGCTGTCTTGATTCAGTGAAGCCTGTGTTTCGCATGCCGAACAGAGGACTTTCAACGCGATCAATTCTGCTTGGCTCATACAGGATCTTGATGCGGACCGTGCGTGTATAGCACCGCAGACTACAGTAACGCTTGACGCTGACATTTATATATTGAAAGATTTGAATAGTTAAGCCACGCCATCAGCCTTGGCCTTGGAGGAAGTCGCATGGCGCCTCGAGTAGAGTGCGAAGGCAGTACCGCCGACAGGCGTCGCCTGTCGACTCGTCAGTGGTTGGCCGACAAGTCAAATACGACGATTGACGTTGTTGATGCCGTGGCAAAGCAGTACCCCACAAGAATAAGCGGTTTCCTGCGAAAGCGGATCGACGAGGGCACGTATTCGATATCGGCAGCTCGCCAGTATCTACCTGACGCTCGTGAGCTGCTGACTACACCTGGCTGGTTGGTGGATCCTTGCAATGAGCGTAACTATCAGGAGACATCGTCGGTTTTACGCAAATATCCGAATCGTGCCGCAATCATCCTCACGCACCAATGCCTCGTCTATTGCCGCTACTGCTTCCGAAAAGACTTCGTCGGGCAGGAAGGGAACGACATCCAGGACGCTGAATGGCGAAAAGCCGTAGAGTTCGTGAGGCAAGACCCTACCATCAACGATATTCTCTTGTCCGGCGGGGATCCTCTCGTCCTGTCAAACACCCGATTGATACCCATTCTGGCGGAGTTTGTGAGCATTCCGCACCTGCACACGATTCGTATCCACAGCAGGGCGCTTTCCGTTGCGCCAAGTCGATTCGATGACGCACTTCTTGGGTTTCTGCGGGATCATCAAAAGTTTTGGTACTACGCTCACATGAATCACCCGGATGACGTCGATCATCCGCAGGTGAAAGCCACCGTACGCAAGCTACTCGGTGCGGGCGTTCCGGTGCTGAACCAAGCGGTCATCCTGAAAGGCGTGAATGACGATCCGGAGGTCATGGCGGACCTCTTCATGAAGTGCTATGCAAACAAGGTCGTTCCGTACAACCTCTACGCTCTGGACAAGGTAATGGGCGCCAGCCATTTCATGGTGCCGAACGAGCAAATCGCCGACATCGTGGTCCGACTGTCGCGGCTTCCCGGCCCGGCGCAGCCGACCCTTGTGCTAGTGGACCGTCAGAACCTGAAGCGTCGCCTGAACTGCGATACGCCACGTGACCAGATCGTCTCTTGGCTTGTGAGCCTTACCGCTGAAACCGATGAAATTGCTCAGTGCCTGGTCGGTGAAAAGTGACGGCAGGCGCGCGGGCAGTCCAGGCGTTCAACCCTTTGCTCAGTGAGCGAGTATCGGGGCCTACATGGCGCGAGGTGTACGACGTCATTGGAATTCGTCGACATCTCCTGGACCGTGAGCAAAGCACTCCGTGTCTATGGATCAATCTCGAGCAGGTACGTGCCAACTACCTGCGACTGGCGGACAATTTTCCGATCGGGTCGGTGTGGTACGCGGTAAAGGCAAATCCGGCGCCGCAGGTGCTCGCACTTCTGGCGTCGCTGGGCGCGGGATTCGATGTCGCAAGTGCGGCTGAAGCAACGGCGTGTTTGGCAGCGGGAGCTGATCCAGAACGGATTTCGTTCGGCAATACCATTAAGCGCCCCTGCGATATCGAGGCTGCATTCCGGAGCGGAATAACATCCTTCACGTTCGACTGTGAGGACGAACTCGAGAAGATTCGAGCGTACGCGCCCGGCGCCAAGGTTGTCTGTCGCCTGCTTGTACCCAACGACGGCGCCGTGTGGAAGCTCAATCACAAATTCGGCTGCCTACCGAATGAGGCGACGCGCCTCCTGTTACGCGCAATGCACTTAGGCCTCCGGCCTCATGGCCTCACCTTTCACGTCGGGTCGCAGCAAACACAGATCGACGCATGGACGCGAGGTATTGACGTGTCGGCTCGCGTTTTTCGCGCGCTATTGGCAAACGGAGTGCAGCTTCGCTTGTTGAATCTCGGAGGAGGCATTCCTGTGACCTACACGACATGCGTGCCCGCAGTCGAGAGTATCGAACGCGGAATTTGCGAAGCGATTGCGACCCATCTTTCAGGAGACGCGACCCCAGAGTTCGTGCTTGAACCAGGTCGAGCGGTGGTTGCCACCGCCGGCGTCGTCCGAAGCGAGGTGCTCCTGCGGTCGAACCGCACCGACGGAAACCGATGGATCTATCTTGATGTCGGCCGCTTCGGCGGCCTACCGGAAACCGCAGGTGGGGCAACACGCTATCCGCTTGTTCCGGAGCGCTCCGATGATGTGGAGGGCGAACCCGTTGTCCTCGCCGGGCCGACGTGCGACGGAGATGATGTCTTGTACGGTGTTTCGGAGGGTTATCGCTTGCCCGCAAACATCGCGACCGGAGACAGCGTGTTGCTGCTCGGGACGGGCGCGTATACGGCTAGCTATTCATCGGTTGGCTTCAATGGCATTGCACCTCTTGCGATTCGATGCGGAGAATTCGGTCGATGGGCGATCGACGTGGAGACGGCGCGATGATTACGCGGCGCTCGCTCTCTTGCATCGGCATTGACGAACAGAGAAAGCTATTCGCTGAGGTCGTGCGCGGAATCCCCGGCAATCACGATCAGCGGTTACAGGCAGCGTGGCACGGCTCTTACGGATTCGAGATCACCGACGCAGAGGATTTGTCGTTCGGCCTGCAGGTTGACGCTTTCTCGCTCACGCTCTTGGACCACGTACCAGCCGATGCGCGAACGGTGCGTCAGCCGCTCCTGACTTTCCTCACGTTGACCGCGGCACATGACTTCAGCCCGGCAGAGCTTCTCGACGCAGCACCGAGCTGGCAGATTACGGGGGCGATCGATGAGGTCTGGGGGTGCATCGGTCGACTCGTGTCGTTCACGCCACCCGAGCTGGCGCGCCACCTTGAATGGCTCGAAAGGCGGTCGCGAGACGAGGAAGTTCTTCTCACTGCAACCACGGACAGCAGCGGCATCCTGACCAAGGCACGGGCCGCGAAGCTCCCCTGCCTGATGCGAGGGGTCCTCGATGCGTGGCCCATCGCCAAGCTGTCACTCGTGGATTTTCTCGCGAGTTTTGGACAGCTCTCCTTCGGCGATTCACTCAACGGCGGGGAAGAGCGCTTGACGTTCGGGCAGCTGCTTCCGGAGGCAGAACGAAGCGAGTCATTCGCGGATCTTTGCCTTCCCGGGAACTGGGGTACGGGAAACCTCCCCGCATCGGTCCGACAGCTGTGCGGCAGCCTTCCTCCGAACATAGAGCCCGAACTGGGGATTCGTCTGACACCGACGAGTGACGTGGAATCCTTTCTGTGCGGGCCAGACGCCGATACACCACTGCACACTGACCTTGTCAATGGTTGTTTGACATGCGCTCTCGGCCCACGCGAGATCGTGCTGTTCGGTCCCAGTCAGGCGCAGGAAATCTATGCTTGCAGGAGCCTCGAACTGGGGGACTACCGCAAGTCTCACATCGAGAACTGTCGCAACGTTGACACGAATGCATTCCCTTTGTTCGCCGAGGCGAAGCGCATTCGTCTGACGCTTTACCCCGGCGATCTGCTGTATCTCCCGGCGGGGTGGTTTCACTACATCTATGTCCAGCATGGACCATCGCTCGCGATGAAATTCAGCATGGGCCTTGATGAGACATGGAGTGGTTGGCGGGACGCACAAACGCGATAGCCGGCTATAAGACTTGAGGTTAGACGATGAACCATCGCAGCAGACTCGCGTTGTTCGGCGGTGAGCCCGTCGCTGGCGAGTCACAATGGCCCCTCTGGCCCATAGCAGAGGGTACCGAGAAGCAAGAGCTCGGGGCGGTCGTCGACAGCCATCGATGGACTGTGCGCTCGCCGTGGCGAGGTCGCCGATCTCAGGAGCAACTCTTATGCGAGGAGTTCGCCACATTCACCGGAGCCCGGCATGCCTGCACCGCGCAGACGGGAACGGCGGCGCTGGTGCTCGCTCTCGAGGGCATGGGTATTGGCGCCGGCGATGAGGTGATTGTCCCCGGTCTCACCTGGGTCGCGTGCGCAACAGCGGTCTTACAGGTGAACGCTGAGCCGGTATTCGTCGATGTCGATCCGGACACACTCGTGATGACGGCGGCAACGTTCGAAGCGGCGATCACACCCCGCACCGCATGCGTAATGCCAGTTCACTGGCACGGACAGATGGTTGACATGGATGCCATCGTCGATATCGCCCGTCGGCGAGGGATCCGCGTGCTGGAGGATTGCGCGCAAGCGCCCGGCGGGCTCTACCGCGGTGGTCGCCACGTCGGAACGATGGGAGACGCCGGCATCTTCTCACTGCATAACGACAAACTGCTCACCAGCGGCGAGGGAGGACTCGTGATCACCAACCACGAGGATGTCTGGGAGCGCATGCAAGTCCGCCGACTCGACGGCTTCGTCTGGAGCGATGAACCGCTCCGCGCAATGGACGGCTGGTTTCAGGAAAGCGGTATCGGCCCGATGCTCGGCACCAGCAACACGATGTCGGAATTCCAGGCCGCCGTCGCGCGATGCCAGCTCCGGCAGCTCCGATCCTTCACGGCTCGTAGGGAGCAAAGTGGTGAGGAGCTCTGCAGGCTCCTCTCGGAAGTGAGTGGGTTCGATGCGATTTACCGACAGCCATATGTCGACACGCGACCGTTCTACGAGTTTACGTTCAAGCGAGACTCGCGGCACTTCAAAGACGTGTCGATCGACACGCTCGCCTGGGCGCTCCAAGCGGAAGTCGGCTTTCCAGTCTACCCGGAAGGTGCCGCGCTCCCGGTCCACCCGATCTATCAGCCACAGCGAATGAAGCGCTACGCCTGCTTCGAACGGCACCTGGCCGAGCTGGCGCACGGCGCATCGAAAATGCCCGTCGCGCGCGACGCTCAGCAGCAATACCTGATGTTCCTGCATCCCCCTCTCCTCGAAGAGCCAGCAGCGATGACTTTGATTGCGGAGGGGTTTGCCAAGGTATCGCTAAATGTCGATGTGCTCCGCGGCGTCGAATGCGACGACCATGGAAATATACAAAGCGTGGAGAGGTGAGCGACATGGAAAAGCAGACTGCTGTGCCACACGACGAGGGGTCACTCTTCGCTTCGAGCAACCTCGTCCCTGAGTTCGACGCGGGCAAATCGTTGCCGGATCTTCCGGCTGTCATGTCCCGCCACCCTGCCGTCGTGATACGCGGAGCAATCCCTCGATCTATCGCGGAAGCCGCCGTAGAAAAGCTCATGACCCTCCGCCCCCAATGGGGTGCTGGTCCCGTTCCGGACGAGTACAACTACGGCACCGTTTTCTACGCGCATGCGATGAACAAGAACATCCCGGACTACTTCGCTCGCTCAGGCGCCGAGAACGAGCGCATGGGACGCGACTTCCCTGAGCTGTTCCCTGCGGTGATGCGCCTCGTACAAGACATCATGCGGGACGAAGAGGTGACCTACAGGCCGGGGTGGAGCGGCCCGTCATTTGTATATCTTGGCCCGGGAAGCATCAGCGCAGTTGAAGGCGGGACCATTCACATCGATTGGGAGGGATTTTCCGCATGGGACCACCCGAAAACCGAAGACTTGCTCTCGTCACGTGAACTGGAAGCCTACACGCTCGTCCTGATGCTACAGAACACCCCGGAAGGCGGAGGTGTGCGGATCTGGGACAAACGATTCGATCCCGGACACCGGGATGAATTCATTCCTGATCCCGAGACGGCGCCCGACGTACCTTTCGCGACGCCTCAGTACGCTATCGGCGATCTCGTCGTCCTGCATTCGATGACTGTGCACCAGATCCAGCCATACGCTGGCGGCGCGCGAATTACGCTGAACTTCCATCTTGTACGCCGCGGTACCGTCTGGCACCTCTTCTTCTAAGTCATCAAGGTGTAAGGATGCCTCTGCCACTTCCGCGCCGCCTCCACTACACGACGATCAGCGACCGTCAGGCCTATGCGATGGGGTTCGACTTCCAGTCGCTCGGAGAGTTTGATCTGGAGAAAGACATCGCCCGCATCGAGAGCATCCTTCGAGAACTCGACGTCGAACCGGTGCGCCTCTCCTACGGCGCCACCTTCATGTCGGAGCTCGAAAGGGAAAGGCCCCTGCTTTTGTGGAATCTAAATTCGGGAGTGCTCGGCTTTTCGCGCGAGGCTCAGGTTCCAGCCATTTGCGAGATGCTTGCGATTCCGCTCGTGGGTCCGCGGGCCTGGACCGGGCTTGTCACTCAAGACAAGAGCCTCGCCTGCTGCTGGGTCGCGAGCGAGTGTCGGGAGTCGGTCGCCATCGCGCCGCATGTTCTCATCCGCGAGCAATCGGATATTCACCTGCTCCGGAATCTGGCACACGGCGTTCGATACATCATCAAACCCAACCACGATGAGTCGAGTCGGGGCATCACCGCCGACAGCGTGCAATCCGACCTGGCCGCGCTGGGAATCAAGGTCCTGGATACGCTTGTTCACTGGGGCCCGGTCCGTGTCGAACGGTTCATCGCCGGGGTCAATATCTCCGCCAATGCCGCGACGGACGAGGAAGGCCGGATCGTTGCTCTAGAGCCGATTTTCGTCGAAGTGGAAGATCTGGTGGATAGCGGACTCACGAAGCTCAATCACCAGCGAACAATCACACCTGTAGCCAATAAAGATCCAGGCCTCGCAAACCGAATCAAGCGACTGGTCATGGAACTCGTGCGGATTTTCCGCTTTCGGCACTACGCACGCTTCGACTTGCGGCTCGAGGAGGACACAGGGATTCTCTATTTTTTGGAGGCGAACATCTGTCCCAGTTTCGAACCGGAGGACGACTTCGCAATCGCCGCCCGTCACAGCGGCATCACCTTCAAAGATCTCATTCGCAATTCAGTGGCAGCAGCGTGGCGTGATGCCTGTTGCGAGGAGCATCTGAGCGAAGTGCCGGCGATGGTGCATCCGTTTATCGCACATGCCATCGAGGACAGGAGTCCGCGGGAACAACAGGCTCAAGAGGAACAAACTGCGCCCAAATGACGGCGTGACGATAGATTCACGACGAGTCATCCGCGATCGGCGGATCGAGCCCGGACGTTCCGCATCGATCGAGCCCTTCGTCCACCCGTGCGCGTGCTGTGGAAGTGATTTTTGCGCGAAACACGCAATTGGGAGTGAGTAGCATGTTAGTCAAGAGCAGCTTGGACAACTTCGTGGGCTCGGCCGGCATCGCAACGTTCTTCCGGGCGCCCCACACTGCGGATCTACGGGACGCGGATGTCGTCGTGATCGGAAATCCGTTCGATTCGGGAACCTCCAATCGCCCCGGAGCGCGCTTCGGACCGAGGGCGATGCGGGAGCAGTCGCTCCACATCTGCGCATATCCAACGCTCTATCCCTGGGAGTACCCGCTCACGGAGCGCTGCCGCCTCATCGACGGTGGCGATGCAGTCGGGATCTGGGGCGTCGGAGCGACCGAAGGGATGATCGCGGCACAAAGAAAGGCGGCCGAGCTAGTATTTGAAGCCGGGGCCGCACTACTTGTCCTCGGCGGAGATCATACTGGGCCGTACGGCCCGATGCGGGCCGCTGCAGCTCGCTTCGGCCCACTCGCCATGATCCACATCGATGCTCACCAGGATTCCGATCCAACACCCAACGAGGTAAATCATGGCAAATTCGCGTGGGACCTTGCCGAAGAAGGAGTGATCGATGATGCCCGATCGGTCCAGGCTTACATCAGAACTGTTGCCGCCCCTGTCTGCGCGCGCCGCTACAACATTCTCTATGCAGAGGAGGCCCTCGCACTCGGAGCGGACCGCGTTGCGGCCCGAATCCGGGAGGTAGTAGGCGAAATGCCGGTCTACCTTACGTTCGACATTGATGGTATCGACCCGAGCTGTGCGCCGGGAACCGGAACGCCGGTCTGGGGTGGCCCTTCAGTAACCGAGATTCGACGGGTGCTGCGCGCGCTTCGCGGCGTAAACATTATCGCTGCAGACGTGGTTGAGGTGTCTCCGCCATATGACGCACCTAACCAAATGACGGCAGTGGCGGGCGCGACGATTGCTGCTGATCTTGCATATCTAATGTACGAGGCAAAAACGCGCAGGCGCAGCGGCTGAACTTTTTCCTGGCCCTTCTTGGTTTGAGTCGAGAGCGAGTGAGTGATCGTCTCAATTGCGCTTTGAAGTGTTCATCACTCCACTCGGAAGATTGGCCGGCAGCGGATAGTCGCGTGTAATTACATCTGCGAAATGCAGTCCCGCTCGGATTTCTGCCTCCAAGGTGCCACCAACTGACCGTAGCTCGTCTTTTCGTGCAATAGCGTCGAATCTCTGATCGGGCGCTTTTGAGTGGCTCCTCATAATCGGGCCGTTTGCTACGTCCTCGGCGGTTTGAATCGCGATTCGTGTTCCAAACCATTCTGCCAGTCGAGTTAACACGAGCGCAGGCGCATGCAGGAACTCTTCCGCTCTCACAGAGCCAATCCTCGAATTTCCAAACGACGAAACAAGTTTTAAATAGTTGTATTGTTCATATAGCCATCCAAGGGTCGCAGCCTCTGCATCCGTCAGCGTTGCGCGATTCGAGAATGGCGACAGAAAGCCTACGTCGCCCTCGTGAAGACGAAGCTTCTCATGAGCGTAAGCTCGGCGCTCTGGCGATTTCAAGATCGATGGAAGGAACTCTGAGAGGGGCGAATACAGAAACAATGCCTTTGAGCGCTTGTCGGTGAGCAAAAGATCGTGCTGCATCCTACCGCTGAACTCGTCCGCTTTCGCGATCGTGCAAGCCATTCCAGCGTATGTTCTTCCGAGAAGGAAGATCACCACGCGAAGAAGGTTTCGCCATGACTGTAATGCCTGAGGATCGTTGAGGTCGAATCTGGTTCTTAGCCTATTCAGGACATCCATAATTCCAGCCTCACGCAGAACCAAGAATGGCCCAGTAGCCCCGAGCGCCCTCGCAAGTAAAGTTGAGCAACAAAATCCGGTATTGAAAATGTGATGCACGACTCCGCCAGATTCTTCAGCGGCCATTGCCTCCATGATCAGACTTAAGTCGATACGAAAATTGACATCGCCGTGATTGAATTCTCCAATTTTCAGAAAGCTAGCTTGCTCATAGGATTCCTTTGATGTTTTGACGAAACACGCTTCGACAAAACCCTGGTTGGCTGAGGTAACACCGACGATATCGTAAAGGAAAAAATCTGCACTCGAGAGGATGTCGCCTAAAGTTGGCATCGCCGCACCTTTTTGGCTCTTCATGTTTGTGTGTATGGCGTTCACTACTATCTTTCCAACCCTTGCGCATCTGCGAAGCCCGCACGCCTGTCTTATGAAATTTTTGACCGATTTTAGGAGGAATTTTTGTTGCACGGGAGTGCGGTTGGCGCCATTCATTCTTCTTCGTAGTTTTCGTCGGAAAGATCGGGATCAAGCTATCCGATGTCGATGGCTGATATCAATGATCGAAACACGAGTGCGTCCTGAAAACTATTCCACAACATCCATGGAAGTTCATAGAATATTGTTATTGTTTTTATGAAATAGTAGAAATTGCACATTGTCGGATCAAAGAAGGGTGCCGCGTGTCTCATTCGATGTGTTTTTTGGCGGTGTATCGCTCTGACGAAGTTCCGCTTGCGAGGCACACGCAATGGGCAATGGTAGCAGCACCACGTCAATAGGGGAGCATTCATGATGTCGCAAGTCGACAACTATCGGAAGCAGCTAGCGGGCTTGCGCGAAAGGGAAGCTGGGTTACGCAAGGATCTCAACCGCCACGAGACCGACGAGGCCAATGCCAAAGCGGACGCCAATAGGCAAAACGAGTACGCCCGGAAATCGTCGTCTCCATCTTCAAAAAAATCCTATCTAAGCGCTTCGGAACGCGCACAGAGAAAAGCGATCGATGCCGGCAAGAAAGCTGCTGACATAGCCGGCAAGCTGGCACAGAACAGCAAAGACCAAACACGTATTGCCAGTTCATTGCGTTCTGCCGAGCAATCCGATCAGCGGCGGCAGGATCGCGACGGCGAACAGCGGCGGCGCAAAGATCTGGATCACGCCCGCACATTAGGCCGGCTTGCAGCAACGCCGACGGTCCGCTATGTGCATATTCGTCCGCCAGAACCGGAGAAACTGCGGGTGCTGTACATGATGGCCAATCCAGGCCGGGACCTGATGACGGAAGCAGAAGTACGGCACGTGCAGCAGTCGCTTCGCGGCGCCAAATATCGCGACCGGGTTGATATTCAGCTGCGCCCGGCCGCGACTTTTCAGGATTTTATCGACGGCCTCAATGATGTGCGGCCGCATATCGTGCATTTTTCCGGGCATGCGGATACGAACGCGATTCAACTCGATCATGGCGGCATCACCAGTGCTGGCGGTGTGGATGTGGATTTCAACTTGCTCGTGAAAGCTTTGGCTTCAACCGATACACCGCCCCAGCTGCTAGTGCTGAACGCGTGCTATTCGCTGAACGCCGCTGCGATTATTCTTCCGGCCGTTCCCGTTGTGATCGGCATGTCTGATGCGATCCACGATGACGCCGCAATCGTTTTCTCGCAGCAGTTCTACGCGGCCATTGCGGCCGGGCAATCTGTAGGCGCGGCTCTGCGGCAAGGAAAAGTTACTATCGAAGCTAAATTTCTGGACAATGATGCAGCTGAACTACCGCAGGTGCGCGCCAGGGACGATGTGTCGATTGATGAACTGATACTAGTTAAGCCGGAAAATTAGGCCAACAAGGGAGTTCCGCCGGCTCTGCCGGGAGATAGTAGTAGTTTGACGTGCATAGAAGCAGCCGTTGGCCCGGACAATGACCGACGAACAGTTGCAGTTGTTCGTGGAAAAAGTCCGACGGACTAAGCCTAATCAACCCAGCGCAGTGTGCGCGCAATGAGCGCGGCCATTGGTGTATCAGTGCCGACAGTGCAACGGACTTGGCACACATTTGGCCTCAAGCCTCATCGGAGCGAAACCGTCAAGCTCTCGACCTATCCGCACATTGGGCTATCTCGCACGGAAGTGGTCAGCTGCCCCTTGTCGTTAAAACGAGTGTCCGCGTGATTCAAGGGCAAGATCAGGTTTCGGCTGGACGGATTGCACGTAGCGATGGCTGGTGTGATAGGGAAGATCAATCGCTGGGCGTGCCGTTTCCCAGCAGAATGGCAATGTGAATTACTTCTTTCGAAGGCGTTTGCGCCGGCCAATGCCATCGCAGATCAACATTCAAGCTTTAAGTTGCCGGATTATGCTGTTACCTTTAAAAAAGAGAAGAAAAGATTTGGGGCGACGATTCCATCGCTCACCCACGGCAATGCACTGATTGAGCCTGGCGCTGTCCGAGACTTTGGAGCACCACAATCCGGTGCCGAGATCTAGGGAGAGGAACAATGTCATCATCTGCGTATTTGCAGTTCCTGCCGGTATTCAATTTTGCATATCAAATCACTGATCGTGGATCTCGTGCCGACGAAAATATCTCGTTCTGGACCCCTGCTGTGCCGCCTGGGTGGTGGTGGCTCGGAATGTTCCCAACGAACACCTATGGCCCTCCTGCAGGTCCCGCTTTCGTGACTCAAGCAGTGAACGATGTTCCAAGCTCGCCGCTGCTGAAGGCGCCCACGGGGCTCACGCAGATCTGGACCTGTACAGGCGACAATCAGGTCAATAACTTGGGGATTTACTCGCTTCGAGCTCCTCCCGGTTATATCGGCATCGGGATCATTGCGGTGTCGAATTTCGGCGTTCCACCGCAGGTTGCAGACTTTCCTACGCTCATGTGCGTGCGCCAGGACCAGTGCCGGAAAGCCCATGTGTCCGGCCGGGTTTGGGATGATCGGGGATCGGCGGCGCCCTCCGACATAAACGTTTTCATGCTTCCCAACGCGCGGGTAGCGTTCGCGGTTGTTCAGGACGGATACCAAAAGAGTGCAGAGTTCTGGGATCTGGTGATTCCCCCAACGTCTAGTGACGTGACCGATTAATTGGTTGAACACCTACTGAACAGCCCCGGGAATCTCGGAGACTCGTTGGTGTGACTCACATCGCCAAGGTGCCGATGCTTGCTAACGTCTGACCATTCTGTGCGTTGAAGATTGACCAGGGATGGAAGCCGGGGGGCATGCCAGGCGTCCGACACGTCTTAGAAATAGTCGGCCGAAAGCCTGAACGACATCTCTTCTTGCTCGCCGGGCGTGTTGACTCGTGACAGTGGGACTGCGCGCGCCTCAGCTACCGATCTGGCATGGCCTGCGGCCGGGGGCGCGCTTTGGTGCGTGGGAGGTGCCGGCAAGCAGCACTCCCAGTCGGCTCCGGGGATTGGGCCGAGCATACGGCGGACCTTGTCTGCGTATTCGCTCCATCGCCGGCGGCTGGCCCACGTGTCGATAGTCTCCGGCCCCAGCATGCGCAGCACCATTTCGACGGTACCGAGTTCTTCTGCAGCCGTGACGGCGGCCGAGCGATTCGCTTGCAGCCAGGCGATGCGGGGGGAGCGCTGGACGATAGGGCGACGGCGCGGCAGGTGGTCTGGCATCGCTATCGTGGAGTAGGCACGGAGGAGCTCACGGATATAGTCACGCTGCGAGCGGGTCGGCGGTAGGTCTGGTTGTGTCCAGTGGTCCCGAATCAGGCGATAGTCGACCAATCGGCGTAGGGCCACCCCACGTCGGCGCCATGACGAATCCTGGCTCCAATACCAGCTCAGCTGCCGCAGCCAGTGGCGGAGTGTCGTTCGCAACGAATCGCGGTAGCGAATGGCGTCGTCCAGTCGAGCGGACTGCCAGGCTTCGCGATAAAGCGCGGCCAACAGGGCGAGGTGGTCCGCGCAGGGATTGGCTTCCAAGTGCGCGCGCGCGGCTGCATCGACCGCGTCGGACTGTCGGCCGAACGCCAGGTCGTCGGGGAACAGGAACTGCGCAATCGCGGCGTCGGCGGCGGTTGCGCGATACCAACCGCGACTGGCGATGAGAGGCTCGATGATCGCCGCAGTGTCGCCCGTGGACCATCGGACATTGACCAATATCGACCAGAGCGGCGATTCGAAGTCCTGCCGCGCGCGCTGAAGCCCGGCCGATTGGTCGTGGGCGTGGACACGGTCGAACACGGAATCGTTGAAGAGATCCAGTCGGGGCTGGGTGGGGTCGCTCCCGAGATTACGGATGCGTTCGAAGACGCGCTTGCGTGCGCCATTCGCACCTCGCGATCGTGCGCTAGGCATTTCGCCCGCCGGTTCAGCGAGGAATCGCCGATCTAGCGCATCATCGGATAAGCCAAGTGATTGTTTCACTTGCCAATACCACAGCCAGTTCCGCAACCGATGGGCAATATCGGTCGCCGGATGTCCAGGGCCAGTAGGAACGGTCGACGACATGGCGTGGAGTATTACCTAATTACACGCGTATAGCCGATGCCATTCTATGGGTGTTGAATGGGCGACATTCCCCGGGCGTAGGACACTCGCCGTGTCGGAAGCCGACCGAACCCGATTTCGTCACATACCTCAGCGCCTGCAGGGCGAAGCGCTGTGGAAAGCCCTGGGATACGCCAACGCGAAAGCGTTTCAGCGGGCGAGGGCGCGCGGAGAGGTCTCGATTCCGCTGTATCCCGTGCCTGGCCAGTCGCGAGGCGTGTTCGCCAAGCGCGAGGACGTCGAGCGCTGGCGCGCAGAGCAACGTCCGGCCGATCAATCAGACAAGGAGGGCGCCGCCATGAGCTAACCCCGCAACCGAGGGGAAATGGAGGCGCCAAAACGGAAACGGCCCAGGTGGCTAGACCCAGGCCGTTAAGTACCGTGAGGCGTTAAACAGTCGCGTCACCCCTCACTGCGCCTCAGCATATCGCTGCACGGCGCGCCGGGCAAGTCATGCCCACGCGCGCTCAGCGACTGCTCGTTTCCGGCAGGAAACGGCGCCTCCGACCTGCATCACAGAGCGGCCTGAGCCGTTCTCTGTCGGAGACGTCCATGTATACATTCACTCCCGTCGCATCAGCGGCTGACATCCGGCGCCATCTGCGTATCGACGCATTGCGCTGGAACGCGCGGCGCATTCCGCGCTCGCACGGCTCGCACCATATCGGCTATCACTCGCCTGGGCCCGGCCGTCCCTTGGTCGGCTACGAAAGCGTCACCGAGCAGCGGGCAATTGCAACGCTGTTGGGGATGACCGGCGTGCATTTCGTCCTGTCGCAGCCGTTCACGGTGGACTATCGCGTGAAAGGCCGGCGGCGGCGCTACACGCCGGATTTGCTAGACAAACAAGGGAGTCCCCCCGGCTCTGCCGGGGAGGCAGCAGAAGTTTGACGTATCCGAAAGTCCATCGGGGGAAACTCCAGGCGTGAGCCGCCAAGCACACGAGCTGGAGAATCCACCGATGGACGAGTACGAG
>BTVG01000052.1:0-19250 GCA_045864815.1 Rhodanobacteraceae bacterium | reverse complement strand
AAGCGCAGCTGGTGGTGCCCGACCGTCACCACGTCACCGTGTTGCAGCGCGTGCTTCTTGATCAGCTTGCCGTTGACATAGGTGCCGTTGGTGCTGTTCAGATCCTCGAGGAACGAATCATTGAGGATGTTGATGATCAGCGAGTGATGGCCGCTCACCGCAGGATTGTCGATGCGGATGTCATTGTCAGGGAGGCGCCCGATCGTGTAGCGCTCCTTGTTCATGTTGTATTCCGCAAGTACCTGGCTATCCAGGCTCAAAATCAAGCGTGCCATGTGTCCGCCTTTATCAGCTGAACCAGCCCAATACCCGATCAAAGACGCTGCGACGCGCCGGGAACGCTTCGAGGATCTGGGCCATCACGACCGAGACGTTGTCCCGACCCCCGTTGTCGTTCGCCAGTTGAATCAGATGCTTGGCGACCGTATCCAGATTATCACCAAAGGTATTGACCGTTAAGTGTATATCGCTGTCTTCAACCATGTCGTTCAAGCCGTCGGAGCACAGGACGTAATGATCGCCTTTGTGAACAGGCACTTCCTGCAGCTCGACCTCCACATTGGACTCGACGCCCAGTGCGCGGGTCACGTAGTTCTTGTTGGCGGCCCGCTGGGCCTCCTCGGGCGAATAGAAGCCGCGGTCGACCAGCTCCTGCAGCAGCGAGTGGTCCATCGTCACCTGCTCGAAGCGGTTGCTGCGCAGGCGATAGAGCCGTGAATCGCCGACATGGGCGATCGAGATCATGTTGTCGAAGAGCAGGGCGCTGACGACGGTGGTGCCCATGCCCTCGCACTGCGGCTGGGAACGCGCGGTCTGGTAGATGATCTTGTTCGCGCGCGTGATCGCATCGCGCAGGATGATGCTCGGGCGCGTCAGCTTGGTGGATGGGTCGACTGCCGTCATGTCTTCGCGTTCCATCGACTCCCGCACCAGGTTCACGATCGTCTTGACCGCAATGCCGCTCGCCACCTCGCCGGCGTTATACCCGCCCATCCCGTCGGCCAGCACCAGCAGGCCCAGATCAGGATCGACGGCAATCGTATCCTCGTTGTGCTCCCGCACCTTGCCGGTGTCGGACAGCCCCACGAGGCGCACCTTGCCACGCAGGCTGGGAGGAGGACCGTAGCGGCGCGGCACGGCTACCCGAACCTTCCCGGCGCAGGCAGCGGTGTGACGCGCGTCACAGACACGATGTCACCCAGCGCAATCAAGGCCCGCGAACCCCCGGTCATCCGTCCACGATACGTACCTGCGAACACTAGCATCGGAGGGATTGAAGTCCGAGTGCCCGATCACAAATCCCCGCGCCTTGCCCAATGCCGTGCACGCGATCCTAAGACAAGTCGCGAAATCCCGCATGCTAAAGTGAACTGATGGCCCGTCCTGCCGTCGCTTTCCTGTGCAATGTCTGTGCCGCGGAAACGCTCAAGTGGCAGGGTCAATGCCCCCAATGTGGTGAATGGAACTCTCTCGAGCAGCGGCTCATGCCACGCGCGGGTACCGCCGCGCGTCCGGCCGTCACGACAGGCAAGGGTGCGAACATTGCGCCATCCCGGCTGGAAGTGGCCGGGACGGACGCGCGCTTCTCGACGGGTCTCGCGGAGCTCGATCGCGTCCTGGGAGGCGGTGTCGTGCCGGGCTCGGTGAGCCTGATCGGCGGCGATCCCGGCATCGGCAAGTCCACCCTGCTGCTGCAGATGCTCGGCGCGGTCGGCGAACGCCTGAGCGGCCTCTACGTGACCGGCGAAGAATCGCTGGCCCAGGTGGCGGCGCGCGCGCAACGGCTCGGCCTGCCGCTCGCGCCGCTGCGCGCGCTCGCCGAGACCTGCGTCGAACGCATCATCGAGCATGCGGCGGCACAGAAACCGCGCGTCCTCATCGTCGATTCGATACAGACCATATGGACCGAACTGCTGACGGCGGCGCCGGGCTCGGTCAGCCAGGTGCGTGAATCCGCCGCCAAGCTCACGCGTTTTGCGAAGGAGACCGGCGTCAGCGTGTTTCTGGTCGGCCACGTGACCAAGGAAGGCGGCATCGCCGGTCCGCGCGTACTGGAGCACATGGTCGACGCGGTGCTGTACTTCGAGGGCGAATCGGGCAGCCGCTTCCGTGTGCTGCGCGCGTTCAAGAACCGCTTCGGTGCCGTCAACGAACTCGGCGTATTCGCGATGTCGGAAAAAGGCCTGCGCGAAGTACCGAATCCGTCAGCCATTTTCCTGTCCGCGCATTCCGGCCCCACACCGGGCAGCGCGGTCATGGTCACGCGCGAGGGCACGCGGCCGCTGCTCGTCGAAGTGCAGGCACTGGTCGACCAGTCACCACTCGCGAATCCGCGCCGCGTCGCTCTCGGGCTCGAACAGAACCGGCTCGCCATGCTGCTCGCCGTGCTGCATCGTCATGGCGGCGCCGCGGTCTACGACCAGGACGTGTTCGTGAATGTCGTCGGCGGCATCCGCGTGCAGGAGACCGCCGCCGACCTCCCCATCCTGCTCGCGATCCTCTCCAGTTTTCGCGACCGGGCTCTGCCCGACAAGCTCGTCGCCTTCGGCGAAGTGGGCCTGTCGGGCGAAATACGGCCCGTGCCCAACGGCGAGGAACGCCTCAAGGAAGCCGCGACCCACGGTTTCCTGAAGGCTGTCGTGCCCAAGGCAAATGCGCCCAAGAAATCCCGTATCGGCGACATGGAAATCGTCGGCGCCGAGCGTCTGAGCGAGGCACTCGGCGCGATCCTGTGACGCGATGCCGGACGCGCCGTGCCTCAGTTCTTCGGTGGCTCGGGCAATGCGTCCTTGAACGCCTCGACCTGGATGCGGATCAGGAACTTGCCCATGCCGTTGTCGGCATACCGGGTCATGCCGTAGTCGGCGCGGTCCAGACGCGCTTCCGCATCCGCACCGCAGACGGGCTTCTTGTAGTAGGGATGGTCCATGCAGGCGAATTGCCGGAGGTCGAGCGTCAGCGGCCGGGTGACCCCGCGCAGGGTGAGTTCGCCCTTCACCGAAGTCGGCGTGTCGCCGCTGAACTGCAATTCGCCGGTATAGACCAGCTTCGGATGTCGTGCGGCATCCAGCCAGTCAGCGGTAACGGCGTGCTCGTTCATGGCGTCGTGGCCGAAGTCGATGCTGTTCGCATCCACCTCGACCGTCACCCTGCCCCGCCGTGCTTCGCGATCCAGAACGACCTCGCCGCGCGCGCGATTGAACTTGCCGCGCCAGACCGACAGGCCCATGTGCGGCATTTCGAAGCTGGGATACGTGTGATCGGGATCGAGCACATAGGTTTCGGGCGCCGCATACACCGGCAGTGCGGCAACGGCGAGCAGGGCGAACAGGCGCGGATGCAGGGACATGAGCGAATCTCCAGGTCGGAATCGGCAGACGGATGCGTGGCGATGACCGGCACCACAACCATTGCTGCCGCGCAGTGTCGCATCGCCCCCGATGAAACGTCGTACCAGCGAGGGCGGAATCGACAGGCCGGCGCAGCGGTACCGAACATGCCGGTCCGCCAGGGTTCTGCGCAGCAGCAGAAACCACATCTCGTGCAGCGCCGGATCGAACAGATTGCCGGTCGGAAAAGCCTCCAGATCAGGCATACGAGACCCGCAGCTGGTCGTTCCCTGCTCAGAAGATGGAGGCGTTCCTTCTGCCGCGCCGGCTCCTAGGCTTCGCCGAACTCGCGACCGAGCGCGGCCAGCAGTTGCTGCCAGCCCTGTTCGCGCGCCGGGGAGGAATCCTGGCGGTCGAGAAAGGCCCCCTGCTCGGTCAGCGACAGCCGCGTGCGGCTGCCATCCGCATCAAATTGCACGGTGAGCAGCGAGGCCGAGATGCGAACGCCGTCGCGCGCCATCGCGTACGCCGTGACGATGCGCCGCGGCGCGACGATGTCGAGGTAGTGGGTTTCATAGTCGTAGAACGGGTCGCCGGCGATGCGGCGGAAACGGCCCCGCTCGCAGCCGCCGACGCGAAAGTCGTGCCGGTAGTCGGCAATCTCCCAGTCGTCGGCGGCGACGAACCAGCGCTGCCGTATCGCCGGGTCGGCCCAGGCCGCGAATACCCAGGCCGGCGCGGCCGCGTAGTGCCGCACTATGGTGAACTGCGCATGCGCGACGGCATGCGCGTTGTCGTTGTCTGACGCCTCGCTGCCACGCATCGCTCGGCTCCGGCCTGAATTTCCCCATTGTCGACACAGGTGGCTAACCTGCACCAGCAGATCACGCTCAGTCGCGCGTATTCCCGCGTTCACTGCACGCCGCCGCGCGACGCTGCAATTCCATTTGCTCGCGCAGGTTGCGCGTGAGTCCGGCCGCGCGGCGGAATGCCGCGGCCGCTTCGTCGTGGCGTCCGAGCTTGCTCAGCAAATCACCGCGCACGCTCGGCAGCAGGTGATAGCCCTGGAGGGACGGCTCGTCCTGCAATGCGTCGGCGATCGCGAGCCCGGCAGCCGGACCGAACGCCATCGACACCGCCATCGCGCGGTTGAGCTCGACGACCGGCGACGGCATGACCTGCATGAGCGCGCCGTACAACGCCGCGATGCGCAGCCAGTCGGTGTCGGACGCGACGCGCGCACGCGCATGACACGCGGCGATCGCCGCCTGCAGCGCATACGGGCCTGCCGCACCGCCGAGTTGCTCGGCCCGCGCGAGCGCAGCCAGACCGCGGCGTATCAGCAACTGGTTCCAGCGCGCGCGATCCTGCTCGGGCAGCAGCACCGGTGCGCCGTTCGCATCGGTCCGTGCGGCCGTGCGCGAAGCCTGGATCTCCATGAGCGCCAGCAGGCCATGCGCCTCCGCTTCGCGCGGCATCAGCGCGACGAGGATGCGACCGAGGCGGAGCGCTTCGTCGCAGAGCTGCGGCCGCATCAGATCGTCGCCGACCGTAGCCGAATAGCCCTCGTTGAAGATCAGGTAGATCACCGCGAGCACCGACGACAGACGCTGTGCGAGTTCGGCGACGGGAGGTACTTCGAACGGTACCTTCGCCGTGCTCAGGGTGCGCTTGGCCCGCACGATGCGCTGCGCGATCGTCGGCTCGGCCTGCAGGAAGGCGCGTGCGATCTCATCGGTGGTCAGACCGGCGATGAGGCGCAGGGTCAGCGCGGCGCGCGCCTCGTTCGACAGTACCGGGTGACAGGCGATGAAGATCAGCCGCAGCACGTCATCGCCGACGCTGTCGTCGAGCGCCTCGCCGTCGGGCGCCTGCAACAACTGCTGCAGTTCGTGCGCGACCTCGAGTTCGTCGTGTTTTCGCTGTGCCATGTCGTTACGCCGCAAGCGATCGATGGCGCGATGCCGGGCGGCGGCCATGAGCCAGGCGCCCGGGTTGTCCGGCACACCCGAGCCCGGCCATTGCTCCAGCGCAGCGACGAGGGCGTCCTGTGCCAGATCCTCGGCGAGGCTCAGGTCGCGAACGATACGCATGAGTCCGCCGATCAGCCGGGTCGACTCCATGCGCCACACTGTGGCGATGGCCTTGTGCGAGGCCGTGCTCATGCCTGGCGAGCCTCGGGCGTGGGCGAGACACTGCGGTTCGCTCGCATCGCGCTTCAGGCCTCGGCGGCGGACTTCAAGTTGGCGAGGCCGGTTTCGAAATCCTTGCCAATCATGCGATCCATGTTGAACACGAGTCCCATGAGCTTGGACAGGTACGGCTGCGGACCGTACATGACCCAGCGCACTTCAGTGCCGTCGGCGTCGGGGCGCAGCGTGAACTCAGCCATGTTGTGCGCCTCGAACGGCTTGATGAAATCGAGCTGGATGCGGATGCTGGAATGCGGCACGGATTCGACGATCGCCATGCGCCCCTGCCCGACCTTGCTGTTGCCTTCCCAGGCATAGGCCGCATCCTTGCCGCTGGCAGCACCGCTGTAGTCACGCTTCAGCGCGGGATCGAGTCTTTCCCACGGCGACCAGGCCGTCCAGCGATGGAAATCGTCGATGAAAGCGAAGATTTTCTCCGGCGCGGCCTTGATACGGATGCTGCGTTCGATGCGGAACGTATCGGGCCGGAAAGCCGCCGCGACCAGCACGCCGGCGATCGCGACGACGAGTATCAGAACGATGATCTTGAGCATGATGCGCTTCCCCATGGAGCGCGCGGCAACCGTGCCGGCGCGCAGGATCATTGCAGCGGTCCGCCGATGCAGACCGGGTGAACGGATTCTGCCGCGTCACTGCCGCTTCACGATCTCGGCGCGCAGACGCTCCTCCTGCTCGCGCAGTTCCGGCGTGAATTCGGCGCCGAAATCCTCAGCTTCGAACACAGGCCGGATCTCGATCACGCTTTCCGCGCCTGTCGGGTTGGGACAGCGCTTGACCCATTCGATGGCTTCCTCGAGATCGCGCACCTGCCAGATCCAGAACCCGGCGATGAGCTCCTTGGTTTCAGCGAACGGGCCGTCGACCACCGTGCGGGAACTGCCCGAGAACCGGACCCGGGCGCCACGCGAACTCGGGTGCAGCCCCTCGCCGGCGAGCATGATCCCGGCCTTGACGAGTTCCTCGTTGTAACGGCCCATGTCGGCCAGCAGCTGTTCGCTCGGCATCACGCCGGCTTCGGTATCGTGGTCGGCTTTCACCAGAATCATGCAGCGCATCGTCGTTCTCCCTCGTAGTTGGTCGAGACCGCGCCATACGGCGGTTCCACTCAGACGTCGAAGCAGTACGCAGCGAATCGACAGGGTGACCGTAAAAATTTGCTCCGGCCGTTCCGGGGCACGTGGGCCACCCGGGTGTCGCACTGAGACCGTTCGCGGCGGCACGCCCCGCCGGTTCGTCACACGCGAAAAAAACCGACGCCGGAGTCCGGCATCGGTTTTTCGTATGGGCCCGGTCGGGACGGCCGTGCGGTCGCGACCTCAACCCGCGTGCACGAGCAACTGCTTGGCCAGCGCTCCCTGCAGCTTGCCGATACCACGCGCGAGGTGCATGAAGCCGAACAGAATCGCTATGCCGAGCAACACCTGGAAGGGCTGCAGCCAGATCGGTGCGAGCAGCAGGTCATCGTTGAAATAGATCACGCCAAAGCCCATCAGCGCCTCTACGATCGGGCTTATCGTCAACGCGACTCCGAGGCTGATGCTGGTCACGAGCAGCGTGAAATAGAAGATGCCGAGCGGCAGCATGAGCACCATGTAGAAGAGCGTGCCCCAGGTGCGCGCGTCGGTGAACAGCGCCTTGACCTTCTCCAGGATCGGCTGGTTGCGCGAGGCATAGGGCGGGCGCCGCGGCATGCGTTCGCCGAGCATGACCTCGATGATGCGCCCCTCGACCAGACTCAGCGCCCGCACTGTCGCGAGGAACAGCACGGTCAATGGCAGGCCGATGACGAGGATCATGAGCCCGAACGAGAGAGAAACCCCCGCCACCGCCCAGGTGAAATAGAAAATGCCGGTCGGCAGCGCGAGCAACATGTAGAACATCGACGCCCAGGCACGCGGGTCGACGGCGACGCCGAAGAATCGCGCGAACACCGACTTCGGCGGTGGCGGTCGTGGTGTGCGCAGCGCGCGGTTCACGACGATCTCCTTGTCGCGATAGATCTCCGCCACCTCCTCCGGAGCGCCGTAGCTGGTGGCGATCCGCGACAGCAGCTCTGCGGGCGAGGCGCCCGGGTTTTCCGCGAACTCGGAACGCAGGTGATCTTCCGCGTCATAGAGTGCATCCTGGATCAGCGCCGGATCTTCGCCGCGCAGGGCGTCGCGCAGCTGGTCCAGGTATTCGTCGATAGTGCGCGGCGTTGGCCGGTTCATAGGTTCTGACCCTCGATGACGGTGTCGACAAAAGTGCGCGTGGCGGACCAGGCCGCCTCCCACTCGCGCAGTACCGCACGCCCCAGTTCGGTCGCACGGTAGTACCGGCGCGGCGGGCCGGTGACCGAGGGCTCGACCTCGCTGTCGAGCAATCCCGCCGCACAGAGATTCCGCAATACCGGATACAGCGCGCTCTGCTTGCCGATGAGCACGCCGTCGCCGTTCTTTTCCAGCTGCTTGGCGATCTGGTAGCCGTACAGCGGCTCGCCCGACTTGGCGAGCACCGACATCAACACCAGCGAAACGGTGCCGGCACTGAGTTCGCGCTCGAATTTCTTGCGATGGCTATCGATACCGTCCATCTGCCGCTCACTGAACCATAGGCTTGAGTGAACGATAGTGTGAACCTAACAGTAGCGAATCGGCCGAAAGTCACATGCTGGCCGGCGGTAGTCCGGATCAGGTCGATATGCCGGGCGCAGCCGCGTCGAAGCGGCCGGCCAGCGCGCGCTTCTGCTGCGCACTCAGGCGCTTGATACGGAGCTCTTCACGCAGTGCGGCAGATCTGTCGGCCGCGGCGAACACGGCGATCAGCCGTTCGGGCGGGCGGGACCGGGTATAACGCGCCCCCTTGCCGGACGCGTGCGCCGCGTAACGTGCCACGACATCCCTGGCGATACCGGTATAGATGCTGCCGTCGCGGCATTCGATCAGATAGACATACCAGCTCACACGATCATGCCATCCGTATTCCGGCCCGGGTGGTCAGAACCTTGCCACAACTCGTCCCCGCGGCCGACCGCAGCGGGAGCGAAGCTGTTCTCCAGCCGCTAACGGCCTTACCCCACTGGAGACCGCTGTGAAGACCGTCCTGACCCTGATCGCCATGGCCCTGTTCCTGAGCGCCGGTTCGGCCTGGGCGCGCAAGCCCTGCGAAGAACTGCGCCAGGAAATCGCCGCCGGCCTCGACGCCAAGGGTGTCAAGCATTACAGCCTCACCGTGATCGGCAAGGAGAGTACCGACCCACGCAAGACCGTCGGCACCTGCAACGGCGGCACCGAACGCATCGTCTACGAACGCGCGCAGCCGACCGCAACGGCGGTCGCCAAACGCTGAACGGGTCCTCCGTTTGCCGGCGCGTCGCGAGGTGATCGCCGGCTTTTTTCTTCGTGGTGCGCCGCCGGGCTGGGACAGCCGGCGGCGTTTACGCGAGGGCCAGCGACGCGCCGGCCCTCACGCCGCGCGATAATTGTCCACTTCTCGATAACTTCGGGCATAGAGTCCGAAGACCAGCGCCGCGAGCAGCGCGAACGCCGCGAAGAAGAACATCTGGAACGCGGTCACGCTGAAGCCGGTCGATGCGATCGAGCCGGTCACGGCATCATTGCGCACGGCGAAGTTGGCCATCAGGACCCAGAGATTGCCGATCGTCGTCGTGAGGTTCCAGAAACTCATCACGACCCCCTTCATCGCCGACGGCGCCTGGCTGTACGCGAATTCAAGTCCGGTCGCTGACACCAGCACCTCGCCAAAGGTCAGCAGCGCGTAGGGCAGCACCTGCCAGACGATGGACATGGGGCTTCCGCCGTCCATGACGACCTGAATGCCGCCGATCACGATCCACGACAGACCGCTGAACGCGATACCCGCGGTCATGCGGCGCAGCGCCGTCGCTTCCCAGCCGATGCGGCGCAGCCACGGATACAGCACGAGGTTGTTGAACGGGATGAGGATCATGACGAGCGCCGGGTTCAGCGCCTGCATCTGCGAGGCGACGAACCAGTCGGGCTTGGTCATGGCGTTGCCCTGGATCACCCAGGTGGACGCCTTCTGGTCGAACAGGGAAAAGAACGGCGTGACCAGCGCGAAGATCACGAGTACGCGCAGCACGCTGCGCACGCCGTCGACGGCCACGTCCGGATGGATGCCGCGCGCGCGTTCGAGCTGCAGCCAGGCGCCGCCGCCGATACCCGCGAGCACGGCCACGAGCGCGAGGCAGATGGCGATGACGATGCCGAGCTTGGGCGCGAACACGACGGCTGCCAGCGCAAGCAGCGCACCAGCGTTCGCGACGACGAGGCCCGGCCGGCCGGCGCCTTCACGCCGCGACAGCAGCGCGGTTCGCACGACGCGATAGAACGAATCCGGGTCGGCACTCGTCGCGGGCGGCACCATCACATATTGGCGGCGGCCAAGCCAGAGCACGACGGTGGCGATCAGCATCAGCACGCCCGGAATGCCGAATGCCACCTGCGGACCGTAGTTCTTGAGGAACAGCGGCATGAGCAGCGACGCGAACAGCGAGCCGAAATTGATGATCCAGTAGAAACCGTCGAACACGATCTTCGCGAGATGCTTGTTCGCCTGCGTGAACTGGTCGCCGACGAAGGACGCGACCAGTGGCTTGATGCCACCCGAGCCCAGTGCAATCAGACCGAGACCGACGAAGAAGCCGATCCGGTTGTCGACGAACAGCGCGAGGCTGAACTGGCCGATGCAATAGATCAGGCTGAACCAGAGAATCGTGTTGTATTTGCCGAAAAAGCGGTCGGCGAGGTAGCCGCCGAGCAAAGGAAAGAAGTACACCCCGATCATGAAGGTGTGCATCAGGTCCTTGGCCGCGAGCTCGCGCTCGGCACCGGCCGTGACATGCTGCAGCAGCAGCGATGTGATCAGGAACTGCACCAGGATGTTGCGCATCCCGTAGAAGCTGAAGCGCTCGCACCCCTCATTGCCGATGATGTAGGGAATCTGGCGCGGCATGCGGGCGGCGGGCGGCGGCGAGGTCGTCGTGGTCATGCGGGATCCGTCTGGCGTGCGTGCGAAAAGGCGCGGGCCGCCGTTTGTCGCGGTTCGCGCCCCCGCGCGTCAAGTGGACATCGGCCTGCGGGGCGGCACGTGCCGGGCCGGCCCGCCGGATGAAGGGTGTGCGCGAAGCGGGTCAGGCTGCGGCTGCCTTGGCCTTGAGCTCATCGGCCAGTGGCTGGCCGAGCCAGCCGTCCAGCAGCCGGCGCAGCGCGTAGATCACCGGCGTCAATGCGATCGCGGCGCAGACCTTATACGTGTAGTTCACCGTCGCGACCGCGAGCCACAGGCTGACCGGCCAGTGCTGCGGCCCGATCACGAAGGCGATGTACAGCACGATGAGGCTGTCGAACGCCTGCGACACGAGGGTCGATCCCGTGGCACGCAGCCAGATGTGCCTGTCTCCCGTGCGCTTGCGGATCGCGTGGAAAATGCCGACGTCGACGAGCTGGCCGATCAGGAAGGCCGTCACCGACCCGCCGATGGTCCACAGCCCCTGCCCGAAGATCTGCGCGAACGCTGCCTGCATGTCCGGCACACCCTGCTCCTGGCCGACCTTGACCCACCAGCCGGCGGGCGCCAGCGCGATCGCGGCGAACGCGAACACGAACGCATAGAGAATCAGGAACACGGCGAGCCAGGAAATCATGCGCACGCCACGGCGCCCGAAATATTCGTTGATGACGTCGGTCATGACGAACACGACCGGCCAGAGCAGGGTGCCCGCGGTGAAGCTCAGCGAGCCGGTCTGCCCGAACAGATTCCAATTGAACGGCGCGACCCCGAGCGTGTCTTCCAGGGCGAAGATCTTGACGCCGATGAGTTCGGCCAGGATCGCGTTCGCCACGAAGATTGCAGTCAGCACCAGGAACAGCTTTTGCGCTTTGTTGCTGAACTCCACGTGTGCCCCCTCGTCGTGGCAATGGGTCAATGGCTGCGATAGCCGTCCTCGTAGCGCTGGATGCCGACGCGCCACTCGTGCACCGTCACATCGAGCAGCAGGCAGCTCGGTCCACCGTAGGTGCGCGCCCGGCCCGCTGCGCCAGGATTCAGGATCCAGGGCTGCATGCCGACGTCCACCGCGAGCCGGTGACTATGCCCGTAAACGACGGCGCGCGCAGCCGGGAATGCGCGTCGCAGCGCCGCATGCCGGTCGCGCGATGGCCAGCGATCGCCGTGAACCACGACCAGCCGGCCACCGGGCAGGTCGAGTTCGGCCCGCTCCGGCAGCGTGACCAGCACATCGCGCTCACCGGCCGTCCATTTCGCGGTGACATCGTTGTTGCCCCGCACGGCCGTCACGCGCTCGCCGAGCAGGGCGAGCACGCCGGCCGTGCCGACATCGCCGCCGTGCACCACGGCATCGCACGCGCGGGCCAGCTCCGCGATGCGCGCATCGATGGCGCCGTGCGTATCCGACACGATCAGCACCCGCATGGAGCCCCGCGCTTCAGTACGTCGCGTAACACGCTCGGCCCCGATGCCTTCGATCGAGGTCGGCGTGACGGCAGCGAGGGCGGGACACGGGCGGTGAAGACGCCGGGCACGAGCAGGGCGACGGATGCAAGGGTCCGGAAGCCCCGAGACCGATGCCTGCCGCGCCGCGGATCAATGTTTGCCGCCCTTGTACTTCTTCTCGCCGGCATCGATGCGCAGGTCCAGCCGGTTTTCCGGCGGCGCGAGCGGGCAGGTCGCGTAGGGCGTGAAGGCACACGGCGGGTTGTAGGCCTTGTTGAAGTCGAGCACGATCTTGCCGTCCTTGGGCATGTCGGCATACAGGAAACGGCCGGAACCATAGGTTTCCTTGCCGGTAGTGCGATCGGCGAAGATCACGAACAGCTGCTTCGCGTCCGGTGTTTCGAGCACGGGCTGAAGTTCATAGGTCTTTCCGTCGCGCTCGAACGTGGCCTTGCCGGGCACCGGGTATTTTTCGACCGTGCCCAGTACGGTGGGCACCTCCAGGGTTTTCGGCGGATCGAAGGCTTCCCACTTCGCTTCGACGCGCCACTGCTGGTCGATGTCGAAGTAGTCGAGTCCCTTGAAGTGCTTCAGGGTCGGCGCGTCGGCATCGCGCACGCGCAGCGCCTTCTTGCCGTCGCGATCGATGACGAGGAACGAGGCCTTGGCGAAGGCGACCGTCGTCGGGCGCGGGCTGCGGTCGTCGAGCAGCTTGCCGCTGCTCGACTTTTCGTTGCCGCCGATGATCGCGACGGCCCCGTCGGCCAGCGCGAAGGTGACTTCGCCACCCGCGAGCGTCGCGGTTCCGAGCCTGGGCTGTGCGCTGGCGATCACGATGTCGTTGCCCTTGGCGCTGCCGATGGTGTTCGGGCCTTCCTTGAGCCAGTGCAGACCGACGAGGCTGAGCCAGCCGGTCCCGCTCTTGAGCCGGTCGAGTCGCTCGGCACGCCAGATTTTGACCTCGGCCGGATAGCGGTCTTCGACAGAAACGTTTTCGAGCACGATGCCGTTGGACGTCATGGCGGCCAGGGCGGCGGCAAACAGTAGCGACATTACGTGAGTCCTCGTTGGTACCAGTCAGCGGCCGCGCAGGAACAGGCGGTCGAGTTCATTGATGGAAAGCTGTACCCAGGTGGGGCGGCCGTGGTTGCACTGGCCGGAGCGCTCGGTGGCTTCCATGTCACGCAGCAGCGCGTTCATCTCGGGCAGACTCAGGCGCCGGTTGGCGCGCACTGAACCATGGCAGGCCATGGTGGCGAGTACGTCGTTGCCCGCCTGCTCGATGCGGCGTGAGTCGCCCTGCGTGCGCAGGTCGGCGATGACGTCGCGGATCAGCTGAGTCGCGTCGGCACCGTCGAGCAGGGTCGGCAGGCGTTTGACGACCACGCTCTGCGGACCGCTGCGCTGCAGCTCGAAGCCGAGTTCGGCAAAGCGCGCGGCCTGATCCTCGACACAGGCGGCATCGCGCTCGCTGAGACTGATCGACAGCGGCACTAGCAACAGCTGGGAACGGATGCCCTGCCCCGCCTGCGCCGCCTTGAGCCGCTCGTAGGTGATGCGCTCGTGCGCCGCATGCATGTCGACCAGCACCAGCCCCTGCGCGTTCTGCGCGAGCACGTAGATGCCGTGCAGCTGTGCAAGGGCATAGCCCAGTGGCGGCGGCGCCTCTCCCGATTCGGCGGCAGCGACCGAGGCGGCGAAGGCTGCGCCGTCCGCGCCGGAAAACGCCGCCGCGGCCGGCGCGGCCGCGGCGCCAAGCAGCGCGGCATAGTCAGCCAGCGGTTCGCGTGCGCCCAGGCCCAGCGAACTCTGTCCGCGCCAGTTGCCGAAGCCATACGCAGGGGCAGGAGCAGCGGCAGGGGCAGACCCGGGCAGTGACGCGGCCGCGACGGAGGGCGCCGTGCCGGCGCGCGTTTCCGCGAGTGCATCGTTCAACGTGCGATACAGGAAATCATGAACCAGGCGCGCCTCGCGAAAGCGCACTTCATGCTTGGCCGGATGCACGTTGACGTCCACGCCAAGCGGATCGAGCTCGAGAAACAGCACGAACGCCGGATGGCGGCCGTGAAAGAGCACGTCGGCATACGCCTGCCGCACCGCATGCGCGACCACCTTGTCGCGCACCAGCCGGCCATTCACGTAGAAATACTGCTGGTCGGCCTGGGCACGCGACGCCGTCGGCAAGCCGACCCAGCCGTCCAGGCGCAGTCCCGCTGCGGCGTGCTCGATGCGCAGGCTCTGCTGCAGGAACTCCGCGCCGAGCAGATCACCCACCCGCGCAGCGACCGTGGCCGCGTCGGCCGCACGCAGCAGCCGCACCGGCTTGCCGTTGTTGCTCAGGCGGAATTCGACCCCTGTATGTACCAGCGCCAGCGATGCGATCAGTTCATCGATGCGGCCGAACTCGGTGCGTTCGGCGCGCAGGAACTTGCGCCGCGCCGGCACGTTGTAGAACAGGTCGCGCACTTCGATGGTCGTTCCCGCCGGATGCTGCGCCGGCCGCGCCGCCTGAGGCTTTCCGCCGTCGACCTCGATACGCATCGCGTGCGCCTGCGCCGCCGGCCGGGACGTCAGTGCGAAGCGCGAGATGGACGCAATGCTCGGCAGCGCCTCGCCGCGGAATCCCAGTGTCGCGACGCGCTCCAGATCGTCGAAGCTCGCGATCTTGCTCGTGGCATGGGCGCTTATCGCAAGCGGCAGGTCATCGCTGTCGATGCCGCCGCCGTCGTCGCGCACGCGGATCAGTCGCGCGCCGCCGTCCTCGATGTCGACCTCGACCCGCCGCGCACCGGCGTCGAGACTGTTCTCGACGAGTTCCTTGACGACCGAGGCCGGCCGCTCGATGACTTCGCCGGCGGCGATCTGGTTGACGAGTTCGACGGGGAGCTGACGGATGCGTGGCATAAGCGTCGGATCATAGCCCAAGCCGCAGCGGCGGCAGCGGCGCGCGGCACCGACCGGCCGGGCCCGCCGCATCTAATCTTCCGATTCGGGGATTGATCCGCGTCGCTACCGCGGCAACGCATCGAGCACGGCAGCCAGGTCGTCTGCGAGCGGGGCGGAGAACGCGTAGCGGCGCCCGCCGAGTTCGAAGCCGAAGTGCTTGGCGTGCAGGAACAGCCGGCGCAGGCCGTACGGACGCAACGACGTGTTGAAGTCGGCATCACCGTATTTGTCGTCACCGGCGATCGGATGGCCGAGGTGCTGGCTGTGCACACGGATCTGATGGGTGCGGCCGGTCTCCAGCGTGGCCTCGACCAGGCTCGCCGCAGCATAGCGGTCGATCGTCCTGAAATGCGTCAGGGAAGGTTTTCCGGCCGGGTCGACACGGACCATGCGCTCTCCGCCCTGCAGGATGGACTTGCGCAGCGGCGCGTTGACGCTGATCGCGGCGCGCGGCAGACGCCCCTGGAGCAGGCACAGGTACTGCTTGGTGGTGCGGTTCTCGCGGATCAGTTCCTGCAGTCCGGTCAGTGCCGCGCGCCGCCGCGCCAGCACCAGCACTCCGCTGGTATCACGATCCAGCCGGTGCACCAGCTCCAGCGTATCGTTGGGACGCAGCGCGCGCAGCAGCTCTATCGCGCCATGGCTGACACCGGAGCCGCCGTGGGCGGCGATACCGGCCGGCTTGGACAGCACGAGAAAGTCACGATCCTCGTGGATGATGGCCTCGGCGATGCGGTCGGTCAGCCCCCGCGACGGAGGCGCCACCACGCCGGGCTCGGCCACGCGCACCGGTGGAATCCGCACTTCGTCACCGCCGGCGAGGCGGCTGTCGGGCTTCGCGCGCTTGCCGTTCACGCGCACCTGACCGGTGCGCAAGATCCGATAGATCAGGCTCTTGGGCACGCCCTTGAGCTGACCCACGAGGAAATTGTCGATGCGCTGCCCGTCGCGGTCGTCCGCGACGCGGACCAGTCGCACGCCTGCACCCGCGTCTGGGGAATTGCCCGAAGTTCGCGTCACGATTGAAAAAATCTGCTGTCAGCTGGTAGACTCGGGCTGCACTTCGCGTCAAGGAACGGGGTATATGACCGTCGTTCGGCGATGCACCTACCCGTTGACTGTACTGCCGGCCCCGGCGGATTCCTGACCGGAACCATCGCGGCGACCGGCCGCATCGTAACGGATCGGGTCGGATATTGCCCGCAGCGCAAAAAGCGCCGCGGAGGGTCTCCGGTCGTGCAAAGGGCAATACTTTTCGCGCCGACGCGGTGAAAGTCGCGGCGGACCAGAACAACACCGCGCTCCCGGCGAAGGCCGCGAGAGTGTGCAGCCAGGACGGCGCCGGACCGGCGCACCGCGCCACCGTCGTCCGCCGACCGGCACCCGCCGGTCTTTCCGTACGCAGCTCGCGCTGCGTGACGCAGGAGTCTTCCTGCGAGGTATGCGCCTCCGCGTCGTAAGGCGGTAGAGCGCATTACGGAATCAAGACAATGAAACGCATGTTGATCAACGCGACTCAGCGTGAGGAGTTGCGCGTGGCCATCGTGGACGGCCAGAACCTGTTCGATCTCGACATCGAGATCCCCTCCAAGGAACAGAAAAAAGCCAACATCTACAAAGGCCGCATCACCCGGGTCGAACCTTCGCTCGAGGCCTGCTTCGTCGAGTACGGCGGCGAGCGCCACGGCTTCCTGCCGCTGAAGGAAATCTCCCGCGACTACTTCGCGTCGGGGGTCGATCACAACCGGGCCGGCATCCGCGAGCTCATCCGCGAGGGCCAGGAAATCGTCGTCCAGGTGGAAAAGGAAGAACGCGGCAACAAGGGCGCTGCCCTGACCACGTTCATCTCGCTGGCCGGCCGCTACATGGTGCTGATGCCCAACAACCCGCGAGCGGGCGGCGTCTCGCGACGCATCGAGGGCGAGGATCGCGCCAACCTCAAAGAGGTCATGGATCACCTCAACTGCCCCGACGACATGGGGCTGATCATCCGCACGGCCGGCATGGGCCGTGACGCGGAAGAACTGCAGTGGGATCTCGATTACCTGCTGCAGCTGTGGAAGGCGATCTCGGAAGCCGCGACGTCGCGCCCGAGTCCGTTCCTGATCTACCAGGAATCCAAGCTCATCATCCGCGCGCTGCGCGACTACCTGCGCAACGACGTCGGCGAGATCCTCATCGACCACGAAGACCTGTTCCAGGACGCACGCGACTTCGTGCAGCAGGTCATGCCGAACAACCTGCGCAAGCTGAAGCTCTACAAGGACACCACGCCGCTGTTCTCGCGCTTCCAGATCGAAACCCAGATCGAGAACGCGTTCGAGCGCACAGTGCGCCTGCCGTCGGGCGGCTCCATCGTCATCGACCAGACCGAAGCGCTGACCGCGATCGACATCAACTCGGCGAAGGCGACCAAGGGCGGTGACATCGAGGAAACCGCGTTCAATACGAACCGCGAAGCCGCGATCGAGATCGCGCGGCAGCTGCGCATCCGTGACGCCGGCGGCCTCATCGTCATCGACTTCATCGACATGGACAGTCCGCGCCACCAGCGCGAAGTCGAGGAAACGCTGAAGGAAGCGCTCAAGCTCGACCGCGCCCGCGTGCAGCTGGGCCGCATCTCGCGCTTCGGCCTCATGGAAATGTCGCGTCAGCGCCTGCGCCCGAGCCTTGGCGAGTCGACCCAGATCGTCTGTCCGCGCTGCACCGGCCACGGCCGTATCCGCAGCATCGAATCGCTGTCGCTGTCGGCGCTGCGCCTGGTCGAAGAACATGCGATGAAGGACAACACCGGGCAGGTGCTGGTGCAGGCGCCGTCGTCGGTCGCGAACTTCCTGCTCAACGAAAAGCGCCGCCAGGTCAGCGAGATCGAGCAGCGTCACGACGTCGCCGTCATCATCGTCGCCGACGAAAAGCTCGAGACGCCACATCTGGAAATCCAGCGCATCAAGAGCGCTGACCTAGGCGACACGCCGCGCCCGAGCTACGACCGCCTGACGCCGATCGTGACGACGCCTCCGCCGCAGGTCGCGCAGCCGAGCGCCGAGCCGGAGCGCCCGGCCGTGAGCCGTGTGGTGCCGGCCAGCCCCGCACCGCTTCGCCCCGAAACCGAAGAGCCCATCACCACCGCGGCACCCGTCGCAACGCCGGCACCGACGCCGGTGTCGCGTCCGGCGCCGGGCCAGGGTTTCTGGTCGCGCGTGCTCACGTTCTTCAAAGGACCGGAAACCCCGGCACCGGCAACACCGGTTGCCGCGGCTGAGCCCGCAAAGCCGGTGCGCGGACCGCAGCCGGCACGCGCGGAGCGCGATCAGCGCCGTGGCGGCCGCGACCAGCGCGACCAGCGCAGCGCCCGTGGCGAGGCGCAGAACCGCGGCGGTCAACGCGATGGCGGCAAGCCGGCCCGTGGCGAAGGACAGTCCAAGCCGGCCCAACCGGCCCAGCAGCCGCGCCAGGACAAGGAAGCGCGTGCGGCGCAGAACCCGCCGGGCGCACGCCCGGAAAAACAGGAACGCCAGGACAAGCGGCCGCAGGGCGAACGCGGCCCTCGCGCGCAGCCGGAGGCGCGTGGCGAGACAGCTGGCAAGCCGGCTGGCGACGCCGCACGTAACGAACCGCGGGAAGCCGCCGCAAAGACGACGGTGGAAGCGCGCGTGCCGGCAGCCGCTGACGCCGCACGGCAGCCCGAAACCCAGGGCGAATCGCGCGGCGCGGCAGTGATCCCCGCGACCGAACCCCGTGAACCGGCAGTCGCCGCGACCGAACCGGCAGCCGCTGGCAGCACCGAAGTCGCACCGGACATCCTCGCCGACGAGAGCGGCCGCGAAGGTGGACGCCGCCGCCGCGGCCGCCGCGGCGGACGCCGCCGCCGTCGCAACGACGGCACTCCGGCTGAAACGGACGGCAATGACTTCGACGACGAAGAAAAAGAGGCGGTCGACGGCGCGACGGGCACAACGGGCGCGAACCCGGCTGCGAATACCCGCGGCGAGAAACCTGCCGTCGACGGCGTGCCACACGCCGCTTCGCCCCGCGACACGGCCCGCACGGCGGCCACGCGCCGCGCCGCGGAGACCGGCGCTCCGGCCATGCCAACCAGTGCCGCACCGATAGCGCCGGCTCCGGTATCACCGGCTCAGGTGAATGCTGCTCCGGCTCCAACGGCTTCGGCTCCGACGGCTTCGGCTCCGACGGCTTCGGCTCCGACGGCTTCGGCTCCGACGGCTTCGGCTCCGACGGCTTCGGCTCCGACGGCTTCGGCTCCGACGGCTTCGGCTCCGACGGCTTC
>BTVG01000051.1:0-20538 GCA_045864815.1 Rhodanobacteraceae bacterium | reverse complement strand
CGCCGACGAATCACTTGGGGGATACGCGAGCTATTTCTTCGATCACTGGTCGGCCCTCGTACGTGCCGGACGGTTGCGGGCCGTCCGCACTGAAGTAAACCAGTTCGTCATGGCGCATGGTCGCTCGAAGCGCGAGATCGGCTTGCGACTGATGAGCAAATGTACGAAGCAGGCCTTGGCCTCTCTGCCAGGATACCTGACGGCGGCCCGCGGGTGGCGGAGAGCCCGAATGCGCCAGAATAACTGGGTGTCGGGCGATGTCATTGATAGTTGGGTCCTTCCACCGAGCGAGGATACGAGGAGTCTAGACGACGCTCTGCGGAGATCGGTCGCAGTATCGCCTCTGCCGCTCTACCTGCGGGTCGAGGATCGAAATTCCATGGCGCACGGTGTAGAGGTGCGGCTGCCATTTCTGGATTATCGCCTGGTCAACCTGGCTTTCAGCCTAGGAGCCGAGTGGAAACTCAACGGCGCATACACGAAGCGACTGCTGCGGGATGCAATGCACGGGCAGATCCCGGAGGTGGTGCGGGCTCAAGTGCGTAAGCTTGGGTTCCCGACGTCTGTGGATAGCTGGTTCCGAGATCCGCTGTATGAACCGCTGCAGGATCTGCTGTCGAGCCGCCTGGTGCGCGAATCGGGTTTATGGAATTACTCGACCGTGGCAGCTGCACTCGAGCAGCACAAGTCCGGTCTGGACAATCACGGTGCTCGCCTGTTTGATGTAGTACAGCTGTGCTTGTGGATGGAAGGTTCACGGAAGTGGCCGCACAGCGCAGAATGACGAATGAGGAAGCAGGGTCGTGAGTAGAGGCCAGGTGACTGAGCGCGGCGGGTCAAGTTGGGTGTTCGTGCTTGGGTGGGACCTGCAGTACGTTGGAGGCGTAAGCCAAGTAGTCAAATCGTTGTATGATTGCTTTGAACGGACTGTTTCACAACGCCCGTTGCTCCTGGTTGGCGATTGGGACTCAGTCAAGCCAAGACTTGAGAGTGTCGATGGCAGGCGCACATATTATGGTCGCCTCCGACCGCCGTTCAAACGTGGGGTCCCTTGGAGGTCGGCTCTTGGTTTTCTGGTGACACTTCCTGTCCAGTTGATCCGGTGGCGGGCAATTCTTGGGCGTGAGCGGGCTTCGGTTGTCAATGTTCACTTTCCAGGGCTCGAGTCCTGGCTCTGGCTATTCCTCCGAGCAATTCTGCCCATCAAGGTCGTGCTGTCATTTCATGGCTCCGACTTGCGAATTGCACTCGAATCCAGAGGGCTCGAGCGGTGGCTGTGGCGCGAGCTCATTCGACGCGTAGACTGGATTGTCGTGTGTTCGCACGACTTGAGAGTGTCCATGATTGAAAGTTTTTCTTGCGAACCAGGGAAGGTTGTAGCGCTCGACAACGGCGTGGATCCTGACGCCATTACCGCCGAGGTCGCATCTGAGCCAGAGTGTGACGTGCCGGCAAGGTACGTGTTGAGCGCTGCCACGCTGGAAGCAAAAAAGGGTCATGATATCTTGATTGAGGCATTCAACACGGTCGCAACTCGGGATTCCAGTCTGCATTTGGTTATTGCCGGCCGGCCAGCCGAGCCGGAATACGTCGAGCTGTTGGAGCGATTGCGTGTGAACTCTCCGTTCGGGGCGCGAATTCACGTGCTGAAGAATCTGCCACATGGACGTGTGATGCGCATGATGGCAGGTGCGCTGGTGACCGTGCTTGCGTCGCGCGTGGAGCCATTCGGCATTGTTGTGCTCGAAGCGGGTGTGTTGCGACGCCCCGCCATCGCTACAGATGTCTGCGGGGTAGTTCGAAGACTCGATCCCTCGAGCGAGATTTCAATTGTGCCCGCGTCGGATGCAGAATCGCTCGCGCAGGCGCTTTTTGTAATGCTGACGGATCCGGCGGCCAGAGAGCAGCAGGCTGAACTCCTGCACAAACGGGTGCTGGCGGACTTTCAATGGAGCAGGATTGCGCGACAGTACGCACTGCTTGCCGAGGCACGCTGACTGAGGGTCTTTCAGCCAGTCGGCTGAGTCAACTCAGCTCTTGCGGGCGAGGCCCATGATGGTGTGCCCCAAGCCGCGCTTCTCCTTCCATCGGTCAAGTGTTGCCTGAGGTACTACCATTGAGGCCAGTCGGTTAAGCTTCGGTGAGTTCACTATCCTGAGAATGCCACCGTGGGCGAATGGGAATACGGTGAAGATCTCTACGACATTTAGCTCTTGTGACATCAGCTTGCAGAGTTCCGCTGTATTCACCCACCGCCTGATCTGGCCGTGGGATCGCGGCGCCACGTTTTCCCAGCGCTCTAATACGAAGCGATTCTGCGCTGCTATCATCAACAATCCACCGGGTCGCAGGGTCTGTGCGATTTTCCTGAAGAAGGCAGGCTGGTCCGCTACATGAGCGAGGACTTCGAGGGTCACAACGACATCTTGTGAAGCTGTGGGTATCTCGAGAGCCATGAAGTCGCCCGAAACGAAGCGTATTTCTGGCCATTTATGCTGGGCAACCGCCAACACGTCATCCGCCAGATCTATCGCGGTGACGCGCCCGAAACTCCTGAGCCTGCTGGCCATCCAGCCGCTACCGCAGCCAACTTCCAGGATGTCGAGATCGGCGCGACCCATTTCCGATAGCCAACGAAAGACTTCTGCTGCCTGACGCTGGGATGTAAGGCCACGTTGGTTCTCGACGAACATGGCGTTCCATTGATTCCAAAACGCGCGCTGGGCATCAATGGGATCGGTGACCCCGGTGGACTCGGCATCGTTTGCGGAGTTCTCAGGCGTCATCTGGGGTTACCGTGATGTTTTGTTGATTCAGTAATATGATGCAAAGTATACGGCGGGCCGATACGTGGGGAGGGTGACTTTTTTTGCCCGCCGAAGTGACTTGCTCTAGCCGGATCTAAAAGACGATCGTTCGCTGCGCGATTTCGACATAACTCGCCTGTTACGGAGGATCTGCCTGCGTGCCGACTCGTCGTGACACCTTGAAGTGGATTGCGGGGCTACCGGCAGCGGCTATTGCACGCGTTCCGGGAGGTGAGCCGGCAGCACAGCGCGGGCTGCGGCCTCTCGTTGAAGCGACAGATCTGCCTTCGCCAATCTTTCCGCTGCGGAGAGTGCAGGGTCTGCGCTACCTGGTGGACGCTCAGTCCCGACCGTTCTTCCTTCAAGGCGACAGCCCATGGTCGCTTCTCGTACAACTCTCTCGCAGCGAGGTACGTGAGTACTTGGTGGACAGGCAGCGCCGGGGCTTCAGTGCGCTGCTGGTAAGTCTGCTGGAGCACAAGTACTCGAACGATCCACCCAGGAACAGCTTTGGCGACGCCCCGTTCCTCGTGCCAGGAGACTTCAGTCGATGCAACCCTGCTTACTTTGATCATGCGGCTTGGGTGATCGATCAGGCTGCGAAACATGGTCAACTGGTCTTGCTGGCGGTTTCGTACATAGGTTGCTGCGGGGATGACGGCTGGTATGCGGAGATGGTTAGCAGCGGATATGAAAACCTTCGCGGCTATGGCCGGTTTTTGGCGACAAGGTTCAGCCACCTGAAGAACATAGTCTGGGTTCATGGTGGGGACGGGAATCCAGCTGATCCTGCTGTCGTACGTGAAATCGCTCTCGGGATTCGCGAGGTCGATTTGACAGGTCTGCACACTGCTCATACCGCGCCGGGCTATCAGGCTCTGGATGTGTACGGTGACCCACCGTGGCTCGACGTGAACAATATCTACACCTACGATCCGGTCAGGCCAATTGCGTTGCGGGCATATGGCCGCCCGGACGCGCGGCCTTTTTTTCTGCTTGAAAGTGAGTACGAGGGAGAAAACAGGCGTGCACCGTTGGTGCGCATTCGATCTCAGGCATGGCAGTCTGTGTTGAGTGGTGCGATGGGGCAGGTCTTCGGCAATAATCCGATATGGCACTTCGCGAGCACGAGGCCGATTACACCATTTCGAAGCGGGTGGCAGGATGCGCTCGGATCGGAGGGGGCGCGGTCGATGTCCCAGCTTCGCCGTCTGTTCGCGCAGCTAAGCTGGTGGGAACTGACTCCCTCAATCGACGACGGCTTCCTGATGGGGTGGCCTTATACGGGCCACTATGATGCCGTTGCCGCATACGCCACATCGGGCAACTTTGCTGTGGTTTATGTTCCACAGCCGAGACAGGTGCGCCTGGACCTCAGGCGGGGTGCGATGGGGGTAACAAGGATGCGCTGGTATGACCCCGTCTCGGGCCTTTTCGATGCTGCGACTGCGTTGCAGATGCCCCGGGACTTGCTGCTGCGAGTCATACCGCCGCGATGGGTCAATGCAGGAGGGGATCGGGATTGGGTCCTGGTTCTGGATTCAGCCTCGTGAACCAGGCAACTAGCAGGCGGCCGCTGACTATTGGATTTGCTGGCCTCTTCGGCTCTCCGAATCTAGGCAACGAGGCGACGTTGAGCGCATTTCGCGTCAATGTTTCCCGACGACTTCCCGGCACGCGATTTGTATGCATTGCGCCTCGCCAGTCTGACATTGTGCGCCAGCAGGGTGTTTCGCTTGTTCCAATCGATCCATTCCCAGTCGCCCAATATCTATGGAGGGTGCGCCCACAGGGTCTGCGGAGACGTATCGAGGATGCAATGCGGCGCACTACCGAAGGTATTCGCTCCAAGCGTGCGCGCCGGGATCTACAGAATGTCGACGTACTGACGCTTCCTGGCACAGGTATCTTTGATGATTTCGGTCAGGGCCCTCTCGATTTACCGTCACATATAAACCGATGGACGAAAGCTGCACGGCGCGTTGGCGCGCGTGTAGATTGCCTGAGTGTTGGCGTATCGACCGTGCGCCAACAGGAAAGCAGGGCGCTGTTCGCAGCTACGATGTGCCGGGCTACATATTGCAGCTTCAGGGACACGCACTCGCTGGAGCAGGCGCGCTCGCTGGGCTACGCCGGGCAGGGGCGCGTATTCCCTGATTTGGCGTTCAGCCTGCCAGCGGACGTGCTTCCTGCCGGGAAATCACGTGGTGTGCCTGCTGTCGTCGGCGTTGGTCTGATGGGATACTTTGGCTGGAACCGCAGCGAAGCTGACGGCCAGGCAATCTACGAGGCCTATCTCGAGCGAATGGCGCGGCTCGTTGCGGAAATCGTGCGTCGCGGGTATCCGGTGCAGCTGCTGATTGGGGACACACGTGCTGACCGCGACGTTTCCTCGGATCTGCTCGCAAGTTCCGCTCTGGTTGAGTTTGATCAGGATCAGATACGACCAGCCTGTCTGACTGAATACCGAGGGATACTGGACCAAATTGGGGGCGTGGACGTCATTGTTGCAACGCGGTTTCACAACGTCCTGTTTGGCCTGCTGCTAGAGAAGCCGGTGGTGTCACTGTCGTACGCAGACAAGAACGATGCGCTGATGCGCTCATTCGGACTCGCTGGGTACTGTCACGACGTAGAGCGCTTTGACGCTGATGTCGTTCTGGAGCAGGTCATGGAATTGCTGGGGCGGCGTAACGTGCCTGATCCGGCCCGCCGAGAGCTTCTCGACGACTCGCGCCGTGCGCTCGATATACAGTACAACGAACTATGCGGACTCTGGACTTCACTGACTTAGTTGAGGAGCCGCCTCAGAGTGTCGACCGGGCGGGCCGCGCGCAACAACAGCTCGCGTATCACTGCTCGCCGCAATCTGGAACGATCGAATGTCATGCCGATTTTCTGCAGGGCACTACGGTGGAAGTTCCAGTATGCCGCGGGCTTCCCATCAAGCCTGTCCAGCGCGAGCCCATTGTAATAGTCGTGCAACAGTCGTACCCCAATCCGCGATTGCTCTGAGGGCGAGAAAAACTGCGCGCCGTGCCGCTGCAACATTGCCAACCGGTCGATAGGCTGTAGGTTGAATCCGCCGATACGCGAGAGGATCGATTCATTTTCTGTGCGCACGAAGGTCAAGACCTGATGGACGAAGCCAAAATCCCCGGTACGGAATGCTTCAAAGCATACGCTGAGGTCTTCGGCAAACGGACAATTCTCGTCGTAGAACGGCGAGCGCGAGCGCACGAAACCGCCTCGCATGAGCACGCTGGTCGGAGCACCGAACAGATATGCGCTTCCATCGAGATGCATGCGTGCCGCTTCCCTGCCATCTATGAATGTGCGCGCGAGCGGCAGCCCGGTGAAGCGCAGGCGTGTTTCAGTGGTGTTGTAGGCGCTGACTATTGCGACCGAGGGGTGAGTTTCCGCGAGAGCTACCATCTTTTCGATGCACTCGGGGTAGAGCCAGTTATCGGCCTCAACGACCTTTACGTAGCTCGATTCCGGTGCCAGTTGTTGGAGCGCGCGGTTGTAGTTCGGTACCTGCGGAATCAGCGTGTCAAATCGACGCAATGTCATGCGTGGATCTGTGCGTGCATAGCTTTCAGCAATTTGCGTCGAACCGTCGGTGCTTGCGTTGTCGACGACCACGTACCGGAGATTCCGGTAAGTCTGGCTGAGAACACTTTCAATGCATTCAGAGAGATACTGTGCCGTATTGTGGAGTGGCGTAACAACGCTGACGAGCGGCTGGCCCATAATAGGCAATGATGATAGCGGATTATGCATGCAAGGCTGAATAACAGGGCGTGACATAAAGTGATTATGTTCGAACCTATTCTGTCGATGAGGCGTAGTGCCGAGCTGCTGTTCATCGGCGCTCACAGCGACGACATAGAAATAGGTTGTGGCGGGACGGCGCTGCAACTGGCCAGGCGCTATCCGCATGCGCGCATGCACTGGGTGGTAATTGGGGCGCGTGGGGATCGTGCTGTCGAAGCCCGGCGTGCTGCGCGAGCGCTGCGTGGAGTAGGGCGTAGCGGGCAGATGTTCATCCTGGATTTCAAGGACGGCTATTTCCCGTCACAGTCTGAGGCAATCAAGGACTTCTTTGAATCGCTCAAGCGGCAAGTGAACCCGGACATCATATTCACGCATCAGCGGGACGATCTTCATCAGGATCATCGGGTCGTCAGTGAGCTGACGTGGAATACTTTCCGCGATCATGCAATTCTCGAGTACGAGATCCCGAAGTACGATGGCGGGTTGGGTGCGCCGAATCTGTTCGTTCCGTTACCCGAAGCTGTGCTCGCGCGAAAGTGCCGCGTGCTGGAGTCGGTATTCAGCTCGCAACGCAAACGAAAGTGGTTTACGGGAGATACCTTTCGCGGCTTGGCGCGTCTGCGCGGTATCGAGAGCAACGCCGCAAGTGGCTACGCCGAGGCATTCTACGCACGCAAACTCAGCTGGAGCCTCATGCCCGCGCGGCGCAGGCAGGTATCCGGAACGAGGTGACGCTGTCAGCCAAACGGGCGGAATACAGGCTTCAACGGGCGCCCGATCAGGTAATCCTGCACGCTGCCTTCCAGTGCTCGTCGGTATATGTGAAGAGCCTCTGCGGCCGCGTCGATCGTATGCTGGATGTCGGCATCGGTATGGGAATAGCTGACGACGAAGGAGGGGGCCAGTACACCCCTGCGAATCATCTCCTGCAGGAAGAGGGCGCGGAACTCCTGGCTGGGGTTGCCGTGCGCGTCCCTGGTCGTGAATAGCAGCGCACAGTCTCGCCCAAGGCACTGGACCTGTTCCGCGACACCCGCCTCGCGCGCGGCCGCGGTTACGCCGTCGCGCAACTTCCGACCCTGCCGATACAGGTGACCGATCACATCTTCATCGCGATATGTGGTCATGGTCGCGATTCCCGCAGCCATGGCGTGTGTCTCTGCTCCATGGGTAGTCGACAGGAGAAAGACGCGCTCCCGGTCGTGGTCGTAACCGCCTAGCTGCATGATCTCGCGCTTGCCTGCCAGTGCCGAGAGCGCAAAGCCATTGGCGATGGCCTTGCCGAAGCTCGACAGGTCCGGCGTCACGCCGTAGACATGCTGTGCACCAGATTGGTGCCAGCGAAAGCCAGTGATCATTTCGTCGAATACCAGCAGCGCACCTTCTTGGTGGCAGAGGTTCTTCAGTGATTCGAGAAATCCCGGCGCGGGTTCGTCCAGGCGTGCGGGCTCGAGGATCACACACGCGATCTGGTCGGGATGGCGCTCGAAGAGATCCTTTACGCTCTGCAGATCATTGAAGTGAAATCCCAGCGTGTGGGAACGTACCCATTGCGGTACACCGCCAGGCATTTGCGTCGTGCCGATGAACCAGTCGGATACGGAGAAGAACGGGTGGTCCGTGCAGATCGCGATGTAGTCACGCCGCGTATGGGCGCGTGCGAGCCGGACGGCGCCGTCCAGTGCATCCGAGCCGTGCTTGCCGAACTTGACCATGTCGGCAGTGGCTATCAGTTCGAGAAAGCGCTCGGCGCAGGCGACCTCGACCGGCGCAGGCCGCACGAAGTTCGCGCCAGACAGCATTTGCCTGGTGGCGGCTTCCACCACCGCCGCATAGGCGTGACCGAGCGTTACCGCCCGCAGGCCCATTCCGTATTCGATGAACTCGTTGCCATCCAGATCCCAGACGTGGCAGCCTTTGCCGCGCTGTATGAAATGCGGAGCCTGTTCCGGGTATTGATCGTCGCCTTTTGCATAAGTGTGTGCTCCGCCGGGAATCAACCTGTGCGCTTTCGCGCTGAGGCGGCGGCCCTCTGCAAATTCGACTCCGCCCAGCCTGCTGGGGACGGCCTCGGAGTGCTGGGAGACGCGATCTTCCGCCATTGAAGTTCTCTCGTGTGTGGGAAGCGGACAGTCAAGTGAGCGGCGCAGCCGAGGGATGCTTCCGCCACACCATCCATGGGCATTGCCCTCTGGCTTCCATGCGATCGAAACTGATCTTGTCCTTGAAGGTATCCATGCATTGCCAGAACCCGTCCCATTGGAACGTTGCAAGGCAGCGTCGATCGATCAGTCTCTCGAACGGCTTTTCGACGAGTTCCTCGCCTTCTTCGATGTAATCGAAGATTTCACGGCGCAGGACGAAATAGCCGCCGTTTATCCATAGCGGCTGATCGGGCATCGCGCCCATGCGGGTCACGTAGCCGTCCCCGTCGCTGTGGACTGCGTGGAAGCTCTGGCTGCTCTTGACGGCGGCAAAGGTCGCGACTGAGCCCCGGGTCTTCGCGAACTGGATCAGGCGCTCCAGCGGGAGATCGGACAGCCCATCGGCATAGTTGGCCAGGAAGACCTCCTCGCGCGCGAGGTACGACTTTACCCGCAACAGGCGCTGGCCGATGTTGCTGTGCAACCCCGTATCTACGAACGTGATGCGCCAGTCATCCAGATCGGTGGACTTCAGCTCGATCGAACGATTCTTCGCATTCAGCGTGAAGTCGTTGGTCATTGTCTCCTGGTAGCTCAGGAAGTACTCACGAATCAGATCGCCGCGATGGCCGAGACACAGGATGAAGTCGCGATGGCCGTAATGTGCGTAGTAGCGCATCAGATGCCAGAGTATGGGGCGGTAGCCGATCGTGACCAGGGGCTTCGGAATGGTGTCGGAGTGCTCGCGAAGACGCGTGCCCAGCCCGCCACAGAACAATACAACCTTCATCGCTTTCTCCGCGGTTTCACGTTGCGCCCGCTATCCGGTATTTCCCGCAGCAGTGCGGCCTTCTCCAGATCTGTGGCGGCTTGCGCGATCGTATCGAATGAATGCCCGGATCGTTGCGCGACATCCAGAACTGACTTCGTGCCATCCGACTGATTCAGGAGCCATAGCATCGCGTGCTCGCGAACGACCGGACTGTTACCGCCGATCGACCCGTAGAGCCCCCGCTTGCCCAGTCTCGGCTCGCCCTTCGGGCTCAGGTTGATGTAGCGACGATCGGCCTCGATGACCTCGCAGATCCTGCGGCACGCAGCGAAACTGGCCGCAAGTTGCTGTGGAGAGATCAGGTCCAGATCGTCTGCCGAGCTATGGTACTCGGGATAGCCGTCGTTGACCGATCGTGTCAGCCTCCCGACCGGAAGATTGAAACCCGGTGAGCATAATTGCCTTTCGTCGTAGCCATACGGCTCGAAGGGGATGGTGCGCGCCTGTGGGTCCAGGGAGCCCAGCGCATACTCCACGATCCGGTCGATGTCGGCGTCGCCGCGCCTGCTGCGCTTGTAGGTCAGCGCCCCCCGATCGCCGAGCAGCCCGAGTACCAACCCATGTCTTATCCGGGCCAGGCGCCGCTCATGGTGCTTGAGCCAGCACAATGAACCGATCGTTCCGGGAGCAAACACGATGCGATAGCTGAATCGACGTGGTTCTTGCGCGAGCCAGGTCGCCAGCCAGGTCGCGATCGCCATCCCCGTGGTATTGTCATTGGCGAGCGAGGGGTGGCAGACGTGCGTAAACAGCAATACCTCTTCGCGGCTGTGTCCCGGCAGGACAAACTCTCCATATGTCAGTGAGCCTGGTTGCAGGCTGCTGGCGATCCGAATCTCGTACCGCCCCTCGCGCAGCTGATCGTAATCGCGACCGCGCATGCAGAAGCCCCAGTTTCGCTGGTAGTAACTGGTGCGATAGGGGATCCATTCCGGGTTGCTCCGGTGCGTATGCAGGTTCCGGCGCAACTGCGCCAGCGCCATCGACTGTGCCACGGGCTCGGAGTAACTGACGATGTGCAGGTTGTGCCTGCCGAAATCCACAACCTTCCTGCCGTCGCTATCCTTGACGTAGGCGTCCTCTATGTTCCACTCGAGAGGGACTTCCCAATCGAAAATCCTGCTGCCTGAGCGCACTTCCTGTAGTTGAAGCGGAATGCGCCGCCCGATCAGCCGCAAGGACTCCCGGACGCCGCCTCCAGTGATGCTGCGACAGATCGGATATAACTCTGTCGCAAAGGCGTGCAGCTGCTTTCCTGTGTCTTCGGCTGCCATGCCGTCTCACCTTGGGGCCGGCACGGCGGCGGCGTGGCGCTGTCGATACTCTGATTCGTGGGCCGCGCGGTCGAAATCCGCGCAGGCGGCGTCGCGATCGGAAATCACGGTCGCCGGCAGCGGCCAGGATATGCCGAACTGTGGGTCGTTCCATCGATAGCCGCACTGCAGTTCGGGCAGATAGAAGTCCGTCATCTGGTAGAGAACTTCAGTCTCGTCGGCTAGCGTCTGAAAGCCGTGTGCGATGCCCGCCGGAATGAATACCGCCGTGCGATTGTCCTGGTCCAGATCGACCGCCTGGTGCTGCAAGTAGCTGACGGAATCAGGCCGCAGATCGATCAGCACGTCGAACAACCTGCCTCGCAGGCAACGTACGAGCTTGCCCTCCTGTGATGGCGGCCACTGGAAGTGCATGCCCCGCACGGTGCCCGCCCGTATATTGTATGAAACGCTGGCTTGTACCGCTGCGGCAGGCAGCCCATGCGCCGCGAACTCGTGTGCACAGAAGGTTCGGGCGAAGAACCCCCTCGCGTCGGTGCGCGGCTCGATGTGCACGAGCGCTGCGCCGGCGATCCTGAGTTCCTCGAAGCGCATATCACCGCCAGAAGAAGTTGTCGTCGATCTGGTTCGTCGCCTGGAGGTACTTCAGTTGCTTCAGCCGCGTGAACGCCCTGAATCGATAGATTTCGTCCGACATCTGGATGCGCTCGAAGATCTCCCGCAACTGGTGCGCGCCATCTTTCGCGGTGTAGCGACAGCGGAACTCCGGCAGTTCATTGTGGATGCGGTCGAAGTTGACGCGGTAGCTGCGATTGTCGTTGCTGGGCGGGCCAACCGTGATTTCACAGCCCGGAAACTCTGCGGCGACGATCTGCGCGATCTCGCGTATGCGGTAGTTGTCGGAATTCTGTCCGACGTTGAATATCTTGCCTCGCACGGCTTGCTCGGGTGCGGTCAACGAGCGGTAGATGGCCTCGCATATATCCTCGACGTGAACCACCGGACGCCATGGACTGCCGTCGCTGATCATTGCAATACGGCGAGTGGTCCATGCGAGCGCAGCCAGATCGTTGATCACGACATCGAAACGCATGCGGGGCGACGGGCCGTAGGCAGTGGCGTTGCGCAGGAAAACAGGGCAAAAGCCGGTGCCTGCCATCTGGCCGACGTCTCGCTCGACGAGCACTTTGCATTCGGCATAGGCCGTCTGGGGATTCACCTTCGCCGTTTCGTCGAGAAACTCGCCGGTTCCCGCGCCGTACACGCTGCATGACGATGTATAGACAAAGCGCCGGATCCCGGCGGTTCGCGCCTTCCGCGCGAGCGCCACCGAGCCCTCGTGGTTGATGTCATGAGTCACCCGGGGATTGTTCTGGCCCAGCGGGTCGTTCGACAACTCGGCCAGATGGGCTATGGCCTCACAGCCTTCCAGGTCGCGCTCGTCGACGTTGCGCAGGTCCTTGTTGATCGTCTGCGGGCTGAGCCGCAGATGTCGGTTGTCGCTGTACAGCCAGCCGTCACGGTAGTACCCGGTGTCCAGGCCAAGCACCTCGAGGCCGCGTTCCATAAGGTATGGCGCGAGCACGGCTCCGATGTAGCCGTTCACTCCTGTAACAAGAACTTTCATTGTGAGCGTACCTTGGGTCCTAGATCACTCGAACCGACGGAATGGGCGTGACGAATCTGCCGCCCCACTCGCGGATGTAACTGCACTGGTCGACGATCTCGTCGGTGAGATTCCACGGCAGGATGAACAGGAAGTCAGGCTGCGTCTCGCGAATCTTCTCCGGTGCGTGGATCGGTATGTGGGTGCCCGGCGTGTACTTGCCCTGCTTGTAGGGGTTGCGATCCACCGTGTAGTCGAGAAAGTCCTCGCGGATGCCGCAATAGTTGAGCAGGGTATTGCCTTTGCCTGGTGCGCCATAGCCGACGATACTCTTGCCGTTGCGCTTCGTCGCGATCAGGAACTCGAGGATTCGCCGCTTCGTTTCCTTTACCTGCTCCGCGAAATCCAGATATTTCTCTACTTTGTCGAATCCTTCCGCCAGTTCACGGGATCGCAGTTCGGCGACGCGCGCGCCGACTGGCCTGGAGGAGTCCTCTGCGTGTCTGCCATATATCCGCAGCGAGCCGCCGTGAGTCGATAGTTCCTCCACGTCGAACAGTGTGATGCCGTGCGCCGCGAAGACTTTTTCGACGGTAATGAAGGAGAAGTAGCTGAAATGTTCATGATAGATCGTGTCGAACTGATTCAACTTCATCAGTTGATAGAGATGTGGAAACTCCATCGTGATGACGCCCTGCGGCGCGAGCATGATCTTCATTCCGCCGACGAAATCGTTCAGATCGGGTACATGCGCCAGGACATTATTTCCAAGCAATAGGTCGGCCTGCCGATGGCGACCCGCAATTTCGCCGGCGGTCCGGCGGCCAAAGAACTCGATCTCGCTCTCGATTCCTTTGGCGATGGCCGCCTGGGCTACGTTCGCTGCAGGTTCTATCCCGAGGACCGGCACGCCTCCGGCCTTGAAGTGCTGCAGGAGGTAGCCATCATTGCTTGCGATCTCGACGACCTGGCTGTGTGATCCGAGCTGCAGGCGCTCGATCATGAGATCGCAATAGCGTTTGGCGTGCGCGACCCAGCTATCTGTATACGAGGAAAAATATGCGTACTCGCTGAATATATCTCCGGGTGCGACGAACTCCTCCAGCTGCACCAGAAAACAGGCCTCACAGACATACGCATGCAACGGGTAGAAGGGCTCCATGGAGTTGAGCTGCTCGGGCGTGATATGCGTCTGGCACAGGGGTGACATGCCGAGGTTCACGAAAGTCGTTCGCAGCGGAGCTGCGCAGAAGCGGCAACGTCTCTGGCCAGGCCGATCTCCATCCGCATTGCGGCCGGATGCCACGTCGCTTGTTCCCGGAGTGGGTATATGACCTGGCATGACACCCTTTCGATCAGAATATGTGAATTAACATTGATATATTCGCACCGAATTCGCCTGGCCGCATATCACATGGTTCACGTTTTGCGAGGCCGCTGTCAGTCAGGGCCTGCCCGGGCTCGGCGCAGCAGCTCGATACCCTTGGCCCAAAGCATGGTTTCGCCGCCATACGGCCGTCCGCAGGCAAGCCATAACAGTACTACTGCGCCAGCGTAGGCGACGACACCGAGGGCGACGGACATTGCAAGTCTGGCGAGGTTCGCGAGGATTCCAGGCTCGAGCGGGAACTGCCTGACGAATACCATTACGCAGGCGTACATGATCGCTGCAGCCGTGAAAGCGCGCCATACGGCGCGCACGATTGCACCCGGATGCACGTCGAGCATGCGCATCAGTACGGTGACCGAAACTGGCACGATGATCAGGCTTGTGGCCAAGGAAGCTGAAGCCGCGCCGATCAGCCCGTAATGCGGAACCAGCAGCAACATGAGAGCTATTGACAGCGTCGCGGCGAATAGCCCGAGCTTCATCGCGATGTCAGGCCGGCCCATCGCCAGGTACGCCGGGTAGACATTCGCGGAGATGATATTGGTGGCGCCCATGAACGCGAGAATCTGCAGGACCGGGATCGCACCCAGCCAGTTTGGTCCGAGAACGACCGGAATGAACAGCGGCGCCGTGGCAGCAAGCCCGACAACCGCGGGAATGCCGATCAATGTGACGACTGAGAGCACCGAAAGATACTCACGCCCGAGACTGCCGCGATCGTTCGCGATACTCGAGTACGCAGGCAGCAAAGCGCGATTGATTGGCGCCAGCAACTCGGTGCTCGGCAGCGCCGCAAATTCGGCGCCGATATTGTAGGTGCCCAGAGGTGCCGCGCCCGCCGCGCGACCGATGATCCAGTCGGAGGAGCGCTCCCGCAGGTAACCTGTAAAATTATTTGCCAGCATCCACTTGGAGAAGTGAAAGAGGCTCCCTGCAGCATTGAACGAAAGGCGGGGGCGGAACGTGTGCATCAGGTAGCTGAGAATCGTGCCGGCGATCCTGCCCGTATTCTGCCCGATCACGAGAGCCCAATAGCTGTCCAGAATCAGTGCGGCCGGGATCGTGACGCAGAACGTAATGATCTTCCGCGAAACGAGGAAGCGGAACTCGCGATCGAAGCGCATTTCGGTCCGGAACGCCACGATGCCGATATTTTCGAAGCCTTGTGCCAGCGCACCGATCGCCAGCGCGCGGATGACATGTTCGAGCGCAGCTTCCCGATAGAAAGCCGCGACGGGGCCGGCGAATGCCACCATCATTACCGCAATGAACAGTCCGAGCAGCAGGTTCAGCGTCCACGCTGTATCCCAATGGCCGCGATCCTTCGTCTGCTTCTGGATTAACGCAGTGTCGAAGCCGAATGCAGTCATCAGCTCCAGTAGCGCAACGAATGACATTGCCATCGCCACGATGCCGAAGTCGTGCGGGACGAGTACGCGCGCGAGGATCAGGGTACTGATCAAGCCAAGGCTACGGTCCGCCAGCTTGAAAGCGATCATCCAGACGGCACCGACGGCCATCCGGTCGCGAATTCCCATCACTTAAGTCCAGTCTGTAATGGCATGCGGGCGAGATGGTAATGGAAATTGTCCACGCGACCGCGGCGGATATTGATGGTCGATGCGCCTTGCCCGAACGTCGTGCCTTTGGTACCACGCTGCGGATTATGTGAGGCCGGTCGAAGGCTCAAGGGACGATGATGCTATATATAAACCAGTCAGGTAAGCTCACGGGCGATTGGCACACACAATAGCTCGAATAACGGGCAAGTCCGGGTCAGCATTGGCTTGCAAATGGAACTGGTGACTGAAGCAGTCGCAAGAACCGCTGACCAGTGCACGGGGAGCAGCGGGGAATCCTCGGTCCGGGTGACAGACCCGGATGGGATACTGTTGGGCTTCGTCGAAATAGACCGCGTCGTCGCAGGCCGCTGCTGTGGCGGCATTCGGGCGGGGCCCGCCGTGACGGCGGAGGAGATCCAGCGGATTGCCTCGGTCATGACGCTGAAGTGCGGATTCGCGGGTCTGGCTACAGGTGGTGCGAAGGGGGGCGTGATCATGCCAGACGGCATGACAGCAGAGCAGCGCGCGGCGCGCCTCGAGGCGTTCGGTCGTGCAGCGGCACCGTTGCTGCGGTCGGGCGTCTGGTCGCACGGTGCCGACCTGGGGACGACTGAAGCCGATATCGCCAGGATCCGCTACGCCGCCGGCATCGGGCCGGAACCGGCGCCGTCCGGCTCGGTACCCCTCGCCCCGAAGAGTGATGCATCCAGCGGGCATGCGGCGGGCCTCACGGTCGCGCTGTGTGCCGAGGCAGCCCTGGAATCGCTCGGACTGCCGCTGCGCGATGCGAGGATCGCGGTGCAGGGCGCCGGGGCTGTCGGTCGCGCCGCGATGAAGTTCCTGGCGAGCGCAGGTGCGCGGGTCGTGGCTGTCTCGACGATCGCGGGAACACTGCGGAACGAAAACGGGCTGGACGTGAAGGCCGTACTGGAGGGTCTCGGGCGAGTCGGCGACAGCTTTGCCGGTGGGGGCGAACCGGCAGGCGCTGTGCTCTCCGCGGACTGCGACGTGATGCTGCTCTGCGCCGGCAGCGGAGCGCTGGATTCGACGTCCGCCGAGCATTTGAAGGCGCGTGCCGTGGTGTGCGGCGCGAACATACCCTTCGCGGACGGGGTAGAGGACCACCTCAACGCGCGCGGAGTCCTCGTACTGCCGGACTTCGTGGCCGGAGGGGGCGGGGTTCTGGGCTCCACGCTTGTGACCGCGGCCCGCGTGACGCCCGACGAGCTCGAGGCGATTCTCAGGCGGCGCTTCAAGCCGCTGGTCGCGCAGATGCTGGCTGCGGCGTTTGCGCGGGGCACGACGGTAGCGATCGAGGCTCGGCAACAGGCATTGGGCGTGATCGCCGCTTGCGAGGCGGCTTACGGCGCGCTGCGCCCGGATACCTTGCTGCCGGAAAAACTGGTGCCCGCCGATTCTGCGCCGGTTCGGCTCGCGCTTGCGATCGAACGCCGAACGCGAGGCTCACGCCGCCTTGCCGTCATCGGACGCTGGTTGCATAGCACGGCCGTCGCCCGTGCAGAGCGGATTCTGGCCGCGTCGTTCGCCGCTGGCGCGGGCCATGTGGCATGACGAATAACCAGTCGTCGCCGGGTTCGTCGCGGTTGCGTCGCGTAGCAGGCGAATTCCTAAGACATGCGCTGAGCTACACACCCTGGTTCCTCATGCCCCGGCGCAGGGGATATGTGGAGGCGCGCGCGGAACTGCACCGAAGCGAGTACTGGCCGGGCGAGCAGCTTCATGAACTCGCGAACGCGCGACTGAGAGGCCTCGTGACCTATGCGGTGCAGCACGTGCCCTACTACCGGGAACTGTTCGCCCGCGAGTGCCTCGATCCCCGCGAGATCCAGGGCGTGGATGATCTGCCGAAGATCCCGGTACTGACGCGGGAGATCCTCCTCGATCGATTCGAGGACCTGAAGTCAGATGAATTCGAGAGTCATCAGCCCATCCTTGGCCAGTCCGGCGGCTCCACCGGAAAGCGGCGGCATTTCTGGCTGTCGCAACGCTCGGTGGATCTCGAGTATGCGGCGGCGCGACGTCATTACGATGCCGCGGGCTATCGTGAATGGGATCGTTGCGCGTCACTGTACTTTCCGCTGGAGGGTGGGATCGCGGACCGGCTGTTCTGGGACAAGTGGGAGTCCCGCATGCGTTGTCTGAATACCCGGCTTCTCAGTCGTGAGCGACTCCATGCCATGGTCGGTGCGGCCGTCTCGTTTCGCGCAAAGGTGCTGTGGGCTTATCCCTCGCACCTCGAACTGTTCGTGCGGTACGTGGAGGAGACCGGCGACGATCGCTTCCGCCCCCGCGTGATCGTTACCAACGCCGAAGTGCTGTACGAGCACCAGCGTGAGCACGCACGCCGGGTGCTGGGCTGCGACGTGTTCGACTGGTATGGCCTCGGCGAGCATGTCGCCGCCGCGGCGGAGTGTGAGCACCATGGCTATCACATTCCGGAGGAGATCGTCGCCGTCGAGATCATCGCCGGCGATCGCGAAGCACCCGATGGCCAGCCCGGCGAGATTGTCGGCACCTGCTTCGAGAATTACGCACAGCCGCTGATCCGGTACCGGACGGGCGACTATGCGGTACGACGTCACGACCGCTGTTCCTGCGGCCGTGCACACTCGATGCTGCGCGAGATCGGCGGGCGCACGCAGGACATCATCTCGACGCCCGAAGGAGGCTGGTGCGCATTCCGCCATGGCCTGTTCGGAGTGGAGGAGGTGCCCGGGTTGCAGGCCGTCCAGCTGGAGCAGATCGAAGTCCGCCGCTTCGTCGTGCATGCGGTCGCTCCCCAGGGACTGTCTGAGGAAGCCCGGGTCATTCTTGCGCAGCGGGTGATCGAGGCCATCGGCTTCGACGCGGTGGTCGAGATCGTGCTGGTCGAGGACATCCCGCGGACGGAGCGAGGCAAGCGGCGCCTCGTCATTTCGCGCGTGCCGTTCACGATGCTCGACGCGCCGAGGCCGGCGAATTGAGCCCGGCAAGCAACGGTGCCGACGCGATCTGTGCCGCGTTGAGGGCCGCCGGTGTCGATACGGTGTTCGGACTTCCCGGGACCCAGACCGTCGCGTTCTACGAGGCGTTGCGACGCGCAGGCATCGCGACGGTCAGCACGACGCACGAGCTGGCTGCGACGTTCATGGCGCAGGCTTATTACCGGCGCAGCGGACGGCTCGCGGCAGTGTCCGCGATCCCGGGTCCCGGCTTCGCCTTTACGCTGGCGGCGCTCGCGGAGGCGAGCCTCGATTCCGCTGCGGTCGTGGTGCTGACTGGAAGCCCTCCAGTCTGCAGCCAGGGTCGGCGTCGGGCGCAGTCAATCGACCAGGCGACGATGGCCGGCCCTGTCGTCAAAGAGATTTTTGATGTCACCGGGGCAGGGCAGGTCAGCGAAGCCGTGTCGCGAGCGTGCCGGGTGGCGTTGGCAGGCGAACCAGGCCCGGTCCTGGTGCAGTTCGCGGCAGGGGTCTACGGAGAACCGCTCGACGACCAGCAGGCGCTGGTCGCACCTGCGCAGCCGGCGAGCGGCGGAGACGCCGCGAAACTTGCGGAGGCCGCTGATTTCGTTGCCTCAGCTGACAGAGTGCTGATCTATGCGGGTCAAGGTGCGTCCGCATTCGCTGGCGAACTGAGGCGCGTGATCGATGCGTTGCGTGCCATTGTTGCCACGACCCCGTCGGGACGCGGTGTCGTGGCGGAAGACGACGCGCGCGTGCTTCCGCTCGATGCCACCGGGGATCTGGCAGGGTTCAATTCGGTGGCCGCCGAGTGCGATGCCATCGTCGTGCTCGGTGCAGGCCTGGCCGAGAACGGGAGTGTCGGTTTCGGTCTGGATTTCCCGGCGGATCGGCTGGTCCGTGTGGACACGTCGGCCGATGTGCTGGCGCGACCGCCCTCGGCGCGCTGGTCGGTCGTTGCCCCTGCAGGAGATTTTCTTGAGGCCGTAATGGATGCGGTGGCCAGGGCAGGGCGCACGGCGGCGCGAAGCGGCTTCGATGACAGCACGGCTTTGGCCATGCGCTCGAGGCTCACGGATCGTCGTTCCGGCGGTCCGTCGGACGCGCGGATCGGCGGCGGCGCTGCGCGCGACTTTTTCACGGCGTTGCGGCGCGGAATTCCGGCCGACGGTTGCCTCGTACTGGATTCCGGCATGCATCAACTGCTCGCACGTCGGCATTACGTGGTGAAGACGCCGCGTGGTTTGCTGTTTCCCGGCGATTTCCAGTCCATGGCCTTCGGCCTGCCGGCAGCCATCGGTGCAAAGCTCGCCCGGCCGGACCAGGCGGTCGTTGCGCTGATTGGCGACGGCGGATTCCGGATGACCGGCCTCGAACTGGGTACCGCCGTCAGGCTCGGACTTCCGCTGCCGGTGATCGTGTTCGATGACGGCATGCTGGGATTGATTCGTCTCGATCAGTTGCTGGCCCACGGGCGGGCCCATGCGACCGAACTCGGGCGGTTCGATTACGAGGCCATGGCCCGGGCGGTCGGATGCGCCCATGTACGGGCCGGTATCGGCGAGATCGAGAGGGAGGTCGGTACGGCGCTGCGAAGACGGGTGCCGACGCTGATCGTCGTTCCGGTGAAGGACGCGCCCGCGCTCAGGCGTGCCCGGACGAGGCTGCGTCTGAGCCAGGCGGCCAAATCGCTGCTCGGAGGGAGACTGGTCGGTGCATTGCGCAGCCTGCGCAACCGGCGCGGCTCGAAGTAAGCGGCTGTCAATCCGGCGCGCGATGCGGCGCCGCTGTGGCCGCAGCCTCGAGGGCCAGGTCCAACTCCCGCGCGAGGCCCGCAGCGAATTTGTCGTCTCGCATGCTGAGGTAGTGGGGTGCCAGTGCGCCGAACCTCGCGCTGATGGCGCGAACCCTGTCATCGGCGACGCCCAGTTCCAGGCGTACAGCCCGCATCCGGGCCAGGTAGGGCCGTAACTGGGACTCCACGAGACCCGCGTAGGGTGTCAGGGGCTCGACCAGCAGCGCGGGCGCATCGCAGGGTCGCGGTACGTATGCCTGCTGCGCACGAGTCTGCATCGGATACTGGATCGCGATGCGCTCGATGGTCTCGGCATCCACACCCGGCATCAGTTGCGCGACCCGGTCCTGAAGGGCGCGGAGCGTGCTTTCCGGCGGCTGGGTCGGGA
>BTVG01000050.1:0-20545 GCA_045864815.1 Rhodanobacteraceae bacterium | reverse complement strand
CGTGGGGGTGAACCGTGTGGAAAGCCTACGTCGACGGAGGTCAGCTGCGTCGTCCCCACACGCGTGGGGGTGAACCGGTCGTCACGCCAGCGCGCAACGTCGCGGTTCTGGTCGTCCCCACACGCGTGGGGGTGAACCGATGCGCGCCGAGTACGACGACACCACGCCGCCCGTCGTCCCCACACGCGTGGGGGTGAACCGGGAGCGAGGTGTTGAGGAGGGTTCCTGTCCTCCGTCGTCCCCACACGCGTGGGGGTGAACCGGAAACGCTCGCGGCCGGCACGCGCTGGACGCAGTCGTCCCCACACGCGTGGGGGTGAACCGGATAACTGACCATGCCGACACGATCCGCATTCGTCGTCCCCACACGCGTGGGGGTGAACCGAATCCGGGCTCGTCCTTGGCGTAGTACCAGCGTCGTCCCCACACGCGTGGGGGTGACCGCTGGAACGCCTCAGCATGGAAGCGTCGCAAGGCGTCGTCCCCACACGCGTGGGGGTGAACCGGACGCGGATTGCAGGGTCAGTCGTACGCAATCCGTCGTCCCCACACGCGTGGGGGTGAACCGAAACGGCCGCAACAACCGGAGCACGCACCATGAGTCGTCCCCACACGCGTGGGGGTGAACCGCTAGCGATTCCCTCCCGCCCAAGCTCATTGCGGTCGTCCCCACACGCGTGGGGGTGAACCGAAGGGCAAGGCACGCCCCGCGTAGCCGCCTCGCGTCGTCCCCACACGCGTGGGGGTGAACCGGCGGCGCAGGACACGTTCGCGCTCTTGCTTGCGTCGTCCCCACACGCGTGGGGGTGAAACCGACAATGGTCGGGCTATCGCCGGTCGTCGCCGTCGTCCCCACACGCGTGGGGGTGAACCGGATGTGGCGCGGCTCTCGTCCGCACGACTTGCGTCGTCACCCGCGCGAAGTGGTAAACCGACAAGCCGTCCCCACACGCTTGGAGCGATCCGTATACTTTCGCAACGATCCGTTTCATGCGCATTTTCCCCACGCACGTGGGGGTGAACCACTTCATTGAGGTCGCAGCGACTCGCTGCGGAAATCGTCCCCACATTCGTGGGTGTGGCTGCATTTGTTGGCCGTGCGCTTGACATGTGCTCGTCGCCGAAGCAGCAAGTGAACCGGAGCAGCGCACCGCTGCTCCGGTCTTGCAATGAACCTACGGCCCCCGATGGAAACTCGCCTCCATCAGCCCACGCACATCGCGCGAGAGAATGGCCAGCGCATCGAGTATGCCGACGTGCGAGCGTGCGTCAGGGGCTTCGAGTTTCGCCATCGCGACAGTCTCGCTGAGCGACTGGATAGCGGCGATGCGTTCGAGCATCTCTTCCTGCAGGGCGTCGCGTTGTACGGGCGTATCGAGGACGTACGCGAACAAGACGGGCTCGGCCGATGGCATCTCGCGGCGCAGCGGGTAGAAAGCGCGATTTGGGACATCCACCTTCCGGCTCAGCCAGCGGCCGGTCGAACCAGGACATCCACCTCCCGCCAACCAGCCAGCCTCCACCCGTGGCGCGCAAACCCCGAAGCAACCCGCACACTCCGATTCCAACGCGCCCTGTCAGTGCTTCGGAATTCCCATCGCCGAGGCGGCAGCCAGCACGAGCGCCGCCCCAACAAGCACCGCAGCGACACCAAACGCCGTATGGGTGCCGACGGCGATAGCAGCGCGTGGCGCATGGGTGAGGTCGGTGATGCCGGCGGCGAAAGCGAAGACGGCGCCCATGGCGGAGGCTCCGGTGATCAGGCCGAGGTTGCGGGACAGGTTGAGGAATCCGGCGACGACGTCGCGCTGCCCGGGCTCGGTTGCTGCCATCACCGCGGCGTTGTTGGCGGCCGGGGAAGCTGGCGAATCCGGCAGTGGTGACAACCAGCGGCAGCAGGTAGCCAAGGATGGACGGCGCGCGCCATGATGAGCGGCCCGAGCGTCGACGATGTACCACAGGCCACCGACGTCACGGTGAACACGCCGATCCCACCGAGCAGCAGGCGGCGCCGCCCCAGCAGGTCGCCAGCCGGCCTACGCTGACGACGAGCGTGGTCACGGCCAGCAGATAGGCAAGGACTATCCACTGCACGGCCTGGAAAACCGCGCCGAATGCGCTCGCCAGGGTCGGCAGTGCCACATTGGCGACGCTGGTACCCAACGACGACAGCAGCATCGCCGCCGCAAGGGCGGCCAGCGTCCCGGCGCCCGCGAGCGGCGCGGCGGTGTGCGACTCGCACTGGTCTGGATGAGTACACGTCACGACGGCCCCCCTGGGGTATGTGCATGTCCGCGAAACGCGCGATGCCGGCATCCACAGCGACGATGATTCCAGCAGGTAAAGCGCGCCGAGCGCTTAACGGCCGTAAGACCCGGTGTGCCGGTAGACCTTGATGACTCGGCGCCGAAACTGCCCACCGTAGCTGTTCGTGTGGATCACTGCATCGCGAACGCGGAAGCGCAGCGGCTCACCGCTTTCCCGCGCAAACCACTTGAACACGTCGCGCTGCGCTGAGACACCGAGAACCCAATCGTGGTGGCTGCTCATGGCGTTGATCTCTGGCTTCACGAGCGACATGGCACGCCACCGGCGCCCGCACGGCACGGCTCGGCGGCCAGGAGGGCGACGCCGGTCACGAGGTAGCCAACGTGCTCAGCGCGCGCCGCCCTTGACGGCAAGAACGCCGTGATTCGGTGAAGGGATCCGCGCGACCGTCCACACTCCGCTCGGCACACAGCCGCGGATCCGCTGTTCCGAGCTCTGTGCAACCTGAGAGGTTCGGCTCCCGGCCGACAGGTCCCGTCTGATCGCCGGCACCCCGCCGCACCACTCGGATGGATCCCGCTATGACACTCTGCTTCGGTCGACTCTTTGCAGTGCTCGTTCTTTTCTTGTTCGGTGCGTTTCACGTAGCGTTGGCGCAACCGGTAGGTCCCATCGATTGGCACGCGGCGATAGCTGGCGAAAAAGCCATCGAAGCCCCCAACGCGTGCCCCGGTTGCTGCTCGGGCCACGGCGGCATCAGCAGCTCTTGTTCGGCCAGCGGCCGCATCGTCTGCCGCGACGGCAGCGTCAGCCCGTCGTGCTCGTGCTCGTCCTGCGGCGTAAGCCAGACGCCCACGTGCAGCGGCGGGCGTGTTTGGAACGGAACCGCGTGCGTGTGCCCGAGCGGCCAGGTCTTCCTCAACGGCCAATGCACGACGCCGCCACCCACATGCACCGGCGGACAAACCTGGAACGGTTTCGCCTGCGCGTGCCCAGCTGGCCAGGTCCTGACCAACGGCCAGTGCCGCGCAACGACGCCGACATGCACCGGTGGGCAACTCTGGAACGGGACCGCCTGCGCTTGCCCCGCCGGCCAAGCCTTCACCAACGGCCAATGCCGTGCGACGGCTCCGACCTGTAGCGGCGGGCAAACCTGGAACGGTTTCGCGTGCGTGTGCCCGGCGGGCCAGGTGATGGCGAACGGGCAATGCAGCGCCGCCCCCGCGTTCGCCATCGCGCCGGGCATTTCGGGCAACTGGTTCAACCCAAGCGAGAGCGGACACGGCTTCCAGTTGGAAGTCCTGAGCAGCCCCGCCTCGTTCATGACCGTCTTCTGGTTCACCTTCGACAACGCCGGCAACCCGGCGTGGATCAGCGGTGCGGGCGCCTTTCAGGGCGATCGCTTCATCGTGGACGTGGTTCGCCGCTTGGGCGGTCGCTTTCCGCCCCACTTCGACAGCACGGCCGTAACCGCCCTGCCCTGGGGGCGACTCACGTTCAATTTCCTGGACTGCACCCACGCTCGCGTCGAGTGGGCGTCGGTGGATCCAAACTTCACGGCCAACGGCACGATGAGCCTGGAGCAGCTCTCGCGCGTCGCCGGCACATCCTGCCCCTGACCGTGCTGGGAAGCACGCCGCCGATCGCGGCGTGCTTCCCCGAGCGGACGCACTCGCCCCGCCGCGGGGCCAACGCGGCCGAAACGATCCTTGCATCGCCTCCGAACTTTTGCAGTTCCGTCCGAAGACCGGCTCACGCACAGCGCTCGCGCCAAGGGCGCCCGGATCGCGGTCCGAACGGCGCGCACCGCGGCCGTTCCCGTCGTGCGGGGCTGATCGCGCTGAGTTCGATTGGCGCGCTGCTCGAAATGCTCCTTCAGTCGCACCCTTTGCTCAGGTGCTGCAGCACGCCGGCCTGCCCGATGTCGCGGCGCAGTACGGCCAGCGCCCGCTCGATCTCGCCGCGCCGATCGCCGTGCCGGCTCGGATCGGCTGCTGCCCGCTGAAAGAATGTCCCACGATAGGTGGGCTCGGACGCTGCATTTGATTCCCTTCGCCGCCCCGATTCGAGGGTTTCCTCAATCGCTACGGGAGGCAGCTCGGCTTCCGCCGCTGCCAGAAACGTCCGCGCCAACGCGTCGTAGCTGAACGCGCCGCTCGGAGGCCGATCGGCGAACTCGCGGGCAGACGCCTGCACCAGTGCTGCGGCTTGCTGCGCCAACAGACTCGATCGGTCGGCGCAGGGTTCGAGATAGCGGACCCGCGTCGCCGGATCCGAGTGCAGAGCCGGCAGAACGATTACTTCCCCGATCGGGGTTCGACCGTCGCGAGCTGACGTAACGGGACACGGAACGCCAAACCGGCATTCCGCCCGTCCCATCGTCCGAGCTTCGCGCCAGTCCTGATTCTTTAGCTCCACCCAAAAGGTCGCGTTCCATTCCGTCATGTCCGCGAAAACGTCGGCAACGTGGCTCGTGTTGCCGTGCGCAACCGTCCGCGCCCCCGCCATTCCGCCCAACGTCGGCCGACAGGTTTCGCGACCGGCCGCCGCCTGGCGAAAGCACAGAAGTACGTCGGGCAGCTGGGCCAGTGCCTTCGTCCCGGGATCCCAGGCTTCGCCCGGTGCCGCCGCGACCGCGATCTCCGCGATGGCGATCACGCCCTCGGATGCGTGGATGACGTGAGGCCACGTGCCGTTCGCGCTCGGGGTCGGCGGTGCGGAGGCAGCGCCCTGCACGGGCTGAGGAGCTGTTGAATCGCCCGCCTTCCTGCTCCCCGCCCCGCTGTTCCCGCGGCTGGGCACCGCCTCGGGAACAGCAGCTTGCACCGCCGTCGTTGCGGCGCGCTTCTCAGTCAGCTGAACGGGGCGCGCCGGACCTCGGGGATCGCTGCCGCGCCACGGCTGCCAATAGGCCGCCGCACCGACGGCGCACGCAGCGGCGACGGCAACCGTCGTTCGCGCCGACGGGCGCGAGCGGGGTCGGAAGGCCGGCGCCGGAGGCATTGGGAGGGGTATGGCCGGTTCCGGTGGCTGTGCGCCGGCCTTGTGGGCGGCCCGACGCACTTGGTTCGCGACGTCAAGGTAGGCCTCATCGTCGTTGCTCCACGTGGTGATCGGCTTGCCGTCCCTGGGCGCCGCCGTCAGGTGGCCAAACGGCGACTTGTGCCAGTCGCACGGGCGGACGATGACTGGGATCACCCGTGCCAAGCCGTTGGAATGCAGGTCCATCGCCCGGGTCATCTCGCGTGAGTAGCAGTACGCCGACTGGATGAAGTTGGCGCTCACCAGCAGCAGGATGATGTCGGCCTTGGCGAGCTCTCCGTCGATCGCGGCCGAGAAATCGTCGCCGGCCATGATAGTACGATCGTTCCACGGCTCGATCAGCCCCTCCCGCTTGAGCATGGTGAGGTGGGAAAGAAGCTTGTTCTTGTAGGCCTCATCCTCGTGCGCGTACGAGATGAACAGCTTCGCCGCCACGGAAACACCTCCGTCCACCTCCGAATTGGTCCACTACTGGCGCAAGTACACCCATCATCTCAGGCCGCGGACGTCGCGCCCCCCCCGTGATGGCGAAGGGCGCAGTTCACCGGGCGCGCGGGGCGTGTTTGTATGCAAGGCCGCGCTGGGGCCGGCCGGGCGTCTTGCGTTTCTTCTACAGCTTGCTGACGCGGGCGTCCGACCTTTGCCGCCGAGGCGGACGGTACGGCTGGAGCTGGATTCGCTCCTCCATACGAGCAGCGAACACCACGAAGTCCAGGCCGTAGACCTGCGCCAGCTCGCGCACCTGCAGAATGTCCAAGCCGCGCCCCCCACCTCAATGGCCGACAGCCATGTCTGTGGGCGATCGATCTTCTCTGCAGCCTCCGCCTGAGAAAACCCGGATTCCAACCGCAAGTCCCGCAGCAGAGCTACCACGCGGCGTATTCCAGTGTGTGCAGCGACGTGCACTTCATCGAACCCGACCGCTCGGAAAAGCGGCAGGTTAGAACCCGATGACGGGGTACGCGAAAACGGGGTTTGTACTCGATCATCAAGTACGCGATTCTTGGCCGACACCGACACGGAATGGAACCCAATGGGGCCGCGCACGGACCGCGCTACGAACGCGCACAGCTTTCGCATCGTGCACCGGCTAGAAGCCGGTTCGCGCGCACTCGGCTGCGAGCCATTGTCGTGCGAGCGGCAGCCAATCTCCTGCGGAATCTCCGACGGCCGCGCCGCTCAGCAGAGCCTCGCGCAAGGCGGCTGGGATCGCTCCGGCAGGAACCCCGCCACCGAACGGGCGTACCTGTGCCGGATTCACCGGTGCATCGGCGACAACGGCAGGTGGCACCCGCGCGACATGGGCGGTGTGGAAGTGGTGCGGCTACTCAGTGGGTTGGCGCAGCGCGACTGGGTGGCACCCCGCACGCAGAATCAAGCATTGTCGGTACTGCCGTTCCTGCACCGGCAGATGCTGACGCTGGATTTGCCATGATGAAGAACGCCGTGCGAGCCAGGCGAGCGTCGCGCATGACCGTCGTGTTGTCCCGTGCCGAGACCCTGGCAGTGTTGCATACGCTGGCGGGACGTTAGGCGCTGTTGGCCGGCCTGCTCAACGGCAGCAGACTGCGCACGTGGAATGCCTGCGCCTGCGCGTCAAGGCCGTGGACTTGACGCGCATCGAAGTCACGGCGTGTGAGAGCAAGGGTGGGTCGACGTTGAGCACGCCTTCCGCATCAAATCGCGGCGCACACTCGATGTTCTGCCCGAAAGCGCGTCGCCGTATGGCAAACGCCGACGATCGGTGCGGCGCTGTGTGCGCCTGGGTATTCGGGCTGCCAAGCCCGGTTGCAAAATTTGCGGCAATGGCCGCATTGCTCACTTGCGTGCCGAAGGCTTCAAGCGCGCGATGACGCGTTGACGTTGGCACTCGGCGCGTGTCGATACGCAGACAGAAGCGCGTGCGACTGCAGCATCGCAGCGTGCACGCCGCGACTTGCTGTCGGTATCGAGATCACCGAAATCGGTTGCCCTACGTCGTGCCGATGTTCGACGAACGCTGTGCCTTGCGACGCGCGGTTCACATCGCCGAGTGGCGGCGCTTCACTCTTCTCGCGATGGACGGAATTCAGCTCGCGCCTCGCTGACTGCACGCGACCACAACTGAGCACGACCGCTGCACCATCCCGCTACGCGCGCATCACATCGATGACGGAATGAATCCGAGGCCGGGCGCCCCCACCGCCGTGCGCGTGGTCACCGATGCGTGCGACTCCCGATGATCGCGCGCGTCCGGATTCGGCCTCGCCCTCGCCTCACAAATCCCTGGCCACCCGGAACCCCACACGTCCGCTGCGCGTCGTCGTGAGTGCCGACAGGCGGAATGCGGAGCGCACCTGATCCGGGTCGGAACCCCAGGAGCCGCCGCGCACGACGTGGCGTTCGCAGCCGGGGTTGACCCAGGCGCGGCTGTCGCGCGGGGCGCGGATGTAGGTGTCGTGCCAGCAGTCTTCGACCCACTCGGAGACGTTGCCGTCGAGGTCGTGAAAGCCCAGCGGATTGGCCGGAAACGTGCGCACCGGCGCGGGACCCCAGTGGTCGTCGGTATAGCGCGCGAAGCCCTTGCGCCAGGTGCGGTGCGCGGGCGAGCGGTCGCCGGTGCCGGTGAAGTTGCCGATGACGCGCGTCGGATCGCCGTCGCCCCACGGGAAGCGTGTGGTGGAGCCGGCGCGCAGCGCATATTCGTATTCGGCCTCGGACGGCAGGCGGTAGTTCTTGCCGGTGCGTTCGGTGAGCCAGGCGAGATAGGCGATGGCATCGTCCCAGCTCACGTGCACGACCGGCAGATCGTCGGTGGCACGACGGCCGCGATAGTCGTCCTGCCAGGTGACGCCGCGACCGTCCACCATGCGGCCCGAGGTTTCGTCGTAGACACTGGAGCCGCCGCTGTTCTCGGCCGTCGTGCGGTAGCCGCTGGCGCGGATGAACTCGCGGAACTCGCCGACGGACACTTCGTTGCGGCCCAGCGCGAAACCGCTGCCGATCACGACCTCGCGCTGCGGGCCTTCGGCGCCGCGATGGCCTTCTTCGCTGTCGGGGGATCCCATGAGGAACTTGCCGGTCGGCACGACGAGCACTGCCGGCGCCGTGCCTGCGCGGTCGAGGAAGGGATCGCTGATGAGCTGCCCCGGACGCAGGCTCGCGTACAGCCGCGCATTGCGCAGGCGGACCTGGAATTCGTCGACGCCGGGCAGGTCGGCGCTGATGCCCTGCGCCTGCCGGGCCAGCCGCTCGGCCAGATCGGCGTTGCCCGAGTCGAGCGCGGACTGGGCCTGGGCCAGCACGGTTTCTGCGCGCTGGCGGCGCACGCCCTCGGTGCGCGTGCGCGTGTCGAGCAACTGCTGTGAGCCGGGCGCGATGGTGGCGGCTTGCGCGAGGATCGCGTCGGCAGCGGCAAAGTCGTCCTTGGCCACGGCGGCGAGCGCACGTTCGAGCACGCTGCGCTGGATTTGTTCCAGGCCCAGGCGTGCGAGTTCGTTGCCAGGGTCGAGCTCGCGCACGCGGCGGTAGACGTCGAGTGCGCTGGCGCCAGCCGGCTCCAGACTCTTGCCCTGCTTCAGCAGCTCGGCGGCTTCCGCGAGCATCGGCGCGACCTGACGCGCGAGGCTGGCCCGCGCCCGCAGCTCGGCGAATCGGGCTGCCTCGTGCGGCACCTTGTCGAGGCCGGCCAGGATGCGCTCGGCTTCACCCGTATCACCCGCGTCCAGCGCCGCGGTGATGTCGACGAGCAGCCGGTCCTGTACCGCCGCCAGACCGCTGCGCGCGCGCCGGTTGGTCCGGTCTTCGTCGAGCACCTTGCGGTACAGCACGAGCGCGCTGCCGTCGGGCGGATCGAACAGGCGCCCCTCGGCGAGCGCCTGATCGGCCAGCGCCAGCTGCGCCGCGATGCTCTCGGTAGCCGGCGCCTCGGGCTCGGCCACTTCCTCGGGTACCGGCCCGGCGGCGAGCTCGCGCGGTGGTCCGAATTCGACGATCGGCAGTGGATTCGCGCGCACGTCGATCGGCGGCGGCGGGGCCGAGGTGCGCACGGGCAGGCTGGTCGGCCGCTGCCCGGGCGACACGTGAATCACGTCGGGAAAGAACCGGTAGACCAGCGCGAATCCGAGCAAGGCGATACCCGCAGCGCCGCCCCAGGTGGTCTGTTTGCGGACGTTTTCGGGACCAGCCATGCGCTCGGCGAATGTGACAGCAAGGGCAACTGACCTTAGGCTAACGCGTTCTGCCTGACAACCGCGTGCCCTGCACGCCCCGAATGGAGTTCTGCGTGCACCACTGGATTGCGCAGCCCGAAGCCGCTGCCGCGCTCGTCGCGCGTCATGCGCCCGTACGCCTGATCGGACTCGACACCGAGTTCATGCGCATCGACACCTTCTACCCGCGCCTGGCGCTGGTGCAGGTCAACCTTGACGCCGAGATTGCCCTGTTCGACCCGCTCTCCCTCAATGGCGTCGCGGCGCTGGGTCCGCTGCTCGCCGATCCGGCCAACACCTGCGTGATGCACAGCGCCAGCGAAGACCTCGAGGCGCTGGCCGAGGCCGTGCCGGCCGGCATCGGCCGGTTGTTCGACACCCAGATCGCGGCGGCCATGACCGGCCTGGGCGCGGGGCTGAGCTACCAGAAGCTCGTGGCCGCCATCACCGGCGTGGAGCTGCCCAAGGCCGAAACCCGCTCGGACTGGCTGCGCCGCCCGCTCAGCGCCGAACAGCTCGACTACGCGGCACAGGACGTGGTCCATCTGCCGGCGCTGCATGCGGAGCTCGATGCGCGCCTGGAGCAGCGCGGCCGCCGCGAGTGGCATGCGGAAGACTGCCGGCGCCTGCTGCAGAAGGCACGCAGCCGCGACGGCGATCCGCAGCCGCAACGCAGCTTCAAGAACGCCGCCGACTGGCCGCGCGAGCGCCAGGCGCTGCTGCGCCGCGTGCTGCTGTGGCGGGAGGCCACCGCACGCCGCGTGGACAAGCCGCGCCCGTGGCTGCTCGACGACGCGCACATCGTGGATTTCGTCACGCAGCCTCCCGCCGACATCGACGAACTGTTCCGGCGCGCGAAGGGACTGCGTGCACTGCGCGGCGCGCAGCGCGACGAGCTGCTGCAGGTACTGACCGAGCCGCTGGCCGACGGCGAACTCGAATTCGCGCCGGTTTTCCCGCTGCCGACGCCGGCGCAGAAACGCACGATCACCGCGATGAAGGAATCGGTCGTCGCGATCGCGACGGAGCTCGACATTCCGGAAGGCCTGCTCTGCGCACGGCGCCACCTGGAATCCCTGGTATTCGACCGCAACTGGCCCGACGCGCTGGACGGCTGGCGCAAGACGCTGCTGTTCGATGCGCTGTCGGTCAAGCTCTGAGCGACGCGGATCGGGAAACCGCCGGCGCCGCGGCGAAAATCCGCCGCGCGCCCGGCCATCCCCCTTATGCCACCGCGCCGCTTGACACGCTGCAGGCGCTTCCGGTCCACTCGACGCACATGCGCACACCGAACCACCACTGCCCGCACCCTACGCCCGCGTCCGCGGCGCACGGCGGCATTGGCTTCGGTAGCACCACGATTACGACGTCCACCACTACCCTGGTGCGGCGAGTCGTGCGCGAATAGGTTTCTTACGCAAACGGCCCCGCACCTCAACAGGATGCGGGGCGATGCCCGGATCCTCAGAGCGCGGGGCCTCCACGGAGGCTGCATGAGTTCGCCCGCTGTCGCACTGCAGGACCACCGCCCGGCCGCCTCGGCCGCGGCCGCCCCCCTTTCCATCGTCGCGCACAAGTTCGGCGGCTCGTCCGTTGCCGATGCAACGCGCTACCGGCACGTCGGCAGCCTGCTGCGCGCGCGCGGCGAAGCGGTACAGGTCACCGTCGTCTCGGCGATGAAAGGCGTCACCGATGCGTTGATCGCGCTGGCCCACAGCGCCGCCGACGGCACCGACTGGCGCACACCCTGGCAGGCGCTGCGCGAGCGGCATCTGCACACGGCCAGTGAACTGCTCGGCGACGCCGCACCCGCGACACTGCACTGGCTGCAGCGCGAATTCGACGAGCTCGCGCAATTGCTGAACGCCCTCGCCGTGCTCGGCACGCCGACCCGCGAAGCGGTCGAGCGCGTGCAGGGACTCGGCGAGGTCTATTCGGCGCGACTGCTCAGCGAACACCTGCGCGCGCTCGGCGACGACGTGGCCATGCTCGATGCGCGCGACGTGCTGGTCGTGCACCACGGCGACCTGGGCGTGGCGGTGGACTGGGCGCAGAGCGAAGCACGCCTGTCCCGCTGGCGCGAAGCGAATCCGGCCGCGCGTGTCGTCATCACCGGCTTCGTCGCACGCGATGCGGCCAATCGCATTACCACCCTCGGCCGCAACGGCAGCGACTATTCGGGTGCGATCTTCGCCGCGCTGTTCAAGGCCCAGGAACTGCACATCTGGACCGACGTCGACGGTGTGCTGTCGGCCGATCCGCGCCTGGTGCCGGAAGCCGTGCCGCTGGCGGCACTGTCGTATCACGAGGCCTGCGAACTCGCCTATTTCGGCGCCAAGGTCGTACACCCGCAGACCATGACCCCCGCCATCAGCCGCGGCCTGCCGATCATCATCCGCAACAGCTTCCGGCCCGATCACCCGGGCACGCGCATCGCGGCGGCGGGCGACGACGCCGGCCCGGTCAAGGGCCTCACCCTGTCGCCCGATCTCGCGCTGCTGAATCTGGAAGGCGCCGGCATGATCGGCGTGCCCGGCACGGCCGAGCGTGTGTTCGCCGCGTTGCGCGATGCACGCGTCTCGGTGGTCATGATTTCGCAGGGGTCGTCGGAGCATTCCATCTGCTGCGTGGTGCGCGACAGCGAGGCGGAAGCCGCGCGCCGCGCGCTGCAGGCCGCGTTCGCGCGCGAGCTGGCCGATGCGCAGGTACAGGCGGTGCAGCTGATTCGCGGCATCAGCGTGCTGGCCGCGGTCGGCGACCGCATGGCGGGCACGCCCGGCGTCGCTGCGCGGCTGTTCGATGCGCTGGCACGGGCGCGCGTGAACATCCGCGCGATCGCGCAGGGCGCCTCCGAACGCAATATTTCGGTCGCGATCGCCAGCGTCGACGCGGACAAGGCCCTGCGCGCCGCGCACGCGGGGTTCTGGCTGTCGGCGCAGACCATTTCGCTCGGGGTCATAGGCCCCGGCAAGGTCGGCAGCGCGCTGCTGCAGCAGCTCGACGCGGCACAGGCACGACTCAAGCGCGATACCAATCTCGATCTGCGGCTGCGCGCCGTCGCCACGCGCGGCCGCATGTGGCTGGACGAACACGGCGCGACCGCCGGCTGGCAGCAGCGTCTCGACACATCGACACTGGATGCGGATCTCGACCGCTTCACTGCGCACCTGCAGGCCGCGCACCTGCCGCATACGGTCATCGTCGACTGCAGCGCGAGCTCGCACGTGGCCGAACGCTATGCCGGCTGGCTCGCTGCGGGCATTCACGTGATCACGCCGAACAAGCAGGCCGGCGCGGGGCCGATCGAGCGCTATCGTGCGATCCGCGACGCGATGGCCGCGAGCGGCGCGCGCTTCCGCTACGAGGCGACCGTGGGCGCCGGCCTGCCCGTGGTCAGCACGTTGCGCGACCTGCTGGATACCGGCGACGACATCGTCGCGATCGACGGCATTTTCTCCGGCACCCTCGCCTGGCTGTTCAACGGCTACGACGGCTCGGTGCCGTTTTCCGCGCTGGTGCGCGAGGCGCACGCCCTCGGCTACACCGAACCCGACCCGCGCGATGACCTTTCCGGCACCGACGTCGCGCGCAAGCTCGTGATTCTCGCGCGCGAGGCGGGCCGCGACCTGTCGCTAGCCGATGTCACCGTGGAAAGCCTGGTACCGGCGTCACTGCGCGATGCGGCACCGGACGCGTTCATGGCACGCCTGGATGAGCTCGACGCCGGATTCGCCGCCCGGCAGGCAGCAGCCACCGCCGCGGGCAAGGTACTGCGCTACGTCGCGCGCCTGGACCGCGACGGGCACGCCAGCGTGGGCCTGGTCGAACTCGACGGTGCGCATGCCTTCGCCCACCTGCGCGAAACCGACAACATCGTGCAATTCTCCACACGTCGCTACTGCAACAACCCGCTGGTGGTGCAAGGACCGGGAGCCGGGCCCGAGGTGACCGCGGCGGGTGTCTTCGCGGATCTGCTGCGCGTCGCCGGCACGCTCGGGGCGCGCATCTGATGCGCACGCAGGCAACCGCCTTCTCGCCGGCGTCGGTCGGCAATATCGGCGTCGGCTTCGACATCCTGGGCCACTCGATCGCTGGCGCCGGCGACCACGCCACGGTGCGGCGCATCACCGCGCCCGAGGTCCGCATCACCGCGATCCGCGGCAGTACCGTTGCGCTGCCGCACGACGCCGCAGCCAATACGGCGGGCGCCGCGCTGATCGCGTTGCGCGAGGCGCTGCAGCTGCCGTTCGGCTTCGAGATCGAACTCGACAAGGGCATTGCGCTGGGTTCGGGCATGGGCGGCTCGGCCGCGTCCTGCGTCGCCGCGCTCGTCGCCTCCAATGCGCTGCTCGACGATCCGCTCGACCCGACCGCGCTGTATCCGTACGCCGTCACCGGCGAAGCGGTCGCGAGCGGCGGCCGGCATGGCGACAACGTCGGCCCCATGCTGCTCGGGGGCGTGGTGCTCGCAACGGCGGAACACGTGGTGCCGGTGCCGGTTCCGCCCGCATGGACCTGTGTGCTCGTACACCCGGATGCCGTGCTCGAAACACGGCGCGCGCGCGCCGCACTTGCGGGCACCTACGAGCTCAAGCAGTTCGTGGCGCAGAGCGCGAACCTGAGTCTGGTGCTGGCTGGCTGCTGGCGCGGCGATGCGGCGCTCGTGCGCGCGGGCCTCAGCGATGTACTCGTGGAACCGCGCCGCGCACCGCTGATCGAGGGCTTCGCCGCCGTGAAGCACGCCGCACTCGCTGGCGACGCCATGGGTGCCAGCATTTCAGGCGCTGGCCCCAGCGTGTTCGCCTGGTTCGAAACGGAGACACAGGCGCGCGCTGCGGCACCCGCCATGGCCGCAGGCTTCGCCGATGCCGGATTCACGAGCCAGACCTATATCTCGCCGGTCGCCGGACCGGCCGCACAGGTGATCGCATGAACTTCGTGAGTACACGCGGCGGTGCAGCGCCCTGCGGACTGTCCGCCGCGATCGCCGCCGGACTGGCGCCCGACGGCGGACTATACGTGCCGGCAACGCTGCCGGCGTTCCCCCCCGGCGACTTCGACGGTTGCGAGAACCTGCCGCAGATCGCGACGCGGCTACTGCAACCGTTCTTCGACGGCGATGCACTCGCGGCCGAACTGCCGGCCATTTGCGCCGAGGCCTTCGATTTCCCGGCGCCGCTGGTCCCGCTCGCGACGCCGCAGGATTTCGTGCTCGAGCTGTTCCATGGCCCTACTGCAGCCTTCAAGGACTTCGGCGCGCGCTTTCTCGCCGCCTGCCTGACACGCCTGCAGCGCGCGCGCGACCGTCCGTTGACGATCGTCGTCGCCACCTCCGGCGATACCGGCGCGGCCGTCGCCGCCGCATTTCACGGAAAGCCGGGGCTGCGCGTCGCCGTGCTCTATCCCGACGGCCGTGTGTCGCCGCGCCAGGCGCACCAGCTGGGATGCTTTGGCGGCAATATCCACACGTACAAGGTTGCCGGCTCGTTCGACGACTGCCAGGCACTGGTCAAGCAGGCGCTCAACGACACAGACCTGCAGCGCGAAGTGCCGCTGAGTTCCGCCAACAGCATCAGCCTGGGCCGCCTGCTGCCGCAGATGAGCTATTACGCCGCCGCATCACTGTCGCACTGGCGCGCCCACGGCCAACCGCTGAATGTCGTCGTGCCCACCGGCAACCTCGGCAACGCGTTTGCCGCAATCCTCGCGCGCGCGCTCGGCCTGCCACTGGGCTGCATCGTGCTCGCGACCAACGCCAACGACGTGCTGCCGCAGTTCTTCGACGGCGCCGACTACACGCCGCGCGCAAGCGTCGCGACCCTCGCCAACGCCATGGACGTCGGCGCGCCGAGCAACGTCGAGCGCTTGCGCTGGCTCTATCCCGACGACGCCGAACTGCGCCGCGCGTTCAGTGCCCAGAGCGTCGACGACGCGGCGATCCGCGACACCATCGCGCGCCGGTACCGTGATCACGGCGACGTGTTCTGCCCGCATACGGCCTGTGCGGTGAAAGTGCTCGAAAACCTGCGCCGCGACGGTGCCGACGGCGACTGGTGCGTGGTCGCGACGGCGCATCCGGCGAAGTTCGAGGGTATCGTCGAGCCACTGATTGGCCGAAGCGTCGACGAGCCGCCGATGCTGGCGGCACTGTTGCTGCGCCCGGCGAGTGCACGGCCGTTGGCTGATGATTACGTGCAGTTCGCCCGCGAGCTTCGGACGTCGTGAACCTCATGCGCGCCGCGATCCAAAACCCGCCGGCAACTCCCTGACTGCTATTGCCTCAAACAACAAAGCCCGCGTTGCTGCGGGCTTTGTTGTTGAGGCATCGGGATCAGCTACCCTCAATCCATCAATGCTATTTCTTTGCGCTTGTCTCTCTGCTTTCGGCAGCAGCGGACACACGCTTGCTGCACCTCAACGCTTCGATCTCCTTCATGACACGCTTGTCCAGCAGATCAAATGAGCCAGGAAGACCTTCACTGTAATAGAACGAGTAGCCTGTAACGTAGTCTCGGCCGACGATGCGGCGGTCACAGATATTTCCGGGCAGTGCGTTACTGGTCGAGCAAACGGCCATCAGCAAGTCATCATCCGCCATTTCGAATTTCCGCACATCATTGATTCGCCAGACGAACCAATTGCTGTGATCCAGGTCGTCGGGGATTGCAATCAGATCATCACTCAACATCGTTCCGCGCGACCTCGAATTTCTCGCCACTTCTCTCACGTATGCGTCGCTCGCATAGTCGACAAAGCGCCTTCCAGCAAACGATGCTTTATCAGTAACTGAAAATACAACCAGCTCATCAGGCCCTATGCAAGCCTTCTTCGCACCCTTTGAACCTCTCCAGCACCCCTTTATCGCAAAGCCGCCTGAAATAACGCCGGCCTTGCTGGGCTTGAAGGGCGTCACATCAACAGCGCGCGGCACGCAGAACTCCGTCTCCGCTCCGGCTACTAAGTAGGTGCGTTCCGGCGACGCATCGCATCCGTGCAGGAGCATTGCTGCAGCCACGAGGAGCCCTCTGCTCACGACACTCCGATTGCGTGCAGTTGCCATTAAATCCTCGATTGGTACCGATCGACCAGGCGCTATCCACCAGCATCATCGTATATGGCCGCAAGTCCAAGAAGCAGGTTGGTTCCCACTGATGCCCCCGTCGCCTGCCATCGCAAGCCGGCGAGAAGCGAGAGAAGCCCGCCGTCACGGCGACTGAGTAGCGAGAATCCGAGGCCGAATCAGGCGTCGACACACCATCGCCTCGAGGTTCTGCGCGCCGTGATCACCGCGCCGCCGGGCTTCGGCGCAGGTTTGATCGAACCTGCGGTTACGGCAACGTCACCACCGCCGACGCCGCATCATTCACCGCCTGCGCATCGTACTGGCTGCCGGTCACCTGCACGCTGGCCTGGACGCTGCCGGGTGCAACGCCGCCGACGCGCAGGTGCAACGGCTCGCTGCTACCGCCGGGCGGCACGCTTGCGCCGTAAGTACACCGCGGCTGTGCGGTCGACAGATCGCAGCTCCAGTTCGGTCCGGTGGCCTCGAGCACCACACCGTCGGCCGGAGGCGCGAACGTGGCGACGATGCCGGTCGCGACACCGACACCGCGTGACGGCGAGGGCATTTGCAGATTGTCGACGCGCACCTGGTAGTCGATCAGTGTCGGCGCGGCAGCGCTCTCGATTGCGGGCGCGAGGCTCGCGGCGAGATCGATGCTGCCATAGCCGGAGAATCGGCGACCGACGACACCGAAATCCTTGTACATGCTCGTCTCCTCCACCTGCCAGATCGCGGTGGTGTCGCCATCGGCGTCGCTCGCGATGCTCACGTAGCTGGCGCCCCGCGTTCCGTCGGACATCAGCGTTTCCGGTCCGCGCGCGGTGCCATTCGCGAGGTATCGCCGCAGGTACATGGTGTCGCTGCGCCGCTGCCAGGCCACGCTGAATTCACCGGTCGAGCGGGCCATGGCCACTGCGGGCCGGGTCGGTTCTTCGGTCGGATAGCTGTTCTTGTAGGCGAGCACGAATTCGCTGCCGGCCGGGTAGCCGCTCGCATCGAAACGCTGGCCGACGATGCGCGAGTCGTAGCGGCTCAGATAGCTGTCCCAGACGATGACGCTGTTGCCGCCCGCATCCATGCCGATGTCGGCCACGCGCTGCATGCCGGCGGCAGACCAGTTGTTCACGCGCTGCACCGTTTCCAGTGCGTTGCCGTACGCATCGAAACGCCGGCGATAGACGTCGTAGTCGGCGCCGTCGCGCTTGTCGTGCGTCCAGACCACGGTGAAGTTGCCGGCATCGTCGGTGGCCAGCCGCAGGTTCGGCCCGTAGTAGCCGGTGCCGCGTGTGGCGACGGCGATCTCGGTACCGAGCGCAGTGCCGGTCGCATCGAAACGCCGCGCGCGGATTTCGGCGCCGGTTGACGGGTACGCATTCCACGCCACCACATAACGGCCGTCGGCGCCCATCGCGATGACCGCGCCGCCTGCCTCGGGCACGTTCGTATCAATCTGCTGCTGCGGACCGAGGGGCACGCCGTGGCGGTCGAAACGCCGCTGGTAGACGTGCGGCAGGCTGTACAGCACGGTGGTATGGGCGGTCCAGACGACGGTGAAATGGCCGTCCGCGTCGGTCGCGACCGAGGGGTAGAAGATGCTGCCGGCCTGCGGACTGCTATTGACGACGATGTCGCTGCCGATCGGATTGCCGGCGCCGTCGAGGCGCCGTGCACGCACGCCGATCGACCCGGTCGGCTTGTCGGAATACCAGACCGCGACCGCGTTGCCGTCCGCGCCGACGGCGATGTCGGCCTGCTGCTGGCCGCCATCGGCGAACAGGTTGTAGCGCTGGATCGGGCCTGCCGCCGCGCCGGGTGCGCTGAGTGCGTGTGCGGTCGTGATGCCGGCCACGGCGAGCAACAGGCCGGCGGCGAGGGTGCTACGGCGCGGGAAAACAAATGAGGGAGAAGACGACTGCATGTTCGCTCCTAGCAAGGAAGTTCCAGGGAGCGGCAGCGGGCTCCGGCGACGCCGGCGTCCCACTTCCGCCAGGGCAGTGTGCGAGGCGCGCGATGCGCACGGATCCCGGCCTTGTCCAGCCTTCGAAAAGCGCAACTTGACGCAATGTCCACTGCACATCGCGGACCGTGCGACGAGCGTCCTGGCGATCGGCGGCGGCACTCAGGTGCAGCGATAGCAGACGGTGAGATCGCATCGCGCGTGACCGGATTCGTCATACTCGCTGCATTCGCGCGACTGATCCGCCGGCGGTCGCTCGCCATTGCCCGTCCTGCCAGCGAGCCCCCATGACCACGCATCCCCCGTTCGTGATTGCCCACCGTGGTGCGAGCGCCTACCGCCCCGAGCACACGCTCGAAAGCTATGCGCTCGCAATCGCGCAAGGCGCCGACGCGATTGAGCCGGACCTCGTGCCCACGCGCGACGGCGTGCTGATCTGTCGTCACGAGAACGAAATCAGCGGTACAACGGACGTGGTGCAGCATCCGGCATTCGCCGACCGCCGCACGCGCAAGCGCATCGACGGCGATGAGGTCGAAGGCTGGTTCACGGAGGATTTCACGCTCGCGGAAATACGCACCCTGCGCGCCCGCGAACGATTACCCGCGCTGCGCCCGGACAGCGCACGCTACGACGGACGCTTCGGCATTCCGACGTTTGCCGAGGTGATCGCGCTCGCGGCCAACGCGCCGCGCCCAGTCGCGATCTATCCCGAGACCAAGCACCCGACCTATTTCCAGCACGAAGGGCGCCATCTCGACGGCACGCCGATCGCACGATCCCTGTCGGTGCTGCTCGTCGACGAACTCCTGCGCAACGGCTTCACCGATCCGGCACGGATCTACATCCAGTCCTTCGAACTCGCGAACCTGATCGAACTGCGCACGCGGCTGCTGCCGCAGGCCGGCATCGACGCGCGACTCATGCAGCTGTTCGGCGCCATTGGCCACGTCACCGCACGCAACGAATCGTTCGCCTTGCCGTATGACCTGCGCTGGCATGCGGCGCACGGGCAGGAGCTCGACGCGTTGTATCCCGGACTAGGCACGCGCTTGCCGCTGCCTGGCGCGAAATCCGTCAGCTACGCCGACCTCGCGACACCCGGGGTGCTTGCCTGGATGCACGAGCGCTACGCCCATGGCATCGCGCCATGGAAGGACGACCTGCTGGCGCAGGTGCGCGATGCGGCCGGGCGAAGGACGCTGACCGGCGCAGCGAGTCCGCTGACGCGTGACGCCCACGCCGCGGGGCTGAAAGTTCATGCGTATACGCTGCGCGCAGAAGACGTGTTTCTCGCGCGCGACGTATACGGCGGACGGGTGAGCATGGAGCAGGAGTTGCAACAGTTGCTCGACACGGGAATCGATGGGTTTTTCATCGACTTTCCGGATCGCGGTGCTGCGGTACGCAACGCGTGGCCGTAGGTGCGGCGCCGTCGCAGGGAACGGCGTCGGCGGCGTGGTTGCTGCGGGTGGAAGGCGCCCCCCATCCCGGCGCTCTGCGAGTTGCCGCTCGCTGAACCGACACCCATCCCCACCCAACCCTCCGGCCCGTGGGGCGTTCAAGGCGCCCAGAACCTGTGGTTCTGAACGAGCGCCTTTCACCCCCTTGAAGGGGAGGGCTTCAAGCTGAAGGGGCGGGCTTGATACGGTCAGCTTCGGTCAGTTCCGGCCGCAGGCTCCGCGGTTTCTTGAGCTTTTCGCGACGGCACTGAATACCCTCCCCTTCAAGGGGAGGGCATGGGTGGGGATGGGGTTTGGCTCAGCGTTCCGGCCTTCGGTCGATGCGGCGCGCTGCTCTCTCGCAAGTGCGAGATACCGTCAGCGGAACCGACACCCATCCCCACCCAACCCTCCCCTTGAAGGGGAGGGCTTCAAGCTGAAGCGGAGGGCTTGATAAGGTCAGCTTCGGTCAGTTCCTGCCGCAGGCTCCGCGGTTTCTTGAGGTTTTCGCGACGGCACTGAATACCCTCCCCTTCAAGGGGAGGGCATGGGTGGGGATGGGGTTTGGCTCAGCATTCCGGCC
>BTVG01000049.1:0-20678 GCA_045864815.1 Rhodanobacteraceae bacterium | reverse complement strand
GCTCGACATCCTCGGCGCGGTGCCGGTGGTGGGCATCGTCGCCGACGGCGCGAACGCGGCGATCTATGCGGCCGAGGGGGACTACGTCAATGCGGCGATCTCGGGCGCGTCGGCGGCGGCGAACCTGATACCGGGCGGCGGCGCGGCGATGAAAGCCGGCAAGGCCGCCGTCGCGGTCGGCAAGACCGTGGCCAAGGAAGGCGCCGAAGCACTCGCGAAGAAGGCGGCGAAAGAAGCGGCGGAAAAGGCCGCGAAAGAGGCCGCCGAGAAAGCCGCGAAGGAAGGGGCCGAAGCCGCCGGCAAGAAGGCGGCGAAGAAGGCCGGCAGCGATGCCGGCGGCGGGGTCAAGGGCAAGGGCAAGAAGACCAAGCCTTGCAAGACCAAGCTCGGGGTCGGCAAGCCCGTGAATCCGGTGCTCGGCGTCAAGTTCCTGAGCGGTGACGAGGACTGCGACTTCGACTTTCCGGCACCGCTGCCGTTGCCGTGGCAGCGCAGCTATTTCTCCGATCAACCGGGCAACGGCTGGCTCGGGCAGGGTTGGTCCCTGCCGCTGTCGGTGCGTTTGCTGCGCCGGCACGACGGACTGTTGCTGATCGACGAGCAGGGTCGCGAGGTGGAGCTGCCCGAACTCGAGCCGGGCGAGCTCGAGCATGATCGTTACGAGGACGTGCTGCTGCGTCGCGAGGCGAACGGCCGCTACCGCGTGAGCGCGCCGGACGGCGGCCTGCACCAGATTTTTGCGCCGTTGGATCTCGACGAGGCCGACCGTGATGGCGCGCGTGCGCACTATCTGCCGCTGGTCGCGATCGAAGACCGTAACGGCAACCGCGTGTGCATCCGGTACGACGACGCAGGTTACCCGCGGCTCGTGGAGGATGCCGCGGGGCGCTGCTTCGGCCTGGTGTTCGAGCCGGTGCCATCCGACGGCAACGCGCCGTGCGTGCGCCTCGTTCGCGTCGCGCAGCTGCACGGTGAGCCCCGCGAGGACGGCACGTGGCCCTCCGGCTGCGTCGAGGTTCTGGTTCGCTACGGTTATGACGGCGCCGGCGATCTGGTCGCGGTGCATGACGGCAATGGCGCGCGCGTGCGCGAGTTCCGCTATCGCAATCATTTGCTCATCGAGCATGCCCAGCCCGGTGCGCTGGCCGCTCACTACGAGTACGACCGCTACGACCGCCTCGGCCGCGTGATCCGGCATACGACGAGTCTCGGCCAGGTCTGGCGCTTCGACTACGCGCCCGGCGAAACCATCGTCACCGATCCGCTCGATCGCGTCACACGCTATCAGTACAACGACGATGAGGAACTGGTCTGCCTGACCGATGCCGCCGGTGGCCAGACGCGGTTCGAGCACGACGCCTATGGCCGTGTCGTCGAGACCGTCGATCCCGCCGGACGTGCGACGCGCTACAGCTACGACGACGCGGGCAATCAGGTCGCGATCGTCGAAGGCGGCGTGCGTACCGAAATGCAGTACGACGAACGCTGGCGACTGCCCACGGTGATCACTGATGCGAACGGCGCCAGCACCACCTACGTCTACGACGCCAGCGGCAATCTGGTGCGTGAGACGGACGCGATCGGCCGCAGCACCGCCTACAACCACGACGCGCGCGGACTCGTGGTGCGCGTCACCGACGCGGCCGGCGGCCGGCACCACTACACGTACGACGCCGCCGGCCAGATGACTGCCTCGACCGACTGCAGCGGCCACGTCACGCGCTATGCCTGGGATGCGCACGGTCGGCTGGCGTGCGTCCTCGATCCGCTGGGACGCGAGACGCGCTATAGCCACGACTTCCGCGGCAACCTGCGCGAGATCACGCACCCGGATGGAGCGAGCGAGCGCTTCGAGTACGACGCGCTGGGTCGGCTCGTGGCACAGACCGACGCGGCCGGCCATACCGAGCGCTGGGAACTCTGTGCCGACGGCCTGCCGCTGGCACGCATCGACGCGCTGGGGCATCGCCTCACGTACCAGTACGACCTCGCGCGCCGCCTGGTCGTGCTGACGGACGCGAATGGCGCGCACTACCGTTTCGCCTATGACGCAGTCGACAACCTGATTGCCGAGCAGGGCTTCGACGGCCGCGTGACGGCCTATGCCTACGATGGCGCCGGTCTCGTCACGCAGCGGCGCGAGCTCGGTCTGCGGCCGGGACCGGCAGTCACGATTCCGGCCGACGATGCCCCCGACACCATCGTCACGCGCTTCGTGCGCGATCCCATCGGCCGCGTGATCGAGAAGGTGACCGGACGCGACACCCAGGCGCAGCGTGTGCGCTATGCCTACGACGGCGTCGGCCGGCTGGTCGAAGCGGTCAACAGTGGTGGCCGCGTCGGCATCGTCTACGACGAAGCCGGTCACGTCGTCGAAGAAACCAGCCTCGTGCAGGGCCGCCGCTACGCCGTGCGTCACCGCTACGACGCGCTCGGCAACTGTGTCGCGACCGAATTGCCGGATGGCCGCACGATCGAACAGCGGTTCCATGGCCGCGAGCTGCATCAGATCCTGTTCGATGGCGACACCGTCAGCACCATCGAGCGTGACGCACTGCAGCGCGAGACCGTGCGCACGCAGGGACAGCTCACGAGCTTCTACGACTACGATGCGGCCGGCCGTCTCGGCCGCAGCCGCGCGCGCCGGGGGCCTCGCACCGGCGACGATACGGTCGCGCGCGAATATCACTATGACCGCATCGGCAACCTGCTGAGCCTCGTCGACCGGCGCGGCAGCCGTCATTTCGTCTACGACCCGCTGTCGCGGCTCGTCGCCGCAGATGCGGAGCGGTTCCGTTTCGATCCCGCGCACAATCTGTCTGCCGACGGCAGCCGGGTGCCCGGCAATCGCGTGCAGGCGTTCGGCGACCGGCGCTATCGCTACGACAGTCACGGTGATCTGATCGAGAAGACCGTCGGTACGCACACGCGGCTGCGGCTGGACTACGACGCCGAACATCAGCTCGTCGGCGCGCGGGTCGAGCGCAGCGGGGTGCAGCAGGAGACGCGCTACGGCTACGACGCGCTGGGCCGCCGCGCCTGGAAGCAGGATGCGTTCGGCCTGACCACGTTCTGCTGGGGCGGCAACCGGCTGCTCTGCGAGCAGCGCGCTGCGCGAAGCATCGCCTATCTCTACGAACACGACAGTTTCGCGCCGCTGGCGCAGGTCGAGACTGTCGCTGCCGGCGAGACCACCCACACCACGCTGCGTTACTACCACAACGACCAGGCCGGCCTGCCGCACGAACTCAGCGACGCCGACGGCACGGTGCGCTGGCGCGCGGAGTACCGCGCCTGGGGGAACGCAGCAAAGGTCGAGGTGTTCGTCGCCGACGATGCACCCGATGCCGTGCATCAGCCGCTGCGCTACCAGGGCCAGTACTACGACAGCGAGACCGGGCTGCACTACAACCGGTATCGCTACTACGACCCGGACATCGGTCGTTACGTGACGCAGGACCCGGTCAACCTGCTCGGCGGCGAGAACGCCTATGTGTACGCGCCGAATCCGGGCGCCTGGATCGATCCGTACGGGCTCAAGCGCAAGAAATGTTCCGGCAATCCCTGCGACGGGGTGAATCCGTCGGCGTGGGCGCGGCAGTGGCAGGGGCACGGCATCTACAAGGGCCGCGACACCTGGACCAATACCGTGCTGAAAAAAGGCACCGTGATCTACGGCGGTGCGCCCGGCCAGTCCGGCTTCTACTTCGACGCCAAGACCCTGGCGGCCGCCGGCGGCAGCCGCGCGAAACTCTGGCAGAGCCTCCAGGTGCTGCCGCATCCGAAGTTCGGTTACCGCCCTCAGGTACAAGCGTATGTCGTGAAAAAGGACACCTGCGTCGCGACCGGTATCGCCCAGGCGCAGGACCCGGCCAAGGGCTTCGGCACCGGCGGCGGGACGCAGGTATTTCTCGCCGACTTCAAGACCAAGGTCCAGGCCGTCGGTCCACGCATCAATCTGGGGCCATGAAGCACACCATGAATCTACACGACGACGGACGCTTCGAGCCCGAACCCGGGCTCGCGCTCTGGCCCGGCATGCGTGCGGCTGAACTACTCGCGCAAGGGGTGGGCTGGGAGGAATGGCTTCACCACGAGGGCCACCCGGTGGCATGGCGCAAGGTATTCGATGCGCGTGGCGGCAAGAAGCCCGAGAAGACGGTGTTGATCGTGACGTTCGCCGGCGCCGGGGGGCCGCTGGCGCGCTGGGACATCGCGCCGTGGCATCTCATGGATGGCGAGCAGCGCGGCCCCGACGGCCCGCATACGCGTGCCCTGCGCGAGTGGTTCCAGCGTCGTCACGGCGTGGTTCTGCCGGCCGGCGGTGAGTGGGGGCACGTGGATGCGGCCCACGATCCGCACAACCAGGTCAGCCTCGTGGTCTGCGACCTGCGCGAAGGCTTCGCGAGCGAGCGCGACTGGCAGGCTTTCCGCAACCGCCACGCGCGCTGACGTGTCGATGGGAGGGCGATTTGCGCCTGCCCCCGGGCGGGTTTTCCGGTTCAGGGACAGCGCCCTGTCGGGCCTGTCGTGCGTGTGCAGCACCATTCTCCTTTTGTTAAATAGCAAATAAAACAACAATCTGCTTCTGACTTGTTCCGGCTTGGTCCCGCCGCCGACCCGGATCCGTCCCGGGTTTTCGCTCGCTCGCGTTGCCGCAGGGCGCTGTAGTGCACCGGCCACGGCGCCGCATGCGGTGCCGCTGGACGGCCGCTTTGCCGCGGCTGCCGCCATCGGTCACTACGAGAGAGAACCCGTCATGATCACACCCCGTCCGTTCCCGAGCGCCGTCGGCGCCGGGTCGATGTCATCGCCGTGCGCGTACGGCGCACGCTTCCGGCGCTGCCTGCTGTCGGCTGCAGTCACTGCCGCGACATTCCTGTCTGCCGCCATCGTGCAGGCCGGGCCGGCCTCAGGATCCGGCGTCGCGGCAGCACCGCACGTGGCTGTCGCGTCCGCCGGCAAGGCCGTGGCTGACGTGTCCGTCGCCATCAACGGTGTCGGTGCCCTTTACGTGAGCCGCGACCCGGCCGCGCTGAATTTCTGGCTCGTCGACGCCGCCGCCGGAACGGTGCAGCGCAAGGCCAGCCTGAACTTCGATCCGACGATCGACCAGATTGTCGCGATCGAACTCGGTGACGCGGTGACCGGCGTGTTTTTCGCTGACGACATCCGCGGCACGGGTGACCAGTACCGTCTCGCGTTTCGCGGAGAAATCGCCGAGGGCGGCATCGCCATGCCGCTGAAGGCTGGCGCGCTCGCACCGCTCGCTGCGATCACGGTGCCCGACGACGTCGTCGCGGTGACGCCGTCGCAGACGGACCTGCTGGCGCTGATCCATGCGCAGGACGCCATATTCACGCGTGTGCACGACGTGGTGCAGATGCAGGACGACCAGATCGAGCTGTTCCGCCTGCAGGCGCAGAGTGAACTCGTCGACTTCTACGAAACCCAGGTGCACGAAGGACCGGTCGGCAAGGCGCTGCTCGACGACACGGCGGCAGGCATCCAGGCGCGGCATGACGCCTTCCTCGCGCAGGTGAACGCCGATCTGGCCGAGCTGCAGTCCCAGGCCGCGGAGATCACGCAGGCTGGTGCCGGACAGATCGCGCGCTACGAAGGGCCGGTGCTCCAGTGCATCAACGGCCAGGTCGCTAAAATCAGCGAGCGCATGAAGTCCCTCGACGCGCGCCTGTCGGTCATTACCGACGAGGCCTACAGCGAGCGGACCGAGGCGGAAATCGCCGCGGCCGAGGCGGAGTTCCAGCGCAACGAGGCGACCCTGCTCGCCTGCATCGACACGCAGGGCTTCGAGAACTATGCGCCGACTGTCGGCGTCGACGAGAACGGCGCGGGTTACCAGCCGATCGCCAGTGCGGCGCAGGCACTGCTCGACGACATCGAGCCGCGCATCGAAGCCTGGCGGCAGGCGCTCGAGACCGCGGGCATGGCCAAGGCGGCGCGGATCGAGAACACCACCATCGCGACCGATGCGGCAGCGTTCGAAACCTATTTCGCCGAATGGGCGAGTCCGCTCTACACGAGCGGCGATCCGACCGGTGTACCGTCGCTGCCCGGCACGCGGGCCAAGCGGCGGCAGGAGCTCGCCGACGCCCGGGCGGCTGCCGGCGACGACGTGAAGGCTGCCAGCGACGGGCTCAAGGGCGGCGAAGTGCTCTGCGATGCCGAGACCTGGAACTTCGAATTCAACATCGGCGCAGCCAGCGTCGTCTTCGGCACGCCGTGGGACGACAACATCGTCACCGGCGGCAACGTCAACCTGATCTTTGCGCTGGGTGGCGACGATTGCGTCGAGAGCCATGCCGGTCACGACCTCGTCATCGGCGGCGGCGGCGACGACATCGTCTATGCGGGCGATGGCCACGACTTCGTGCTGGGCTGGTCCGGCAACGATGAAATTCACGGCGGCGCCGGTGCTTCGTACACCGTGACGGCGGGGCCGGTCGTGCTCGAGTTCGATCTCGGCAATCTGCTGATCGGCCAGGCCGGCGACGACCGCATTTTCGGCGGTGAAGTGTCGGCCGACCGCGGCGACGACGGCAACGTCGACGAGCACGGCTACACCGACATCATCCTCGGCGACTCGCTGCTGTTCGGCAATCCGCCCGGCAATGACGTCATCGACGGCGAGATGGGCATCGATTTCCTGTTCGGGCAGCAGGGCAACGATCAGATCGCCAACATCGAGCCGGGTGTGTTCCGCATCGAAGGTATCGACGTACCGTTCGGCACGTTCTTCTTCGGTGGTATCGGCAACGACATCCTCGTCGGCAGCAACACCACGGTCGCTGGCGTGTTTCCGCTACTCGGCGATTTCATCTTCGGCAACGAGGGCAACGACATCGTCGCCGCCAACGCCGGCATGGACTTCGTGTTCGGCGCGGACGGCGACGACCGCATCGACGCGGGCCGCGACATGGACTTCGCGTTCGGATCCGGTGGCAACGACAACGTCGTCGGCAACGACGGCATGGATCTGGTGACGGGCAACGGGGGGGATGACATCGTGCGTGGCGGCGCAGGCCTGATCGATCTCGTATTCGGCGGCGAAGGCAACGACACGCTCTATGGCGACGACGGCATGGACCTCGTGTTCGGGCGCGATGGCATCGACCGGATCTTCGGCGGCAATGGCATCGATCTCATCTTCGGCGCAAGCGGAGCTGACACCATCGAGGGCAACGACGGCACCGACCTCGTGTTCGGCGGGCCTGCCGAAGACACGATCAACGGCGGCGACGGCATCGACCTGCTGTTCGGCAACGCAGAGTCCGACACGGTCCGTGGCGGTGCCGCCACCGACGTGATCTTCGGCAACGACAACAGCGAGAAGAAGGACGAGTTCCTGTACGGCGAATCCGGCATCGATCTCGTGTTCGGCAATTCGGGCAACGACGTCATCGAAGGCGGTGCCGATCTCGACCTTCTGTTTGGCAATCGCGGCGACGACCGGATCAGCGGCAACGACGGCACCGACCTCGTATTCGGCAATGACGGCCTCGACCTGATCAACGGCGACAGCGGGATCGACGTGCTGTTCGGCGGACCGGGCTGGGATGTGATCAAGGGCGGCGCCGACACCGACCTCGTGTTCGGCGGTGACGGCTGTGATGCGATCGACGGCGGTGACGGTGCCGACCTGCTGTTTGGCAACGACACCATGGATCTGATCGTCGGCGGCAACGGGCTGGACCTCGTTTTCGGCGGCCCGGGCCTCGACTACGTGCAGGGCGGCGCGGACACCGACCTCCTGTTCGGCGGTGACGACGGCGACTACCTCGCCGGTGACGGTGGCCTCGACATCGCATTCGGCGGGTCGGGCAAGGATCACCTGCTCGGGGGTGCCGGCCTCGACCTGTTGTTCGGCGGTGACGACGACGACTACGCCCGCGGTGATGCCGACATGGACCTGCTGTTCGGCGGCGACAACCACGATACGCTCGACGGCGCCGACGGCATGGATCTCCTGTTCGGCGGTTCGGGCGACGACAGGCTCAATGGCGGCACGGGCGACGATTTCAGCTTCGGCAATGCGGGAGCCGATCGTCTGCGCGCGGTCGAGGGCAGGAACCTGGCGTTCGGCAACGGCGGCAACGACTGGCTGGACGGCTATTCGTCGAGCACGCCCGATGGCATCGACATCCTGTTCGGCAACGGCGACGACGATCACATCACCGGCAATCAGTCCAACACCCGCGATTTGCGCCTGGGCGGTTCCGGCAGTGACACGAAGATCTGGAACTCGACCTATGTGTCGACGAGCGAGTTCACTGTGAGCTGGAGCGGCAGCGCGACCTGCCAATAGCTGACGGAAAGGTGGGGAAAAAAAACCCCGGCGCTGGCCGGGGTTTTTTGTCACAGCGATGGCAGATCCGATCAGAAGTCGGTGCAGCCGAATGCGGTCATCGAGCTCTTGGCTGCATCGTTGGCCGCGGTGCAGGCCTGGGCGAGGCTGGCCTTGCCGGCGTCGGTGGCGGCGGCCTGCTTCCACGCCTCGCGCATCTGGTCGAGGCTGGCCTGCAGTTGAGCACGGGACGCTTCCGGCACCTTGCCCGACACGCACGCCATGTACTTGGTGATGTAGTTGTCGCATTCCGGCACGCCGATCGAATCGGCGGTTGCCGGGGCGGGAGTGGCGGCCGGCGGCGTGGCCGGGGCGGCAGCCGGTGGTGTGGCCGGCGTGGCTGCCGGAGCCGGCGCGGCCGGCTTGGCCGGTTCCGGCTGCTTCTGGCAGGCAGCCAGCGCGAGCACGGCGCTGGCGATGATGAGCGGGCGAGCAAAGCGGATCATCGGATTCTCCTGGTATCGATGGCATCGCCGCACGGCGACGATGTAGCAACAACGCTGCGGCGCCGATCGAACGAACATCCCCATGCGCGCCGCAGGGTCGTGGACAGGCACGACTCGGCCGGCACTCTAGCGCACCTGAACGGGGATTTCGTGTCCGTTGCATGAACGGACGTCCGGGTGCGTATCCCCGCTGCGAGAAGGGCACCTGGCGCGCAGCCGGACGCGGCATGAAAAACGCCGGGGCCATTCAGGGCCCCGGCGTCATGAGCGGCTATTGCCGAAAAAACCCGCGCGCCTCCGCACGCGGGTCAGGCGGTCTGCGCCAGACCGCTTCAGAACCGATAGTTCACGCGCGCGTAGTAGTAACCGCCGTTCAGGCCGAACGGCAGCGTTTCCCAGCCGTACTTGAAGCCCAGATACGGAAACGGATTCTGTCCCGGCCCGGTCGACTCCCACTTGTCGGGATAGACGTCGAAGATGTTGTTGCCACCGATGGTCACGCGCAGATCGTCGTTGACGTGGTAGCTCACCGACAGATCAGTCAGCCACTTGCCGCCCCACTTCTGTTTCAGCCCCGGGGTGAAACCTTCGCCGGCGACCGAACCGTAGTAGTTGAACGCGAGATCCGTATGCCAGGGACCACTGTGATAGTTCGTACCGATCGTCGCGCGCTGCCGCGGCTGGCCTTCTTCGATCAGCGTGACCTGTTCGCGGCTGAACAGCGTCGAGGCCGGCAGGAAGGTCGAGGGCGAATTGATGCGCAGCACTTCAGTCTCGCTGAAATCGAGTGCGGCCGAGAAACCCAGCCGGGCGCCGTTCGAGAGCTCCGTGCCGTACTCGGCGACGATGTCCACACCGCGCGTCTTGGTGTCGATCGCATTCGTGAAGAATGTGGCCTGGCCGACGTTGAGCGGGCGCAGCAGCACGGCGATGGGGCATACCGCCGGGTCGGTGCAGTTCTCGCTACCGGCCTCAGGGCCGATGTAGCTGGAAAACACGATGCGGTCGTCGATGCTGATCTGGTAGACGTCGGCGGTCAGGGAGAACTCGTTGCTGGGTTTCCAGACGAAGCCGATCGAGTAGTTGTTGGACGATTCTTCCTTGAGCGGTTTGACGCCGAACGCACGCGCGACCGCGCTGCCCTGGCGTGCCGTGATGGTGTCGGTCAGCGTGCCGTCGGCATTGAGGTTCGTCGACACCTGGCTGAAGAACTGCTGCTGGACGCTCGGTGCGCGGAAGCCCTTGGAGACCGTGCCGCGCAGTGAGAATGCGTCGGTGAAGTTGTAGCGCAGGCTCAGCTTGCCGGTGGTGTTCGTACCGAAGTCGCTGTAGTCCTCGAAGCGCGCGGCTGCACCGATCAGGAAATTGGTCGTCACGTAAGACTCGGCGTCGACATAGACGCCCAGGCTGCGGCGACTCGCGTCGATCTCGGTCGCCGGGGTGAAGCCCGGGAAGCCCTGGATGCCGGCGGCGGCGATACCGCCCGCGGCGTTGCGGATCTCGATGGTCGGGTCATTGGTGCGGCCGTACTGATACGACACCGGATCGCCGGCGATGATCTGATAGCCGTCACGGCGCCATTCGGCGCCGAATGCGAGGTAGAGCGGTTCGGCACCGATGCCCCAGTCGACGTCGCCGGTCAGGTCGAAGTTTGCTGTGGTCTGCTTGAAGCGCAGTGTGCCGTCCTCGGCCGACGTCGGCGTTTCGGCATAGATGCCGCCGCCCGGCCGGGGTTCGTAGTAGTAGCTGACGTTGGCCGTGCCTTCGGAGGCAAACTCGAACTGGTTCCAGCCGCGGTTGACGCTGAAGTCCCATTTCCAGGAATCGTTGAGCGCGTGGCGGTAGCCGACCGCGAGCGAGCGGTCGTCCGTCGTCGTCAGCAGGGTGGGCAGAAAGCCGTTCGGATAGAGCTCCGGAATGGTGCGGCCGTCGCCAGCCGAACGGAAGAACCCCGAGGAGTTGCCTTCGCGCCGCGACACGCCGCCGAACGCGTAAAGCTCGCCGCCGGCCAGCGGCAGGGCGGCGTTGATCCAGATCTGTGCGCCTTCCATGTCGGCCTCGCCGAGGCGCTGCGTCACGCGCGGCGGATCGACGCGCAGGCTGTCCGGGCCGGCACGATTGGTTTCGAAGCGTTTCATGTAGTCGGCGGTCAGGTTGAGGAATCCACCGTCGCCGCCAAGCTTGAACCCGGTATTGAGCGCGGCGCGGTACTGGTCGCCGTCACCCGCGTAGGTCTCGCCGATCTCGATGCCGAGATCGGTGTGATCCGTCTGGTCCTTGAGAATGATGTTGATCACCCCGGCGATCGCATCGGAACCGTACTGTGCCGAGGCGCCGTCGCGCAGCACTTCGATGCGCTCGATCGCAGCGATCGGAATCGTGTTGATGTCGGTGCCTGCCGAGCCGCGGCCGATCGACTGCTGCACGTTGACGAGCGACTGCTGATGGCGGCGCTTGCCGTTGACGAGCACCAGGACCTGGTCCGGACCGAGGCCGCGCAACGTGGCCGGCCAGATCAGGTCCGTGCCATCGCTGACGAAACTGGTCGGGAAATTGAACGAGGGTGCGAGCTTCTGCAGAAGCTTGCCGGTTTCGATGGCGCCGGTGGCCTCGATGGCCTCGCGGCCGATGACGTCGACCGGCGCCGCGGTATCGGTATCTGATCGATTGCCGGCGCGCGTGCCGGTGGAAACCACGTTGATGGTTTCAAGCTTGTCGGCATCGGTCTGGTCCTGGGCAAGGGCCGGAAGTGCCGGCAGCGCGGCGATCAAGGCGACATACAGCACGGCGCGCGGATAGGCGCGACCTTTGAAGGACACGTTCATTCGTTGACTCCCGATTCAGTTGACCGCAGCAGATCGCTACCGGCCGTGCGGCCCGGCGATTGCTGCAGAAAATGCCCGCCCCCGCGGGTGCGCCTCGGCGCGGCGCAAGTGTCGCGGATCGTCAGGAATCTGTACAGGCACCGTTAGCTACGTAGTGGAATAAGCGCTCATTTGCGTGATCGGGTCGACTTTGCATGCCGCGGCATCGCGGCCGGCGCAGGCCTTCCTGAGCATCCGCCGGCTGCGATCTGGCGCGCTGCGATCCAGTCTGTCCGGGACAGCAGAACACCCGGCGCCGGTGCGACGGACCGGCCGGCCGGGCATCTGGCCGGTCTGCGACCACCTCAGTACAGCGACGGTGCCGTTACCTCGACGTGCTCCGTCGACGCGTTCTCGCCTGTGGATGCAGCGGCCGGGGCGAATACGCCACGGTTCGGGTCGTACATGAGGGTCTGGCTCGTGACGGAGCCGCCGTAGGTGACCCGCGTCGTGGGGCCGGAAACGTTGGGGATGCAGGTGCCGCTGCCGTACATCGCCTGCAGCCACACGTAGATCGTCAAGGACGGCGTCAGTACGGCGGACTGCTGGCTCAGCACCGGCATCGCCGAAGCCACCTGGAACGGCGTGCCGGCTCCGTTGACCTCGGCCGACTGCATCAGGCCGAAGGTCAGCATCGGAAAGGCTGCGGGCGGTGCGGCGTTCTGGACACCGAAGGAACCGGCCGGCGCTGCGTGCCGTACGGGGATGCCGAAGCTCATCGATGGCAGGAACGGGTAGGTCGATGCCTCCATCGCCGGAGAGGCGGTGGCCGACATCGGGTAGATGGACGCACCGTTCATGAGGTTCGTCGTCGACGCATAGAGTCCATAGTCCTCTTCCCAGGTGATGGTGTTGTTCATGAGCGGACTGAACACGAGCCAGGCCACATTCGGAGAACCGCCGTTGACCGAGCGTCCGATGGTGATCCGCTGGCCTGCGGCGTATAGCATCTGCAGGGATCGAGAATCGATTTGAAGGTTCAGCGTGTAGCGGGTCATGGTCGGTTCCTTGAAGGGGGCGAAGCACTGCGATGCACGTGACGCTGGTGTCCGTGCGCCCAGGCTGACCTTGCGGCCTAATGAACGATGCGGCTTTGGCGAAAGCTATCGCAATTTCGCTGCTGCGCGGATCGTGCAGTGCCTTCGTGTCGAGCGTCGAATCGCTGGTCGGTGGTCAGGTGTCCGAACCCGCCTGCGCGCTGCGCCAGTCCGCGACGGCCTGTCGGAAGCGTTGGCATCGGCCCTTCGAAACGCCGGATCCCTGCCGCTCAGCGGCAGGGATCGCGGCCGAGATTGCGCTCGTAGGTACTGACATCTTCGTCGCGCTCGTGGCCTGCGCGATCGGTTGCGCTCGGTGCGTGAATGCGGCGGCAGGCATGGTCACGGGCGATGGGCTTGCCCGATACGGCGATCGCTGCTGCGGCGCCCCGGCTGCGGCCGCGCGTTGCCGCATGGCGCAGTTCAATCGTTCCGGCGATCGCCGCCGGACAGGGCGAGTGCTGGTAGAACACGTCGCCATTGGCCGCGCGGCACTCCCAGGACGCATCCGGTGTGACCGAAACCACCGGCGTGCGCACGCGTCGGCGGGACGCGCCAGCGGTATCGCGTCGCTGCGACTTCCTGCTGCGGTCGCTGCCAGCGTGGCGTGCGCTGGCAGGCAGCGACGGCGGTGCAGCGACAGGGGGTTCCGCACGCAGCACGAATTCGCCGCCCCGGCCGCCGCGGCCGCACGGCATGCCCTGATACGCGGTGACGCCTTCGGCATCGGTGCATTTGTAGATCGTGAGCGCGTATACCGGATTGGCAAGCGCTGCGAGGACGAACAGCGACAGCAGGCAGACACAACGCATGGCGACAGTCCCTTGGTGAGCCTGTCGCCAGGTTATGGCGCGCGTGGCAGCGTTGCCTCGGTCACGCTCTGGCATTCGCGTCGGATTCTTCCGAGTCGCCGTGGGCGGCTCGTACGCCAACGGCACCGTGCCGCGAGCCGGCGGCAACGCGCGCCGGCCGAGGGCGCTCAGTCCGCGAGCAGTCCGCGATTGCGCAGGAAGGCGAGCACCTGGTTCGCGATCACAGCCGGGTCGGCGCTGCTCGTGTCGAAGGCGAGTTCCGGATTCTGTGGCGCTTCGTAGGGATCGCTGATGCCGGTGAACTGGGGAATCTTGCCCGCGCGCGCCTGCGCATACAGACCCTTGCGGTCGCGGCTCTCGCAGACGTCGATCGGCGTCGAGACGTGGATCTCGACGAACGCACCGTGCTGCTCGACGAGACGCCGGATCTCCGCCCGCGTCTGCGCATACGGCGCGATCGGCGCGCAGATCGCGATGCCGCCGTGACGCACGATCTCGCTTGCGACCCAGCCGATGCGCGTGACGTTGGCAATGCGGTCTTCGCGGGAGAAACCGAGCCCTTTGGACAGATGCTTGCGTACTTCGTCGCCGTCGAGCAGCGTGACCGGGCGGCTGGAGCGTTCGAGCAGCTTGGCGATCACGGCCTCGGCGAGCGTGGACTTGCCCGATCCGGACAAGCCGGTGAACAGCAGGGCGATGCCCTTGCGGGCGCCCGCTGGGTAGCGCTCGCGCAGTATGTCGACGACTTCGGGGAACGTGAACCAGCCGGGGATCTCCTCGCCGGTCACCAGGCGGCGGCGCAGTTCGGTACCCGAGATGTCGCGGACGTCGTCGTCCTGCTGCACATCGGTCGACGGCACGTAGGTGTCACGATTCGCGACATAGACCATGGCCGGGAATGGCACCGCGCGGATGCCGATTTCCTGCTGGTGGCGCGCGAGCAGCTCCTGTGCTGCGAACGGCTCGTAGAACGGCCGGCCATTCGCATCGTTGCCGGGCCCGGCGTGATCGCGGCCGATGATGAAATGCGACGCACCGTAGTTCTTGCGGATGATGGCGTGCCACACCGCTTCGCGCGGGCCGGCCATGCGCATGGCCAGCGGCAGCAGCGATAGCGTCGCATCATTGCGCGGATAGTGACGCAGCAGCGCGCGGTAGCAGCGTACGCGCGTGAAGTGATCGACATCGCCAGGCTTGGTGCGGCCGACCGCAGGCTGGATCAGGAGCTTGGCACCGACCTGCTCGGCCGCGCGCAGGGTCAGCTCGCGATGCGCGCGATGCATGGGGTTGCGCGTCTGGAACGCGACGATGGTGCTCCAGCCCAGGCGTGCAAAGGTCTCCCGCAGGCGCCGCGGCGAATCGCGCAGCTCAGCGAAATCGTAGTGCTGCGGCGGCTGGATTCCGCGCAGCGTGCCGCCGAGATAGACCGGATGACTCCGCTGGAGATCTGCCACGCCCGGATGCGTGGGGTCGGTGGTGCCGAACACGTCGCGCGCCTCGATCAGCTGATCCGGAAAATAGATGTCCTCCACCGTGAGCACGGCGAGGGGCACGCCCTGCGCGTCGCGCAGCGCGATGTCGCCGCCGGCCTGCAGGCCTGCGGCGAAGGATTCAGTCACGTCGAGCGTGATCGGGATCGGCCACAGGGTGCCGTCGGCCAGCCGCATCTCGCGCACCACGCGGTCGTAGTCGCGCCGCGTGAGAAATCCGGTCAGCGGCGAAAAGGCGCCGTTGAGCAGCAGCTCGAGATCGCAGAGCTGACGCGGGGTCAGGTCCCAGCCCGGAAGCGTGGCGCTGCGCTGTTTCAGTGCCTCGGCCGCTTCGGCGGGCAGATAGAGCTCCTTGAGCACGCCGCCATGCGGCGGATTCAAGGTGTCGTGGAAACCCGTGTCGAGGGCAGTGGCGGTGTTCGTGGCCATGAGTCGGTTCCTGGTGCGAGCGAATGGCGCCCGGTCGCGCCGGTTCGGTGCGAAAACGGGGAAATGACGAAAAAGCGTGCGGTGCAGGCGTGAGCGGCAGTCACTGCCGCTGCATGCCCGCACCGCAAGGGGGCAAGCGTCGACATCGGCCGCACGTGGCGATGTGTGCCGCGTCAGATGTCCACATGGATACCGCACTCACGCTTGAGGCCAAAGAAGCGCGTGTCTTCCTCGCGCATTCCGGGTTCCCGGCGCGAGGTCGTGTGCGTGTCGCCGATCGAGACATAGCCTTCGTCCCAGAGCGGGTGATACGGCAGGTCGAAGCGCTGCAGGTACACGTAGATGTCGCGGTCGTTCCAGTCCACGAGCGGCTGGAACTTCCAGCGTCCGTTGCGAAGCTCGAGCACCTGCGCATCGCTGCGCGTGCGTGCCTGGGCGCGCCGGATACCCGTGAACCAGGTACGCACGGCGAGTTCGTCCAGGGCACGGCGCATCGGCTCGACCTTGCGCAGCGCGTTGTACTGATCGATGCCTTCGACCCCGTTCTCCCAGAGGCGACCATGGCGCGCCTCCATCCAGGCGCGGCTGATCGCCGGCCGGTAGACCTTGAGATTCAGATTCAGCCGCTGCGACAGCTCGTCGGCAAAGCGGTAGGTCTCCGCGAACAGATAGCCCGTGTCGACGAGAATGACCGGAATGTCGGGCGACTGCCGCGTGATCAGGTGCAGCGACGCAGCTGACTGTGCACCGAACGACGACGACAGCGCACGGCTCTGCGGCAGTGTCTCCAATGCCCAGGCGACGCGCTGCTCGGCCGTCAGCGCCTCTAGCCGGCGATTCAGCTCGGTCAGTGCGCGGCCGTCCTCGGCCGCACTGACGAGGTCGGGAAAGCTCATGTCTTCACCTCCAGCGGGATGTCGGGCCTTGCCGCGACGACGCCGGTGCGGACCAGGAAATCGCCGAAGCGCTCGTCCCGTCCGCGCTCGCCCGCGTAGCGCGCGAACAGCGCGTCGAGCGTGTCCAGTATTTCGTTTTCTGCAATGTTCTCTTTATGCAGACGGTTCAGGCGCCGTCCGCGATGGTCGGCGCCGAGCATCAGGTTGTAGCGTCCCGGGGCCTTGCCGATGAGCGCGATCTCGCCGAGATACGGGCGCGAGCAGCCATTCGGGCAGCCCGATATGCGCAGGTGGATGTCGGCATCGGCCAGCCCATGGGCGGTCAGACGCGCTTCGAGCCGGGAGACGAGATCCGGCAGATAGCGCTCGGCTTCCGCCATGGCGAGCGAGCAGGTCGGCAGCGCTACGCAGGCCAGCGCATTGAGGCGCAATGGCGAGGCATCGCGATACAGGTCGAGGCCGTATTCCGCGACCAGCTCGTCGATCGCGGCGCGCGCAGTCACGGGTACATTGGCGACGATGAGATTCTGGTTCGGCGTGAGCCGGAAATCGCCGGTGTGGATCCCGGCGATCGCGCGCAGCCCCGACTGCAGGCGGCGCTCGCCGCGATCCACGATGCGGCCCGCCTCGATGCACAGGGTCAGGTGCCAGCGGCCGTCGTCGCCAGCGATCCAGCCGAAGCGGTCGCCATTGTGCTCGAACGCGAAGTCGCGTGCCGGGGCCAGTGCAAAGCCCGCACGGCGTTCGACTTCTGCCGTGAAGACGTCGAGGCCGTGGTCGTCGATCGTGTACTTCAGGCGAGACCGCTTGCGCTCGGCGCGGTTGCCCCAGTCACGCTGCGTCGTGATGACGGCCTGCGCCACCGGTATGACCTGCTCCGGGGTCACGAAGCCGATCACGTCGGCCAGTCGCGGGTAGGTCGCCGGATCGCCATGGGTCGTGCCGAAGCCGCCGCCCACGGCCACGTCGTAGCCCACGACCGCGCCCTCCTCGACGATGGCGATGAAGCCGAGATCGTTCGCAAAGACGTCGACGTCGTTGAGCGGCGGCACCGCGAATGCGGTCTTGAACTTGCGCGGCAGATACGTCTCGCCATAGATCGGCTCGTGCTCGTCGCCACCGGCAACACGTTCCTCGTCGAGCCAGATCTCGTAGTAGGCACGGGTCCTGGGCAGGAAGTAGTCCGACAAGGCCCGGGCCTGCGCATGGACCGTGGCATGCACCGGCGACAGCAGCGGGTTCGCTGCCGCAAGCACATTGCGATTCACGTCGCCGCAGGCCGCGATGGTATCGACGAGGCTCGCATTGATCGCGGCCAGCGTGGCCTTGAGCTCGCGCTTGATCACACCGTGAAACTGGAACGCCTGACGCGTCGTCACGCGCAGCCCGGCGGTGGCGTAACGGGTCGCGATGGCATCGAGTCCGAGCCACTGCGCGGGGCTCGCGACGCCGCCCGGCGTGCGCGTGCGGATCATGAAGCTGTAGTCGGGTTCGAGCTTCTGCTGGCGGCGCTCCTCACGCTGGTCACGGTCGTCCTGCTGATAGCTGCCGTGGTACTTGATCAGCGTCTGGTCGTCCTCGCGCAGGCTCCCGGTTACCGGATCGGCGAGGCTCTCTACCAGCGTGCCGCGCAGGTAGCGGCTGCTCGCCTTGATCTTCTCGACGGGTGAAGCACCGTGGCTCATTTCAATATACGTCCCGGGCGTAACGGCCCTGTTGCTGCAGCTGATTCACATAGGCGAGCGCATCGTCGTGGCTCTTGCCGCCGTGCGTGATCGCCACGTCGATCAGGGCCGCGTGGACGTCCTTGGCCATGCGCGTCGCGTCGCCGCACACGTAGACATGCGCGCCGCCGTCGAGCCACGCATGGAGCTCGCGGCCGTGCTCGCGGATGCGCTGCTGGACGTGAATCCTCTCGGCCTGGTCGCGCGAGAACGCCAGATCGAGTCGCGTCAGGGCGCCGCGCCGCAGCGCGTCCTGCCATTCCAGCTGGTACAGGAAGTCACTGCGGAAATGCGGGTTGCCGAACAGCAGCCAGTTGCGGCCGCTCGCGCCGGTCGCGGCGCGCTCCTGCACGAAACCGCGGAACGGCGCCACGCCGGTGCCCGGACCGATCATGATCACGTCGCGCGTGCTGTCGCGCGGAAGACGGAAACGCTCGTTGTGCTCGACGAACACCGGCACCCGGCCGCCTTCTTCCCGGCTCGCGAGGTAGTGCGAGGCCGCGCCCCAGTGAGCGCTGCCGAACGCTTCGTAAGCCACGTGCGCCACGGTCAGATGAGCTTCGTCGCCGACGACCTTCTGGCTCGAGGCAATGGAATACAGTCGCGGTGTCAGCGGACGCAGCGCGGCGACCAGTTCCTCGGCCGACCAGGCGGCCGGATGCGCGCGCAACAGATCGATGATCTGGTGGTCGGCCAGCAGTGTCTGGAGCTGCGCCGCATGGTCCGGTGCCAGCAGCCGGTTCAGCTCGGCCGAATCGGCGAGCGCGGCGTGCTGCGCGATGAAGGGGCGCGTCAGGCGCGTGAGCTCCCGCTGCTCGCTGAGCCACAGGCGCAGCGGCTGGGTGACGTCGCCAATGGAAACCGCGGCGTTCGGATCGAGCCGCAGCTGCGCAATCACCGCGTCGACGAGGGCCGGCGGATTGCGCGGCCAGACGCCGAGCGCGTCGCCGGGTTCGTAGCTCAGGCCCGCGCCTTCCAGCGACAGCTCGATATGGCGGACGTCCTTGCTGCCGTTGTGCGCCGTGATTCGCTGGTTCGTGATGACCTCTGCCGCGAACGGCTTCTCGCGCGACCACGCCGGCGTTACGGCGGGACGCAGCGGCGTCACGGTCGCGAGCGGCGCCTGACTCTTCAGTTGCTCGCGCGCGAGCTGCAGCGCACGCTCGGCCCAGGGCTTTGCAATCGTATCGAAATCCACATCGGCGTCGGCCCGGTCGAGCAGGCGCGTCGCGCCGAGTTCCGCCAGGCGTGCATCGAGCGCACGGCCGATCGCGCAGAACTGCGGATAACTGCTGTCCCCGAGGCCGAGCACGCCGAACCTGAGTTCCTTCAGTTCCGGCGCGCGCCTGCCGATGACGAAATCGACGAAGCCGCGCGCATCGTCCGGCGGTTCGCCGTCGCCCTGGGTGCTGATGACGATGACGAGCAGGCGCTCACTCTTGAGTTCACGCGTCGGGTACGCATCGGCGCGCAGCAGACGCACCTGCAGCCCGGCCGCTTCGGCCTTCTGCGCGAACTGTTCCGCGAGGCGTTTCGCATTGCCGGTCTGGCTGCCGTAGACCACGCTCAGGCGCGGCGCGGTCGCCGGGTCTTTCACGAGCGCGCCCGACACGGCACGCGCGACCGTCGTGGTCTGACTTGCGAGGCCAGCGGCATAGCCCGACAGCCACCACAGTGCCGTCGGGTCGAGGCCGTCGACGAGGCGGGCGAGCTCGGCGGACTTGGCCTCGGGCAGCGGTATCAGGGGTAACGCAGGGGTTGCGGACATGCGCATCACCGGAATCGTTCGGACGTCCAAACGCCCTGTGATCGTCGATGCTAGGCGCCGCCCGCGACCCCCGGAAAGGATGGGCCGTTATTCGGTTATGCCGGCGGAGTATGTGGCGCCGCACACAGTCCCGGACGTGTCGTGCGAGGGTGGTGGCAGCGCGTCGGCGCATAGCCCGCCGGTGGGTGCTGCACCGCGGCGTGACCCGGTCGCGACAATCGCGACAATCGCGGGTGCGCAGGCCCGAGAGTCTGCCGGGAGGGAACCCGCCGCTGCCTTGGCAGCGGCGGGTTTTTTGTGCGCGCCCCACTATGGATACGCACCGGTCGATGTATCTGCCGCGGAGCGTGCGCCACGCCCGTGGCGAGTTCAGGCGCAACGCGCGGTCGGGCGATCGGGGGAGATGCCGTCAGCGTGACCGGGACGCGGCCATGTGCATGCTTGATGCGACGTGCGGACATATCGCTTTTTGCGAGTTGCCGTCAGCGTGACCGACACCCATCCCCACCCAACCCTCCGGCCCGCTGGGCGTTCAAGACGCCCAGAACCTTGCGGTTCTGAGCGGCCGTCTTTCACCCCCTTGAAGGGGAGGGCTTTTCGGCGTTGTCGCTTGCTATCGGATGGTTCTGCCGGCTCAGAACGTGATCGACCAGCTGTCGATCCGGCCGGTGTCGCCGCCGGCGTTGTCGTTGACGCGCAGTTTCCAGGTGCCGTTGAGCGGTTCGCTGGAGAGGTTCAGGGTCACGGTCTTGTTGATGTTGTCCGTGCCGCCGCCGGTGCGGTTGTGGATGTTGTAGAGCGAGCCGTCGGGTGCGACGAGGTCGACTTTGAGATCACCCTGGTAGGT
>BTVG01000048.1:0-20697 GCA_045864815.1 Rhodanobacteraceae bacterium | reverse complement strand
CTTCAACGGAGCGGAACACCCCCTCCCCTTCAACGGAGCGGAACACCCCCTCCCCTTCAACGGAGCGGAACACCCCCTCCCCTTCAACGGAGCCGGAAAAACCCTCCCCTTCACGGGGAGGGTATGGGTGGGGATGGGTTTCAGCGACACAGCAGACCAAAGCCAAGCCCCCATCACGCCCTGGCATGAACCCGCGCACCCTCACCACACTCGCCGCCACCCTCACTTTCGCCGCGCTCTCACTCACCGCCCCACAGGCCCACGCCTCCGGCGAACCCAAGAAAGTCGAGCGCACCTACGTCACCGCGCCGCCCGCGCCCGCGTTCCAGACCTGGGAACAGGCCGACGCCAAATCCGCCGGCTGCATCTCCTGCCATACCGCCAGCGATCGCAAGACCATGCACGCGAGCGAGGCCGTGGTGCTCGGCTGCACCGACTGCCACGGCGGCGACCCCACCGTGTTCGGCAGCAACCCCGCCGTTGCCGACAGCGAAGCCCCCGGCAAGCACGGCGACAAACACGCCGATATCCCCTATTCCGACACCGGCGGCGGCGGCGCCCCGCGCAACTACAGCGCCGGCTACATGGCCGCGATGGACAAGGCCCACGTGCTGCCGCAATACCCCGAGCGCTGGCCCAACAGCGCAAACCCGCCGCGCAGCTACACGCACCTCACGCAGGAAGCCCCCGAGTTCGCGCGCTTCATCAATCCCGGCGACCTGCGCATCGCGCGCGAAAGCTGCGGCGCCTGCCATCTGCCGCTGATCCAGCAGGCCGAGAAAAGCCTCATGGCCAACGCCGCCATGTTCTGGGGCGCGGCCGCGTACAACAACGGCATCCTGCCGTACAAACATTCCATCCTCGGCGAAGCGTATACGCGCGACGGCAAGCCGGCCGCCGTGAGTAATGGCGTCGAGAACGACGCCGCGATGGACGCCGCCGGCATCCTGCCGAAGATCAGCCCCATGCCCGCGTGGGAAACCGTGCCGCCGGCCGACGTGTTCCGCGTGTTCGAGCGCGGCGGCCGCAACATCGGCAATCTGTTCCCCGAAATCGGCGTGCCCAGCGAAACCGGCCAGATCCAGCGCCTCGAAGAACCCGGCCGCCCCGATCTCAAGCAGTCCAACCGCGGCCCCGGCACCGGCAGCCGCGTCGCGATCCCGGTGCTCAACATCCACAAGACGCGTCTCAACGACCCCTTCACCTGGTTCCTCGGCACCAACGACAACCCCGGCGACTTCCGCTCCTCGGGCTGCTCGGCCTGCCACGTGGTCTATGCCAACGACCGCGACCCGCGCCACTCGGCCATCCATGCCAAGTACGGCAACATGGGCATGAGTGCACAAGTGGACCCCACCATTCCCAAGGGCGAATCCGGCCACCCGATCAAGCACGAGTTCACGCGGCAGATCCCGACCAGCCAATGCATGATCTGCCACATGCACCAGCCGAACATGTTCATCAACTCCATGCTCGGCTACACCATGTGGGACTACGAGTCCGACGCGCCCTTCATGTGGCCGGAGAAGCAGCACTACCCCGACGACGAGGAAATCTTCAAGACCCTCGCGCGCAATCCCGAGGAAGCCGGCATCCGCGGCAAATGGCGCGACGTCGATTTCCTCAAGGACGTCTCGCTGCTGAACCCGCAACTCAAGGACACCCAGTTCGCCGACTACCACGGCCACGGCTGGAACTTCCGCGGCATCTTCGCGCGCGACCGCAAGGGCAACCTGCTCGACGCGAAGCAGCAGAAGATCGAGGACACCGATCCCGACAAATGGAAGAAGGCCGTGCACATGTCGTCGATCCACGTCGACGTCGGCATGCAATGCGTGGACTGCCACTTCGCCCAGGACAACCACGGCAACGGCTATCTGAAGGCCGAAGTCATGGGGGCCGTCGAGATCCAGTGCCAGGACTGCCACGGCACCGTCGACGCGCTGCCTACGCTCAAGACTTCCGGCCCCGCCGCACCGAAGAACGGCCGCGACCTCACCCTGATCCGCAACCCCGACGGCAAGAAGCGCTTCGAATGGGACGGCGACCGCCTGATCCAGCGTTCCGCCGTGACCCCGGGCCTGGAATGGACCATGAGCCTGACCAAGGACGTGTCCAACCCGGCCTCGCCGCACTACAACGAAAAAGCCACGCGCGCCCACGCCATGTCGCGTGACACGGCGAAGCAGACCTTCGGCGCCGACGTGCCGCTGGCCGAACGCGCCCACGGCGACGACAAGATGCTCTGCTACGCCTGCCACACCTCGTGGACCACGAGCTGCGGCGGCTGCCACCTGCCGATCCAGGCCAACGCCCAGACCGAACGCCACAAATATGAAGGCGGCTTCACGCGCAACTTTGCGACCTACAACCCACAGGTCGCGCGCGACGACATGTTCTTCCTCGGCGTGCACGGCGGCATCAAGGACCACAAGATCGCGCCGGTGCGCTCGTCCTCGGCCCTCGTGCTGTCCTCCACCAACATCAACCGCGAACGCATCTACATCCAGCAGCCGCCCGTCTCCGCGGCCGGCTACTCCTCGCAGGCCTTCGCACCCCACTACCCGCACACCGAGCGCAAGACCGAAACCAAGACCTGCACCGATTGTCATTTGTCGAAAGACAACGACAACAACGCCATCCTGGCCCAGACCCTGCTGCTCGGCACGCGCTTCGTCGACTTCGTCGGCTTCAATGCCTGGGTCGGCGGCGACGGCGAAATCAGCGCCGTGCGCGTCACCGAATGGGACGAACCGCAGGCCGTCATTGGTAGTTATCTGCAGCGCTACGCCTATCCCGACTGGTACGCCAACCACCAGAAAGCCGGCCAGCGCCTGCAGGAAGCCTACGAACACAACGCCGGCACCGCCCACTGCATCCAGCTGCGCGGCGAATACCTCTACGTCGCCGAAGGCAAGGCCGGCATGCGCGTCTACGACGTCGCCAGCATCGCGAACAAAGGCTTCTCGCAACGCATCATCACCGCGCCCTCCTCCGCGCTGGGCCAGGACACCCACATCGCGAGCAAGAACGCGACCTGCGTGCAACTCGCCACCACGCAGCCCGTCTCGTTCGCCCGCAATGAAGCCGCGCGCAAGATCGCGGCCAACAACGAACAACCGATGCACCCGATCTATCGCTACGCCTTCATTACGGACAGCGAAGAAGGCCTCATCGTCACCGACATCGACACCCTGGCCGACGGCGAATTCCGCAACAACTTCCTGACCCGCGCCGCCACCTGGAACGACGGCGGCGTGCTTACCGGCGCCAAGCACCTCGCCATCGCCGGCACCACCTTCTACGTCGTCACCGACCGCGGCGTCGTGGCGCTGGACATGGACGACCCGCTCAAGCCTCGCGTCATCGCGACCGTGCCCATCGCCAACGCCAGAGCCGTGCAAGTGCAGTTCCGCTACGCCTTCGTCACCGCCGCCGACGGCCTGCACGTCCTCGACGTGACCAAGCCCGCCGACGCCCGCGAAGTGCAAGGCGCCTTCCTGCCCCTGTCCGACCCACGCAAGCTGCACCTGGCCCGCACCTACGCCTATATCGCCAACGGCGCCGAAGGCCTGGCCATCGTTGACATCACCAAGCCCGAACAGCCCAGGCTCTACGAGATGTTCAACGCGGGCGGGAAGCTCAATGACGCGAATGACGTGATCGTCGGCACGACCAATGCCTCGCTGTTCGCCTACGTCGCGGACGGCAAGAACGGGGTCAAGGTGATTCAGCTCACGAGCCCGGAGTCGCAGCCGAAGTTCTATGGGTTCAGTCCGGATCCGAAGCCGCAGTTGATTGCGTGGCGGGAGACGGCGAAGCCTGCCCTTTCACTGTCGCGTGGGCTTGAGCGCGATCGCGGCGTCGATGAAACCGGGCATCAGATTGCGATCTTCGGGCGTATCGGATCGAGGCCGTTTACGTTGGAGGAGATGAAGAGGTTGTATCTCGATGCCGACGGCCGCCCCTGGGGCGTCAGCGATCCCGTACCCGCCAACAACGCGACCCGCAGAACCACCGAGCCAAAGCACCGTCCCTGACAAACCAGCGACGCCAGGCAAAGCACGCCCTTCCGAAAAAAGCGAGAAAACCCTCCCCTTCAAGGGGAGGGCATGGGTGGGGATGGGTTTAGCCGCACCGCGACCAACGACCACAACACAAGCCGCCCCGCGTCCACGCCCATTCGCAACGCACGCGAAACATCCCTCGGCCCACCTACAACCGCATCCTCGAACTCGCGCTGCGGCTAGCCAACGCCGTCGAAGCTCGCAACCAACGCGCCCGCCGAGGCGCCTACCGCCGTCTGCGAACCCTGTATCGAGCCAGTCTCCGCAACCCGGATCCGCTACTGACCGAAACACTCGCCGACTTCACGACAGCGCCGCGGACGGCGGCGAAGCTGTATCGGCTTGCGATCTAGCAATGCGCCGCGTTTCCTGACGAAGACCGCTCAACCAAGCAGGTCAGGCTAGCGCAGGCGCTCCACGACATTGCACAGCGCGGTGAGAGGCATGCTCCGGAAACGACACTTTGAGCTGACGAACAGACTGCGCCCGGCCATGCCAGTTCGCTGCTCGACTTCACGCTTGGACGTTACCGGAGACAACAGATGCCAATGACAAGCTGCAAAGCGTGTTCTACCGCGTTATCGTGCAAAGCGACTGCGTGCCCCCAATGCGGCCACCCCAACAAAGAGGCCAACTACCTCTCCGGTCGGCAAGTCCTCTCCGGTCTGATAGTCGGTGGCGCGGCCATCTGGTGGTTCGCCAGCGGCGGCTTCGACAAGCGCGTCGAGGCGAACCTCTCAAAGATTGAAGCGCATGTCGCGACCGATGCGGTCAGTCAATACGAGATTGCAAAGCGACAAGGTGACCCGATTCAAATCTGCGTACAGGCCGGCTTCGTTTCGGCGGCATACTTGCAAGCGAAGGACGAGGCGAAATACCGCGCATGGAAACGTACGGAGTCTGAGGATTGCGAGCACGCTGGCATCCCGCAGTAGCCTTGTGCAATAAATACAGCCAGTTCTCCTGCGCCACCATTATTGAGCAGGTAGGCAACGAAAGATCGCACCGCGAGGGTACTGATCTTGTTTCGCTCCTCACTGTTAAACTTGTCCGCAACTCCAGAGGCCACACATGCGCGCCGCTTCTACGTTCACTGCTATCGCGTTTGCCGCACTCGCAACCAGTACCGCGCTCGCGCAGCAGCCAGCGCAGCCCGATCCATCACCGAAGACAAAAATCGAGGCGTTTCAGGCTCAAACCGGAACTGTCGTCGTCAAGGGTTACACTGAAATTGGCCGCGTAACTGCAATGGGCTCCGTCGAGGTTAGCGCCATGGAATTCATTGACGCCGCGACGAGCAAGAAACAAAACGGCGTAGTCATAGAAGTAAAGGAAGCAGGCCGGATCGAGAACGAAGATCGATCTTTCATCGACTACGATGAAGTGGATGCCCTGATCAAAGGCCTCGAATACATAAGCAGAGCAACCAGCGAAGTAACGCAGCTCGGAAACTTCGAAGCAATTTACAGGACGAAAGGAAACTTCAGCGCTACCACGTACAACAATAGCTCCGATAAAGTCGCAGCAGCGGTAAAAAGCGGCTATGTCCGACCAGCCACTGCTTTCCTTTCGCTGGAGCAGCTAAACGCACTTCGCGATCTTATTAGCCAAGCCAAGCATAAGCTGGACGAAACGAAGTGACACTTAGTGGGCCCTTCGCGGGTCAGAGTGGATGTAGGTTGGCATTTTCGGGCAGAGCCAACAGGGCGCTGGCGATGATCTTGAGCCTGAGGCATGCATCGCCTCGGGACTGCTCCGCCGACACGCACCGCTGTAAATGACCCCGTTCCTGATAGCGCAACGATCGTCCAAACCGCCGTCCCCGAAAATTACCGCGACAACCCCAAATAGCCGCAACTATGAGGAGTCGAAGATGAACTGGAACGAGGTCAAGGAACAAGTAGAAGCGAACGGAAACGTTCGCACATTCACCATGGATGTTCTGCGCAATGCAATCGGCGCAGGTAAACTAGGTGTTAACGTGCGCGCGGAGATCAGCCAGATGCTCGCCGGTATTGGACTGGGCCACATACCCGTCGAGCTACCGAGCTATCAGCATGAGCAGGTTCGTCTTTACAAGCGTGGAACCCCGATCGGACAGCTGATCGAAACGGTTCTACTTCCTGGCGAGCAGAATGACCTAATCCTAGCTGAGAGATTCGGGTCTCAAGGTCCAAATTACGCTGCAATTGTTCAGAAAATTAGGGAGCTTGTCGCCGAATAGCTCGACATTTGGTTGGCGCCGCTTGAGGGAGACTCGTCTCGACGACACCGAATGAGTTTTGCTCCAAGCAAGAACCGAAAGTTCGCCGATGAATTCAACTCCTTGTTTAATCTGCCGGTCGACCCACACGAAACCCGAGGGATATTAAGACGAGCAAGAGGTCAATGACATGAGCAAAGGTTACCAGTGCCAGGAATGTGGAGAGTCTCGCGCAACATATGAAAAGGGGGCCTACCACTGCGGAAATGCGAAATGCGGCGCCGTTTGGTGGAGTGCGTTTGACAAACCTTCAGCAGGAACAAAGCGGAAAGGGTTTGAGTGCGCCTCATGCGGGAAACAAACAGTTCACTCAATAGCTACAGTCTCGGGCGCCGAAATCTGGCGCTGCAGCACATGCGCGTCGACGATAATCACGCCGCAACAGACTTCTAGCAGCTGACGCAAAAGCTTCTGACCATCGGAAAAACGAAAAAGGGGTCAGGCTTGAAAACGCCCACAGTACTGTTCGGATGACCTATATGGAAGCCCTGCTATTACCGCTGCTGCTCGCTTCGGCGACGACTGAAGAGGTGTTTCGAGTTTCTGTACATCCGTCCGGATGCGATAGTGCTGTTGGAACGGTCCTAGTATATGCATTGCGGGAAAAGCTCAGCCAATCAGCGCTCTTCGAGCTAGTACCGACGCGAGAACCAGGAGGGCTCAGGCTCCACATTACATGCGTCGACGCGGATGAATCTGGCAAGGAAATAGCCGTCGCAGTGGCTACGACCGTAGGTAATAACGAACGCTTTATGGGGCTCGACGCTAGCGTCGTGAACTCAAAAGGAGCGCCAGCTATTGCACAGCAAATAGTGGCCACTCTTGACGATCGTACGCGGCGATTTCGCCGCTCTCCGGCTGCGGCACGCGAATAGTGTCCATATCGAGCCATCTTCGATTCCTTTCTCCCCTGTGTCGATCCTATCGGAGCGGCAACTATTCTGACGCGGGGGAGCAGGGGCAGGGTCAGACCTATTTCACTGTCGAAGCCGAGGCTTTGTTGGTCGGACTGCCGTCGATTAAGACGATGTTCTTAGCCGTGTCGATCCTCAGGTCCCGCAAGATTTTTTTTACCCGCGTCCATTCACTATCGGTGAAGTAGAGGATCACTGTGATAGACGACGACGTGTCATTGGCTTTTTCGTAGATCGAAACCTGATTCTTCAGGTTCGACTTTAGTTTGGTGTTTCGCGCGAGCTTAAACTCCACCACCGTCTTGTCTGCGTTGCCTTCTGAGATCTTGTAGTCCACCGGGCCACGGCCGTTGTTGACCTCTCGGTTTACATCCATCTTCGATGCAAACCACGTGAGCCGGTAAAGGAGTTGCAGGTGAGCCTCCTGCGTAATGGGCTTGCCATTGACGTAAAAGATGCGCCAGCCATCCTTATGCTCAATGACGTCTTTCAAGAAGTTGACCCGCGCCATACTTTCGGTGAACGAGTTTCCGCCGGTGTAGAAAGACGTTCCTTCCAGGTGCTCGCGCACCAGCCGGGACACTTCGTCGACGAACTGCGCTTGGGTATCGGCCACCTTCTTCTTGCTAGTTCTATGGGCTTCGTCGGCCGTGTCTTCCTTGGTGCGGATGAAGTGGTCCAAGAGAACTGGAAACTGCTCTACAGTTTGCGCTGCCACGCGCCTCCGGTCCTGATCGGTCGCGTCCTCGGTCAAGCGGGACATGAAATAAGCGTCGATCTGATGGCGCAGCTGCTGGTTCGCAATGGACTGGTAGATGTCTTGGATCTCGTCCAGAAGATCCCCGCGATTGATCCACGCCTCGTCCCTGGTCAGCATGTCCCTCGGCGTTAGGATCACGTAGTCGCCGTTAATGAACGGCAGCTCATACCTCCCCGACGTCCAACGCTTGCTGGCAGGATTGAACGCCACACGATTGATCGCAACGGATCTCACGAACTCCGTGCGGAGATGGGTCTTGGCAAAGGTCTGCGTGTAGTCAAGGAGGTATCCTTTGATCAAGTTGGTGACAAAGTCGCTCAAGTGATCGCGCCCCACCCCCTCGCTCAGTAGGCATAGTTTCTCCAAGTGACTTGACTTAGTGATCTTCTCAGCGCCGAAATCCCGGAAGACGTGGTGAAGATTCTTGTGCAGCGTGTGGGCGAACTGCGCGCCTAAACCATTTCCGCGGTTCCCCGACCGGCTGAACCCGAGCCAGTTCTGCTTGACCTCAGCGAAACGGAACCACTCATCAATATGGGCTTGGGTGAGTGCACCGGTGGCGGACACATCGCGCAGGAACTTGACATAATCGATGATCTGCTCGTGAAGACCTTGATAGACGGAATTCGTGCTGTCAAATAGCAGGAACGGGTCGATGAACAGCGGCAGATCGTTCACCAGGGACACGTTGAACGCGCCGTAGGACTCTACGATGTCCTTGTCTACCTCGAAGAAATCCGAGAAATAGATTCCCACTCGCCCCGACACACCGACCTTCGTCATACGGCTGCTCCTCCGTCCGAAAACGGGGTCAGGTCCACTTCCAGCAAACGCTGATCAGAGGTTTCTGACCTCCGAACCAGCAATCGACGCGTTCCATTTTCAGCGGCTGCGGCGAAGCTCATCGCATGGCTCGCCTCCCTCGACTCGATCTGCCCGGCATACCGCAACATGTGGTGCAGCGCGGCAACAATCGCCTGCCGTGCTTCCTGGACGACGACGACCGGCGGCGCTACCTGCACCTGCTGCAAGAAGCCCTGATCGATACAGCCGTCAAGCTACATGCGTACGTGCTGATGGGCAACCATGTCCACTTGCTCGTCACTCATCCCGAGTGCGGCGCTGTCTCACCTCGCACCAAATGGCAAGTGGGTCGGCGGAACTCCTCTTTTAGCACCGGACGGCTCTTGGGTTGGTGATGGCACTGGATAAGAAGGCAAATCGAGCCGAACGTGTGCTGGTCCATGAACTTCATGTCAACGACACCCCAATTCTGACCCACCTCGGCAGTTGAATTCGGCTGCCGCAGCATTGGAGCAGGCGCTGATCGCTCGATTCGGCTCACTGGGTCGCGTCACCAGTCTCGTTGTCGGCCATACATCAATCCAGCACTCCGAAAAGGCTCTCAAATTCTGCTGGACTAAGGCCAATGAAGTAGTAGAAGCCCGCCCTGGAAAACCGTGAGGACGTCTCTCCTTCCTCCACTTCCAGGACGACATGCTTGTACCGTCCCCATCCCGAAGCCCGTACACCGGGATTGAAGGTCGGCGCTCGCTCCGTGTAGTGAACTTCAAACCGACCCAATTTTTCAGCGACCTCGCGCAACTCTACCTCACCGCTCTTCGTGACTCGATCGCCATTCGGGAGCTTGCCGTCCTCTACAAAATGGATCGTACTCACAACTTCCTCCCCTTCCAGCAGGGACTCTCATCACGCCCGACCCTACGCGACTTAAAACTCAAAGCGTGACGCGAAACTTAGGACACCCATAATTCCGACTTCCCGTTCATACTAGAAGGCGCCGAGAAGCCGCGTTAGAGAGGGCAGCAGCCCCGCCGCCATTAGATTGCCACCCGCCTCCTCCAGAATTCGCCTTACCGAACCAAGAGATTCCTTAACTATTCCTGCCTTCGGTTTTGGAGACTCGCACTGCGATTTGAGCGTGCCAATTTCAGCCGCCAACTCTGCTTTTGCCTCGCCCCCAAGATTCTTGACCTCTTCCAGTTCGCTAATTATCTGCCGTAGTTCCGCCGAAAACGGGGTCAGGTTCACTTCCCGCAAACGCTGATCAGAAGTTTCTGACCTCAGAACCAGCAATCGACGCATTCCATTTTCAGCGGCTGCTGCGAAGCTCATCGCATGGCCCGCCTCCCTCGGCTCGATCTGCCCGGAATACCGCAACATGTGGTGCAGCGCGGCAACAATCGCCTGCCGTGCTTCCTGGACGACGACGACCGGCCGCGCTACCTGCACCTGTTGCAAGAAGCCCTGATCGATACAGCCGTCAAGCTACATGCGTACGTGCTGATGAGCAACCATGTCCACTTGCTCGTCACTCCTCCCGAGTGCGGCGCTGTCTCCCGCCTCATGCAGAAACTCGGCCGCCAGTACGTCGGGCAGTTCAATGCGCGCCACCGGCGCACGGGAACGCTGTGGGAAGGTCGCTACAAGTCCTGCCTCGTCGACGATGATGGCTATCTGCTGCAATGCAGCCGCTACATCGACCTGAATCCGGTCCGCGCACGAATGACCGACGATCCGGTCGCGTTCCCGTGGTCCAGCTGCGCATCGCTCTGCGGACGCGGCAACGATCCCCTGCTGTCGCCTCATCGCACGTACGCCGAACTGGGCAACTCACGCGAGGAGCGCGGCAACGCCTATCGCTCGCTGCTTGCCGAAGCCATTTCCGACGACGATCTACAAGCGATCCGCGACTATCTGCAGCAACAGCGGGCCTTGGGCCGCGATGACTTTCGCGCCATGGTGGAAGCCCGAACACGCCGATTCGCCGGAATCCGCCCCGCCCACCGACCTGGCACCGACACACACCGCAGTAAGTGAACCTGACCCCGATCCTCCGAATCGCTCTGGATCCCGCGCGACCACTTGCCTCTGAGAGATATATCTCGGAAGCGACACATTGTGTCGACGAATGCCGTATGACTAGAGCTCCTTGAGTCGCTGTCCTTGATCCTGGGAGCTGGCCGCAAAGACAACGATCGATCAACTCTATTTCTTTGGGGGAAGTGTCGAGTGCACTATGACTACTTTATTTGCCACGCAAGCGAAGACAAAGACTTAGTTGCTCGCCCACTAGCCCACTTCCTCAAGACAGCAAAATTCAACGTCTGGTACGACGAATTCACGCTGAAGCTAGGAGACTCGCTACGCGCATCGATTGACAGTGGCCTTAATGCCAGTTCTCACGGCATTGCAATTCTGAGCAGAAGCTTCTTCGAAAAAAGCTGGCCCAAACGCGAACTGGCTGCACTAGTCTCTCTTAGTACCGAGAGCCGGCGCCTGCTACCTATTTGGCACAACGTCAAAGCCAGCGAGGTTGCCAGATTCTCTCCAATGCTCGCTGACGTGAAGGCAGCAACCACAGAGCGCGGTCTACAGTGGGTAACCGAGCAAATCGTTTCAGCTACGGCTCCGGATCGACTAAGCGGGCTGCCACTCACAAACATCAGTTATGGCGACGGTCCGGAAGTTGAAACTGCACGTAACGTACTTCGCATACTTCTTCAACGACAAACTACTACGAGCGAAGTGTTTCTGTACCTGTCCGCCTACCAGTCGCTCCTTCGTGGACTCTTTGGCTATCGGCCACTGATAGTGCCAGCGCACAAACTGCCTGAAGTCTTCCCACTCCATTTCGCGGTCGTTAGTCCCCACGGTGTAACTGGACCAATGGAGATAATTTTCGTCGTTCTAGGCCCCGTGTCAGATGCACCGACCAACAGATTCGTTGATGATCTTGTCAAGTCAATTGGCCCATCGAGGCGCTTCTCCGCCAGACCTAGCAACAACCATCTGAGAAGCCCCTACGTTGGAGAGTATCAAGCAACAACGGCTGTTGCTGAGGCAGCGTCACGCATAGTCTCGTGCGACAACATTCACTCAAAGACGCCGCAGATTTGGAGCTTTCGATTTCTGGTATTTTCTGGCCGCAGAGAAAGTACCGAAATCGCGGCACGAGAGCGCGTAAGACGCTCCAGTACGCTCCGCCTTGATATCGCCTCATACGACCGGCTTCTCGACAGCGGCAGAGATATGTCCACCTGACGCCTACTCTCAGCAGTTTCGATTCTACCCTCCGGAAAGGTCAACACCTCTCAAGCCGATCCGGTAGGGACCGCCGCACGTCCGGGCACCCATGCGGTGCGGCCTGCCGTCGAACCAGGGCGACTATTGGATAACGGAATCACCCGCACGATTCCGCGATGAGCTTTTTTCATGACGAACTCCGTTCCGGTGTGATGAACCGCGTACGGCGGGGAAGCGTCCGATTTCGCAGCCTTCGCCCAAGTGGCAGATCATGCGGGCTGCATCATTCTTGCTTTGGCTCAAAGAGCGTGTTCTTGATGTTCTTCTTGATGGCTTCGAGCTTCTCTTCCAGCGCCTTTCGCTCGTTCTCCGACAGCTTCTGGTCTTTCAGCGCGGTGATAACGTCGATAGCCTCGGCTCGGAAGCGGAAATCGTTGTACAGAGAGAGGGCTTCGGTCAGTGCCGTAGCATTGGTTTGGCCGTCGGGGCGAACGTCGTAGAAACGTTGCATCAACGCGGCGCTGGCAGCAGTGCTCTTGAACGCTTCGAGCTTCGTATCGGCTCGTCCGTCAAGGGCGATGACGGCGTAGGGAATTTTCCCGTCGTAAGCTTTTCCTTGAGTGTCCTGAAGTATTCCGGCCTTACCGACAGAATAGCTCTCCAACGTGGCCTCATCGAAGTCAGAGCGCGTGAGAACGGCATAGCCAGCGACAGCCGTTCTCTCGCCGCCGACATCGAAAGAGATCACTTCCGTGCCCTGAAACTCAGCCTTTCCGTCATACAGGCCGTTTGCGACTTTTCCACCGAGTTTGAACAGCGCGTCAGCGGCCAGCAAGTAGGGTGAGGCCATCGCAAAGATTGGGAGCCCGGCGGCACTTTTGAAGATGCTGCCGATAGACGTGAGCAAGTCCTCGTCGATATCGTCGATTGCCAATTCGACGGTAAGCGTTAGCGAACGGTCGACGAGCGCTGGCGAGTAGAACACGATCCATGTTCCTTCTTCGGTAGCAGCCGGCACAGAAATCGATTGGAACCGTTTGACTGATTTCTTCAGCGCGTTAAGCGCGCGGGGTTGTGCATCGAAGGTTTGCCAGCTCTTCACTGCCGAGGTCACGAGCGCACCGCGCTCCTTTCCAAAGACCCCGGACTTTGGAGGTAAGTCGCCGGGATAGACGGAAACCAGGCGGATCGTCAGCGGTTTTCCCAGGCCGATTGGCTCGAACGCGACTACCGGCGCGTTGGCCGCGAGAGAGAAACCGAATACGTGCTTCTCCGCCGAAAACGTAAGGTTTCCGCTGTCGGTATCTTTTTTTTCGGCTTCAAACGAGTCGATCTTGTCACCGTGCTTGCGCACCTCCTCAGGACGCAGCAGGTTGCCGCCAACAGAATAATAGAGCGCCATTGGTCCGAACTCCCTGATGGGCGACGGATGTCGCGTCGCAACTCAGTGTCGCCAACGCGCACTTCCTCTCACGTGTAGAGAAGTTGTTGTCACCTGGGCGTTTCTGTGATCGGCGCGATGTGTGGCCCGCGAGTCATTGAACAAAGCCGGCTTAGCGGTGCGCGATCGCGGCAAATCCGATCTGAGGTCAGCAGACTGTAGACGACGACCAGCGCAACCAGCGCGCGTGGTCTTCGACTCGCACCACCACCGGAACAGGCGTGCCTTCGTACGGGTGTTACCTCGGGAACGAAGGCCATCCGATAGGTGACCGTCCCGGCCACCATGCCATCACATCGACAGGACGACTAAGCGACCACGCATTCCCCTCGCACCTCACTGTCCCGCGATGCAACGCTTAATGTCGGGGGCGATGCGCTGCATATACGGCAGCTGTGCGAGCTCGGCCGCCGGCTTCCGCGCTCGCGCCAGTGCGTCGTATTCGGCGCGCTCCGCGACGGTCAATTGCGTTTCATGCACATCGACGAGACACCCACAAACGAAGCGAGCGTCGTCAAGAAGCATCCCCTTCCTGAGAGACTGCGCTTCGCAGCCGCGCAGGAAATCTCGTCGCTTGGTCTCTTCTGGCGTACGCGGATGCGCCGCAAGATAATCCTTGAGAAACGCCGATGCTTTCGGTGTTCGCTTGGCAACGGCCATGTCTCCATTGCGCATTGCAAGCACGGAATTTGTGCAATAGGTTTCCAGCTCTCCACCGGCACGCAGCGTGTCCAGCATGGCCTTCGCGGCGCTATTCCCCATGTTGTCCAACGTTGCGCGCTGATGGGCATCGAGTCCTGCGTTTGCCTTGGCCGCGGCGCTGATTTCGTCGTCATTCGCCCGGCGCCATTCGAAATACGCGGCATCGAACTGGACGATGTAGTCAGGAAAATCCTTGCCGCACGCCATACGCGTGGTCTCGCGCATGAGATCGTCCATATAGACCACGCCAGCGGCTTCACCGAGATTCTCGGCATCGAGAAGCTTCAATTGCGCTGACGCAGCCGTCGACGCGGCAACGAGCAGTAATCCCAGAATGCTGTGTAGATGCCGACGAATCGATGGTCGCAGAAACGGGTCGACCGCCGCCAACGCAGCCCAACTCGCCTCCACCAAGGCTGGCCAGACGTCTCTGACACTCGAGTCAGCGATTCCTCCGTTCTCTGCTGACACCTGCAATGAAACCCGTCGCATGTACCCCCCCTCGACTCGCCTGGCATAGGGCCAACTGGGTCAGGTTCATTTCCGCCAGTGGTCCATCAGACGTATTCGACCTCACCTATCACCACGATGTCCACCTGACGGCATGGCTAACGGGTCAGGTTCACTTCGGCGGCGCTGGCCAGAAGTTTCTGACCTAGGAATCAGCGATCGGCGCATTCCATTTTCAGCGGCTGCGGCGACGCTCATCGCATTGCCCGCCTCCCTCGACTCGACCTGCCTGGGATGCCGCAACATGTGGTGCAGCGCGGTAACAATCGCCTGCTGTGCTTCCTGGACGACGACCGGTGGCGCTACCTGCACCTGCTGCAAGAAGCCCTGACCGATACAGCCGCCAAGCTACCCGCGTACGTGCCGGCGGGCAACCATATCCACTTGTAGCCACACGGCCCAAAGGTAATCACCGCCCGCACGCACGACCCCATGCACCACCTACGCCGCCACCCGATGCTCGTAATACGGCCGCTCCCTATCCTCCAGAATCGCCTGCATCGCCCCATAGTCCCCGGGTGTCGGATTCAGCCACGCATCGATGTGCTGCGCGCGCAGCGGGATGATGCAGCGGTCGTGGCCGGCGGCGGCCACTTCGGGCGGCGGGTCGTCGGTGATCAGGGCGAAGGAATCCAGAATCTCGCCGTCGCTTCCGGTCCAGCGTGACCAGATGCAGGCGGCGACCATGTCGTCCATGCCCTGGGGATCGAATTCCAGTTCCTGCTTGACGGTGGTTCCGTCGTCGCGCGTGCGTTCCACCCATTCGTAGAAGGTCTGCAGCACGACCACGCCATGTGTGTGGGTGAACTGGTGGCGCCAGAATTTCTGCAGGTTGTCGCGGCGCGCGTTGTAGGCGCCGTGGTGGGTCGTGTCGAACGACGGTGGAAAGCCGGCGGGGCGGATCAGATAGCGCATGGGCACGACGGTGCGGCGGCCGTCGACGGCAATCATCACGGGCGCATAGGTCTTCGGAAAGATGCGCTGGTCGCGGGGCAAGGGCGTGGTGCGCTGCAGGTCGGCCAGATCGTGTTCCGCTTTCGACAGCTTGCTGGCGGCGATGCGGGCGTCGTTCTCGGCCTTCTTCGTGGGCTTGGCCTGCAGGCTGGCGCGGGCCTTGTCCAGGCGCGCGCGCTGCGCCGTGCGTTCGGCCTCGAATTTCTCGGCCTGCCGCGCGCGGTGCCGGTTGATGCAGCGCAAGATCTCGAAGTCTTCCGGCGTGCGCGGACGGGCGAAGGCATCGTCCATCGCGCGGGGAATGGCCACGGGCTTACCGGCGTCGCGCTGCAGGTAGATGCGGACGAAGTCGTGGATGGAGATGTCGGCGCGGAAGGCCGAGACGAACCGCGAATACGAGGCCCAGACCATGGCCGAATAGCACATGACGCCCTCCGTTGACGGACCGCAGGCGCGCTCAGCATAGCCGCCGGCAACGACTTGTCACATTCGCTGAGACGGCATCGGGTGTAACATCGCCACTCCGTACATTCGTACGTACTCGCCACCGTGGATTCCTTCTGGCTCAACCCGCCACCCCCGAACGACCCGGCCGCCACCACGCGGCTGTGGGACGCCGTGATCGCCTACCTGCAGCCACCCGCCGCGCCGCGGCACGTCAGGCCCTTGCAGCGCGCGCGCATCGTGATTGCGAGCGCCGGCGGCATGGACCTGGTGCCGGCGGTGTGGGGCCTGGTGCCGGCCTGGGCGGCGGCGGCGGAACGCCGTTCGGTCGCCCGGCGCTACGCCTTGCTGGATGGCGAACTCGCGCCGGCCTCATCGATGCTGCACGAGATCTGGTCCACGCAGCAGCCGTCGCAGCGCTGCCTGATTCCCGCCAGCGGCTGGACGGCGACGGCCTCGTGCAGCCGCATGGCCCTGTCGCCGGAGTTGGGGCCGGTCACCTTCGCCGGACTGCAGTCCATCGTGCGTGTGGAGGGTCGCGCACCGGTGTATTCCTTCGGCGTGTTCTACCGCGTGATGTCGTTCTTTCCGTATGACGGCAGCCGCGTGCCCGTGATCGTGCGCGCGGAAGACCGGCTGCGCTGGCTGACGGGCAAGCCCGGCGAGGCACAGGGCATGCTGCGGCCGCCCGGCATGAAGGTGCACGTGCGCCGGCTGCGCGATACCGGCGCCGCCGATCGGGAACTGTACGGGACGGATCGCGTCGAGTATCACGACCGGTCACTCAAGCCAGGGCCGGTGCTGTCGAAGCCGACCTGATTCCGCGCCGTGCAGGCCGATACGCGGCCGGTGTCGGTTGCACCCGCCCCTGTCGTCTCGCGCAGCAACGAGCCGACTCGCAACGTCAGCGCGCCATTGCCGCTTGACGCTGCAGGCACACAAGTGAAGAATGCGGCCGTTGCCGCCAATTCGGCAACCGGGTCTGGCAGCTCGAAACATCACAGGCGCACACAGCGCCGCACCGAACGTCGGCGTTTTTTTACGCCCGAAATTCCTGCGGCGTGGTCTGCCGATTTCTGGCGGCGGTGTGCGGGGAGCCGCAAGGCTCGCCGGTGCCTGTGCCCGGTCCTGCCAGCCCGCACACCGTTCGCCACCCTGCGTGTGGTTTCGGGTGGCGACTCCACGCAAAGGGAGTTGTCATGGAAATTCGGTTTGCAGTGGGCGGCACTGAGCCGCGTCCTTATTGTCATGTCCGCAATGGCGGCGTCGTTCCCTTTTCCGGGAGGCGCACGCCATGACCGCACACGGTTCGTTCTATGCATTGCGCCGCGACCATCGCGGCGATCATCCGGTGATGTTCGCGTACATCCTCGATTCCCGCGAGCAGCGCGAGGCGCTGGATGAGGAGATCATGAATCGCCTGGCCGCGATTCAGGAGCTCAGCGAAACCATTGCGACGGCCGATCTCGAGTCGCCGGGCTCGCGCTCGCACGGCGGCATCCTCGAAGCCGTCGCCATCCTCTCGCGCGATGTACGCGGGCTGCTGGAAGCCCGAGCGCAGAAAGGACCGTAGCGTTGCACGTGCCGGAGCGGCGCAGTGCCGCTCCGGCGTTCCGGACGGGTTTCGCGCGGAACGGTCTTCGTCGCAGTACCGATGGGCGGACGCGCATCTATCCGGCCTCCGTGCGGGCACAGAGCGTCGCCGCAGACCGACACGTTGTCGGGCTTACAGACTCTGCACCTCGCACGCCGCGCTTTTTGTCCCGCCCGCGACGCTTTTTGTCCCACACGCGACGCTTTTTGTCCCGCACGCGACGCTTTCTGTTCCGACAGCCGCGCGATCCGCGCGATCCGCGACGCGTTTCGCGCGGAAGGCCGCACTTTCTCCGCCGCGCGCCACCCTTTTTGTGTCGCAAGCGGTGCGTTTTCCGCCGCGCTCCGCACGTGGAACGTCGCGCTCCGCGAAAGAAGTGCCGATGTCGAGGCTGATTGTCCCGCGCGCGGAACATTTCGCGCGGAGGCTGCGACATTTTGCGCGGAGGTCAGGACATTTCGCAGCGCTGCCGGGACTGTTTGTGCGGCGCGAGCGATGTTTTGTGCGGCGGGTGAGCCGGTGTGTTCGGCGGGGCGGGCGACGACCCACTGAGGAATGCTTGCAAAGGAGCATCGGCACCCTTCTTCATTTCACCAGACGTCTTGCAACGGGTTCGTCAGGACCACCTCTGCCGCCTCCGCAGCGACCTCGTGCACAGTCATCCCATCGATCCGAAACCCGACGGCACGCCCGGATCGGCATCGGATCATGGACGGTAACTTCGACAACATCGATGTGTCGATGGACGGCTCGCCAGTCAAAGGCTCGCGATGGCTACGGCTGGAAGTCGGCGGGCGCTCGGACTGCAAGCTGAAACTCTGCGGGATCGAGCTGCGATAGTTTCTTGACGAGCGACACCGTGACCTTGCATTCTCGTGGCGTGCTCGGAGCGAGCGCCGCAGACCTCCGCGCCCCATGCCATGGGCACCGGACAACGCTTGACCATTCTTTTCCAGTTCCGCACACGGCTTAGAAACCATGAGCAAAATACCGGTCGAAAAAGAACGGCGCGATCTCCTACTCGAGGAATACAAGCTATGCCATGCCGGCTATCTGACGCGCGACCAGATGGCGCAGGACGAGTTCACCAGGATCATCCGCTTGTTCTCTTTGCTGCTCACCATGGTGGTGGCGCTGAACGTCCTGGTAAGAATCAGCACCGTGCTCAGTGCAGTGCTCACCTTGCTAATCGGGGTCACAGGCCTGTTTGCGATGTTCGCCATGTTGGTGGATTTGCAATCGACATCGAGCGCGAAGATCTGCCTGCGGCAGCGCAGCCTGGAGATTGAAGGCGAAATCGGCGATGACGCCACGTTCAAGCTGTGGCGATGCGTCGACACGCGGACCAAGTTTCGCGAGGAACGCATGATCAAAGGCCATGAGACCGAGGCGCGTGCCGCAGATCAGGCTGCAAACCAACATGCAAGAGATCGTCGCGAACCGGAGAGCGACTGGTTTATCAACGTGGCCCGGGCTGTTTTGGTTGTCTGGCTGATGACGTTTTCAGCACTCGCGCTATACGGAGATGATCTACAGCTTACGAAGGGGATTCCGGGGACCTGACGTGCAGGCGCGCTTGGAAGCGCCCGCAACTGTTGAGTTGCGAGAAGGTCCATGAAATGGGGTCAGGTTGACTTCCTGCATACTGAGTAAGTGAACCTGACTCCGCTCCTAATTCACCTTAACGTAGAAAGCGACCGCGATGTTCTTAGGCCGCGTCTCATTTCCACCATCGTTGGGAACGGAGAACTTAGCCTTGCCGCCATTTCTCCTGGTTTCGGGAATCAGAACTCCGATTACGTCTGGCCCCCCTCCTCCCTCATGCGGCCAAGTTAGGACATTGCCCTCATGGTTGTGCGACAAGAACGTATCCGACTGATACTCGCCAATCAGGGTTCCATCGGGATCGAGTCGACTACTAATTGCCTTCGGAGATCCGTCCATCATCACGTTTGCCCCACGCAAGAACTGCCCTCGAAGATCTGGAACTTTCGTGTCAATGTGTCGCCTGTACGCGCTATTTTCAGGCGAATCTCGGCCGTCACACGGAACCCAGTCGGAAACAACCGCGCCGTTCGCAGCTTTGAGCCGATCAAGCGGGTGTGTTGACGCAACGATCGTACCGACTGGGATGCTAGTGCGTTGCGCAATGCCACCTAATTTCTCGTCCCACGTCTTTTCGACTCGCTCCTTCACCTGCTTTTCAATTGAAGCCGTTAGTTCAGCGTTGTAGTCCTTCAGATACCTGTAAGCGCCGAAACCGACGAGAAACGCGCTAACCGCTACGCCAACGAGCCATTTCAGTGCGTCTGGAACTTGCATAACTACCTCCGCTTTTACTGTTAGTACATTCACGTTACTGCGCCAAACTGCACCATCTCTTCGTCTTCACAACTTTACCGGAGATAGTTGGAAGTTCGAACTTCCATTTTCGCCATCTAGCGAAGGCCTCACGACGGGGGCAGGTTCACCTCCAGACAAACCAGCCGACGCGATCGGCTGCGCCGCAATCTCCCGGGCCGCCGACTCATGGTAAACAGCATCAAACTCCGCTACCGGATGGAACCGCATCTGGTTACGTAGCCAGTCCTGAGCAGCTGCGGTATTGACCTGCAGCAATCGCAATAACCGGGGCGGGTATACGTCGACAGACCTGGCCAGAGGTTCGCGCAACGGCCCTGATGCACGATCGCGTTCACGATCATCGCGAACACCAGCGGAACCCAGCCCATAGCCTCCCCGAGATGGCCCGAACGCGGAACCCGCTGACACGGCCAATCCAATCCGACGTCTGTTGCTTTCCGCACTGCAAGAATTGTGGACCACAGCGCCCCGCATGCCCCCGTACACGTCGCCCCAACCGTAAGCGTTAACAGAGCACCGTCCTTCCCTCAGCTCCCGTCGCGCGGAGAATCTGCCGCAGATCACAGAGCGGGAGAGCGACATGGCAGGCAAGCGCATGCGGCGGAATGCGGAGAGCTGGAAGACGTTGCTGGCCAAG
>BTVG01000047.1:0-21089 GCA_045864815.1 Rhodanobacteraceae bacterium | reverse complement strand
CTCGAGGATTTCGCCGCGCACCTCGACGGTGATCTTCTTGGTGAAGTCGCCGTTCGCGACCGCGGTCGTGACCGCGGCGATGTTGCGCACCTGGCCGGTGAGATTGCCGGCCATGAAATTCACGTTGTCGGTAAGGTCCTTCCAGGTGCCCGCGACGCCGCGCACGTCAGCCTGGCCGCCGAGCTTGCCCTCGGTGCCGACTTCGCGCGCCACGCGCGTCACTTCCGCCGCGAACGACGAGAGCTGATCGACCATCGAGTTGACGGTGTTCTTCAGCTCGAGGATTTCGCCGCGCACGTCGACGGCGATCTTGCGCGACAGATCGCCGCGCGCCACGGCCGTAGTCACCTCGGCGATGTTGCGCACCTGCCCGGTGAGATTGGACGCCATTGAATTGACGTTGTCGGTCAGGTCCTTCCAGACCCCCGATACGCCCTTCACGTCGGCCTGTCCACCGAGCTTGCCCTCGGTGCCGACTTCGCGCGCGACGCGCGTGACTTCGGCGGCGAAGCCGTTGAGCTGGTCGACCATGGTGTTGATGGTGTTCTTGAGCTCGAGGATTTCGCCCTTCACGTCGACGGCGATCTTGCGCGACAGGTCGCCGCGCGCGACCGCGGTCGTCACCTCGGCGATGTTGCGCACCTGCACGGTCAGGTTCGTGGCCATCGCGTTGACCGAGTCGGTCAGGTCCTTCCAGGTGCCGGCGACGCCGGGGACCGTGGCCTGTCCGCCGAGCTTGCCCTCGGTGCCGACCTCGCGCGCGACGCGCGTGACTTCCGCGGCAAAGCCGTTGAGCTGGTCCACCATCGTGTTGATGGTGTCCTTGAGTTCGAGAATCTCGCCTTTCACGTCGACGGCGATCTTGCGCGAGAGGTCGCCGCGCGCGACCGCGGTGGTCACCTCGGCGATGTTGCGCACCTGAGCGGTGAGGTTGGACGCCATCGAGTTGACGTTGTCGGTCAGGTCCTTCCAGGTACCGGCCACGCCAGGCACCTGGGCCTGTCCGCCGAGCTTGCCCTCGGTGCCGACCTCGCGCGCCACGCGTGTGACTTCGGACGCGAACGAGCGCAACTGCTCGATCATCGTGTTCAGCGTTTCCTTGAGCTCCAGGAACTCACCGCGCACGTCGACGGTGATCTTGCGCGAGAGATCACCGGTCGCGATCGCCGTCGCGACTTCGGCCACGTTGCGGACCTGGCCGGTCAGGTTGGACGCCATCGAATTGACGTTGTCGGTCAGGTCCTTCCAGACGCCCGACACGCCCTTGACCTCGGCCTGGCCGCCGAGCTTGCCTTCGGTGCCGACTTCGCGCGCGACGCGCGTCACTTCCGCAGCGAAGCCATTGAGCTGGTCGACCATCGTGTTGATGGTGTTCTTGAGTTCCAGGATCTCTCCCTTGACGTCGACGGTGATCTTGCGCGACAGGTCGCCGCGCGCGACCGCCGTGGTCACCTCGGCGATGTTGCGCACCTGCGAGGTCAGGTTTGTGGCCATTGCGTTGACCGAGTCAGTCAGGTCTTTCCAGGTGCCGGCGACACCGGGAACGATGGCCTGTCCGCCGAGCTTGCCGTCGGTGCCGACCTCGCGCGCCACGCGCGTGACTTCGGAGGCGAAGCCGCGCAGCTGGTCCACCATGGTGTTGATGGCCTCTTTCAGCTGCAGGATCTCGCCGCGCACGTCGACGGTGATCTTGCGCGAGAGATCGCCGCTCGCGACGGCGATGGTCACTTCGGCGATGTTGCGCACCTGCGCCGTCAGGTTCGACGCCATCTGGTTGACGGATTCGGTCAGTTCCTTCCAGACACCGGAGACGCCCTTGACCTGTGCCTGTCCGCCCAGCTTGCCCGCGGTACCGACTTCGCGCGACACGCGCGTGACCTCGGAGCTGAACACGCTCATCTGCTCGATCATCGCGTTGACTAATGTCGCCGAACGCAGGAATTCGCCCTGCAGCGGCCGGCCGTCCACTTCGAGCTCGATCATGCGCGTGAGGTCGCCGCGGGCGACCGCGGAAATCGAACGCGTCATGCGCTCCGTCGGCCACAGCAGGTCGTCGCAGAGCGTGTTGACCGAATGTTCCATCGCGCCCCAGGCGCCGCGGCGGCTCGCGCCGGCGACGCGTTCGCGCGTGCGGCCGCGCTTGCCCACAAGGTCACCCACGCGCGCCAGCTCTTCGGCGAGCCGGCGGTTATTGAAGATGATGTCGTTGAGGGTATCGGCCAGCTTGCCCTCCAGTCCGTCCCAATCACGCGGCAGCCCCTCGCTGAAGTCGCCGTCGCGCACGGCCTGGAGCACGCGCAGCAGCTCGGGCAGCCGCGCTGCGGGTGGAATCGCTGCGGCCGGCACGGCGCCGGCCTCCGTGCGAGAAGCCTCACGGCGAACGGTCATGGGTTCCTCTCCCGACAGGAAGGTGGACTCTGTAGCGCATTGCAGGTGTGCGTGGCGTGCAGAAGCATATGTCGCGCGCCCCGGGCGCTGACGCGGTGCACACGTACGAGCCCCTAGAGTGGAGGCCGGGACGGGTGGACCGGCACACACGAAGGGGCAGCGACATGGGCCGCGAGGCGAACGACGAGCGCGAAACGGGCGACCCGGTCGTCAGCACGCCCTGGCTGGCACATCTGGCTCACGACCTGCGCGGGCCGTTGTCGCCGCTGGCCATGGCGGTTTCGCTGCTGCAGACCGGTCGTGCCGGCCCTGCCCAGCAGCCGGAGCTCTACGCGCTGATGCAGCGCCAGATCGAATGTCTGACCCAGCTGCTCGACGACACGGCCGATCTGCTCGTGCTGCGCCCACGCCCGGAACAGGCCGTCGACCTCGCAAGCCTGCTCGACATGTTTCCGATCAAATCAGCCCCACGGTTGCGCGCGGCGGGCGCGACGCTCGACGTGACAGCAACCTCCGGGCCGGTGTTCGTCGCCGGGGACATGCGCGACCTGCTGCGCCTGCTCGGTGAGCTCGCATCGCGCTGCGCGGACGCGGGCGGCCGCGGCAGCACGCTTCACCTGACTATCACGAGCGGCGGGGACGCACCCTGCCTGAGTCTGCGGCTTCAGGCGGCCGATCCGCCGTCGGATGCGGTGGCGCGCTGCGCACAGGTCGTGGCCGTGCTGACGGCTGCATCGCAAGCCCATGTCGCCGACGCGATGTCGGCGACTGTGTTGCGGCGCTATGGCATCACGTTGACGGCGGCCGCCGACATGCCGGGATTCGTGCTGCGGTTCCGACCGGTGTAAGCCCCCGCGGATTCCGACACGCCCCGGCAGGCCGCCGCCGCGCCTGCCGTGATGGACAGCGTCCCGGTCGAGCCCGCGGTCGCAAGACCGCGGACCTGCGATGGGTCAGTCGATGCGGAACGACTGCAGCGATACCGGCGTCGACGTCGAGGCGGTGGCCGCCTGGTTGCCCGGCGTCGGATCGGGGGTCGTGCTCGTGACGCCGGCAGTGTCCACGATCATCGTCGGCGGTGCGGCCGCGTCGACCGTGACCGTGAGCGTGAATACCGCGCTCGCGCCGGCGGCCAGGCTCGTGATCGAGCAGGTCACTGTCCCGGTACCGCCCACGGCCGGAGTGCTGCAGCTCCAGCCGCCGGGCGCGACCAGTGACGTGAACGTCGTGTTGGCCGGAATCGCGTTGCTCAGTGCAACCGACGTGGCGTCGCTTGGACCCGCATTCGAGACCGTGATGGTGTAGCTGATCGGATCGCCATTGATCGCACTCGGGGTCGAAGCGACATTGGTCACGCCGACATCGGCCGAGACGCCGACGGTCGTGGTCTCGGTATCGGTGTTGTTCGCCGGGGCCGGATCACCGGTCGCCGCGGTCACGGTCGCCGTATTGCTCAGTACCGTGCCGGCGGCAATTGCGGGATCCACCGCCACCGTCAGGGTGAACAAAGCGTTGCCGACGGCCAAGTTCGCTGCGCTGCAGTTGACGGTGCCGCCCGCACCCACCGCCGGGGTCGTGCACGACCAGCCCGGCGCGACGGTAGCGATCGACACGAAGGTCGTTCCGGCCGGCAGGGTGTCGCTCCAGCTCACGGTGCTGGCGCTGTCGGGACCGGCGTTGCTGATGCCGACTTCGTAGGCCAGGTTGCCGCCCGCGACAACCGGATCGGCCGTATCGTCGAGCGTGATGCTCACGTCGGCGACCGGGAACACGCCGACGATGATGGGGTCGTGATCGCCGGCGCGATACGGCGAGGCTGGCTCGAACACGACGCGCGGCGGAACCAGCGCGGAGCCATCGGGCTTTTCCTCGAAGCTCGACTCGCCGACATCGGCGACCTCGTCGCTGTAGTCCAGCAGCGGCACCTCGTCCGCGTTGACGTGCCAGGCACGCGCGTCGGTGATCTGTGTCGCGAACGATGTCGATGCGAAGGCGTAGTCGAGATGGCCGAGCTGGCCGTCGAACACGTAGGAATAGCTGTTGGCTCCGTCGAAGCTGGCGGCGAGGTCGCTGTAGCCGGCCGCGGTGATTGTGGTGACCGGCGGCTCCTGCGCGTAGGCGTTGAAATCGCCGAGCAGCAGCACGTCGGGATCGCCGGCTGCGGGCAGCACGGTGCCGTTGATCCAGCTCAGAGTGCGCGTTGCCTGCGTGGTGCGGGTGGCCGCGAAGCAGCCCTGGCCGTCACCTGCGTCGGCATCGCCGCCCGTGGCGGATCCACTGCAACCTTTGGCACGCAGGTGATTCACGACGACGGTGAAGCGCTGGCCGAAGGCGGGGTTGGTCGCATCGACCACATCGAAGGTCTGTGCGGTCGGCGGACGGTTGTGCACCGGATCCAGATCGGCCAGGGGTGCGCCGACCGGTGACACGACCCCGGTGCGATAGACGATCTGCACGCGAACCGCGTCAGTGCCGAGCGTACCGCCAGTATCGACGAACGCATACGGCTGGGCGCCGCCGCAGCGCGCGTTGATGGCGCCGAGCAGGTCGCTGATGGCGACGTTCGCGGCAACGTTCTCCAGTTCGACGTAACCGATGATGTCCGCATCGAGGGCGCAGGCGAGAATGGACGTGCGTTCGCGCTGGCGATTGAGTTCGGCCGCGCTGTCGGCGCCGCGGCAATCCAGCGTAGCGGAAGGGCCGCACGGGCCGCTGCTGTTGCTGGGCGTGGTGTCGATCGTCGTGAAGTAATTGAGCAGGTTGGCGCTGGCGACCCGGATCGCGCCGCTCACGGCCGGCGGCGTTGCCGGACGTGGATTCGCGACGGTGAAGGTCGCCGGGGCGGCCGCCGTCGGGCGTACGCGCCAGCTTGCCGCACCCGAGCCCGGGCTGGCGAAATCCAGCACGCCGGTGAGCCCGTTCACGACATCGCCACCGCGGAAAAAGTCCACGCCCTGCGTCCCCACCGAGAATCCGCCGTTCGCGCGCGGGTGATACACGAACTGCGAACCGTCGGGCTGCAGCAGGAAGGTCTGCTGAGCGTTGTCGGTGTCGTCGAGCAGCACCTGCCGCCGCGCGACCGCGTCTTCGTGTGCGGCGAAACCGGCCACGCTCGGCGGCGTGGTCTGCGTGAACGTCGTCGCGCGGCCGCCTTCGGTCAGCACGATCTGACCGTAACGTCCGAGCTCGAAGTAGTCGGCCACGGTCAGCGTGTCGACGAAGGTCACGCGCATGCCTTCGCGCGCTTCGTAGAAATCCTCGATGACGCCGATGACGGGCAGGTCGACCGGCGCCGGGGTGACCTCGGCGAGGTGATTGCCGGCATCGGTCACGACGACGTTGCCCGCTGCATTGGCGTTGATCTGTGTGAGGCCGGCCGATTCGGACACGCTGCCCGTGGCGCGTACACGCTGGCCTTCGGCCACCGCTGTCGCGCAGGCGCCGCAGAACACGAACACGCCTTCGGAGGTCGCCGGGTCGGCGTCGACTTCAGCATCTTCTTCCTGCAGGAAGAAGCCCTGCAGCTGGCCTGCTGCCTGATAATCGCCGATAACGACGCCTTCCACCGTCACGGTGGCGCCCGGGATTGGGGTTGCTGCACCGTTGCCCTGTACGTCGTGGATGCGGGCAATGTCGTCGTTGCGGATCGCGCCGAAACCCTGCGCATCGGTGACGACTGCGTTGACGACGTTGGTCACGTTGACGAAGAAATTCTCGTCGCTCTCCGGTGTCGCGTCGCCATTGACGAGCACGGTGAACGCGTAGGTGCTGCTGCCCGCCGGAATGGTCTGTGCGGTCAGCGACTGTGCCGCGTAGTCGCCCGGCTGGATCGCCGTGCCGTCCGCCGTGGCGATGTCGAAGGTGACGCCGCCCGGGCCTGCCGGGGCGCTCAGGCTCACCGTGAAGGTGAATGTCGTCGTGCCGGCATTGCCTTCGTCGAGCGTGACGTCGTCGATGCTCAGGTTCGGTGCCGCATCGTCATTGACGACGGTTCCCTGGCCTTGTGCGTCCGTGGGGATGGCGCCGGTGATGTTGGTGACGTTGACGAAGAACGTCTCGTTGGTTTCGGGCACGGCATCGCCGTTGACGAGCACGCTGAATGCATACGTGCTGCTGCCCGCCGGAATGGTCTGCCCGGTCAACGATTGCGCGGTGTAGTCGCCGGGTTGCACTGCCGTCCCGTCGGCCGTCGCAATGTCGAACGTGACCCCGCCCGGTCCGGCCGGCGCGGACAGGCTGACCGTGAACGTGAATGTGGTCGTGCCCGCGTTGCCTTCGCTGAGCGAGACATCGTTGATCGCCAGGTTGGGTTGCGGGATGCCGCCCTGCGGGGTCAGCGAGAAATCGTCGACCGCAAGTCCGTCATCGGCGCCGGAGGCGTCGATGTCCAGCCAGCGGATCCAGAACGTCGCGCCGTTGGCGATGCTCAGGCTCGGAATGGTGGCGGACAATGCGGTGCGGTTCGCGGCGGCATTGCCATCCTTGGCCCCGGCCGTGGCCGTATTCGGCGTCACGAAATTCAGCGCGGCCACGCCGGTCCAGGTGCCGGTGACCAGACTGGTCGCGTTCGTGCTGTACTCGAAATTGATCTGGTCCGTGCGTGCGGCCGTGCCGAGCCGCCATTCCTCGCCGAAATAGGAGAGGTCGAGCGCGGCGATGGTGGTGCCGGTGTTGTTGGTGAAGCAGGCACCGAATTGCGAGATCAGCGTGCCGCTGCGCAGGCTGCCCAGCGCGCGCTCGGTCGTGGCGGTTGCGCCGTAGCTGTAGGTGTCGCCTGCGTTCGAAGCGCCGATGTCGGCCGCGTACTGTTCGTTGTCGCGCGCGCCGCCGCCGGACTCGGTCAGGAACCAGCCCGTGATTGTCAGATTGTTCGTCGTGCCCGTCGTCGCGAGCGTGTCGAAGCTCTGCGTGGATGCGGACCCCAGGGTCGTGAGGCTCACACATTGGGCTGACGCGACCGCAGGCAGGCAAAGCAGCAGCACGAACGCGAGGCAGGCGCGCAGCGCGCGCGGCGAGACGGCAAGCAGCATGGACAAATCCCCAAAGTGGCCCCACGGACGCTCAGGGACTATAGCGTCTGCGTGTGACGGCGAACATCCGCGGCCCGGCGTGGCTGGCCGGGGGCTCAAGGTGAGAGGTCCCCGGACCTGGCGGCAGTGACTTCCCGGGCGCGGGGTCGCCGCGCGAAACGGGAGACATCCGTGCAAGAGACACAGTTTTTCAGGGAAGCGGGCGTGACGATCACCAATGCACGCTTCATCGTTCCGGCCCAGACCTACGCGATGAGTGGAATTACCTCCGTGAAGATGTTTCGCGAGCCGCCCAGGCTCGGATTTGCCGTTCTCATGCTCGTCATCGGCGCACTGCTCTGTCTCGGCAGCATGAGATCGCATCTGGGATTCGCCGTGTTCGGTGCGCTCATCGCCGCTGGAGGTATCGCTCTGGTTGCGGCGGCGAAGTCCAAGTATCACGTCCTGCTGAAGACGGCGTCGGGTGAAGCGCAGGCGCTGACGAGTCCCGACCAGGCCTTCATCCGCCGCGTCGTGGAAGGACTGAATGCGTCGATCGTGCACCGCGGCTGAGCGGCGTCACGCCGTTCAGTCGGTGCGGTACACGCGGGCCTTCGGATAGTCCTCGTGGACCTGCAGGAACCAGCGTCCGGCGACGCCCGGCACGACGAGCACCTCGGGCGTCTCCAACGGTTTGCGCAGGGTCAGTTCGCCCTTGAGCACTTTCCAGGTCTGGCCGTTCTCGAGGCGGAATTCGGAGCCGGGTGCCCAGCCGCTCACCGTGCCGCGCAGGCGGCTCCGTATCGTGCGGATTTCCAGGTCCATCGGCGCGGCGTGGGGTTCGTCGCGCGGAGGCGCGGCGTCCGTGTCGGCGGTACGGGCAGGGGGGCGCGCCGGCAAAGATTCCTGCTTCTCGCGCAGCAGCTGGTTGAGGCGCGCGAGTTGTTGCGGCGTCAGTCTGTCGAGACCGGTTTCCTGCAGTTGCTCCGGCGTCAACCTGCGTTCGAGTTCGAGGTACGGTTCCGCAGCGCTGGCGACCAGCGCGAACGCAGCGAGCATCAATGTCGCGAACGGGCGAACGGGGACCATGCGGGGCTCCGGACCGAGGCGGCCCGACCGGCCACGGCGCCGCAGACTAGGCGTGCTACGTGACAGATTCGTGACGGTTGATCCCGTCACCAGTTCGCTCATTCCGGCGGTTTCGCCGTCGCGGCGAGTGTTGCCAGGTGCGCCTTGTCGATTGACGCGGCTAGGCCGACGCTGCGGCCCGCGAGGTTCGCGACGCGATAGCGCACGCTGCTGCCGAGCACCTGCGCCGCCTGTGCGGCATCGAGCGCGTAGTCCTGCCGCAGCCACTGCAGCAGCCCTGCGGTCGCGGCACGCAGCGCATCGTCCAGAGAGCCGGCCTGACCAAGCACGAAAATGGCCTGCGCGGATTCCACGCGCGGCATCAGGATGGCCTTGCCGCGCACGAGTTCGACGCGGAACTCCACATCCATCGAAGTCTCCAGTGCGAACTGCGAGGTCTCGCCGTCGCCCTGCAGCGCGTGTGCGTCGCCGAGATAGAGCAGGGCGCCGGGCTGGAACACGGGCAGGTAGACAATGCTTCCTTCGGTAATTTCGTTGAAATCCATATTGCCGCCATTGCGCCCGGTGTCGCCCGTCGACATCGGTGCCGCCCCGAACCCGGGTGCGACGGCGAGGCCGCCGAGCATCGGTCTCAGCGGCACTTCATAGGTTGCCAGCGCGCCGCTCGCCGTGGCCGGCCTCGCGACGTGGCGCTCGCGATCGAGCGTCCAGCGCACCGGTTTGCCGAGCGCGGCCGTTTCCGTGGCCAGCGCCGGCGTCAGCGCGCGCGCGACAATGCCGTCGAGACTGTCGGCATGGGCACGATTCGGACGCAGTCGCGTGAGGTGCACGGCGAGGGTATCGCCGGGTTCGGCGCCGGCAATGTAGAACGGCCCGGTCTGCGGATTGCCGTACAGCGCGACGGTGTTGCCGTGTTCGTCCACACCGCCCGAATCGATCGTCTTGGTACGCACGCTGTCGCCGGGCCAGATCGTCAGTACCGGCTCGCGCTCGGCCGAAAACGTGTTGGCATAGCCCGAGGGCTCGAATGTGTGGGTACGAGGCGCGCCGGCCGGCCGTGCCGGCAGGCGCCGTGCGCTGAAGCGATGTTGCGCGCGACGGTTCGCATGATTCGTGTCCGGGCAATCGGCTTCGCCCTGCAGGCGGTCGCCGTCGCGGCGACCTTCGTACGTGCAGCGTGTGCCATCGGCGGCGACCGCCGTCAGGCGCACGCGGTCGCCACGGATGTCGCCGCTCACCGTTTCATGCGCCAGGCTCCCGCTGAGCTGGCTGCCGTCGCGTTCGAGTTCGAGCGCGAGGTAGTTCGGATTGCCCCAGAGATCGAGGGTGAGCAGCCAGGACTCTGCGGCGTGGGCGGCAGGGGCCGTCAGCGCGAACAGACAGGAGAGGAAAACGCGAGCGCGCATGGCAGAAACCTCGGGATGGCCAGTCCCTGCAGATGCGAGCCCATGCGGAACGGTCGCAGCGAAGTCGCTCGCTGCCGCGCGGATCCCGGGGCTGCTGCTTCGCAGGAGCGACGGACCATCGAGAGAGTTGCCATCGTGCGCGTCAGCGACGACGGCATGGCCAGCGTGCGAGCCAGGCCGGCCGTTGTTGTCGGGCCGGTGCACACCGCCGCTGTCGAGGCGTGCCGCGATGGGCATCGCGACGCCGGGGAACACACGCTCGCGGGCGAAGGGGCGATGCACCGGCGCGCTCGCCCCGGGGCACAGCGCAGGGCGGCCGTTCGACGGCGGTCGGTGCGGCCAGCATGGTCCGGGACCGGCCGGGCTGTGCTGCCGGCAATGGGTCAGGCCGAGCGGGTCAGCGCTTGCAGCAGATCGGCCTGGTTTTCCTGGGTAAGCCGCTGCACCAGCTCGTCGAGATCGCCCTCGATGATCTCGGGCAGGCGATAGAGCGTGAGTCCTTCCACGCGGTGGTCCGTGATGCGGCCTTGTGGAAAATTGTAGGTGCGGATGCGCTGGCTGCGGTCGCCGGATCCGACCTGCAGCCGCCGTGATTCGGCCTGCTCGGCGGCTTGCTTGGACCGCTCGCTGTCGAGGAGCCTGGCTTTCAACAGCGAAAATGCGCGGGCGCGGTTCTTGTGCTGGCTGCGTTCGTCCTGGCACTCGACGACGATGCCGGTCGGCAGGTGGGTCACGCGTATTGCCGAGTCGGTCTTGTTGACGTGCTGTCCGCCGGCACCCGAAGCACGGAACGTGTCGACTTTCACGTCGGCATCGCGGATCTCGATCTCGTCGACTTCGTCGAGCTCGGGCAGGATCGCGACGGTCGCTGCCGAGGTGTGGATGCGGCCCTGCGCCTCGGTCGCCGGAACGCGTTGCACGCGGTGCGTGCCCGACTCGAACTTGAGGCGCGCGAATGCGCCCTTGCCCTCGACACGCGCCACGATTTCCTTGTAACCGCCGTGTTCGCCCGGATTGGACGAGATCACTTCGACGTTCCAGCGTTGCCGCTCCGCGTAGCGGCTGTACATGCGGAACAGATCGCCGGCGAAGATCGCGGCTTCGTCGCCGCCGGTGCCGGCGCGCACTTCGAGGAACAGATTGGCGTCGTCGCGCGGATCCTTCGGAATCAGCAGCAGCTGCAATTCCTGCTCGAGCCCGGCGCGGGCGGCGTCGAGCTCGGCGATCTCGGCTTCGGCGAGATCCCGCATTTCCGGGTCTTTCAGCAGCGCCTGCGCCGCCGCGAGTGCATTGGCGTTGGTGTCATAGGCCTTGAGTGCGGCGGCGACCGGTTCGAGCTGGGCATATTCGCGGTTGAGTGCGCGATACCGCTGGTTGTCGGCCGCGGCGTCGGGTTGCGCGAGCAGCGCGCCGACTTCTTCGAAGCGTTCGGCCAGCTGTTCGAGCTTGCGGCGGATGGTCGGTGTCATACGTCCTTGTCGTCGTTGGCGGCGGCGCGGTCGAACAGGCGTGCCGCCGCCTGGATCAGTTCGCCGTCGCCACGCAGTGCGGCCGCACGCAGGTTGGCGCTCGGCGCGTGGAGCAGCTTGTTCGTCAGCGTATTCGCCAGATAGGCGAGGGCCTCTTCGGGCCGGCGACCGCGCGCGAGCATGGCGGTCGCACGCGCGAGTACGTCGTCGCGCTCGGTTTCTGCCTGGCGGCGCAGATCCTGTACCGGATTGCCGCGCTCCAGCGCCCGCCGCCACGCCATGTAGCGCTCGACCTGCAGATCGATGATCGCCTCTGCTTCGCGCGCGGCGGCCTCGCGGGAGCGCAGGTTTTCGTCGATGACCTGGCGCAGGTCGTCGATGGTGTACAGATACGCATCGTCGACGTCGGCGACGGTGGCTTCGATGTCACGCGGCACGGCGATGTCGACCAGGAACATGGGCTTGCGCCGGCGGCGTTTCAGCGCGGCTTCGACCATGGCCCGGGTCAGCACCGGTTCGCGGCTCGCCGTCGAGGAGATCACGATGTCGGCCTCGGCCAGGTGCGCGGGCATGTCCGACAGCGCGATCGCGTAGCCGCCGCAGCGCTGGGCGAGGCTCTGCGCGTTGTCCAGCGTGCGGTTGGCGACGATGAGCCGGCGCACCCGGGCGTCGCTCAGATGGCGTGCGGCGAGTTCTATCGTTTCGCCGGCACCGATCAACATCACGCAGGCGCCGGCGATGTCGGTGAAGCGCTGTTCAGCGAGGCGCACCGCCGTGTACGCCACCGATACCGGGCTGGCGCCGATGCGGGTGTCGGTGCGCACGCGCTTGGCCACGGCGAAAGTGTGCTGGAGCATCCGCTCCATGGGCGCCTTCAGGGTCTGTGCACTGCGTGCGAGCTGATAGGCGTCCTTGACCTGGCCCAGGATCTGCGGCTCGCCGAGTACCAGCGAGTCCAGGCCGGTCGCGACGCGGAACATGTGGCGTACGGCGTTCTCGTCGTCGTGGCGGTAGAGGAACTCGTCGAGCCGTCCGAGGGTCAGCTGGTGGTGGCGGTGCAGCCAGTCCACCGGAACGACCTGCGCGCCGTCCGCGACGGAGCAGTAGAGCTCGGTCCGGTTGCAGGTGGAAAGGATCAGGGCTTCGTGCACGCCCGCCTGGGCGGCGAGTTCTTCCAGCGCGGGACGGGCCTGTTCCGGACCAAATGCGATCTTCTCGCGCAGGTCCAGCGGTGCCGTGACGTGATTGAGACCGAGGGCTAGCAATGCCATGGATGACGGGGCCGCGCGGGCAACAATCGGCTAAGCTTGGACGCGTGAGGGCGGTCGTTGCCGCCCGGATTGCGGCAGTCCTGCTGCCGCGCCGCACAAAATCGCGACTAGTGTGCGGTCGCGATCCGGCAAGATCAAGCAAGCCGGCCCCGACCGGCCGGCATCGATGATGGTGGATGTGGATGAAATCTCGCGCTGATCGCGCTGTTTTCCCAGCCGTACTGACCGCCGTTGCGGTGGCGCTGCTGACCGCCTGCACGGCGACACCGGTACGCCGGACGGCGATGCAGCCTGGCCAGACCAAGGTGGCGCCGACCCCGCTGGAGCAGGATCAGCTGGCCCAGATGCTGGCCGGCGAATTCGCCCTCGGCAGGGCCGATCTGGCCGATTCGGCGAAGCGCTACGCGCGTGCGGCCGAGCTGGGTGGTGACCCGCAGATTGCGGCGCACGCGACCCGCGTCGCGCTGGCCGCCAAGGATTGGCCGCTGGCCCGCGCCTCGCTCGCCCGCTGGCGCGCACTGAAACCGGACGATCCTGGCCAGACCCAGGTCGAAGCCAGTCTGGCGCTCAGCGACGGCGATCCCGATACGGCATTCCTGTCATTGTCCAGGCTGCTCGCCGTACCCGACCAGCAGGGCTGGCGTCTGGTCGGCCAGGTACTGCTCGGCGCGGCCGACAAGGCTGCCGCGGCAACCCTGCTGCAGCGGCTCGCGACACCGGCGCGGTTGGCGGCAGCCCCCGAGGACATCTGGATCGCGATGAGCCAGCTGGCCTTCAAGCTCGAGGCCAAGCCGTATGCGCGCGAACTCGCCGACGCGTCCCTGAAGAAGTTCACGAGCGCGGCCGCCTATGGGTGGTCGGCGCAGCTGGCGCTCGACGAAGGGGACAAGCCCCGCGCGGGAAGGGACTATCAGCAGGCCATCCAGCGCGCACCGAAGGACATCCGGCTGCGCGCCGCCTACGCGCTGATGCTCGGGCAGCAGGGTGACAACAAGGGTGCAGCAAAGCTGCTCGCCGATGGTCCGCAGGATGACTACAGCTATGCCGCCCGGGCCGCCTACGTCGCGCGCGCCAATGACAAGGGGCTGATCCAGTCGCTCTACGACGAACTCAGCAGCAGGCCCGGCAGCGAACGGGCGGCGCGCGCCCATCTGCTCGGACAGCTCGCCGAGATGCTCGATCAGAAAGCCGCGGCGCTGAGCTGGTACGAACAGGTTTCGACCGATGACGAGGACTGGTTTCCGAGCCAGGTTCGCATCGCCGTGCTGACCGATGAGCTCGGCATGCCGGAACAGGCGCTGACCATGACGCGTGAGTTGCAGCAGCGCGTCGGCGACCAACTGGGTCCGCTGGCCGACGCGTTCATGCTCGAAGCGGAATTGCTCGCCCGGCACGAGCAGCACGATGCCGCTCAGGCGGCCTACGCGCGCGCACTCAGACAGATCCCCGACGATACGCGCCTGCTCTATGCGCGCGCGCTGCACGCGGCGGCGAACGGGATGACCGACAGTGCCGAAGCGGATCTGCGCCGTGTGCTCGAACTCAAGCCCGACGACATGGATGCGACCAATGCGCTCGGCTACACCCTGGCCGACGCGAACCGCAAGCTCGACGAGGCCCTGACCCTGATCGAACGCGCGCTGAAGGCCAAGCCGGACGATGCGGCGGTAATCGACTCCTATGGCTGGGTGCTCTATCGCCGCGGCGACCTCGCCGCAGCGGAAAAGGCGCTGCGCCGTGCGTTCGAGAAGCAGTCCGACGGTGAGATCGCCTCGCATCTCGGCGAGGTGCTCTGGATGCAGGGCAAGCGCGAAGAAGCCCGTGCGATCTTCGAGCAGGCGCGCAAGAAGGACGCGAAGAACCGGGCTCTCGTCGAAGCGATGCGGCGGCTGGGGGTCTGATGCGCGCATGTCATGTCCCGGCGGCCGCACGGTCGCTGCTGGTTGTGTTGGCGCTGGGACTCGCGGCCTGCGCGCCGCTGCGTCTGCGGGAAGACGATGCGACGCTGGCGACCCAGCGCGCGCGCGAGGCGGCGGTGCTCGCGGAGACGAACTGGCAGCTCAACGGGCGCATCGCAGTCAGCAACGGCGATGACGGCGGCAATGCCGACGTCGAATGGCGTCAGGACGGCGCCCGTTACGATCTGCGCCTGCGCGCGCCGGTGACCGGCAAGAACTGGCGCTTGCACGGTGATGCCCGGTCCGCGGTCCTCGAAGGGGTGAGCCGTGAACCCGCGCGCGGCAGCGATGCGGCCGAACTGCTGGCGCGCGAAGCGAACTGGCAACTACCCGTCACCGAGCTCGAGTACTGGGTGCGCGGCCTGCGCGCCCCCGGCATCACGGCCGAGCTGGTATTCGACGCAGATCAGCGCCCCGCCAGGCTGCAGCAGTCGGGCTGGACCATCGAATACCGCGAGTATTTCGACGATCGCGAACCGGCGCTGCCACGCAAGGTATTTGCGACCAAGGGCCAGCATCGGGTGCGCCTGTTCATCGAAGACTGGCAGGTGCGATGACGGCCTGGAGCGTCTGGCCGGCGCCGGCCAAACTCAATCTGTTCCTGCAGATCACCGGGCGTCGCCCCGACGGCTACCACCTGCTGCAGACGGTGTTCCAGCTGCTCGATCGCGGCGACGTCGTGCGGCTGAGGCAGCGTACCGACGGGCGCATAGCGCGCCTCAGTGAGCTGGCGGGGGTCCCTCCCGCTCACGACCTGGTGGTGCGTGCCGCCGCCAGTCTGCAACCGTATGCGCCCGAGGGCGCCGGTGTCGACATCGAGGTGGACAAGCGCGTACCGCTCGGCGGTGGGCTCGGCGGCGGAAGCTCAGACGCAGCGACCGTGCTCGTTGCGCTGAACCGGATCTGGGGCTGTGGACTCACACCCGCGTCGCTGGTGGAGCTGGGGCTCGCCCTGGGCGCCGACGTTCCCGTGTTCGTGCAGGGGCGATCGGCCTGGGCCGAGGGCATCGGCGAACGTCTGACACCGATCGAATTGCCGGAACGCTGGTACGTGGTCGTCGACCCCGGGACCAGCGTGCCGACTGCGCCCCTGTTCCAGGCGCCGGAATTGACACGCGATGCCGCGCCCACGACAATTCCGCGCTTCCTTGCTGGGGCTGAGACCTCGAATGCTTTCGAGCCGGTCGTCAGTGCGCGCTACCCTGCGGTAGCGGCGGCGCTGTCGTGGCTCAAACCGCATGGTCGTCCGCGTCTGTCCGGTTCCGGTGGCTGCGTCTTTGTCGACGTTGCGACCGAAGCCGAGGCTACGGCACTCGCGGCGGCCTGCCCGCAGGGATGGTCGGCCTGGGCTGCGCGCGGCGTGAACCGCTCGCCGCTGCTCGCCGCACTGGAAAGTTTTGCTGCTGGGGCGTCGCCAAGTCGGTAAGGCACGGGATTTTGATTCCCGCATCCGTAGGTTCGAGTCCTACCGCCCCAGCCACTGAATCACCCTGGGCATCGGGTTTGCTCCCGGTCAACGGCGGCTGGCGGAGATTCGCATGAATACGCAAGGTTTGATGCTGTTCACCGGCAACGCGCACCGGCGATTGGCGGAGAACGTCTCGCATCGGCTCGGCGTGCCGTTGGGCAAGGCGCTGTGCGGCCGGTTTTCCGATGGCGAGGTGCAGGTCGAGATCGAGGAAAACGTTCGTCGCCAGGACGTGTTCGTGATCCAGCCGACCTGTGCACCGACCGCGGACAATTTCATGGAACTGCTGGTGCTGATCGACGCGCTCAAGCGCGCATCGGCGGCCACGGTCACCGCGGTGATTCCGTATTTCGGCTATGCGCGCCAGGACCGCCGCCCGCGTTCGGCCCGCGTGCCGATCACGGCCAAGGTCGCGGCCGACATGATCGGCACGGTCGGTACGGACCGTGTGCTGACGGTCGATATCCATGCCGACCAGATCCAGGGCTTTTTCGACATCCCGGTCGACAACGTATATGCCTCACCGGTGTTGCTCGCCGACATCTGGCGCAGCCAGGGGACCGACAACCTGATCGTGGTCAGCCCCGATGTCGGTGGCGTGGTGCGGGCCCGCGCGATCGCGAAGCGGCTCGATGACGCAGATCTCGCGATCATCGACAAGCGCCGCCCGCGCCCGAACGAGTCTACCGTGATGAACATCATCGGCGACGTGCGCGACAAGACCTGTGTGCTCGTCGACGATATCGTCGATACCGCCGGTACCCTGTGTGCCGCGGCCAATGCGCTGAAGAAGCAGGGCGCGCGCCGCGTCGTCGCCTACTGCACGCATCCGGTGCTGTCCGGTTCGGCGCTGAGCAACATCATGAATTCGCAGCTGGACGAACTCGTCGTCACCGACACGATTCCGCTGACTCCGGAAATCCAGGCCTGCAGTCGCATCCGTCAGCTGACGGTCGCGGAACTGCTGGCCGAAACGATCCGCCGCGTCGCCTTCGGCGAATCGGTCAGTTCGCTTTACGTCGACTGATTCACCCGGTCGATCTTCGGCTCCTCTGGTCGCGGGGGAGTCCACCAGCCGTCGCGAGGCGGTTACTCACTGAAGGTAGTCTGTCATGGCAAAGATTCATGAAATTCCGGCGGAGTTCCGCAAGGACGAGGGGAAAGGTGCGAGCCGCCGCCTGCGTCACGCGGACATCGTTCCGGCCATTCTCTATGGCGGCAAGGAAAAGCCGCAGAGCATCCAGTTCGTGCACAAGGACGTCTACATGGCCTCCCAGCACGAGTGGTTCTACTCCTCGATCCTCGATCTGAAGATCGAAGGCAAGAACCAGAAGGTGCTGCTGCGTGACATGCAGCGTCATCCGTACAAGCAGCGTCTGCTGCACCTGGACTTCCAGCGCGTCAACGAAAGCGAAGCGCTCAAGATCCGCGTGCCGCTGCACTTCCTGAATCAGGAAAAGTCCCCGGCCGGCAAGACTGCCGGCGTGCTCGTCACGCACGAGCTCAACGACATCATCGTTTCCTGTCTGCCGAAGGATCTGCCGGAATTCATCGAGGTCGACCTGAGCGGCCTCAACGTCGGCGACATCATCCACCTGTCCGATCTGAAACTGCCGGCCGGACTCGAAATCCCCGAGCTCAAGCTCGGCAAGGAACATGACGTCGCCGTGGTGCTGGCCAAGCTTGCCAAGGAAGAAACCGAAGAAGCACCGGCCGCTGACGCGGCGGCGGCTCCTGCGGCGCCGGCGAAGGGCGGCAAGGCGGCCCCGGCCAAGGCCGCTCCGGCCAAGGCTGCTGCGCCGGCACCGGCACCGGCCAAGAAGAAGTAAGGACTCGCGTCCCCGCACGCGAATCCGTTTCGAATGGCTCGTTTGCGCCTGCTCGTCGGCCTCGGCAATCCCGGGGCCGACTATCTCAGAACCCGGCACAATGCCGGGTTCTGGTTTATCGACGCCCTCGCACAGCAGTACGGCGCACGTTTCGGTGTCGAGGCGAAGCTGCACGCGGAAACGGCCAGGGTCTCGATCGGCGGGCAGCCGGTGCTGCTGCTCAAGCCGACCACCTTCATGAACAAGAGCGGCATTGCCGTGGTTTCGGCGCTGCGCTACTACAAGATCGAACCTGACGAGATGCTCGTCGCCCACGACGAACTCGATCTCCCTCCGGGCACGGCACGGCTCAAGTTCGACGGCGGCCACGGCGGACAGAACGGCCTGCGCGACATCATCGCCCACCTCGGTGACGGCAAGTTCCACCGTCTGCGCGTGGGTATCGGCCACCCGGGACACAAGGACAAAGTCACGGGCTGGGTGCTCGGCCGCGCCGGAGCGAAGGACGAAGCCCAGATCATGGCCGCGATAGGTGCGGCGTTCGACGTACTGCCACTTGCCCTGGCCGGCGATTTCAACGAAGCGATGAAACGGCTGCACACCGCGCCGACCACGCCCTGATACCCGACCCTAAATCTTTCCACTCAACCGTTTCCTTCAGTCTGCAGGTAACCATGGGCATCAAATGCGGCATCGTCGGCCTGCCTAACGTCGGCAAGTCCACCCTGTTCAACGCGCTGACCAAGGCCGGTATCGCCGCGGCGAATTTTCCGTTCTGCACGATCGATCCCAATGTCGGGGTGGTGCCGGTGCCGGATCCGCGGCTCGGCGCGCTGGCCGAGATCGTCAAGCCCCAGAAAGTGATTCCGACGTCCATGGAATTCGTCGACATCGCCGGTCTCGTTGCCGGTGCGTCGAAGGGCGAGGGTCTGGGGAACAAGTTCCTCGCCCATATCCGCGAAGTCGACGCGATCGCGCACGTCGTGCGCTGCTTCGAACACAGCGACATCGTTCACGTGGCCGGCAAGGTGGATCCGATCTCCGATATCGAGACCATCGATACGGAACTCGCGCTCGCCGATCTCGAATCGGTCGAGAAAGCGCTGAACCGCGTCGAACGTGCGGCCAAGGCGGCGGACAAGGAGGCGCTGGCCAAGCGGCCGGTTCTGCAGAAGCTCGCCGCAACGCTCAACGAAGGCAAGCCGGCACGCGCTGCCGGTCTCGACGAGGACGAGAAGGCGCTGGTCCGCGATCTGTTCCTGCTGACGCTCAAGCCGCTGATGTACATCGCGAACGTGCTCGAGAACGGCTTCGTCGACAATCCGCATCTGGACAAGGTGCGTGCGCGTGCCGCGATCGAGGGGGCCGAGGTCGTGCCCGTCTGCGCGGCCATCGAAGAAGAGCTGGCCCAGCTCGACGACGCCGACCGTGACGCGTTCCTGCAGGACATGGGGCTGGAGGAGCCGGGGTTGAATCGCGTGATCCGCGCCGGCTACAAACTGCTCGGTCTGCAGACCTACTTCACCGCCGGCGTCAAGGAAGTCCGCGCGTGGCAGGTCAAGGTCGGTGCAACCGCACCGCAGGCCGCCGCGGTGATTCACACCGATTTTGAACGCGGCTTCATCCGCGCCGAGACCATCGCCTACGACGACTTCATCAAGTACAAGGGCGAAGCCGGTGCCCGCGACGCCGGCCGGCTGCGTCTGGAAGGCAAGGACTATCTCGTCAAGGAAGGCGACGTGCTGCATTTCCGGTTCAACGTCTGACGCACGGTCTGGCCACCCAGGAGTCCGCAGAGCGCCGGACTCTGGGTGCGCGGGCGCAGCAGCCGGCGAGCGCCACGGCGCCGAGACGTGGCGGCGGCAGTTCCAGGAGCGTCGCGACCATCGGGCCGATGGCATCGGCTGCAGCGTGTTCCCAGGCCAGATCGCCGCATCGCGCGCAGGCCTGTCGGCACGAATCGCGTGCCGGTCGCGAAGGCGTCGTTCGATGGCGCGAATCCGCGGCGCGCTGTCACCCGGATGCGGAAGTCCAGCAACAGAATCTCTCGCCGCGGCACTCGGCTGATCCAGCGCGACCTTCGCGCAGGCGGGTGCCGGCGAGGCTGCGCCGCGCGTTGACTCGGTCACAACCGTGCCTTTATCGCACTCTGCGGGGTGCCATGGATCGGCGTGCTGGTGCCCGGGGCGCTCGCGGCGATCTGCGACTACGTGCCGATGCTTCGGTGGCTTGCGCGGATCTCACTCCGTGGCGGGCTCGCATGGGCGCACGCACGAGGCAACGAGGTAGCGGGCACCGACTGAACGTGCTCGGCGTTGTCGCCTCGCTGATGCCTGGAGCCCCTGGTGAAAACGGGTCGCAGAAGTCGCCGGGTCAGGGAAGCCTCCAATACCGATCAATTGTCACATGGTATTTAATGGACCTTGGGACTGGGGTGAGGCCTTCCAAAGCATGAGCGGATTCAGCTACCGGCCGGATGTCGATGGGTTGCGGACACTGGCTGTTATACCCGTAATCCTGTTTCATGCGGGAGCATCGTGGTTGCCCGGTGGCTTCGTCGGCGTCGACGTCTTCTTCGTGATCAGCGGCTATCTGATCTCGTCTATCATCATTCGCGATGTGCAGGAAGGTAAATTTTCGTTCCTGCATTTCTATGAGCGACGGGTGCGCCGCATCATTCCGGCTCTGCTCGTCGTGCTCGCGTTCTCGGTTTCGCTGTTCCAGGTGATCGCTCTGCCGGATCAATCGAAGAAGGCGGCGGAATCCGCAATGGCCGCCCTGCTTTCGGTTTCGAATTTCTACTTCTGGCATTCGTCCGGCTATTTCTCGCCGGCGGCAGAGTTGATGCCGTTGCTGCATACCTGGTCACTGGGTGTCGAGGAGCAGTTCTACTTTTTGTTCCCGATCCTGCTGATCATGATTTTTCGATGGCGCCTTCCGATTCGCGCGACACTATCGGTGGCAGCAATTCTGTCATTCGGTGTGGGCCTCTGGCTGTCAGTCAACAAACCGTCGTTCGCCTACTATCTGCTGCCTGCCCGGGCCTGGGAGTTGTTGGTTGGTGTCTTGCCTCCCAGATTCCCTGGACCCGGGTTCCCCGGATTTGTGTGAGTCCGCTCCGGGTCAGGCGGCCTGCCTCAACTCTGCATCGTGCTGCATCGATTCGTCCAGTTTCGCCTTCGCTGCTTTCGCCCATCCCTGC
>BTVG01000046.1:0-22450 GCA_045864815.1 Rhodanobacteraceae bacterium | reverse complement strand
TTGCCGAGCTCAAGGTCCAGGGGGACCTGACGCGTCGGGCCTGGGATCGCGGGGTGCAGGTGATGAACGAGGGGCCGGGGCATGTGCCGATGCACATGATCGAGGAGAACATGGCCAAGCAGCTCGAGTGGTGCCACGAGGCGCCGTTCTACACCCTGGGCCCCCTGACCACCGACATCGCGCCGGGGTACGATCATCTGACCAGCGGGATCGGCGCCGCGATGATCGGCTGGTACGGGTGCGCGATGCTCTGTTACGTGACGTCGAAGGAGCACCTCGGGCTGTCGGTGAAGCAGGACGTGAAGGACGGGGTCATCGCCTACAAGATCGCGGCGCATGCGGCCGATCTCGCCAAGGGCCATCCCGGCGCGCAGTACCGGGACAACGCGTTGAGCAAGGCGCGCTTCGAGTTCCGATGGGAGGACCAGTTCAACCTGGGCCTCGATCCGGAAAAGGCACAGGAATTCCATGACGAGACGCTGCCGAAGGACGCGCACAAGGTTGCGCATTTCTGCTCGATGTGCGGCCCGCACTTCTGCTCGATGAAGATCACGCAGGATGTGCGGGACTACGCAGCGGAGAAAGGTGTCAGCGAGGACGACGCACTGTCCCAGGGATTGCAGGAGAAGGCGCAAGAGTTCCTTGCCGGTGGAGCTCAGCTCTATCGCGAAGCCTGAGCCCATGCCCGAAAGCGGCGCGATAGCCCGCGTCGCTTTCGGGTCGCGTCTCAGAATCCGTGCCGGAAGATCACGTCTTCGGGGTTCTGCCGTTCGATCGCGCCGAGATCGACGCGTCCACTGGTCACGCGCGGCAGCCCGCGCTGATCGCCCGGCGAAAGGCCGGTGCCGGCCGGATCACCCGCGTTGAGTGCGGGGCTGGCAACGGCGGGCAAAAGGCTCAGCGTCTGTCCGCCATTCATGCCAAGTGCCCCAAGTAGCGGGTCGGTACCACCGGGAAGATTGCCCGTGCCGGACAGTGTTGCGCCGGATACATTTTTTATTAACGTATAGTTTGCTGCGAACGATCCGCCCAGATCGGGCGCGGTCGAGGCAGTGTTGTTTGCGAGGATGCTGTTGCGCAGCACCGCGCCGCCGCCAGTGCGAAGTATGCCGCCTCCTGTTGCCGCGCCATTACCGACGATGGTGCTGGAGGAGACATCGAGACTGGTTTCCGCAGCGCTGTAGATTCCGCCGCCGAGCGCAAGTGCACTTGTATTTCCGGCCAGCGTCGAATTTGCCAGCCGTAGCGAGCCGGCATCCTGGCAGGCAATACCGCCTCCGGATTGTTGCGACGTGTTGTTGGCGAGGCTCGAGCCCTCGAACGTGGCGTTGATGTAGGCCGCCGAGATGCCACCGCCGGTGAGATTCGCCGTATTGTTCGTGAACTGCACTCGATCGATCGTGGCAGTTGCCACGATCGGCAGATTCTGCGGCGGCTGCGCACTGATCCAGAGCGCGCCGCCCTGGCCTTGCTGCGCGACGTTGCTCACGAATCGGGTCGCCGTGACCGTCGCCGTTGCGGTCGCCTTGGAGCCGTCGATGCGCAAGCCGCCGCCTCCGGTGATGCCGACCAGGTTCGGCGGCAGCGTGCTCGCCGTATTGCCGCCGAACTCGCTCTGAGAGACGACCACGCTGACGGCACGCAGGAAGGCGCCACCGCCGTTGCGGTTGGCGGTGTTGCCGGTTGCCACGACGTTGTCGACGATGACGTGGTCGATATCCTGCGCACCGAAGCCGCCGCCGTCGGCTGCTGCCGCGTTGCTCTCGAAGCGCGTGCCACGCAGGGACAGCGTGGTCGATGTCGTCGGAAAAACATAGAGCCCACCGCCCCGTTGGGCCGTATTGTTACGGAACACGCAGTTCGTGATCGTGAGGTCGCTGTCGTCAGCAAAGATGGCGCCGCCCTCGTCGGGGGTACTGCCATTGACGAAGGTCAGCCCATCAATATCGACGGCAATGACGTCGTCGGGATCCGAGGGCGAAACGCGGAAAATCCGGGAACTGCTATTGCCGCTGATGCTCAGGCGCGTTGCGCCGGGTCCGATGATGCGCACTGCGTCGATGATGTCGATCGCGCCGCTGGTCAATGTCAGCGTTCCAATGGCACCGCTGCCGAACGTGACAGTGTCTGCGCCGGCTGTACGGTTGGCCTGATCGATCGCGTCACGCAGGCTGCCAGCGCCGCTGTCGCCGGTATGGGTGACGGCGAACGTCGCCGCGCTGCTGATTCCGGGCAAGAAGGCTGCCACCAAAACCAGGCATGCATGCGGCCGCGACGCACCGTTGCGGCGCGTATCGAAGGTACTCATGGATATTCCTCCCGGGCCGGCTGGCCCCCCGGCGCCGGATCATAGCCGTCGCAAACGGTTGCGCCAGTGCATCGTTCGCACTTGACAGCTACGCTGGCGTACCCAAATCCAATCCGAATCGAGGAAGCCGGCCATGAGCTCGACCGATACCCTGATCGCCACGCGCAAACGACTGCCCTGGTTCGGCGCGCTGGGCACGTTGGCGCTGCTGCTCGTTCTCGGGCTGCTCGCGCTGATGTGGTGGTGGGATTACGAACCCGATTCACTCGACGTGCAGCGCGAGGCGGACCGGCGTGCCCAGTCGGTCAGTCAGCCGGTCGTCGTCGGCAGTGTCACGACGGCGACGTTGATTGCGAGCCTGGATACGTTGCTCGGCAAGCGCGGCGGCTATCTGAGCAATGACCTGCTGCCCCCCGGCGCGCTCATGGACAACGTCCCGAACTGGGAATTCGGCGTACTCAGTGCGAGCCGGGACTTGAGCCGATTCCTGCGCAGTGATTTCAGCCGCTCGCAGACGCAGAGTGCCGAAGACAGGGACCTGATGGAGGCCGAGCCGCTGCTGTCGAGCCCCAACGATCGTTGGCTGTTCCCCAGTTCGGAGAGCCAGTACCGTAAGGCGGCCGCGCATCTGAATAGCTATCTCACGCGTCTTGCCGACGCGGACCACGGAGATGCGCAGTTCTACGCGCGGGCCGACAACCTCGTGAACTACCTTCACGTGGTTTCGAGCCGGCTCGGCTCGCTGTCGCAGCGACTCTCGGCAAGCGTCGGTCAGGTGCGCCTGGACACCGACCTGTCTGGCGACCGCAATGCACAGCAGTCCACCCCAGGCATGGGGTCGCGGCTGGTGCAGACGCCGTGGACCAAGATTGATGACGTGTTCTACGAATCGCGAGGCTACACCTGGGCCCTGCTGCAGCAGCTCCATGCGATGCAGCGCGATTTCGAGCCAGTCCTGCGCGACAAGAATGCGCAAGTCAGCCTGCAGCAGGTCGTGCGCGAGCTAGAGGAGGCGCAGAAGGGGCTCGGTAGCCCGGTCATACTGAACGGCACGCCGTTCGGCTTCTTCGGAAACCACTCGCTGGTCATGGCGAACTACGTTTCGCGCGCCAACGCGGCGATCATCGACCTGATTTCGCTGCTCGAACGCGGCTAGCCCGCGCCCGACGCGCTTCCCGCAAACGAACGAAGCGGCCACGGCCGCTTCGTTCGTTTGCGTTTCCGCTGTGATAGCGATTTCAGTCGTGGCCCTGATCAGCCTCGTAGCGGGCCACGCCGTCGAGCACGTCTTTCTTCGCGCCCTCGGCGCCGTCCCAGCCGTCCACCTTGACCCACTTGCCCTTTTCGAGATCCTTGTAATGCTCGAAGAAGTGGCCGATGCGCTCGAGCCAATGAGCAGAGACCTGCTTGATGTCGTCGATGTGTGCGTAGCCGGCGAATACTTTCGACACCGGTACGACGACGAGCTTCTCGTCGCTGCCGGCTTCATCGGTCATGCGTAAGACGCCGACCGGCCGGCACCGGATGACCGCACCAGGGACCAGCGGCAACGGCAGGATCACGAGCGCGTCGAGCGGGTCGCCGTCGCCACCGAGGGTGTTGGGGACGTAGCCATAATTGCAGGGATAGCGCATCGGCGTCGACAGCACGCGATCGACGAAGATGGCGCCGCTGGACTTGTCGACTTCGTACTTGACCGGCTCAGCGTCCTTCGGAATCTCAATGATGACGTTGATTTCATTCGGCACGTCTTTGCCGGTGGGAACACGGTCCAGACCCATTGCAGTTTCCAGGATGAGGCCCCGGCGCGGGGCAGAAGGGCGCGAAGGATACGGAAAATCCTGTTGCGGCGCACCAACATGGTCCTGGCAGAGCGCAGAGCCGGCGCCGGGGGCACCGGCTCTGCTCGGGACTACGGTTCGAAGTTGTCAGCAAAGATCAGGTCGTTGTTCACGCTGATCGAGCCTTCGAGCGTGAACGGGAAGTCCTGCGGATAGTCCGGCGCGGTCGCCGGGTTGCCGGCATCAATGACGTCGGCCCAGGTGGACGAGCTGACCGTGAGCTGCCGAGCGTTGGCGCCAGGATCGCTGCGTGAACCAAGGACTACGTTGCTCGGCGCGAAATGCGCCCCGGCGGACGAGTCGGTCGTGTCCCAGCTGATCCAGTAGGTATTTCCGCCGGTGAAGAAATCGGCGCCGGCGCAGCCGGCTGGAACGGTCAGCCGGTTCTGCCAGATGCGCCGGGTGGTGCCGACGGCCGAACCCGGGGGGGGGACGGCGCTGTTGAACAGTCGGAACAGGTTGGTGTCTGTGCTGGCGGCGAGCACGTTGGTCGTCGTGTCGCCACAGAGCACCGTCGCACCGACATCGCCGGGGCGACCGTTCCAGATCTCGAGCGTCGCGGCAGTGAACGGCGATGGGGTTGCGGGCGCACCGGTCTTGTAGTCGAAGACGTTGATCGCCGTCAGCGTCCAGTTTTCATTGGCGGGTACGGTGAAATCGTCGGCCAGCCGAAACTGGCCGGTGGGATTGGAGAAGCCGGCCGATGTGTTGGCTTCGGTCAAGTTGCCGGTGTCATGCTGTAGTTCTGACCAGTTCGCACCGGCTGGTGCGGCGGCTCCGCTGTCGGAGGTGGGACCGGAGCTCAAGGTGCCGTTCACATAGATCTGCGCGAACGCCGCGGGCGCCAGTACAAGCGAGAAAACTGCAGCAACAGCCCGAACTAGTTTGGGATAGCTCGACATAGTCTTCTCCGATAATGAACGCACCCGTGCGAGTCGGTTGCGTTCCGCGTGATGGAGGGGGCCGTACCGCCCCACGCGAAGGCGATACGGCAATCCACTCGAATCGGCGGGAAGTCGATGTCTTCGCGCCGCTACTCGATAACTCGCTCGATACTAGTACGTTAGCGGGCAGACATTAAAGCAGCGGAACGAGCAGCAGCGCGACGATGTTGATGATCTTGATGAGCGGGTTGACCGCCGGACCGGCGGTGTCCTTGTAGGGGTCCCCGACGGTGTCGCCGGTCACGGCTGCCTTGTGGGCATCGGAACCCTTGCCGCCGTGATGTCCATCCTCGATGTATTTCTTGGCGTTGTCCCAGGCGCCGCCGCCGGTCGTCATCGATATCGCGACGAACAGGCCCGTCACGATGGTGCCGATGAGCAGGCCGCCGAGTGCCTGAGGCCCCAGCAGGAATGCCACGACGACCGGTACGGCCACCGGCAGCAACGACGGAATCATCATTTCCTTGATCGCCGCCTTGGTCAGCATGTCGACGGCGCGTGAGTAGTCGGGTTTCGCCTTGCCTTCCATGATCCCCGGGATCTCGCGGAACTGGCGGCGCACCTCCTCCACGACCGCGCCGGCGGATCGACCGACTGCCTCCATGGCCATCGCGCCGAACAGGTAGGGGATCAGCCCTCCCAGGAACAGACCGATGATGACCATGTGGTTCGACAGGTCGAAGGTCGCTACCTTGCCGGCCATTTCGAGGTTGTGCGTGTAGTCCGCGAACAGCACTAGTGCGGCCAGGCCGGCCGAACCGATCGCGTAGCCCTTGGTCACCGCCTTGGTCGTGTTGCCGACGGCGTCGAGCGGATCGGTGACGGCACGAACCTCCGGTGGCAGCTCGGCCATCTCGGCGATGCCGCCGGCGTTGTCGGTGATCGGGCCGTAGGCATCCAGCGCGACGATCATGCCGGCCATCGACAGCATCGAGGTCGCGGCGATTGCAATTCCGTACAGGCCGCCAAGATAGTAGGAGCCCCAGATCGATGCGCAGACCGCGATGACCGGCCACGCGCAGGATTTCATCGAAATGCCGATGCCCGCGATGATGTTGGTCGCGTGCCCGGTGACCGATGCCCGCGCGACGTCACGCACAGGTTTGTATTCGGTCGCGGTGTAGTACTCGGTGATGACGACCATTGCCGCGGTCAGTGCAAGGCCGATCAGCGCGCAGCCATAGATTTTCATCGGGCCGGCGATCGCGGTTGCCATGAACGCCGTGGTGATCGGGTAGAAGGCGACGGCCGCGAGCACGCCAGACACGATGACGCCGGCGTAGAGCGCGTTCATGATCTTTGCGCCGGGTTTGGTCCTGACGAAGAAAGTGCCGATGATCGAGGCAATGATCGATACGCCACCGAGCAACAGCGGATAGATGGCGGCGCTCGCCGCGTCGATGCCGATCTTCGATGCCATGATGCCGCCGAGCAGCATGGTCGCGATCACCGTCACAGCGTAAGTCTCGAACAGGTCAGCCGCCATGCCAGCGCAGTCACCGACATTGTCGCCGACGTTGTCGGCGATCACAGCCGGGTTGCGCGGGTCGTCTTCGGGAATACCGGCTTCGACCTTGCCGACGAGATCGGCGCCGACATCTGCGCCCTTCGTGAAGATGCCGCCGCCGAGCCGCGCGAAGATCGAGATCAGCGACGAACCGAACGCCAAGCCGACGAGCGCGTGCAGCGCGTCGTTCACACTATGGCCCAGTTTGAGCAGTACGGCGTAATAGCCGGCGACGCCGAGCAGGCCGAGGCCCACGACCAGCATGCCGGTGATCGCGCCACCGCGGAAGGCAACGTCGAGAGCCGCGCCGAGACCGCTCCGTGCTGCCTCGGCCGTGCGAACGTTCGCGCGGACCGAAATGTTCATGCCGATATAGCCGGCCAGGCCCGACAATACGGCGCCCAGCGCGAAGGCAATCGCCGTAGACCAGTGCAGGGCGAAGCCCATTGCCACGAACAGCACGACTCCGACCACGGCGATGGTCGTGTATTGCCGATTCAGATAGGCGCGCGCGCCTTGCTGGATTGCCGCCGCGATTTCCTGCATGCGTTCGTTGCCGGCCGGCTTGGCCAGAATCCAGCTGATCGACCATCCGCCGTAAGCGATGGCCAGTACCGCACATGCCAGGGCAATCCACAAACCGTACTGTTGCAGCATCGAATCCTCCCGTTCAAATCGTGCAGCGAAGAACCCGAACGGGCCGGCAGCGGGAGGCGACGATGATCCGGACTTGCCAGCGCTTCCGAGCGCCCGCGAGCAGGGGCGATCGGCTTCCGGACACGCACTCACCCCGTTCGTCGCCCGTCCCCCGGGCCGACGAACCTGACGGCACACTCAAGCGGAAGTACAGCAGACCTACCCGCCGAGTATAGCCACGGATCGCGGCGGTGTTTTTTGCGCTGCAATACCCGCGCTGCAGCGTCGGGCACAACGGGGCCTGTTCGCAGTGGCCCCGGACGTGCGTTCTCTGCGTTGACCCTGCCGCCCGTCGTGTGGCGGCGGCGGTGACGGCCGGTGTGGCGATCAGTCCCCGGTACCCAACTCTCAATGGAGGTCAGTCATGAACTGGGGTCAGCTACTGTTTTCGTTCGACGGGCGTGTCGGTCGCGGCGTATTCTGGGGCTTCACCGTCGCCGTGCTGGCGCTGTTCTGCATTCTCGCCGGCGTCGTTTTCATGACGACGGACATGAGCGATCCCCAGGCGGGGCCGGGGATCGGCGGCATCCTCATGGCGATTGCCGGATTGGCCGTCATCTGGCCCGCTCTCGCGATCCAGGCCAAGCGCTGGCACGATGTGGACAAATCGGCGTGGTGGATTCTGATCGGCTTCGTGCCCGCAGTAGGCGGGCTGATCGCATTGATCTTCAACGGCTTCCTGCCGGGCACGCCCGGTCCGAACCGGTTCGGCAATCCGGGCTGAGTCCTGGCGCAGCCGCCGGCGGGCACCGGCGGCTGCGCAGCGGGTCATTTGTCGTCAATCCGGAATTCGGGCAGTTTCCGGGCGACCAGGACCTTTTTCAGTCGCGCGTATTTCGGCAGCCCGTTCCTGCCGTACGGCGGATAGGCTTCGCCTCGAATGAGCGGTTCGAGATACCGCCGTGCCGCTTCGGTGATGCCGTAGCCGTCCTTTCGGATGAAGTTCTTCGGCAGCTTCTTCTCGTGGTTGGCGACCTTCGCGAGCGGCGCGGCTTCGATCTTCCAGCGATACGGCGCATCCGCGGTGCGCCTGATCACCGGCATGGTCGCATTCTTGCCGGCCAGCGCGAACTCGACGGCGGCCCTGCCCACCGCACTCGCGTGTTCGAAATCGGTCTGAGACGCGATATGGCGCGCGGAGCGCTGCAGGTAGTCGGGCAATGCCCAGTGATATTTGTAGCCGAGCTTGTCCTTGACGAGCTGGGCGAGCACGGGCGCGAGACCACCGAGCTGGCTGTGGCCAAACGCGTCGCGGGTACCGGCTTCCGCCAGAAACTCGCCGGCCGCGTTCCTGAGGCCTTCCGACGCGACCACCGTGCAGTAACCGACGCGTTCGACCGTCGCTTTCACCTTCGCCAGAAACGCGTCCTCGTCGAATGCGACTTCGGGAAACAGGATCAGGTGCGGCGGCTCGTCAGCGGACGTGCCCGCGAGCCCGGCCGCCGCCGCGATCCAGCCCGCGTGCCGGCCCATGACTTCCATGATGAAGACTTTGGTCGATGACTCGGCCATCGACTCCACGTCGAAGCCGGCTTCGAGAATCGACAGTGCCGTGTATTTGGCGACCGAGCCGAAGCCGGGGCAGCAGTCGGTGACGGCGAGGTCGTTGTCGACGGTCTTGGGCACCCCGACGCATACCAGGGGGTAACCCAGCGCCTGGGCGATCTGCGAGACCTTGTGTGACGTGTCCGCCGAATCGTTGCCGCCGTTGTAGAGGAAATAGCGGATGTCGTGCGCGCGCAGCACCTCGATCAGTCGTTCGTACTGTGCGCGGCTCTGCTCGAGCGACTTGAGCTTGAACCGGCAGGAGCCGAATGCCCCTCCCGGGGTGTGGCGCAATGCCGCGATCGCCGCGGCGCTCTCCTTGCGTGTGTCGATGAGCTCTTCGCGCAGTACGCCGATGATCCCGTTCCTTCCGGCGAGTACCGGCACGCCGTTGGCGCGTGCGGTTTCGATGACCGCGGCGGCCGTGGCATTGATGACGGCGGTGACTCCACCGGACTGGGCATACAGCAGTTTGCCTTGAGGCATTGAAAGCTCCTTGGCGGCCACGACGGTGGCGCGGTTGCAGATTCTGTGGGGCGGCGACCGGCAGGCGGGGCGTGGCAGTGCTTCGGAAGCGCATGCCGCAGGGGCGGTGCGGTTTGACTAACCGGGTGGCGCCCGCTAGCGTTCGCGCCAGAGTCTAACCTAGGCCCGGTCCGTCGCGGCCTCTCCAGGAACCATCCATCCATGCGTATCGTGCTACTCGGGGCGCCCGGCTCGGGCAAGGGCACCCAGGCGAGTCAGTTGAAGGCGGAATTGAACATTCCGCACATTTCCACCGGCGATCTGCTGCGCGCCGCCGTCAAGGCCGGTACGCCGCTGGGCCTGAAGGCCAAATCGGTGATGGACGCGGGCCAGCTAGTGTCCGACGACATCGTGCTCGGTATGCTCGAAGAGCGACTCTCCCTGCCGGATGCCCGCGCGGGCTTCATCCTCGATGGCTATCCGCGCAATCTCGCCCAGTGCGAGGCGCTGGAAAAACTGCTCGACCGCCTGCAGCAGCCGGTCGACGTCGCGCTGCAGCTCGTGGTCCCCAGCGAACTGATCGTCGAGCGCCTCGCCGGCCGCGCCGCGGCCGAGAACCGCAAGGACGACACGCCGGAAACCGTGCGGGAGCGTCTGCGGGTCTATGCCGAGCAGACCGCCCCCGTCGCCGGTTTCTACGAGCGCAAGGGGCGCCTCACCGTGCTGGACGGTGTGGGCGAACTGCGGGATGTTTATCAGCGCATCCTTTCGGCACTGCCGCGGCGCGCGGCGTAAGCAGTCTCGCGTCGACGCGCCCGTTGCCGCATCAGCGTGCAGCTGTGGCGGGCGGTGCGGTTCCCGCGGGCGTTCCGGACTAGCAATGCCTTCACTGCTGGCGATTCTTCGCGACATTCTCTTCCTGCGGCGAGGTCCGCAGGATTTGCCGTATTCGCCGACAGGGTTGGTGATTGCGGCAATCGCCAGCGTGTTCGTGTCGTACTGGGCGACCGCATTGCTCCTGCCAAAGCAACCGGATTTGCTGCCACGTGTGCTGGCGGCGCTGCTGCTGCATATCGGATTGCTTTATCTGCTCCTGAATGCACTGCAGCACCGCGCCCGTTTCGTGCAGACTGCCCTTGCGAGCCTCCTCGGCGACGTGCTGTTCACCGGGGTGGTCTTGCCGTTATTGCCGATTTTCGAGCCGTTGAGCCGAAGCGGCGCAACGCCGGACAGTGTCACGCCCGCGGCGGCGTTGGCATCGCTGCTGTTCCTCGCCTTCGGCATCTGGCGAATCGTGGTCGACGCGCACATCGTGCGCCAGGCACTGGAAATCCGCTTGTTGCCGGCGCTGCTCATCAATGTGGCACTGGTGTTCGCGAGCCAGATCGTGCTGGGCGCATTGTTCGGTGTCGCGGAAGGAAGCTGACATGCGGCTGCACATACTGGGTATCTGCGGCACCTTCATGGGCGGCATCGCGGCGCTCGCGCGCGAACTCGGCCATGTTGTCCAGGGCTCCGACCAGAACGTCTACCCGCCGATGAGCACGCAGCTCGAGCAGCTCGGCATCACACTCAAGGCCGGTTATCGGGCGGAGCATCTCGAACCGCCGCCCGACCTCGTCGTAGTCGGCAATGCGCTGTCGCGGGGCAATGCGGCCATCGAGCATATGCTGGACGAAGGAATGCCCTACGTGTCCGGTCCGCAATGGCTGGGCGAACAGGTGCTGCGCGGGCGCCAGGTGTTTGCCGTCGCCGGCACCCATGGCAAGACGACGACCACGGCGATGCTCGCGTGGATTCTCCATGCCTGCGGACGCGAGCCCGGCTTTCTGGTCGGCGGCGTCCCGCAGAACTTCGACGTATCCGCGCGCCTCGGGCACGGCGAAGCATTCGTGATCGAAGCGGATGAGTACGACACCGCGTTCTTCGACAAGCGCTCGAAGTTCGTCCACTACCGGCCGCGCGTCGCGATCCTCAACAATCTCGAATTCGATCATGCGGACATCTTTCCGGATGTTGCGGCGATCCAGCGTCAGTTCCACCATCTCGTGCGTACCGTGCCCGGAAACGGCCGCCTCATCGTCAACGCCGAGGACGCCCATCTGGCCGGCGTGCTCGCGCAGGGCTGCTGGACGCCGGTGACGCGGTTCGGCATGGACAGCGGCGACTGGCAGGCGCGCCTGACCCGCGCCGACGGATCGGCGTTCCACGTTTTCGTCCATGGCGTCGATCGCGGCGAGGTGCAGTGGGAGCTCATCGGCCGCCACAACGTCATGAACGCGCTGGCTGCGCTCGCGGCGGCGGATGCGGCCGGTGTCGGCGCTGCCGATGCGATCGCCGCGCTGGGGGAGTTCCGCAGTGCGCGGCGCCGGCTCGAGCGCATTGGCGAGGTCGGTGGCGTGCAGGTCTACGATGATTTCGCACATCACCCGTCGGCCATTGCGACGACGCTCGCGGGTCTGCGCGCCCGCGTGGGCGATGCGCACATTCTCGTTGGCCTCGAACCGCGTTCCAATTCGATGCGTCAGGGCGCGCATGCGCAGGAACTCGCTCCCTCGCTGCGCGATGCGGATGCGGTCGTCCTGTTGCAGCGCCCCGAATTGCCCTGGGATGCCGCGCGCGTGACGGATGCACTCGGCGGGCGAGGTGCGACGGCTGCCAGCGTGGACGCGTTGCTGGCCGCCTTGCTTGAGCGGGCACATGCCGGCGACCATGTGGTGTTCATGTCGAATGGCGGATTCGAGGACGCGCCACGGCGTTTCGCGGCTCTGCTGAGCGGCCGCGCGGCCTGAGAGTCCGCACCACGCGTGCGTTGTCCTACACTGCGGCCGTGAATCAGGACGATATCCCGCTGTTTCCGTTGAACGCCGTGCTGTTTCCGGGCGGCCTTCTATCGTTGCGGATCTTCGAGCCGCGCTATCTCGACCTTGTGCGCGAATGCACGCGCGGCGACAGCGGATTCGGTGTCTGTCTGATACTGGCTGGTCGTGAAGCGGGCGATCCGGCTACCCCGGCCGCCGTCGGCACCCTCGCACGCATCGAAGATTTCTACACATTGCCCGACGGGTTGCTGGGTATCCGTGCGCGCGGCAGCCGGCGGTTTCGTGCAGCCACCACGCGCGTGCGCGACAACGGTCTCGTGCACGGGCTGGTGCGCTGGTGGCCCGACGAACCGGAAATACCGTTGCCGCCCGAGTACGGCTTGCTTGCGATCATCCTGGAGCGCCTGCTCGAACAGGTCGGTGGCGAGCACGCGCGCGCCGAGCGGCGGCGTTTCGATGATGCAGCCTGGGTCGGGTTCCGGCTCGCCGAGCTGCTGCCCGTCGAGACTGCCGAGCGCCAGCAATGGCTGCAGATGACGGATCCGATCGAGCGTCTCGACGATCTGCTGCGCTGCATACCGCGATTTCAGGCAGGCTAGTCGCAGAACCGGCGTTCGGCTCTTGCCGGATCTGCGTGAGTCGCGGATGCTGGACCGCCCCCGGGACGTCATCGGAAATTCCATGAGCCATCTCAACGGCCGCACGCTATTCATCACCGGCGCGTCGCGCGGTATCGGCCTTGCCATCGCCAAGCGTGCTGCGCGCGACGGCGCCAACATCGTGATCGCGGCCAAGTCGGATGTCGCAAACCCGAAGCTGCCGGGCACCATCCACACGGCTGCCGAAGCGATCGAAGCCGCCGGCGGCAAGGCGCTGCCGCTCAAGGTCGACGTGCGCGAAGAGAGCGAAGTGCAGGCCGCCGTGGCCCGGGCCGTCGAACGTTTCGGCGGCATCGATATCGTCGTCAACAATGCGAGCGCAATCTGGCTCGCCGGTATTTCCGGCACGCCGATGAAGCGCTACGACCTGATGCATCAGGTCAATGTGCGCGGCAGCTACCTGGTCACCCAGGCCTGTCTGCTGCAGCTCAAGAAGTCCTTGAACCCGCACGTGCTGATGCTTGCGCCACCGCTTAACATGGCGAGCAAATGGTTCCAGCACCACACCGCCTACACCATGTCGAAGTACGGCATGAGCATGGCGGCGTTCGGACTGGCCGCGGAACTTGCCAAGGATGGCATTGCCGTCAACGCGTTGTGGCCGCGCACGGTCATCGATACTGCGGCGCTCGCGATGCTCGGCGGCATGGCGCGCCCCGAGAATTGCCGCAAGCCCGAGATCATGGCCGATGCCGCGCACTGGATCCTGACCCAGCCTGCACGCCAGCTCACCGGGCAGTTCCTGCTTGACGAGGATGTGCTCAGGCGTGCCGGCGTCAAGGATTTCGGCCCCTATGCCGTCAGTCCCGGCAAGACCTTGCTGCCGGACTTGTTCCTCGACTGATGTGCCCCCATCGCGGCTGTTCCGCCCTGCAGGAGTGAACCGATGCGATACCTTCATGCGATGGTTCGAGTGCGCGATCTCGAGGCGAGCCTTCGCTTTTTCTGCGACGCGCTCGGCCTCGTCGAAACACGGCGCAAGGACTACCCGCAGGGGCGCTTCACCCTGGTCTATCTCGGTGCACCGGACAACCCGGAGGCCGAAATCGAGCTCACCTACAACTACGACGACGAAGATTACGGCGGTGCGCGCAATTTCGGCCATCTCGCTTTCGGCGTCGATGACATCTACGCCGCCTGCGAACGCCTGCAGCAGCACGGCGTCACGATCAATCGTCCGCCGCGCGACGGGCGCATGGCATTCGTCCGTTCACCCGATCAGATATCGATCGAACTGCTGCAGAACGGTGACGCGCTGCCACCACGCGAACCGTGGGCATCAATGCCGAATAGCGGGACCTGGTAGTGGTGTTCAGCCGCTGAGTGCCTGATCCAGATCGGCGACGAGATCGTCCGCGTGCTCGAGTCCGACCGACAGGCGCAGCAGGTCCTGCGGTGATACCGGCACGGCGCCTTCCACGGATGCACGGTGCTCGATCAGGGTTTCGCAACCGCCGAGGCTGGTTGCGTTGTGGATCAGTTTCAGGCGGCCCGCGGCAGCGAGTGCCGCCTCCCGCCCGCCGGCGACGCGAAAGCTCAGCATCGCGCCGAAGTCGCGCATCTGGCGCTGCGCGACGGCATGGCCCGCATGCGACGTGAGTCCTGGATAGTTGACCGCGGCGATGCGCGAGTGGTCGGAAAGAAACTCGGCAATGCGTTGTGCGTTGGCGCAGTGCCAGCGCATGCGCGCCGGCAGCGAGCGCAGCCCGCGCAGCGTCATCCAGGCATTGAACGGCGCGAGGACCCCTCCCGTGACGTGGCGTCGATGCGCGACGCGGTCGAACAGCGCATCGCGCCGGGCGAACACGAGCGCGCCGCCCATGACGTCGCTGTGACCGCCGAAATACTTCGTCGTCGAGTGCATGACCACATCGGCGCCGAGAGCGAGCGGCTGCTGTAGCACCGGCGTCGCGAAGGTGTTGTCGCAAAACACCGATGCACCGTGCCGCCGCGCGATTTCGACGATAGCGGTGATGTCCGAGACCTGGAGCTGCGGATTCGACGGGGTCTCCAGCCAGATGGCGCCAGCACCAGCGCCCAGCCCTGCTTCGACCGCAGCGAGGTCGGTCGTGTCGATGCGCCGGGTATGGATGCCGCCACGGGGCAGGAATTCCTCGGCCAGCACGCGCAAACCGGTATAGCAGTCCGAAGGCATCAGCAACGTGGTGCCGGCAGGCAGCGACTCGAGCAAAGCGGTCATGGCCGCCATGCCCGAGCCGAACGCCAGCGCGGCCGCGCCGCCTTCTAGCGTCGCCAGCGCCGTCTCGAGGCGGTCCTGCGTCGGACTGCCCTCGCGTACGTATTCGAAGCCGGCGATGCGCTCGCCGGCCGGTCCGTGACGGAACGTGGTGGCCAGGTGGATCGGCGGCGAAATCGCGCCGGTCTCGGGATCGGGTTCGCCGCCGGCATGGACGGCCAGGGTTTCGAAGCGCATCGGGTGTTCTCCGCCGGAGTCGTGCGAGTGTGAGCACGCGTGAGCGAAAAGACAAAAAGACCAAGGTCGCGCGGGGCCGCGACCGGCGGGCGCTGATGAGCCAGCGGATTCCCCGGGCGACCGAAGCATAATGTGCGTTCCGGTTCTTCGTAGAGGTGTTGCCGTGACTTCTTCGCTCCCTTCAGCCGACGCGGCTGCGCTTCTGGCGCGGGCTGACCGCTATTACGTTCCCGTCTATCAGCCGCGGCGCATCGTGCTGGAGCGTGGCAAGGGGGCTCGGCTCTGGGACAGCGAGGGGCGCGACTATGTCGATTTCGGAGCAGGCATAGCAGTGAATTCGCTCGGTCACGCCGATCCGGAGTTGCTCGATGCGCTGCAGGCGCAGGCCGCCAAACTGTGGCACACGAGCAATGTTTTCGTCAGCGAGCCGCCGCTGCGGCTTGCCGAAGAACTCGTCGTCGCCTCCGGGTTTGCCGAGCGCGTTTTCCTGTGCAACTCCGGCACGGAAGCGAACGAGGCTGCGATCAAGCTCGTGCGCAAATGGGCGTCGAGCATGGGACGGCCGCCCGAGCGGCGCGTGATCCTGACGTTTAACGGTTCATTCCACGGACGCACCCTTGCTGCCGTCACCGCGACTGCGCAGCCGAAATACCAGCAAGGTTACGAGCCACTGCCGGCCGGGTTCCGCTACTGCGCGTACAACGACCTGGAGTCGGTCGATGCGGCCATGGCTGCGGGTGACGTCGCGGCGGTGCTGGTCGAGCCAGTACAGGGTGAGGGCGGTGTGGTACCGGCTGCGGACGGCTTTCTGGCCGGGCTTCGCGCGCTGTGTACCCGGCACGATGCGCTGCTGGTCTACGACGAGATCCAATGTGGCATGGGGCGCAGCGGCAAGCTCTGGGCCTGGCAGAACGACGGCGTGGCGCCGGATCTCCTTTGTGTCGCCAAGGCGCTCGGAGCCGGCTTTCCGATCGGCGCGATGCTGGTCGGTGCACGAGCCGCGCAGGTCTGGCAGTTTGGGGCGCACGGCACGACGTTTGGCGGCAATCCGCTGGCGGCGGCGGTTGCTCGCGTCGCCCTGCGAAGGCTTGCACAGCCCGAACTGCTCGCGAATGTCGCGCGGCAGGCGGAGGCGCTGCGACGAGGGCTTGGCGAGATCAACGACCGCCTCTCGCTGTTCGAACAGGTGCGTGGACGCGGGTTGATGCTTGGCGCCGTTCTCAACGAGCGGTGGCGGGGCAAAGCCGGCGCCATTCTTGACCACGCCGCCGGGAGCGGCTTGCTGCTGCTTCAGGCCGGCCCCGACGTGCTGCGCTTCGTGCCGGCATTGAACATCAGCGACGATGATGTCGCGGTCGGCCTGCAACGCCTGGACGCGGCGCTGCAGGCCTTCGTCGCTACCGGTTAGCCGCAGCGGCCTCGGTCAGTGCCGCGCGCGCGGCAACGAGCGTTTCCCCGATGACATCGTCGTTGTGTGCGCTGGACAGGAAGCCTGCCTCGAAGGCGGAGGGGGCGAGGTAGACGCCGCGCGTGAGCATTCCGTGGAAGAAGCGATTGAACAGCGCCGTATCGCAGGCGGTTGCCTGTGCGAAGGTCTCCACAGTCTGGTCGGTGAAGAAGATGCCGAACATGCCGCAGACCCGATTGACCGTCATTGCGACGCCGGTTTCACGCGCTACGGCCAGCAATCCGTCGGTGAGCAGACGCGTCTTTCGATCGATTTCCGCATGGAATCCAGGGGTCTGGATCAATGCGAGCATGGCCAGGCCGGCGGCCATCGCGACGGGGTTGCCCGACAGCGTGCCTGCCTGATAGACCGGGCCACTCGGCGCGATCTGCTGCATGATCTCGCGGCGTCCGCCATAAGCGCCGACCGGCATGCCACCGCCGATGATCTTGCCGAACGTGCTGAGGTCCGGTGTGATGCCGTAAAGGGACTGCGCGCCGCCGAGTGCCACGCGGAAGCCGGTCATGACTTCGTCGAAGATCAGCAGCGCTCCGTGCCTCGTGCAAAGCTCGCGCAGCGCCTGCAGGTAGCCGGGGCGCGGGAGTATGCAATTCATGTTGCCCGCGACTGGCTCGATGATCAGCCCGGCGATCTCGGTGCCCTGTTCCGCGAACAAGGTTTCCGCGGCGGCGAGGTCGTTGTAGGGCAGGGTCAGGGTCAGATCAGCGAGTCCCGCCGGTACGCCAGGGGATGTGGGGACGCCGAATGTCAGCGCACCGGAGCCTGCTTTCACGAGAAACGCGTCGCCGTGACCGTGATAGCAGCCTTCGAACTTCACGATCTTGTTGCGAGCCGTGTAGCCACGCGCGAGGCGAATGGCGGCCATGGTTGCCTCGGTGCCGGAATTCACCATGCGCACCATTTCCACCGAGGGCAGTAGTCGCGTCAGGGTTTCGGCCATCGTGACTTCGGCCGGGCAGGGAGTACCGAACGACAGGCCATCCTGGATGGCCTGGGCGACCGCCTCGCGCACAAGGGGATGGTTGTGGCCGACGATCATTGGTCCCCACGATCCCACATAGTCGACATAGCGCTTGCCCTCGACGTCCCAAAGATAGGGGCCGTCGGCACGGGCCGTGAAGAATGGCTCGCCGCCGACCGACTTGAAGGCGCGTACCGGCGAGTTGACGCCTCCGGGCATAAGGTGGCGGGCTTGTTCGAACAAGGCGTGATTGCTGGTCATGCGGGTGTTTTCCGGGAATCGGGGAACAAGGGAGCGAACCGCCGGGCCGCCGAACAGACGTCGGCCTGGCCGAACACGGCGCTGATGACGGCAACAAAGTCGGCGCCGGCAGCGATGAGGGGGGCGGCATTGTCGGCGGTGATGCCGCCGATTGCCACGCGCGGCAGGCCGATTGCTGCACTCTCTTGCAGCAGCCGCGGGTCGGCTCGACGCGCGCCGGGTTTGGTTGGAGACGGGAAGAAAGCACCGAACGCGAGATAGTTGGCGCCGGCGCCGGCGAGTCGACGCGCGCGCTCGAGGTCGTCGTAGCAGGAAACGCCGATCAGGGCTTCCGCTCCCAGCATGCGTCGCGCGCTCGCGATGTCCGCGTCGTCAGCGCCGAGATGGACGGCGCGCGCACCGCAGGCGCGCGCAAGTGCGATATCGTCATTGACCACGAACAGTGCGCCGGCGGCGGCACAGAGGTCCGCCAGCATCCGCGCTTCGGCCTCGCGGCGCGCCGCGTCGTGTGTCTTGTCCCGATACTGCAGCACGGCTGCGCCACCGCGCAGTGCTGCGTCCGCGGCGGCGAGCAGGTCCGGGCGCGGCCCGTTCGTGACGACATACAGCCCGGATGCGGGCAGCAGAGGATGGTGCATGGAAGCAGTGGCGAGCGTCATACGGAGCGGCATTCTGGCTCATTTGATGCTGAACGCGTTGCGCTGCGACAATGCGCGCCCCGCTATCCAGGCTCTGGTCACCATGTCTGCAGCTTCGCCCGTTACGAATGCGCCGTTCCGAACCTTCATGTGCGTGGTCTGCGGTTTCCTCTACAAAGAGGCGGATGGTTGGCCTCAGGATGGAATCGCGCCCGGAACCCGGTGGGACGACGTACCCGACACGTGGACGTGTCCCGATTGTGGTGTGACGAAGTCGGACTTCGAGATGGTCGAGGTCGACTGAGATTCCCCAGCGGCATCGGGGCTCAGTGCAGTCGACCTGCCTGTGAGGAACTCGCGATCAATTGCGCCATGATCTCGTCGGCGTCGTCTGCCTGCGGAACCAGCGCGAGATACCGACGGAAATCCTCGCACGCCGCACGGTGATGCCCGAGCTTCAGATAGAGGTTGCCCCGTTCGCGGCATTCGGCGACGTCCAGCGGATCGAGCATGACGATACGATCCGTGCAACGCAGCGCCTTGTCCCACGCCGCGTTCTCGACGTACGCGAGGCGCAGGTTGCGCAGCATGCGGGCAACGATGGCGCGGCGGCTCGCTGGCTCAAGGAGATGGGCCAGACGCTGGTCGTCGACTTCCCGGGCAGACAGTTCGCTACGCGCGCGCCGACGCAACTCTGGAAGGTCCAGCGTCCGGCCCCGATGGAACGGGTCGAGCACGACGATGCCGTCATCGAGGGGCATGCGCACGAGAAAGTGCCCCGGGAACGAGACTCCTTCCAGTGGAAGGCCAAGGCGCTCAGCCAGCGCGATCTGCACGATGGCGAGCGAGATCGGATTGCCCAGACGCCGGTCAAGCACATCGTTCAAATAGCTGTTGCGCGGGTCGAAATAGTCGCGTTCGTCACCAGCGAAGCCGAGTTCCCCGAACAGAAACGCATTGAGGCCAGTCAGCCGCTGCGTTTCAGTGGCCTGAGCGGGCAGGGTGGCGGACAAGCGCGCGGCATACTCGTCCATACGGTGTTCGTAGGCGGAGCAGGAAAGCGCAGGATATTCATCCTTGGCGACGAGCAGCGCGGCCGACAGCAACGAAATCTCGTGGTCGGCGGCGTGTTGCAGGCCCAACCAGGGGTCGTTCATTGCGTACCTCCGGCACCGTCGGTCCGATAGTAACCGATGGTTCGGTTGATGCCAGCGTGGCCGTCACCGTCGTGCCATATCAGGGACAGGGCGCCTGCATATGCCGGATGCCTAATGGCTTTGCCCAGAACCGGGGCGAAGCGTCGAGGGGTGCAATGAATTCTATGAAACAGTTCGTGCCGGTGAGTGACGACGAATTCGATGCGATGGCACGGCAGCAGCTCAGGCTGGTCCCGTATCAGGTCGGTCTGTACTGCCACCACGCGTGGGAGTCCAATACGGAGTCGGCTTCGACTCAGCGATGGAACTCCAGCACGTCGCCAGGCTTGACGCCGAGCTTGTCGGCAGTGCCTGCGTTGAGTTCGAGTACATATTGAGCGGGGCCGCTGCTTGGATACGACGGACAGGGGTCCGCCTTGCAGGGAGGTACGTTGCTTTGCGTCGACACGAGCCTGAGGTTCTTGTCGAAATACAGCATGTCGAGCGGTATGAGCGTGTTCTTCATCCAGAACGCCTGCATGTATTCGGCGTTGAAGATGAAGAACATGCCTCGGTCAGGAGCCATCTGCTCGCGGAACATGAGGCCACGAGCGTGCTGTTCGTCGTTCTCGGCGAGTTCGACATAGAACGTCTTGCCCTTGAGCACGACGTAGGAGATTGCCTGAGCGTGGGCGTTGACGGAGCAGGCAATGAGGCCCAGTGCGGCCAACGTCCGCAGGGAGCGGAGAAGCATGGCAGGTTATCCTTGCTGGAGATTGGGGCGGCGGCGATCAGCGTGAACGCAGGTGCTGGTCGATCAACGTCGCGAGTGTCGAGAAATGCTCGGGCGACATGTCGTAGAACTCAATGCCGACCCGGCCGTTCACGATGTGCTGAACCAGCACGTCGGCAACGAACTCGGGCTGGCCCGAAAAACTCAGCACGACATACGTGCGTTCACCTGCTTTCAAAGGTTGATCTTCGACCAGCTCGAGCATCGCCCCGTTGACCGAGAGATCGAGGATGCGGCCCGGCCGACTGCTGCCGGCGGACTGCACGTAATAGATCCCCGACGTCGCGAAGCGCGGTTCCTGGCGGCGATCGTCGTAGAGCTCACCCATGTGACTCACCGTGCGAAAAAGCGTTCATAGATCGTAGCACAGCGCTTTTTGATAGCCGGCCGCCCTCGCCTTCGTGTGCCTGTAGCTCCTCCCCGCGGACAGCGGCCTCGGCATCAGCATCAGCGAATTTTCCGGGGATCCTCCCACGGTTGGCCGCTCGTTAGCACGACGCGTGCTCATTGGCGGATGCGTAGCGCGGAGACGGTAGGGTGGGTACAGCGGTTGGTTCGAGGCGGCTGGCTGGCGGGCTCCGGAAGGAATCGCTGGTTGGGGGGTTGACGAAAAACGAACTGATGTTAGGATTCGCGCCCCTTCGCTGAGGCGCAGAGCCGGAGCGGGGTGGTGCGGTAGTAGCGGAAGGTTCGGGGTTACCGGTTGGCGGGATTCGAAAAGGGATCGCTGACTGGGGGTTGACGAAAGCCGAACTGAGGTTATGATTCGCGCCCCTTCGCTGAGGCGGTAAGCGGAAGTGGAGGGGGAAGCTTTTCGGTGGTTGTTGGCGGTCTGGTTCGGTGGAAAAGAAAGACGAACTGGGGTGTTGACGGAAACGAAAAGTGATGTAGGATATGCGGCTCACCGGGACGAAATGTTGCCGGGTTGAAACGAGAGCTAAGGGCTTGAGTTTCGGGCTAAAAAGATCTTTGACAGTGTGCGCAGGTGACTTGTGTGGGCGCCTTGAGGTGGACGAGAGTCCAAGCAATCAAGGTGTCTAACCAAGCAAGCATGCAAATGCAAGCTAGTAGACCCTCAAAGTAATTTGACGAAAGTCAGCTGATTAAACTGAAGAGTTTGATCCTGGCTCAGAGTGAACGCTGGCGGCAGGCCTAACACATGCAAGTCGAGCGGAAGGGGTTTCGGCCCCGAGAGCGGCGGACGGGTGAGGAAAGCGTGGGAATCTGCCTGTAGATGGGGGATAGCCCGGAGAAATCCGGATTAATACCGCATGATACCTGAGGGTTAAAGTGGAGGATCGCAAGACTTCACGTCTACAGATGAGCCCACGTCAGATTAGCTAGTTGGTAGGGTAAAGGCCTACCAAGGCGACGATCTGTAGCTGGCCTGAGAGGGTGGTCAGCCACACTGGGACTGAGACACGGCCCAGACTCCTACGGGAGGCAGCAGTGGGGAATATTGGACAATGGGCGCAAGCCTGATCCAGCCATGCCGCGTGTGTGAAGAAGGCCTTCGGGTTGTAAAGCACTTTAAGTTGGGAGGAAGGTTCAATGGATAATACCCATTGGAATTGACGTTACCGACAGAATAAGCACCGGCTAATTCCGTGCCAGCAGCCGCGGTAATACGGAAGGTGCGAGCGTTAATCGGAATTACTGGGCGTAAAGCGTGCGTAGGCGGTTTCGTAAGTCGGATGTGAAAGCCCCGGGCTCAACCTGGGAATTGCATCCGATACTGGGTGACTAGAGTACGGTAGAGGGGGGTGGAATTCCAGGTGTAGCGGTGAAATGCGTAGATATCTGGGGGAACATCAGTGGCGAAGGCGGCTTCCTGGACCAACACTGACGCTGAGGCGCGAAAGCGTGGGGAGCAAACAGGATTAGATACCCTGGTAGTCCACGCCGTAAACGATGTCAACTAGCCGTAGGGAGCATCTGGCTCTTTGTGGCGCAGCTAACGCGATAAGTTGAC
>BTVG01000045.1:0-23152 GCA_045864815.1 Rhodanobacteraceae bacterium | reverse complement strand
ATGTGGAAGTTCTCGGCGCTGCCCATCCCGCGCCCGCCCGAGACCACGATCTTCGCCGCGGTGAGCTCGGGCCGGTCGCTCTTGGCGATCTCGCGCCGCACGAAGCTGGACTTGCCCGAATCGGCCACCGCCGCCACCGCCTCCACGGGCGCCGAGCCCCCGGTGGCCGCCACCGCGTCGAAGCCGGTCGTGCGCACCGTGATCACCTTCACCGGATCGGCGCTTTGCACCGTGGCGATCGCGTTGCCCGCGTAGATCGGCCGCGTGAACGTGTCGGCCGACTCCACCCCGATGATGTCGGAGACCTGCGCCACGTCGAGCTTGGCCGCCACGCGCGGCGCCACGTTCTTGCCGTGCGCCGTCGCCGGCACCAGGATGTGCGTGAACCCGCCCGCCACCGCCAGCACCTGCGCGGCCACGTTCTCGGCCAGCTGATCGGCCAGCTGCGGCGCCTCGGCCAGCAGCACCTTCGCCACCCCCGCCGCCTGCGCCGCCGCCTGCGCCACCGCCGCGCAGCCCGCCCCCGCGACCAGCACCGTCACCTCGCCGCCCGCCTTGGCCGCGGCGGCAATCGTGTTCAGCGTGCTGGGCTTGAGCGCCGCGTTGTCGTGTTCGGCCAGTACCAGAGCTGCCATCGGTCGTTCCCCTTCAGATCACTTTCGCTTCGTTCTTCAGCTTCGCCACCAGCGTGGCGACGTCGGGCACCTTCACCCCCGCCTTGCGCCCCGGCGGCTCGCTCACCTTCAGCGTCTTCAGCCTCGGCGACACGTCGACCCCCAGGTCCTCCGGCTTGACCACGTCGAGCTGCTTCTTCTTCGCCTTCATGATGTTCGGCAGCGTCACGTACCTCGGCTCGTTGAGCCTCAGGTCCGTCGTCACCACCGCCGGCAGCGACACCGAAATCGTCTCCAGGCCCCCGTCGACCTCGCGCGTCACGGTCGCACGACCCTCGGCGATCTCGACCTTCGAGGCGAACGTCGCCTGCGGCAGGTCGGCCAGCGCCGCCAGCATCTGCCCGGTCTGGTTGGCATCGTCGTCGATCGCCTGCTTGCCCAGGATCACCAGCCCCGGCTGCTCCTTGTCCACCAGCGCCTTGAGCAGCTTCGCCACCGCCAGCGGCTGCAGCTCCACGTCGGTCTGCACCAGGATGCCCCGGTCGGCCCCGATCGCCATCGCCGTGCGCAGCGTCTCCTGCCGCGCCACCCACATAGGCCCTTTTCGCGCGTCGCTCATCGCGCACTCCGAACGCTACGTGCATTGCAGACGCAATTTGGGCCCCCTGCTATCAGTCGTTTCCTATCCGAAGCAGGCGACGCGCAGTGAGATCGACTGAATTCCGTTCGTCTTCATGGCGCATCTCTCGGATCGCTGCGACGATGTTCAACCCTTCAGGGGCTGGTGAGATGCGTCTGCTGAATTGCCCGCTAATCAGGCAATTTCTTGGTCAGAGTCCCAAAATCTGCGCAATGATGTTGCGCTGGATTTCATTGGATCCTCCGCCGATAGTACCGATACGCGAGTCCCGGAAGAAGCGCTGCATATCGTGCTCCATCATATAACTCGCACCGCCCATGACTTGCATGCCAAGGTCGGCCACACGGCAGTCATTCTCGGTTGAAACGATTTTCGCGATATTTGTCTCGATGCGGGGTTCAACACCTGCATCCAACATTTCGGCAACACGGTATGTCAACAAGCGAGATACCTCGGCCATGATCCGCATATCCGAAAACTTGTGTGCTACTGCTTGAAAGCGGGTAATTGGTTGCCCGAACTGCTTTCGATTGACGGCGTAATCCTTAGCGTAGTCGACTACGTGTTGCGTGTTGCCCGCACCGGCGGCCGCTAAACACAGTCGCTCCAGGCTCAAACATTTCATCAGACCACGCCATCCCTCGTTCTCATTTCCGATTAGGTTCTCGATCGGAACCTCGACGTTATCGAAAAAGACTTCGTTTGCACGTGTAGTACGGCGTCCGAGCATATCCAGGGTACGAATGCTGACTCCTTTCGCATCGGCGGGGATTAGCAGGATGCTCATCCCACGGTTGCCGGCCAATGGGTCAGTCTTCACGACAGTGACCAGGTAATGGGCTACGTGTGCGCAAGTTATGTAGAGCTTCTGGCCGTTGACAATATATGAGTCACCTCGCCGTGCGGCGCGCGTGGCGATCGCTGCAGCATCCGAACCGGCGTCGGGTTCCGTGAGCGCAAACGCCATCCTAGTCGATCCATCCATAATTCCCGGTAGATACGTCTTCTGCAAATACTCACTTCCGTGAAGGGCGATGTGCTGTCCAGCATAGATCACAGTCGTGAGGTAGGCCGTAGCGATGGAGGCATAGTGGTAGGCCATGGCTTCGACAAGCACCGTCAGGTCCTTGTAGCTTCCACCGACGCCGCCCTTAGCCTCGGCAAAGGGAAGAGCCATCCAGCCCGCCTCAGCAAGCGCTTGGTAGGCTTCGAACGGAAACTCCCCCGCGCGATCGAGCTCCCGGATTTTTCGGGCAGGCAAGACCTGCTCAAGTAGATCCAGCACTGAATCGCGGATCAGTCTCTGTTGATCCGTGAATCCGAACGTATTCCAGTCGTGACGCGCCACTTATGCCCCCCTTGTCTTGACCAACGTGACGAACACGCCGGATTGCACGATCTTGTCATCTTGGTTCAGTATTTCCATACGTCGCTTCAGCACCCCAGCGCCTCCGTCAGATGTCAACCTCTTTTCCAAGACGGTCCAGCGCAGGCGAATGGAATCGCCGAAGAAAACCGGCGCATTAAAGCGCCAATTTTCGACGCCCAAGAATGCGAGGGCAGTGCCTGTGAGATGCCCCGTCCTCGCCGATAGGCCAGTAGCCATCGAGAGAACTAGAAGTCCATGAGCGACGCACTGCCCGATCGGCGTGTTTTGGGCAAATTCCGCATCGGTGTGCATCGGATTGTCATCGCCGGATAGTTCGACGAATGCCATCACGTCGTCCTTCGTGACTGATCGTGGTGCCGTTAGAACGGATTCGCCCAGTTCGAAGTCTTCCAAGTAAGACGCCATTTGTTCTCTCACGCAGTATTAAGCGTTCGTCGAAGCATCAAGGCATCGACAGCAGTAACCTCGCGGGCGCTGCACACAAGTGGATTTACATCTATCTCTTCGATTTGACTACCTAGTTCGTGGCACAGCAGCGAGAAATCAGAGATGATTTTTGCCACGCGATCCAGATCGACACCAGGTTTCCCGCGGTACCCCTCCAGAATTGGATATGCCGCAAGCCGACGAAGCATGCCGCTCGCCACTTCGAGCGATACCGGTGCCAGTTCGCTCGCGACGTCCCCAAGCAGCTCGGCAAATACTCCGCCTAACCCAACAAGGACAAGTGGTCCGAACACCGGGTCCCGCTTCATGCCAAGCATCAACTCGACGTGGCCGGTCACCATGGACTGGACTAGAAATCCATCCGAACGAACATCTTCCGCTCGAAGGGTCATTTCGTTACAGGCGTCAATAACACTGAGGGCGTCAACAAGCCCGATTCTGACGAAGCCCATCTCCGTCTTGTGCGCTGCGTCAGGCGAGTCCAGCTTCAGCACGACCGGATAGCCCAGTCGCTCAGCTGCTTGCACCGCATCCTGCGACGACGTCGCATGGATCTCGCTCACCACTGGCACGCCGCATGCGGAAATAATCTCCTTCGCAACTCGCTCAGTCACAACCTGTGGTTGCCCTCGCAACAAGTCGAGCGCATGCATGACCTTCTCGCTGGAAAGCTTCCGGATTACGTCGGGTGCGCGTGGCGCCCCAAGGCGATGATGCCAATGCTGCCACTTTGAGAGGGCGCTAAAGCATCGGTCCATCGCACGAAAGAAGCTGACGCGCTCATCGCGCGCGTAAATTCCTGACCCGGGACCTTCCAGCCATTCTGGGAGCCATACTATGCAGACGGGTTTGCCTGCCTCGGCACTCAGTTGCGATGCGGCCGCGCATCGTTGCTCCGCCATTGCCTCGTTTGGCGTCACTTGTGGCAAGACCAATGCCCCATACGCTGGGTCACTCAGCATTGCGCGTGCGCAGGCAACATACGACAGCGGATCGTTCAGGACCTGACCAGTGATATCACACGGATTCTTCGCCGACCCGAACTCCGGGATGCTGGCTTCCAGGACCTTCTGGGCGTCGACACCAGGTTGCGGCAGATCCATCCCGTGCTGGCTTGCAGCGTCCGCCGCCATGACCGCCGCGCCACCGGACGTCGCCATGATCGCAATCCCTGCACCGGCGGGTGCGGATGTCTTTGCAAAGAAGTCGGCCGTTTCGGCGAGTTCGGCCAACGAATTCACCTGGACAAAATTCCCCCGCCGCATCGCGGCTTCCAGTGCCGCCGAAGAGCTCGCCAAGCTCCCCGTATGCGACTTTGCTGCTTCGGCCCCAGCTGCATCCACGGCGGTCTTGTAGATAAGCACGGGTTTGCGTGCAATCTGTGCGCGTTCACCGAGTTCGTGTAGCGACTTGGCCACATTGATTCCTTCGAGAATGCATGCGACGGCTCTGCACTCCGGCTCCTCGACAAGGTAGTTCGCCAAGTCAAATGCATCCACGTCGCATGAGTTCCCCGAGGACAACATATGCGTATAGGCTCGTCCATGTTGCACCCCCTGTAATACCGCATAGCCGAGCGCACCTGACTGGCTGACCAACCCGACATGCCCCGCTATGCGATTAAGCGTCGCGTATCCGACCTGGAACAGAAGGCCCGCTCCAATCAGGTTGTTCACAACGCCGACGCAATTCGGCCCAAGAATTCGCATCCCACTGCCGCGGGCGATATCGGTGAGCAGCTGTTGCTGCGCCACACGTTCGGCTGACCTCGTTTCCGCGAAACCGGATGCATAGACAATCGCGCCGCCAGCGCCGACATCCGCCGCCTCCCTGGCGGCATTGACAACGGCGTGCTGTGGTAGGGTGATCACCACACAATCCGGGACTACCGGCAACGCGCTCAGCGACGGATAGCACGGACGCGATCCGAGCCGTTCATACTTGGGATTAACTAGGAAGATGTCGCCGGCGTAGTGCGCCAGGTTATCCAAGGTTCGGCTCGAAAATGCCCCTTGTCTTTCGCTGGCGCCGAGTATGGCGATTGACCTCGGTGCAAGCAAGCGAGACAACTCTTCGCGTCCGTATAGAGGCCTCATTTCTGTGCACTCTTCGTCATGTTTTCCAAGAACTGCGCTGCGAAGAGCGAGCCGTCGTCATAGTCGACGACGACAATCTCCACGCGCCGATCGATTGCTGTCGCCACGGAGCTCAAGCCGAGCAACTGAGTTGCGATTCGAAGGTTCTCATCCAGATCTACGATGCAGACGGAATACGGCGCAAGCGCGCGAAAGATCCGAGGCGCGGCGTGGACGACTGTGGCGGAGTACACGACACCGCGACCGCTCAAGGACTTCCAACTCACCGAAGGGCACCAGCAATGAGGGCAAAACGGCTTGGGAGGAAATGACAGGCGCGCACAGGTATTGCATTGCGAAGCCAGGAGCTTGCGCCCTCTGAGCCCATTCCAAAACTCCGAGGTAAACTCGGACTGTGGTGGCGCGAAGGGTCTCGGTCCGTCACGTCGAATTGCACGAAGATGTGCGCCGCTCAATGCACAGCCTCCAGAATGTGAATCAGCGCTGCGTTGTAGTTACCCAGTTCGCAAGCCGTCATCCCGATTGTGGCGTCACGTACCTGACGCCCCTCCGCGGAATGTGTTAGTTGCTCAAGAACCTCCACAAAGGAGTACAGGGGAGTAACGAAGGGAGGATGGCCACGTGCAATTAGGCCTCCCGATGTGCAAATCGGAATGCGTCCGCCGAGCGACGTCTCTCCTGCTGCTGTGGCCGCCGCCCCTCGGCCGCGTGGTGTCAATCCAAGGGCCTCTGATACGAGGATTTCGACGATCGTGCATGGCGCATATAGCTCGGCGAAGTCGATGTCTTTCGGTGTCAGGCCTGCCTGTGAATAGGCTTGTGCGGCAGCTGCGCGTGCAGCACCGAAGTTGATCATGTCCGATGGCACCTCGGAGATCTGGTGGGCGCCCTCATGGTGAAATCCGCGACCGACTACGCGTGCATATGGTTTGCGAAGAGAACGTGCAAGCTCCTCTGACGCAAGAACGATACATGCCGCGCCATCCGAACGCGGCGGCACTTCGTAAAGGCCGAGCGGCTCTACAATCATCCGTTGCTCGAGGACATCGTCGAGGGTCACTTCTGTACGGAATTGCGCCAGGGGATTGAGCGACGCATGGCGCCGATTCTTTACGGCGACACTCGCGATCTCGGCACGTGTGGATCCGAACTCGTGCATATAGCGCACAGCGTCCATCGCGTACCATGAAATAGGCGTGAACCCAAAGGGAGCGTGGAAGGCGACATCGCCTGTCGCGCGAATCGAGCGGTTCATGTGTTCGTCACTACTGATTGCCGTCTCGAAACTCACTCCTAGTGCCAATGCCAGCCGAGCACGTCCGCTACTGATAAGTTGCGCCGCCTGCTCGAACGCAAGCCCCCCCGTCATCCCGTTGCCGACCACCTCCATGACCACGCCATTCATGGGTAGGCGCAGGTAGTTGGCCATGAAGGTTCCGAAGTACAGTTGTTGCGTGTAGACGCGTGGATGGCAGAACACCATCGCGTCAATCTCATCCTTGGCGACTCCCGCCGCCGCCACGGCATCGAGAACGCATCCCGCGAGCACTTCGTGCTCGAGCACCTCCGTCGCAGACCCGTGCGGCTGTTGGATTCGTCCGCACGGCACTGCTGCAGCACCAACTATTGCGACTTGCGTGGCTTCGGCTCTCATGATGAACTGGACATCACTTCTGGAGAGCGCCGGCACGCTGTAGGAAGAGTCGCTCTTCGATGAAGGCCTTCTCGGCCCATTTCCTGTACTCGTCTGACGAACGATACCAATACAGCATGTCGAATCGCTCGAGAAAGTCCCTGTTCTCGGGATCGTCCATCGCCAACTTGAACGCATCGTGGAGTCGCTTGACAATCGGCTCAGGCATACCGCGTGGCCCGACTATTCCATAGGCAGACGGGTATACGATGTCGTAACCCTGCTCCTTGGCGGTAGGAACTTCAGGCAATTTACGCAGACGCCCTTCGTCAAAGACCGCAAGAATGCGCGCCTTCTTGGCTTCGACCAGCTGAATCATGCTGCCGACGCCGCTCACGACCACCATCGTCTGGCCACCGAGCATCGCCGTATTGATCTCGGCACCGCCCTTGTATGGGACGTGCAAGGGCTCAAATCCCGCACGCGCCGCGAGATCTTCCATCAGTAGGTGGAGTGAAGATCCAACTCCCGAGCTCGCGTAGCTAAGCTTGCCTGGATTAGCCCTTGCCCACTTGATCATATCGGCCAAGGTCGTGAACGGTGAGTCTTCCCGGACGGCGACCGCAAAGGAATAACCGCCGAGACCAATAATCCAGGTGAAATCCTTCAGCGGATCCCAGTCAGTTTTTTGCAGATGGGGTTGGCGCAAGATCGTGATAGTACTCGCCGCTATTGTGTAGCCGTCGGGTTTAGCCGTTCTCGCCATAGTCGCCAGACCTAACGTACCGTTTGCCCCCGGTTTGTTCTCGACGACGACCTGTTGCCCGAGGTGCTTGCTGGCTAATTGAGCCAGCTTGCGGTACTGAAGGTCAGTGGCCCCGGAACCATAACCGAGGACCAGACTGATTGGGCGAGTGGGAAAATCCTGGGCGCTCGCTGGTGACGCCAGTAAGCATGCCAGCGCGAGCGCACCGACCATGTACCGCAGTGTTTTCTTCATGATTTGAATCTCCTCTTCGCGTAATTGCCCGATGCGGCGTCTAAACGATGGAATCCGGGTTTTTATCGAGATCAAAGGCAGGAGGCGCTCCGATTGAATCGGGCTACCTTGGCGACAGACATTGTGAGCTAACTAATGTGCGTTATTCTAGTTGACATCAGGCGTCCAATCAAGGGTTAGGCGGGGAGCGCCTTCAAGATTTCCCTACAAGTTCGTCGGAGTTGACGTTCAGACGGCGAGGTCGTGGATCGACCAATAACTAGCGACCGCCAAGTCTCCACTCGTCCACGACGTCCAACGCGGCGCTGCAGTTGCGAGGCGGGCCGCTCGGAACTCCCGTGGGCGTACGTGAGAACCGTGGGGCCGGAGCTGGCTGCACGAGCATCTCCTTGCCAATGAACGTGCCGCGGGCCTCGAGGTGCGGATGCTTGGGCGCCTCTGACATGGACAGAACCGGCGCGACGCATGCGTCAGATCCCTCCAGCAATCTGCACCACTCGTCACGGGTACGTGTGCGGATCACGGCCGCGAGCTTGCCGCGCAGCGCAGGCCAATGCGTCTCGTCGTGCTGCCCGACGAACTCCGCGCTGTCGAGCCCTGCCAGATCGCGCAGCGTGGCGTAGAACTGCGGCTCGATCGCCCCGACCGCGATGTGGCGGCCGTCGGCGCATTCGTAGACGCCATAGAAATGCGCACCACCGTCGAGAAAGTTCGCTCCCCTGCGCTCCTTCCAGCGGCCCATCGCGGCCAGCGCGAAGAATTGCGTCATCAGGGACGCTGCGCCGTCGCACATCGCCGCATCGACCACCTGCCCGCGTCCGGAGCCACGGGCTTCGTGGAGCGCAGCAAGGAGTCCGACCACGAGGTACAGCGCCCCTCCACCATAGTCGCCCACGAGGTTCAGCGGCGGCACTGGGTCCCCAGCTTCGGGTCCGATTGCCGCCAATGCACCCGACAGCGCGATGTAGTTGATGTCGTGGCCTGCGGCCTTCGCGAGCGGCCCCGTCTGCCCCCAGCCCGTCATGCGTCCGTACACCAGTCGCGGGTTCCTTGCGCCGACGTCATTCGGTCCGAGTCCGAGCCGCTCCATCACGCCAGGCCGGAAGCCTTCGATCAGCGCATCCGCATGTTCGACGAGCGCGAGCGCCTGCTCCCGACCTTCAGCGCTCTTGAGGTCGAGACGGACCAAGCGCCGGCCGCGGCTCACGAAGTCGCGCGGGTCGCAGCCGCCGCTGCCAGGTCGATCGATGCGCACGACGTCCGCGCCCATGTCGGACAGCAGCATGCCCGCGAATGGCCCCGGGCCGATGCCGGCGAACTCAACGACGCGCAGTCCCCGAAGAGGGCCTGCCAGGGATCCAGAGTCGTTGTGTGCGTTCATCGCGGTCCTCGCCATGGACGTCAACGTGCGGAGTACCCGCCATCGACCAGATGCACGCTTCCGGTGACGAACGTCGCGCGATCCGAGAGCAGGAACGCGATCATCTCGGCGATTTCTTCGGGACGCGCGAGGCGACCGATCGGATGTGTGATACCGGCCGCCTTGCGCGCAGCTTCGACTCGCGGGCCGAGGAGCGCCGTGTCCACGTAACCAGGCGCCACTGCATTCACGCGTATCGGCACCTGCGCGTAGTCGAGCGCAGCGACCTTGGTCAGACCGACGACGCCGTGCTTCGACGCCGCGTAGGGCCCGCTTCCGGCGATGGCATTCATGCCAGCGATCGATGCGACGTTGACAATCGCCCCGCCTCCCCGTGCAATCATCTGGGGGATCTCGTAGCGTAGGCAATAGAACAGCCCGTCGAGGTTGACGTCCATTACCCGGCGCCAGTCCTGCGGCGAGCATTCGCCGATCGGTCTGAGCTTCGGCGCTACGCCGGCGTTGTTCACCGCAAGGTCGAGTCCGCCGTGGCGTGCGCCGATCCCGGCGAGCGCCGCTCTCACGGCCGCAACGTCCGAGACGTCCATCTGTAGCGGCTCGGCGACGCCGCCAGCGGCGCGAATTCCCTCGGCGACGGCCGACGCGGCCCCGGCGTCGACGTCCGAGACGACCACATTGGCACCTCGCTTGGCCAGAAGAGCGGCAGTCGCAGCGCCGATTCCTGCACCGGCGCCGGTGACGAATGCGATCTTTCCGTCAAATTCCATCATCGGGAGATCCGCCATCCCTACCGGTTCGACTCGATTCGCCGCGCTCAATTCGCCAGATACCCGCCGTCGACAGGCAGGATCGCGCCTGTCACGTAGGACGCGAGATCCGAGCAAAGGAACAGTGCCGGTCCGATCAATTCGTCGGGCTCAGCGTGGCGCTTCATCGGGATGTGGGCGAGCAGGCTCGCCGTCTTCGCGGGATCGTTGCGCGTCGATTCGGTCATCGGCGTCGCGATGAAGCCGGGGGCGATCGCGTTGACCCGCACGCCGCGCGGCGCCAGTTCGCAGGCCAGTGCCTTGGTCAGCTGCGCAACACCGCCCTTGGAGGCCGTATACGCGGCCGAGTTCGGCGTGGCGACGAACGACTGGATCGAACCCAGGTTCAGCACGCTGCCTTTCGTCCGCCCGAGCTGGTCGGCGAAGGCCAGTGTCATGTAATACGGGCCGCCCAGGTTGACGCGGAGGGTCACGTCCCAATCCTCGAGCGGGTTGCCCTGGCCGAACGGGGCACGGATCAGGATGCCGGCGTTGTTGACCAGCACTTTCACGTCTCCCACTTCGGCGCGAACCTGCTCGGCTAGCCGCAAGCACGCCGTCGCATCGGAAACGTCGAGCTCGCGGGCGCGAGCGTCGCCGCCACTCTGGCGGATGGCGTGCGCCGCGCGCTGCGCCATGCCTGCATTGCGATCGGTGAGGATCACCCGAGCGCCGGCCTTCGCGAACCCGCGCGAAATCGCTTCGCCATTGCCCTGGCCCGCACCGGTCACCAGGACGATCGCGCCATCGAAAGCCAAGTTCACCATCTCGTCATCCCTTGTTCTTCGCCATCGAGCCCGGCGCCGCGCCGTCCGCCTCGAGCATCCGGCCGATCTTGCCGCGCAGTTCGCGCTTGATGATCTTTCCGGAGTAGTTGATCGGCAGCTCTGCGTACGAAATGAATACGACCCGCTTCGGCGCCTTGTACGACGCGAGGCATTCCTTGGCGAAGGCGATGATCTCCGACTCCCCGACCGACATGCCATCGCGGCAGACGACGACCGCCGTGACCTCTTCACCCCAGCGCTCGCTCGGCAGTCCGATCACTCCGACCTCGCGCACGGCCGGATGCTTCTGCAGCGCACGCTCGACTTCCTGCGAGTAGACATTCAGCCCGCCAGACTTGACCATGTCCTTCAGCCGGTCGTGGAAGTAGACGTAGCCCTTCTCGTCCATCGCCCCCATGTCGCCGGTGCGCAGCCAGCCGTCGTGAAAGACCGCGGCGGTCGCGTCGGGCCGGTTGTAGTAGCCGTCCATCACCGAAGGGCCTCGGACCAGGATCTCGCCCGACTCGCCGATGCTGGCATCCGACAGGTCCTCTCGGGCGATCTTCACCTCGAAGTTCAGGAACGGCCGGCCGATCGAATCGGGCGCCGTCTCGTAGTCCTCCTCCTTCAGCACTGTCACGATGACGCCGGCCTCGGTGAGTCCGTACTGGTAGAAGATCTTCGAGCCGGGGACGAGCGCGTACATGCGGTCGCGATCCTTTGCCGAGAGGATGCCGCCGCCCACATACCAGCGCCGGAAGCTCGCAAGCCTTTCCGGCGCGTGGCGTTCGGCCGCAATGCACAACTCGCGCGCAACCGACGGCGGCGCGAAGCCGTTGGTCACCTTGTGTGCCGCGATCAGGTCGAGCATGCGCTCCGCGCTGTACTCCGTCATGATCGTCGCGCGCGCGCCGAGGTAGAGATGGGGCAACAGCCAACAGTTCAACGCCGCCGCGTGGTGCAACGGTGTCGCCAGGATGGTGTTGTCGAACTCGTTCATCCCGGTATCGAGCGCTTCGTGGATCGTGTTCCAGAAAACCTGCCGATTCCTGAGCACGACCCCTTTGGACCGACCGGTCGTTCCGCCGGTGAACATGATGAGCTGCACGTCGTCGTCGCTGGCCTGCGGCGCGTGGAAGCCGGCTGCGGGTTCCTGGAGGATGCGGGCCAGCGCGCTCTCGCCGGGCGAGTCATCGATCAGGACCGTCGGCAAGTCGATCCGTCCATGGACGTGCGAATGCAGGTAATCCGAGGTCGTGATCATCAGGCGACACTGCGCGTCCTCGACGTTCGCGCGGATGTCGTCCGGGGTCAGTCGGTAGTTCAATGGCACGCATACCGCTCTCAGCTTGAGGATGGCGACGTAGGCGACGACCCAGTTGGCGGAGGACATCGCCAGCAGCGCGACCTTGTCGCCGTGGCCGATGCCGGACTTGCCGAGGTAGGCTGCAAGTCGATTCGCCGCGTCGTCCAGCCGCGCGTACGTGAAGGTGCCCTTGTCGTCGATCAGGGCGGTACGTGAAGGAAACTTTCGCGCGTTGCGCGCGACATGCTCGGCAACCGAAGTGGTCATGTCAGTACTCGATGATCGGCTTCACCCGGCACGGCCGTCCTCACGCGAGCCTGGCGATGACGGTTCCCTCGTCCACGACGTCGCCCTCCTTCACCAGAATCTCGGCGATCGTCCCGGAATGGCTGGACTCGACCGGAATCTCCATCTTCATCGATTCGAGGATCGCGACTGTGTCGCCGAAATCGACGGAGTCGCCGGGCGCCTTGACGATCTTCCAGACGGTGCCCGCCATCGGGCTGTCGATGTGCTTCATGCCGTTGCTCCAGGTCAGACGGGATGGACCGGGTTGCGCTTCTCGAACGCCTCGGCCCGTTTCAGTGAATACGCGTCGTAGCGACGGATCAGCTCATCGCGCAGTTCGTTCGGATGCACCACCGCTTCGACGGCCATGCTGTCGGCAGCCGCCGAGTAGACGTCGATGTCGGCACCGTACTCCTCGCGCTTCCTCGCGATGAAGGCGGCGCGCTCGGACTCCGGCAGTTCTGCGATCTGGTTGAAGTACATCGCGTTGACGGCGGCCTCGGGCCCGACCAGCGCCGGCATGGCCGTCGGCAGCGCGAGCATCGCGTCGGGCTGGGTCGGCGCGCCGGACATCGCCAGGTAGCCGCCACCGTACGCCTTCCTGACCATCACCGATATGCGAGGTACGGTCGCCTCGCAGACCGCCGACAGCAGCTTTGCGCCGTGCCGGATGATGCCGCCCTTTTCGACCGAACTGCCAATCATGTAACCGCTGATGTCCTGCAGGAACAGCAGCGGGACGTTGAAGGCGTTGCACAGCCAGATGAAGCGCGCCGCCTTGTCGGACGAGTCGTTGAACAGAACGCCGCCCTTCACCTTCGAATTGTTGGCGACGATTCCCACCGGTCTTCCGCCCATTCGCACCAGCGCGGTGACCATCTCCTTGGCGAAGAGCGGCTTGATTTCGAGCACGCTGTCGTCGTCGGCCAGCGCTTCGATCAGGACCTTCACGTCGAACGGGACGTTCTGGTTGCGCGGAATGACCTTGCCGAGATCGACCGGCGACGCCTTCGGCGCCGCGGCTGCGACGTCGGGCTTCTGCGCATACGAGGACGGAAAGTACGACAGGTACCGCTTGGCGACGTCGATGGCCTCCTCGTCGTTCTGCACCAGTACGTCGCCCAGGCCGCTCAAGGCACAGTGCATGCGCGCGCCACCCAGTTCTTCCTCGGTCACGTCCTCGCCGATCGCCATCTTGACCATCCGCGGCGAGCCCAGGTACGCCGTCGCCTTCTTGTCGACCATGATCACGACGTCGCAGAGTGCCGGCACATAGGCTGCGCCAGCCGGGGACGGCCCGAAAAGGACGCACAGCTGGGGAATCGCTCCGGAGAACCTGACCTGGTTGTGGAAGATGTTGCCCCACGCGCGACGGCCGAGGTAGCACAGCTTCTGTTCGTCGATGCGGGCTCCGGCCGAGTCGACCAGGTAGATCAGCGGAATTTTCAGGTCGAACGCCAGCTGCTGGAAGCGCGTGATCTTGATGAAGGTCTGGTACCCCCAGGTGCCGGCCTTGGAAGTGATGTCGTTGGCGATCACGGCAACCTTGCGGCCGCCGATCGACCCGATGACCGTGACCACCGCGTCTGCCGGCACGCCCTTCTCGACGCCCGCCAACAGGCCATCCTCGAAGCTCGGCTCGTCGTCGAGCAGCAGCCTGAGCCGGTCTCGCACGAACAGCTTGCCGGTCAGCAACTTCGCGGATTTCTCGGACAGGCGACCACCTTGCCGCGCCCATTCGCGCTTCTCGTCGAGTTTCTCGTAGATGTCCAACACTTGTTCCTTTCGAATCAGGTTCCGAACAGCAGCGACCCGAGCGAGCGGTCGTGCGCGACGCTCGAACTGGCCCCCTCGTGACGCAGGGTTCCGGTCGCAAGCACCAGCGCGCGGTCGGAGTTCTCGAGGGCGAGCTTGGCGTTCTGCTCGACCAGCAGGATGGTCACGCCGCGCTGCCGCAACAGGCGGACCTGACGATAGATTTCGTTGACGATCATCGGCGCCAGGCCCATCGACGGTTCGTCGAGCATCAGGACCTTGGGGCGCGCCATCAACGCACGGGCCATCGCCAGCATCTGCTGTTCGCCGCCGGACAGGGTTCCAGCGAGTTGGTGGCGGCGCTCGGTCAGCCTCGGAAACATCGCCAGCGCCTCGTCGAACGACGCCTGGCGATCGTTGTCGCGCCGCAAGAAGCCGCCGATGCGGATGTTCTCCTCGACCGTCATCGCGCTGAAGATCTGGCGACCTTCGGGCACGTGCACCAGGCCGAGACCTACGCGCTGTTGTGGGCTGCGCCGTGTAATCTCGGAGCCTTCGAAACGGATCGCGCCGCGGACCCGGTCCATGACACCCGAAATCGCTCGCAGCAGGCTGGTCTTGCCGGCGCCGTTGGGGCCGATGATCGCAATCGTCTCACCGACGCGGACATCGAAGGAGATGTCGCGCACCGCGCACAGGTTGCCGTAGTACGCGGCCATGCCGGACAGTGACAGGAGCGGCTCAGGCTGCATGCGCATCTCCCAGATAGGCGCGTACGACCGCCGGATCGGCACGCACCTCGTCGGGCGTTCCCGATGAGATCACGGCCCCCGTATCCATCACGAACACCTGTTCGGACACGCTCATCACGAGTTCGATGTCGTGCTCGATCAGCGCGATGCCCAGCCCGCGGGCCGCCAGCTGCTGAAGCGTCCTGCCCAGTGCCGCGGTCTCTTCGTTGTTCAGGCCCGCTGCAGGCTCGTCGAGCAGCAGATACGAAGGCTCGGTCGCGAGCGCGCGGGCGATCTCGACGCGACGCTGGTAGCCATAGGGAAGATCCCCGGCACGACGCTCCCAGTAGGTCTCGCCGACCTCTATCAGCGCCAGCAATTCGCGAGCGTCCGCCAGCGCGGCGCGCTCGGCGCGCCACGCCCCCGGGAGCATCAGGAGTTCGGCGTGGATCGGCACGCGTCGGTGCAAGTGCCGGCCGGTCGCAACGGCCTCGAGAACGGTCATCTCGGAGAACATCTGCAGGTTCTGGAAGGTGCGCGCGACCCCCTTGCGGCAGACCTCGTGCGGCCGCCGACCGGCAATCGATGCGCCATTGACCGTGATCTCGCCGACATCCGGCGCGACGAACCCCGAGATGGCGTTCATCAGGGTCGTCTTGCCGGCGCCATTGGGGCCAATGATCGCCGTGATAGTGCCCGGCGCGATCTGCACCGAGACGGTCGACAGCGCCTTCAGGCCGCCGAAGGCCTTGCTCACGTCGCGTGTAGCCAGCATCGCGTTACTCTCGCCGCTCCGACCGCAGCAGCCGCGCTCCGAGGGAGAACAGGCCGTCGACCAGGCCGGTCGGCATGAACTTCATGATCAGCACCATGGTGACCCCGAAGACCAGTGTTCGGTAGTCCTCGAAGCGGTCGAAGAGGATCGGAAGAACCGTGATGATGAATGCGCCGGTGATCGCCCCCGAGACGCGGCTCAGCGATCCTATGACGACCATCATGAGCAACTCGATCGAGTAGCCGACACCGAACACCCCTGCATTGAACGAGCGCGCAACATACGCATACAGGCCGCCGGCAAGGCCGGTCAACAGCGCGCCGATGGCAAACACGAAGGCCTTCGCCTGGACGACGTCGATCCCGACGCTGGCCGCTGCAGGGGCAGACATCTTCATGGCCCTGAGGGTCCGGCCGATTCGATGTCCGAAGATATTGTTCGCCACGAATACGGACAGGGTCAACGCGATCCAGGACACGACGAACAGGGCGTTCATCGATGACATGTCATAACCGAACACCGTGAACTTCGGCACCGACATGCCCGGATCGAGGCCCCCTGTCCAGTCACGAGCGTTGGCGAAGCCGATGTACATCACGGTTCCGAAGGCGAGCGTCGCCATTGCCAGGTAATGATCATGAAGCCGCGACAACGGTCTGCTGATCGCCCAGCCGAGGATCATCGCGCTGCAGGCGGCGAGCACGATCGCCAGCGCCGGCTCGACGCCCAGCCTCGTCACGAGGTTGCTGGTGACGTATGCGCCGATTCCGAAGAAGGCAGCTTGACCGAGCGAGATCTGGCCCGCGAGCCCCAGCATCAGGCACAGGCCGACCGCCGAGATGGCATTGACGACTCCAAACACCAGAATCGACTTGTGAAAGTTGTTGTCCGTGCTCCAGGCAAGTGCCGGCAGCAGGATGAGCAGCAGCAGCGTGAGCCGGCGGTCGGTGGCCGATGACATGTTGGACTACAGTTTCTGTGGCAGGGCGCGCCCCAGGAGCCCCTGGGGACGCAGGATCAGCACGAACAGCAAAAGTGCCAGCGACACGACGTCCTTGTACACCGAGCTGACATAGCCCGCCGCGAGCGACTCGGTGAGGCCGAGGACCAGACCCCCCACCACCGCGCCGAGCGGGCTCCCGATTCCGCCGACGATCGCCGCGGCGAACCCCTTGATGGCCAGAAAGATGCCGTTGTCGTAGTGCGTCGAGGCCAGCGGCGCCAACAGGCCGCCCGCGGCTCCGCCGATGACCCCTGCCATCACGAAGGCCATGGCGGCAGCGCGCCCCGGTGAGATGCCCATCAGCGTGGCCGCGTAGTGGTTGATCGACACGGCACGCATGCTCGCACCCAGCCTCGTGTACTTGAGCAGCACGTGCAGCGCCAGCAGGAACGCGAGCAGGCCGCCCGCGATCCAGAGCGCCTGCGAAGAGACTGTGACCGGACCGATCGCTACCGATGTCGGGCCGGAAAACGCCGGCGGAAACAGCGTGTCCTTGCCGAGCCAGACCTGGGCTGCTCCCTTCAGTGCGATGCCCGCGCCGAGCGTGATCATCACCTGAGCGATGTGGTTGTCGCGATCCACGTCCGACAGGCCCACCTGGTAGACGAGCCAGGCGATGGCCCCGCTGAGCACGGCGGCAAGCAGGAACGCGGGCGCGATCGGAAGGTGCTGCACGCCGGTGAAGTAGGCGTACAGCATCCCCCCCGCCATCACGAATTCGCCGTGGGCGAAGTTCACCAGACGGTTCGTCGCGAAGACGATCGTGAAGCCGATCGCGATCAGCGCGTAGATCGCGCCGATCGTGATCCCCGAGACGACGATCTGGCCCAGCATTGCTTCAGTGCTCCCGGACGACTGACAAGGTCACTCGTCGACCTTCCATTCACCGCCCTTGACCACGAGCAGGACCATGGAGCGGGACTCGGGATCCGGGCCGTGCGACGTGGGCGAGAGCCGGTAGATGCCGTTGCCGCCGACCACGGTCACCGTCTCCATCGCGTCGCGCAGTGACTGGCGCGTGATCGGCCCCGAGATCTTCTTGGCAGCCGCCTCGATGATCAGCAGCGCGTCGTAGCTGTGCGCGGTGAACGTCGCCGGGGCTTCCTTGTAGCGCGCCTTGTAGTCGTCGTAGATCTTGGTGACGATTCCGCGCATGGGGTCGTCCGCGGCGAGCGTTTCCGGCGCGAGCAGGCGCATCGACGAGACGTACGTGCCCTCGGCATTCACGCCGCCCTGCACGATCAGGTCCTTGCTTGCCGCGGCGAAGCTGTTGTAGATGGGCTTCTTGAATCCGACCGCGGCCGCATTCTTCAGGATGATCGTCGGAGCCGGGAACGCGCTCCAGACGAGCATTGCCTGCGCGTCCGAGTCCTTCACGCGCAGCACTTGTGCCGTGATGTCCGCGTCCTGCCGGTTGAACTCCTCGTGGCGGGCGACCTGCACGCCATATTGCGGAGCGAGCTCCTTGACGACGTTCGCGCCGGATTGCCCGAATCCGTCGGCCGCGGTCATCAGGCCGATCCTGGTGATGCCCCGTTTCTTGAAGACGCCCAGTAGGTGCGCGGCGACGACCCGGTCGGTCGGCGGCGTGTTGTAGACCCACGGCGTCACCGGAACGGTCATCTTCTCGGTACCGGCATGGGTGACGGTCGGCACCTTCAGCTCGTTGGCGATCGGGCCGACCGTCAGGCTCTCGCCCGAGCTCGACGGGCCGATGACGGCGACCACGTTGTCCGACTCGACGAGCCTGCGGAACTGTTGCGCCGCCTTCGTCGTGTTGCCTTCGGTGTCGTAGACGACGGCCTCGATCTTCCTGCCGTTGAGGCCGCCGGCCTTGTTGATCTCGTCGATCTTCATCCGGAAACCGCGCTCCTCGGGCACCCCGAGGAAGCTCGCCGGCCCCGAGAGGGCGAAGATTCCGCCGATCTTGATCGTCTCCTGGCCGTGCGATGCGGTAGCCGCCAGCATCAGCGCGACGGGCGCGCACAGCTTCGCGAGCATCGAGACTCCGCGAAACCGACGGTTCTTGACTTCTTGGTGAAACATCAACGCCTCCTCTGCGCGGCCCTTGGTGTCGGGCCATGGGTTCATGAACGCACTCTAGATCGCGACGGCCTGGTCTGCGGCCGGATAGTCTGTATAGCCCACCTCGCCCTCGGTATAGAAGGTCGCGCGTCGGGGCTCTGCCCACGCGGTGCCGGTCCGGATGCGCTCGACGAGGTCGGGGTTGGCAATGTATGGACGACCGAACGCGACCAGATCGGCCTGCCCTGTCGCGAGTTCCTTCTCGGCGCTGTCGGCGACGTAACCGCCGGCGGCGACGAGCGAGCCCCGCCAGTGGCGTCGGGCGAACTCGACCGCGTCGACCGGCGCACCCGCGGCATCGCGGTCGCCGCTGACCTCGACGTTGATCACGTGAAGGTACGCCAGGCCCAGCGGCGCCAGGCCCTCGATCGCCGTTCCGAACAGGCTCGCCGGATCGGCGTCGACCGCGCCGTTGAACGCGCCGAACGGCGACAGTCGCACGCCGACGCGATCGGCGCCGATCGACTCGGCCAGTCGCGCGGACACCTCGCGCAGCAGGCGGCAACGGTTGGAGACCACACCGCCGTATTCGTCGGTGCGCTTGTTCGAGCTCGAATGCAGGAACTGGTCGATCAGGTAGCCATTTGCGGCGTGCAGCTCGACGCCGTCGAAACCGGCCTCGACCGCATTGGCCGCCGCCTGCCCGTAATCGGCTACGACCGCCTCGATGCCCGCCCGGTCGAGCGCGATCGGCAACGGCATCGGCTGCAGCCCGCTCGGCGTGAAGATGCGCCCCGGCGCGGCAATGGCCGAAGGCGCCACGCCGCGGGTACCCGGCAGGCGGTTCTCCGGATGCGTGCAGCGTCCCACGTGCCACAGTTGCAGCACGATCGTGCCGCCCCGCTCGTGCACCGCATCGGTCACCGCGCGCCAGCCGCGGATCTGTTCGCGGCTATGGATCCCCGGTGTGCGCGGGTATCCCTGCGCCTCGGGGCTGATCTGGGCGGCCTCGGCGACGATCAGTCCGGCTCCGGCGCGCTGGGCGTAGTAGCGCGCGTTCAACGCTGTCGGCACGCCGCCTGCGCCGGCGCGTGAGCGCGTCATCGGCGCCATGACGATCCGGTTGCGCAGCCGCCAGGCTCCGAGCGTGATCGGCGACAGCAGCCGCTCGTGGCCGCTCATTGAACGTCCGCCCGTTGCCTGTAGCGGGCGAGGCTGCCGCCGCGCATCACCTTTCCGGGCAGCGGATGGCCGACGATCTCCTCCGCCATGCGCGCACAGCCGATCAGCTTCTCGAGGTCGATGCCGGTGGCGATGCCCATCTCCTCGCACATGAAGACCATGTCTTCGGTGCAGATGTTCCCGGCGGCGCCCTTGTGCCCGGCGAACGGGCATCCGCCGAGGCCGGCGCAGGTCGTGTCGAATTGACGAACGCCCAGCCGCAGCGCGGCGTAGGCGTTGGCCAGCCCGGTGCCGCGCGTGTCGTGCAGGTGCAGGCCGAGCGGGAGCTCGGGCCAGCGCTCGCGAACCGCACCGATGGCGCGTTCGATCGCCAGCGGCGTTCCCCAGCCCACGGTGTCGGCGAGGTACACGCCTCGCAGCGACACCGCCGCCTCGGCCGCCAGGTCGAGGATCTGCCCGACCATGGCCACGACCTTGCCCGGATCGATGTAGCCTTCGAAGTTGCACCCGAAGGCGGTCATCACGTAGCCCCACTCGACCGGAATGGCCTTCTCGCGGTAGACGCCGAGCCAGCGACGTTGCTCGTCGACTGTCTGCGCGATGTCCATGCCGGTATTCTTGATGCAGAAGGTCTCCGAGGCGGTGAGGCGGATGGCCCCCACGATGTCCAGCGGCGTCTCGAGCGCGCGCATCAGGCCCCTGGTGTTGAGCCAGAGCCCCGTATAGCGCACCCCGTCGCGCTTCCGGATCTGCGCGGCGACCTCGGCGGCATCCGCCATCCCGGGAACGCGTTGCGGATTGACGAACGAGACACAGTCGATCTGGCGCACCCCCGTCTCTGCAAGCGCCTCGATGAAGGCCACCTTGCGAACGGTCGGGATGTCGCTCGATTCGATCTGGAACCCCTCGCGAGGCCCTTCCTCGTGCAGCGTGACGGAAGCGGGCAAGTCAGCCATCGGTGTCCTCCCTGGAAGCCGGTATTACTCGAGCTCGACGCCCGCCAGGTTGCCGGTCAGGAACCGGTTCGGCTTCAGGAAGAACGACAGCACCAGAGCCCCGTTCGGCGACCTCGCGATATGGCGGTTGCCGGCCGGGCGCCACACGTAATCGCCCTTTCGCACTTCGCCCTCTTCGTCGACGATGCTCCCCTCGAGCACGAAGGTCTGCTCGATCTCGACGTGCTCGTGCAGCGGCAGCTCGGTCCCGGGCTGCCACCGGAACAGCGCCGTCAACAGGCCCGTCTCCTTGTCCTGCAGCAGGACCTTCATGTCGACGCCCGGCGTCGGCGTCGGCTTCCAGGGCAGGCCCTCGACTTCGACGTAGCGCGAAGCAAGCCCCGAGAGCAGCTCCTCGTTCTTCAAGTGCGGCGTGGATGCGGCCATGTCGGATTCCGGAAATTGCACTTGCCGGTGAATCGGCGGCTTAGACTAACAACCGTTCGTATGTTAATGGGTCGGCAGAAAAAGGTCAACGCGAAACCGGGGACCTAGCAGGCTGTTGAATTTCGCCGCGATGCGAGTGCGACGATTGGTTTGGCAAGCTTTCCCGATGAACTTTGGCATCCAGACGAATCGATCCGAGCGAGTTGCACGCCGAGAAGGCGCGCATTCGATGCGGTTCGCCGCTTCATCCCGCACCTCCTTGCGGTACCGCACTCAGTATTCGCGCCATTCGGACGAGATTCGAGGCGGTCATCGTCAGCTTGAAGTGCTGATCGACCTTCCTGATTCCCCGGTAGACGGTCTGCCGGATGCGCCCGACCGTCTTGCCCCAGCCGAAGTGCTCCTCGATGCGCTTGCGCTTGATCTGACTGAGCCGGTAGCCCTCGTGACGGGTCGTTCGGCCGTCGATGGCGCTGCGCCGATTCCCGGAGTCGTTGTTCGCCACATGAGGCGTCACCTGCCGGCGGCGGCATGCGTCGATGAAGTCGCGCGAGTCGTAGGCCTTGTCGGCGCCCACCGTCCGCGGACTGCTTGCCGGCACCGCATCGAGCATCGTCAGCGCTGCGGCGCGCTCGCCGAACCCGTCGGCGTGCGTAACGAGCGCACCGACCGCCAGCCCCGAGCGGTTCTCCATCAGCACATGGCCCTGGTAGGCCAGGATCGCCGCGGTGTTCTGGCTCTTCCTGTATTGCCGCGCGTCCGGGTCGGTCGTGCTCGCGTGCGTGTCGTTGCTGCGCCGCGTGCCCTTCCAGTTCGCCTGCGCATTGCGTCCCGGCCCGCTCGCGCCTTGGTCGTCGCTGCCGTCCTTCGGTTTGAAGCTCTTGTGGCTGGCCCACGCCTGGATCAGCGTGCCGTCCACCGAGAAGTGCTCCTTCGAGAGCAGTCCGGCCTTGTCGGCCAGTGTCATCACTTCGGTGAAGAACGCCTCGACCACCTCATGCTCGAGCAGCCGGTCACGGTTCTTGGAGAACACCGAGTGGTCCCACACCGCATCGTCGATCGCCAAGCCTACGAACCAGCGAAACAGCAGGTTGTAGCGGATCTGCTCCATCAGTTGCCGCTCGCTGCGAATCGAGTAGAACACCTGCAGCAGCAGCGCACGCATCAGCTTCTCGGGGGCGATCGAGGCGCGTCCGGTGTCCGAGTAGATCGAATTGAACAGCCCATTGAGCCGCGTGAGGCTCTCGTTGACCAGCCTCTGAATCGAGCGCAGCGGGTGATCGGTCGGAACGAAGTCATCGAGCTTGGAGAACATGAACAACGCCTCTTGCACCGCATCCGATCCGCGCATCTTCAACCTCGCAAGGCTTCGACCATGACGAGATTATCCAGATCAATACCGCGTAGAGCTACGAGTTCTTGCGGGCGAATTTCAACAGCCTGCTAGGGCGTGTTAACACAAACCGCGAAGTCCGTCGGCCACGAGCACGAAGCTCAGGAAGCCGAGGAACATCGCGTCCAGCTTCTCGAAGCGCGAGAAGATGCGCCGGTAACCCTTCAGTCGCCGGAACAACCGTTCGACCTCGTTCCGGCGCTTGTACATTTCCCGGTCGTACTCCCACGGATCGATTCGCGTCTTCATCGGCGGCACAACCGGGATGAAACCCAGTTCCAGCGCCAACTGCCGCGTCTCGTTGCCTTCGTAGGCGCGATCCATGATCAAGTGAACTGGTCGATTCGTTGGCCCCAGCGCCTGGAGCAATCGCCGGCCCTCGGGCGCATCGTGGGCCTGGCCGGGCGACAGGCAGAACGTCACGGCCGTTCGAGCATCCGCGGCAACCATATGAACCTTGGTGTTCCATCCGCCTCGTGACTTGCCGATGGCTTGCGGACCGTTTTTTTTAGAGCCCCTGTGCCGTCGGGATGCACCT
>BTVG01000044.1:0-23328 GCA_045864815.1 Rhodanobacteraceae bacterium | reverse complement strand
CCACGTAGATCGTGTGCAGTCCATGGTCAATGGTCTCCTTCAGGTCCTGAGGACGGTCTTTGAATTCAGCAGCCTGCTGGAGGCGCAAAGGACGGGTGTGATCACTCGCCAGTTTACGTCTTGGGCGGCAATACTGGCAGTCCCGACGGCGATCGCTGGAATTTACGGCATGAGCCTCAAGAACATCCCGGGAATCGACACGGTCTATGGACACCTCGCCGTGCTCGGGCTGATAGCGACGTTATGCCTATTCCTGTTCTTGCGCTTCAAGAAGGCCAAGTGGCTATGAATACCGTGCTTCGTATCTTTCTAAGTGATCTCACGGGTCACAGCGCACTATGTGCGGAAGTGTCCAATCTAATCCCGCCCGAGGCGAAAGTACATCCATGATATCCCCGCTGACCGACGTTCTAGAAACAGTGCAGGCCTTTATTGCAAAGGGCTACGACCGCGAGTACCGCGTCAAGGATGGCAACCTCGTCGACCTTGAGCTAGGAGCGACCCTCGATCCATGCACCCTTCGCGTCGACGCGGCATTGCGTCTTGAAACCGAGAATGATGCCGAAGATGCCTCCAACATCTATGCGATCACTGATCCAGCTACCGGGCATAAGGGCCTTTTGGTAGACGCGTTCGATGTGTTCGACGAAATGTGCCACCCCGACCTTTCTGAACGGCTCAAAGCGAATCGGAAGACAGCGTCGGCAGATGACCATGTTGTGCCGAACAAGCATGGGCTCCGGAAAGTTTTTAAGAGCGAATTTAACCTCGATCCTGAGCGATATGTTCTGCGGGAGGGCTTTCCGGACTTCCCGCCATGCCCTTTCGGGGGAGCCTTCAGTATTCTGGGCTTTGATACCGCCGAGCAGTCTTATGTCTGGCTGGTCACAAGCATCATCCAAGATTCTCGGCTGATTCGAACTCCCTACCAAGGCGAACACGTTATCGGTGACGAATAGCGAAGCGGGGCCCAGGAGGTCCCTCTCTCGAAGAGTCACGGAGCGGTCTAGTGAAAATCCTAATTAACGAAACAAAACGAGGTGGTTATGCATTGGAATAAAGATCAGATCCGTGAAACTATGCTTTCGCTGGAGACCGCAGCCTTGCGCAGCGCTCGCATTAACTATGAAGAGTACGTTTCTACTGCTCGAACTGATCGGACCGAACCCGTCGAGAGCGATGAGCACGCTCAGGCCGAAATTGCGAGCGAATTAGCGGAAGCGCTTGATGACACACTTCATGACTATGAAGAAAAACTAGAGAAGCTCGGGACGATCGATTTCGGGCCTAAGTCGGCAGTCAGTGAAGGCGCTGTTGTAAAGCTGTCTGGTCGCTACTTTGTGATTTCAGTGTCAACTAGCAAGTTCATTTGTCATGGACATGAACTCATGGGAATTTCCACGATGGCGCCAATCTTCCAAGCCATCGATGGTGCCCAAGCAGGGGATACCGTGCGGTTCAACGGTCGGGATCTCGCTGTAGAAGACGTGGCATAGAACGTATCCACCACCGTCGACGCGACACTAACGGAGGCGCCTCCGAAATTCGTATCATGGGATCGAGAGATCCCAAGTTCATCGGCGTTCTTCGTTAACGAGTGATCCTTGATCCTCGATCAGGCTCCTTTGCTGCCACGTGCGATGGCAAGCAACGCCAGGGTGGTGAGCACCGCAGCAGCACAAAGGCCCCCGGAGAGCAACTTTGTCAGGTAAGTTGTTGAGGTTGCACCGTAGCGGGAGCCGGTACATCAGCCGTGAGCGTGAGCAGGATGTCGGCGTACCAAGCGCAGTTGAGACCCAGCGACTCATCCAGTGCGAGGTCACGTGTGTTCATATCCAAACGCGAGGAGTGCACGCCCAACAGTTTCCAGGGCAGCGCCGGGTCGGTGCCAGGGGCCCGCATCACCACGGCTGCGCCGCTCGTGCCACGGTGGGTACGCGCATCCGTCAGAAAGTAGCCCTGGCCCTGGAATCGCACGCCAAAGGAAGATGCGATGACCGCGTGACGTACCACTGGCAGGTGATAAATCACATCATGAAAGCCCAGCGGATAGCCCACAACCAGCAGCGCACTGCCGACTTCGACCTCGTCCAGCATGCTCTGCAGGTGAGCCGGCGTGAAAGCCTGCATCGCTACCGACGGCGGAAGGGCCGAGCGGTCCAGTTCGATGGCTGCCACGTCGATCTCGCCGCCCGTGTCCTGTCCCTGGCGCCACATACTCTTGCCGTCAACGTAGAGCCAGACCGACAAGGCGCTCGCTTGGGTCAGGTTGACGGCATCGGTGTGCAGCTCGATTTCGACCCGGTTTGGGAAATGCTTGGTGGGCGCGTCAATGACGACGTGCCTGCTGGTGACGAAGAAAAGCCGTTCGTTGCGCAGGAAGAAAAATCCGCTGGCACCGGTCAGCAACTTGTCTCCGTCAAAAGTGGAAACTCGGGCGGCGGTTAGAAGGATAGATTCGGCCATGAGACTCTTATATATGAACGGCCCTGTGCCCGGCACGCCGTCCGACTTCTATGCCCGAAATTTGCCGACTGAGCAGAGCAGGGAGTCTCGCGAAAAACTCTGGTCGCGAGGCATGCCTGACCGACTAGATGGAGGCATTCAAGCGATGCATCGATGGGGACTGGCGGGCGGGCAGTTGACGGGCTGCTTCGGTCCGTTGTATGTGGCGTTGTATAGTGCGCCTCCGCCTTCGACTCAGTCGCCGCGCTAGTGCCGAGCACCCTGAGACTCCTCTTGGATTCGTATCATTGAATCGAAAGATCCCGTGATCATCGGCGTGCTCGGACAACGGGTGGCCTTTACCTCGAGCGGGCGCTTTGGTTGCCCGCGTGCGATGGCCAGCACCGCTAGGGAAGCGAGCAACGCAGCCGCACAAAGGAATAGGCCGCCAGGGCCGATGATATTCATCGCAGCTCCCCCAATGAGGGGTCCAGCGGCAGTCCCGATCCCGTTGAGCAGAAGAAGCCCTCGCGCGGTGCCGAGTCGCCGACCGGCCGGAAGGTTGTCGTTCGCGGCGGCCAGACACAACGAATAGATCGGGATTCCAAAGCCGCCGAAGAGCGCACCCGCCGCAAGGAGCATTGGCAGAGGCGCCTGCACTGCTAACGCTACGCAGATTGCAGCTGCTGCAGACGCCAGGGCCGCACCGGCAATGGCAATGTTTCGAGACACTCGGTCCGAAAGCCAGCCGAGTGGCCATTGCAATGCAAGTGTTCCTCCCAGAACCGCAGCCATGAAGGCGGATATACCGCTCACATCGAGTCCGATCCTCTGGGCGAAGTTCGGGCCCATGCCCCAGAAACCGCCGATAGCCAGGCCGGCCAAGAAAACGCCAACCGCAGCTAGCGGTGATACGAGAACCACGTCCTTGAGCGCGACCGATTCCTGCTCCACCTCGGCAGGTGGATGGCTTGGAAGCAAAGTAATCGGAACCACCGCAGCGGATATCAACAGCGACACGACGATGAACAAAGTGACGCTGGCGGGCGCCGCAATGTTGAGGAGCGCTTGCCCCACTGCCCATGAGCCCATTGAAACCACACCGAAGATCGACAGGAGTTGCCCGCGCGTGGATTGCACAGCGTGCGCATTGAGCCAGCTCTCCGTTGCGAGGATCATGCCTGCATAGGCGAAGCCGGTAGCCAGGCGAAGCGACATCCAAGCTATCGGCTCTACGAACGTCACATGGAGAAGGGTCGTCATTGAGGCAAGAGCCGCAAATCCGGCGAAGGTTCTGACATGGCCTACAGAAACGATGATCCGCGGCAATACGAGCGCGCCTGCAGTGAACCCCGCGAAATAGAAGGACATCATCGCGCTAATCGCGCCGCTCGAGAAGCCTTCGTGGCCGGCTCTCACGATCAAGAGCGTACCCAGTAAGCCATTGCCCAGCAGCAGCGCGGCGACGCTCAGAAGCAACGCCCCCACTGGTGCAAGAACGAGGCCTCGTCTACACGCTGTCCTTACGGTATCGATTGCCTGGCTCATTTCCTAGCCTAGTGTGACGGTTGGTACTCTGCCGCACTGACGAACTGTTCGAATGCTTCGCGCCAGATTGATGAGGACTCTTGGTGCGATTGCGTGGTGGGTCACGGTATCTGTCGTCTAGCGTGCATATATCGCGCTACTTTTCCATCGTTCAATAGTCGACCGACAAGCTGTACATAAGGCTCGCATGCTAAGGGAGCTCCATCAAAACGGAACGGCTGCGCGACGTGGGTGCAAGGTTTTGGACGCCTGGACACACTTACAGGACGCTTGGACCGACAGATGACGCAGAGTGCCTTAACGCCATTCCGCTCCACGGATGCACGTCGTTCGATGTGCGTGAGGTATGTGAAGGCGGGGTAGGTTGGCCCCCTTGCCCATACATCCGCTGCATAGCTTTTATGTCTTGGTCGTGGATGTCCGATGCATAGGGAATCTGGGAGCATCCGATGAAGCGGCCGGAAGTGTCTGGCGCCAGCGACATCCAGTGCTTGAATTCGGGGGGCGCTTACCTGTCCTCGAGAGCTAGCGCCTTCTATAAAGGGCGTTAGGGAATTGCATACGGAGGCCTGTATTTTGGATGGCGCTATTTACGTGACAGCAACCATGGCGAGGGGAGGAATCGACTGGTTGTTCGAAGACTCTCGTACGACGCCCGCGGGAAGCAGAGCCGCATGCGATCCTTCCGGTGGGAAGCCGCCGCCGCGGACAGGATCCCAAGCTTGGTTTTGGGCCGCGAAAGGCAGGGAGAAACAAGTTCGGACCGAGCCGCGTGCAAGGAGATGCTGTGGCGCAAAGCAACGACATCACCCAGCCTGAGCTGATGAGCACCCAGAGTGGGGAACTTGACTTCTCCGTGTCCAAGGCCGACAGACCAATCTTGCGCATTTCACCGGCCGATTTGGATACCCTCGTCGGCACGCTTGAGGTCCGCCAGGTCACACTTGAAGAGTGCACATTGAAGGGGGAGCGACGGTTCGAGCCAGCGAACGATGGTATGACTCGCCTGTACTACGGGATGTGCGGAACTGGGTCCCTCACAACCTCAAATGGTCTGTCGATCGCGATTGCTCAACATACCCTTGTAGTCGTCCCGCCTGTCAGCAGGGAACATCTTCAATGTCGACCGGCCCGAGAAAACCGGGCCATGTTGGCAGGAAGCGCGCGCGTCCTGTGTGGCCATTTCCACGCCGCATTTGGTGACGTGGTTGACATGTTTGGCGGCCTATCCACGCCAATTGTGGAACGCTTTTCCGAGGGCCACGACCTACCAGCCAAGTTGACCCACGCGCTCGTCGAGCTGAAGGGGAGGGAGCCCGGCAGCGTCGCCATGACATCGCTGCTCATGAAGCAGACATTGGTGTTGCTCTTGCGCCGCTCGCTGACCTCGCCCAACCCCTGGGTCGAGCGATTCGCGATTCTGAGGGACCATCGAATCTCTAAGGCATTCGCCGAAATGACGGCAAGGCCTGGGGCCGAACATACGGTGGATAGCCTGGCGAGGACCGCGTGTCTGAGCCGATCAACCTTCATGGCGCGCTTTTTTGAGTTGGTTGGCCGAACGCCAATGAGTGTGCTCAGAGATTTGCGCATGCGCCAGGCCGCCCAGCAACTTCGAGTCACGGGCGTTCCCATTGGGCAGATTGGTCAGGCCGCCGGGTACGCAAACAACAGCGGATTCATCCGCGCGTTTCGAAAGGCATATGGCATGGACCCTCGGGAATACCGAGGCCAAGCGCTACCCTCGTCCTGCGTTATTCCGCATGCGGTATTCCACATCAACGACCCGAGCGAGACCAGCGAAGCACTCGTAAAGTGAACTGGAGGCTCTCTACGGCCTGAGTTGCCTGCAGAAAGAGAGTTCGCTGTGACCTACTTCGACGTGGTCTTGTATGTGACCTTAGGCAGGTCGGAGCGCCTCGAATGCAGCTGCAGGCTATGAAGCTGCGGGGTCGCAATTCCGAACGGTGCGCGGAAACTTAATCGTGCCAACGTCTCTGGAGAAAAGTATGCTCAGTCCACAAAGCTCATCGCCCTCTCGCCGAAGGTGAGGATACCCTCGCGCTTCCTCATTGATCGGCAGCAGACAGTCGTGTACGCCGAGATCAATGCTGGTGAAACCCATCGGATAGATCTGAGCGGCCTTCTCACCGCATCGGGGGTTTTTAGCGAAAGGCATCTGGGCTCTAAGCTTCCTTCACTAGACTCGGGAATGTCCGATATAGACGGGCGCATCGCGTGCTGACCAGTTCGTTGTCACCAAGGCAGTGTTCCCGGGCGACTGGGATGCACTTACGACGGATGAAGTTGTTCAGCTCATCACACCGACTGAATCTGTGGGATTTTCGCGTGCTGGTCACGGTGAGTACCATCAGCGCAGTGCTTGTCATGAATTGAGTTTTCGGGCCTCGAAGCCACGGGCGAGTGCACGGGCATCAGCTCCACTACCCAGTCGATGAAGGCCCGCAGTTTCGCACTCACATGGCGGTTGGACGGGAACGCCACATACATCGGCATCGCATCGAAGCTCCAGCCGTCGAACAGCGGCACCAGTTCGCCCCGCGCCGCATGGTCGTTCGCCATGTACTGCGGCAGCCACAACACGCCCATGCCCGCCACACCGGCCGCGAGGTAGGCGTTCCCGTCATCCAATGCCACTACATGGCGCCCCTGCACCTCGATGCGCTCGGCATCGCGCTGCATGCTGATGAGCGCCACCGTGCCGCTGCGCGCGCGCAAATAGCCCACCGTGTGGTGGTGCGAGTCTTCCAGCTCACCCGGGTGCAGCGGCGTGCCGGCGCGCTGCAGGTAGGCCGGTGCTGCATAAACACCTAGATGTGGAGTGTCAAGAGGTTCTTTGGAGACATCGAGAGACGCGAGATAGGCGGCACAAGATCGATTCCGTGGTGCGGCCTGTGCCAGTTGTAGAAATGCGTCCAAATCGGCAGGGCCGCGCAGCGCTGTTGTGAGTTCTCGTAGGTGTGCCCATAGGCCCACTCGCGCAGCGCAGACTGGATGAACCTCTCGGCCTTCCCATTGGTCTGCGGGCGATAGGCCCGCGTGAACTTTTGGGTGATGCCCAGCTCCAGGCAAGCCTCACCAAACAGCGCGGAGTGGAACGACATGCCGTTGTCTGTCAGCACGCGTTGGATGGGTACACGCAGACTGGCGAAGTAGCCTACCGCGGCCCGCAGGAATGCCTCAGCGCTGATCTTCGTCTCGTCGGGGTAGACCTGCGTGAAGGCCAGCCGGCTGTGGTCGTCCACGGCCACAAAGACGTAGTCCCAGCCGACCCTTCGCCCGCGCTGGGAGCGATCGCCGGTGATGCGGTGACCGACCTGCTCGAAGCGCCCGAGCTTCTTGATGTCGATGTGCAGCAGCTCACCGGGGTTCTCGCGCTCGTAACGTTGCACGGGCTCTTGGGGCCGAAGATCGCTCAGCCGTGACAGCCCGGCTCGACGTAGAACACGGCTGACCGTCGCCTTGGACACGCCCATGTACGAGGCGATGTAGGCTTGCAAGCACAGCTTGCGCCGCAGCTCCACGATGGCCAGCGCCACATGCGGTTCGATGGCGCGCGGTGACTTCTCGGGGCGCGAAGATTTGTCCAGCAGACCATTGGCCCCGTCTGCCAGGTAGCGTGCCAGCCATTTGCGTGCCGTCACGGCACTGACGCCATGCTTGGCGCCTGCATCTGATGCGCTCATGCCACGTTCTTTGAGATCTCGGACCATCTCCAGGCGACGCAAGTAGGTCAATCGGGCATTCTTATGGGTGTTCATTCGGTTTGGTAATTTGAGTTGACTGGGGGTTTGGCGATTTCCAGTCTCTCAGAACCTCTCCGGGTGAACACCCGAAACAACCTATTGGAACTTCACACCTAGAGCGAGGTTTCCGACGTGGCGGGCGATAAGTGACGGATCGGTGATCTCGCCGCCGCGCAGCACGCAGTCCACGTTGTCACCTATGAGGTCCACCATGCGGTCGCTCACGCCGATGTACAGCTGGATCTCCGGATAGCGCGCGTGAAACTCCGGTAGGGCTGGCATTAGGATCATGCGGGCCAGTGGGCTGGGCACGTCCACACGCAAGCGCCCACGGGGCGAGGCTACAGCGCTGGAGAGGCTGGTGTCTGCGTCTTCCATGTCGGCCAGCAGGCGCACCACGCGCTCGTAGTAGGTGGCGCCATCTGCCGTCACCTTCACCTGGCGCGTTGTGCGGTTCAGCAGCTTCACGCGCAGCCGCGCCTCCAGCTGCTGCACCAGTTGCGTCACGGTGGTCTTGCTCATGTGCAGCGTCTGCGCTGCCTTGGTGAAACTGCCGGCCTCCACCACGCGGGCAAAGGCCTGCATTGCATTGAATCTGTCCATCAGAGATCCTCACATTAGGGCTATTGTTTGGAAATCGCACAAAGTCATTGTGCGACTTGCTTGTTTATCCGAAGGTGGTGATCGCCTAGAGTCAATTCTTTCCCACCAACAAATAGGTATTTCATGTCTGCACGTGATGTTGTTTTTCCCGCCGGCCGTCAGGCGCTCTATGAAAAGAACCGCTACTCGCCAGCGATCCGGTCTAACGGTTTTCTGTTCGTCTCGGGCCAAGTGGGCAGCCAGCCCGATGGCTCTCCCGAACCCGAGTTGCAAGCCCAGGTGCGCCTCGCGTTCGACAACCTTGACGCCATCCTTTCGGCCGCCGGCTGCACGTTCAAGGACGTGGTCGACGTGGCCGTGTTCATCGTCGATCCCGAGTCGAAGTTCGAAACCATTTGGGAGGTGGTGGGGGAATACTGGGGTGATGCTCCGCACCCCACGCTCACAGCTCTTGGCGTGACCTGGCTGTATGGGTTCCAGTTCGAGATCAAGGTGATTGCCAAGCTGCCCGAGGCCAGTGCTGCAGTGTGATCCGACCAGGCGAGGCGCAGGGTAGCCAGGGTCAGAGTGATCTGGCCGGTGGGGGTAGGATTTGATTCGTAGTTGCTACCGACCTGCATCCACAGCTGACAGCGCCGCAGTTTTTGCAGGCGGTGCTGGTGCGAGTTCGCCACCAGGTGAAGCCGGACTACCAAAAGGGGTGTGAGTTACTGCCCGCATTCAACGAGTCATCGCAACAGGGCATACCTTGTGCGAGCAACGCGGAGCTTGCAGCCGCACGTGAAAGCAGGAAAGGGAAACGGCGTCCGTCCCCATCACTGACACGATGCCTGGCCCTACAGCTGCACTGAACACGTGACCTCGCCAAAGTTCATACCTCGCGCCTGAAGCACCTAGCCCACTTCAGTGAACAAGGCCTCGTACAGCTGTCCTACGCTTCGATCTTCACGCCTTTCCAGAATGCGACTCGATCTTTCACCATTTCAGCCCCAGGCTTTGGGTTGGGGTAGTACCAGACCGAATCCGGATTGGTCTCGCCATTCACGATGAGTGAGTAGTAGCTGGCTAGGCCCTTCCAAGGGCAACTGCTCTTGTGGTCGCTCAAGATGACATATTCGCGGTTCAGCGAACTGTCGGGAAAGTAGTGCTTCCCCTCAACGACCACCGTGTCGTCGCTCTGCGCAATCAACGCGCCGTTCCATGTGGCTTTCATGTCAATGCCTCCAGCGTGAATTTAGGTAGATGCTCAGATCGGCCCCGCGCGCCAGACTGTGGCGGCGCACGCGCGCAGGCTTATTCTTTGAAGGCAATGAAATCAACTTCGAGCACCATCTCAGGTCGAATTACTTGGAGTGGTCACTGAACGTATGCAAGCGGGCTTCAGTTCCGAGATTGACGGGACGCGCTGAATACCCTTGCCGCAATCTGTTTGCGGACTCCCTCCGAGGCTTACTCCGAGCACGTGCGCGCGGGTGAGCAAGACCAATGCTAGCAATTCGCGTCTTGCCAGGTGTACACCCAGTATTGACGCAAGAGTCTCCCACACTGTGACGTTCGATCAGTGCCACGCGTTTGACTGCTCGCGACAGACGCGCCGATAGAGCAGGGCCAGCTTGACCCGCGCCACTACTATTGCGTCCCACTCCTCCGCCTGAATTAGTGACCCCTCTCTACGTAAGAGTCGTTCTAATGTAGTGCCTGGAATAGATTTTTGTTGGGAACTGCGCGAACTACAGGCCTTGCGCAGACGATAGGGAACGTTTTCCGGACTATCAGACGCTGGCCGTGGACGCATACGTATGGACGATAAAGGCCAACGGTTGATCAGTCCCGCCGCCAATGAACGACCCACTTCAGGTTTCCTGGCTCATTTTGTCGGACGTCCGGACACATTGGCATGTTGACCCGTGTGGGGTCATCGGAGAACAATAGTTATGGCGACACAGTAGTTGTAGCCTTCGCCCTTCCTCCGGCCATAAAGCCATTCCCGCACCTTTAGACGTATCGACTGGATGATGATGGTGTGCGTCAGTATTTTCCTTTCCGTTTGATGAGAAACCCCTCCTTCTCTGCGCCCATAGTAGCGCCCGTCGCCAACTCCTATCCCGGGCTTCTGCGTGATGTGCTTAGTGGGATGGGGAGCCTTCACAAAGCCATTCCTCCGCGCTGGTTCTACGACCAAAAAGGGTCAAAGCTGTTCGAGGACATCACTCGGTTGCCGCAGTACTACCCAACCCGTTGCGAGCGTACAATTCTGTCGACGTACATCCGGGAGATCGCGCTACTCCTGGGGCACAACAGGGTGCTCGTTGAGTTCGGTGCGGGCTCCGCCACCAAGACTTCCGTGCTGCTTGGTCACGTCTTGTTCTCGGAGTACATCGCCATCGACATCTCCGGCGAATTCTTGCGCGAATCCATTGCGTCTCTGCAGGCCCAGTTCCCGCATATTCCTATGCGGCCTGTGGAGGCGGACTTTCTGCGTCCGATGGAGCTGCCGCATACGGTCCTGCAGCGAGGTGGCGTCGGCTTTTTCCCGGGATCTACCCTCGGTAATCTGAGCGAAGCGGCCGCAGTCAACCTCCTGCGGACGTTTGGCGACGCCCTAGGTCCTGATTCCACCCTGCTCCTGGGGATCGACCTGCTGAAGGACGAAGCAATCCTCCTGCCGGCATATGACGACCCGCAGGGCGTCACCGCCAGGTTCAACCTCAATCTACTGCACCGCATCAACCGGGAACTTGTCGGCGACATTCCGGTGTCTGCCTTCAAGCACGAGGTGCGGTGGAATGAAGGGCTATCCCGGATAGAGATGCATCTTCGCGCGCGATACGACGTGCAGTTTCGCGTAGCCGATTGCAGCTTCTCCATGCGGGAGGGCGAAACCATTCATACCGAGAACAGCTACAAGTACACCGTCCGGGATGTTCGCCTGCTGCTCAGGGCGGGAGGATGGAACACGACCGGCTTTTGGACTGACCCGGACGGATACTTTGCAGTTCTCTCCGCGCAACGTGTCCCGATCGGCAGCGACCAAGAATACAGCGCCGACTGATACGTGCGCGGCCTACGTTCAGCGCATCAGCAACGGCTAACCCGCTCTCTCTGTCTCCTAGCGACGACGAAGCAAGCCACTCACACGAGGGGGCCTGCCCAGGACGACTGAGCCCAATTCGCGGTCAGAACAATGGACGAGGGCGCCGCTCGACTGGCTCTCTGTCGATGTTCGGCTCTGTTGCACAAAGCCGGTAGAGGCCGCAGTTGCCCCTACCCCAGGCGCAGCTATGCCATGGCTGGCACGGCCACCGTGGTGGGGCGACCGATTTGCGTGAAACGGTTGAGCAGCGCCACACGCACATGCAACTCCACGACCTGACGCTCGAAGGTGCGCGACATCACCCGCTGGCCCAGGCGCTTGAAGCAGTGCATCTTGGTTTCCACCAGACTCCTTCGGTGGTAGCCGCTCCACTTCTTCCAGACGCTGCGACCCAGGCGCTGTACAGCGCGCAGCGCCTCATTGCGCGAGGCCGCTGCTGGATCACTCGACTTCCAAGGCCGGGCGTTGCGCCGCGGAGGAATCACCGCCTGCGCACCACGTGCGCGGATCGCCGCATGGCACGCTTTGGTGTCGTAGGCGCCATCGCCGCCGACGCTGGCAACGGGTTCGTCGGGCGGAATCTGCGCCAGCAACTCGGGCAGCATCGGCGCGTCGCCCACACTGTTGTCGGTGACTTCGATGGCCCGGATCTCCAGCGTGTTTGCATCGATGCCCAGGTGCACCTTGCGCCACTGGCGCCGGTATTCGGGGCCGTGCTTCTTTCGTTTCCACTCGCCTTCGCCCAGGAACTGGATGCCGGTGCTGTCCACCAGCAGTTCAAGGGCCGACGTGCGAGGCTGGTAGGGCAGTTGCACCTGCAGGTGGCGCTGACGACGGCTCACAGTGCTGAAATCCGGCACCCGCCAGTTCAGCCCCGCCAGGCGCAGCAGGCTCTGAACCAGGCCCAAGGTCTGGCGAAGGGCCAGGCCGAACAGGCATTTCAAACTCAGGCAGAACTCGATGGCCCGGTCCGAGAAGGTCTGCTGGCGGCCTCGTTTGCCACTGGACTGCACACAGGGGGCGTACCACTGCATGTCCCGATCCAGCCACATCGTCAGCGAGCCTCTGGCCTTCAGCGCGGCGTTGTACGCCTTCCAGTTGGTCGTCTTGTAGCGCCGCTCGGCTCGTTTCGATTCACTCACGCGGCGAGCCTATCAGGCCCGGCTGGGCGCTTTGTGCAACAAAGCCCCTTCAAGCTCCTTCACAGGTTAAATGGCTGGATGGACCGAGCGGGTTGGTAGAGGTCGGCCATCCAGGTGGAACCTTTGCGTTCGACAACGAAACCCCGCGACATCGTTGCTGGCTGGCGCCATTCCAAATTGCCGACCGCTTGGTCACTTGCTCAGAGTACGTCGACTTCATCGCCGACGGTGGCTATAAAACTCCCGCCTTGTGGCTGTCCGAGGGCTGGGCGGTGGTTCAGTCCAGTGGCTGGCAAATGCCCGCGTACTGGATTGCGCCAAGAGACTCCGGCGTGCCAGCCGAGGGGTGGCAGGTGTTCGGGCTTGCCGGAGTCCAGCCGATGGATCTTGGAGCCCCAGTGAGCCAGCTGAGCTTCTATGAGGCTGCTGCCTTTGCTCTATGGAGCGGTGCTCGACTGCCCACAGAGGCTGAATGGGAATCGGCGGCACTGTTGCCGGAGATTCGACAGCTCACAGGTCATGTCTGGCAGTGGACGCGCTCTTCTTTTGACCCGTATCCAGGATTCAGGCCATGGCCTGGCGCTATCGGTGAGTACAACGGGAAGTTCATGGTCGGCCAAGTTGTTCTCCGCGGTGGAAGCGTGGCCACCCCACGCGGCCACACGCGCCTCACCTATCGCAATTTCTTTCCGCCCGCGACCAGGTGGCAATTCAGTGGGCTGCGCCTCGCGCGGGACAGGGAGTGTTGATGCCTGGCTGAAACAGAGGCGGGGCACGCCGTGAGGCACCGAGTTCCGCCTGCTGGTCACAAGGGATAGCGCTGAATGACTCGGGCAGGGTCGCCTCAGTCCTTGCAGGCGGAGGAACTGAGGGCCGATGCGCAAACTGGTGGTAAGTCCAGGCGCTAAGACCGATAGCAGCCGGAATCGGGCTATGCCAGCGCATCTGCCACGTGGTTGCGAAGCATCGGAACAATGTCCCTGTCGAACCACGGATTCTGCTTCAGCCAGTTCTGGTTGCGCGGCGACGGGTGGGGCAGGGTGATGAACTGCGGCGCATACGACTTCCATGCGGCGACTGTCTCAGTGAGGGTCGCCCGCCTGCGTTCACCGAGGTACTTCGCCTGAGCGTACTGCCCGATGAAGATAGTCAGTCGAATGTGTGGCAGCGAGGAGAGGATGCGTTCATGCCAAAGAGGCGCGCACTCGGGACGTGGTGGCAAGTCTCCGCTGCGACCTCGACCGGGATAGCACAGGCCCATCGGCACGATCGCGAACCGGCGCGCGTCATAGAACACCGATTCCTCGACCCCCAACCACTCCCTCAACCGTTTCCCGCTTGCATCGTGCCACGGAATCCCACTTTCGTGAACCTTAAGGCCTGGTGCTTGACCGACCATCAAGATGCGAGCGGACGGCGAGATTCTCACAATAGGTCGAGGACCCAGCGGGAGATGCGCCTCGCAGACGCGGCAAGCCTGAATCTCACTCAGAAGCGCGTCAAGGCGACCAGCAGCAGAGCGGTGCAGCGGCATCGAAGGCAAGTGAGAGTCGTTCGCAAAGATACGTTGAGTAGGCATGACGGTCTGATTGCGAAAGGATTCCTGTCGCAGCGCAGCGCAGCGCAGTGCCGGTGGTGGCCAGCTTACACGCCATCGCGCAGACGTGCTCAACCCTTTGGCGTCAGCTTCTGGATAGTTGTTTTGCAAAGAATGAATTGGGTGCGCGCGTGAATGGAATCAAGCGGCGCCGGGGCCACTTCCATGCTGCGTTTACGTGAAACGTTACCCCGGTCCCTCCAAGTTTGAAGAGCTTGACCTTTGAAGTCGTTGAGGGCCTGTCATTTGGAGAAAGCCTCGGAGTACCGGACCAATTCAGCCACAGCAACCCAGCGACGGTCGGTTCCGCATCACTGTGCTGATCAATCCCTAGTGCGCTTGGAAGGCTTTTCGCTGGGGAACTGCGCGGGCCACATCCCTCGCGGCGACGATAGGAGATGTATTCCGGACTATCAGACACGCCGAGCGCCGTACAGTGCCCCAGCGCTCGCTCCCGAACCCTATTTCGGAGTGGTGCGGAAAACGCTTCCTGCCGGAGCGGCGAGTTCTCTCTTCTCTTGCTCGCCAAGCGCAATGAGGCTAAGCGCCCTCCGAGGGCCATCGTGTCGGCGGCAAGTTGAATGGGGACTCCATATGCGAATTCTGTTATTGGGCCGGGTAGCGTCGGAGGCCATTTTGGCACCTGTCGGGGCAGTCAAGTTGCATCGCGTCCTTCTTTGCACGCCGCCGGCATCTCGGGGGGCAGGCATTCAATGAGACTTCGCTTGAAAAGCCATTTTCTGATGGTGAAGCTTTGTCGGTATAGACGTAGCAGCCAAGGTTTTTTCGGCAAGCGTCCACCTACGTTGGCAATTGAGCGTGCGCTCAGTGCGGAGCGAGTCGGGGCGGTGGAGCGCGACACCAGTTTGAAGTTGAGCGGGGATCCGATTCCCGCTGAGTTCCGACGGTGACCGGGTAGCCAAGCATGGAGTTCAAGGACTACTACAAGACGCTCGGCGTGGAGAAGACGGCCACGGCAGAGGAGATAAAGAAAGCGTTTCGTAAGCTCGCGCGCAAGTTCCACCCCGACGTCAGCAAGGTACCGGACGCGTCTGCACGGATGGCGGAGGTGAACGAGGCCAATGGAGTTCTGTCAGATCCCGAAAAGCGCGCCGAATACGATCAGCTGTTAGCGCAGCCACAAAGCGCTCGCGAGTTCCGGTCTCCACCAGACTGGCAACAAGGCTTCGACTTCACATCTGTTGGCGGAAACGCGCAGCACAGCGACTTCTTTGAGGAGTTGTTCGGGCGCGCCACCCGCACGCGCCGGGGCGGGGCGCGTCACCCTGAAGGACCGATTCCGGGTGAGGCTAGACACACACGCATCGAGCTCGAACTACTGGATACCTATCTTGGCGCGGTGCGCATGCTGGAGCTAGACGCAGTGCGTATTGACGATCAAGGCCAACCCAGGCGCGAGAAACGCCAACTGGAAGTTCGGATACCGAAGGGAGTACGGGAGGGTCAGCACATCCGGTTGGCAGGGCAGGGTAGTCCAGGCGTCAACGGCGGCCCACCCGGCGACCTACTCCTGGAAGTGGTGATCCGCGCAAATACCAAGTGGCGTGCCGACGGTAAGGACGTACACGGTCGCCTATCGCTGTCTCCTTGGGAAGCCGCGCTTGGAGCGTCAGTGACGGTGCGACTGCCAGCGGACGACGCTGTGGAGGTAACAGTCCCTGGCGGCTGGACGCCTGGCAAAAAGCTGCGGCTGAAGGGTCGTGGAATCCCCGCATCCGAACCCGGCGACCTTTACCTGGTGCTGGAAGTCGTCTTGCCGGCCGCTGCCACCGACGGACAGCGCGACGCGTATTCGGCCTTGGCGCACGCATTTCCCGGATTTGACGCGCGGACAGTCGCAGGAACGTGAACATGAAACCCATACTCGATGCAGAAGTGCTGATAGGCGCGGTGTTCTCAGTTGAGGAGGCGGCGCGGGCCTGCGGCGTAGACGTGCTTTGGCTTGAGAAACGCGTTGACGCAGGCGTGCTGCATGTCCACGTGGGGTCTGAAGGATGGCGCTTCGACTGTTTCACACTGGTGCGCGCACGGCGGGTTGCGCACCTGGAGACCTGCTTTGATGCGGATCCACAGCTGGCGGCCCTCACGGCGGACTTGATTGAAGAAGTGGCACGTCTGCGTAGGCAATTGGAATTGCGCTGAACGTCGCCATGGTGCCGAGGGTCGCCGATCTTCTGGGGTAATCGCTCACCACCAGAGCAGCCAAGGAAAGAATCTCATGAATCAGCTATTGAAGGCCACTCCTCTCGCGACACAGTTGCCTTCCGTGCCGCCCTCATCGAATCGGCACTTCATCAAGACCACGGGCCTCGTCCTCGCGGTTGCTGCGTTGTTGGCCGTGCTGTGGATGCCGGCTGCGCCGGGGCTGCCGCCGGCTGGCCAGGTGATGCTGGCTGTACTTGCCTTCGCCGTGATCGTCTGGATGACCGAGGCTCTCGACTATGCCGTGAGTGCTGTAGTAGTCGGCGCACTGATGATCTTCCTTCTGGCTGCGACCCCCGATGTCGCAAAGCCGGAGAGCGGTGACATTGGGACCGGTGCGGCGCTGAGCCTGGCACTGTCGGGCTTTTCAAACAGTGCTGTCGCATTAGTCGCGGCAGCTTGTTTTATCGCCGCCGCTATGACGGCCACGGGGCTTGACCGGCGCATCGCGCTGCTCGTGCTTTCCAAAGTAGATGCGCGCACCAATCAAATCGTTATTGGCGCCATGGTCGTGGGCTTCCTGCTGTCGTTCATCGTGCCCAGCACAACGGCAAGGGTGGCTTGCCTGGTGCCCATCATGATGGGCTTCATTCTTGCCTTCAAGGTGGACAAGCGCAGTCGATTCGCGGGCCTGCTGGTGATCGCAGCGGCACAGACTGCCAGCGTCTGGAACATCGGCATCAAGACCGCGGCGGCGCAGAACTTGGTGGCCATCGGCTTCATCGAAAGGCAGTTCCAGGCCACGATCACATGGATGGAGTGGTTCATTGCCGGGGCGCCGTTCTCAGCACTGATGAGCGTCGCGGTCTACTTCATCATGACCCGCATGATGAAACCGGAAATGAAGGAGATCGAGGGCGGCCGGGTGACTATTCGAAAGCAGCTGGATGCGATCGGGAAGACAACTACGAGAGAGTGGAAACTCCTGGCGATAGTGTTGGTACTGCTGGGCTTTTGGGCGACCGAGAAAGTGCTGCACGACTTCGACACGTCGTCGACAACTATCGCCGCGATCGCCTTGATGCTGCTGCCTCGCCTGGGCGTGATGGATTGGAAAGAGTCGCAGCACGGCTTTCCCTGGGGAACGGTCGTGCTGTTCGCGGTCGGCATCAGTGTGGGAACGGCCTTGCTGAGGACCAATGCGGCCGGCTGGCTCGCAAACCTGATTGTGCAGAACCTTGGTCTTCAACACGCCAGCGCCTTCGTTGTCCTGATGCTGCTGTCTCTGTTTTTGATCGTCATCCACCTCGGCTTTGCGAGCGCTACAGCTCTCGCCTCGACGATGATTCCCATCATCATGAGCGTTCTGCTGGCCGTTCAGACGCCGGCCATCAACGTCATCGGAATGACGATGCTTTTGCAGTTCGTCGTGAGCTTTGGATTCATCCTTCCGGTGAACGCGCCGCAGAACATGATTGCCTACGGCACAGGCACATTCGACGCACGAGATTTCGTTCGCACCGGCTTCGTCATCACATTGGTAGCCATGGCGCTTCTGGTCGTCTTCGCGTTGACCTATTGGCCCTGGATGGGGTACATGACGAAGACAGCTTGAAGGCGCCATGTCATTTCCGGTAAAACTGACAAGGAAGTGATGCACGCGAAGCACCAAACCCGTAGCCGACATAAGGCAACGGGCCCCGCCCAGACCATCTTGTTCACGAGGCCGCTTGGTCTCGGAGGCGCATCGGCGCAAGAATTGTCTGGCACCTCACCACAGGAGGCATCTCATGTCTACGTATCGATTCAAATCTCGTGAAACGGGCGACCTCGTGATGCTCAAGCAGCACGGCCAACTTTTGCTGGAGATCATGGGCAAGGACCCATCGGGTCCGGGCGTCATCCAGCCCGCCGAGATGAGCGGGGCCGTGAAGGCCATCCGCGCTGCCGTGGCGGCCGACGAGGCGCGCCAGAAGCCCAAGGAAGAGGACGACACGGACGATGCATCGTCCTCCTCCGACACGGTGAGCCTGCGCGTGCGCAGCAGCCCCTTGATCGAGATGCTGCAGCGCTGCGAAAAAGCCGGGGTCGATATCGTCTGGGGGGTGTGAAGGAAGCGCCCCACGCAGCGCTTCGCGCTGTCGCCCGAGGGGGCGACATCTGTTTATCGATGTCTCATAAGTCGGTGGCGACGAGGGTACCGAGACAACTCAGCACGAGGAATGGCAGTAGCTGGATGATAAAGTGGTAAACGCATTACACATAGCTATGCTTTCCCCACGGGCATGCGTTCACCAACTGCCAGACACGATGAACATTTCTCAGAATGAACTCGTGGAGCAGGAGTGCTTGCCAGAGTGAATTCGTACGTTGATAGCCCAAAGGCCTTGGCCGTCGGGCAAAATCCTGGCTCGAAGAGCAGGACACAACAGTGCTTATGCCATCTATCCCAGGTTCCGTGCTAGGGCTTGGGCCTGGACCCATCTGACGATGTCCGGTGCACTCATGGCACCTGTTTGTCTGGCAACCTCACGTCCTCCTTGAAATAGAGCCAGTGTCGGGATGCTGCGAATGTTGAAGCGCTCTGCCAGCGAGTGGACAGCTTGCGTATCGACCTTTGCCAACCGGAAATCGGGTTCAAGTTGCGACGCAGCGTGTTCGAATGCGGGTGCCATCTGGTGGCACGGCCCGCACCATGGCGCCCAGAAGTCCACCAGAACCGGAATCTCGTTTCGCGACACATGCTTGTCGAAGGAGGCCTCGTCCAAGTTGGATGAGCTCGCGTTGAATAGAGGTCGATGACAGCTACCGCAGTTTGGTTCTCTCGTGAGGTGTTCGCTCGCTATCCGGTTTGTGATCTGGCAGTTTGGACAAACTACGTGCAGCTTTTCGAACATTTTTCGCTCCCAAAGGTAAAGGGCAATTGCTGTGCGCCGTAAACCACAGCGGGCGCCGCGGGGGTTCGTCCTACGTTGCGCGTGTAGTCCGTTCCAACGCGTCGACAAAAAGCGCCGGAACGTTGAAGCCGGTTTGGTCAGTGATTTCTTGAAAGCCGGTAGGACTGGTGACATTGATCTCAGTAACAGAATCACCGATCACATCAAGCCCAATGAGTAAAAGTCCGCGTGGTGCAAGTGCTCGGCCGATAAATTCTGCTATCTCACGGTTGCGCGGCGTCAAAGGCTGCGCCACCCCTTTGCCCCCAACCGCCAAGTTTCCACGCACTTCGGTACCCTGCGGAATACGTGCCAGGACAAAAGGCACGGGCTCGCCGTTGATTATGAGGATGCGCTTGTCGCCGTCTACGATCTGCGACACAAAGCGCTGGACCATGATGGTTTCGGCACCACCCTTGTTTAACGTCTCGATGATGACGCCTAGATTCAGCGCGCCCTGTCCGACTCGGAAAATGCCTTTTCCACCCATTCCATCAAGCGGCTTAAGAATGATATCGCCATGCTCCGCGTGGAAGTCCCGCACGGACGCCGCGTTGCGCGTAACCAGCGTCGGCGGTACGAGGTGAGAGAACTCCATGATTGCGAGTTTCTCTGGATGGTCGCGAAGTGACCGCGGTCTGTTCACTACGTTGCCACCCTCTCGTTCAACTTGTTCCAGCAGGTGAGTGGCGTAGATGTACTCGGCGTTGAATGGTGGATCCTTGCGCATGAGGACAGCGTCAAAGTCTTTCAAGTCCATTTGCTTTGTGTCGTGGACGCGGTACCAGCTTGGGTAGGATCCGGTCAGGCTAATTTGCTGCACTGTGGCTGTGACAAAACTGCCTGACTTCCACTGAATGTCACGCGGCAGACATGCTGCTATATGGAGACCACGCAGCTGGGCCTCGCGCATTATTGAGAAAGTGGTGTCCTTGTGGACCTTGAACTCATCCAGCGGATCGACGACAAACAAAAGCTTCTTCATCTGACGTTCCTCTTGCAGCATCGAACGAACTCGGGATACGGATTTCTTCACGCCATCGGCCTTCCCTTCGCGCTTACCTGAGCGGGAACGGGGAGTCGATTCTGCATGGATGTTGGCCAGGAGCATCGACCATCCGAGCCAGGGCGTGGACTCCACGACGAGGGACCACTTCTTTCGGACTTCAAGCTGGTAGAAAGACTGGCTCCCCGCTGTTCTAAACACTCACTTCTTGTCATGCTGTGCATGGAGGGAGGCACTCGACTCAGACGGTGTACATGAGGGGACTCCGGGCGCTGCACGCTGGACGCTTCTTCCGGACTCCGAGACGTCTTGGTGGCGGTATATTTCTAATTGCTGGTTCGAGTGCACCACAGGTGTGTCGCCCACGTCGTGGGGGGGCAAGAAAAGGCCCGCCCATCTGGTATCCGTGCCCGGCAGTCTCTGGTTCGTTACCCAGTGGAGGCTCCAGGCGCCTGGAGGGGTATTTCATATGGTTATGAATCAGCGAGTCGATGCGGTTGGGGAAACCATCGTCATCGACGAGACCAAGAATGGCCCATTTCAGCTGAAGGTGAGGACTGGCTCCGCTACATTTATCGCGGATGAACCGATAGGCATAGGGGGGCTCGGGTCCGGTCCCAACCCATACGACTTGTTGAGTGCGGCCCTTGGGACCTGCTCGGTGATGACGATGCGTTTGTATGCGTCGCGCAAGAAGTGGCCACTGGAGCGGATTCGGGTGAAGGTGACGCATCTCCGAAATGGGTTGGACGCGGCGGACACCTTCAGCCGAGAAATACAGCTTCAGGGGAGCTTAAGCGACGAGCAGCAACAGAAACTTCTCGAAATCGTCTCAAACTGCCCTGTGTACAAGACGATTGAGCGCGGCTCGGAAGTCTTGACGACTTTGGTTTTCTCGGGGAGTCTGGTGGACGAGGCTGTTTCTCTTTGTGAGCACATGCGCGGCATGGAGCAGGCCTGTGATCAGGCGGAGGCACAGGACGCTACGTCTGAGTCAGGCTAGGCCTCAGCTGCAACGCTGCGACGGACTGCGGACGGCTCTATTCCGTAGGTCCTTCGGAATGCCTTTGTGAAACTGCTCCGGCTGGCATATCCGGCGTTGCGGGCGACGAGCTCGACGGCGAGGCCACTGGCTTTTAGCTGGAACATCGCTTGCCGCAGTCGGAGCTCACGAAGCACCTGCATCGGAGACTTTCCTATGGCCTCGGTAAATCGAGCGGCGAAAGCAGAACGGCTGAGGCAGGCCGTGTGGGCGAGGCTTTGAAGTGAGTGATCATCGCTAGGACGCATGGCCATTGCGGCAAAGGCTCTTGCGACTAGCGGATCGCTGAGTACCGAAAAGCGTTCTACCCAGGCGTTCATGGAGACGAGCGACCGGCGCAAAAGCAACACGATGACTTGCTTCAGCAAAGCCGCACTCATCGCACCGCTGCCAACCTCCTGTGCGACGAGCTCGCTGAGCGCTGTCTGCAGCTTAGTGTCGACGTGATCGTCGACGTCGAACTGTTCGAAGATGGGCTCGGTCAAGCTACCAAAGAGTTCGGCGCAGGCGCCGTAGGTGGCATGAAAGTACCCACACACCAGTATCAAAGAAGGTTCACCATCGCCCGCCGAGAATCTGCGTATGGTGCTCGACGAGATCATCTGCGGCTGCTTCTTGACGGAACGCAGGCCTGTGAATCCCGTGCTGCCCTCTACCTCAATTCGAAACGGCGAATTTGGCGGCACAACAATCAACGTGTGGGGCATTAACGGTATGGGGTCGCGATTGCCAATCAAGGCCCGGCCAGTACCAACGATGTTGTAGTGGATGCCGGGCGCGTTCATACCGCCCAGTTCCAGGCTGTATCCCATGCTCACTAAGCATTCCGAAAGGGCAACGAAACTGACATCGAGAGTACCAAGCAAACCCTCGAGATCGCCTGGCGAAATGCGTAGTAGCGGTCGGTCGTTCAAGGTGCTGTCTCCATGTGAATTCAGGTCGAAGCGGCGCCTCGAAATCCCGATAGTACGCAAACGTCAGCGCTCCCGCGACGGGCTGTTACGCACTGACCTGCCTGTCTCACGCTGGCAGATCACTTCAGGTTCTCTGGCCTCTTTTGCCGGACGATGGAACACATTGGCCTGTTGACCCTTGAGGGTGCCCAAGAAACAATGATCCGGAGACACTGCGAGTGCACACTTTGTTCTGCGCCCTTAAAACTGATCTGGCTCATCCCGCAAGCTCCGTTGCGTCAATTAACACGAGTGACGGCATGAACGCTGGACTTGTTCAGAGTGTCCTAAGTTCGTGGTTAGTGCGAAGGGGCAAGTTCTACTGCGGTAGTCCTTGGTGGCCCCCTCAACCCCTGTTTTCTAGCCGTTTTGGCAGTCTACGCCTATTTTCAGATGAGCACTGACCGTGTTTGGCCATTGAGGAGGACACATCAGATGACCAGCAGAACTCGCTGAGCGCATCTGCCTAGCTAGCCCTTTAAGTAAGCACAGGAGAACTTCATGAAGTTTGAAAAGACACAGGCAGCACTTGACCGCCTGACCCCCGAGCAACGCCGGGTTACTCAGAAGTCGGGAACCGAAAGACCTTTCACGGGAGAGTACAACGACAACAAGGAGCCTGGCATCTATGTCGACGTAGTGTCGGGAGAGCCGCTGTTCGCCTCGGCTGACAAGTTCGATTCGCGTACTGGCTGGCCAAGCTTCACCAAGCCGATCGTTCCGGCGAACGTGAACGAATTGCGCGACACCGAGCACGGCATGGTGCGCACCGAAGTGCGTTCGACGCATGGCGACAGCCACCTGGGCCACGTGTTCCCCGACGGCCCCGCGGACCGAGGGGGCCTGCGCTATTGCATCAACTCGGCGTCCTTGCGCTTCATCCCTCGAGAAGAGATGGCTGCCGAGGGTTACGGCGCCTATCTCGACCAAGTGGAGAACGTTTGATGAATCACGAAAAAGCCATCCTGGCCGGCGGTTGTTTCTGGGGAATGCAGGATCTCATCCGCAAGCAGCCCGGCATCATCTCGACTC
>BTVG01000043.1:0-28530 GCA_045864815.1 Rhodanobacteraceae bacterium | reverse complement strand
CCCTCCCCTTCAAGGGGAGGGCATGGGTGGGGATGGGGTTTGGCTCAGCATTCCGGCCTTCGGTCGATGCGGCGCGCTGCTCTCTCGCAAGAGCGAGATACCGTCAGCGGAACCGACACCCATCCCCACCCAACCCTCCGGCCCGTTGGGCGTTCAAGGCGCCCAGAACCTGTGGTTCTGAACGGGCGCCTTTCACCCCCTTGAAGGGGAGGGCTTCAAGCTGAAGCGGAGGGCTTGATACGGTCAGCTTCGGTCAGTTCCGGCCGCAGGCTCCGCGGTTTCTTGAGGTTTTCGCGACGGCACTGAATACCCTCCCCTTCAAGGGGAGGGCATGGGTGGGGATGGGGTTTGGCTCAGCATTCCGGCCTTCGGTCGATGCGGCGCGCTGCTCTCCCGCAAGAACGAGATACCGTCAACGGAACCGCCCCCCCCTTGAAGGGAAGGGCTATTTTTCAGCGGCCCGAACCATGGGCTTGCTCCAACGGCAAGCCTGCGAAGACCTGCGACTGCACATCACAAACCCGCACTCAGGTACTCGTCGTCGGCGTCCCGAGCCGCGCGACCCTGCGCATGGCAGCGTCGGTGATCTCGCGTTCCTGCTCGCTCATGTCCTTGCCGCCGCGGTCTTCGACCTGCATCACGGGTGGGAAATCGGGATCGTCCGGAATGCCCGGGCGTACCTCGACGATGCCCTGCCGGTCGAAGTGCTTGACCATGTTCTCGAGCTGGTTCTGGTAGCCGACGCCGAGCGTGCGGTCCCAGTCGGCGCGGTCGTTGAACGCGGCCAGGCGCTGCTCGCGCGGCAGCCGGGTGTTCATGACCTTTTTATAGTTTTCCGCATCGAGCACCTGGTTCGGCACGCGCGCCGGCCAGAACGTGGGGAGGTAGGGATCGTAGTCGGGCTCATAGCCGGAACGGCAGCTGGCCGTGTCGGTCTGCCACGGTATGGCCATCCAGCGCGTGATCGAGCCGGGGAACTGCGCGTAGAGCGGGCCGTTGTAGGACAGCGCGTCGGCCGGTGTCAGCGTGCTGCCGTAGTCGGGCTCGGGGTTGTCCTTGGCGCGGTGGCGCCAGCGGTACGGTTCGAGGTACATGGTCGCGTGACGCACGGGCCAGGTCATCTCGCAGCCGGGATGGAACGCGTCGGCGAGGCAGAACTCGAGCGCGGCGCGGTCGAGCATGGCCGGCTGCTCGGCGAGCGGCACGTCGTCGATGCTGCGCGGCGGACGCGGATCCGGGTCGTAGTCGACGATGAAATGGCCGTTGGCCCATTGGTCGAGCAGGTACAGCTGCGTCGTGGTCAGCGTGGCCATCGCGCGCGGGATCGGCGGCATGGGGACATTCATCGCATCGCCATAGACCCAGGGCCACGGTTTCATCGACGCATCCTGCCAGGCGGGATTGCGGAACGAATTGGCGATGGTGCGGCGCAGTTCCGCGTAGGTGTCGCCGGGCTGAGAAAGCTTGCGCAGCAGGTTTGGATCGAGCAGATGCTGCGGCATGCCGTAGCCGAAACCGGCGGCGAAGCCGGCGTTTACCCACTGCAGATCGCACAGCGCCGTGAAAATGGGCAGCAGATCGTGCTGGAACGAAGGGCGGATGGCTGCGGGCAGCTGCCCCGCCTGGATCGCCATGTCGGTCATCAGCGCGTACATCGTGCGCACGGACTTCTGCTGCGGCCCGTAGTTCGGCGGCGCGACCACGACCCAGGCCGGCGCGACGTCGAGTTCGCAACCGTCGAGCATCACGCGGGCGGTGACCGGGCCGTCGCTGGTGTCGTCGTACCAGCCGTCGTTGTTGGCAAAGGTGACCGGCGGCTTGTTGTCGATGGAACCGGACCTGCCGTGGCCGCCGAACACGAGCAGGCGCCCTTGCGCGTCGGTACGCAGTTCGCCGAGTTCGACGGCGATGCCGAGGAACTTGCCGCCGTCGAAACGGTATTTCTTGCCTTCCGCAGCGGGCTTGTCGATGGTCCGCGGTCCCGGCGTGATCGAAAGCTTGCCGCGTTCGGGCAACGGCACCTTCGCATTGCGCCGCGTCGAGGGTGGCGCCGTCGCGGCTTCGGGTATGTCGAGCGCGAGTTCGAAGTTGTACCAGGCGGCCTTGTGGTTGGCCAGCTCCACGGTCCAGGTGATCTCGACGCCTTCGTCCATGCGCAGTTCGCGCACCACGCGGCCTTCGGCGTCATAACCGTAGATGCGGAATTGCGCGACCTCGCGCTTGAGTGCGCCGCTGCCGTCACGATAGAAGCCCGGCGGCTTCGGCTCGGGATCGACCACCTGAGGTCCGATGAAATAGCCGTCGTTCTTTTTTGAATTGCCGACACGCGCGATGCCGATGGACGGATGGATCTTTGCGTAGGCAATGCGCTCGTCTGGTTTCTTGCTGCGACTCATGAGCCCCCTCCGATGAGTGATCGTGCAGGCCGGATCGTGACCGGACCGCGGGTCGGCCGACTCTCGCGCGAAGCCTGGGGGGCGTCAAGCATTGTTTACATTGCGGCTATTGATGCGCGCCGCGCGCGACGTAGGTGATCGGCCGCGGGGCAGTTTCTCGCTTGGGGCGGGGATAGTTCGACCGTGAAGCGGGGCGACCGGCGCCGTCCAGCGCTACAGCGCCGCTGGTGTATCGAGCATAGGGTCGCACCCGGGGCGCGGCGAGGAAGTCGAGGAAGCAGCGCACGACCAGCGGCGAACCAGGTACGTCGGCAGCATGACGATACCCGTCTGCGCCTGCACGGCCTGCAGCCGCGCCGAGGCATCATTCGCGCTGACGGTGCCGCCGACTGTCCTGACCGCGCGATCGATCGGCAGCCTGTCGACGGCCGTACCACGATAACGATGCACATAGCCGCGACCGCCGCAGCCCGATGGTTCGACTCGGACGACGTGCTGCAGGCGATGCGAATCTGGCCATGCGATGCGGCATCCGGACTCGCCAGCGCCGCGCGCAGGTCGGCGCCCAGGTCGAGCATGCTGCGGCAGTGCTGGAGTGCCGCCTCGCCGGCCGGGGTGAGGCTCAGGCGGCGCGGAGTCCGATGCAGCAGCGCGTCCTCGCTCGAACTCGGCGCCAAGGTCGCGAAAGGCGAAGCGACGTGGCCCTGACGGTAGCGAACACCTCACCCGACGCCGCGTCCGCGCCCTGCCTCGGGTCGAGCGCAACGTACTGACCGGCGTGCCGCCGGCGGACGGCGGGCCAGCTACGCCTCTGCGTCGCCCTCGACCGCCGCGTTCTCCGCGACGGGCTTGTCGTCCTTGCGCTGCGCGGCGGCCCGCAATGCCTTTGCCGCACTGCGCGCGACCTTCTTGCGGGCCTCGTCGGCCTTCTCGCCATCGAGCACTTCACGCTTGATGACCTCGTCGACGAGCACCGCGCGAATCTGCTCGATGTCGATGCGCACGTCAGGGGACACGCGCCGCAGTTCGCGGCGGATTACGTCGAGCACGGGCTCGGTCTGCAGCATGGCGCCGACGCAGAATCGGCTCAGTGCCTGGCGCTGCGTGTGATAGTCGCCGAGGACCGAGCGTATCCAGCCCTCCTTGCACCACAGGTAGAGCAATTCGAGATCGGCCTCGGAACGCGGGCTGAGGGCACAGAAATCGATGTCGACGACGAGTTCGTGGTCGATCGGCTTGGCAAACACCACGCGATAGACGCGCCAGCGCAGGCCGTTGGTCAGCAGCACCCATTCCACGCCTTCGTTTGCGGCGTAATCGACGGCCTGCTTCACGTGCGCATCTTTCAGGTCGAGGCCGATCGCTTTGACCTCGATCAACGCCTGCAGCACGTTGTCGATGCGGGTCGCGAGATCGCAGTAGGTTCCCCGGATCGCGTACTCCGAAGTGACCTCGGAATATTTGTCGTAGCCGAACACATCCGCCAGCATGTCCTTGACGATCGTCACGGTGTCGGCTTCGCCGACGTCGCGCTTGCGTGCCTCGCCGAGCACGGGCTGGAATCGCTTGATCGTCGCGACGAGGCGCTCGGCGACGCGCTTGGGAATATTGGCCATGGTTTTACTCCGCAGTGCCTGCGCTGGTTGCGGCGGTTCGCCGCCGCGCGTCGGACTGCCGGCGCGTGCATCGCGCCGGCTCCGTCATCGAGACTGCCGCGAAGGCCCCTCGCCTCTCAGGCCGTCCCTCGACCCGGTATCCCGGAGGCGGATCGAGTCAGCGCCAGCGGGCCAGCGCCGCCTGGCCGTAGCGCGGATGCACGACGCGGCGGCGCGCCGCGTCGGGTTCGCCGGTCCTGCCGTCGAGCGGGAACACCGTCAGATGCCGCGGCTGCACGGTGACCTGCGTACCGGGCTGGAGCGCGCGGCGCTGGGCTTCTTCGCCGCCGAGTTCCGCCTCAAGCGTCATGCCCAGCGCCGGCACATCGAGCTCGAGGTGCGCGACGCTGCCGGCGAGATAGACGTGACGCAGCGTCGCGCGAAAGCCCGTGTCCAGCGCGACCGGCGTCAGCGCGAGATGTTCCGGACGCACGTAGGCCACCGCGGCGCCGTCGGCAACGCTGTCGAGCCCATCCGCGTCGAGGCGCTGGTCGCCGGCAAGCACGCGGCCGTTCTGGATGCGTATCGGCAGTTTGCTGGACTTGCCGATGAACTCGAACACGAACGGCGTGGCCGGCTGCTGGTAGATCTCGTCAGGCGTGCCGACCTGCTCGATGCGGCCCTGGTTCATGACGACGACGCGGTCGGCCAGCTCCAGCGCTTCCTCCTGGTCGTGGGTGACGAAAACCGTGGTGAGCTTCATCTCGTCGTGCAGATGGCGCAGCCAGCGGCGCAGGGCGACGCGGACCTGGGCATCGAGCGCACCGAACGGCTCGTCGAGCAGCAGCAGTTCGGGTTCGGTCGCCAGTGCGCGGGCGAGTGCGACGCGCTGGCGCTGGCCGCCGGACAACTGCGACGGATAGCGCTGCGCCATGCCATCGAGCTGCACGCGCCGGAGCAGCCGGTCGACGCGATCGGCAATCTCGGCCCTGCTCGGCCGGCGGGCACGCGGACGTACGCGCAGGCCGAACGCGACATTCTCGAACACGGTCATGTGGCGGAACACTGCGTAGTGCTGGAACACCAGGCCGACCCCGCGATCGCGCGCGTCGACCCGCAGCAGGTCGCGGCCGTCGCGGGACAGGGCGCCCGCATCGGGAAAGTCGAGCCCCGCCAGGATGCGCAGCAGCGTGGTCTTGCCGGAGCCCGAAGGACCGAGCAACGCGATGAACTCGCCGGGCGCAATGCCGAGGCTCACCTCGTCGAGGGCGCGGAAGTCGGCGAATCGGCGCGAAAGCTGGGTGATGGCGATCGTCATGTCAGTGTCCGCGGGTTGCGCGTGCGGCGAGGTCCGCCCCATGGCGCCATTCCAGGAAGGTCTTGAGGCCGAGCGTCACGAGCGCGAGGAACGCAAGCAGCGAAGCCACGGCGAAAGCACCGGCGTAGTTGTAGTCGTTGTAGAGAATCTCGACGTGCAGTGGCACCGTGTTGGTGAGTCCACGGATATGACCCGAGACCACCGAAACCGCGCCGAATTCGCCCATCGCGCGCGCGTTGCAGAGCAATACGCCGTAGAGCAGCGCCCAGCGGATGTTGGGCAGGGTCACGCGGAAGAAGGTCTGCCAGCCGCTCGCGCCGAGCACGCGCGCGGCTTCTTCCTCATCCACGCCCTGCGACTGCATGAGCGGGATCAGCTCGCGCGCGACGAAGGGCAAGGTCACGAACACCGTCGCCAGCACGAGACCCGGCACGGCGAAGATCAGCTTGATGTCATGCGCCTGCAGCCAGGGGCCGAACCAGCCCTGGGCACCGAACAGCAAAACGTAAATCAGCCCCGACACGACCGGCGACACCGAGAACGGCAGATCGATCAGCGCCCCCAGCAATGCCTTGCCACGGAACTCGAAGCGCGTCATGGCCCAGGCGGCGGCGACGCCGAATACGGTATTGAGCGGCACGGCGATGGCCGCGACGAGCAGGGTCAGCTCGATGGCCGCGATCGCATCGGGATGCACGACCGCAGCGACGTAGGTGCCCGCGCCCTTGCGCAGCGCTTCGACGAATACCGCCGCCAGCGGCAACAGCAGGAACATGAGCAGAAACCCGAGCGCGGCCAGGATCAGCAGTCCGCGGACGAGGTGGCGGGCGCGGCGGCGCGGCGGCGCCATGGCAAGAACGGCGGCCATGTCAGCGCGCCGCCCAGCGCCGCGACCAGCGCTGCAACAGGCTGATCGCCAGCAGCAGCAGGAACGACAGCGCCAGCATCGCGATGCCCACCGCGGCGGCGCCGGCGTAGTTGTACTGTTCCAGCTGCTTCACGATCACGAGCGGCAGGATTTCCGATTTCAGCGGGATGTTGCCGGCGATGAAAATCACCGAGCCGTATTCACCGACCGCTCGCGCCAGCGCCAGCGCGAAGCCGGTGAGCAATGCCGGCAGCAGCAACGGGAACAGTACGCGGGTGAAGGTCTGCCATCGGCTCGCGCCGAGCGTCGTCGCCGCCTCTTCGACATCACGATCCAGCGATTCGAGCACCGGCTGCACCGTGCGCACGACGAAGGGGAAGCCGACGAAGATCATCGCGACGAGCACGCCGAGCGGGGTGAAGGCGACCTTGATGCCGAGCGGGACGAGCCAGGTGCCGATCCAGCCTTTCGGCGCGTAGAGCGCGGTCAACGCAATGCCGGCGACCGCCGTCGGCAGCGCGAACGGCAGATCGACCAGCGCATCGAACAGGCGCCGCCCCGGAAAGGTGTAGCGCACCAGCACCCAGGCCACGAGCAGGCCGACGGCGGCGTTGACGAAGGCCGCCAGCAGCGCGGCGCCGAATGACAGGCGCAGCGCCGCGAGAACCGGCGCCGAGGTCAGCGTGGCCCAGAGTCCGCCGACGCCGACACCCGAAGCCTTGACCGCCAGCGCGGCCAGCGGCAGCAGCACGATCAGGCCGAGATACGCCAGCGTGTAGCCAAGGCTCAGGCCGAATCCGGGCAGGACGCGCCGTGCCATGGCTTACCGACCGACACCGAGCTGGTCGAACACGCCGCCATCCGCAAAGTGCGTGGCCTGCGCCTTCGCCCAGCCGCCGAACACCTCGTCGATGGTGAACGTCGTCACCGTCGGAAACACGGCCGCGTACTTCGCCGCGGCCGCGGCGTCGTAAGGACGGTAATAGTGCTTGCCGGCGAGCTCCTGCGCGGCGGGTGTGTAGAGGAATTTCAGATAGGCCTCGGCGACGGCGCGCGTGCCGCGCTTGTCGACGATCCGGTCGACCACGGCAACCGGCGGCTCGGCCAGGATCGACAGCGACGGCGCGATGATCTCGAATTCATCCTTGCCGAGTTCCTGGCGCGCGAGCAGCGCCTCGTTCTCCCAGGCCAGCAGCACGTCGCCGATGCCGCGCTGGACGAAGGTCGTGGTCGAACCGCGAGCGCCAGTGTCGAGCACCGGCACGTTCCTGAACAGTGCGGCGACAAAGTCGCGGGCCTTGGCCTCGCTGCCGCCCGGTTGGCGCAGCGCATAGCCCCAGGCCGCGAGGTAGTTCCAGCGCGCACCGCCCGAGGTTTTCGGATTCGGCGTGATGACCTCGACTCCAGGCTTGATCAGGTCGCCCCAGTCCCTTATGCCCTTCGGGTTGCCCTTGCGCACGAGGAAGACGATGGTCGAGGTATACGGCGTCGCGTTGTGCGGCAGGCGCTTCTGCCAGTCGGCCGCGATCAGCCCCTTGCCGGCGATCGCATTGATGTCGTAGGCCAGCGCCAGCGTGACCACGTCGGCGTCGAGCCCGTCGATGACCGAGCGCGCCTGCTTGCCCGAACCGCCGTGCGAAGCGTTGACGACGACCGTATCGCCGGTGGCGGCCTTCCAGTGCGCCGCAAATGCTGCATTTACGTCTTTGTATAGTTCGCGCGTCGGATCGTAGGACACGTTCAGCAGCGAGGTCTCTGCGGCATGGGCGCCGACCGCGCCGAGCCAGAGCAGGGCACCCAGCAGGGTGCGGTGCAGGGAGGTCAGCATGGAGTCACCGGCAGGTCATGGGAGGTCGGTCGCAGCCTAACGCCGACCCGGTTACGTCGGAATTGACCCGCGTTCACAACCTTATGCCCCGGTCGATGTTGCAAATTCCGCCATGCGCTAACCCCGGCCGCGGACGGGCCGCGTTCGAGCCCTCGCCGGCAGCCCGCCGACGCAGGGGAAACACCATGAGCACGCTCGTCCTGACCCGCGGATTCGAATGGAAACGCAGCTCCGCGATCGGCGCGACCCTGGCCCTCCATGGCCTGGCCGCGCTGGCCATCCTGGCTCCGCCAGCCTTCGTCGCCCTGCAGAAGACACACGACGTCCCGGTGCAACCGATCACCCTCAAGCGCGAGGAACCGCCTCCGCCCCCGCCGCCGCCCGTGCTCAAGGTGGAACCGTTCAAACCCAAGGCGCCGCCCGTGCGCACCATTGCGCCACCCCGGCCCGAACCGGTGCGGACCGATCCGGTCGTCACCGAGATTCCGACGCCGCAGTCGTACCCGGCGGTGTCCGAGCCCGGTCCGGTCGCACCGCCGGCAGGCCCGGTCGAGACCGCACCGAGCGCGCTCGGCTACCGGTCGATGAAACAAGTGCCGTACCCGGTCATCGCCAAGCGGCAGCGACTCGAAGGCACCGTGCTGCTGCGCGTGCTGGTCGGTGCCGATGGTGTGCCACAGCGGATCGATGTCGAGCGGTCGTCGGGCCACAGTGTGCTCGACCGTGCCGCCCGCGACGCGGTCATGACCTGGCGCTTCGAACCGGGCACACGCAATGGCCAGCCGTTTGCCGCCTACGGGCTGGTACCGATCGCGTTTCGCCTGACTGAGCTGTAGAACCGCCGGCACGCACCCGCGCCGTGTCCACTTGCACGGCGCGGGGCACGTTCGGATGATGCGAGCCATGACCCGCATCCTGTCATGCCTGCTTTCCTGTGCCCTGCCGCTACTGACGGCCGGTGCCGATGCCGCGCTGCTCGTGACGACGCTGGCCGACAGCGTTGCCAACGACGGTACCTGCAGCCTGCGCGAGGCGATCACCGCCGCGAACACCAACCTGGCGTCCGGCGCCGCGGCCGGGGAATGCGGCGTCGGCCAGACGCCGCCGTTCGACCGTATCGACCTGCCGGCCGGCAGCTTCCGCCTGACCCGCACTGGCGCGGTCGACGACAGCAACGCGGCCGGCGATCTCGATGTGCGCCGCGCCGGGATCGAGATCGTCGGTGCCGGTGCCGATTTGACCGAGATACGCGGTGATCGCAAGGAGCGCGTCATCGACGTCGCGGCCGGCCTGTCGCCGCCGCTCCCCGGCGCGGCACCGGTCGTGTTGCGCGGTCTGAGCCTGCGCAATGGCAGCGATGGCGAGGGCGGCGGCATACGCACCGCAGCCGGCTGGGCGCTCACGATCGACGCCTGCGGCATCGCGAACAACAGCGCGGATCGCGGCGGTGGAATTTCCGCAGCAGGCACATTGACGGTGCAGGCTTCGACGTTCCACGGCAACGTGGCGACTGCGGTCACCGGCCCCGGCGGCGGCGGCCTGCACTATTCGGGCACGACGCCAGCGCTGTTGCGCAACGTGACCCTCAACGCGAACGAGAGCGCGACCGACGGCGCCGCGGCCGTATTCACCGGGCCTGCGCAGCTCAACAACGTGACGGCCGCAGGCAATATCAGCGACAACGACATGGACGACACCGGCGACGGCGCGATCGCCGCATTCGCAGCGGTGGAAATGGCCAACACGCTGCTGGCCGCGAACATCGACTTCAGCATCCTCATCGGCGGCAGCGTGAGTCCCGACTGCGTCGGCAGTGCCGCGAACCTGACCTCGCGCGGCTACAACCTCGTCGCCAACACCGGCGCGGCCTGCCTGATCACGGCCCAGGCCGGCGATCAGTTCGGCACATCGGTGCAACCGATCAACGCACGACTGCTGCCGTTCGGGCTTTACGGCGGCACCACCGAAACCCAGCTGCCGGCCGCGACGAGTCCCGCCGTCGACACCGGTGCGCCGGCCGGCGCACCGGTTCCGTGCGAGTCCGTGGACCAGCGCGGCACGGCGCGGCCGATCGGTCTCCGGTGCGATATCGGCGCCGTGGAGTCCGACGATCGCATCTTCGCCGACGGCTTCGGCATCTGAGGCGCCGCCACGCTACGCATCGGGCCGGCGTCGCGACGACAGCGCGCCGCCATCGTCGTCCCAGTAACCGAACCAGCGCCGCGCGACGTATTTGTAGACGCGCTTGCCGCTGGCCTTCCACAGCCGGGCGAGCCACGAGCGCCGTGCGAGTACGCGGCGCTCGGTCGGCGTCAGTGCATCGGGGCAATAGGTGCGCTTGTGCTTGAGCAGATGGCGCAGGTCTTCGCGCGCCAGCAGGCGGAACCACGCGCCACGCCGGCGGCTGACCCAGCAGATCTGGAAGTCGAGCACTGCGGGCGAACCGTCGGCACGCACGAGCCAGTTCGGCTCCTTGGCCAGGTCGTTGTGCGCAACCCCGCGCGCGCGCAGCGTACGCAGCAGCCGATGCGCCTGGCGATACCAGCGAGGATCGCGCGGCGGGGCGGCCTGCATCGGCGCACCCGCGAGATAGCTGCGTTCCAGCACGCGGCCGTCCCAGCGCCGCAGCTGAGGGACACCGTCGAGACCCTGCAGTCGCTCGAGTCCGCGCGCCTCGTGCCCCGCCGCCCAGCGCGCGAGCCCGCGCAGCAACCAGTGCGCGCTACGCGTGTCGCGGCGCACGAAAACGTCGTCGCCGGCTTGTACGCGTTCGATGTGCCCAAACGTATCGGCCTTCAGCAGTTCGCAGGTTTCCGCAGGACTGTGCATCATTGCCGCAGCGTAGCATGAGCGTCGCGGCGGACATTTCGTAAGGGGCTTTTCGCAATGACCATCGTCCTGTATGTACTGGCCGCCGCCATGATCGTCGTCGGGCTGCTGGGCACGGTGCTGCCGGCGTTGCCCGGCGTGCCGCTGCTGTTTGCCGGCATGTTTCTCGCCGCCTGGACGGACAACTTCATCCATGTCGGCCCGTTGACACTCGGCGTGCTCGCCGTGCTCTGCGCGCTCGCGATCGCCGCCGACATCGTCGCAAGCCTGCTCGGTGCCAAACGCGTGGGAGCGAGCACCTGGGCCCTCGTCGGCGCCGGCATCGGCACGATAACCGGCTTCTTCTTCGGACTGCCGGGGCTGATCCTGGGCCCGTTCGTCGGCGCGCTCGGCGGCGAACTGATCGCCGGCAGCACGCTGCGCCGGGCCACGCACGTCGGCGTCGGCACCTGGCTCGGCATGCTGTTCGGCACCCTGGTCAAGGTCGCGCTCGCGTTCGCGATGATCGGCATTTTCCTGTTCGCGCTGGTGATTCCGCCGTCCTGACCACGGGGCACGCGGCAATCGCAACACGGTAGCGACCTCCGGCACATTGCCCGTGGCGATACGCGCGCGACACTGGGCCACCTCCCGTAAGGAAATCACCATGTCACGCCTGCAACGTCTTGCCGCCGCCTGCCTGCTCGCGCTCGCACTCCCTGCGGCTGCCAGCGACGACTGGGTCGCGCGCAGCAATGCGAACGCGCAGCCAGTCCTGAAAGTCCTCGCCGATTTCAGCCCCGAACTCGCGAGCAGTCTGGGCATCCCGGGCTATGACGAAGGCGTGTTCGATCTGAAGCCCGACAACGGGGCGCGCTTCCGCGCCGCGGCGGCGGCGGCCAAGGCCGAACTCGAGGCCAGGCGCACCGGCGAACGTGACCCGCGCGTGCTGCAGGACCTCGACATCACGATCGACGCGATACAGCGGCAAAGTGACAGCAGCGCCATCAATGAGAAATACCTGCTGCCGTATGTCGATGTCGGCCAGGCCGTGTTCCAGGGCGAGTTCACGCTGCTCAACGACGAGGCCTCGCCCGGGAAACGCGCCGCGGCATTGAAGCGCCTGAGGCGCTACGTCGGACTGGAGACCGGCTACACGCCGGTAACGGAACTCGCCCGGGCACGCTTCGAGGAGAAACTCGGCCAACCCGGGCTGCTCGGACCGGTCCGCGAACAAGTGGAGAAGGCGCTCGCTGCCACGCCGCAGTACGTCAAGGGACTGCGCGAGCTGTTCGCGAAGCACAAGGTCAAGGGGGCCGACAAGGCCCTGGACACGCTGGAGAAGCAGCTGGCCGACTACGACGCCTGGCAGCGCAGCACGGTACTGCCGAAGGCGCGCGCGGATTTCCGCCTTCCACCCGAGCTTTACGCCGACAACCTGAAAAACGTCGGCCTCGACATTCCGCCGGAACAGCTCGTGCAGAAGGCACGTCTGGCGTACGCGGAAATCCGCAATGAAATGCAGACGATCGCGAGCCAGATCGCGATTCAGCGCAAGCTGCCCGATAACGACTATCGCGCCGTGATCAAGGCGCTCAAGCGCGAGCAGATTCCCGCCGATCAGGTCGAGGCCACGTACCACGAGGTCATCGCCAAGGTCGAGGACATCATCCGGCGCGAGCGCATCATCACACTGCCCGAGCGCCCGATGCTGATGCGCGTGGCATCGGCCGCCGAAACCGCTGCCCAACCGGCGCCGCACATGGACCCGCCACCACTGATCGGAAACAAGGGCGAGCGTGGCACCTTCGTGCTCACCGCCGGCAATCCCGGCAGTGACGGCAAGTCAGACAGCTACGACGACTTCAGCCACAAGGGCTCCACCTGGACGTTGACGGCACACGAGGGGCGTCCGGGTCACGAGCTTCAGTTCACCGCCATGGTCGAGCGCGGCGTGTCGCTGGCGCGCAGCATATTCGCGTTCAACAGCGTCAATGTGGAAGGCTGGGCCTTGTACGCCGAAGCCGAGACCAAGCCCTACGAGCCGCTGGAGGGCCAGCTGTTCGCGCTGCAGGCACGTCTGCAGCGTGCGGCGCGCGCCATCCTGGATCCGATGCTCAACCTGGGCCAGATCACACCGGAACGCGCACATCAGGTGCTGACGGACGAGGTCGGCCTCTCCAACGGCATGGCCACGCAGGAAGTGAACCGCTACACCTTCCGCGCGCCGGGCCAGGCGACCAGCTATTTCTACGGCTACACGCGGCTCATGGAACTGCGCGCGAAGACCGAAATCGCGCTGGGTCCGAAGTTCGATCGCCTGAAGTTCAACGATTTCGTGATCGGCCAGGGACTGCTGCCACCGGACCTGCTGGACAAGGCGGTCACAGACGAGTTCGTGCCGCAGTCGGCGAAGTGAAGCGGTCGTGTTCGGTTGCGGCGGGTCAGCCTCGCCGCAACCGGCGTCATTCCTGCGGCAACAGCAGGATCTTGCCGTCGCGCTCGCCGGCCGCGGCGGCAGCCACGGCGTCCTTGATCCGGCTGAGCGGATAGGTCGCCTGTACCGGCGCACGCAACTTGCCGGTAGCAATGAGCTTGCCGATTTCGCCGAACAGTTCCGCGCGACGCTGCGGCGTCGCGGTACGGAACCACTGGGACAGCCAGAAGCCACGCAGAGTCAGGTCGCGGAATACGAACGAGGCCGGCGAGATCTGGCAGGGTTCGCCGCTCATCGCGCCGTAGTTCACGAGCGTGGCGCCCGGCGCGAGGCAGCGCGCGAGATTGTCGGTGGCCGCGCCGCCGACCGCGTCGATGCCAAGCTTGATCGCCGCGCCGTCGGTCGCTTCCGCAACGCGCTTGGCGAGCTTGTCGCCGTCGACCAGCACGATGTCGCCACCGGCTTTCCGGACCGCATCCACGGCCGACTCGCGGCGTACGATGTTGACGCAGCGCAAGCCTCGCGCTTTCGCGATGCCGATCAGATAGCTGCCGACCGCGGAGTTGGCCGCATTCTGGATGAGCCAGTCGCCGGGTTGCAGGTCGACGAAATCGCTGAGCATCAGCATCGCCGTCGGCGGATTGATCGCAAGCATGGACAGCTGCTGCACATCGACGCCATCTGGCAATGCGACGAGGCCTTTCGCCTCAGCGATCAGATGCGTGCGCCAGGTGCCGCTGCCGACCGGCAGCAGCACGATGCAGCCACTCCAGGCTGCGTCGACGGCAGTGCCGAGACCGACGACACGCCCCACGCCTTCGTTGCCGCCGATCGCCGGCAGCGGCGGCAGCTGGCCATACTGGCCGGTCAGGGTCAGCACGTCGGACGGGTTGATCGGCGCCGCAAGCACTTCGATCAGCACCTGATTTTCCGCGAGCGCCGGCAGCGTCATGTCGACCACGTCGATCACGTCCTGCGGCACCGGTCCACGCTCGCTGTATTCGGCTTTCTTCATGGAGGTTCTCCGCAACGCGGCCGGCGGTGTCACACGATTTCCGCCGGCACCACGTAGAGCAGTATGGAAAAGAAGTGCAGGATGCTGCCGACCAGCACGAACCCATGCCATATCGCATGGCTGAAGGGCAGCCGGCGCCAAAGATAGAACGGCACACCAAGCGTGTACGACGCGCCGCCGAGAAACAGCAGCCACAGGCCACCGCCCGGCACCGCTTCGAGTAGCGGCCCGAGCGCGGCGAGCGCGCTCCAGCCCATGCCGATGTACAGCGCGACGGCGGCGCCGCGAAATCGCTTGAGCGGCGAGAGTTCACAGGCGATACCCAGCAGCGCGAGTCCCCACACCACGCCGAACAGCACCCAACCATAAGCGCCATGCAGGCTGATCAAGGTGTACGGTGTATAGGTGCCGGCGATCAACAGATAGATGGCGACATGGTCGAGCGCGCGCAGCGTCGGCTTCGCGACTTCGTTCGGTATGCCGTGGTACAGCGTCGACGCGGTGTACAACAGCACGAGCGTCGCACCGAACACGGCCACGCTGGTGACATGCCACGCATTGCCGGCCAATGCGGCGAACGCGACGAGCACGGCGAGCCCTGCAATGCTGAGCACGATGCCGATACCGTGGATGGCGCTGGAGATGACTTCTTCGAGCAGCGGATAGCGCGACGGGACGGCTGTATGCGTCATGGCGGCGAACTCGGGAATCGCTCGGGAGACTCGCAGACCATAGCGCAGCGCGACGCAAAATCCAAACGACTGTTTGACAGCCTGGAGCAGGCCCCGGCGCGGATCAGGCGCGCTTACGTGCCTGATCGCGAATGCGCCGCAGGTAGTCGAGCACGCGGCCTGGCAGACTGACTTCGCGCGGCGCTTCGACCACATGCCGGCGCAGGCGCTGTGGCTCGCAGCGAAGCTCGCGATGACGCTCCATGGCAGCCTGCAGCGCCCGGCGCAGCAGTTCGCGCACCAGTGGCTTGGGCAGGAACCGGAACACCTGGCCCTGGTTGATGAGGTCGATCAGCAGGCGGCCATCACGCAGCGACGAGCAGGCGATCGCCAGGGTGCGCGGACTCGCCTGCTTGAGCAGCTTGAGCGCACCGATCACGTCGTCGCTACTGTGGCGCAGCTCGGCGAGGATGACCGCATAGTCCTGCTCCTCGATGCGCGCGAGCGCGGTCTCCACGTTGGTCGCCGGCACCACGATGCTGCCGGGCGGCAGCAGCTCACGTACCACGGTGACGGTCAGCGGGTCCTCGTCGAGCACCAGTACCGGCGGTGCGGCGGGTTCACGGGCCGCAGCCGGCGCGGCAGGCACCGGCCTCGCCAGGCGCGCGAAATCCTCCTGTGCGATCGCCGCGGCACTCGCGATGGCTTCCTGGAGTCGGGCGGAATCCCAGGGTTTCTCGAGGAACCGGAAAATTTCGCCGTCGTTGACGGCGGCCTCGACGGCCGCGAGATCAGCGTAGCCGGTCAGTAGCAGACGCATGCTGCGCGGCGAGTGGTCGCGGATCTGGCGCAGCAGGTCGACGCCGCTGATCGTCGGCATGCGCTGGTCGCTCACCACGACGTGCACCGGGCGGGTGCGGACCCAGTTCAGCACTTGCACCGGCTCCGTCGTCGCCAGCACCTCGTAACGGCTGCGCAGCAGCAGCGCGAGTGAACGCAGGATGCGTTCCTCGTCGTCGATGAGCACGACGCAGGGCTTTTCCATGCTCATGACACGCTGCGCTGTGACGCGCCGGCGAGCGGCAGCGCCATCACGAAACGCGTACCAGACGGTACCGCCGCCGTGGCGGCCAGACGTCCGCCGTGTGCCTGCACGATCTGCTGGCAGATCGACAGCCCCAGGCCGGTGCCCTGCCCCACCGGCTTGGTCGTGAAAAACGGCTCGAAAATGCGTGGCAGCACATCGGGTGGGATGCCACGGCCATTGTCCTGCACCGCAACGAGTGCGTGGCCGCCGAGCATCTGCGTACGGATCACGATCAGGCCGTTGTCGTGATCGATCGCCTGCGCCGCATTGCTGATGAGATTCAGCAGTACCTGGTTGATCTGCGCCGGTGCGCAGCGCAGTGGCGGCACGTCACCATAGCAGCACTGCACGCGCACGTTGTGCTTCTTGAGGACGTGCCCGGCGATGCGCAGCGCGGCGTCGATGAGGCCATGCAGATCGACGGCATCGGTGTGTACCGCGTCGACGCGCGAGAAATCCTTGAGACTGGCGACCAGGTCGGCAATCTGGGCGACGCCATGCAGCGCGTCGTCGAGCAGTCCGGCCAGCTCGCCGAACAGCGCAGGATCGAACGCGGCACGCGCAGCCTCCAGCCGCACCAGGCACGATTCCGCCTCGCCATCGCCCACTGCTGCGCACAGGCCGTCGGCGGCACCGACGAATTCCGCCGCGGCCGGCAACAACTCGCGCGTCATGGCGAGATTGTTCTGCACATAGCCGAGCGGCGTATTGATCTCGTGCGCGAGACCGGCGACGAGCTGGCCCAGCGTCGCCAGTTTCTCGGACTGCACGAGCCGGTGCTGCGATGCCTTGAGCCGCCGGTAGGCAGCCTCGAGCTCCTGGGAATGCTGGCCGACCTTGATCTCGAGCGCGCGCAGCACATCGAGCACCACGCCCATGCCCGCGTAGCCTCCCGCGGCATCGAGCACGACGAAGTCCTCGGTGATGGGACGACGCAGCTGCTGTCCGATGAGCTGGCCGGCCGCTTCGATGCTGCTGTCGACGGGCACGCGCAGGGGCTGCGTATCCATCAGCGTGGTCACCGCGCGGCGGCCGTGCAGTTCGCGCCCGTAAGGCTGCATGTAGACCCGCAGCATGAGCGCGTGCCGCGTGATGCAGCCGAGCACGCGCCCGGATTCGACGACGGGCAGCGACAGCAGCGCAGCATTGGCCGGATCGAGAAAGCGCTCGCCGGCTTCGCTGACGCTGCAGCGCGAGGTCAACGGCGTCACGGGAATCAGCAGCGCGGCGAGTGCGGATGCGCCGCCACGCACCGTCATGCCGTGTGCCGTGGTCGGTGAAGGCAGATTCATGGTCAGGCATCGCGAGCCGCGAAGCGGCAATGCCGCGGAGCCTAGCCCGCATCTGCGTCACCCTGATGACGCCGCGGGATCACGGCAGTCGTTTGCGATCACCGCGATCGGCGCGACCTGGAATGCCGCACCAACGCGTGGCGCGGCGCCAAGGCCCCATCATGCGACATCGCGACGAGAGTGAGCGTCCCTTCAGCGTGTGCTTATGACGAACTTGCCGAAGTCGATGCCAATGTCGACCCCCTCGCCAGTGCCGGCCAGCGCGAGCGAAACGTCGCCTTTGGTCACGACGGTCGCGGCGGAGGACTTCACCGCTCCGGCATGCGCGCCTCCGCTCGCATACGTGCCCAGCAGGTCCTGGATGCTGTTGACCTCGGAAAACTTGCCGCGGCCGTTGTTGATGCGCTGCTTGCCGAACGTGATGCCGCCACCTTTGGTGCGGATCTTGACGTTGAGCACCTGGCCGTTGTTGCAGCGGATCGTGCCGCTGCCACTCGCGGTCTTGTAGAACGCGGACCAGCCCGACATGTTGAACTCCATCTCGCAATCGATGGCTGCCGCCGCGCTCTGTGCGCCCGCGAGCAGCAGGGCCGCTGCCAACAGGCTTGCTGTCTTCTTCATGAGCTCTCTCCTCAGCTAAATTGAACATGTCGACGTGATGCGCCCGAATCGCGTCGAGCACCGATCACGACGGTCGTCTCGCCGCCGCAACAAGGCCGGGCACGCCTGCTAAGCTTAGGCCAACTGCGCCGCGGAGATCGCGTCATGAGTCCACTCGACGTTCTCGTCCATCTGCGCCACTACAGCGGCGATCCGCCGGCACTGCGAGCCGCGCTCGCCCTGAGCCGGCGCATCGACGCCCGCCTGCACGGCTTGTACGTCGCGCCGATCCCGCCGGCCGCCTTCACCTCCCCCGAAACCGTGGCCGTGCTCGTGCACGAGTCCGATCGTCATTTTCGCGAAGCCAGCGTTGCCGATGCCTGGTGGCGCGCAAAGCTCGACGCCGGTGGCGCGCGCGGCGACTGGCTCGTCGCCCAGTCCGATGCGCTCGACGCCATTGCGTACGCAGCCCGCTGGAACGACCTCATCGTGATCGAGCGTCCGCAGAATCAGCCGGACGCGCCGCTGGGCTGGGGACTGGTTTCGCGCAGCGCCTTCGCCGCGGGTACGCCGCTGCTGGTGATACCGGAAAGCGCAGAGATCGGCGAACTCGGCCGCAGCGTGGTCGTGCTCTGGAATGGCTCGCGCGAAGCGATCCGGGCCGTTCACGGCGCACTGCCCATACTGCGTCGTGCAGAGTCCGTCGTCGTGCTCGACGGTGCGGCCCGCAGCACCAACGGCGGCCTGCTGCACCTGCCAGTGTTCGATCTGCGCCGGCATCTGGATTCACACGGAATCGCTGCCGGTTTCCAGCCGTTCACCGCGCCGGACGATCGCGGTGCGGGCCTGCTCGCCGCCGCCCGCGCCACCGGTGCCGATCTCATCGTGATGGGCGCCTGGGGGCATTCGCGTATCGCCGAGCTCATCGTCGGCGGCGTCACGCGCCACCTGTTCCAGAACGCGGATCGCGCGCTGTTCGTTGCACACTGAGGCAAGCCGTGGCCCAGCCCGTTCCCATCGACGACATTGCCCATGTCATCCAGCTGTCGGTTGCGCCGGTCTTCCTGCTGACCGGCGTCGGCGCGCTGCTCGGAGTGCTCACCAGCCGTCTCGCACGCGTGGTCGATCGCGCACGGCGGCAGGAGGAGAAACTCGAACATCTGGCCCCGGAGCGGCAGCGGGAGGTGCTCGACGAGCTACGCAAGCTGTCGCGGCGCGCCCGGCTCATGAACTGGTCGATCAGCCTGGTTACCGGCTGCGCGCTGCTCGTCGCGAGCGTCATCGTCGTGCTGTTCGGTGGCGCGCTGTATGCCATCGACGTGAGCGTGCCGGCCGCTGCACTGTTCGTGGTCGGCCTGCTCTGCCTGATCGGCGGACTGCTGATCTTCCTGCGCGAAATCTACCTCGCGACGATCCATCTCCGGCTCGGCCCTTTCCAGTAGCGCTACACAGGTCCCCATGAGCGAACATCAGGCCCGTATCCGCTGGCAGCGTGACGGTGCAGTCTTCACCGATCAGCGCTATTCGCGCGCGCACCGCTGGACCTTCGACGGTGGCGCCGAGGTCGCGGCCGCCGCTTCGCCGCAGGTGGTGGCGCCCTCACTTACCGACGCCTCGGCCATCGACCCGGAAGAAGCGTTCGTCGCGTCGATCGCAAGCTGCCACATGCTCTGGTTCCTGTCCCTCGCCGCTGCGGCCGGAGTCCGCGTCGACAGCTATGACGACTGCGCTTGCGGCACGCTCGCCAACGTCGACGGTCGGCTCGCGATCCGGGAAGTCGTGCTGCGTCCGCGACTGACCTTTGCGGATCAAACGCCCGCGCCGGAGCGCGTGGCAGCGCTGCACGAGGCCGCGCATGAGCGCTGCTTCATCGCCGCGTCGGTCCGCTGCGCGATACGGATCGACGTGCCGGACTGAATCGCGCGCCAATCAACGGCTTTCGCCGTCGTCCTTCCGATCGGAGATGTGCACGATCTTGCCGTCGGCGACCCAGAGCTGGATCAGCCGGCCGCGGCGTCGGTAGGTCCATTGCTCGCGCGGTCCACTGTCGGTCGGCTCGGCCTCGATACCGTCGGGCGCACCGGCCACTTCGCGCAAGCGCTCCGCGGTGTCGCCGACGGACACCATGCGCGAACCGAATCGGGCGCTCTGCGCGAAAGCGACCACGCTCAACGCCAGTCCCAGCAGCAACACGACGATCTTCATGCGATTCCCTCGGTGCCTGGATTATGGCGGCGCCCCCGGACGACGGCGTTACGCCGCTTGCGGATTCGCGGCTCATGCGCAGGGGGCACCAGCCGCCGAGTCTTGCCCGGAGCTGAATTCGTGAGATGACGCATTTTGCACTTTCCAGTGGCGTTGTCGTCACGGTTCAGTCGCGATCGACTTCAATCGCGACGTTTCTCCAAGCCCGAGCCAGTCATGGACCGAAAAATTATACTCAGCGTCATCACCGGCGTCGTGCTCGCCATCGGCGGCATGGCGGTTGCGCAGCAATACAGCAGGCGCGCGCAGGCCACGGCGCCCGCCGATACCGAAACCTATGCCGACGTGCGGCGCGTGAGCCCGGTCATCGAGCAGATCAGCACGCCGCGCAAGGACTGTGAGCAGGTCACCGTGACCAAGCGCCGGCCCGAGCGGGATGGCAACGTCGGCGGCACCTTGATCGGCGCCGTGGTCGGTGGCGCCCTCGGCAATCAGGTCGGCCGGGGCGACGGCCGCAAGGCCGCGACGGTCGCTGGCGCGGTGGCAGGCGGCGTCGTGGGGCATGAGATGGACAAGCGCCACGCCGGCGGCCGCGTCACCACGGCAACCGAGACCCGTTGCCGCGACGTCACGGATGTCAGCGACCGCGTCGTCGGTTACGACGTGACCTATGTGCATGCGGGCCGCGAATACACGGCGCGGATGGATCATGATCCGGGCGAGCGGATCCGCGTGGAACCCACGGTGCAGCCGGCGCGCGGCACGCACTGAACGCAGCGACGCAGCAACACCCTGGCGCAGCAAGCCAACGCTTCACCGTCGATCAGGCACCCGGAGCGGGCGCAGACTGAACTTGTCTGCGGCACCGGGCATCCGATCTGCGCCTGCACCGGCAGTTGGTGCGACGAAGGAGGAAGCGATGATCGGGAAATGGGCGGGATTTGCGCTGATGCTGGCCGCATTGACGCTGGCGGCACCGCTGGTGGCGTCCGAAAAGCAGGTCGCAGGTGAAGCCACGGAGCCGGCCGCCACCGCAAAGCAGACGGCTGCAATCGAGATGTATGTGATGCCGGACTGCGGTTACTGCAAGAAGGCCCGCGAACTGCTGACGGCACGCGGGGTGAGCTGGACGGAACACGATATCGTCAGCTCTGCCGAGGCCAAGCGCGCGTTCGATGCGAAGGGTGGGCGCGGCACGCCTCTGCTGATCGTCGGCGGAGACGTGATCCAGGGAGTCGACGCAGAGCGTATCGACGCCGCCTTGCGCGAGCACGGCATCGTCGCGCGGTGACCGCCCGGGGGGCGCGCCAGTCGTATGACGAGCGCGTTCCCCTCGGTTACACCAGGATGTCGCGCAGCGCCGCAGCGACGACCCGCGGCGCGTGAAGATCGAGCTGTGGCCCCATGGGCAGGCTCAACACGCTGCCGGCCAGGCGTTCTGCAATCGGCAGGCTGCCCTGGGGAAGCCCAGCCTTCGCATAGGCCTGTTGGCGATGCGGCGGAACCGGATAGTGGATCAGACTACCGATCCCGCGCGAAGCGAGTTCACGCTGAACGTCGTCGCGTCGCTCGACCTGCACGACATAGAGGTGCCAGGCGGGATCGGCCCAGTCCGGAACCCGGGGCCGTATGAGGGACAGGTCCGCGAGCACCTCGTCGTACGCCACGGCGAGCGCGGCCCGGCGCGCATTCCATGCATCGAGGTGACGCAGTTTCACGCGCAATACCGCAGCTTGCAACGGATCCAGCCGGCTGTTCCAACCGGCTTCGTCGTTGACGTACTTCACCCGCGACCCGTAATTGCGCAGTGCGCGCAGGCGTTCCGCCAGACCGGCGTCGTTCGTCGTCAACGCCCCTGCGTCCCCGAGCGCGCCAAGGTTCTTGCCGGGATAGAAACTCCACGCAACCAGATCACCGTGCGCACCGAGGCGATTGCCGCGATAGCGCGCTCCGTGCGCCTGCGCCGCATCTTCGACGACGCGCAGTCCATGCTGATGCGCCAGCGCGAGCACGGGATCGAGGTCGACCGGCTGGCCGTAGAGGTGCACTGGCATCAGCACGCGTGTTCTCGGCGTGATGGCCGCCGCGACGCGCGAGGGATCCAGGTTGTGGGTGAGCGGATCGGGTTCGACCGGAACCGGGGTCGCGCCGGCCTGGCTCACCGCCAGCCAGGTTGCGATGTACGTGTTCGACGGCACGATGACCTCGTCGCCCGGCCCCACGTCGAGGGCCCGCAGCGCGAGGTGCAGGGCATCCAGGCCGTTGGCGACGCCGATGCAGTGCTGACTGCCGCAGTAGCCCGCAAACTCCGTTTCGAAAGCCTCCACTTCTTCGCCGAGGATGTACCAACCGCTCTCGAGCACCCGGGCGATGGCGGCGTCGATTTCCGGCTTCAGTTCGAGATAGGCCGCTTTCAGGTCGAGAAACGGGACCGGGTTGGTGCTCATTTCTTCCCCGTCGGCAGCTTGGCGGCCTGGAGTCCGGCGACCTCGAATTCCAGGGTCTTCTTGCCCTGATCCTTCCATTCGGTATCGATGCTCAGCGTCTTCGACTTGAGCAGGCGGGCGACCAGCGCCTCATTCTTGTCGATGAAGATGGCGGGTTCGCCCGTCGGCGGGATGGTCGCGGCCCAGCGTTCGGGCTTGCCGCCGTCAAAGCGCAAGGTCAGCACGCAGTCGCGCGCACAGGCGAACCCACCTTCGTCACGCATCAGATAGGTGCTCTGTCCCCACTCCGGATGATGACGGATCAGCAGCGCAACCCGCTGCGGCCCTTCTGTGGCCGGGCTGCCCTTTGCATAGATCGACGCGTGGTGTTGCGTGGCCTTGCCGTACGGCGTTTCCTGGTAGGTCCACAGCCGCTCGAGGCGACGTGCCTCGCCGGCGGTTTTCGCCCGCTGTTGCAACTCGGGCAGGGTCTTGGCGACTTCGGTCGCGGCCGGCGTGCCTGCGAATCGCGTGGCAATGTCGTTGCCGATCTCCACCGCGAGATCCAGTTTGTCGGCAGCGCGCAGCTGGTCATACATCTTGAGCTTGTCGGCCGCCTGTGCGGCCTGGATCTGCGCGGGCGTAGGCCCGGGCGGCGGCGGCGGGCCGCCGCATGCAGTCAGCAACATCGCCGTCGTCGACGCCATCACGAGAAAACGCAAGCCTGCCATGGGGGTTCTCGAAAGAATGCAAGGAAACAAGATTAGCAAAGCCGATCAGCGGTTTGCGGAGCGCTCCCGGCGCCTCGCTTTCGGACCGAGGACGGACCAGCGCCGCATCTTCTCGTCACGCGACACCGATGCGTGAGCCGGGCTGGTTGACGGCAGCACTAGGAGTTCGAGTTCGCACCGGCGATCCGTGGGGATGTCAGCGGCAACGTGCCGCGCGAAGGCCTGGGCAGCCTTGGCTCCGTTGAATGCGATGACCTGGATTTCACGGCACTGCTGCAGCAACGCTGCAATCGCGTTGGGCACCTCGGACCGCACGTCGATAGAACTGTCGAGACTACCCCGGCGCTCACAGCCACCCAGCACGTCCCACAGCCCAACGCCACACTCGATCAGCGCCGCCAGACGCGTAGCGTACGGTTGCGCAGCATCGACCCCGAATACGGCCTGAGCCATGGGCCAGAACAGGTTTTGCGGGTGCGCGTAGTACTGCGCGGCAGCGAGCGAGCGCACGCCGGGCATGGACCCGAGAATCAGGATACGGCAGTCCGTTCCGACACTCGGTGGGAAGCTCTCGACATAGTCGTGGCCGGCGCGGTGCGCCGGCGTCTCACGGCGCCGGGATTTCCGCGGAGCCGACATCGGCTTCGTGGCGCCTGGCAACCCGTTCCTTCAGTCGACCGAGGATCACTTCGTACAGCGTCAATGCATCCTGCGCCGCCATGTCCGGCCTGGCGCCTTCGATCGGATAGCGTCCTGACGAAATGATCGCCGCCGCCAGCTCCAGCGCAATCTGCGACGCGCTCGGTGCGTTGACAGTGTTGACCACGGTGGTATTGGCCATGGGGCAGCTCGCGCAACGGATTCGCCGCAAGACTACCACCACCGCCACAGGCTGCCGCAAGCCGATCAGCCGCGATTTGCCGTCCGCTCGACAGCTGTGCGCCTGTCCCCTGCGGGCCGCTGGCCGTCGTCCTCACGCTGTGCCAGCATTCGCGCCGGTCTATTGCTCCGCCGCCGCATGCGCCTCAACAAATACATCAGCGATACCGGACTCTGCTCGCGACGCGAGGCCGACGAACTCATCGAGAAAGGACGTGTGACGGTCGACGGTAGCCGGGCGATCGTCGGCGCCGTCATCGAAGCGGGCGCCGAGGTGCTCGTCGACGGGAACCCGCTGCGCCTGAAGAACCAGCGGGGGGGCGCGAAGTCGGTCTACATTGCCCTCAACAAGCCCGTCGGCATTACCTGCACGACCGAGCCGGGGGTCAAGGGCAACATCATCGAGTTCGTCGACCACCGCGAGCGCATCTTTCCTGTCGGGCGGCTCGACAAGGACTCCGAAGGCCTGATTCTGCTGACCAACAACGGCGACATCGTCAACGAAATCTTGCGCTCGGAAAATCGACACGAGAAGGAGTATCTCGTGGCCGTCAACAAACCCGTCACTGACGAGTTCGTGGTCGCCATGGCGCGCGGTGTGCGTATCCACGGCCAGATGACCAAGCCGTGCAAAGTGTACAAGATGGGAAAGTTCGGTTTCCGCATCATCCTGACGCAGGGCCTGAACCGTCAGATCCGGCTGATGGCGGCCGCACTTGGCTATCGCGTGAAGCAGCTCTGCCGCGTGCGCATCGTGAATATTCGTCTCGGCAACCTCAAAGTCGGTCAGTGGCGCAATCTGACCCCTGCCGAACTCAAGGGGCTGCTGCCGCATCGTACCGAGTGGTAGTGCGCGACCATGCAGCTTGCATGGCAAGCGGGCCGAGCCGTGCAAGTTGCGCCCCGCAGGCCGCACCAATTCATTGAATTTTAAAGTTTTTCCTGATGGCACGAAGCGTGTAGCAATGGCTCAGCGCCGCTCGACACGATGTCGGCGGCCGAACCCCACAGGAGATTCGACATGCGCTTTCCGACCATTCAGAAATCCGCCGCTGTGCTGCTGCTGAGCGCGACCGCGACGTTCGCCTGGGCTGCGCAGCCAGTGAAGGCGACCAACGACACGCCGAACTCACACGAGTCCGAACAGCCCGCTGGCGACACCTGGATCACCACGAAGGTCAAGACTGAACTGCTGGCCGACAGTGCGGTGAAAGGCACGGATATCAATGTTTCCACGGTCAATGGCGTCGTGACACTGGCAGGCGTGCTCGACAACCAGGCCGCGATCGACAAGGCCATCGCCATTGCGAAAGGCGTCAAGGGCGTGACCGATGTCGATACCCGCGCTCTGAAGTTGCGCAAGTAACGCGCGATCATCTGCAAGCCAAGACGGCTTGTTGCCACGGACACAGGCACGGCTCAGGATAGCCGCAGCGAGCGCCCGGCCACATGCCGGGCGCTTTTCATTGACGCGACCACGCCATGACCGAGTCCACTGCCGAAATCGTCATTGAGTTCTGGTTCGGTGCCGAGGGCACATCCGAAGCGGACCAGGAGCGTCTGGCACGCCGCTGGTTCGCGAGGAGTGACGAATTTGACGCCGAAATTCGGCGACGGTTCGTTGCTCTCATCGACGCGGCGATGGCGGGAGATCTGAACGGTTGGGCAAGCACTGCGCGCGGGCGCCTGGCACTGCTGCTCGTGCTCGACCAGTTCCCCCGCAACTTGTACCGAGATTCGCCGGCCGCGTTCGCTGGCGACCCTGCAGCGCAGCAGCATGCGCTCGAAGGGCTCGAGCGAGGCGACGATCTGGCCCTGGCGCCGAGGTATCGCCCTTTCTGCTACCTGCCGCTGGAACATGCCGAAGACCTGACACTGCAGCACCGCTGCGTGGACCTTTTCGTCGCGCTGGCCGCGGATGAAGCCAGCGTTCCTCGTGAGCGATACCAGATGTACCTGGACTATGCCCGGCGCCATCGGGATGTCATCGAGCGCTTCGGCCGGTTTCCGCATCGCAATCGGATACTCGGGCGCCCTACGAGACCCGCAGAACAGGTTTATCTCGATGCCGGCGGCGGCTTCTGACCTCGCGCGGCATCGCCTCGAATCTGCGACAATCTACGAGCACGCGCCCGGCGCGCGTACCTCGTCTCGATAACTCAGGATCCCCGCTCCAATGTCTGCACTGATCTGCGGCTCGCTCGCGTACGACACGATCATGGTGTTTCAGGACCAGTTCAAGAACCACATCCTTCCGGACAAGGTACACATCCTGAACGTCGCGTTTCTCGTTCCGCGCATGCGCAAGGAGTTCGGGGGCGTCGCCGGCAATATCGCATACAACCTCAAGCTGCTTGGCGAAGACCCGGTTCCGATGGCGACGGTGGGTCAGGATTTCGGCCCGTATCACGAGCACTTCGTCCGGTGCGGCATCCGCCTGGATCAGGTCAAAGTCATCGATGACCTGTATACGGCGCAAGCGTTCATCACGACGGATCTCGATGACAACCAGATCACGGCATTCCATCCGGGGGCCATGATGCGTTCCTACGAGAACCACGTGCGCGATGTGGAGGGCGTGACTTTCGGGATCGTCGGCCCCGACGGCCGCGAGGCCATGCTGCAGAATGCCGAAGAATTCGCAGAACGAGGCACCCCATTCATCTTCGACCCCGGACAGGCCATGCCACTGTTCAGTGGAGATGAGTTCCGCTCGTTCATCGAGAAAGCGCAATACGTGACGGTCAACGATTACGAGTCGCAGCTGCTTCAGCGGAACACCGGCTGGAGCGAGGCGCAAATCGCCGAGCGGGTGAAGGCCTATATCGTTACCCGCGGGCCGAAAGGCTCGCTGATCCACACGACCAAGGAAACCATCGAGATCCCGCCGGCACACGAACGCCGGGTTTCGGATCCCACCGGCTGCGGCGATGCTTATCGCGCCGGCCTCATTTATGGCTTCATGCGTGATATGGACTTTGCAACGGTCGGGCGCATGGCCTCCTTGATGGGCGCGCTGAAGGTTGAACACCCGGGTACGCAGAATCAGCGTTTTACGTATGGCGAGTTCGCCGATCAATTCCGCCAGCAGTTTGGTTACGCGCTCGACTGATCGCGGTCCGCAACGCTAGCCACGTCACGTACGCCTGGAGCTTGAACGCTCCGGGCGTTGTCGTTTCTGGGCAGGGCAATCATGCCGCGCGCCCGATCTTGCGAGGCCTAAGCTACTGCGGTCAAAGTGGAACGAATGGCATTCCCTGAGGCAGCGTGGGCGTTGCAAGGTAATGATCGGCGAGCAGGAACGCGAACAACGCCATCAGGTAAACAATGGAGTAGTTGAAAACCTTCATCGCAAAAAATTCGTTGGGCGGATTCAGCAGCACGACGGCGTAGTAAAGGAACACGCCGCCAAGAACCAGCGCTCCACCGAGATAGAACAATCCGCTCATGCCGGTCAACCATGGCAATACGGTCACGACGAGCAGGAGAACGGTGTAGTACAGCACATGCCAGCGTGTGTACTCGACGCCATGTGTAACGGGCAACATCGGCACCTGGGCGCGCGAATAGTCGTCACGCCTGAAGATGGCGAGCGCCCAGAAATGGGGCGGCGTCCACACGAAGATGATGAGAAACAACAATAGTGCGTAGGGATGGACTTCTCCCGTAACGGCAGCCCACCCCAGCACAGGCGGGGCAGCGCCCGCCGCACCACCGATCACGATATTCTGCGGTGTCGCACGCTTGAGGAAGGCCGTATACACCACGGCATAACCGATGAGCGACGCGAACGTCAGTAGCGCGGTCAGCCAGTTGACCCAGACAAACAGGATCAGCATCGCCGCAGTTCCCAGTGCGATGGCAAATAGCAGCACCTGCATCGGCGCCAGCGCGCCGGTCGCCAGCGGCCGATGAGCGGTCCTGGCCATGACACGGTCGATACGTTGATCGATCAAGTGATTGATTGCTGCCGCGGAGCCTGCCGCGAGCCAGATTCCGACGCTACCGAGGAGCGCCGGCAATAGCGGAGGCCAGCCCGGCACCGCGAGAAACATTCCGATTACCGCTGTGAAGACGATCAACGCGACGACGCGCGGTTTCGTCAACTCGAGATATTGTCGAAACATTGATACCTGCGTCGCCAATTCGGTCGTTCCGGTGCGGCTGCCGAACAGCGCATTGAAGCACGTTTCGCCTCGGCGAATTCGTTGTGCGATACGCGAAAAGGCTTTGGAACCGTGCAAACCAAAACGCCATCCTGATGAGGGATGGCGTGAGGTGTAAAAGGGCCCTGGCAGTGACCTACTCTCGCATGCGGAAGCACACTACCATCGGCGCGGGTTCGTTTCACTTCCGAGTTCGAGAAGGGATCGG
>BTVG01000042.1:0-28972 GCA_045864815.1 Rhodanobacteraceae bacterium | reverse complement strand
CTGCTGTGCCTTGGCTCGCCATGCGTACAACTGCGCCGGCTCCAAGCCCAGATCGCGCGCCACAGCCGGAACCCCGTCTCTCACTGCACGCAACAGCGCTTGATGCTTGAACTCCGCGCTGAAGCGCTTGCGTTCCGTCTTACCTTCTGATTTCTTCCTGCTCATCTGTCTCACTCCGGATTGCGATATTGAATCGCTTATCCGGGTGTCCGAGAAGCAGGGGCAGGATCAGTGTTCTACCGCGCGATGTCGTTTTTTCAACAAGATCCGCGTCATCCAGCGCAGCGCCTACGGCTACCGTGACGAGGCGTACCTCAAGCTCAAGATCATCGCCAGCTTCCTGCCGGCTCTGCCCGAGAACGCCCACCTACACCACACAGATCCGCGAAGACCCGATGTCTTCGATCTGCTGCCGTCAGACGGCCACTTTCTTTCCGGCAAGCGCATCGGCCAGCGCGCCGGTAGCTTCCTGCAGCGCCTTGAAGTCGTTGGCGGCCGCGACACGCGCGCGAAATGCGTACGGCATAACGAGAAGCTGCTGTCTTTCGCGAGACAGCGCCAGCAACTTGTCGCCCGGCTTGAACAGGAACGCCATGATTCCGCTCAACGAAGCGCCGGCGAGCGCGGTGTTAACCCAGGTCGAATCGATTCCCACGATGTTGAGCACGAGCCCGGCGAGCGGCAACACGAGTCCAAGGATTCCGCCAGCGGCCAGCAGTCGTTCAGATTGCTTTTCATCCGCCTGCCGGGTGATCAGGAGCGCCGAGGCTCGCTGCTCAAGACGGTCGATCGCGTCGAACGCCTCCTTCTTGGCCACGGCGAAGTCGTCGGGCGACTCGCGCACGGACTCGACCGACGCGCGTTGGCGCGAAAGTCGCAGCCTCAAACGATCTCCCAGGATGTCGTCACCGTTAAGGATATCGACGAGTTTCGGTGCGAGTTCAACGATCATGGCAGTCCCCGGATGGTGATTCGATCAAGTTTCAAGGCTCAGGTAGACCGAAGGATCCCCGTACGCTACGTACGCGCTCCAGGTCGCCAGCGTCGGCTTGTCCCTGAGCAGCTGCCGGCGCGCCTGTCGTACCGCCGCGCCGAAACTCTTGCCGCGAACCGGCTTGCCGCCCAGCCAGTTCGCCCAGGCACCAGTGCGCAGCACCGGCAGGAATTCAGAATAGAACACACTCGCGAACTCGCAGGCGAAGAGATCGTGTATCGGCCACTGCGCGCCGAGAAAGTACGCGCCGCGCTGGATGAACGGTGAAGCAAGCCCGTAGAGCTGCGACCCGCCGTTGATCCACGGCCGCTCCGTACCGCTGGAGCACGCGTTGACGAAAGCAAGCGCGAGCCGGTGGTCGCTCAACGCGTCGTGGAGCGACAGCGCGCTGATCTTGCTGGTACCCAGATCCAGTTCGCCCCCGCGCTCCGGATCGACGCCCGCGTGGCCGACGAAATGAAACAAGTTCGCGCGCCTGATCTGCGCGAGCACCGCTTCCGGCGCGATGTTTCCCGACAGCTCGACTACCTCGCAGTCCATGCGGCGAAACAGCGCTGCCGTCGCCTTTACTTCCCTTTCCGTTCCACGAAGCGCGGTATCGGACGCGTAGCGAGGCGCCACGATTAGCGCACGCGGTCTTTTCGTCGAGAGCAGTGGTCCGGCGTTCATCACGTCGGTGAGGACGAGCCGCCCAACATTGATCTGAAGTCCGACGGCGCGCAGCGTTTCCGGCCCTAGCATTTCCCATGGCGAATCGAGCAGTTCGTCGTCGAGACTTAGCTGCACGTGCTCGTCGGCCGCACGTTCAAGGGCGTAGCGGATGGCTTCGGGGATACTCGACCAAGCTTTGTGACGCGACTGCTCGTCGTCGATGTTATTCGCCGTCAGCTCGCGCAACGGAGCCAATTGCTGCACGGGAACCTCAACGTCTAGCGACGTCAGGACCTGCTTTGTCTGGGAGCGCGCCGCAAACTGCACTTTGTTCGCGTCGCGCAGCCGTACCTCCAGCACCATGTCGTTCGGACTGCGGCGAACGTTCCAGCGTCGGCGCCCGGCCATGCGCAGCGCAAGGCCGGTAAAGCGTACGGAAGTGGCGGCCGCCGCGGCGATGGCAATGGCGAGCAGGGCGAGCGCTGGCCAGAACCACTTCTTGTCGACCACGGGCACGCTAACCGAAAGGGTTCGATGCAGTCGTGCGCTCGGTTCGCCCATCGCATTTTCTGCCCACAGTTCGAGTTCGTGCGGACCGTCGGCAAGATTTCTCAAGCGAAATGCGCCGTCAGCCGACTCGTGCGGTCCGGTTGTCCGGCCGCCGGACGAAACGGCGAGAAAGTACCGGCGATCGCCGGTACCGGCGAGTCCGGGCGCTCGCACGGCAATGTCTACCGACGACTCGCGCGACTGCGTAGGCACCGACGTGGCGACAATGCGCGGGGGCGCTTGCGGTGGCACGAATTCGACGATTCCCGAACGCGTGGCGGCGAGGACGCCTTGCGCTCCCTGGCCCAGCCACGAGATTGCCCCAGCCAGGCGTTCGTCGCCGCCGTCGAAGCGCTTGAACTGATCTGCGCGCAGGCGGTACAGACCGTTGTCAGTCGCGAGCAAGGTGCCAAGATCCGGATGACGGATTGCCGAGGTGGGCAGCCAGGGCTGGTCCGGATTGCGCGGCGATATTTCGGCGACGCGAATCTTGCCGCCGCTCAGCTCGAGGGCGCAGGCGTAGCCCCACGGGCCGTACACAAACACATTGCCTCCTCCGTCTTCCCAGAAGGCAGCCCACCGGTTGGCCTTCGTCTGCGGCGCGTAGGTCATCGCGGGCCCTTCGTGCCAGGTGCCACCCATGTCGCGCACCCAGAGCTGATCGGCTGAAGACGCCCACAGGTTGCCTGCCGAATCTTCGAACATATCGGCGACGCCGGCGCCAGAGCTTGCCGAAAGACGCTGAGGCTCCTGCTGCCAGCCGTCCTCCCAGCGCCAGATCGCACCGGTCTGGCGTTCGCCGAGCCAGACAGACTTTCGCCCAGCGCGCAGCACGGGCCGGGCCTCCGACGTGGGTGCCGGCCCAAGGGCTTCGACCGGATCGAGCTTCCATAGCTGTCCATCGTGCAACGCGAAAATCCGATCGTCGGGCGCTCGGGCGATCACTGCTGACCGGCCCGCGGCCGGCAGTATGTCCACCCGTTGCCCCGACTCGGCGCTGAGCCAGCTCACGCGACCGTCCACGGAGGCGACGACCAGCCCGGTCTTTTCGCTGTAGCTGGCCGAGTCGACATCGAGGTCGACGCTGACGGTTCGTGCGAAATTGAAGGCGCGCCACAGGCCGGACGCACCGAACCACAGGTTTCCGTAGTTGTCGCTGACGACGGTGTGCGGAACACCGACGGCGCGCTCCACGATCCAGCGGCGCCACGTGCCGTCGTACTCCAGCAATGCGCTGTCGCAACCCACCCATAGCGTTCCGAACCGCGACCGGCCCGCGCTTCGACACGGCGCGGCGGCGATCTTTATCGTGTTGCGCGACGCGGGATCGATCGCGAAAACGCCTTCGTCGGTGCCGGCGTACAGCAGCCCGTCCGACTCGCCCTTGAGTTCGCGCAAAAACTGCAGATTGAGATTCGCAATCTGAGCCGCCTCGCGCCCGTCGCCAGATACATTGCCAAGATGGAATATCTGGCCGGAATTCGTTGCTCCGTAGAGCTCCTGTCCAACCACCGCGAGGTGGGTATAGCAGCCGCGCACGAGCGTGACAGAGGCGTAGCGTTGCAGCGGCGCCAGCTTGCGCGGATCCATTCGACAGAATGACTCGGCGACGAAAATCTTTCCGCCGGCCGCTGCGAACGAGAATTCGGACCGATCGCCGAGTTCAACGAGCGATACTATCTCGTCCGGTGTTGCGCGGAGCACGGCGCCGTTGATTGTCCCCACGAGGACCGAACCGTCTGCCAGCCCGGCCAAGTCATTGACGATCAACGGCATATCGGGATCGTCCCTCTGTACGGGACGAAAGAAGTCGATGCCGTCAAACGCGAACAGGCCGTTGACGGTGCCTACCCAAAGTACTTCCCGGTGCACCAGTAGGCTTGACACTTCGCGCTGCCGGAAAGGCAGCGGGATCTGCTCGAGCTGCGCTGCACGAAGAATCGCGGGCGCTTGCGACTCGACGTACGGCGTGGGCATTTTCGTCGACGCGCGACAATCGTCGCCGGCTAGTGCTGCCAGCATCGCGGCTACCAGCCATCCAACGGACCGCCCGCGCCGGACGCCCGACGTCACTGATCGGGTGCAGGTCTTCTCACCGGGCGTCATCGTCACGGCGCGTGGCTTCCTTCGGGGCGTCACAGCATTGGAATGCACTAGAGCCTACAGGTGTCGCTATGGCGAGCGATCTCTCAACGAACCGTCGCGCAGCGCGACACATCGCGTCGAAAGCGTGCGCATCGCGATTTCGGGTGAGAGAAGCAGGTCCCTAGTAACAGCATCTATACGCCGGTCCTCCGCCAGTTTAGTCGATCCGGTGTCCGACCCCTTTCACCGGAGGAATCAATGAGCAGCCAGAGCGAGCAGCTTGCGTTGCTGCGACGGGCGAACGCCGGGATCCGCGCGATCGACCCGGAGCTCGACGAGGAAATGGCCGATACGGGCGCGCGATCCGAAAGCATGTCATCTCTGCGGACCGATATCGAGCAGGAATCGATCGTGATGCGGCGCCTAAAGCCCGTGCTCTCGATCCAGGACGGCGCCACGACTTTGCAGTTCGGGGACGTTAGCGAGAGCACGATCTGGAAGGACAAACTTGTCGCCGCCGCGCGGCTTCTTCAGCCGGCGATCAGCGCGCTCGGCCGGATTCAGGTCTCCGGCGATCCCGATGGGCCAGATCGGTTCGGCAGGGCGGTTCGACGGGCGCGTCGCGGCCGCCATCGAGCGGCTTGCCCATCGCTGCGCCAAGCCACCGGTGGGTCAGCGATGATCAGGTTTCAGCCGTCGACGAATGCAGATCATCCATCGGTGAATGAATTTCAGTCTCGCGTGAGTGGTGATCACGCATCGTCGAGTGAATTTCAGTCGTCGCTGAGTGCGGATCACTCATCGGTGGGTGAAATTCAGTCTCCGGTGAGTGAAATCCAGTCATGGCTGAGTGGCGATCACTCAGGGTTGAGTGAATTTCAGTCATCGTCGAGTACCGCGTCACTCACGCGTGACTGAAATTCAGTCTCCGATGGGTGAAATTCAGTCATGGCTGATTGCTGATCACTCATCGCTGACTGAAATTCAGTCAGCGATGAGTGAAAATCAGGCATCGTGCACGATCTGTGGGGCTCACCACAGCCCTGCGCCCTTTCACTGAAATCCATGCTCCACATCGGGCTATTCCCAGCCGGCGGCAGGTCGGTGCCCTGGATGACGACGAGCAAGGTGTCGCGGGAATAGCGGGGGAGGGCGCAGTACACGTCCGTGTAGGCGGACAAGCAGTTTGACAAACCGCGCGCCACTTAGTTTGAGAGGTGAATTCCGCAGCCTCAAGCGTCGATAAAGCTGGCCTGGAAGGCAGCATAAAGAGGGGGGCTTTCGCCCCCTTCTTTGGCAATACCCGTTCGCTCAGCTCAACGAGGAATGAAGCACGTCGTCGTGTTGGTGCTCGGTGTCCAGACGCAGTTAATCTGACCGTCACCAAGGCCGCTACCGCCGGTGATAGTTATCCCGAGCGACCGCATGTACTCGATGAACTCCGCCATGTTGTGGTCGTCACCGGGTCCGAAATACCAACGGCCCGAATAGCTTTGCTGGAAGTCCGCCGGATCCGGAAGACCGTGCCCGCTGCTGTCGCGCGCACTACCCGGGACGTATTGCGGCACTTGCCCCAGGGTGAGCAGAAAGGCCACTTTCGAGCCATCATGGAACTCGACGTCGATCGTCAGGTATACGCCCTGCTTCATCGCCAGATAGGCGTCCACATGCGCCGCGATGGCGGCTAGCGCATGGCCCAACGTACTGGAGGCACCCGTGCCCGGCGTGGAGAAGATCTCCGGCGTATTCACCAGATCCTGAATGCTGGTCCGCAAACCGTAGTCCATCAGGAAGTCATGCGCCGTCGGCTTTCCGGGCAAGTAGGAGGGATACACAATCCCGCCGATGTTCGACGCGAAATCCCCCTTGAACGTGCCATTGGTCTGACGCCAGACCTCGCTCATGGCGGTGGCGACAGTAGCGAGGTCGCCATCGACCTGCAGTTCCTCGGTCTGCACGTTGCAGCCCGCTTTCACGCCGCCTGCCTTGGTTCCGGGTTCGGCGCCGTTCGGTGCAGAACCGCAATAGTTGAGGTACCGCTTGATATTGCCGGTGGCCGGATCCCACACGATATGGGCCGACGTGCTCGCACCGAGCGTACGAGCCATGTTGTACATCTGCGTGTCGTCACAGTTGACGCACTGTGCCGTAGAAGCCAGCGCCATATTGGCGCCCACCATACCCATGAGCCCAACGAGGGCGGCCCCCATTTCCTTGTTCATCCAACACTCCATTGCTAATGCACTTTCCCCTGAGGCTGCCGAGTATACAAGAGGCGTCATGTATGCCCCATCTGCCCATCAAGTTGTCGGCTATGGACGTCGCCCGCCCAGCACGACGAGTTCCTTGGCTGGCTTGAGGTTTTTGTTTCCGCCGACCGTGTAATTGATCGCTACGGACTCCATCGCGAAGCGCCCGCAAACCTGCCGCATGCGCGGGTGATCGTTGACGGTCAGGATAACCTTGCCTTTCGCGTGCGCCATGGCCTCGGCCAGCTGTTCGTAGTGCTCGACGCCGATCTTCACACCATAGCCAGTCAGACCGTAGTACGGCGGATCGACGAAAAACAGCACGGCGAAACGGGCGGCGAAACGGGGACAACCAGCTCTCAGAAAACTCCGACGTTTCGGCGAGCCGTTCTCTGATTGGTCGCGGGGCAGGAGTATGGTGCGCCGCAGGTCGACCAGATCGTGTTCCGCTTTCGACAGCTCGCTGGCGGCGACGGCGAGTTGGCTCGCAAAGTCTGCGGGCCAATTTCCGCTTGACCCCGCACGCACTCAAGTAAACAATGCGACCGTTGCCGCCAATTCGGCAACCGGGCTTGGCAGCCCGAATACCCAGGCGCACACAGCGCCGCACCGAACGTCGGCGTTTTTTTATGCCCGAATTTCGGTGCGGCGTGTTCTGCCGATTTCTGGCGACGGTGTGCGGGGAGCCGCAAGGCTCGCCGGTCCTGGGCCGGTCTGCCAACCCGCACACCGTTCGCCACCCTGTCGTGTGGTTCCGGGTGGCGACTCCACGCAAAGGGAGTTGTCCATGGAAATTCGGTTTGTGTTCTGCGGCACCGGACGGAGTTCCGGTCGCCTGATCCGCGCTGGCAGCGCCGTCCTCTCGTCGGGGAGGTGCGCGCCATGACCCGCCAAGGTTCTTTCTACCCGCTACGCCGCGAGACGCCCTCGGCCGAGCCGGTGTTGTTCGCGTACGTGCTCGACACGCCGGTGCAACGCGATGCCCTGCAGGAGGAGATGCTCGAACGCATCGCCGCCATTCAGGCCCTCAGCGAAACCGTGGCGATGGCCAAGCTCGAAGCACCGGATTCGCGCTCGCACGTAGGCATTCTCGATGCGCTGGCCATTCTCTCGCGCGATGTGCGCGGGTTGATGGAGGCGAGTTTCCACCGCGGACCGTAATTCAATTGCCGCCGGAGCAGCGGTGCTGCTCCGGCCTTGGCTGTGGAAATGCGACGACACGATCCGCTCTTGCCATGCCGCGCGGCGCCTGATCCATCAGCCTCGGCCGCCCGTCGGCGGCGGACGGATCGCTCATTGCTGCAGGCTCGCGGGAATATTGCGTAGGGGCGCCTTCTGGCCGGATAACGCCACCACAATCTCACAAGGCTGGGGAAACACGAACCATGGGCAGAGGTACTCAGATGAACGTGAGCGGAGCGTACTGATCAGCGAGTACTTCGGTTCACCCAACCAGTGCCAATCATTAACATAGCAAAAAGGCAAAACAGCACGGAGGCTGGGCTGGTGGCCGGAACGGCAACTGCCACGCCCATCGGTGACCCTCGGAGTTGGGACGAGTATACGAGAGTGCGACTGCCTACCAGAGGTGACGCATCCGGATGTCGCCAGTCGAATGCAATGGTGGAACCATTCGCTGAAATCGCGGTGCGTGGTACATAGTTTGTGCGGGGAGCTCCGAGCGACGCAGAAACGTTTAGCAGTTCGCCGGTCCATCGATCTTTGACGTAGACGGCTGGATCTTGAGGTGAATTGAGCAGATTGGACGCCCGGCTGAAAAACACCACGTAACGCCCATCGGCGCTAATCGATGGTTCGAAGCTCGCATTGTCTGCTCGGCTTCCATTAAGACCAGCAGAAACGAGCTCGTAATGTCCTGTTTGAGTATTTACAACGTAGACATCGGAGAGGCCGATTGCGTCTCCAGGTCCCAACTCGTCGCTGTTTGCCTCGATGACTAACAGTCGTCCGTCTGCCGAAAATGATCCCGCTTTCGCTTGGGAGTATGGAGTCCCGGTGAACTCACCGCCCGACGCCGGATAGCTGAGCCGGCGTGTTACTCCACTCGCAAGGTCATGGATCATTAATTGATCAGTGCCGAGCGGGTTCTGATCGTTTAGATCCGTGGCCGTGCTCATGAAGGCGACGAATCGCCCGCTCGTTGAAAGCGCGGAGCCGCCCGAGGTTCCAGTGGAGCTGAACTGACCGCTCGGCGTACGTGTAACGAGAGTGACGATGCCCGTCAGCCAGTCCCGAACGTAAAGTTGCACAGGTCGAGGAATTGGCGGCTCCGCTGAATCGATCATGTTCGAGCTGGAACTGAACAGCACGAGGTTACGATCGAATGAGACACCAGCAAGCTGCGCGGATCCTGTCTGTGGAGCGAAGGCGCCGGTAGTGGTTCGTCCGAGTAGTTCGGTTGTCCCGAGAGTTCGGTCGCGCAGAAACGGGTTGTTCACGCCAAACCCTGTGTACGGAAACGTGAGATCTGCGTGGAGAGGTGCAGCCGACGTGAACACTACGTAGCGACCTTCGACTGAAGGAAAGCCGCCCCCACTATTGAAGCGGAAGCTGGTTTCGTTCGAATCGATGCTGACTCGGTCGACAGCACCGACATTTCGATCGACGATGAAGGTGTCGCTGCGCTCATTAACGTCGCCGGCCGCAACATCGTCAGATGTACACGTGAAAGTGATGTATCGACCCGTAGTAGACAGGTAGGGGCCAATGCAGGGACCGACAGCTGCACCTCCCGCAAGGGCTCGGCTTTCGAGCGCGGGATGTGTGATCTCCAGAGCGCTCACCGGAGAGTCGGCGAGCGCCATGAAAACTGATCCGAGAATCAGCAACCGACTAGTCGAAGTCATCTGCGAAAATGGCATCGGGCCTGGCTCTATAGTTGGCCACAATCGCCCCAAGCCGTTGCATCGTGTCGAACGCGTAGGCTTTCGGTTGACCGGAGATCCATGGCGACTGGACGCCGATCAATCCTGCGGAGGGCTGCAGTGGCAAAGGTTGAATGCCACCAGAAGATCCAGTCCACTGCAAGTTCCAGTTGCTATAGCCGTCGATCAAAGGGCAGTCCGTGGCACTTGAGCAAGCTGCGGGACCCGGCAGTCCGAACGATGACACGTTGTTCCAGTACGCCATGACCGTTCGGAATCGATAGGCCTGAGTCAAATCGGCGCGGCGATACCCGAACGACCACGGGCACGACGGAGCCGACCCGCCGGCACCAACGTCGGAATTCACGGGGTCATGCTCCATACCTAGAGTGTGCCCAATCTCGTGGGCAAAGTTGAGGCGATCGGCGCTGCACTGAGGGTCGAAGACGAAATAGGGGAACGTTTCGCCCCAAGTGGCCCCTGGTTCCATGACACAGCCATTGTTGTACACCACACGCTGTACCCAGCCTACGCCACACGATTGCTCGGCTGGACTTGTTGCGTCTCGACGAGCCAAAGCGACCAAATCAGCGTGCATAGCGTCTCGCCTGTTGCGCACGGCCGCATTCGGACTCGAGAAATCGCAGTACGGCGCTCCGATAGAAGGGGTGTTGCCGCTGAGGCGATCCAGGGCCGCGACGATACCGTTGGTGTCATAGTTGAATCCCGACGACGGTACTGGTTCGACGCCCGCAAGCGCGAATCTCAGTGCACTCATCTCACTATTGCGGAGACTGGTGTTTGCATCATCAAGGCCAGCTTGCACCTGCGCTTCGACCCCGGTGATCGATCCTGCATAGGATAGGTATCCAGGCGTATACATCACGAGAACATCTACCACGTTTGTCTGCGAGACGTTCAAGGCTGCTGGGCAGGAATAGTCCCAGCTTCCCTTCGCTGCTACAGCGTCCGACGAAATCGCCGGCAGTTCTTCGCTACCCGCCAGCTCAGGCCGGATCGGTTCAGTCAACGGCGATTTCCGAGTGGGCTTCTCAGGCCTCTCCTCGGGATGCGTCTTCCAATAATCGCTATTGATTAGACCAAGCTGGGTGATAGCTCCCGGGCGGGGTTCGAGGCCATAGCGAAACTGTTCGGATGTCGCACGCCCCGCAACAATGCCCTGATGCATAGTGAGCGACACAGTCCAGCCCTCGCCACGGCCGTACCAGAGCCAGGAAAAATCTTCGGGGCCGGCGTTCGGGTCGGGAACAGTTTGATAGTTGCCCTGTTCGTCAAGCTCAATGACATACCCCTTGCGCGGCTCCCAATGCTCCAGGCGAACTACGATCGGGGACTCATTGGGAAGATTCAGCGTGATTTCGGGCAGCCGATTCTTCAGCTGGTCGGCGTTGATGGAAACCGACCAGACCCCTCGATACGCGTCCGCTGGAGACGGATCACCTCCCGGAGTTGCTTTAGTGAAAAGATCGGGCGGATTGTCCGCGTGGACAACAGCCAATGGCGCGACGCAGGCGACACACAAAATGAGCCATCTGAACATCACATGCTCCATGATTTAGGACTAGCAAGCCGCTGGTGGTCGGTTCTACGAGGCGCGTGGCAGGCGGATGGTCGAGCTGCTCGAACGAGCTGATGCCGATGCCGACTCGATTCAAGAATGCGAATCTCGCAATCGAATGAGGACGGACATTCTGCGCGCCCATCCCAGTCCCGCCTGATGCTATCAACCGTGCGCAGGAAAACCGGCCCCAACTATATCGATTAGTCTTTCAGATCGTGAGACGGGGCTGCACGTGTCGTGCGAACACTGCTCACCACTGCCCCCGGTGAGGGAAACCTCTCAGCTTATGCTGCGCGACAAGGCACTCAGACGCGCATCCTCTTCGCCGGGTCGCACCCCCTTTGCGATATCACAAGCGCGGGGCCAGAACCACAGGCCAGTAGCTGACGATCAGCGCCGACTGCCGTCTCGGGGCGTGTACCACGCTGTTTCCAGAAGATTGACGATGCAGCTGCTGAAGCCACAGAATCTTTGCTACGCCCAGCTTTGGGGGCTAATAGTAGTTAGGCCGCACAGAAACATGCTCGGTGACGCCCACGTCCTTGAAGTCATTGACGCAGCCTTCGGCGCCGTAGCGAAGCCTGAGCACTTCACGAACTACGTGCACTGCGAGGAGTGCGCTGAACACGACGCGACACTCCGATTGCATGATCGAGCAACGCTGAAGATTGAGCACGTTGAGAACCCAGGCTGGGACCCGCTGTGTTTTGCGTCACCAGAGGGCAAGGCCTACTACTTGCCAACCCTGGCTAGATTTGCTCTTGCTCCGCCCACATACGAGTACAACTGGTATGGAGACCAGTTGCTCTTCCATCTCACGTCGGGTGGGCAGTACAACGAATTTCTTGGCTACTGCACCGCGGAGCAACGCCACGCCATTGCGCTCCTGCTCGAACACGTGATCACAACTCGTGCTTCCGCGCCCGAGGTTCAGAGCTCTCAGGACGAGTTGCTTCAAGCGCATGAGCTTTGGTCAACCTATCGTCCTGCGAGCAGTGCGGCCTAACCCTTCGCTCGAGGCGACAGCCACCGGCTTGGCACTTGGGCCGCGAACCCGTCGTTCCTATCATCGGGCCCGCGGGCCAAGCGCCAACCCAGCGTCTGCGCCTCAGCTCAAACGTTAGCCCTCAATGAGGCCTATATGACCCGCTTCTTTCCCGAAGGTGGCGCCAATTGGCGCGCGCTCCAGGACCTGCCTAACCAATCGTTCGTATGCGGCTACTGCAGTACGAAGGTGTCGTCAATCAGGGGCTACAAGCTTGGCTGACACACGCAGTGCCATTTGGCAGATTGCTCAGGGCGGCACGAAATTCGGTCCATGGAGGAATGAAGCTTTGGCGAGCAAGCACACGTGCCACTGCGGCACCCTCATCCGAACCAACCTTTATGAAGGTCATGCGCTCTCGTTGCTTGTCCCAGAGTCGCTGACGGACGGCCCAAGATCTGAAAGCCTTTCGCCAGACCAACTTCTCGATCACCTGATCCGAGAGTCCAAGGTTGTTGCTCACTGCCCGACGTGCGGCACCCTGTCAATCGTCGACAACGAATACAGAGTCCAGTTCTTCGCGCCTCTCAAGATCCATCGTCCTGGCTCGGGCGAGAGTGACGCCTAACCCTTTGCTCGAGCGGACACCCGGACGAGACGACGATCCTGAACTTCCGCCGGTTGCTGGAGAGGTACGAGCTGGCGCCGGAAATCCTGTCGCATGTGAATGGTTATCTGTCGGGCAAGGGACTGATGCTCGAGGTAACGGCGAACGGACCGGGCCTTGCCACGCACCGACGATCGACTTCGGCGGCATCGCGCCGGGTCATCGCGTGGTGCGGCGCGCGACGCTCAGGAGCAGCGGCACGAGCGCTCTCGACGTCACCGCGGTGAGCACGCCGAGCGCACCCTTCACGCGCACCGGCGGCAGCTGCCCGGGCGTGCCATTCACGCTCGCGCCGCAGCAGTCGTGCGAGGTGGAGTTCACGTTGCAGCCGACCGCCGTCGGTACGGTGGAAGCGACGGTGACGATCGCAAGCACTGCCACCACGGGGCCTGCGACGATCACCTTGCGCGGCGCGGGCATCGGCGGTTCCGATGCGATCTTCCGCAACGGGTTCGAGCCGCAGGGCGACTGATCGTCAGGCGCGGCGGCGATGTCGCTGCCGCGCTTATTGCGATCGACGTGCAATCAGCCGGCTGGCACTTCCGGCAACTCCGCCGCAGAACACGGCCTACGTTTCCATAGCGTGTCCTCGTTCGGGAGGCACCTGGCCGAATCGGCACGGCTATTCAGAACCGCCCGGTCACCGGCAAGTAGCGCCACTGCCCGACGGGCAACTTGCCCATGGAGACACGGCCGATGCGAATACGCTTGACCGCCAGAGGCGTCAGCCCGACCTGCACGCACATCGCGCGCAACTGGCCGGGCTGCGGTGCCTTGATTGCGAAACGCAGGCGGTTTTCGCTCTGCCAGCTCGCCTTGCAGGGCGCAAGGGGCCAGCCGCCGACACTCAGCCCGTGATTGAGCAGTGCGAGACCGCCCGGCACCAGTTGGCCGCTGACGTCTACGACATACTCTTGCTCGATCGTCAGCGTTTCTTCGATCAATCGCCGGGAAACGCGCCAATCCTGCGTGAGCACGGTCAGGCCGCTGCTGTCGGACTCGAGCGCCATGGGAATCGTCAGCTTGTGAAAATGGCGCTTGAGTGGGCGGACACCGGAATCGTCGTCGGCGCTGCGCGTATCCAGCGAGATCTTCTGCCACGCCAGATCCGCGCCTTCTGCGGCACTCGCGCCCTCGGGCTTGTGCAACAGGATGGTGGCGGGGTGCACGGCATCCAGGCTGGCCGCCGGGTCCAGGCTGACGCTATTGTCGGAAACCTTGAATTGCGGCTCCTCGACCGTTCTGCCGTCGACGCTGACCCAGCCGTTTTCTATGTAGTGCTCGGCTTCGCGGCGGGAGCAGCCGATGAGCGCCGCGAGGCGCTTGGAAAGACGAACGGGTTCGGTCATGGCGGCGGCTGTGGGATGTCGAAGCGGGCATTGTAAGCGGCGCTGCCCGCGGCGGCCGGCGCAGCCGAAACAAGGCAGGGCGCGACCGCGAATGCCTGCGAGCGGGTCATTGCAAAATTTTTTTGTCGCCGGCCGAAGCGGAAATGCTCACGCCGAGCCTATCAGTGAATTTCCGCGCAACCGTTCAACGGCGAGGTCGACGAACGCGCGGATCTTTGCGGTGACGCGGCGGCCCTCGCTGTGCACGACGTGGATCGGCCACGGCGTTTCCTCGTGCTCCTGCAGCACGGCGACGAGCGCTCCGCTCGCGAGCGCCGCGGCAACCTGGTACGACAGCACGCGCGTCAGCCCGCGGCCGTCGATCGCAGCGTCGATGGCCGCCGCGTTCGTCGTGCAGGACAGGCGCGGCCGGACGGCGACGACGCTGCGCTGCGTTCGGCCGAACGCCCAGTCGTTCGAGGGGCGTGCCGCAACCGACGCAATGACGTCGTGCCGCACGAGATCGTCCGGCGTCGCCGGCACACCGCGCCGGGTCAGGTACGACGGTGCGGCGACGACGACATGCCTTACGGCACCCACGCCGATCGCGCGATAGCCCGAATCGCGCAGCGGCCCGATGCGCACCGCGACGTCGATGCCCTCGTCGACGAGGTGCGTCACGCGGTCGACGAACACGGCGCGCACGCTCACCGCCGCGTAGCGGTCGAGGTATTCGTTGATGACCGGCAGCACGTAGTACTGGCCGAACAGCGTCGATGCGGTGACCGTGAGCGTGCCGGTCGGCGTTGCGTACGAGCCCGCCGCAGCCGCTTCGGCCTCGTCGATGTCGGCAAGGATGCGGCGGCAGTCATCGAGGTAGCGCGCACCGGCTTCGGTCAGCGTTACCGAACGCGTCGTGCGGACGAACAGCCGCGTGCCGATCGCTTCTTCCAGGGCCGCGACCGCCCGCGTCACGGCCGGGGGACTGAGGTTGAGGGCGCGTGCGGCGCCAGCGAAGCCGCCAGCCTGGGCGATCGCGGCGAACACGCGCATGGCGTGCCAGCGGTCCATGGAGCGCTCCGATTATTCCGTTCGGCGGAATGGTCCATTGTCGCGGGCGAGGATTCAAGCAGCCAGGAGAAATCACCAAGCTACGCACTCACCCCAACCGGAGTCATCCGATGAAGCTGTATTACATGCCGCTGTCAGGCCATTCGCATCGCGCACACCTGTTCCTTTCGCTGATCGGCGTCGCGCATGACCTCGTGCCGGTCGATCTCGGCAAGCGCGCGCACAAGACGCCGGAATTTCTCGGCATGAACCGCTTCGGCCAGATTCCGGTGCTCGACGACGGCGGCACGATCGTGTCGGACTCCAACGCAATCCTGGTCTACGCGGCGCTGAAGTACGACCGCACGGACTGGCTGCCGCGCGAGCCGGCGGCTGCGGCCGAAGTGCAGCGCTGGCTGTCGGTAGCGGCGGGGCAGATCGCATTCGGTCCGGCCGCTGCACGGCTCGTGACCGTGTTCGGTGCGGCATTCAATCCCGACGAGGTCATCGCCCGTGCACACGCCGTGCTGGCGGTGATCGAGTCGACGCTGGCGACACGCGAATGGATCGCTGCCGGAAGTCCGACGATTGCCGACGTCGCCCTGTACAGCTACATCGCACGCGCGCCCGAAGGCAATGTCGATCTGTCCGGTTATCCACATGTCACCACGTGGCTCGCGCGGATCGAGGCACTGCCGGGGTTCGTGCCGTTCCAGCGCACGCCAGCCGGCCTGTCGGCGGTTGCATAAGGAATGGCCATGTCGACGACGCCGAACGAACGGGTTTCGCCGTGGCATGCCGGCGAGCTGGCCATGCAGGCGCAGGTCGGCGTCGTCGAGCGCATGGACGAGATCGGCAGGCGCGTGCTGCGCAACTATCTCATCGAGCAGCACCGGCAGTTCTATCCGCAGCTCCCGTTCGTCGTGCTCGGCAGCGTCGACAGCGCGGGTGACGCGTGGGCGACGGTGCGTTCCGGTGCGCCGGGATTTCTGCACTCGCCGGATCCTTCGCGTCTGCGTGTAGTGCTGCCGCGAGACGCTGCCGACCCCGCCGATGCCGGCATGGGTGACGGCAGTGCAATAGCCCTCCTCGGCATCGAACTGCACACGCGGCGGCGCAATCGCCTCAACGGCACGATCCGGCGCGACGCCACCGGCTTCGACATCGTCGCGCGCCAGAGCTACGGCAATTGCCCGCAGTACATCCGTCTGCGCGACTTCCGTTTTGCGCGTGATCCGAGCGTCCCGACTGACGTTTCGGCGATCCGGCTGGGTGCGCTCGACGACGACGCGCGCCGGATGATCGCCGGCGCCGACACCTTCTTCGTCGCTTCGTCGGTCGAACGCGACGGCGTGCGCGACGTCGACGTTTCGCACCGCGGTGGCAAGCCGGGGTTCGTGCGCGTGGACGGGGAGGGCGTGCTGACGATTCCGGACTTCGCCGGCAACCACTTCTTCAACACGCTCGGCAACATCCTTTCCAATCCACGCGCGGGGCTGGTGTTCATCGATTTCGCAACGGGCGATCTGCTGCAGTTGACCGGCGATGCCGAAGTCGTCATCGACAGCCCGGAAATTGCCGCCTTCCAGGGTGCCGAACGCCTGTGGCGCTTCAGGCCACGCGTCGTCGTGCGCCGCCCCGACGCACTCGCCGTGCGCTGGATCGACGAAAAGGACGGCGAGTCGCCGAACTCGTTGATGACCGGCGACTGGAATGACGCGGGAACGCGCCTCAATGCCGCTTGGCTCGCGCAAGCGTGGCGGCCGTTTCGCATTTCCCGAATTGTCGACGAGGGCGCGTCGGTGCGTTCGCTACAGCTTGAACCGGCCGACGGTGCGGGCCTCGTGGCACCACTGCCGGGCCAGCATTTGCCGGTGCGCCTGCGACCTGAGACGGGAACGCTCGTCGTGCGCACGTACACGCTTTCGAGCGCGGCGTCGGACGCCGGCTATCGCATCAGCATCAAGCGGCAAGGGCTCGCCTCGTCGTATCTCCACACGCTCGCGGTCGGCGACGTGATCGAGGCGCGCGCGCCGGCCGGCACGTTCACGCTCGATGCGGGCGAGCGGCGTCCGGCCGTGCTCGTCGCGGCCGGTATCGGCATTACTCCGATGCTTGCGATGCTGCGGCAGATCGTTCACGAAGGCCGGCGCCTGCGGCGTACGCGCAGGACCTGGCTGTTTCATGCCGCGCGCAGCCGTGCTGAGCGCGCGTTCGAAGCGGAGATCGCCGCGCTCGCCGCACAGGTGCCGGAGGCGATCCGCGTCGTGCGGGTACTGGGCGATGTCGCCGATGCCGCGGCGAGCGACTACGACGCGGCTGGCCGCATCGACCTCGGCCTGCTGCAGCGCTGGCTGCCGTTCGACGACTACGACTTCTATCTGTGCGGCCCACCCGCATTCATGCAGTCGCTGTACGGCGCGCTGCGCGCGCTGAATGTCGCCGACGCCCGCATCCACGCCGAAGCGTTCGGGCCGTCATCGCTGCGTCGCGACGGCGATGTGCCGACGGAGCCGGCTGCGAGCGAGCCGACCACAGTCGGATTCACACGCGCAGGAACGACCGCGGTATGGCGGCCAGCGTCAGGCACGCTGCTCGACCTCGCCGAAGCGCAGGGGCTCGCGCCTGCGTCGAGCTGCCGCGGTGGCAGCTGCGGCACCTGCCGTGCGCGCATCGTTACGGGTAGGGTGGCGTATGCGACGAAGCCGGCATTTCCGGTCGCCGAGGACGAGGCTCTGATCTGCTGCGCGGTGCCGGCGGCGACTGCGGACCAGGAGCTCGCGCTCGACCTATAAGGCGAGCGGCGTGCTGCCCGAAAATGCGGTGATCGCATCCGCTCGTAAAAATGGCGAAGGTTTCGTTCTGAAAGGATCATCCTGATGGACGGCCGCTCCTTGGTTGAGACGGATCTCACGCCTTGGGCTCCACGGGTTTGCCGGTAGGCCTACTCGAATCCGTTTTCGAATATCGGTCGAATCGTCAGCTCCACGTCCATACGGTGCGCGGCGTAGTCGGACTGGCCCCAGAACGAAACCCGGCGGCCTTGCACGCGGGTCGGCACCGCACTCGCATTGCGGAACAGATCGCGTCGATCCATCGCGGTCGACATTACAAATCTCGACGACTCGAAGTCGAATGCGAGAAGCGCGCCCGTGTCGTATGCGGCAAAGATAATGTGCTGGTTCGCAACATCGGCCGACCATGCCGCCACTGCCGTGCCACCGGTCTGCACGGATCTGACGAGCGAGCGCGTGCGCAGGTCGTAAACAAGAATCTGCGTGCCCGCCGCGAGCACGAGTTGCTTGCGTGCGCGATCGATCGTCGCAGCACCGCCGACGAGCAGCACCCACTCCGTCACGCCCGTTGTTGCGTTCAATACCGTCGTCGATTGCTCCGTGACCGCGACGATCTCCAGATCGGCGTCGTCGTCTACATCCGCGACCGCGAGCGTATTCAACCTGTTGCCGACGGGCATCGGCATCGTCCATACCGCAGTGCCGTCACTGAGCGCGACGCGACGCAATTTGCTTCCGTAACGAAACACAACGCCGCTCGAGTCGATCACACGGGGCAGCAGAATAGGTGTGCCGTAGGGGCCGTCCTCGGGCACCACAACCGTCCGTTGGCGCGCGTGCGTTGCGCCGTCTACGATTTCGAGTTCGGGCGCGCGTATATGGGCAGTGGCGACGATGATCTCGAGCGCCGGGTCGCTGTCGAGCTGCGCGACATCGATGCCACCCGTGCCGAGCCAGTCCTGCGAGTTCGCGAGCGGCGCCGTGACGGCCTCGTCCTTCATCGTATCGGCACTGGCGATGTGGACGCGACCCGAATCGTAGCCTGAGCGCGTCGAGTACGACGCATACACATACTCGGGCGCACCATCCGCGTCGACGTCGGCAAGGATGCCATCGGGATGCGATGCGCTCTCGTCGCTCGCCCACCACGATACGTCCGGATTGCCAAGTCGACCGACTGCGAGTTGGTCTTCACCGGAACTGGACACGCCCGCGCCCCAAACGATCTCGTGGCCTGGCGCGCCGTCGATGTTTCCGGCGGCGATGCGACCGACGCCGTGCTGGCGGTTGCGGATGCAATGCTGCGGGAGCTGCGTAATCGTCGAGTACACGCAGACGTCGCCCCACTGTCCGTCGCCCACGAGCAACTCGTGCCGGTCGTCCATGTCGAAATCCCACGCGGCGACCGAATCGAGATCGGACAGGCCGGTGAGCGCCCAGAGTGCTGTTTGCTGCCTCGCGTCGAAAATATGAATCGCGTCCGAACTCTGCATCATCGCGAACTCGAGTTGCCGGTCCGAGTCGAAATTGCCTGCGGCCACGTCGACGAATTGCGTTGCAGGTAGTGTCCACAGCACGGTGCCGTTCGACGCCGAACGCACGGTACTGGCCTCTGCTGCGAGCACGATCTCCAGCCCGGGCTCGTCGCGAAAGTCGCCGATCGCAAAATCGTATGTGCGATTCCAATCCAATTGCGTCTGCCAGCGTACAGTGCTCGTCGACAGGTCCGACACTGTCAGCGCCGCGGGGTAAGGCGGATACGGGTAGTAACTGCCACCTGTGAGCGTGATCAATTCGAGCGAGCCATCGGCATCGACGTCGACTACGCGCGCACGACGCAGCTGTTGCGGCATCGGCACCGAAGCAAGCAGCTGCATGTCGGGCAGCGAGTAGATGTACAGCGTGCTCGCCGCCGCCACGACGTAACGCTTCTGGCCGCCAACGGTGATCACTTCGGCGTCGACGATCTCCTCGGGATAACCGCGGCTCAGGTACCGCATCGCGAGTCCCTGCGGCGTCCAGTCGGCGACGTACCAGTACGACGACCAGCCCTGCGCGATCGCGATGACTTCACTACGCGAATCGCCATCGACGTCAACGACATCGAGGCCCGCGTAGCCCGGCGCGTAACCGAACGACGCGGCCGCAGCGGGAAACGTAACGCTCGCTGTGATCTCGGGGTCGAGCGCGTTTACGACAGGCGACTCGCCGCGCAGAACGTGCGCCGTACTCGGTGCGAACGACGTTCGCGGCGTCCACGGCGCAATTGCGATCTCGTCGCGGTTCCGCACGGTAGCCCGATCGGGAATGCCCATTGCAACTGGGTAAGGGATCGCTGGATTAGCAAGCCAAGCGTCGCTAGTGGCGTGAGGCAACACTTGGGCACCGGCAACGACTGGCGCGATGAGCAGACCGATGTGGAGGGTAATTTTCAGAACACGAATGGCATGCATGCTGGAATTCATGACAAAGAATTTGTGGTCTATTCTCGCACAGTGTAGACTGCGGAAGGTTTCGCGAACATCGAAATCGTCGATTGTCACTAGACAAGCAAGGGAGCCCACGGCTCGGCCGTGGAGGCAGCAAGAGTTTTACGTATCCATCATTCCATCGGGGGAAGCTTCGGACGTGAGCCGCCAAGCGCACTGGCTGGAGAATCCGCCGATGGACGAGTACGACAGCGGAAATCACACGCATTGGAAGTGCCCGTACCACGTTGTGTTCATCCCGAAGTGTCGACGCCGAACGTTGCTGACGTGGGTCTCGTCACCATGCCAGCCTGAGCGTCGCGGCCTACGGCTTTTTGCTTGCAGAACGACTCACCGGACACAAGCCAGCCCCCCCCCAAAAAAAGCGCTTTCGACGTCAAATTCCTGCGGTACCCGAGAAGTGCATTTCGCACGGTGTAGTGCAGGGCGCAGCGTCACGTACCGAACGATACCCACGCCTCGCCACCAGCTCAGCATCATCCTTGCCGCACGCCTGTCACGATGTCCGTGTTGCGGAAGGCATCGAGCATGGCCGCGTTTTTTACACATTTAAATTAATACTTTATTTTTAATTTAAACAACTTTCACGACTAGCCGCCCTGCGGGCGGCGCCGGAGAGCGGCGGTGGCGAAACGGGCTGGGTCCTGGCAGGTGACGGCGCATTTTGGGAGCCGGTCGAGCCGCTGATTCTGCCGCGGGCGGTGGCGGCGAAGAAGAGATACCTGCGTAAGCCTGGAACTGGTCGCCCTGCGATGCCGGCACGGCAGGCGTTCGAGATCATCGTGTACGTGCTGCGGACAGGGATTCCGTGGAAAGCGTTGCCCAAGGAGCGATTCGGTAGTGCCAGTGCCGTCCACAAGCGCTTTCTGGAGTGGGAGGCGGTCGGCTTTTTCGAAACGCTTTGGAAAGCCGGCTTGGCCGAGTACGCGCAAATGGCGAGTATCGCCTGGCGCTGGCGGAGCGTTGACGGGGCGATGATGAAAGCGCATTTGGCGCAAGGGTCTGTCGGCCCCAACTCGACGCACCGGGGAAATATTGGAAACTGCTGGCTTGGTATCTCGAACTCACAGCTTTGCGGCTTCGATGCGCGCAGCCAATCTGCGACTGTTTCGGGATACGCGTACATTTCGTGAGCTCTCCGTCGAGCCGCCGCACTGCTTTCGATCCTGGGTGTGCGACACGAGCCGAACGGCGCTTGGTGCTACTCCCGCACCTGCCTGACGTCCCGGCGCCGTCAGCGTCGGCTTGTTCATTGCGGTGTCTGGACGCGTCCGTTTGCAGCGCGGGCCCGGCTTTTTGTTCGCTACGATCAAGCCACCCGGGTGCGACCGTGGACAAGGTATGCGATGCGTCGCAAAAAGGAGGCAGGTCGGGGCCAATGGCACCACTGCGTTCGCCATTTCCCGGTGAACGCCCGTGCGGAATGATGTCCGCGAACAGTGGTCTGTGGTAACCACTTCTTAACGGTGAGCCCGCTAGGCTGCGCGCCGCGCTCCCCCATATCGCTTCCGATGAGTCGACATTTTCGCGCAAGCCTGTTCGCGTCGCTGCTGCTTTTTCATGCCACCGCACAGGCGAGCACGGTCACGGCCGAGCCTCCGCCAACGCTCGCTGCGATCGAAGTCGCGGGTGTGATGCCTGGGCCTGGTCTGTGGCAGGTGCGGAGCAAAGATCATGTGCTGTGGCTCATCGGCAATCTGCGGCCGGTGCCCCGGCGCATGCAGTGGCGCTCAGCGGATCTCGACGCGCGACTGGCCGAGGCCGACGCGATCCTGGACCCGCCGAGCGTCGCATTCAACACCGGTCACGGCAGGCTTCATGCGCTGACGCTGCTGCCATCCGTGCTCGCCGCGCGCAAACTACCCGACAAACAGACGTTGGCTGATGTATTGGCGCCGGACCTGTATGCGCGCTGGAGCACACTGAAGGCCAAGCATCTCGGCCGCGACAGCGGCATCGAACGCTGGCGGCCACTGTTTGCCGCGGAGAAGCTGCACGGTACGGTGGTCGAGCAGGCCGGTCTTTCACCCGAGTCGCCGGTCAGCGATCATGTGAACACCGCAGCCAAGCGCCGCAAGTTGCCGCACATTCCGACTGTGCTTGCAATCACCATCGACGATTCACGCCAGGCCTTGCGCGAATTCAGGCAGGGCGATCTCGATGACGTGGACTGCTTCGAGCGCACGCTGCAACGCCTGGAGGGTGATATCGCGCTGCTGTCCGAGCGTGCACTGGCCTGGGCAATCGGTGACATCGACAAGCTGCGCACGCTGCACGACTCCGATCCGGCAAGCGCATGCATCACCGCGTTGATGGACGCTCCGGCCCTGCGCGAGCGTGGCGTCGACGACGTGCGCGCGGAGGCACAGGCCCTGTGGGTCAAGGCTGCGGAAGGCGCGCTCAACGAACGGCGCACGACGGTTGGCGTGGTGCCGATCGCCTGGCTCCTCGCCGATGGGGGTATCCTGGCGACGCTCGCGGCACGTGGCTATACCGTGCTAGGGCCGGACGAAGAATACATCGACGAGCAGATCAAACCCGTCGCGCCGTAGCGTCGCATGCGGGCGGGTAGCGGGCAGCCCTCATGCCTCGCGATGAAAGGAGCTGGCGTGTTCCGATGTTGCCGGAGGTCAAGCGGCCCTTCGCAGCCGGTGCTGGCCGAACGTGCGACCGACAGCTCCTGGCCTTACACTGACCCGGCACCAACCGGGACAAAGCCTGCCTCGGCAACCGCCGATTGGCCATGGCTCGCTCACTCCGCGGTGTCGATAGCCACGCGAAACATTCGCTCGTATGGGCGCCTCGCACGCGACACATTGCCGCCGCGCGAAATCCGCCTTGGTTGACGCGTTCTTCACCACGAAGTTCTGGCAGCGTACGTGGTGGACTTTCGGGCATCCGCTCCTCGATCACGCGCTTGAGCTCTGCCTGGAGGTGTTGGACCTCGGCGTTCCGCTCGACCTCATGCCTGGCCGCTACCGCCGGCTTACCGAATTTCCGTCACCCACTCTGAAAGCGGCAAGTCGCGAGCCCCTGACGGTGCTCATCGTCACCTCCATTGCAGTCATTGTGAATGGCTCGGCGATGTCTACAAGACGCTGGACGAAGCACTGCGCCGATCAGTTCCGCGCAGATTGACAAATAGGGTGGTCTATCGGCAGGGTTTTCTGTCTGGCCCAGACTCGCTGCTTCGTTCTCATGGTCGCCGGTGGGCAGCGAATGGGCTACCATTGAATGCTGCGGATCAGGGTTCGGGGCCGGTACAGGACGTACATGGCTCGCAAAAGCACTGCGGGGATAGTGCTTCTTGATTGCCGATTCGCTTGTCACTGAGCTGGGCACGATTCAAGGGGGAGGGGTGCCGAAATGCCGGATAGGCTTGTCTTGCGTCGCTTGTTTTGCGGATGCCCCATAGCACCGCAGCCCGACTGATCCCGGCCCTGCGCCAGCCCGGCCTTCTTCCTTGCATCTGCCATGGAATGACAGCGCCTTGCGTCATTTCCCTGTCCCCCTGTTCAAAGCACTAGCATGACGACAACAGCAATCCATTTGGGCGATATCGTCCAGGCCATCTCAATTCAGGTAAACAACCTTGTTTATGAGATGAAGTCGCGTGGCGACGACGTCATCGTGCTATCCCTTGGCGAGGCCTTCTTCGACATCCCTTTGTTCGGATTTCACGATCTGCCCATGCCCGAGGGCTACCACTATTCCCATTCGCGTGGGGATTTGGAGTTGCGGCAGCGCCTTGCTGACTACTATCGCCACCAATATGAAGTCCCGGTCGATCCGTTCCGGGACATCATCGTGACGGCCGGGTCCAAAGCGGCCATTCACATGTCATTGATGGCAATCCTCAACCCCGGCGATGAGGTCCTCGTTTTGGAGCCCGCCTGGGTGAGTTATTCCGAACAGGCGAAACTCTGCCATGCCGTGCCGGTGATGGTTCCCTTCGACCGGAGCGTCTTCGAGCTGGATGCGTATGTCACCAGTCGAACCCGGGCAGTCATCGTCAACAACCCGAACAACCCGACCGGAAAAATCCTTACACGCAGAGAACTGGAGAGCCTTCATCAGTTGGCGGACCGGCACAATCTGTTTCTGCTCGCGGACGAGGCTTACAGCGAGTTCGTGGGCGACGACGCCTTCATTTCTCTGGGAGCATTGGACCCGGAGAAAAGACATACGATCATCTGCAACTCCATGTCCAAGAACTACGGCATGTCGGGGTGGCGGATTGGATATGTGATCGGGGGACAGGCGCTGATCGACGAGGTCCTCAAGATCAATCAGCACTTGATCACGTGTCCTCCCACGATTCTTCAGCACTATCTCGCCAAGTATTTCGACAGGATTCTGGAAATCACCCGGCCGCAAATTGCCGATCTCTTGCGAAATCGAAAACGTATCGCCCGGTTCATGGACGCGTGTGGAGTGTCGTACCTTCCCGGAGAGGCGACTTTCTACTTCTTTGTCTCGATCGGGAAATCGGCCCTGACCTCGGTAGAGTTTTGCACTCGGCTTCTCCAGGAGTTCCGGGTAAGCGCGGTCCCGGGAATTGGGTACGGACAGTCCTGTGATCGTTTCATTCGTGTCTCTGTGGGGGCAGAGACCATTGAGCGGACAAAACACGGAATAACTTGCATTGCCAACCTGATCGAAGAGACGACCGCCCCGGCGACGCGCCCGGCAATGAGCGCCGCTCCACTGGCGCTCTGACCATGCCATCCGGGATTGCGTTGTGCCGCCTGGCAGCGCGCATGCAGCGGTTACGTCCGATGAGTGCCGAAGCAAGCTTACGCACAGACGCGTGACGGTGAGCTCGAGCGTGACCAGATGGGTTACGGCGACGCTCACGTGGCGCATGTCGAACCGTCGGTGGTCTTCCAGCCGATCGATCGTTCAACCACGTGCAGCAGCACAGAAGTTGGTCGATTCCCGCTTGGTCGTTCACGCCTTGTCCGGATTGCGGTGAGGTACCTGCAGGTTGTTGAAGATCAGAAGTGCAGTGTGTTTCATTCAGAAGAATCTCCAGGATTGGGCAAGCGAAATGATTTACCAACTGCATCGCGGTGGTGGGCGGGTGAAAACAGCAGGCCTCGGGTTGAGCACGCTCTACCCAAGAGAGGCGAAGGAGTACGCGGCAGGTCCGTCTCCCGAGGGGGCTGCAAGACTTCGCAAGACGATCAGGACCGTGCAGCAGGAACCGCCGGCCCACCTTGCCAGGGCGTTCTTTCCGGATTCACACAATGAGATCCGGCACAAGCTCGCGCGAACGGGACTCTATCGCCCGTTCTTGAAGACAGATCAGGGGCCGGCAGGGACGTTTCTACCGTTTGTCACGGCGGAAGACGCAGAAATGCGCCGGTACCGCATCGCGTATCGCGAAGGAGTCGCTATTCCGGAAGTGCAACTGCGCGACGTTCTCGACACCAACCCGACTCTCCGGCGGGTCGCCGATCGTCTTCGTGATGATTTTCGAGACTACCGCTGGGACAACTGCATGCAGGGGCTGGAAGAGATAGCGCGTGAAGTCGGTTACGACCGCCGGAGCGCCACCGTGGGTCGGGGATTATTCTTCTTCTGCAATGCATCCGCGGCCGAACAGCCGATCACGATTCCAGGGCCGATCTGCACGAAGATCGAGGCGCTCGTGAACGAGGTGTTGCGTCGGGTGGAGGGCAAGGCGGCGCATGCAAAAGCGCTATACAGGGACGGCACTCCTCTCAACGAGGCGCTGGAATTCGCGGAATTCGTCGAACCGCTTCCATCGGTTCTATATCTGCAGGCAGATGTTTATGTCACCTTGACGGGTGAAGTGTCGATCGATCAGATCCAGCTGCCCGATGTAGGGTTGTTCTTGACCGAAGTCGACTCACGGGGCCATACGATCCTTCCACAGGTACAAAGGATCGTTCAGGAGTTGCGCGCACACACGACGGAGCTCTTTGGAAAAATTCCCGCCCCAGCCTACCTGCTGACCCGGCCGGAGGTGCTCCATTCTATGGAGGATACGCTCGAGCACCTGGAGATTCAGGCGTTGCTGAGGATGGCCCGTGAGGCGGATCTCGACCTGCGGGTGGGTACCGCCAGTGATGTTCCCAGTCTGCCCAGGGGAGCTCAGGCGCTGCTTCTGAACGTCAATCCTCTTCGACCGGAGTGGGAGCCGCTCCTGATACGTAGCGCCCGCGACGAGATTCGCTGTTCGCCGGATCCCTTTCTCAAGCTCCTGGCTCCGGAACTGACCACGCAGCGTAGGCAGCCCGTCAGAGGCGCGCAGCTCGAGCGCTTCCTGAATGCAATCCGGCCCGGGGCGCAGATGGGCCCCAAGAGTTATCACGCAATGCATGGAGGAATCGAGCGGATCTATCGCCACGGAAGGTATGCCTCGGACATCCTGCATGTGGAGGTCCCTGGCGAAAAGAGCGCGACGCCGACGCTACGGCATTCCGTGCACAGCTTCATGTCGCTCTTCAATACCTGTAAACGCAACGGATTCCCCGATCTCACGATTCGAGAAGTTCCCATGAATTGGGATAACGCTGTGATCGAGAGTGACACCGGCCCCCATATCAGTGCATTCCGGTTCTACTTCACGCGCGGAAGCTGATTTCTAGCGCGAAGGAAGGCGTGGCCGCTCGGTACCGATGCGGTCAGGGGACGGTCCACCCGTTAGTTGTTCAGCTGCATACCGCATTGGCCAGGCTAGGGGATGGCATAGATTCACTGCGCCGTACGCCCAGCTGGTCTCGTTACTTTCTCTCAGTATCAAAGGTCGACGGTGTCTTCATCAGGATTCGATGCCCACAGGGCCGTAACGCGATTGCAGGCGGATGAACTCAACAAGGTGGATTTGCCTGTGGAGGTCGCTCAGAGCGTCACAGCTGAAGAACGGGTCATGTCGTTTCCGCAGCAGCGACTCTGGTTCCTGGATCAGCTGGGTACTGTTGGAGACGCTTACAGAGCGCATCGCTGGATGGATCTTGCCGGCGAGCTGGACCGCGTCGCCCTTGGGCGAGCTCTGGATCGGATCGTCGAGCGACACGAGGTATTTCGCACCACATTCCACAATGTGGATGGACGGCCCGTCCAGCGGATCGCTCCGGCGACAGAAAGCAGATTTTCGATGGTCGATCATGATCTGAGGGGTAACCCCGATTCGGAAGTGGCACTTCAGCGATTGATGGACGAAGCTCGACACGAGTCCTTCGACTTGGCGCGCGGGCCGCTGATTCGTGGGCATCTCTTTCGGCTCTCGGATTGCAGGCATGTTCTGTTGCTCTGTGTCCATCATGTCATCACAGATGCGTGGTCGATGGGGTTGTTTGACCACGAGCTGGGAGCGCTGTACGACGTGTTCCGTCGTGGAGAGGCCGACCCGCTGCCGCCGCTGCCAATGTCCTATGCCGAGTATGCGGAGTGGCAGCATGCGCGCGTCGAGGGAGAAGGACTTCGCGGGCAGATCGACTACTGGAAGGAGAACCTCGCGGGTGCGCCAGAATTGCTGGAGCTGCCCACCGATCGTCCTCGCCCGCCGCTGCAGGATTATGCTGGCTCGGTCGTGCGGCTGGAGCTCGACGAAGCGCTGACGGCACGGCTCAAGGCGTTCAGTCAGCGGCATGGGGTTACGCCGTTCATGTCGCTTTTGACGGCTTGGGCGGTGGTGCTATCCCGACTCTCCGGGCAATCCGAAGTTGTGATCGGTACACCGACTGCAAACCGACGGCGCCGTGAGGTCACCCGGCTGCTCGGGCTCTTTGTGAATACTCTGGCGTTGCGAATCGACCTCTCAGGTGCACCGAGCGTTGCGGAGCTGTTGCAGCGGGTGAAAGTCTGTGCGCTCGCGGCGCAACGGTCTCAGGAGCTTCCTTTTGAGCAGGTGGTGGAGATCCTGCAGCCGGCACGCAGCACTGCGCACAGTCCGCTTTTCCAGACGATGTTCAACTGGCAGAGCTCGTTCCGAGGCACGCTCGAGATTCCTGGGCTTACCGTCCAATCAGCCGGATGGGATGCGCCGGTGAAGGCGATGTACGACCTCACTCTGACGCTTCAAGAGGACGCCGGACAGATCGTCGGTGGGCTGGGCTACGCGACGGCGATCTTCGAGCAGGCGACGGTGGAACGATTCGTCGGGTACCTCCAGAGAGTGCTCGAGGGAATGGTCGCTGAGGAGCAGGAGTGGGTCCATCAGCTCCGCATGCTCTCTGAAGGTGAGTTGGAGCAGCTGATCCACACCTTCAATGCCACGGAGGCGGAGTATGCGAGTGAGTCGTGTGTGCACGAGCTGTTCGAGCAGCAAGTGGAACGCACGCCGGACGCAGTGGCGGTGGTCTACGAGGATCAGACGCTCACGTATGCAGAGCTGAACCGCAAGGCGAATCAGCTGGCACATCACCTGCGTGGACTGGGCGTGGGCCCCGATGCACGGGTGGCGATCTGCGCGGAGCGCAGCCTGGCGATGGTGGTGGGCTTGCTCGCCATCCTCAAGGCAGGTGGTGGATACCTGCCGCTGGATCCGGGCTATCCGGAAGATCGGCTGCGCTACATGCTGCAGGACAGCGCACCGGTCGCGGTGCTTACTCAATCCTCGCTCGCCGGGCTCTTTACGGACGAAGCGGTGCCCGTCGTGGCGCTCGACCACAATGATCCGATGTGGACAACGC
>BTVG01000041.1:0-29322 GCA_045864815.1 Rhodanobacteraceae bacterium | reverse complement strand
GACGCCGGGCGTGCGGCCCGGCACCGCCCGGGGGCGCCGCGGCCCAACCGTCCACCATGGCTCCCCCCCCCCCCGGCGGCGGGCTTGCGCCCGGTCGGCGCATGCCGGCCGCTCTAAAAGACAAACAATGAACCTGTTCGCCGGTTGCGCTTGTTCACAACGAGCAGCAGACTCGGCGGACGCTCACCTTCAGGGGACGGTATGCGTACATGGCAGGATGCAGGCCCACCGTTGCGCTGGGCCAATCGCGCGCCAGACCGCGCGGGCAGCGAGCAGGACACCGCATCGGTCTCAACGGACCCGGGCGATCCCGCGCACGCACCGGCCAGTTTCAGCCGTTTCGTGCTGCCGTTCGCCTACTCCCTCGAACGATGCGTCCACCGGCCTTCGGCTGCCTGCCCTTCTGCGACCGATCCGGCGGCGCAGCGTCGCTGGAAACTGGCCCCGTCATCGCCGCTCGATGATCAGCACCAGTACTTCACGCCCGAGACCGCCGACGTACTCTACCGACGCGCGCGCGTGGCAACGCTCGTGGAAAGCGAACCCGTTTCCACGGCCTGCCGAATCGTGCCGCCGGAACGCCTCGCGCTCGACGGCGGGCGCTATGAGGTGATGCTGGAGCCGCCGCGCCTGGTGTTGTTCGAGTGGCCGGTCGCGCTGCGGCACGCCCGTAAGCCCGCGCGCGGCGAGCAGCCCGGCGACGATCCCATGCAGGTGGGGTTTCTCTGGCGCGAGGCCTGGTTCCCGCGCTGCCGGCGTGATGGCACGCCGCAGTCCTTGCACCTCGCCGACCTGCTGCGATTCAACGAGCTGTATCGCTACGTGCGGCAACCCTACGACGGACACCGCACGGCTCCGGGCGGTTTCGATGCGCTGATCCCTCCACCGGGTGATGCACGACAGGCAGACGCGGACCCGTATTTCGATCGCTGGTATGACTCGCTGACCCTGCCGCTCTGCTGTCCCGACGAAGCGCGCGGCTTCCGCTTGTTTCCCCGGCGCTGGGAAGCGCATGACCGGGCCTGGGCCCGCAGCCGCAGCACGACGGAAGCGCACGCGATGTGCCATCCCGACAATCGCGCCTTCGTCGTCACGTTCGCGCAGGTCGCCGGGGGTGCGAACGGCCTTTTAGCCAAGCCGATGAAGGCCGCGGAAGATCTGCCTCCACCCGGCGAGCTCGACGAACGGACACGCCGGCTCATGCGCGCTCCCGGCTGGCTGGCGCTGCTGAATGTGGACAAGCCGGGGAATTTCGCCAGCGCGCCGGCCTATTGGCAAAACTGGGCGGAGGCACGCACCTATGCGCGCTGGGCGCACTACGGCACGCTGTACGGATTCTCCCCGCACAGTGCAGCGGCCATCGCCGACGAATGCAACGAACCGCCGGTGTGGAAGCACTTTCGCGGCCACTATTTCGACCAGACCCTGCTCTTGCTGTACCTGCGCGCCGTGATCTTCCGCATCAGCCAGCGGATCAACGCGATCACATCGCAGCAACGCGATCGGCCCAGCAACGACAAGAGCTTCTACCTGCTGAGCCGCAGGATTTCGGATTTTGTGAACCTCTATCAGTTTCCGTTCCTGTCGCTGCAGCAGCAGGGCGTGGAAATGTATGCGCTGCAGCGCCTGCACATGGACATCGACGACCTGTACCGGGAAGTGTGCGAGGAAGTGCAGCGCACGCAGGCGCAGAACGACATGGAGGAACAGATCGACCTGTCGAGGTTGGCCACCTGGGGACTGCCGATGGCGGCGGCGGCGCTGGCGGGCGTGGCCTGGAACGATCTGGGGTTGGTCCGCGCATGGGAACACTGCTTCGGCCCGACACCGCAGGCGTCTCTGCCCGCTGAAGTCGTCGATCCATGGTCGGTGTGGGCTGGCGTCTGGCTGGCAATACTCGCCTTTCTGATCATGTATCGATACGTCAAGCGCGGGACACGCTGAAACCGCCTGAGAGAAATCGCCCGCCAACGACAGAACACCACCGGGGACATCGTCAGACCAGTCAGCGAAGCAGCCTCGATCGTCGCAACGGTCCGACTCGAAAGCGGAGAAGAACATCATGCAGTCGTGGTTTCTGCGCGTCGGAGCAACCAACATTTACGACAACCTGCTGGACTGCCCGCAACTGAGCGTCGCGCGCGGCGCCAGCCTGGGCATGCGCTTCGTCGTGCAGGAGCTGGCAGCGGCCCTGCGCGACCGTGTGGAACCGATATCGATCGGCGCGTCGGAGGGCCTGTTCGCCGTGCGCGCCGGTCACTCCGCCGAGGAAGTTTCGCGCGAGGCGCTGGCCTTCCTCGAACGCGATGCCCATGCCCATGGCGACATTGCGACCTTCGTGGTCGACATCCACCCAGGGCCCGAGGCGGCCGACGCGCTGCCACCGGACGAGGCCCTGCGCGCACTGAACCGGTTTCGCCAGATGCGCGAGCCCAGCGTGATCTGGACGCAGGATCGTCTGCAGGCAGCACCGGACATGACTGCCCGCCCCTGCGAATGGAGCGACCGCTGGGTGGCACAGACCGACGGACCCGAGCGTGACGATCACCGTCCCGCCGTGGCTGGCTGGGTGCGGCAGCGCTACGACCGCGGACGCGGCGCCAAGCAGGACGATGCGCGCTCGGTACGCTCGTTCTATCAGCGCGAGCTGAAGGGTGACGGAGGCGCACCCGACAAGGCGCATGCCGACGTGGCGAAACGCCTGGCCGACGTCGGGTTCGCCCACGATCTCGGCGAGCTCGCACGATTGCCGGGCAAGCGGAACCTGAGCGGAAAGATTGCGGTGTTCTACGCCGACGGCAATCGCTTTTCGGCCATCAAGCAGCAGGCCCGAACCCGCAAGGAGCTGAACGAGTTCGACACCCAGCTGCGCAGTCTGCGCCGCGGCCTCCTGGCGGATCTGCTGCGACCGTTCTGTGATCCGCTGCGCACCGACCTGCGCGGCGAGTCCCCGCGCGACGGGGCCAGTTTCCTGCGCCTGGAGACGCTGCTGTGGGGCGGTGACGAAATGATCCTCGTGGTGCCTGCCTGGCACGGTCTCGACCTGCTGTCGCGCTTCTTCGCGCACACACGGGACTGGAAATTCCGCGGCAACCGATTGACCCATGCGGCCGGTCTGGTGTTCGCGAGTGCCAAGACGCCGATCCACCAGCTGACCGGGCTGGCGTGCGGTCTGGCCGATGGCATCAAGGCACGGTCCGGCACCTCACCGGAAAACGCCTGGGACTACCTCGTGCTGGAGTCGGTCGATTTCATCGAACGCGATGCCGAGTCCCTGCGCGCGCAACGCTACGGCGCGCTCGGCACGCCCTCGCCACTGCGTGCGCCACCGCCGTCGCTGAGTTCCACGCCACTGCTGGACGAAGAAATCCGCCGCAGCGCACTGCGCTGGGTCGCGGCAGCGACGCGGCCCTCACCGGCGCCCGCACGCATGGCGCCCGCAGTCGCCGGACAGCCGGCGGCTGCGGCCCGGGAAGAAACCGAAGACCAACGCCGTCGCCGCCGCTTCGTGTCCGTCCTCGGCACCGCGGATGCGGCGAAGCTGGACCAGACCGTTGCCGAATCGTTTCCACCGCTGTTCGCCGAGACTCAGCCTGCCGGTGCGGCGCCGCCGATCTGGCCCTGGGTGCATCTGTGTGAACTCTGGGACTACCTGCCATCCCACGCCAACGCACCGGCGCCGGCCCGGGAGCAGACCGCATGAGCACCGAATTCCGCATCACGCTGGCATTGACCGTTCGTGGACCGTTGCTGTGCAAGTCCAATGATCGCCTCGGCTTCGGCATCGACAGCCACAGCCTGCTCCGGCCCGACGATCAGGGCCGGCCCTGCGCCGCGATCGCCGGCAGCCACATCAAGGGCCAGTTGCGTCACGCGCTGCAGCAGTTGCTGGGCTACGGCGCCGCACCGCCGGGCCTCGATGCCAGCGCCCTGCGTCGCTGGTTCGGCCCGCCCGTGCCGCCGGAGGGTGAGCCCGACGACTGGGAACCGCAGCGCGCCGGCCTGCGCTTTGACCCGTACTGGCTGGCGCCACCGGCGTCCGAAGCAGACCGTCAGCACACCCTGCACCGCATCCGCATCAGCGAGGAGACGGGTGCCGTGGAACGCGGCGCGCTGATGGTCATCGAGACCCCGCTGGCCAGTGGCGAGGAGGCGGTGTTTCAGGGCGGCATCGCACTAACTGCCACGCCGGAAGAAGCCGAAAATGTCAGTCACTGGCTGGGCAAGGCCGCGGCATTCATCAGCGCGGTCGGCGCGCTCAAGGGCATCGGATTCGGTCAGGTCAGCGCCGCCACCGCGACGGTGCGTCCGGTCACGCACACGATCGAGCCGGTCGACGTGCCCGTGCAGGCGACGCTATGGCTTTCGTTCGGACTGGACCGGCCGTTCTGTTTCGCCCGACCAGGCCGTGGCCGTGGCAACCATTTCGAAAGCCTTCCCTATGTTCCGGGCGCCGCGATCAAGGGCGCGCTGCTGGCCGCCGCGACGCGCCTGGCCGGAACGGGCGGGCAAGCGGGCCAGGATGCAGACACCCTGCTCGCGAACGCCAATCGCATCGGATTCACTCACGCCCGTGTGCTGGGCACCGACGGTGCGCGATCGGCAGAACTGCCGCAGTCGCTGGTCGTCGCCAACGGCGCATTTTTTGATCTGGCACGGTTTCCCGAACCCGCCCTGATCGACGGTGTCGCTCCGGCCTTCCAGATCGACTGGAAGCACGCCGACGAGAAGGCCGCTATCGACCGGTTCGCCCCCGCCCAACACCTCGACGCCCGTCTCATCGTGCGCACCGCCATCGACCCCGACCGCGGCGCGGCGCGCGAGAGCGCGCTGTTCGCCATGCGGACGCTCGACCCCGGGCCACACCGTTTCGGTGCGTGGCTGCACTGGCATGAAGAATCCGGCGCAGCGCCGCCCGCCGCGGTCTACGCGGCGCTGCAGCGCCTGCTGCCCCAGTCGCTCAACCACCTCGGCAAGACCAAGGCCAGCGCGACGGATGTGCGTTGCGAGCCGCGCCCGCATCCGCGGGCTTGCGCCAGCGATGACGGCCGCTGGATCGTCAGCCTGCAGTCGGCCGCAGCCCTGCTGCCGGACTGCCCGGGGCTGCCGTTCGCCAACGGCGGAGAAGCACTGCACCGGCATTACGCCGAAGCCTGGCATCGATTGTCGGATGGCGCGCTCGAACTGGCGCACTTCTTTGCCCGCCAGGAAGTCGTCGGCGGGCGCTACCTGTGGGGCCGCTTCTGGAACAAGCGCGGTGGTACGTATCGGCCACAGCTGCTGACCCAGGCGGGCAGCGTATTCGTGCTTTCCGCACCGGCGGCCCGCCGCGAGCAGGCGGCAACCCTGCTATCCCGCTGGATGCAGACCGGGCTGCCCACCGAGCAGCTGCTGCCCAAGCACGCATGCGGCTGGGACCGCAATCCCTATCAGCCACAGAACGGCTACGGCGAGATTCGCGTCAACGACCCGCTGCACGCCGACCCGGCGCTGCGGCCCGTGAATCGGCAGATCCTCGCCATCTCGCAGGAGGTCCGCGCATGAGCACACCCAAGGAATACGTCCGGGTGCGGATGCAGGGCCGCATCACCACGCTGTCGCCGCTGCACGTCGGCAGCGGCAGCGTGCGCAGCTTCTCCGCACGACTTGCTGCCATGCGCCGACAGCTGCCGCCGAACCACGGGCTGGTGCTGGCGGCCATGGATCCGCAGAAGGACGACGACGCCGAAGACAGCTACGCTGCCGTGTACTGCGATGCGCACGGCCGCCCCTGCATACCGGCGAGCACGCTGCGTGGCGCGCTGCGCGCCGCCGCACCCGCCGAGGCGCGCGAACGCCTGTTCGGCCCGGAGCACATCGACGAGCAGACCGGCGGCCGCAGCGGCTGCGTGCGCCTGAGCGATGCGAGGCTGGAGCGCAGCTCCCCGATCGCTGCGGCCACGGCACAGCAGATTCCCTACTTCGATGCCGATCGCAGCACCGGCATCCAGCACGGCATCGCCATCGATCCCATCACCGGCGCGGTCCGCGAACACATGCTGTACCGGCTGGAATTCGTCCCCGCCGCGGCCGAGTTCACCTTCAGCGCGCTGCTGCTCGACGCCAGCGAGCAGGATCTTCGCCATTTCGCCCAGGCCGTGCGCCAGCTCGACCAGCGGTCCCTGGGCAAGGGAGTCGCCCAGGGCTACGGCCGGATCGGCGTCAGCGACCCATGCTGGGAGGCGCTCGATGCCACGCGACTCGCTGAGTGGGCCGCGAGCCCGGGCGCACCGCTGGAAAACCACTACCGCCGCCTGCCGGCACCGGTCGCTGCTGCACTGCCCCGTTCCGGTCGCATTGCATTCCAGCTCATCGCGGACGGACCGCTGCTGATTCATCAGCCCGGGCTCGACCGGGCACAGCCCCGCGGGGACGGCGACGCCGAGACGCAGGACGTGATGATGTGCGATCGCGACAGCCAGAACCGACCGCGCCTGCCGGGCACGACGCTGAAGGGCTGGGCGCGTGCACGCGCGCGACGCATCCTGCACACGTTGTATGCCCGCATTCACGCCGCGCGCAACAGCGACATCGCGCACACCAGCAGCGCGATCGACAAAGCGATCGCGCTGCTGTTCGGCAGCGCCGGCCGTCGCAGCATCGTGTACTTCTCTGACGCGATCGCGGCCACGTCCGCCACCCACGCCCAGACCTTCAACGCCATCGACCGCTTCACGGGCGGCGTGATGCCTGACGCGCTGTACCGCGTGGATGCGGTGCTCGCCGACCGCTTCGATGCCAGCCTCGGCCTCGACGTGGACACGCTCGATGACTGGCAGCGTGGCCTGCTGCTGTGGGTGCTGCGCGACGCACTGGAGGGCGACCTCGTTCTGGGCTGGGGCAAGGGCAAGGGCTACGGCGACCTGCGACTGTGCATCACGGCCACAGGCGCTGCCGGGATCGAAACCTGGCCTGACGCGCTGCAGGCATTGCAGAACGTGTTCGGTAGCGGCGCACCGGCAGCGTGGGCGCACGCCCTCGAGAAGCACGTCGCCAGCATGGGCAAGACCACCGCGAAGAAGGGCTGAATCATGAGCAACGGCGACGAGTTCCACCTGCCCTACAACTTCGTTCCCGCCGACACGCGCAAGACGCCGACGGAGGACGCCGCGCAGATCCGGTCCGGCACGGGCAACCATCCGGCCCGCCATGACCTGTGGGCGCGGGATCGCTACAGCGGGCGCATTTTCTGTCGCATCCGCACCGAGTCGCCGCTGGTGATCGGCGCACGCCAGACCCCGGCCAACGGCGGGCCAGCCACGGTAGAGCCCTATCTCCGTGACGGCAAACCGGCGATACCGGGCAACAGCCTGCGCGGCATGGTCGGCAGTCTGGTCGAAGCCATCAGTCAGTCGGCGCTGCGGAAGTTGCATCAGCCAAAAATCAGCGAAAGCGAAGGATTCAGTTATATCGTCCGACGCCCGGCCGACAGCGAAGATCACGGGGCGCTGTCGGCCATCGGCATGCTTCAGTACACCGCAAAGGGATATCGGCTGATCCCCCTTTCCATGCCAGTTGCCGTTGACGGGTCCACCAACCCGGATCCAGCACGATTCAAAGTGTGCGAATGCTGGCGCAACTACCTCAAACGCGCCGTGCAAAGCGGTATTCCCCTAGAGCATTTCTTGCCGACTTACGTCCACGGCTACCACGGGACCTCGCAAACCGGCAACGGAATCGCCCGCACCGCCAACAGCTTCCTCGCACGCGAAAGCCCCGAGTCCTACCGGGCGTCGCGCGACGTACGCTACTACGTCGACAAGTACCCGGCGCAGATCGCCGAATTAAAGGGCGAAAAACTCGTCATCACGGCGACCGACCAGTTGCACCGGTCCAGCAACCGACCGGGTACATCGATGCTGCTGAACGTGATCCGCCGCGGCGATCACGCCATTGGCCGCGAGCGTCGCGATGACAGGACAGAAGGCATCCTGAAAGTCCTGGGGGCGGACGATCAGCTCGACGAGATCCCTTCCACGAAGCACCACGAATTCTTTCTGCCTTGGAGCGAAGCGCGCAGCCGGCTGGCAGAGTCCATTGCACTTCCTCCAAGCGTCGTCCGGCGCTTCCTGGCTTTGTTGAACGAGCGCGCCGAATACGCGGAGGCCGAACTCGGTCGCGGTCGCACGTGCGTGCTTCCGCTGTTGAACAACGGAATGGAATTCCCCGACTTCACGACCACGAACCTCGACGGTGAACTGGTGTTCTTCGAACTGGGCCAGCACGAAAGCAACTTTTACGCGAAGAACATCGCCTTCAGCTCAGTATGGCGCCGTACCGTCGCGGGCACGCTGTTTGATGCGTTCCGCCGCCACGGAGGCAACGACGTGCTGCCCTGGGGCGCCCAGTGGACTGAAAAGGGCGAAACACGCGCCCGGGAGCGGCTCACGCCTGCCGAACTGCTGTTCGGCGTAGCCACCGACCGCAAACCGCCCCCTGGAACGAACCGTCTGGCCGCGCTCGCAGGTCGTGTGCGCTTCCACGATGCAACGCTGGCCGACGGCCAATCGGCTGAGCGTGACCCGCCGGAAACGCTGCAGATTCTGTCCAGTCCCAAGCCGCCGTCGGCACCGTTCTATTTCGCCCATTGCCGACCAAACGGGGTGTTCAAGCAGCAGCTCAACCTTGATGAGCACGCCCCCAACGGCCGCAAGTTCTACCTGCCGCACCGCGAAGCCGACCTCAGGAGCCGGCCCTGGCGCCATGCTGCCGGACAGGCCGATGACGCGGACAACCAGCGTGTGCGCGTCACGCCGATTCCCGCCGGACGCGTGTTCTTCTGCCACATCGACTTCGAACACCTGCGTGCCAACGAACTGGAACTGCTCATCGCCGCATTGCAGCCCGGCGACGCACAGCAGAAGCAGGCGGGTTTCCGCCATCGCCTGGGTCTCGGCAAGCCGCTTGGCCTGGGCCAGATCCGGCTGGAAGTGAAGGCCGTCTGCCGTTTCGTGCGCCAGAATCGTTACGCCGCCGCCGCGCTGGGCGCATCGCGCTACGAGGACGTATTCATCACCCCCGATGCATCGGCCCCCGGCTGTGAACTGGACGACTGGTTGCGCCAGCCCCACTACCGCTGCGAGCGGCAGGCACTCTACGAGTCCGCGACGAAGGTTTCTCAACATTCGCTGAGCGCAGAAACGCCGATGACGGCGTTTCGCGTGAAAGACGGCAGCCTGATCAACAAGGCCGCTGCCGATGCAGCGTTCACGCTGGGCAATCGAAGCAAGGTCGTCGCCCCGGTGCAGTATCCGCGCTGCCTCGACCAGGTCGGCGACGAAACCCGACTGTTCGCCTGGAATGCGGAAAACGACAAGAGCAGAGATCCGCAATGGCTCGTGAAGGTCACGCCCGGTGCCGCGCTGCCCACGCTTCGACGCGTGCGATCCGGCAGGGCCAACCGCTGACGGGCAGGGCGTCGGTATCGGCGCCCTCCATGCCACACTCGCCGCATGCCTGATTCCGACTTCTACTTTCTGGGCGGCCGCGATTTGGAAATGCGCACGATCGCCGAGCTTCTGGCCGTCCACGCACCGGGGCGCTACGCCGACCGCGGCCTCGCCTGGGGCGCGAAGGCGTCCGACTACGCCGGACCGCTGCGCACCTGCCTCGCGGCCGGCCAGCAGCCGGTGCTCGTGGAACTGGCGTGGGATCTGCCGGACCTGCCGATCGATCAGGTCGTGCTGATCGATCATCACGGCGCTGCGGCCGGCGCCGCGGCGCCGACGTCACTCGAACAGGTGTTCGCGCGACTGGGCCGCCCGCCCGGCGAATGGACGCGCCGGCTCGCACTGATCGCCGCCAACGATCGCGGCCACACGCGGGCCATGCAGACACTCGGCGCCACCGCGGACGAAATGCAGGCCATCCGGGCCGACGACCGGGCCGCACAGGGCATCGACCCAGCTCACGAACACGCGGCGGCAGCCGCGATCGCCGCCGCCGAGCGGTTGTCATCCGGCGTCCTCGTCGTGCGCCTGCCGCACGCCCACGCCGCCACGGTCACCGACCGTCTCGAAGCCGCGCTGGGTGGCCCCGGCTACAGCGAACTGCTGGTGATTTCACCCCACGAGGTGAACTTCTACGGCAATGGCGAGACCATCGCCCGTCTCGACGCCGCGTTTCCCGGCGGCTGGCGCGGCGGCGAACTGCCGCAGCGCGGCTTCTGGGGGCATGCCCACCCCGACACGGACGCGATCCTGAAACGGCTGGCCACCCACGCGCCCGGCGGCGGCAAACCCTCATGAACCAGCGTCGCGCACATCTGCACAAGCCGCCCGTCGCGTCATCCCGGCTGCGACCGACGTGTCACCGGATCGGCCAGCAACACCGTGCGGCGAATCATCCGGCGCACGCCGGCCGGATACCGGCCCGCGCAGCGCTGCGGCAACCTCGCGCCGGACCAGACCCGCGCCGCTCCACGCTGCCAAAAAAACAGTGTCGATTCAACCGGTTCGACCAGAAAACCGCACATTCAAACAACCGTTGGGTTGCCGCAGACTGTAAAAACAGGCAGTTGCGTTGTTTTTTCGCGCGCGGCAAGGCTATTCTCGGCCTCGCGGCCTGCGGCCTTGGCGAGGTTGCCGGAATCGAGGGTGCAAGTGCCGGATCGTGCTGGGAAAAAAGTGGCCGGGGTCGCAGGCCGCTTAGCCACTGAGGCTGTTGAAACCAGCAGGCCGCGGCCGTAGCGGTGGCGGAATTGGTCGCAGGCCGCTTAGCCACTGAGGCTGTTGAAACTGCACGTGCCTTATTTGAACTCCACGGTCCGTCATGTCGCAGGCCGCTTAGCCACTGAGGCTGTTGAAACGGGGACAGCGTCAATAAAAGCAATAGTGAATTGGTCGCAGGCCGCTTAGCCACTGAGGCTGTTGAAACCCCGATAAGGTCGCCGGTGCCGGCCCCCATGCCGTCGCAGGCCGCTTAGCCACTGAGGCTGTTGAAACTATGTCCCACTCCTCTTCCGCCCGCAGGCGGTCGTCGCAGGCCGCTTAGCCACTGAGGCTGTTGAAACAAATCACCTCGTGCACCTCGTGGGAGATGGGCATGTCGCAGGCCGCTTAGCCACTGAGGCTGTTGAAACGCATCGGGCCCCGTCTGGAATGTGCGCCCGTCCGGTCGCAGGCCGCTTAGCCACTGAGGCTGTTGAAACTCGCCGTCGAGTCGGCAAGCTGTCAGTGCAACAACAGTCGCAGGCCGCTTAGCCACTGAGGCTGTTGAAACCCTGGCGAATGCGCCGGAGGAGATCCGTCTGGTCGCAGGCCGCTTAGCCACTGAGGCTGTTGAAACCACTTCGATGTCGCCCTCGCGGATGACGACAACGGTCGCAGGCCGCTTAGCCACTGAGGCTGTTGAAACGTCACGATACTCGGGTGCGCTAAAGAACCGCGCGTCGCAGGCCGCTTAGCCACTGAGGCTGTTGAAACACCACAGGTCGGCGCGGGTCGCGATGCGACCGGGTCGCAGGCCGCTTAGCCACTGAGGCTGTTGAAACGTCAGGAACAAAGGGGGCGTTGCTAACCAAGTGTCGCAGGCCGCTTAGCCACTGAGGCTGTTGAAACTCATGGGTTTGTTGGCGGGGGTGTCTCCAGCTTCGTCGCAGGCCGCTTAGCCACTGAGGCTGTTGAAACCGGGCGAGGATCTCGCCGCCGACGACTTCGATGCGTCGCAGGCCGCTTAGCCACTGAGGCTGTTGAAACGCCTAATCGAGAAGGTTTGCGAGCCTTTCTCCTGGTCGCAGGCCGCTTAGCCACTGAGGCTGTTGAAACGCATCCTCGATCTCGAAGGGATTTTGGCGGTCGGTCGGAGGCCGCTTAGCCACTGAGGCTGTTGAAACGCGTACCAGGCGAGGTACTTCGGCACCAGCCGCTTGTCGCAGGCCGCTCTTAGCCACTGAGGCTGTTGAAACATCCTATGGCAGCTCCACCCCGAAATGTTCCTATCGCAGGCCGCTTAGCCACTGAGGCTGTTGCAACAAAGCCGCGAGGCTGATGATGACGATGAGCATCGCGTCGCAGGCCGCTTAGCCACTGAGGCTGTTGAAACGTGAGCTCACGTTGGTTGACGTACCAGCCCGAGCGTCGCAGGCCGCTTAGCCACTGAGGCTGTTGAAACGCTTCTGCTGGTCCATACACACGACGGTCTTTCGTCGCAGGCCGCTTAGCCACTGAGGCTGTTGAAACTCGAACGACGCCGTCTCGATTTCGTACCGCATCGTGTCGCAGACCGCCAAGCCACTGAGGCTGTTGAAACTGGCGCTGCTGTTTGGGCTTGGTGTAGGTCTGACAACGTCGCGGGCCGGTTAGCCGTAGCGGCTATTGAGACAACACCGGCATTTCTGCGGATGCCTGCGCCGTGTGTCACAACCCGCCCGCCCACCAAAGCCTTCAGAATCCAGCACTACACTATCGCGCGATGGCAACGTACGTCGTATCGCAGCCACCCAGCCCCGAGGCTATTGAATTCCACAGTTTAACAGTTGCGGAGATGCGCGAAGCGCACCCCCGCCGCCAACGGCGACGCCCCGTGGCGCTGCAGCACGAGGAGGGCACAGCGCGTGGCAAATGGCATCACCGACATGTCCGACACCACCATCGGGGAAATCGCATGAGCAAGCGTTCGAGCACCACTCCGGATTCCGAAGACTATCTTTTCAGTCAGGAATACGACCCCGACCAGACCGAGATTCTCGGCCGGTCGATACTCGATCTGTTCCGTGCGTTTTCCAACAACAGCATGGTGGCCTTCATCGGATCGGGCACGAGCCTGGCGCTCGGTTATCCGAGCTGGGATCGCTTCGCCCGGGAATTCATGGCCCATGTCATCACCGAAAGCCGCATCGCGCTTCGGGACAAGCAGGACGATCCGAAGTATGTGCACAGCGTGCGACTCGCCCGGACCGTAGAGGAATACCAGCAGCGGTTCGACGGCAGCGATCCGGCGAGAAAACCGGCGTTGTTCGACATGATCGCGCTGGCCAGCGAGATGGCCGCCGAACTGCAGCGCCTGCGCGCTGCGTCCCGGGCCGGCAGCGCGCCATCGAACCGCCTGCCGTCGTCGCCTGCCGCAGACGCATCGTCGCCCGACGAATCACTCGACGACTTCTATCACCGGACCTTCCGCATGAAGGGACGCCTGGTCTATTCGCCGTTGCCGGCGGGTGATGCCGCATCCCTGCCGTTCGTGCAGCGCCTGCAGGATCGTCTCGGACAGCTCGCCGGGCTGACGGGAGCTGGCACCCTGCCATCGGTACCGATGTCCATTCCACCCGACTACGTGGCGGGTGATGCGCTGGTGCGCGCACTGTTTCCGGCGGCGCCCGGCGGTACACGATCATCGGGCGCCGACGGCGACGCGCTCACCCCGCACCGGAAACTGCTCGGTGCGCAACGGCCATCACTGGACGTGCTCGCCTGCCTGCAGGGCAACTGGAACATCAACCGGTTCGTCACCCTGAACTACGATCACGAGATCGAACGGCAGCTCGAAGACCACACGTATCCGTTCTTTTCGCTGACACCCGCGGAGACGGCAAGAACACGTCCAGCCGCGGGAAGCGGGCCTGTCAGCGACATGGCGGTCGCGCCCGGTACATCGGCACGCTCCCGTCTGGGCGAATGCGCCGTCACGGTCGACCTGTGCCCGAAAAACACGGCCGAGCTGCTGCTGTTCGCTGCCAACTTCTCACCGGCACACGTCCAGGTCATGCACTTGCACGGTTCGGTACGCGATCCGGCCACGATGATAGTGACCGACCGCGACTACAACCGGCGCTATTTCGCGGGCGGGGCCTGGCCCAGCGTTCTCGGCGATGGCCAGGAGCTGCTGTTCCGCGGCAACGCCATACTCTTCGTCGGCGTCGGCATGAATGAGGACGAGTTGCTGCGTCCGCTGCGCATACTGGCCCAGGCGCCCAGCCGCGAGGGCCGTCCCGTATTCACATTGCTGGCGTCGTCCAGCCACGCGGAGGACACGGCGCTCGCCTTCAAACTCTTCCAGCGCTACGGCATCCGCACGATCTTCTACGGCAACGTGCCCTGCCAGGATCACGAGTTCGGCGACCTCCGCGATCATCCCCTGCGTCGCGCGTACGACGCGCACCGCAACGCCAACAACGGCGGCCACGCCGACGCGTCCGACCCGTCCGATCTGGCGTCGCTGCAAGACGAACTCGACTTCCTGGATTGCGTCCAGCAGGTGATCGAGACGCAGAAGGCACGCAAGGCCGTGCGTACCGACCCACCAGCCGCTGCCACGGCGAGTCCCGCATCGGCAAGCGCAGAACCTGCCGCAGCAATGACTGCCGGCGCCACCGAAATGGCCGCGGCCCACGCTGCACAAGACAACGATGGTGACCATCGCGGCCGGATCGAGCACGCGTACGCGACGGCCCGCGCAGCCCTGCAACGGGCCATCGACGATCGCCGCGCGCCAGGCGCTCCCGACAGCGTCGGCCGATTCGGCCCGATACCCACACGCAACCTGCCGCGACTCAGGCTGACGCCCTGGCATGCCGACGTCTTCGCGCTGGTCTCACTGCAGATGACGGAGCCGAAATTCGAGGCTCTCGATTCAGCGCAGCTCTCGGCACTTGCTACGGCGGTCAGCAGCCTGCGATCGGCCATCCACACGCGCGCCTTGCTGGACGCACTGGATTTCATCGCCCTGCGCGCCCGCGACTGGCGTCGGCGCTGGTCGCGCTATCCCGGGCATGAGCATTGTCCACCGGCGTTCCGACGCCTGCCTGACAGCCGACACTTTCCGCGACTGCTGCGCCGCCACATCGGCATGCACGACAACCTGGGTATCTCGCCCGCCTTCCGGGAACACAGTGCCGGTGCTGCAATCGGGAACGATGTGCTGGATCAGATACACGGCTGCGGAAAGCCCGTCGTCGTCTGCCTGTGGCCAAGCGGCAAGGGCAAGGGCTACCTCGCCAGCCTGCTCGCGACTGACCCGGCGACCGATGGGCCGCACCGCGTCGTCATCTCGTTCAACCAGTCCTGTGAGTTCGATTCCTGCTTCGACCTGATTGCCGATGTGATCCGGCGATCCGGCGGCACAGGTGGCAGCCGTTTCGACTGCGTGCTCACCCATGTGGACACGGTCTTCAGCAAGGCTGCCGGACGACCGCTGCTCGCCGAATGGGACGCCGTGCTGCGCCGGCTCATCACCCGGGCCGTCAGGGATCACAAGATCCGCGTGATCGTGCTCTGCGAATACCCGTCGACCCGCGACTACTTCGCCACGATCGCCGGTTCCGGCGCCCACCTTACCCAGGTGCCCGGTTCACGCGCGCCGCATGCGGAGGCAGATACCGGCGGCAGCAGCGGCGAGAGTACGAACGGCGATCATCAGGCCAGGGATCTGGACGCCATCTTTGCGCGCTGCAAATCGCGCTGGCTGATGCTGTTTCTGTGTCAGCTCATCGACTGGGTGGAACAACGTGGCCAGCAACGTCCGCCGGAGAAGGCACCCCGGCGGCCGTTGCCGGAGCCGGCCGCGCCGCTGCTTGCGCCGGAACGCGAGCCGGGCGAATTCGGCAGGCGGCTGATCGACGAGGCCTGGACCCGGCTGCGACAGACCCAGGATCCGCGCCAGCGTGTTGCCGCCGTCATCGACGCCGCCATCGCCCATTTCGAGCGGCACGTGATCGCCTATGGCACGCCCCCCGCGCGACTGCAGAAGATTCTGGCCTTCGCGATCCTGCGCAATCTGTTCCTGCTGGCCACGCCGGTGCGCCCCGAACTGATCCAGCACTTCCCCGAGATCGGGAGAATCCTGCAGGACTACGGCATGACCCGGCACGGCACGGCCGCCATTGCCGGTGCAGTCGCGTTGCTGGAACACCTGCGGCTGGTCATTCCACTGCACGGGCATCATGCCGCAGCCCAGGCGTCGACGCGCCGCATTGGCCTGCACGGCGCCACGCGGCGTTATCTGCTGTCCAAGAAGTCGCTGCCGTTCACCCATTTCGGGCAGCGCGAGCATGCGGCCATCACGGTCCTGCCCGTACTGGCCGAAGACGTGGTCGCGCTGGAGCCGGACGACTTCGAGTTCACACGTGAACTTTTCCGCGGCCTGGTGGCCGCCGCCAACGAGGCGATCGCACGCCGGGATCTGGCGGGCGCCGGCGCAGAGCACGCGGATGACGCGGGCGGACGTGAGGCCACACGGCGCGACGACGAATGCCGCGTATTGCCGGCGGAATGCATCCGCGTCGCGTTCGGCCTGCTGCGCGGATCGATGCGCCTGGGCATCGTGCTGCGCGCCGCCGAGACCGCAAGCCCCGACCATTCGCCGCTCGACGAGTATTTTCGGCAGCTGCTGTCCATCCGGCGCGCGGCACTGCGCATCGCCGCCTGCGACGACCCCAACTGCCAGGGACGCAGCGACGGCAAGGCCGACCCCGCCGATGACACGCGCCTCTTTGCCTGGCCACTCTACGAGCGCGAGTGGGTGTGGCTGTTCAACGAGATGGGGGTCGTTCGCCTGTTGCAGGGCGACATGCGCGACGCCTGTGCGCTGCTGGAGCAGGCCATCGATTTCGAAGAAAAGCGGCTGCGTCGGGAAATCGGCTACGAGCATTTGCTGTATCAGAAGAATGGGGAGAAGCGCTTCTCCGTGACGCGTCTGCGCATCTTCATGAATCTGTCGACGGCGGCACTGGAACGCGGCGCCTTCGATCGCGTGGCGCGCATCGTCCAGCGTGACATCGCCAACCTGCAGTTGAACCTGCGCGGTCTGGCGCCGGGTGGCGAAGCGACTGCCGCCCACACGGCGCAGGATGTGCACGAGGCAGCGACAGCGAGCGTCCCGCCGCATCGCGAACTCGAAATACTGACCCTCGTCGCCGGACTGATCGGCGCACGCGTGCAGTACCTGCAGGGAGCGATCGGCGGCGCCGAAGCGTGGCTGCGTGCACAACGGCGCTGGGTACTCAAGGTCGGCGTGCACGGACTGACCGCGGCGTTCTTCAAGGTGTACGCCGACGTGCAACAGCGCAAGGGCGAAGTGGCGCGCACCATGAAGTACCTCGCCGTCGCCCGCACCGAAGCGCAGGCATCGTGCCGCACCGATGTCATCCTCGGCGTCATGCTGGCCGAAGCCGAACAGGCGCGGGACACCCAGGCGGCGGAAAGCGCGCTGCAGTTGCGTCATCACCTGCGGCGGCTGCGCAAGATCGAAGGCGAAGCGCAGCGCATAGGCCTGTCCCAGGTCGAGGCAACGGTCAGTCTGGTTCGCGCGCGGCTTTACCTGGGGTTCGGCGAATACCGCTCGGCACGCGAGGACATCATGAAGGCGCTGACCATGACGACGGCCAAAGGCATGCGCGTCAAACGCATCGCGGCACTGGTCATCCTGGCAGCCCTGATGGCGACCGAAGACACCACGGACACCGCACGTCACGAAGCCCTTCAGCTGCTGTCCACGGCCCGCGCCGAGGCCGAACGCATGGGCTACAAACTGGCCGCGATCAATGCCATGGAACTGGAAATCGTGCTGAACCGGCGCGGCTCGGTGGAAGACTGGGCAACCAGCCGCGCGCGCGTGGCCATGGACGCACGCACCGCCAGCAGTGTGGCCGGATGAAGCGGTACCGCGATTCTCCGGGAACGCCGATCGCTGCATCGTCCTCGCGGCGAACGGCGTATCGCGTGGCTGAACCGTGCAGGCCGGCCACGAACGAGCCGGCGCTCCACCGTTACCCGACTGCACCATGCGTTGCGGCAACCTCGCGCGCCGCGCGGCGCGCATCGCGCTTTCCCGCGAAAAAATGCGGTCCAATCAATTGGTTCGAGCAGAAAACCGCACATTCAAACAACCGTTGGGTTGCCGCAGACTGTAAAAACAGGCAGTTGCGTTGTTTTTTCGCGCGCGGCGAGGCTATTCTCGGCCTCGCGGCCTGCGACCTTGGCGAGGTTGCCGGAATCGAGGGTGCAAGTGCTGGATCGTGCTGGGAAAAAAGTGGCCGGAGTCGCAGGCCGCTTAGCCACTGAGGCTGTTGAAACGGAATCGGAACGTCGATGCTGTAGCGCGCCCGCATGTCGCAGGCCGCTTAGCCACTGAGGCTGTTGAAACTGGTCGGCGACGCCGAATGTGCAACGTACTGCGGTCGCAGGCCGCTTAGCCACTGAGGCTGTTGAAACACCACGACGATTCAGCACCGACTTGGCCGAGCGTCGCAGGCCGCTTAGCCACTGAGGCTGTTGAAACGTATTGGTGATGAAACCGAATAGATTCGTATCGTCGCAGGCCGCTTAGCCACTGAGGCTGTTGAAACCTGGCGAAAACATCCTCGTCAGCATCTGGCAGAAGTCGCAGGCCGCTTAGCCACTGAGGCTGTTGAAACAGAACAGAAGCACAAGTGTTGCTCCACGTCACAGAGTCGCAGGCCGCTTAGCCACTGAGGCTGTTGAAACGAGGCGAAGGCGATTTCTGCGTTCATTTCTGCCGGGTCGCAGGCCGCTTAGCCACTGAGGCTGTTGAAACTCGAGCTGTACCTTGCCGTTGACCGGCTTGACGGTCGCAGGCCGCTTAGCCACTGAGGCTGTTGAAACAGGTCTCGGACGTCTACGCCCGCGCCCGGGTCAAGTGGTCGCAGGCCGCTTAGCCACTGAGGCTGTTGAAACATCAATGTAGCTGAGGTCGAAGTCGCCCTCGTCCGGTCGCAGGCCGCTTAGCCACTGAGGCTGTTGAAACGGTTTCATGACCAGGTCGACCAGATGCTCGGCCTGCTGTCGCAGGCCGTTTAGCCACTGAGGCTGTTGAAACTGTACTTGCCGAAACCAAGGATTTCCATCAGGTCGCAGGCCGCTTAGCCACTGAGGCTGTTGAAACGCGACATCGCGCTCGTCGCGCTTGACGATGCCCGGTCGCAGGCCGCTTAGCCACTGAGGCTGTTGAAACAGAACATGCCTGCTGAACACAGACGCCACGATGCGTCGCAGGCCGTTTAGCCACTGAGGCTGTTGAAACTTCGTTTTACATCCGGCCGGGCCGGGGGAGAGGGTCGCAGGCCGATTAGCCACTGAGGCTGTTGAAATGCGAGGCCTCGCGCCAAGCGCGACGGACGCGAGGTCGCAGGCCGCTTGGCCACTGAGGCTGTTGATACTCACGCTCCATCGACTGGCGCTGGTTCATGCGCCGCACGCCGATTGACCACCCACGCAGTCAGAACAACCACGCTGCCACGTCGACCTTCAGCGGTCCGCGTACGAAAGCCGCAAAAACCGCCAGCGTCGAATCACTCAGCGTGGCGCGGTCGCCGGGCGGGTGAACCGCGCGTAGAACGGCAGCAGATAGTCCAGCCGCGCCGGAGCGGCGTACGCCACCAGCGCGCCTTGCAGCACGTCGCCGCTGCGCAGCAGCTTGACCAGCAGCAGCGGCGCGTCGCTGCCACGCTGCCCGGCGAGCGGCAATGGCAGCGACGCGGCGCCGACGAAGGAATCGCCGTAGACGAGGCCGCGCAGCACCGCGCTCACCGGCTCGCCGCGCGGGCCGGCATACTCGATCCGGACCGTGCCATCCGCGCCGAACTGCAGGCGGCCGCGCAGGCGTCGGCGGTCGAGCTGGATCTCGCCATCCCAGTCGCCGAAGAACGCCGGCTGTGCCACGTAGGGCGAGTAGTTCGCCGTCGCGTCCAGCGGACCCGGCGCATAGCCCGGCACGAGCGCGCGTAGCGCCTCGTCAGCGAGTTGCTGGGTGAGGTCGTTGACCTCGGTCCTGTTGGCGAGCACGACCACGCCGGCACGCCGCGACGGCAGCAATTTGATGATGGCGCTGGCGCCGGGCATGCCGCCCTCGTGCCAGACGACGCGCTCGCCGCCGTCGTCGTCGCGAACATACCAACCGAGGCCATAGTGGCTGTTGCCGTAGTAGTGCTGCAGTGCGCCGGGGTCGGCGTTGCGCTGCATGCGCCGGACACCTGCGGCGCTCAGTACCGGTGCCGCCGATTCGGCGCCGAGATGCAGGCTGGCGAAGCGGATCAGGTCGCGCGCGCTCGCATGGACGTTTCCGGCACCGGGCGTATCGTTGCGGAGCGGCGGCAGGGGCTGGTTCTGCGCGTCGTAGCCGACGGCGACGTCGGCATCCGCCGTCGCGGGCGCGTCGACGAACGCATGGTCCATCCCGAGCGGAGCGAACACCTCGCGTTGCAGGTAGTCGCCGAAACGCAAGCCGCTGCGCCGCTCGACGATGACACTGAGCAGGCCGTAGCCGAGATTGGAGTATTCGGCGACCCGGCCCGGCGGCTGAACCAGCACGCCGTAGCGCGCCACGCTGCGCGCGAACGCCGGCGCCGCCGCGATTCCGTCGCCGTAGTACAGCTGCGCATACGTCGGCAATCCGGCGGTATGGTCCAGCAGCTGGCGCACCGTGGGCGCTGCGCCAGGCTGCGCGAGCGACCGCAGCTTCAGCGGCCCGAGATAGCGCCGCGCCGGCGCATCGAGATCAAGGCGGCCGCGTTCAGCCAGCTGCAGTACCGCGGTGGCGGTGATCGGCTTGGTCGCCGAGGCCAGCGCATAAGCGGTATCGACTGTCGCCGCTCGCCGGGCATCCCGATCGGCATAGCCGAACGCGCGTTCGTAGACGATGCGGCCGTCGACGATGACGGCCATGGCCAGCGACGGCGCACGGCCGGCCTCGACCGCCGCCGTCGCATGACGCTCAAGCGCGGAGAATCGCGCGTCAGGCTCGGCGGACGCGGTGCCTGCGAAGACCAGCACGAGGCAGCACAGCAGGTTGCGTATCACGGGAGTCTCCGGTCGGTGGTGCAGCGGCGCTCCTGTTCGAGCCGCGCGCGATACTCGCGCGGGGACAGGCCGAACTGGCGCAGAAAGGCGCGGCGGAACACGTCCGCGCTGCGAAAGCCCACGGCGGCGGCGACGCGGGAAATACTGGCGCGGCTGCCGCCCAGACGTGTGCAGGCCTCGACGACGCGGAGCCGCTCGATGTACTGCGCCGGAGCCAGGCCAAACGCTTCGCGGAACCGGCGGCTGAGCTGCCGCACGCTCAGATGGCAGCGCCGGGCTAGCTGCTCGGCCGACAGATCACCGTCAAGATTGCGCAGCGCCCACGCAGCGAGTTCGCCGAGGCGGTCGCCCGCCTGAATCTGGAAGGCCAGCGGTGCCGAACGCTGCTTCTGCTCGCCGTCGCGCTTGACGTGGACGACGAGTTCGCGGGCGATTTCCAGCGACAGTGCCGGCCCTTCGTCCTCGGCGACCAGCTCCAGAGCGAGATCGATGCCGGCACTGATGCCGGCCGAGGTGTAGCGGTTGCCGGCGCGAAGGAAAATCGCGTCGGCCTCCACGATCAGGCGCGGATAGCGTTCCGCGAGCGCCTGGACGTGACGCCAGTGGGTGGTCACGCGGCAACCGTCGAGCAGTCCCGCCTCGGCCAGTGCGTAGGCGCCGGTGCAGACCGACGCAATGCGGCGCAGCCGCGGTGCCTGCCGCTGCACCCAGCGCGACACCGTGCGGAAGGTGCGCGGGCGACGCAGACCGTAGCCTCCGGGAACGATCAGCGTGTCCAGGGCCGGCATGTCCGAAAGCGTCGTTTGCGGCATCACCTGCAGTCCGGACTCCGCGCGCATTGCACGTGCTGCGGTTCCGAGCACCACGGTCGCATACGGCGGCCGGCGCCGGGGCTCGCGCTCGTGCACGAGCTCGTTCGCGATCGAGAACACCTCCAGGGGACCACTGAGGTCGAGCGCATTGAACGCCGGAAACACGATGAAGCCGATCCGGCGCGGTCGTCGGGCTGTCGTCATGCCGCAAGCATGCCGGTTCCACCGGTCGCGGGCGATGCCACGATTCCGACGTTTCCGGCCGGGGTCGCTGGTATCCGGCCAAGCCCTCCCGGCCCCTCTCCGGCCGCCCATGCACTCGGAGACACCAGAGCCACTGGTGACGTGCGCTATTGGTCAGGATCGCAGCCCGCTGCAGCCCGGAGGCAGTTGAAGCCCGGCGCGGGCCGGGCGGCTCGGGATGGGCGCGCCATGACAGGTCGCGCAGCGGCCGACGCTGATGAGATGCGTAGCCGGAATACGCGCCAGGTTTGGTGTTCTTCCTCGCAGGACCCGTCAGTGCGGAGCCTGTTGAATCCGGGCCCGCTCAAACGCCAGGGTGCGGGTCCGCAGCGGCGCGCCGGCGGGACTCGAACTTCGAGTCCCGCCGTCCCGACATCAGACGTCGCAGCGGCGAACCGCGCGGAGCCCGAGCCCCGACAGCAGCAACAGCAGAGCCAGCAGGGTCAGCGGCGAGCTGGCGGGAACCGGCACGGGCGGCGTTCCACCACGGGGCACGACGATGACGACGTTAGTGTTGTTGCTCATCACCGGATCGCTCAGATCCGAGCGTACCGACGCCTCATTGCGGTAGTCGCCAGACGGGTTGACCCGCACGCGAATCTGCAGCGTCGCCGTCTGGCCCGCAGCCAGCGTGCCGATGTTCCAGATCGGCGCGGCGAAACTACCTTGCGTCGCTGAAGCACTGACGAACACATACCCGCTCGGCAAAACGTCAGTGGCCACCACGTTCGTCGCGGAGTCTGGGCCGATGTTGCGCACGGTGAGCGTGAAAGTGACCGTCGAGCCCACTGTCGGCGTAAGGTTGTCGACCGTCTTGAGGATCTCGAGATCGGCACTCGCGAGCGGGTGCGTCGTCGTACAGGCACTGCAGTCCGCTGCATCATCGCCACCGTCACGCGTGATTGTCACGACGTTGCCGACGCTGCCGGTCGCTGCCGCTCCGACCTGTGCCACATAGCTGATGGCGTACGCACCGGCGGGGGTTCCGACCGGCAACGAACAGATCAGCGGGTTGGCGACGTTGCAGGTGAACGATCCGTTGTTCACCGACTGCAGGACCAGGCCGTTGCCCAGCGTGTCGCTGAGTTCCAGCACGTCCACCAGCGCGGCACCGGCCACCTGCGCCTGCACGGTGTAGGTGATCGTCTCGCCGGGTACGACCCGCGTGCCGCTGGGCGGCGTCGACGACTTGGTGACGCTTACCGTTACCGTCTGGACCGGGGTGACAACCGTGCTGGTGCAACGTGCCGCCGCCGGACAGCCGGCGTCGCCGCCGCCGCCGACCGTGGCCGTGTTGGTCACGCTGGGCATGGCCGCTGCCGTCGGCAACACCGGAATCACGAAACTGGCCGACGCATTCGTCGCCAGGCCGCTGGCAATGGTGCAGGTCACGGTCTGGCCGGCCGCGGTACAGCCCGCCGGCAAGGTGCCGATCGTGAGACCCGCCGGGATCGTGTCGGTGATCGTGGCCGCCGCCGTCGTTGCGGCGGTGCCGGTGTTACTGACCTGCAGCGTGTAGCTGGCCGGCACGCCCACCGTCCAAGGGCTCGCGCTGGCCGTCTTGCTCAGGGCCAGCTCCGGCGCGTTGACCGTCGTCGGACCTTCCGTATCCGAACAGCGCGCTGCGGCCGGACAGCCCGGATCGCCTCCGCCGCTGACCGTCGCCGTATTCGTCACACTCGGCACGGCAGCCGTCGTCGGCGTTACGGGGATGACAAAACTGGTGCTGCCGCCGGCCGCGAGGCCGCTCGCGACCGTACAGATGACGGTCTGGCCGGCAGCGCTGCAACCGGCCGGCAGCACGCCGATCGTAAGACCCGTCGGAATGGTGTCGGTGATCGTTGCCGCCGCGGTCGTTGCGGCGGTGCCGGTGTTGCTGACCTGCAGCGTGTAGCTGGCCGGCACACCGACGGTCCACGGACTCGCGCTGGCTGTCTTGCTCAGGGTCAGCTCCGGCGTCTCGACCGGGGTCGGACCTTCGGTATCCGAACAGCGCGCCGCGGCCGGACAGCCCGGATCGCCTCCGCCGGTGACCGTCGCCGTGTTCGTCACGCTCGGCACGGCCGCCGTCGTCGGCGTTACGGGGATGACAAAACTGGTGCTGCCGCCGGCCGCGAGACCGCTCGCGACCGTGCACATCACGGTCTGGCCGGCCGCGGAGCAACCGGCCGGCAGCACGCCGATCGTGAGACCCGCCGGGATCGTGTCGGTTATCGTCGCCGCCGCGGTCGTCGCGGCGGTGCCGGTGTTGCTGCCCTGCAGCGTGTAGCTGGCCGGCACGCCGACCGTCCAGGGACTCGCGCTGGCCGTCTTGGCAAGGGTCAGCTGAGCACCGGTCACGCTGGTCGGCCCCTCGGTGTCCGTGCAGCGCGGCGCCACTGGACAGCCCGGATCGCCTCCGCCGGTGACCGTGGCCGTATTCGTCACACTGGGCACGGCCGCCGTCGTCGGCGTCACCGGAATCACGAAACTCGTGCTGGCACCCGCAGCCAGGCCGCTCGCGACCGTACAGGTCACGGCCTGGCCGGCGGCGCTGCAACCGGCCGGCAAGGTGCCGATCGTGAGACCCGCCGGGATCGTGTCGCTGATCGTCGCTGCGGCGGTCGTTGCGGCGGTGCCCGTGTTGCTGAGCTGCAGCGTGTAGCTGGCCGGGACACCGACGGTCCAGGGACTCGCACTGGCCGTCTTGCTCAGAGTCAGCTGCGGCGCTCCGGCGTTCGTGAACACGCACGTGAGATCGTCGCCAGCGACCGGGGTGAGGTTGAAGGACGTCCCACTACCCGACGGCGTCTGGCCACCCGCCAGGGCGTTCGTGCAGGCATACGTCGTCGCATAGTTGGCGAGGTTGGCACCCGATGCGCCAGCCTCGCCGAAGGTGTAGAGCGCGCCCACTGCCCCTGGATTCAGGGTGGCGACACCGGTCGCGGTCGTTCCGGTCCCACTGGTCGTCACCGTGGCCGGGCCGCCACTCCCGGTGATCGACAGCTGGAACTGGTCACCGGGCGCGAAGCGCCCGGTCGGCAGGGATTTCTGCAGCCGCAGGATCGGCAGCTTGCGGTTGGTGAAGGTGCAAGTGAAGCTCGGACTCGCGGCAATCTCCGCGCCGGTGATCGTGTACGTGCTACCGGTGAGACTGCCCACCGGCGAGCTCGATGCGTTGACGCAGGTCGCGCCAAGCAACGACCAGCCAACCGGCAGCGCGTTGTCGGTGATAGTGACCGCCGTGGTCGGCGCAACGATCCCGAAGGGCTGGGTGCCGGCTGTGCCGGTGTCACCGTCGACCGGAGTCGTTGTGTTCGACGCCGCGGTGCTCACCGTGCCGGTCGTCTGCCCTGTGTTCGTCAGCGTGAACCCGAACGGTCCGCCTGCACCGCCGACTGTGATCTTGTCCAGGACCAGTGCGCGGTTGACCTGGAACTGGTAGTCCTCGACTTCGCCGGACTGGACCGTGCCCGTCGGCGTACCGCAATTGTCCAGCGCCGTATTGTTCGTGCAGACGCGGAAGCGGGCGAAGGTCGGGCCGATGACGGCGCCGGATGGCACCGCAATGCTGAGATTGATGACGCCCACGGCGACCGCCTGATTGGCCACCATCTGCTCGCCGGAATCGTTGAAATCCCCGTCGGCGTTCCAATCGAACCACGCGTTGAGGAACCCGCCTGCATTGGCGATGGTGACAGGCACCACCGTCGTGTAGCCGATCGGTAACAGCGGCACCAGCGCGACGCCATCTTCGTCGTCGGTGTTGTTGACATCGTCGCCAGTCGCCGAGGCATTGTTCAACAGGCTGGCGTCGGCATCGACGGCCGCGCCCAGCCGGATGCCGGAAATCGTGTGGGTCGAGTTGCCGTAGCTGATGGGCGCGTCGCTCACATCGGCGTTGTCGGACTCGAGTAGGAACGAGGCGTTGGTTCCGCCGTATACAAGCGTGCCGGCTGCCCCGGCCGCCTGCAGCGTGTACAGGCTTGCCGGCGTCGCGCCGCCATTGCGGAAATAGGCCGCGCCGCTGAATCCGTTTGGTTCGTTGTTGACGTTGCCGTTGGGCGTGTCGTACTGGCCTGCCGCATTGGTCGTTGCAACGGTGGCAAGCGCAACGTGACCGGCGGGCAGCAGGAAGCCTTCGGTGCTCGCGTTCGCGCCCATGATGAGCTTGCCGTCGTCGGCCTCGTCAGGGGCCTGTCCGGCATCGTAAGCCGCAGGCGCAAGCGAGAAGTTGCCCGGGGTACCGGTGGTGACCTGAGCCGTTGCGGTCGCGTTGCGCACGAAGCCCGTCACCGTCTGCTCGACGTTCTGGAACACCGCGGCGAACACCATCGCATCGTCCCCGGCACCCGACGGGGTGGTGACGTCGGGAAAGCTGATGCTGACAGTGCCCGAAGCCGCGCCACCCAGCAGCGTGTTGATCTCCGTCTCGAACAGAACAATGTGGAAACTGCTGACACTGAAGAACGCAGTGCCGGCCGGAGAGCCGCTCGGCGAGGTGCTGATGGTGATGAAGCGAGTGTCTCCACTCGGCGTTCCGCCGATGACGAGCGCGTTCTGCTTGTTGATCGTTCCGCCCGGGCCGATGATCTGCGCGGTGATCTGGCTGTTCGTCGTCGTGGCCGGCGGCGTGCCGGTGCGAGGCTCGGGCCAGTTGTCGCCAAGCCCGGTACCGGCCGTGTTGCCGCTGGTGCACAACCCGCCCGAGGTATCGGCAGGTGAGCAGTGATCACGCTCGAACGTGCCCCAGATGAAGAGACCACGATTCTTCCCGGAAGGAATCGAGAAACTCGCCAGCGTCGGCTTGCCGGCGGCTCCGGCCCCGGTCGCCGTGGCGGTCTGCGAACTGAGGTGCTGAACCTGCGCGGCCCAACCCGGCGGGGCGATGGCCCCCAGCGCCAGGGCGGCACTCAGCAACGCGGCCTTCCAGCCCGCCGGGAGTCTCGGCGTCTTCGTGAGTCGCCGACGTACGGCGGCGGCGGTGGCGCAAAGAAACATGGCGTCATCTCCATTCATGCGGGCAAGCATGGGGCGGCTCGATCGGTGTCAGCGGTTGACGGAAGTACATGGCAAGGACCGGCCATGGGCCGGGTCGAGGACGGATTGCACTTGCGATGACCCAGCCGCGGCGTGCGCGCCGGTCTGTGTGCCGCCGCCTCGGTGCGACCGCTCGTCCAGGCCGAGGCTGTTCCTGAGCCCCGTGCAACATTCCGGCGCAGGAAATCGCTCTCGTGCCGGCGCCGGCCGCGCAGCCGGTCACGCCTGCGGCAAGGCGGGCGAGAGTATTGCGGCGTCCACGAGACGCCGATGATGCGGGTCACCCGGGCGACCCGACTGACTGTCGTCCCGATGGATCCGGGCGCCCCCGGCAGGAAAGATCGCGATATGGTCGCAGTGCACGATGCATGAGAGCTGCCCCCAGAACAGCCTGCCCAGGTCACACAACAAAAACATCAATGGCTTGCACGCGGTGCGCGCGCATGAGCCGCACCTTCCGGCCTCGCCGTTACGCCGTCCGCCAGGGTCTGCAGCACCGCAACATGCCGACCACCCTGCCCGCGCAGACGGCCGCAATTTACAGGCGTGAAGCAGAACTGCGCAGCCGCTTTCGTTCTGTGCATGCACCGCCGCCCCAACCGGGAAAGCCGCCGGTGGCGCAAACCCCGCCGGTGTCGCAACAGACCCGCCACTGGGACGGCAGGTGCTGTGCTCGACGCGGTCGGACCGGAAGCCGCCCCACGGCCTGGAGGAACACGGTGGTTTCGGCGGCGTGCCTGGGTTAGCTTTCGCGCATGACTGCCCACGCCGACTTCCGCCCCCTCACGCTCTGCGTGCTCACCGTGTCCGACACGCGCGCCGCGGCCGACGATACCTCCGGCGACTATCTCGCCAACGCGCTGACCGAAGCGGGTCACGTGCTGCGCGAGCGCACGCTGACCAGGGACGACAAATACCGGATCCGCGCGATCGTCGCGAACTGGATCGCCGACGAGGACGTTCACGGCGTGCTCGTGACCGGCGGCACCGGCTTCACCGGACGCGACTCGACGCCGGAGGCGATACAGCCGCTGCTCGACAAGGTCATGCCGGGCTTCGGTGAAATGTTCCGCGCAATCAGCTTCGAGGAAATCGGCACGTCGACCATGCAGTCACGCGCGTTCGCGGGACTCGCCAACAATTCGTTCGTGTTCTGCCTGCCCGGCTCGACCTCGGCCTGCCGCACGGCCTGGGAGAAACTCATCCGTGCGCAACTCGACGCGCGCACCAGACCCTGCAATCTCGCCGGACTCATGCCCCGGCTGCGCGAGTGACGTCCGTACCGCCGTTCCGCTTCCTGCACGGCCATTTCCAAGGAAAGGCTCCATGAGTGACATGAAACGCAAGGACTACGAAGCTGCACTCGAGCCACTGCAGCGCGAGCTCATCGACGCGCAGCGCTGGATCATGGAACAGGGCAAGCGCCTCGTCGTGGTGTTCGAGGGGCGAGATGCGGCCGGCAAGGGCGGCGTCATCAAGGCGATAACGCAGACACTCAACACCCGCGGCTATCGCATCGTCGCCCTGTCCAAGCCCGGCGAAGCCGAACGCACGCAATGGTATTTCCAGCGCTACGTGAGCCACCTGCCGAGCGCAGGCGAGATCGTGCTGTTCGATCGCAGCTGGTACAACCGCGCGGGGGTCGAGAAGGTCATGGGGTTCTGCAGCGACGCGGAATACCACCAGTTCCTCGTCCAGTGCCCGGTGTTCGAACGCCTGCTCAGCGACGCCGGCACACTGCTTGTGAAGTACTGGCTGACCGTCGGCCAGGAACGGCAAGAAGAGCGTTTCGCCGAACGGGCGGCCGATCCGTTCAAACGCTGGAAGATCTCGCCGATCGACATTGCCGCGCGCGAGAAATACGCCGAGTACGGCAAGGCGCGCGACGCGATGATCGCGGCGACCCACGCAGACCATGCCCCCTGGTTCCTCGTCGACTTCGACGACCAGCGCCGCGGCCGGCTGAACCTGATCCGGCATTTGCTGAACTGGTTGCCCGACCACGCGGTGCCCGAAAAACCTCTCAAGCTGCCCAAGCTCAAGGGCAAGCCGGGCAAGGAGAAAGTGGCGGACCCGGCGCGCTGGATCGAAACGAGCTGGTGACGATCGGGTCCGTAGCGATCGAACCCGTCTTCCCGGCAAGCCCGCATGTCGCACATCCGTGCGTAACGAGGCCGTCGAGACGCCGTTCTCATGCGCGCTGCGGACTGAGTGGCGGCGAAGGCGCAGCCGACGCCACGTCGAGCCGACACGAGGGAGCAGCGCGCGTCAGACTGTGCGTATCGGCCGCCGCAGTAGAGCGGGCGTACGACATTCGGGCTAGCAGCCTGTCGGACTTGTCTCCCCGGTTCCCCAGAAAACACGTTCCGGTCATTCTCGGGACGCGTCGGGATTCCGGCAGAGTGAGCGTCGGCCCCCTATGCGGCGCATACGCGGCCCGATAGCTCGGTATTGGGCCC
>BTVG01000040.1:0-29825 GCA_045864815.1 Rhodanobacteraceae bacterium | reverse complement strand
TTGCCCGAAAGGTACGGACGGCAGTCGTAGGTCGAGGTCGTCGGTTCGGCGCCGAAACGCACATACATGTCGGCGTCGCCGGTGCCGCCGGCCATGACGAACTGAAGTCCGCTGGCGCCGGCCGGAACGACCATCGTGTAGGTGGTGGTGGAGCTCGCGGCACCGGACAGGCCGGTCCTGGCCACACCGTTCTCGAGCACGTTTCCGCCGGTGGAGGTCACGGTGACGGCGCTGGACTTGGTGTTGGTCGCGCCGCCGTTGTCGGTGACGGTGAGGGTGACGGTGTAGGTGCCGGCAGCCGCGTAGGTCTTGCTCGGGTTGGTCGCGGTCGAGGTGCTGCCGTCGCCGAAGTTCCAGCTGCGCGAGGCGATGCTGCCGTCGCTGTCGGTGGAGCTGTCGGTGAAGGTCGCGGTGAGGCCGCTGGTCACGACGCTGAAGTTCGCGACCGGAGCCTGGTTGGCCGTGGTCGTCACCGTGACCTGGCGCGTGGTCGTGTTGGTGGCGCCGGCGTTGTCGGTGACGGTCAGCGTCACGGTGTAGGTGCCTGCGGTCGCGTAGGTCTTGCTCGGATTGGTCGCGGTGGACGTCGTGCCGTCGCCGAAGTTCCAGCTGCGCGAGGCGATGCTGCCGTCGCTGTCGCTGGATCCGTCGGTGAAGGTGGCGGTGAGGTTGCTCGTCGTGAACGTGAAGTTCGCGGTGGGCGGCTGGTTGCCCGTCGAGCCGGCGAATCCGCCGATGCCATACACGTCGATCGACTGGGCCGTGCCGCCGGCTTCATCGCGGTTGTCGGTATAGATCGCCATGATTTCGCTGAGCGCGACATCCATGCCGTTGTAGTCGCCCCACTCGAACGAGTCACTGATGTTGCGGGAGGTGACGGTAGTCAGGCGCGTCGCCGTGCCCCAGGTCACGCCGCCGTCGTTGGACACGGCGTAGTAGACGTCGGTGCCGGTGCGGTTGGTCGAGTGGCGGGTGTCGTAGTACATGACGAACACGCGGCCGTTGCGGTCGACCGACAGCCACTGGTTGAAGCGGTCGACCGTGCTGACGTCGCTGCTCGAATGCGGCGAGGAAACCTGCCAGGTCGCACCACCGTCGCGCGAGCGCGCGACGCGGATGATGGCGTGGTTGGCCGTGGCGCTGGTGTTGTTCTCGGTCGTCGACGTGTCGGTCCACGACACGTAGATGCTGTTGTTGTAGGTGCCGCCCGAGCGATCGGTGTCGACCGACACGTAGGTGAACGCGCGCCGCGTCTCCATGGCCGGAATCGGGAAGTCGAAGTCGGCGTTGGTCGTGCTCACGGTCGTGGCCGCGGCGAACGTCGCGCCGCCGTCAGTCGACTTCGACATGCGGATGGCTTTGCTGACCGAGCCGCCGGAAACCGCCGGATAGAAGAAATAGACGTTGCCGGCCGTGTCGGACGTGATGTCGCTGCCAATGCCGCGGCTGCTGCCGTCGAGCGTGATGGTCGAGCCGAAGGAGACGCCGCCATTGGTCGAACGTGCGATCTTCTGCACGTTGTTGTCATGCCACGCGACGTAGATGTTGCCCTTGTGTGGCGACGTGGCGTGCATGTCGACGTGGAGGTATTCCTTGTCCGACGTGTTCTGGTTCGACAGCGTGGCGCTGCGCGTCCAGCTCGCGCCGTTGTCGGTGGAGCGATAGAAGTAGACATTGGTGCCACTGCCCACGACCGTCGACAGCGCCGCCGCGTAGCCGACGGTGCCGTCGGGCGACCAGCCCACGGTCGGGTCGCAGCAGGTGTCCGCCAGCGAGATGGCGCTGCCCCAGGTCACGCCGCCGTCGGTAGAGCGCCACATCTTCTGGCCGGTGCCGGGGCCGTTCGTGCCGGCGATCACGATGTTCGTGTTGACCGGGTTGATGGCGACCGCCGACTCGGCGGCGCCGGCCGGCATGGTGATGCGCTTCTCGCCCCCCAGGAAGTTCTGGAACACATTGCCGCGGCCCGCCTCGTCTTCGGCTGCGGATTCGTGCACGCGGTAGCGGCCCGTCGCATCCGCCGTGACCGCACGGTAGGTGACGCCGTTGATGCGATAGCCCTGATATTTCGCGAGATAGCCGTTGAGTGCGCTGCGCGGGTACTGGACCGGGCCGAACAGCGGCAGGTCCTTGTTGGCCTTGCGCATCTCGACGCGGTAGAACACCGGAATCGCGATGATGGTCTCGGCCTCGTTCTTGGACAGCAGCGCCAGATCGGACGCCGTCAGCTTGTAGTTGCGGTCGTCCCACGGACCCAGCGCCTGCAGCGCAGCGTAGTCGACGCTCTTGTCGGCGCCCTTGGCCGGATCGATCGTGAACTCGACGGCGCGGCCGGCGCGGTACTCTTCCTCGGCGCTCGCCGTCGTGGCGAGGTTGCAGACCAGTGCCGCGGCGACGAGCAGCGGCAGACGGCCGAATTTCGACTTCGACATTCCCATTCTCCATTCGTATAACGAATGCACCGGTAGGGTCCGGTGCTCCCCCGTCGCGAACGGGCACGAGGCAGGGGCCGGAGCACAGGGCTCCGGGCGAATGCCGCCACGCGTTCATCGCGACCCGAAATCGGCAGCCACGGACCGCAGGCGGTGCGGAGCTGCCGTCGACGCACTCCCCCCGAAGTACGAACCGACCACGGTTTACAGGATGAGTCGTGATCCGTCCATAGACCGATGTGCAGAATGTTCGGGTCGATTATGTGCGTTTGCACAATCCGTCGGCCGGCCGCGCGTTGCCATCGGTACTGCCCCAACGAACACGCGGTTCACAGACGTGTCCGGCTTCACATTTTGTCGACATTCTGGGGATGTCCGCTCCGCGGTAGTCGTGTGTGCACTGCAGCATCAAGCTCAATCGCGGCAGGCGACAACGCCTGCGGGGCCGGCCGATGTGGCGCTTCGACGCGCCCGGCATTGCACTGATTGGTCCGTGGAATGGCCGGAGCTGCGTCATCGGCGCGTTCGAGTCTGGCTCGGTGCCGGATCTGATCGTCCGCTACGGATTCCAGCACACACGGCAATCGGCGGCCGCGCGCCGCGCCGCAGGACCGTCCGGTCCCTTCCGTTGCTTCCCAATCCCGGACACGGCCGCTATCGTCGGCGGCCATGCCCGATGCCTTCTTCATTTCCGATCTGCATCTCGACGACGAGCGGCCACGAATCACGGACCTGTTCCTGCGCTTCCTGCGCAGCGAGGCGCGTGAGGCAGCAGCCCTCTACATCCTCGGCGACTTGTTCGAAAGCTGGATCGGCGACGACGATGACTCACCGCTCGCGCGTACCGTGCAAGAGGCGCTCGCGGCACTCACGCGCAGTGGCGTGGCAACCCATTTCATGGCCGGCAACCGCGACTTTCTCGTCGGCGACGCGTTTGCCGCGCGCACCGGCGTGGCACTGCTGAGCGATCCGACGCGGCGCGATGTCGGCGGAGTGCGGACGCTGCTCATGCACGGCGACACGCTCTGTACCGATGATGTCGCCTACCAGAAATTCCGCCGACAGGTGCGCGACCCGGCCTGGCAGCAAGCGTTCCTCGCGCAGCCGCTCGCGCAGCGCCGTGCGTTCGCCGCCCAGGCGCGCGAACAGAGCCGGCAGCACACGGGCTCTGCGCTGGCGCAGATCATGGATGTCACCGACGAGGCCGTGCGCGATGCGCTGCAGACTCACGACGCCACGCGCCTGATCCACGGGCACACCCATCGCCCGGGCCGCCATACCATCGCGCTCGGCGATCGCAGTGCCGAACGTGTCGTGCTCGGCGACTGGTATGAGCAGGGCAGCGTGCTGCGCGCGGATGGCGGCGAGGTCGTGCTGGAAACGCGGACGCTGGCGTAATCGTCCGGCGGCGACAGCCATGGCCGACCCGGGCGGGTGCCGCCGCACGCCGCGCATGCCCGAACCGCACCTCCTGCGCGCGCCTGCGCACGGACCGTGCCGCCGTGAATGTCAGCGCACGAACTCGCGCGCGAGCAGGCCGTAGAGCGCGGTATCGGTGATCTCGCCGTTCACGCGCCAGCGTTCTCGCAGATAGCCTTCACGCCGGAAGCCCAGACGTTCGACCAGACGGCACGACGCTTCGTTGCGGGGATCGATGTCGGCTTCCACCCGCCCGAGTTCCAGCGCATCGATGCCGTAGCCCAGCACCGCGCGCAGCGCTTCCTGTGCGTAGCCCTGGCCCCAGTGCGACGGCCGTAGCTGGTAGCCGATTTCGGAACGCCGCTGCACGCGGTTGACCGAGAACAGAGTGACGATGCCGAACAATTCGTCGTCGTCCTGCCGGGTGATGCCCCAGGGCCAGACTTCTTCGCGTTCGCCGTGGCTCGCGCGCTGCGCGAACCAGTCATGCGCCTGCTGCCGTTCGGTCCAGGGCGCGAAACTCCAGTAGCGCATTGCCCGCGAATCCGAATGCAGCAGATAGATCGCCTCGAGATCGCTGCGCAGCACCGTGCGCAGCCTCAGGCGCGCGGTCTCGAGCACGGGAACAGGGCTGAGGCTGTCGCTCATGGTGGTCTCTCCGGAACGGGCACGCATGATGCCGTGCCACCGGCGCGCGTCGCCAGCCCACATTTCATCGTCTGCGACGCGGGCCTGCTAGAGTCGATGCCCGCGACGATCGCAGGGAGCAAGGCATGGCCACCGTACTGATCCCGGGCATCAAGGGCAGCGAACTCGCCGACAGCTATCCACTGGACTGGCCGGTGCGCTGGAGCCTCGAAGACATGGTGTTCGGCGACGCGTTCGAGAACCCCCTCGATTTCGCGCTGCTCGACGGCCGCTTCGAGGCCAATGACGGACATCGCATGCTGCCGTCACGCCCGATCCGCTTCGCCTATGGGGAGATGGTCGGCAAGCTGCGCGCCTGGAAACCGTCGGAGTCGCTGCATGTATTCACCTACGACTGGCGTCGCCCGATCGAGCATGCGGCGCAGAAGCTGGTCGAGTTCTGCGAAGAACTGCAGGGACGGCAGCGGCGCCTGAAGCGTACGGCGGCGCTGAATTTCGTGACGCACAGCATGGGCGGACTCGTGCTGCGCGCCATGCTCGCGCTGCGCAACCGCGGTCAGCCGTTCACGGACGTCGGCCGCGTGGTCTTCATCGCACCGCCGTTCCGCGGTTCGATGGCCGCAGCGCAGATGCTGGTCGCGGGCGAACGTGACGGCTGGTTCGGCACTGACGAGGACTACCGCAAGATCGCGCGGAGTTTTCCGTCGGTCTACCAGATGACGCCGCATTTCGCCGACTGCTGCGTCGACGAGCAGGGAGCGCAGGTCGATCTGTTCGACGCGGCCAACTGGCAGGCCAACGTGCGCGACGGTAACGGCGGTTTCGACGCGCGCTTCGTCGCTGATGCCGAGGCCTTCACCTGCGGCAGATCACGGCATGGCGGTGCGAGCCCGGCGCCCATGCTCGACGACGCGGCCCTCGCCGCGAACGCGGAAAACGTGCTGATCCTGCAAGGTGTCGGCGTGCCGACGCCATACCAGATGACGGTGCAGCGCGCGAATGTGAGCAATCCGAACTGGTTCGACTTCGCGGGCGCCCGCAAGGACGAACTCGGCGACGGCCGCGTGCACCTGCGCAGCGCGGCCGTCCCCGGCGTGACGCTGGCAGCGTTCGCGGGCGCGCTCGATCATGGCCGCGTCTGCCGCGACACGCGGGTGATCAACACCGTCTCGCTGTGGCTCGAGGGCAAGCGCGCGCTGAAGATGCTGCCGCGTGGGCCGGATCATCCGGTAGAGCGCCGTGGTCGCAGCTATTTCGGGGTCTGGGACGGCGATGTCGCCAGCCTCGCGTCGCACCTGACCTGAGCTACCACGTACGCGTATAGCGCCGTCCCGTGAGTATGTAGCCGAGGCGTTCGTAGAACGCGTGAGCATCCGCGCGATGCACCGCCGTCGTGACGACCAGTCGGCGCGCGCCCTGGCGTTCGGCCCAGGATTCGGCGGCGGCGACGAGCGCATGGCCCATGCCGCCGCCGCGCAGCGCGCCGCTGACCACGAGCAGGGTCAATTGCACCGCGGGTTCGTCGCGATTGAGCGCGGCATGAGCATGCGCGGTCGCCAGGCCACGGACCCGGCCCTCCCGGCAGGCGACCAGCGCCATGGCGTGCGGGTCACCGTCGAAACGCGCCAGACGTCTCCGCACGTGCAGCGCATCGGCCGGATAGCCGAGTTCACCGAGCAGCTCGGCCAGTGCCTCGGCGTCGGTTCCGGCGGCGAGGCGGATGTGGAGGCGGTCGCTCATGCGGCGGTCACCGGCGCGGGGAGGGTGTCGATCATGCCGTAACCGATAGAGCGCGATACGGCCCGTACGGACGAGCGGCGTTCATGTGGCATCGCCTAGTGTGCGTCGCCGGCCGCCGTCCGTGCCGGATTCCAACCCTGAACGACAAGGCGATCCATGCGCACGATCCTGCTCGGCTGTCTGCTGCTCGCATCCACGTCATCCGTCGCTGCCGAAGCGCCACCGCCCGCACCGGCCGCCATGCTCGAAACCATCGTCGTCAGCGGCGTGCAGCCCGGGCCCGGGCTGTGGAAAGTGTCGAAGGACGGTCATGTGCTCTGGATCCTCGGCACCTTGTCGCCGTTGCCAAAGCGCATGGAGTGGGAATCCCGCGACGTCGAGCGCGTCATCGCCAGCGCGCAGCGCGTGTTGCTGCAGCCGCAGGCGACGATCGACGTGGACGGCGGTGCGGTTGCCGGGCTGTTCCTGCTGCCGAGTCTGCTCAAGGCGCGCAACAACCCCGGAAAGCAGATGCTGGCCGATGTGGTGCCGGCCGACCTTTATGCGCGCTGGCAGCCGCTCAAGCGCAAGTACATCGGCCGCAGCAACGCGGTCGAAAAGCGCCGGCCGATTTTTGCCGCGCAGGAACTCTACGTCGAGGCGACCGAAGATGCCGGGCTGCGCCTCGACGGCCGTGTCGGCGACCGGGTCGAAAAGCTCGCAAAAAAGCACAAGGTCGCGATCGAGCGCCCCCTCGTCAAGGTGAAGATCGAGGAACCGCGCGCGGCGCTGCGCGAGTTCTCCCGCTCGGATGTCGACGACATAGACTGCCTGCGCAAGACCGTCGAACGGCTCGAAGCCGACCTGCCTGCCATGCAGCTGCGCGCGAACGCCTGGGCCGTCGGCGACATCGACGCCCTGCGCGACCTGCCGTTCGTCGATCAGAACCAAGCCTGCCGCGACGCGATGCTCAACAACCGGGCGGTGAAAGAGCACGGCATGGGCGACATACGCGAGCGCATCGCGCGGACCTGGCTGGCCGCCGCCGAGAACACGCTGCGGGACAATGCCGTTTCGCTCGCCGTGCTGCCGATAGGCCAGATCCTCGATGACGACGGGCTGGTCGCCATGCTGCGCGAGCGCGGCTACGCGGTGGTTGCGCCGGAATAGGCGGTGGTCGAGGGCGACGAACAGCCGCCTGTTGCCGCCCGGTGGGTCAGTCGTGCACGGGCGTGACGGGTTTGCTTCGCACGCCAGCAGGAGCCGGAGCATCCCCGGCCGGTGCGCGCCTCAGGCGAACACCACCATGCTCTGCCGGCTCAGTGCGACGGCGCGGCCGTCCGGCGCGACGATCCAGGTCGACTGGCTGGTGTAGCCATCGCGCGCCGCGACGAGGTCGGCGTCGACGGTCCAGCCGCTCAGCGGTTGCGTCGCGTAGTCGTCGGCGAGCAGTTCCAGCATCCACGTGAGCGAGCTGCCCGGTACGACACTGTCCATCCACGACAGCGCGACGGGCGGCACAAAGTCGGCGATCGCCAGCAGGTGCCATTCTGTCGTCGCGCCCTCGTCGCGCAGGTCGAGCGCGAAGCGATTGGCCTGCACCGGTCGATTGGCGAACGGCAGCGCGCCGTCGCGCAGCGTCACGTTGAAATGCTGCATGAAATTCGGGGTGACGCCGGGCAGGAACGGCAGCGGCGAAGCTGTCCGGAAATCGCCGCCGCGGTCGATCGCTGGCTCGCGCTGCACGCGCGACGCGCGGCCGCTGCCGAACACGCCGATCACCAGCGCGAGCAGTTCGCCGTTCTCGTCTTCGATGCGTGCCTGCAGGTGCTGCGTGTTCTTGCCGCTGCGCAATTGTGCAGCGACCGCGCGCACGGTGCCGGCGGGCACCGGCGCGATGAACGTCATCTGCAGCGTGCGCAGTGGCAGATCCGGTGCCAGCGTGCGCATCGCGGCGACCGCGACGGCAGCCTGCAGGCCGCCGAACACACTGCGCCCCTGCAGCCAGTCGTCGCCGACCTCGATCTGAAGGCGGTTGCCGTCGCACACGGCGGATCGGATCAGGTCGCTCAGTCGCATCGGCTCAGTCCATGAAATAGATCGCGCGAGCATAGTGCAGCGTCCAGCGCGCCGCCCGGTGCCGAAAGCGCCAGATGCCGGCAATCCGGCGCATCTGACCATCGACGCTGTTCGTTTCGTGCTTCGCCACGGGTTTCACGGTTCGGTGGGCGTCGCCCGTGCACGCTTCGCCGCCTCGCCGGATCTGCCCTGGAGTCGTCACATGCGCCGCTGTCTGTTGCCGATGCTGTTGCTGGCCGGGCCGGCCGGCGCTGCGACCTATCAGGTAGGGCCTTCGCGGCCGTTCACCTCGCTCAATCAGCTGTTTGCTGCCGTCGATCTCGGGGGCGGCGACCTGGTCGAGGTCGACGGCAACGCGACCTATGCCGGCGGTGTGATCGTGCCGGCCGCCGACGGCGGCAGTGCCGGCAATCCGGTCGTGATACGGGGGCTGCGCGTGAACGGCCAGCGCCCGCGCATCCAGGGAGCCGGCAACACGGTGGAATTCCGCCAGTCGAACTACCTGGTCTTCGAGGGATTCGAGGTCACCGGTGGTACGGCGCGCTGCATCCTGCAAGGTGCTCATGAAGTCACGGTGCGTGACAGCGTGATCCACGGCTGCGCCGGCCACGGCATCCTCGGCACGGACCAGTTCTCGGGCTCGTTCACGCTCGAATACTCCGAGATCTACGACGCGGGCGCGGGCACCTCGCAGCATCCGCTGTACATCCAGAGCGACGAGATCGCCTGGCCGGGTTCCGTTTTCCGCATGCGCTACAACTACGTTCATGACGGCAACGGCGGCAATCTGCTCAAGTGCCGTCATGAGCGCGCCGAGATCCACTACAACTGGTTCCAGGGTGCCGCCTACCACGAGCTGGAACTCATAGGCCCCGACGAGGCCACGCAGCAGAACGGCTGGACGCGCGATCTCGTGCGCGAGGACCAGGACGTCGTCGGCAACGTCATCGTGCACAGCAATCCGGCGTTCGGCGCCGTGATTCGCATCGGCGGCGACGGCAGCGGCGTGAGCAAGGGGCGTGCGCGCTTCGTCAACAACACCATCCTGCTGACGTCGGGCCAGGATACGACGGTGTTCCGCATTTTCCAGGAAATGCAATCCGTGGAAATGCACAACAACGTCATCGACGTGACCGCCGGCGGCGTGCCGCGCATCATCCGCGCGGTCGACGGCGAACTCGTATGGACCGACGGCCGGCAGATCCGCGGCAGCAACAACTGGATCGAAAGCACGGCGACCTTCGTGCCGCCCATTGGCGAGTGGGCCGGCACGCTGACCGGCACGACGCCCGGATTCACGGACACGGCCACCTACGACCTGCGCCCGACCCAGGCCAGCGCGCTGCGCGACGCCGGCAACGGCACGCCCGCGGGCAATCCCGCCTTCGCGTTTCCGGGGCCATTGTTTCCGCCGGCCTGGTCGCCGTTGCGTGGAATCGTCACGCCCGGCGCCGCGCTCGCGCGTCCCGCCGACGGTGCCATCGACATCGGTGCCTTCGAGCGCGCGACGGACCTGATCTTCGCCAACGGATTCCAGTGACGGCGGAGCCGTCCCGAACCGGCGTCGATCTCACTCCTCGTCCTGTCCACGCCGGCTTGGTCGTACCGGCAGCGGCGCGAGCACCCAGGCCAGAGCGACCAGACGGTCGCGGGAGGCGCTGCGCGGCCTGTGCAGCAATTCCAGTGCACGCGCGAGCAGCCGGTTGATTTCGGCGAGATCGCGCTGATCGACCCAGCCCTTGCTGCGCGATGCCCATAGCTCGCGCGCCGGGCCTTCGGTGGCAACGTCGCTGCGTTTGAGCGCGGCGGAGAAATCGCGCGCGGCGATGCGCATCATGGCCGAACCGACCTTTTCCACGGCCGCGGCGCCGGCATTGCGGCCGCCGCGATAGCGCAGCTGCAGCCGTTTGCCCTTGTCCGCGCGCGTGCGGTAGCGGCGCCCCTGGCCGATGTCCGGCAATTCTTCGAGCAGGCCGCCGCGGACCAGCAGGCGCAGGTGGTAGTAGAGGCCATCGGCGGGACGACCCAGCTGGGCGGCGAGCGTGGCAACGGAGGCTTCGCCGCCGAGTGCTTCGAGCGTGTCGACGAGTTCCTGCCGCGCGGGCGCAGCCAGTAGGGCGATTTCGCGCGGTTTTTCCACCGAACGACTGGATGCGGCGGGGCGGGGCTTGCGTGGCTGTGCCATCGGTTGGGTTGCCTTCATTGAAAATCACAACGAATATTCAATAACAACGATACTGGGTGCGGCGGCCTGGCGTCACGCCGGCCGCAGCGCGAAAACGGGAGAAAATCATGTTCGTGCGTGCGCTATCGCTGTTGCTGTTGTTCTTGTCAAGCGCCGCGGCGGCGGCGCCAGACGCCGCGGCTCTGCTGGCCAGGGCCCGGGCGGTCAGCGGCGGCGACCGCTGGGACGCGGTCACCGCGCTCACGGGTCGCGGCACGATGAAGGCCGCCGGCCTCAGCGGTTCCGTCGATACGCGCGAAGACCTGCTCACGGGACGCAGCGTGGCCCGCTACAGCCTCGGCCTGTACCAGGGGGCCAACGGCTACGACGGCTCGATTTCGTGGAATCAGGATCCCGGTGGCGAGGTCGCGCGGCTCGATGCGCCCGCGGCGCAGCGGGAGGCGCGCACCGCGGCCTGGCTCAGCGCCCGCGCGTTCTGGTATCCGCAGCGCGGCAGGGCCGACTACGGTGCACCGCAGGCTCGCGAGCACGGCGGGCGCCGCTACACCGTCGTCACGGCCAAGCCGGATGGCGGGGATGCGGTCGAGCTCTGGTTCGACGACGCGAGCGGGCATCTGGCGCGCTTCGTCACCGGGCTGGAGGCGCAGGACCGCAGCACGACCGAGCTGTCCGACTGGCGCGAGGTCGAAGGCCTCCGGCTCCCGTTCCGCCAGAGCGTCGACCGCGGCGCCGACGCGGCCAATCGTGTCGAGATCGTCTACGACAGCCTCACCACGCAGGCGCCCGTCGCCGACGCGGATTTCGCGGTGCCCGTCATGGCCGGCGGGGCGCACATCGTCGATGCTTCCGGTGTCACGCGCATCCCGTTTCGCCTGGTCCGCGATCACATTCATGTGCAGGCCGAAGTCGACGGCCGGCCGGTGCAGATGCTGGTGGATACCGGCGGCGTGAACATCCTGCTGCCGGCCGCGATCGCGCGGCTGGGACTCAAGACCGAGGGACAGTTGACGGGTCGCGGCGTCGGCGAGGCGCGTGCCGACGTCGCGCTGGCGCGGGCTGCGTCGTTGCGCCTGGGCGGTGTCGCGTTCGAGAAGCCGCTGTTCTACGTGATCGACTTCGGCCAGTTGCCCGATGTCGAGGGCGAGGATTTCGACGGCGTCATCGGGTATGAACTGTTCCAGCGCTTCGGCGTGACGATCGACTACGTCAAGCGCGAGCTGGTGTTGGCACGGCCCGATGCGTTTTCGCCGCCGGCCAGTGCGAAGGCCGTGCCGTTCACGCTGGCGGAGCGGATTCCCATCATAGAGGGCAGCATCGACGGACGCCGTGTGCGCATCGCCGTCGACACCGGCTCGGGTGCCGCCATCGACCTGCATTCGCCATTCGTGCGCCAGCATGATCTCAAGCGCGAATACGATGCCCGCTTCGAGCAGGTGTCCGGCTGGGGTGTCGGCGGGCCGATGCGTGCCTGGCCGGTGCGTATCGGGGAGCTCGAGATCGGCGGGTTCGCCTTGCCCGACGTGGCCGCGAGTCTCTACACCGGGGACAAGGGCGCGTTCGCCTCGCCGGACGTCGATGCGAATCTCGGCGGACGTGTGCTCGGCCGCTTCACGGTGGCGTTCGATTACGCGGCCAAGCGCATGTATCTGGCGCCGAACGCGAACTACGCCGACCCTTTCCACAGCGATCGCAGCGGGCTCGCGCTGCTGCGTGACGGTGACACGCTCAAGGTGTTCGACATTGCGGCGCAGAGCCCGGCGCTAGCGGCGGGGCTTGCGGCCGGCGACCGTATCCTGCGCATCGGCGACGAGCCAGTCACGGCGCGCACCCTGTCGCAGTGGCGCGACCACCTGTCCAGCGAGCCGGCCGGAACGCGCATTGTCGTCACCTATGCGCGTGGGGGCACGACGAGCGCCGCGACCCTCGTGCTGACGGACCTGATACCGGCGACGCGCCAGAAACCCCGATGAGCGGCGCGCGGCGGCAATGAACTGCGGTGCTGGCCACGGTCGGCATCGCAGTGGCCGCTACCATACGCGCCATGAAACCGACCTTGCTCACGACGTGCCTGCGGCGCCGCACGGCATCGCTGTTCCTGTTGCTGATGGTGCCCGCGCTCGCACAGGCGGTTTCGTTGAATATCCCGGCAGGCCATCCGCGCAACTGGTACGGCAATGCGGCGCGGTTGACGCAGGCGCGCAACTACTACCAGACGGCACCGTTCACACCCGCCGGCGAGGCGACCACGCTGAACTTCGGCCGCGCGCTGCGCGGCCTGCTCACCAACAACGCCACCGACTGCGACCAGGCCGTCAGCTATCTCGCGACCTGGGAAGCCCCCGCCGGCATCGGCGGCTTCAGGGACGCGACGCGTCAGCAGGGCGAAGCACTGCTGCTGATTTACGACTGGTGCCATCACCGCCTGAGTGCGAACCAGATCAGCACGCTCGTCGCGCGCTGGAACGGTTACATGGACCGCGACAACGGCGACGATTTCGCCAACCAGGGGTCGGAAGCGAACAACTATTTCTGGGGGCGCGTGCGTAACAACCTGCTCTGGGGCATCGCGAGCCACGGCGAGAATCCGCGTGCGCAGGAGTTCATCGACAATGCGCTCGAGACGCGGCTCGGTGACTGGTTTCCGTCGTGGTACCAGGACTTCGGCCGCGGCGGCGTGTTTCCGGAAGGCGCCGACTATGGTTCGGTCACGCTGTCGTATCCGATCGTGCCATTCCAGACTGCCGCGGACTTCGGCTACGACCCCTATGCGCAGACGCCGTATTTCCGCGAGGCGATCTATGCGCTGATCTACGGCACGACGCCCGGCGCGACGCGGACCACCGGCGTGCCGCCGACGGGCAACGTGCTGTTTCCCTTCAATGACGACGCAACCTTCTTCGAAGGCAGCCCGATCAACGTGCGCACCTACTACGGTGACGTCGCGCGCTATTTCGGGCAGCGCAATGCGGCCAGCGGCAATGCGCGGCACATGCGCGCATGGCTCGCGGCGACCAACGCCGGCCGCAGCTGGATGTTCGATGCACTCGGCGGCAGCGGACAGGCCGTTGATCTGGCCGCGCTGCCCCTCGACTACTTTGCACCGGGTGCAGCCGTGTTCTACACGCGCAGCGGCCATGATGCGAACGCGAGCGCGCTGCACCTGCAGCTCGGGACACCGGGCGGCGTGCAGCATCGGCATCGCGACGCCGGCAATTTCCAGTTCTGGCGCAAGGGGCGCTGGATCACCCGGGAGAGCGCGGGCTATTCCAAGCCGCTCGCTGCGTTCGCCGGCAACGGCACCATCGACACCGAGCATCACGTCGCTCACAACGGGCTGCTGTTCCAGGGCCGCACCACCGGGCGCTGGGTCGGCACTGGTCCGATCGTGATTCCGCCCGGCGATGATCGTGGCGATCAGCCCGATGGATTGCCCGAGGTCGTGCGCGTGCATCACGATCCCGGATTCGGGTACGTCGCGACCGATTTCTCGCGCAGCTATCGCAACACCAACGGCCGCCGCGTCGACTGGCCGTACGCCGACAAGGCCGTTCGCGAGTTCCTGTTTCTGCATCGCTTCAATGCGCTCGTGATTCTCGATCGACTTCGCGCGAGCGGCGACTCGCAGCTGCCGTTCTATTTCACGGCGAACTGGATCAACACGATCGAAGGCACCGGCACGCCCGACCCGCTGGCCGTACACGTGCCGGCTGCTTCCGTCGTGCGCACCTTCCTCATGCATTTCGAGACCCCGCCGGTGACGGCCGGGAACCGCGCGAGCGCCGTGGTCGGCGAACAGGTCGCCGAGCTGATCACGCTGCTGCCGGCCAGTCCGACCTATCGGGTGATCAACGAAGACGTGGCCGGCGCCGAACTCTATGGCCAGCATCGTCTCGAACTGGACAGCAGCGGCAGTGTCGAGAGCTATTTCCTGAACGTGGTGCATGGCCGTGACGTCGGCGCGGCCCAGCTCGCGGCGACGCTGACCGACAACGGCGGCAGCTGGACGCTGACCCTGAGCGATCCGCAGCAGGGCAGCGTCGGCGTGGTGCTGCAGAAGGGCATGAGTTCGACCGGTGGCAGCGTCGCGTTCGGCGCTGCCGCGCCGGTTGCCCTGCACGCCGGCGTGCAGGGCATACAGGTGACGGACGACGGACCGGTCTGGGCGTCGCTCGCGGATCTGATCTTCGCCGACGGTTTCCAGTAGCGCCCGCGGCAGCGACCGTTCAGGCGGCCGCCGTCACGACGATCTCGACGCGCCATTTCGGGTTCGCAAGCGCGGCCTGCACGGTCGCGCGCGCCGGTGTCTGGCCCGGCACGACCCACGCTTCCCAGACGGCGTTCATCGCGCCGAAGTCGGCGAGGTCGGCCAGGAAAATCTCTGCGCGCAGGATTCTCGACTTGTCGCTGCCTGCGCGCGCGAGCAGCGCGTCGATCGCGGCCAGCACCTGCCGTGTCTGGCCGGCGATGTCGGCGTCGTCATCGTCGGCGATCTGGCCGGCGAGATAGATCGTGCCGTTGTGCACGACCATCTCGGACATGCGCGGGCCTGCGTCGTAGCGCTGAATCATGGTGGGTCCTTCGTGGAGGGCGTCATCGGAAAACGGGAAACCGTTGCGGCAATGCGCTAGCGCGCCGGGTCGATCTTGAGCACTTTGCCCGGATTGGCGTCGGTCAGCAGGTAGAGGCCGCCGTCGGCCGCGACGCGCACGTCGCGCAGGCGTTCACCGAGTTCCGCGAACAGGATTTCCTGGGCGCCGGGCTTGCCGCCGACGAGTTCGACGCGACGGACCTGCCGCGCCGCGAGCGCGGCCACGAGCAGGCTGTCGCGCCACTGCGGGAATGCTTCGCCGCGGTAGAGCGTCAGGCCTGCGGGCGCGATCGACGGGGTCCAGTGCAGCAGCGGCGCGGTCAGGCCGGCGTGCTCGGTGAAGGGCGAGACGGCCGCTCCGGTGTAGTCGAGGCCGAACGTGACCAGCGGCCAGCCGTAGTTGCGGCCCGGCTCGATGCGATTGATCTCGTCGCCGCCGCGCGGGCCGTGTTCGTGCGCGTAGACGCTGCGGCTCTGCGGATCGTAGAGCAGTCCCTGCACGTTGCGATGCCCGAGGCTGTAAATCTCCGGCAACGCGTCGGCGCGGCCGGCGAAGGGATTGTCCGCCGGCACGCTGCCATCGGGCATCACCCGCACGATCTTGCCGAGGTGGCTCGCGAGATTCTGCGCCTCCTCGCGGAACTCGAAGCCATCGCCGAGACCGATGAGCAGGCTGCCGTCGCCGAGCTGGGTCATGCGCGCGCCATAGTGCACTGCGCCGCGCTTGAGTGGCTTTGCCGCGAAGATCGTCGCCGGCTCGTCGAGCGCGCGGCCATCGAAGCGCGCCCGGATAACTCGGGTACCGTTCGCGGCGTGCGTTCCGGCGGCGAACGACAGGTAAAGCGTGCGGTTCTGCGCGAAGTCGCGGTCCGGCAGCACCTCGAACAGCCCACCCTGGCTTTCGGACAGCACTGCGGGAACACCCGCCACGGCCTCCGCGCGCAGGCGGCCCTGTTCGATCACACGCAGGCGGCCGGCTCGCTCGGTCACGAGCAGGCTGCCGTCGGGCAATGGCGCCAGCGACCAGGGATGGTCGAGCCCATCGGCGACGACACTGACGCGGTAGTCGAGCGCGGCTGCGCCGCTCGCGATGAGCAGCAATACGACGATGGAAACGATGCGCAGCATCGGAGCGATGGCAGTGCCGCAGGCAGTGGTCGCCGCAATCTGCCATCGGCTGGCGCCGTGCGCAAACGGGCGCCGTGAAGAACCGCGGGCCGGCTGCGGCTGACCCGTGCCGTCATCCTGGTTTACGCTGCGGGTCCGGCACGGAGGACGACATGAGCGCACTGACGATCCCGCTGCGACGGCGCGCGGCCGCATTCGCCCTCGCGCTGGTCGCCTGTGCCGTGGTCGGGTCCATCGCGCAGACCCAGTTCAACCTCGACGCGCTGCGCGCGCTCGGCCTCGAGATTCCGCCGTCGGTGCGCGGGCGGACGACCTGGCAGGACATCTATCGCTTCGGGCCGCTCTACGCGGCGATCGTCGCCGTCGGCCTGTTGCCGGCGTTCATGGTCGCGGGTGCGCTCGCGCGCGGTCAGGAGCGGCGACGCCTGCCGCTGTACCTGCTCGCCGGTGGCGTCGCGGTATGGGCGGCCCTCGCGAGCGCGAACCGTCTGGCTGGGATTCCCGTGCTGGTATTCGCCACCCGGTCTCCGCTCGGACTGACCTGCCTCGTTGCCGGCGGCGTGCTGGCCGGGTGGGTCTACGTACGCTGCACGCGCTGCCCGGCGACGTAGACATCTGTGTCACATCGGCGCGTGATCGGGCGCCGATGCACGTTCCGCAGTATTTTCCGCCTTGCGGCCGAGTTGCGGTTCCATCCCGCGGTACGGCGCGCGGATGCGTTCACGGCGCCATACTCGACGGTCCCCGCGTATGCGTCGGTGGTGGTTCTGGCCATGGCGGCATGTGACGGCATGAACGTGGGGTTTCATTTCAGTATTTTTTCGGGGGATTTATGCGTACCACGTTTTTCCTGCGCGCGGCTGCGTTGTTCGTGCTCGCCGCCGCAACCGCGCAGGCGGCCGACGGCCCCGCGCTGTGGACCGATTCGGCGCATCGTGCGCTCGGCGCCGATGCGCCCAAGGCGGAGCGATTCCGGGCCGTTACACTCGATGCCGCCGCGCTGAATGCGTTTCTCGACGACGGCGCCCGGCGCGGCGAACCGCTCGCGTTGCCGCAGCCGCAAGGCGGGTTCACCGCTTTCGTGCTCCGGGATTCGGGCGTGATGCCGCCGGAGCTCGCGGCGAAATTCCCGGAGATAAGAAGCTATGCCGGCATCGCGGCCGACGGCACCCAGGCGCGTATCGACGTGTCGCCGCTGGGACTGCAGGCCATGGTGTTCGCGGCGGACGGAACCTGGATGGTGCAGCCGCAGAGTCGCGAGAGTGGCGCGGCCTATCTGAGTTTCGCGCGGGACGACGTCGCGCCGGGCCGGGATTTTTCCTGCGGCGTGCACGGCCGGCCGGTCGCGAACCATCTCGATGCGGCACTGCGCTCCGGCCCGGTGCCACTGGTCACGACCGGCACCGTACGGCGCAACTACGCGCTCGCGATGGCGGCCAATCACAACTACGTCGAGGCGGTCAGTCCGCCCGGCGGCGCGACGGTGGCGACCGGTCTTGCGGGCGTCGTCGCTACCGTGAATCGCGTGATTCAGGTTTATGAAAACGACTTCGCGATTCACATGACGCTGGTCGCCAACAATAATCTGCTGATCTATCCGACCGCGGCCGGTGATCCGTATCCGAACACGCCCGACGCGATCGACGTGAACACGGCCAATATCGATTCGGTCATCGGCAGCGCCAACTACGACGTCGGCCATGTGCTGACGACGGAAGGCGGTGGCCTTGCCGGCCTGGGCGTGATCTGTATCAGCGGGGCCAAGGGCGACGGCGTGACCGGCACCGGCAATCCGACCGGCGACCCCTTCTGGATCGACTACGTCGCGCACGAACTCGGCCACCAGTTCGGCGGCGATCACACGTTCAACAGCACCACCGGTGCCTGCAATGGCAACCGCAACGGGCCCACTGCGTTCGAACCGGGCAGCGGCTCGACCATCATGGCCTATGCAGGTATCTGCGACGCGAACGATCTGCAGCCGAACTCCGATCCCTACTTCACCGCGAGCAGTCTCAACGAAATCCGCAGCTACACCTTCGGCGGCGGCGCGGGCTGTTCCGACACGACGACCAACCCGAACGCGGTGCCCGCCATCGCGCCGCTGTCGAATTTCATCATTCCGGCTCGCACGCCGTTCGTGCTGACCGGTTCGGCGACCACGACCAGCGGCGGCACCCTGAGCTACGCCTGGGAGCAGAACAACACGGGCGCGGCTAACAACAATCTCGCCACCGACCCGGGCACCGGCCCCATCATCCGCTCCTTGAATCCGACGGCGACCGGTGTGCGCGTGATTCCGCGACTGTCGAACCTCGTTGCGGGGGCGACGCTCAAGGGCGAGATCCTGCCAACCACGAATCGCACGATGACGTTCCGGCTGACGGTGCGCGACAACGTGCCGGGCTTCGGCAGCACGAACAGTGCCGACATGACCGTGCAATCCGTCGTCACCTCCGGTCCATTCAAGGTCAACACGCCGAACACCGCCGTCAGCTGGGCCGGCAACAGCACGCAGGCCGTGACCTGGGACGTGGCCGGCACGACGGCCGCGCCGATTTCCTGCAGCCAGGTCGGTATCGATTTCTCGACGGACGGTGGCACGACCTATCCGCTGAGCGTCGGCACGTTCCCGAACAACGGCAGCGCGAACATCACGGTGCCGAACGTCACGACGACGCAGGCACGCGTACGCGTGTCCTGCGTCGGCAACATCTTCTTCAACATCTCGGCCCCGAACTTTTCGATCACTGCCACGAGCGACGTGATTTTCGCGGACGGCTTCGATCCCTGAACGGGCGAGCGCCGCCGGTCGACGGGTGCTGACGTTCTTGCGGAGAGCGAGCCGAGAGCCGTTGATGCCTGGAAGGGCCGGTCCCGTCGACGTGACAGGCGATGGGACCTGGCCGCCGGCTGGTGCATTCGCCATGTACTTCGTTGTCGGTCGTCTTGACGCGGGTCTTGCCCCGTCGACGAGGCCAAACCGCACCCAGCCCGTCCGGCCGTTGGGCGTGAAAGACCCTCAGAACCGATGGTTCTGGACGACGGTCTTTCACCCCTTGAAGGGGAGGGCTCAACGCTCGATGGAGCCTCGCCTTCAAGGGGATGAACGACGGCCGCCCGGAACCTTCGGGTTCCGGGTGTCCTGAACGCCCGACGGGGCAGATGGGCATGGGTGGGATGGGGTTGCCTTCGTTCGATACGGCCGGTCGGACGATGCGCCCGGAGCGCCAGACGCATATCGATCGGCAGGGTCGAGCAGGAACCGCTGCCGCATTTCTCCGCCGGTGAGGTTCCGTCGTCGCCGGCGGTGATCGGCGTCGATCAATCCGGCGATTGACGAACGCCGGTTCGCGCGAAATGCTCCGCCGTCCGCCCTGGCTAACGGAGACGAACGTGCTCGAGCGCTGGTTCCAGCTGCGTGCAAATGGCAGTGACGTGCGTACCGAATGCCTCGCGGGTCTCGCGACGTTTCTCGCGATGGCCTACATCATGTTCGTGAACCCCGAGATTCTCGCCGCCGCCGGGATGCCGCGCGACGCGGTGTTCGTGGCCACCTGCGTGGCCGCGGCGGTGGGTTCTGCAGTGATGGGGCTGTATGCGAACTATCCGATTGCACTCGCCCCCGGCATGGGCCTGAATGCGTACTTCGCCTACAGTGTGGTGCTCGGCCTGGGATTCAGCTGGCAGGCGGCGCTCGGTGCCGTCTTCGTATCCGGTTGCCTGTTCATTGCGGTAAGCCTGTTTCGCGTGCGCGAGTGGATCGTCGATGCGATCCCGCATTCACTGAAGCTCGCGATCTCGGCCGGTATCGGCCTGTTTCTGGCGGTTATCGGTTTCAAGAACGCCGGGCTGATTACCGCGAATCCCGCGACCCTGATCGGACTCGGTGACCTGCACGCACCGAGCGTGCTGTATGCGGCGGCAGGTCTGCTGCTCATCATCGGCCTCGAGGCGCGCCGGGTGCGCGGGGGCATCATCATCGGCATCCTTGCGGTGACGCTGGCGGCCGTCGCGTTCGGCCACGCGCGGTTTTCCGGCGTGTTTGCGCTGCCGCCGTCGCCGCTGCCGACCCTGCTGCAGCTCGACATCGCGGCGGCGATCGAGGCCGGCCTCGTGACGGTCGTGCTGACGTTCTTCCTCGTCGAGCTGTTCGACGCGACCGGAACACTGATCGGCGTGAGTCACCGGGCCGGATTGCTGGACGCCAGCGGACGCCTGCCGCGGCTGCGCCGCGCCCTGCTCGCCGATTCGACGGCGATCGTCGCCGGCGCGGCGCTGGGTACGTCGTCGACCACGGCCTACATCGAAAGCGCGGCGGGCACGGCGGTAGGCGGTCGCACCGGGCTGACCGCGGTCGTCGTCGCACTGCTGTTCCTGGCGGCGCTGTTCCTGTCGCCGCTGGCCTCGACCGTGCCGCCGTTCGCGACGGCGCCGGCGCTGATCTACGTCGCGATCCTGATGGCTCGCGGACTCGCCGAGCTGAACTGGGACGACCTGACCGAAACCGCACCCGCGCTGATCTGTGCGCTGGCGATGCCGCTCACGTTTTCGATCGCCCATGGCATCGCCTTTGGCTTCATCGCCTATGCGGGCATCAAGCTGCTCGCCGGCCGCTGGCGTGAGATTCCGCCGGCCGTGGCGGTGATCGCGCTGGTGTTCATCGCCAAGTTTGCGATTCTCTGAGCAGAGTCGGGCAGCGCCCCGGACCGGCCGGGCCCGGCGCGCGCGCCAGGTGCCGTGCCCCAGTCGCGTGCACGCATGATTTCTTTGTGGAAAATGCGATATTCCGCGCGTGAGTACGGCGCCGCGCCGACAATCGCGGTAGTGTGACTCGCCAGTCCGGTGGTGCGGGGCCGGCTACCGCCGGCTCCGGCGCCTTGCCGTTACAATCCGCGGATGATCGTCAATATCGCTGCCTATCATTTCGTCGCCGTCGATGCGCCCCAGGCGCTGATCGACCGGCTGCGGCCCCGTGCCGAAGCGCTGGACCTGCGCGGCACCGTGCTCGTCGCCCCGGAGGGCATCAACCTGTTTCTGGCCGGTGGCGGCGCCGACATCAATGCGTTCCTGGGCGAGCTGCGCGCCGACCCGCGTTTCGCCGCCATCGCCGTCAAGTACAGCCGCAGCGAGACCGCGCCGTTCGCGCGTCTCAAGTTCAAGCTGAAACCCGAAATCATCACGTTCCGCCGGGACCACGCCGATCCGTCGAAGGATCGCGCGCCGGCCGTCGCACCGGCCGACCTCGCGCGCTGGATCGCGCAGGGGTGCGACGATGCCGGCCGCCGGCTAGTGCTGCTCGACACGCGCAATCGCGAGGAGGTCCGCTTCGGCAGCTTCGCCGGGGCGCTGACGTTGCCGATCGACCGTTTCACTGACCTGCCCGCGGCCGTGGCCGATCAGGCGCCCGCACTCGCCGATGCCGCTGTCGTGAGTTTCTGTACCGGCGGTATCCGCTGCGAAAAGGCCGCCCTATGGCTGCGCGAGAACGGCCTGCCGCAGGTACTGCAGCTCGACGGTGGCATCCTGGGCTACTTCGAGCAGGTCGGCGGCTTCGGCTACGAAGGCGGCTGCTTCGTCTTCGACGAGCGGGTGGCGCTGGCGCCGGATCTGCGCCCGCTCGTGGATGCTCCTGTTTCGGGCTAAATTGCGTCAGGGATTGAGGTCACAGCGAACCGGCGACTAGAGTGCCGATTCCGGAAGTCAGGGGAGAACAGGGAAAAATGTCGCGACCGACGCCGATTCCGCCGGCCGATCCGTATGCCGCGCTGCTGGCCGGCGCCGATCTGAGCCACGGCGCCGCCGATACGATCGTGGTGCCCGTCTGAGCCCGACGCCTCCGTCCCCGCCCGTCGATACCCTGACCCTCGTCGAGACGCCCGAGGGCATTTCGCTGCGCCTGCGCGCGGCCGGCGTGATGCCGCGTGCGGCCGCCTGGGCCGTTGATTTTTCGTTGCGCCTCGTCGTCGTCTGGGTCTTCGGGATCGCGCTGGCGCTGCTTGGCGATCTCGGTGTCGCGTTGCACCTGATCCTGTTGTTCGCGCTGTTCTGGCTCTATCCGGTGCTGTTCGAAGTGCTCAACGATGGCCAGACACCGGGCAAGCGCGCGCTGGGACTGCGTGTGGTGAATGCCAATGGCACGCCGGTCGGCTGGGTTCCGTCGATCGTGCGCAATCTCATGCGGACCGTGGACATGCTGCCGCTGTTCTACGGCTTCGGTCTCGTCGCGGGGCTGGTCGACCGCCACAGCCGCCGGTTTGGCGACATGGTTGCCGACACCTTGGTCGTGCACGTCGACAATCCGCACGGTCACAGTTCCGCGCCAAACGTGCCCGCGGTGCAGTCGCCGCTGCCTTTGCCGGCGGCGGACCAGGGCGCGATCGTGGCCTTCGCCGAGCGTACGCGGCAGTTGACGCCCGAGCGTCAGCAGGAACTCGCGAATTTGCTGCAGCCGCTCACCCACGCGCGCGGCGCGGTTGGCGTGCAGCGCCTGCTGGGTATGGCCAGCAGCTATCTCGGGCGGCAGTGACGATGAAACAGGACGTGTTCCAGGTGCGGCACGAAGCGGAGTGGAATGCGCTCGACGCCTGGTTGCGCGCGCGCGCACGACCGGGTGCCAGACAGCGTGCGCTCGATGCCGAGGGCGTATTCAGCGATCTCGATTTCCCGGCCGCCTATCGCCGGGCCTGCCAGCATCTCGCGCTCGCGCAGCGCCGCGGCTACAGCGTGCTGCTGGTCGACCGTTTGCAGGACCTGGTGCACCGCGGCCATGTCGTGCTGTACCGGCCGCAGCCGCCGCGCTGGCAGGCCGCAATCCTGTTCTTCGCCGCCGATTTTCCACGCCTCGTGCGCCGGCACTGGCGCGCCATGAGTGTTGCCGCGCTGCTGTTCTTTGGCAGTTTCGTGGGCATCATCATCGCGCTGCAGTACCGTCCGGAACTTGTCCACGCGCTGTTCGATGCCCCCGAACTCGCGAAATTCGAGTCCATGTACGATCCGGCCAATGCTGACGCCAAGCTCGGCCGCGAGAGTGGCAGCGACATAAAAATGTTCGGTTATTACATTCTTAACAATGTCAGTATCGGTTTCCGCACCATCGCCGCCGGCTTCTTTGCCTGCATCGGATCGGTCTATGTGCTGCTGTTCAACGGCCTGTTCCTGGGGGGCGTGGCCGGGCATCTGACCGCGATCGGCTACGGCGGGCCATTCTGGCGCTTCGTCGCGGGGCATTCTGCGCCGGAACTGCTCGCGATCGTGATTTCCGGCGGCGCTGGCCTGCAGCTCGGCATGGCCATGATCGCGCCGGGACGGCGCAGCCGCGGCCGCGCGTTCGTCGAGGCCGGTGTCGACATGGCGAAGCTCGCCCTCGGCATCTTCGCGATGCTGGTGTTCGCTGCGTTCGTCGAGGCGTTCTGGTCATCGATCGGCTGGATGCCGGATCCCGTGAAGTTCGGTGTCGGCGGCCTGCTCTGGCTGCTGATCCTGTTGTGGCTGTGGCGCGGTGGACGCGGGGCGAAGCATGCGACTTGAGGGCCTCACCGTCGCGTTGCGGCCACGCACGTCCTGGGAAGCGACCGACCTCGGCATCGCGCTGGTGCGGCGCCATGCGGCCACGATCTGGCTGAGCTGGATCGCCGTGACCCTGCCGGTGTTCGCGGTGCTCAATCTCGGTGCCGCGCTGGTCGACATGGTCTGGCTTGCCTGGCTCGTGATGTGGTGGCTCAAGCCGGTGTTCGATCGTGCGCCGCTGTTCATCCTGTCACGTGCCGTATTCGGCGCAGCGCCGGGCGTGCGCGAGACCTTGCGTGCGCAACGCCACTGGGGCTGGCGCAGCATGATCGGCTGGCTGACGTGGCGGCGGCTGCATCCGTCGCGGTCGCTGCTGCTGCCGGTCGACCTGCTCGAGGGGCTCGCCGGGCCACGTCGTGGCGAGCGCGTGCGCGTGCTGCAGCGCGCCGCGAGCGGCACGAGCATGCTGACCACGCTGATCGCGGCGAACATGGATTTCGTGTTGTCGCTCGCGGTACTGCTGCTGGCGCTGATGTTCGTGCCGGTAGAGTTCTTCAGCGACGCCGCGCAGCAGTTCTGGAGCACCCTGTTCGACAATCCGCCAATCTGGGCGCAGTGCCTGGGGAATCTGGTCGGCTGGCTGTCCATGAGCCTGATCGAACCCTTTTACGTCGGTGCCGGCTTCGGTCTCTACCTGAACCGGCGCACGCAGCTCGAAGCCTGGGACGTGGAGCTCGCGTTCCGGCGCCTCGCCGCGCGCCTGACCGCAACAGCGGCGGCCCTGCTGCCGTTCCTGTTCGGTGTGTTGCTGCTCACCACATCGGTCCGCGCGGGGGACGATACGGCCGTCGACAAGGTCGGCGGTGCCGCGGCGGACACCGTGGACTCGATTGACGCCGACATACCGCCGCAGAGCCTGCGTCGGGTGTTCGCCGGTGCGTTCGTCCCGGAAGATGGCTTCGACGCATCGGTGAAGAAGGCCTATGCCGATCCCGATCTGAATCCCAAGACCACGCAGTTCGTCTGGGAGCTGCGCGACAAGCGCAAGGCGGAGAATGCGGCCGAGCCGATCGCGCCGAAATCACCGGTACGGCTGTGGTTCGAGGCGCTCGGCGGGGTTGTGGCGTTCATCGCCGAGAATGCGCTGTGGGTACTGCTGGCGCTGCTCGTGGCCCTGCTCATCCGCTACCACCGCGTCTGGCTGCCCTGGATCAGCGAGCGTTTCGAGCGCGAGCGCGCGCCCGATGCGTTGGCGGTGCATGACATCTCGTTGCCCGAAGGCGTACCCGACGATCTGCCAGGTGCAGTCCGCGCGCTGTGGCAGCAGGGCCGTCAGCGCGATGCGCTTGCGCTGCTGTATCGCGCCGCAGTGCTGCGCCTGGACGAATCGCTGGGTACCACCTTGCCGCCGGGTGCGACCGAAGCCGAATGCCTGCGCCGGTCGCGGCGCCTCGCCGACACAGACTACGCGCAGCTGTTCGCACGCATCGTGCGCTGCTGGCAGGCCGCGGCGTATGCGCGCCGGCTGCCGACTGCGGGCGATGTCGAAGGGCTTCTCGCCGCCTGGAGCGGCGGCCGGAGCCCCGGCACATGAGCCGGCGTAACCTGATCATCGGCGCAGTCGCGACGCTGGTGCTCGGACTCATCGTCACCGCGTTCCTGATGACGTTCCACCGCGTCGAGCGCGAGATCGACCTGCCGCCGCGCGGCGAGGCGCGCTACAACCCGCTGTTCGCCCTGAAGAAGACACTGGAGGCGCGCGGAATCGAAACGACGTCGCGTGCGGATCTGAACCTGCCGGCGATGGCGCTGGCGCCGCACGACCTGCTGCTGCTCGATGTCGACGTGCGCAATATTCCGGCGGCTCAGACAGACCAGATCATGGACTGGGTCGAACGCGGCGGGCACCTCGCGTTTCGCCTGCCGCAGGGTGACGAGGGCCGGCCCGGCGAATTGCTCGACACCTTGAGTCTCGGCGTTGTCAAGGAGTTCGGCTGTCTCAGCTGGAGCGAACGCGGCACGCCGCAGGAAACGCCGGCCGACGCCAGCGCCGCGGGCCAGGCTGCCGCCGCGCCGGGCGAGGCCGACGACGATGCGAGCGGCGGCATGTTCTGCACGCAATACCGTTTCACCACGGACAGCGACTATGAAAGCGATTTCGACTGGCTCTGGGGCAACGGCGAGCAGGGCTTCCTGTTCGGCCGGCATCCCTGGGGAGAAGGGGACATACTGGTCGCCGCCGAGTTCGACTTCCTGCACAACGACGCGCTCGAGCAGCGTGGCAATGCGGCGCTGGCGTGGCAGCTGATCGGCCCGGCGCTCGGCAGGGGCCGCGCGTTCCTGGTCTATGCGACCGAGACACCCCCCTGGCACGTGCTGCTCGTGCGCCAGGGCTGGTACGTGCTGCTGCCATTGGCGCTCGCGCTGCTCGGCTGGCTGTGGGCACAGAGCCAGCGCCTGGGCCCCGTGCTGCCGCTGGCCGCGCGGCACCAGCGTGCGCTGCTCGCGCACGTGCAGGCCGCGGGTGAGTTCGCGTTCGCGCGTCACCGGGGGGCGGCGCTGCACGCGGCCGTGCTGCGCGCGTTCCGCTTGCGCCTGCGCCGGCGTGATCCGGTGACGGCGGCGCTCGCGCTCGATCCGCTCGTGCAGACCCTGTCCGAGCGCCACCAGATACCGGCGGCCCGCGTGCGGCAGGCGCTGCAGCCGCAGGACCTCGCGCGACCCGAACATTTCATTGCCGCCATCCGAACCCTCATGCACCTGCGAGCCCTGATATGAACACCGAAGTCCGCGTGGCCATCACCGGCGCCACCCTGGTCGAACGTACCGACGCGATTCGCCGGCAGATCGCGCAAGCCTTCGTCGGCCAGACCGAAGTGCTCGACCAGCTGCTCATCGCCCTGCTGGCGGGCGGCCACGTGCTGCTCGAAGGCGTGCCCGGCCTCGGCAAGACCTTGCTCGTGCGGGCGCTCGCAACCGCGCTGGAATGCAATTTCGCCCGCGTGCAGTTCACGCCCGACCTGATGCCCAGCGATGTCAGCGGTCACGCGTTCTACGATCCCAAGACCGAAAGCTTCAAGATCCGCCGCGGGCCGGTATTCACGAACCTGCTGCTCGCCGATGAAATCAATCGCGCGCCGGCCAAGACGCAGGCTGCGCTGCTCGAAGTCATGCAGGAACAGCAGGTCACCATCGAGTCGCGCAGTTTCGCTCTGACGCCACCGTTCCTCACGGTCGCGACACAGAACCCGATCGAGCAGGAGGGCACCTATCCCCTGCCCGAGGCCCAGCTCGACCGGTTCCTGATCAAGATCCTCATGAACTATCCCGAGCATGCGGACGAGGTGCGCATGGTCAATGCGGTCAGCCACGGCCGCAGTGCGAGCGACTTCGACCTGTCGCGCGTGCGCCCCGTCGCGAAGCCCGAAGACATCGTCGCGATGCAACTGGGCACGGCACTCGTCGCCATCGACCCGGTCGTCCTCGACTACGCCGTGCGCGTCACGCGCGCGACGCGCGAATGGCCGGGTCTGAGCATGGGAGCGGGGCCGCGAGGCAGCCTCGCGCTCGTTCGCGCCGCACGCGCGCAGGCGGTACTCGACGGCCGCGATTTCGTGACGCCCGATGACGTGCGCAATGTGGCCAAGCCCGCGTTACGCCACCGCGTGAGCCTGTCGCCGGAAATGCAGATCGAAGGACGCCGCATCGACGACGTGCTGGAAGCGCTGCTGACGAAAGTGGAAGCGCCGCGTCGATGAGACCGGCGCCGGCCCTGATCGCGGCGCTCGTCGCGTGCGCGCTCGCGGGCGTGCTCACGGCCATTGGTTTCGCGCCACCGGGCCTGCCGCTGGCCGCGGCGGCGCTGCTGGTCGCGATCGCGCTGCCGGACGCCTTCGCGTTGCGCCGCACGCCGTCGCCGCAGATCGAACGCGAGCTGCCGCAGGTCGTGCCGGTCGGCGTCGAGCGGCCTGTCGTGCTGCGCCTGCGCAGCGCCGTCGCGCGTACGCTGGCCTTTGACATCCACGACCATCATCCGGGCGACTGGCCCGTGTTCGGCCTGCCGCGCCGCGTCGCGCTGCCCGCGGGACGCGAGATCGAGCTGACGTACAGGCTGACCCCGACGGAACGCGGTGCATTTGCCTTCGGCGGCTGCGACGTGCGCTTGCTGTCGCCGCTGCGGCTCTGGCGTCAGCAACGCCGCGTTCCGCTGGCGCAGAGCGTGCGCGTCTACCCGAATTTCGCGCCGCTCGCGAAGCTCGCGCTCGTCGGTGCCGAACGTGCCTCGCGCGTCGTCGGCGCGCACCTGAAACGCCGCCGCGGTGAAGGCACGGAGTTCCAGCAGCTGCGCGAGTACCGCAACGGCGACGCGCTGCGCCAGATCGACTGGAAGGCGAGCCAGCGGGCACGCAAGCTGATTTCCCGCGACTACCAGATCGAACGCAATCAGCAGGTACTGCTGCTCGTCGACACCGGGCGCCGCATGCTCGCGCGCGACGGTAACCTCGCGCACTTCGACCACTGCCTGAATGCCGCGCTGATGGTGGCTTACATTGCGCTGCGTCAGGGCGACGGTGTCGGCCTGCTCGCCGCCGGCGGCGAGACCCGCTATTTCGCGCCGCGTCGCGGCCTGGGCACCATCGACGCCCTGCTCAACAGTACGTTCGACCTGCATGCCACGCCGCTCGCGACCGACTACCTGGATGCGGCCAAGCAGCTCGGGCTGCGCCAGCAGCGCCGTTCGCTGGTATTGCTGATCACCAACATGCGCGACGAGGACATCGACGACCTGCTCAGCGCCGTACGCCAGTTGCAGAAACGCCATCTTGTCTGCGTCGCGAGCCTGCGCGAACAGGCCCTGGAACGGCCCCTCGACCAGCCCGTCGCCAATCTGGCAGACGCGATCGGGGTCGGTGCGCTGGCCCAGTACATCGAGCAGCGCGCGCTGGCTCATGAGGCCCTGCGCGCGCAGGGCACCGACGTGCTCGACGTGACCTGCGCGGAGCTTCCGGCCGCGCTCGTCCAGCACTACCTCGCAGTCAAGCGCGCCGCGCGGCTGTGAACCCGGCGGGCGTTGGAAGCGCCTGCGTCCGCCACTAGACTGCGAGATGGTCCGGGGAGAACGACAATGGCCCAGCAGTGGTACTACGCCGACCGGCAACGGCAGCAGCAGGGGCCGGTCGCGCCCGACGAACTCGTCGCCGCGTTTCGCCGCGGCACCATCGACATGGGCACGCTGGTCTGGCACGAGCGGCTGCCCAACTGGGTGCCGCTGGCGCAGGTTGCTGCACAGCTGGGCATCGCCGGTGCACCGCCGCCGGTGCCGCGTGCGGCTCCGGCCCGTCGCGAGCCGCCAAAGCGCAACGGCACCAGGATCGTGCTGATCGTCTTCGGTGTGCTGTTCGGCTGTCTCATCGTCTTCGGCGGCATCATCGCCGCCATCGCGATCCCCGCATACAGCGACTACACCGTGCGTGCGAAAGTCATGCAGGCCTATCGCACGATGGCCATGCAACGCGTCAACGTGGCGGAGTTCTATCTTTCCAACAACCGCTGCCCGAAAAACGGCGATGACGGTTTCGGCGCCGCCGACAGTTATGCCGATGCCTACCTCGAACGCATCGAATTCAGGGGATTCGGCGACACCTGCGAGATCCGCGGCGTCCTGCGCAACCTCGGCGCACGCATCACGGATGCCGAAATCACGATGCAGGCCGACGCGCAGCAGAACTGGACCGAATCCTCGAACCTGCCGACGCGCTACCTGCCGGTGTCGATGCGGCGCTGAGACCCGGGCCGCCGCGCAGCCCGCGCGAGAGGGTGCTGGGTGCGCCAACTCCGCCGATGCGCCCGTGTCCACACGGACAACCTTGTCCCCGCATGCCTTATGCACACGGCTACCTGTAAATAACGCGTTATCTGAATCATTGTGGCGCCAAAAATATGGCGTGCGTCACAGTTGCCCTGAGATACTCGGCGTTCTGCGCGCAGTGGTGCAGATGGATCGGACTACTCAGGGGTAGTGCATGGCACGGTGTAAGGTCCCGGCGCGAGCCGGTGCTGCGCGCACGGACGCGTGGCGTAGGGGATGGGGGGCGGTGTTGGTGCTGGTGGCCGGACT
>BTVG01000039.1:0-31323 GCA_045864815.1 Rhodanobacteraceae bacterium | reverse complement strand
TCGTACTCGTCCATCGGTGGATTCTCCAGCTCGTGTGCTTGGCGGCTCACGCCTGGAGTTTCCCCCGATGGACTTTCGGATACGTCAAACTTCTGCTGCCTCCCCGGCAGAGCCGGGGGGACTCCCTTGTTTGTCTAGTTCGCGGTCTGCGCCACGAACCCCGGCTGCGTACGCACGCGATTCAGCCAGGCGCGTACCTGCGGATAGGCGTCGAGATCGAAGCCGCCGTCGGCTGCCGCATGCGTGTAGGCGAACAGGGCGATGTCGGCAACGGTGTAGTCGTTGCCCGCAAAGAACGGCTGCGCGGAAAGGTGCCGTTCCATCACCGCCAGCGCCTGGGCGCCGCGCTCGTGCAGGCGCGGCAGTTCCGCGCGGCGTGGGTGATCAGGCGCAAGCCAGCGGCAAATGAACCGCGCGACCGCGATATAAGGCTCGTGGCTGTATTGTTCGAAGAACAGCCATTGCAGCACCTGCGCGCGCTGCCAGGCATCCTGCGGCCAGTAGGGCGAGCCTTCCGCCAGGTAGCACAGGATCGCATTCGATTCGGCAAGCCAGCGGCCCGGCTCGACCTCGAGCAGCGGCACCTTGCCATTCGGGTTCATGGCGAGATACTGCGGAGTGCGTGTCTCGCCTGCCGCGCTGTCCACCTCGATCCAGCGGTACGGACGCCCCAGCTGTTCCAGCAACAATTCCACCTTGTAGCAATTTCCCGACGCCTTCATTCCGTAGACGGTCAGCATGCGTGTGCTCCGGGTCGAATCGATTGCTGTGAATGCGGCGCTATCACTGCGGACTGAGCGCGGCGCGCCGGGAACGCCATGCGTCGCGCGTCTGGCCCCAGGCGTCGATGATCATGCTGTCGTACGGCGCCGGCAGCTTCACGCGGCGCAGATTGCGCGAGCCGAGACGCTCGGCGACCCGCTGCGACGGCAGGTTCTCCGGATCGATGCAGTGGATGACCTCGGTCCAGCCCAGCGTGTCGAACGCCCAGTCGATCGCCGCGGTCGCCGCCTCGATCGCATAGCCCTTGCCCTGCCCCGCCTGCGACAGCCCCCAGCCGACTTCAGTGCCGGGCCAGTCGGCCGGCATCCAGGGGCCGATACGGCCGATCCAGCGGCCGCTCTCGCGCTCGATCACCGAAAACATGGCGAAACCCTGCAGCTGCCAGGAACCGGCCATGCACATCAGCGCGCGCCATGCAGCCGAGCGGCCCTGCACGCCGCCGAGGTAGCGCATGGTTTCCGGTTCTGCCGCGAATGCGGCCCAGGCATCGAGGTCCTCCAGGCGCGGTGGGCGCAGCAGCAGGCGCTCCGTACGAATCTCGATCTCAGACATGCATCATGACTCCGTCACTCGGAGCGCCTGTCGCCAAACGCGCGGTTGACTTGGCAGGCCAGCGCGTCGACGACGCGCAAAGCGCCGACGAAATACACGACCAGCAGCGCCAGCCAGCGCTGCACGCCGGACCAGTCGCCGCTGCCGTCACCGAAAAAGCGGCATGAACGCCCGCCATCGACGCATACATCACCAGCACCAGGACCCACCACAGCCCGGCCCACATGGCCAGATCCCCCTTGTCACGCAGACTCCGGCGGCACTACGCGATCGCGAGCGCCGGCGGTCGCGGATCAGAACGCATTGATCCCCGTGAGTTCACGGCCGACGACGAGCTGATGCACCGTCTCGGTGCCTTCGTAGGTGATGACCGACTCGAGATTCAGTGCGTGACGGATCGGGCAGTACTCGGTCGTGATGCCGGCGCCGCCGAGGATGTCGCGCGCTTCGCGGGCGATGTCGAGCGCCATGCGCACGTTGTTCCACTTCGCGAGCGAAACCTGCGTCGGCTGCATCTTGCCGGCGTCCTTCAGGCGGCCCAGCTGCAGCGACAGCAGCTGCGCCTGCGTGATCCGGCGCGCCATGTCGGCAAGCTTGAGCTGCACACTCTGCGTTGCGGCGATCGGCCGGTTGAACAGCACGCGCGTCTTGGAATACTCGGTCGCCTCGCGCAGGCAGGCGATGGCCGCGCCGATCGGACCCCAGGTGATGCCGTAGCGCGCCTGAGTCAGGCAGCCCAGCGGCCCCTTGAGTCCCTTCACATTGGGCAGGCGGTTCGCGTCCGGCACGCGCACGTTGTCGAAAAACAGCCCCGAGGTGACCGACGCGCGCAGGCTCATCTTCTTGTGGATTTCCTGCGCGACGAAACCGGGCATGCCCTTTTCGACGATGAAGCCCTGGATGCCTTCGTCGGTCTGGGCCCAGACCACGGCGATATGGGCGAGATTGCCGTTGGTGATCCACATCTTCGCGCCGTTGATGATCCAGTCACCGCCGTCGCGCTTCGCGTTGGTCTTCATGTTGGCCGGATCGGAGCCGCCGTGCGGCTCGGTCAGGCCGAAACAGCCGATGACTTTGCCCGCCGCCATGTCGGGCAGCCAGCGGCGGCGCTGTTCTTCGCTGCCGTAGGCGTAGATGGGATACATGCACAGCGAGGACTGCACCGAGGCGAAGCTGCGGATGCCCGAGTCGCCGCGTTCGAGTTCCTGGCAGATCAGGCCGTAGCTCACGGCGTTCATGCCAGCGCAGCCGTATTCCGTCGGCAGACTGGAACCCAGCAGACCGAGTTCGGCCATTTCGGGAATCAGGTCGGTCGGGAACACGCCCTTGTCGAAGCAGTCGCCGATGATCGGGAGCACACGCTCGTCGGTGAAGCGCGCCACGGTGTCCTGCACCATGACTTCCTCGTCGGACAGCATCGAGCGGACATCGTAGAGATCGTAGGGATTGAGCGTGCTGGCGGCCATGGAAGTTCCGGATTTCGCGCGGGAAACGAAGGGGAAAGGAAGCGACGGAAGCCCTGAGCGCAGGGCAGCGCGGCATTCTAGCGGCGCCCCCGGCAAACTGCATCCGCGCGGCGATTGGCCCCGGCAATACCGCCCAAATTGGCGCCAGCGTGGCGCCACCGATCGCAGGCGTGCCGCGGCGGCGTCCGCTGCGTATGATGCCGCCCGGCTCGATCGCACGGGAATGTCATGCAGGTTCCGATTCTGACCTATCACGGCGTGAACATCGCCGGCAACGACTATGCCGGCAATGATCACGTCGCGTTTGCGGCCGACCTCGAGCTGATCCATGCGCTGGGGCTGCGCATCGTGCCACTGCAGTGGGTCGTGGACGAACGGCTGGGCCGTGCGCGACGCGACCTGCGCGGCTGCGTCGCGCTGACCTGCGACGACGGCAGCAATTTCGACTACGACGATCTCGACCACCCGACCCACGGCCGGCAGACCGCGTTCCACACCGCGCTGCGCGCGTTCCGCGCGCGCCATGGCGAGCGCGCACAGCCCGATCTGCACCTGACTGCCTTCGTGATCGCCGACCCGGTCGCGCGCCGGCGCATGGACGAACAATGCCTGGTCGGCCGCGACTGGATGCAGTCGCGCTGGTGGCGCGCAGCACTGGACGGCGGCCTGATCGCGATCGAGAACCACAGCTGGGACCACAACCATCCGTGCCTGCCGAGCCCCGGTCCGCACGACCTGATGCGCGGCGATTTCCACGCCGTGGCCAACGACGCGCAGGCCGAGTTCGAGATCGCGCAGTCGCAGCACTTCCTCGCGCAGCAGCTCGCACCACGGGCGCCGCGGCTGTTCTGCTATCCGTTCGGGCATGTCAACGACTTCCTGCGCGCCGACTGGCTGCCGCGCCGGGGACCAGCCGTCGGGCTCGACGCGGCCTTCGGCGACGGTGCCGCGCCGGTCACGCGGACCACGGATCGCTGGAACATGCCGCGCTACGTCTGTGGCTGGCACTGGCGCGCGCCGGAGGGCCTGCGGGAAATCCTCGCCGTGGCGCGATGAGCGACGGCCGGAGCCGGATAAGTCCGTTCGCCAGGGATCTGGGCGCGCCATCGGCCGGGCGAGCGTATTGGCGGCCGCAGTAGACGGCGTGCATGAAACGCGGGCTAGAACGCCCCCAGCGCGTGCACCTTGGCGAGCAGCGCGCGCTTGTGATTGTCGTGCAGCGGCTTGTGCCAGTTCACGATGACATGTTCGTGTTCGGTCTGCACGAATCCGGCGGCGAGGGCGACCTCGAGGGCGCGCCGGTCGCCGCAGTGACCGAAGAACGCGTCACAGCAATCGGCATATTTTCTGAATGCATATTTCAACAAATAGAACCAGAGTCCGCCCGCGGCGCGCAGCGCCTCGCGTTCCTCGGGCTGCATCAGCCGCGCGGTATCGCCGTCGCTGCAGGACCCACCCGACAGGTACACGTCGCCGAACGGCATCATGTGCGAGAAGCCGGCGAGATGCAGCGCGCCGCCAGGTGCCCGGTACAGTCCCACCAGGTGACGCGGACTGTTCGGCGGCGGGTGGCCGAACTTGCGCCGGAACAGGTCGGCGACGAGGAAATCGGCGCTGTCGATCTCGGTGATGGTGATGAACCCGTGCAGTGTCGCGGGCAGGATCTCGCGGGCATCGAAATGTTCGCCACTGTGCATGCGCAACCTCGGTCAGAGTCGGATTCGGTCGTGGGCCTTCGGCTCAGAACGGCATGAAGCTCCTGGCCTTCGCGACGAGCTCGCGCCGGCGCCGCTCGCTCGGCTCGCGAGTCCAGTGCACGAGCAGGTATTCGATGCCGGTCTCGCCGAATCCCAGCTTGGGGGTCGTCTGCAGGGCGCGCGCGTCTCCGCAGCAGGTGAAAATGGCTTCGCAGCGAGCACCCCAGCGTTCGAAACCGTAGCGCAGGGTCGCGAGCATCAGACCGCCATAGGCCTTCAGCGTATCGCGCTGCGCGTCGCTCATAGTACGCAACAGGTCGCCGTCGGTCGCTGCGCCACCGGCGAGAAAGATGTCGCCGCAGTCGGTGAAGTGCACATAGCTCGCCGGCACGAAACTGCCGTCGTCGCGCTTCCAGAACGCGACCACATGATGCGGAAAATCCGGTGCCGGCGACTTGTAGTTGCGCCGGAACAGGTGTTCCGCGAACGGCGGTCCCTGGTCCACTTCGGTGACGTGAATGAAATCGTCGATGCTCATGGGTGGATCCGGACGAATGGGCCGGGATGGTCGCATTGCGCTGTCGCCGCGACAACCGAGGCCCGCCTGTTCAGTGCGCGCAGCAGGCCTGCCACAGCGCGTCGCCGCGGCGCCGGGCCTCGGCCAGCCGTGCCGCGTCCAGCGGCTGTTCCAGCGCGTGCAGGTAGAGCTCCACGAGCCGAGGCGGCCACTGCCGGCCGACGTCGGTGCGCGCGAATGCATGAAGATCCGCATAGGCGGCCACTGCATCCGCCGGTACGGCAATCCCCTGCGAATGCAGGTCCGAGCGCAACAGCAGCGCCTGCGCATCACCCGCGCCAATCGCGCGATCGAGATACGCCAACGCACGCACGCGCCGTGCCACGGCGGTGGCATCGCCGGGCTCACCCGCCTGTTCCACGAGCACCTGCCGCGCATAGGGCGTCATGGCCGCGATCTCGCCCGCCTCGGCGGCGCGCTGCAGCCAGGCCAGTGACGCCTGAGCGCGCGCATCATCGATCAGGTTCTCGCTGCCGGCGCACTGCCGGTCGAGTTCCGCGTAGGCCTGCTGCAGCAACAGGATCAGAAATTCCGCCGACGCGGGTTTGCCGCCTATTGCCGGCGGCGGTTCGTCGGCGGCCAGGCCGGTCACTATCGATGCCTCGACGTCCTCGGCGCTCATCGGCGCAAAGTCGCGGCACAGCGCGAGCAGCGCACCGAGCTCGGCCGCCGCGGCCATGTCGTCGCGGTCCGCCGCGTGTTCGAGCCTGGCGAGCCGCGCGGCGAAACCGGTGCTGGCCAAGGCCACGGACGGCCTGTGATCGGCCTGGGCGGACCTGACACGTTCTCGCGATTCCACTACTGGTAACGACCGTGTCGGCACCGCGCGGCCTGCGTCCAACGCCGCGCCTTCCTGCAACGGCATTACCGTGGAGGAACCCGGCCCGCGGTCCGCGCGCTGCCACACCAGGTATCCGGCGCCGGCGATCGCCGCGGCAAGCAGGACGGCCGCGAACGCGGCGCGCATCAGCGCCTCGGTTCGTTCGATACACCGTGCGGCACGTGCCCGGTCGCGACATGGCGCCGTGCGGATTCGACGTTGCTGCGCGAGTCATCGAAGAAAATGTCGGCGCCGAAGGCTTCGAGGAACGGCCCCTTGTCGCGCCCGCCCAGAAACAGCGCTTCGTCGATGCGGACACCCCAGGCGCGCAGGGTCAGAATCACGCGTTTGTGCGCCGGGGCGGAACGCGCCGTGACGAGTGCCGTACGGATAGGCGACTGCTCCAGCGGAAAGGCACTCTGGATGCGGTGCAGCGCATCCAGAAAGCCACGGAACGGCCCGCCCGGCAACGGGTGTGCTGCGTGTTCGGTCTCGTAACGGTGAAAGGCGTCGAGACCCTGCTCCTGGGACACGCGCTCGGACTCGTCGCCGAACAGCACGGCATCGCCGTCGAATGCGATGCGCAATTGCTCCGAGGCACTCGTCGGCGCCTTGGACGGCAGGATGGTCGCCGCCGCGACGCCGGCAGCCAGCGCATGCGCGACGTCTTCCGGATGCGCCGACAGGAACACATCGGCCGCAAACGGCTGGATGTACGCGTGCGTCGGTGCGCCGTTCGTGAACGCCGCACGTTCGATCGCAAGCCCGTAGTGCTCGATTGAATTGAAAATGCGCAGGCCGGTGTCGGCGGAATTGCGCGACAGCAGGATCACCTCCACGCGCGGCGCGGCGCGGTCGGTCTGATTCAGCCGCAGCAGCTTCTGTACCAGCGGAAACGCGATGCCGGGCGCGAGCAGTTCGTCTTCGCGCCGCATCTGGTAGGCGCGATAGGCGTCCAGTCCGTCGCGCTCGAACAGGGCGTGGCTTTCGCTGAGATCGAACAGCGCACGCGACGAAATCGCGACGACGAGGCGATCGTCGAGGCTGTCGGTGACGACAGGAGTTCCGGTGCTGGACATGGCTGCAGTGTATCGCGGCGGTCGTTGCGCAGCAGCGTGCTCGCGTCACGCTCAGGCAGGACCGCCGCAGGACATCCTCACCGCTGGCTACGGCACGATCACGGCGCCTCGAGACCGTCGCCGAAGATCGTGTCGGCCATGGCGAAGGCCGCCAGCATGTCGATTTGTCCGTAGCCCTGCACCGGGTTCGGGAATGTCGTGGCCGGGATGCCGCCGCAGACCTGCGACGTGGTCGTCAGCGGAACGGCCGTGGCACGCAGCAGGGCCGCCACAGCGGCCGGATTGCCTTTGAGGCCCGGATTGACCTGCATCAGCAGCGCGGCCGCGCCGACCACGTGCGGCGCCGCCATGCTGGTGCCGGACATCGTTCCAAAGGCGGTATCGCTACCCTTCAACGACGAACGCACACTGACCGCCGGCGCGATCACGTCGGGCTTGTTGTTGGCGCCGGTACCGGCGAACACCGCCACCGGGCCGCGGCTGGACGAGGTGTACATGGTGTCGTTGGACGCGGTGCCGCCCACGGTGAACACGTTGTCGAGCGTACCCGGTGCCGAACCGATCGTGCTGCAGGACGAGCCTTCGTTGCCGGCAGAGGCGACGAACATGATGCCGCCCGCAATCAGGTTCTCGATGGCGTTGCGGATCTCGGTGCCGGCGATCGCCGTGCAGCCCTCGTCCGCCGGGCAGCCCCAGGAGTTGTTGATCACGTCTGGTGCCTTGTCCGGATCGGGGTTGGCGTTGTTCAGATCGGTCGGCGCGAGGAACCACTGCGCGCATTCGTTGTAGGTCGCCGGCGTGCCGCTGCCCGCGTTCATGTTGCGGCAACCGATCCACCGGGCACCGGGCGCGACGCCAACCTGGTTCGTGCCGTCGTCGCCGAGCACGGTGCCAATCGTGTGCGATCCGTGGTTGTGATCGTCGCAGGGCTGCGGCGAATCCGCCGGGCAACTCGCGTTGGCGGCATGGATCGCATCGTGCCAGTTGTAGTTGTGATCGGCACTCTGAGTGCCCGCGTCCCAGCCGCGATACTTCGTCTTGATGGCGTTGTGCGTCCAGCGGATACCCGTGTCCTGACCGGCAACGACGACACCGGTACCGTCGATGCCGAGCGCCCAGACCTGCGGGGCCTTGATCTTGTTGACGCCCCACTCGGTCGCGTTTGGTGCCCGCGAGGGCAGCGCGTCGAACTCCTGCGCGGGTTCATCGAGCGCGATCGTCGCGTTGGAGGCGATGGCCTCAATGTCGTCGCGCGCGGCGATCGCCGCAAGTTGCGCCGGCGTCAGACGCGCCTGGATGGAATTCGTGATCCAGAACGGACGATGGCTGACGCCTTCGGCATCGAGCCAACGGCGCAGGTCGGCCTGGGTGACTTCGGCGGTCGCGCGAAGCATGTCGACCAGTGCGCGGCGACGCTCGAGGTAGGAACCGTCGGTGCGCAGCAGCGATTTTGGTGCCTTGGCGCGCAGCACGATCAGCGTGTCGACGGGCTTGCCGGCCGCGGCCTCGGTCCGCAGCACGGCGTCGACCTCGGCCGCATGACCAGTCAGGGCGCCGCCGACCGCCGCGAAGGCAACCATGAAGCGAAAGAACTGCGAACGCACAGTGTTCGAACGCATCGGTAGTGTTCCCCAGTGAAGTGACATGGTGCTGCGATGCGCGTCCGCCGTGGCGTCTGCTCACCCGCAGAGGGTGCTCCCCAGCCGCTCGACGATAGCGCCGAACGCGCAACCGGCGCAAACCCGGAAATGGCATGACGCGCCGATGCGGTTCGGTACCGTCCGCGGCACCGTCCCCGGCACTGCGCATCGTCTGGCGTGCATCGTTTCCGTACCCGGGCGTGCAGTCGCTGCAGCGTCCGGTCGACGCGCTCAGACCTCGAACTGCTCGTTGAGAATGCGGTCCTCGAGGTTGTGTTCCGGATCGAACAGCAGGTTCATCACGCGCTCGCGCGATTCCTGTACGGTCACTTCCACGATGTCCCGCACTTCATACGAGTCGGCCGTCGCGCTGACCGGCCGCTTGTAGTGATCGAGTACTTCGAAGCGAACCTGAGTCGCCGACGGCAGGATGGCGCCGCGCCAGCGCCGCGGGCGGAACGGGCTGATCGGCGTCAGCGCGAGCACACTGGAGCCCAGCGGCAGAATGGGTCCGTGCGCCGAGAGGTTGTAGGCGGTCGAGCCGGCGGGCGACGAGAGCAGGATACCGTCGCAGACGAGCTCTTCGAGCTTGACGGTGTCATTCAGAGATACGCGGATATGCGCAGCCTGCTTGGTCTGTCGCAGCAGGGAAACTTCATTGAATGCCGTCGCCGTCACGGTGGAGCCAGACTCGGTCTGCACTTCCATCATGAGGGGACGCAGCACGGTTGGCTGTGCGCGCGCGATGCGCTCGTCGAGCGCGTCGACGCTGTACTGGTTCATGAGGAAACCGACCGTGCCGAGCTTCATGCCGTACACCGGAAGGCCACGCGTGGTGTGTCGATGCAGTGTCTGCAGCATGAAGCCGTCGCCGCCGAGCGCAATGATGACGTCGGCCTCGTCAATGCCGCTGTCGCCGTAGCGTTCCCGCATCAGATTCAGCGCCGCCTGCGCTTCCTCGGTCTTGCTCGCGACGAAATGGAGACGCTGGCTCATCGCGTGCGGGACTCTTCGCTGGGGATGCGTAGGTTGCCGGCGGACGGAGTGAACCGCAACCGCGGTGGTTGCGGCGTGCCGTTGCGACGGGAGATGAGGACGCGGAAACCTGAGGCGAAACCCATCCCCTCCCATGCCCTCCCCTTGAAGGGGAGGGTTTCAAAGCGCCCTCGCGTCTCGATAGCTGTCCCCTTCAAGGGGAAAGTCGGGTGGGATGGGTTTCCATCTGCTCAAGACCTCGCGATGAACAGCAGCCTCAGCGCGCGCCGGCCTGCACCAGCTGCGCGAGACGGCGCACCGCCACCGAGACGATGGGATAGTCGGTGACGACCTGACTGCGCATGTCGGCGAACATGCCGAGCGTGAACTTCAGCGATGCATCATCGCGATTGAGCCAGTGTTCGACCAGCGCAGCGCCGCCGCCGGTACCGCCCTTGAGCACCTGTGCCGCGAGCGCACGATGCTGCTGATAGAGCTCGTCGCGCAGCGAACCGCGCGCATGCGCGTGCCAGCGCGTCTCGACCGGCAGTTCCTCGATCTTGGACATGAGCCACTTGAGGTGCAGTGCTTCGCCGAGCGCGAAATGCACCTGCGCGACCTCCGCGACCTCGAGCCGGTTGTCGCGCGCCGTGTCGATGATGTCGAACGCCGAGACCAGGGGCGGTACGCCGGCAAGCTGTTCGGCGAGCTCACGCGGGAAGCCCAGCGACAGCCAGCGCTCGCGCGCACCATCGAAGGCCTGTCGTTCGCTGGGCGCCAGCGACTGGGCCAGCGATTGCCTGAGCTGGAGCATGCCCGGGTGATACCGCGCAACCGCCTTGGCGATGTCGAGCGACTCGCCGGGCTGGTTCAGCAGCCAGCGCGTCATGTTGCGCAGCAGCTGCCAGATCACGAGCAACGCATCGATCTGGGCATTGCCATTGACCTTGCCGTCGAGCGCCTCGATGCCGGCCCAGAGTTCGCGCGCATCGAGCACTTCGCGCGCGATGGAATACGCCTTCGCGACCGGTGCCGGTGCCTGGCCGGTGTCTTCCTGCATGCGCAGCACGAACGTCGCGCCCATGCGGTTGATCATCGAGTTGGTCACTGCCGTCGCGATGATCTCGCGCTTGAGGCGGTGACGCTCCATGTGCGCCGAATACTTTTCCTGCAGCGGTTCCGGGAAGTAGCGCTTGAGCTCGCGCGACAGATAGGTGTCTTCCGGCACGTCGGAATCGAGCAGTTGCTGGAACAGCACGATCTTGGAATACGACAGCAGGATCGCGAGCTCCGGACGCGTGAGACCCAGGCCGCGCGCCTTGCGTTCGGCGAATTCGGCATCCGACGGCAGGAACTCGATCTGGCGGTCGAGCAGGCCCTGTGCCTCGAGCGTGCGCACGAAATGCTGCTTGGCGCCGAGACGGCTGACCGACATCCGCTCCATCACGCTGATCGCCTGGTTCTGGCGATAGTTGTCCATGAGCACGAGGCGCTCGACCTCGTCGGTCATGTCGGCCAACAGCACGTTGCGCGCCTCGAGCGTGAGTTCCTCGCGCTGCACCGCGTCGCCGAGCAGGATCTTGATGTTGACCTCGTGATCCGACGTGTCGACGCCGGCCGAATTGTCGATGAAGTCGGTGTTCATCAGCACGCCGTTCAGAGCCGCCTCGATGCGCCCGCGCTGGGTCATGCCGAGATTGCCGCCTTCGCCGACGAGCCTGCAGCGCAGTTCCTTGCCGTTGATGCGGATCGCGTTGTTCGCGCGGTCGCCGGCATCGGCGTTGGACTCGCCCTCGGCCTTGACGTACGTGCCGATGCCGCCGTTCCAGAGCAGGTCGACCGGCGCCTTGAGAATGGCGCGCATCAGGTCGTTCGGCGAAAGCTGGTCGACCTCGTCGGCAATGCCGAGTACCGCGCGGACTTCCGGCGACACCGGGATGGTCTTCGCCGTGCGCGGAAACACGCCGCCACCCTTGGAGATCAGCCCGGCATCGTAGTCGGCCCAGGAGGAACGCGGCAGCGCGAACATGCGCGTGCGCTCCTTGAACGAGATCGCCGCATCGGGGTTCGGATCGAGGAAGATGTGACGGTGGTCGAACGCGGCCAGCAGCCGGATGTGCCGGGACAGCAGCATGCCGTTGCCGAACACGTCACCCGACATGTCGCCGATGCCCACGCAGGTGAAATCCTCGCTCTGGCAGTCGCGGCCCAATGCCCGGAAGTGGCGCTTGACCGACTCCCAACCGCCCTTCGCGGTGATACCCATGCCCTTGTGGTCGTAGCCCACCGAGCCACCCGAGGCGAAGGCGTCGCCGAGCCAGAAGCCGTGATCGGCCGAAATCGAGTTCGCGATGTCGGAGAACGTGGCCGTGCCTTTGTCCGCGGCGACGACGAGATAGGGGTCGTCGGCATCATGGCGTACCACGTTGCGCGGATGCACGATCTGGCCATCCACGATGTTGTCGGTGATGTCGAGCAGGCCGTTGATGAACATGCGGTAGCACGCGATGCCTTCGGCGAGCTGCGCGTCGCGGTCGCCGCCGACCGGCGGCCGCTTCACGAAGAAGCCGCCCTTGGACCCGACCGGCACGATGACCGTGTTCTTGACCATCTGCGCCTTGACCAGGCCCAGCACCTCGGTGCGGAAGTCCTCGCGCCGGTCCGACCAGCGCAGGCCGCCGCGTGCGACCGGACCGAAGCGCAGGTGCACGCCTTCCACGCGCGGCGAATAGACGAAAATCTCGCGATACGGCTTGGGCTTGGGCAGGTCGGGCACCTGCGCCGGGTCGAACTTGAAGCTGATGTAGTCCTTGGGCTTGCCGGCGTCGGCCTGATAGAAGCTCGTGCGCAGCGTCGCGCGGATCACACCCATGAAACTGCGCAGGATGCGATCCTCGTCGAGGCTCGCGACGCGATCCAGCAGTACACGGATCGCGGCGATGATCGCATCCACCTGAGCGTCGCGCGATTCACCGCGCGCGGCGTACAGGGTTTCGAATACCAACGCATGGCTGGCGCGCACGTCGTCGGGCACCAGCGCGTCGAGCTCCTTGGCCAGACGCTTGCGCGCGTGCTCGACCGCCGCCTTGGACGCGCCGTCGCGCGCGGGGTCGAACTTGGCCTCGAACAGCTCCACGAGCAGTCCGGCGATGGCGGGATACTGGTTGAGCGTCGCCTCCATGTAGGCCTGCGAGAACGGCACCCCGGTCTGCAGCAGGTACTTGCAGTAGCCGCGCAGCATCGCGACCTGACGCCAGTCCATCTGCGCGCCGAGGATCAGACGGTTGAAGCCGTCGTTCTCGGCCTGTCCGCGCCAGATGCGCTCGAAGGCATTCTGGAACGCCTCGCGCACCTCGTCGATGTCGAACTCACAGGCCGTCGCCGGCTGCACATCGAAATCCTGGATCGAGATCGTCGACTCGCCGAGATCCATTTCGTAGGGGTGCTCGGACAGGATCCTGAGGCCCATGTTCTCGAGCATGGGCAACGCATCGGACAGCGTGATCGGCGTGCCATAGCGGAACAGCTTGAAACGCAGGCCGTCGCCCTTCCTGCGCGAACGGTACAGCGACAGGCGGATGTCATCGGGCGTCTTCAGCGCCGCGGCAGCCTCCACGTCGGCCACGGCGAGATGCGGCGTGACTTCCTCGATGTAGCTCGCCGGCAGTGCCTTGCCGTAGCGGTTGGCCAGCTTGAGGCCCTTGTCCTCGCCGTGCTTCTGCACCAGCGCGTCACGCAGCTCGTCGGACCAGTTGCGCACGATCTGGCCGAGCTTGGCCTCGATTTCGGCGACGTCGTACTGCGCGCGTTCGCCGGGCTTGGGCCGGATGATCAGGTGCAGGCGCGCGAGCGCCGACTCGCCGACCTGCACGGTGGAATCCACGCGATCGCCGTGCAGCGCGCGCTTGAGCATGGCTTCGATGCGCTCGCGCGTCGCATGGTCGAAACGGTCGCGCGGAATGAACACGAGGCAGGAGAAGAAGCGGCCGTACTTGTCGCGCCGCACGAACAGGCGCGAGCGTGTGCGTTCCTGCAGCTGCAGGATGCCCATCGCGGTGGCGAAAAGTTCGTCCTCGGTCGCCTGGAACAGCTCGTCACGTGGCAGCGTCTCCAGGATGTGACGCAGCGCCTTGCCCGAGTGCGATTCGCGCTTCAGGCCGGAACGCGCCAGCGCCGATTCGACTTTCTGCCGCAGCAGCGGCACGTCCTGCGGGCGGCGCATGTAGGCACCGGACGTGAACAGGCCGAGGAAGCGCTGTTCGGTCACCGGCACGCCGGCATCGTTGAAACCGAGCACCGAGATGTAGTCCATGTAGCCGGGACGGTGCACCGTCGCGCGCGCATTGGTCTTGGTCAGGATGATCGCGTCGGTCGAACCCGACTGCGGAAGCTCGCGCGCGACGAGCGTGTTGAGCGGACGGGGCGCCGCATCCTCGTCCTGGCGCAAAATGCCCAGGCCCGAGTTCGGCACGGTGACGAGCACGTCGACGCCGTTGACCTTGTCCACGGCGTACTCGCGATAGCCGAGAAACGTGAAATGGTCGTTCGCGACGAAGTTCAGGAACTCCTGCGCCTCGGCGACGCCGGCCGCATCGACGGGCAGCTTGCGCTGCGGCAGTTCGCGCGAGAGCTGCAGCATCTTGTCGCGCATCGCCGCCCAGTCCGTGACGGAAGCGCGCACATCGTGCAGCGCACGCGTCACGCCCTGCTGCAGGCGCTTGATGGCTTCGGCTTCGGCAATGCGGCTGATCTCGAAATGCATCACCGATTCGGGCTTGCCCTTGCCGGCGTCCGTACCGAGAGAGAGCACATGGCCGCCGGCGTCACGCTCGATCCGATAGACCGGATGCACGATCGCGTGTACGAGCAGCCCGGCGGCGCTGACCGCCATGCTCACCGAATCGACGAGGAACGGCGAGTCGTCGGTGACGACCTGAAGCACGGTATGAGTGGATTCATAGCCCTGTTCGTCGGGCGAGGGATTGAACACACGGACCGACGCGGCGCCGGTCTTGCGCACCCGCACGAACTCGAGCAGATCGAGCGCCATCCGGGCCCATTGCGCCGCCGGTCGCGTGGCCAGGTCTTCCGCCGTGACCCGGTGCAGCAGATGGGCAGTGAACGTCTGCGCCTCCTTGAGCCGCGCCGCGCTCAGCGTGCTCTTGAGTTCCGTCAGTACGGCCTCGACGGCCGGCGCCTGCGCATTCTCGCTCTTGGCGGACATGGGCTTCCCTGAAACTATGAAAGAGGCCGCGGAGGATACGCCTCCAGGGCATAAGAAACCAGCCGAAAATTCCCTTAAAAACGGGCGTTTAACGCGGGGTCATCGAGGCCGGGCGCGGGCGCTCGCGAGCGCCGTGCTGGCGCCGGTCCGGAGACGGATTGCCAGTGCCATTCACGCGCCGAATCGCCGGTGCCGCTTTACCGCCGGACTGCGTCTCGCCCACGACTTTGGTCGAAAGGCCATCGACGCCCCGTGGTCGCGCCGATATGCTCCGCCAATTCCTGAACTGGACGGTATAGTCCAAGCATGTCGACACCCTCTCCCCGTGCGTCTGCGCGCCAGCAGCGCATGCGCGAAGCCGCCATCGAGCTGATGTTCGAACTCGGCTATGCCGTGAGCATGGATGCCGTGGCACAACGCGCCGGCTGTTCCAAACAAACCGTCTATGCCCACTTCGGCAGCAAGGAAGGTCTTTTCCGCAGCGTCGTGGCCGACCTGCTCGGCCCGATCGGCGCGAGCCTCGCGAGCGAGGACGCCGATCTCGACACGGCACTGCGCCGCTTCGCATACGCACACCTGAACCACCTCGCGCAGCCGCGTACCGTCACCGCCATACGCATGCTGACCACCGACATCGCCCGCTTTCCGGACGAGGCCAGAGCCCTGTTCGATGCGGGCGCGCTGTCCATCCAGCGACGTCTCGCCGCGTGTCTCGCCGCGGCCATGGACCGCGGCGAACTGTGCCGCGACGATGCGGACCAGCTCGCCGAAATGCTGCTGGGCATGCTGGTCGGCTTCGACATCGACCGCCGCCGCCTGGGCCTGCCGGGCCGCGACACGCCGCAACATCGCAAGGACTGGGCCAACCGCGTCATCGACGCGTTTTTACGCGCACATCGCACGCCCGGCGCCAGCCTTTCCCCTTCCACCTCCTCAAGGATGTCCTCATGAGCCCGCAGCCGCTGCGACTGCTCCTTCCCCTCGCCCTGCTGCTGGGGCTCGCCGCCTGCGGCAATCACGCCGGGCCGCCGCCGGCACCGCCGCCACCCGAGGTCGGTGTCGTCGTCGCGAAAGCCGGCGCCGTGCCGCTGACCCGCAATCTGGTCGGCCGGCTCGCCGCGACCCGCACGGCCGAAGTGCGCGCCCGCGTGCCCGGCATCGTCGAACGCCGGCTCTATATCGAAGGCAGCGACGTCAAGGCTGGCCAGGCCCTGTTCGAGATCGATCCCGCGCCCTTGCAGGCCGCGCTGAATGCGCGCGAGGCCGCGCTGGGCCAGGCCCGGGCGAATGCGACCAACGCCGATGCGAAGGCCCGCCGCTACCAGGATCTCGCAGCACGCGGGGTCATTGCCAAACAGGACCTCGATGATGCCATCGCGGCGCAGCGCACGAGCGCCGCCGCCGTGCGTCAGGCGCAGGCCGACGTCGAGGCAGCGCGCCTGAATCTCGGCTATGCCGCAGTGACTGCACCGATCGCCGGCCGTGCGGGCCGGGCGCTCGTGACCGAAGGGGCACTCGTCGGCCAGGGTGAGGTCACGCCGCTGACCGTGGTCGAGCAGATCGACCCGATCTACGTCGACTTCAGTCAGTCGGCCGCCGAAGTATCGGAACTGCGCCGCGCCCAGGCGGACGGCAAGCTCGAGCTCGCCGCGCCTGATCAGGTCGAAGTGCAGCTGTTCCTGCCCGACGGCAGCACCTACGGACGCAGCGGCACCCTGAGCTTCGCCGATCTCGCCGTCGACCCGGCCACCGGCTCGCTGTCGCTGCGCGCCACCTTTCCGAATCCGGAACGCACGCTGCTGCCCGGCATGTTCGTAAAGCTGCGCGTCGTCCAGGGCGAGCTCGAGCAGGCCTTCCTGGTACCGCAGAAAGCGATCCAGCGCGATCCGAAGGGCGCCTACGTACTCGTCGTGGGCAGTGATTCGAAGGTACAGCTCAAGCGCGTCGAACTCGGCGAACTGCGCGGCGCCGACTGGGTCGTGGAGAGCGGCATCGCCGACGGCGATCAGATCATCGTTTCGGGTCTGCAGAAAGCGCAGCCGGACAAGCCAGCCAAGGCCGTGCCGCTGGAGCAGCTGAACGCCGCCCCCGCTGCCGCACCGAACGCGTAAGGAGAGGCACGTGCCCCGATTTTTCATCGAACGCCCGGTCTTCGCCTGGGTGATCGCGATACTGATCACCCTTGGCGGCGTGCTCACGATATTCCGCCTCGGCGTCGAGTCGTATCCGCAGATCGCACCGCCACAGGTCGTGGTCAGCGCCAGCTACGCGGGCGCCAGCGCCGATACCGTGGAAAAGACCGTGACCCAGGTCATCGAGCAGCAGCTCAACGGCATCGACAACCTGCTCTATTTCAGCTCGACCTCGAACGCCAGCGGCAACGCGTCGATCACGCTGACCTTCCAGAGCGGCACCGACCCCGATATCGCGCAGGTGCAGACGCAGAACCGCGTGTCCCTCGCGCTGCCTCGCCTGCCGTCGGAAGTCACGCAGCAGGGCGTCGTCGTGGCCAAGGCCAATGCGGGTTTTCTCATGGTCGCGGCTCTGAAATCCGACGACGGCACGCAGGATCCCTACGCGCTCAACAACATCATCTCGTCGCGCATCCTCGATCAGATACAGCGCATTGCCGGCGTCGGCAGCGTCACGCAGTTCGGTTCCGAGTACGCCATGCGCATCTGGCTGGATCCCGACAAGCTGCAGGGTTACGGACTCGCACCCGGCGCCGTGCTGACCGCGATCCGCGGCCAGAACGTGCAGTTCGCGTCAGGCGCGATCGGCTCGACCCCGACCGTCGACGAACAAGGCATTTCCGCCAGCGTCATGGCCGAAGGCCGGTTCACGACGCCGCAGCAGTTCGAGGACATCGTGCTGCGCACCGCCGCCGACGGCACCACGGTGAAGATCAAGGACGTCGGCCGCGTCGAGCTCGGTCCGTTCTCGTATGGTCGCGCCACGTACTATGGCAAGAACGCGATCGCCGGTTTCGCCGTGCAGCTGCTGCCGGGTGCGAACGCGCTGCAGGTCGCCGAAGCCGTCAAGAAGCGCATGGACGAACTGCAGCCGAGCTTCCCGCCCGGTGTGTCCTGGTTCACGCCCTACGACAGCACTACCTTCGTGCGCATGTCGATCCTCGAAGTCGTCGAAACGCTGGTCATCGCCGTCGTGCTCGTCTTCGTGGTCATGCTGGTATTCCTGCAGAACTTCCGCGCGACCCTGATACCGACGCTGGTGATCCCCGTCGCACTCGCGGGCACCTTCCTCGGCATGTATTTCATCGGCTTCACGATCAACCAGCTGTCATTGTTCGCGATGGTGCTTGCGATCGGCATCGTCGTCGACGACGCCATCGTCGTGATCGAGAACGTCGAACGCATCATGAGCGAGGAGCATCTCGAGCCGAGGGAAGCCACGCGCAAGGCGATGACGCAGATCACGAGCGCGGTCATCGCGATCACCGTGGTACTCGCGGCCGTGTTCATTCCCAGCGCCATGCAGGGCGGCAGCGTCGGCGCCATCTATCGCCAGTTCGCACTGACGATCGCCATCGCGATGGGCTTCTCCGCCCTGCTCGCGCTGTCGTTCACCCCGGCGCTCTGCGCGACCCTGCTCAAGCCCACGCACCCGGAGCCGAACCGTTTCTTTCGCTGGTTCAACCACAGTTTCGAGCGCGTGCTGGGCACGTACACGCGACAGACGGCGGGCGCGATTCGCCGCCCGGGCCGCTGGATGATCGTGTTCGGCGTCGTCGTCGTGCTGTGCGGCGTGCTGTACACGCGCATGCCGGGCAGCTTCGTGCCGGAAGAGGACCAGGGCTACACGCTCGCCATCGTGCAGCTGCCGGCCGGTGCTTCCCTGCAGCGCACGACCAAGGTCATGGAGCAGGTCAACGAGATCCTGTCAAAGAACGAGGCGGTGGAAGCGGTGCTGCAGGTCAGCGGCTTCAGCTTCATCGGCCAGGCCGACAACGTCGGCATGGCATTCATCCGGCTCAAGCCCTGGAAGGACCGCAAGACGGATGCCATGACGTTCATCCAGCAGGCCAACGGCGCGCTGTTCATGGGACTCAAGGACGCGCAGGCCTTCGTCGTCAACCTGCCCACCATCCAGGGACTCGGCGCGTTCGGCGGCTTCGACATGTATCTGCAGGACCGCGCCGGCGCCGGGCACGAGGCCCTGGTCGGCGCGCAGAACCTGCTGCTGGGCAAGGCCGCGGAGAAGAAAGATCTCCTGCAGGGCGTGCGACCGAACGGATTGCAGGACTCGCCGCAGCTCAAGATCGAGGTCGACCGCGTGCAGGCGCAATCGATGGGCCTGGCCGTGACCGACGTGTTCAGCGCGATCCAGCTCATGCTCGCACCGGTCTACGCCAACGACTTCTTCTACCAGGGCCGCGTTCTGCGCGTGGTGCTGCAGGCGGACGCACCGTTCCGCATGAGTCCCGAGGCGTTCAACCGCTTTTTCGTGCCGAGCACGAAGACCACGACCGGCGCCAACGGCGAGAGCACGCCGACCATGATTCCGCTGTCGAGCGTGGTCAGTACGCAATGGGTCATGGGGCCGCCGGCACTCGTACGCTTCAACGGCTACTCCGCGATCGAAATCGTCGGCTCGCCCGTGCCGGGACGCAGCTCGGGCGAAGCCATGAACGCCATGCAGGACATCATCGAGTCGGATCTGCCGGCGGGCTTCGGCTTCGACTGGGCCGGCCAGTCGCTGCAGGAAATCGTGTCGGGCAACCAGGCGCCGCTGCTGTTCGGCCTGTCGATCCTGGTCGTGTTCCTGTGTCTCGCGGCGCTCTATGAGAGCTGGTCGATCCCGGTATCGGTCATGCTCATCGTGCCGCTGGGCGTGCTCGGTGCCGTGCTGTTCTCGCTCGCGCGAGGATTGCCCGACGACGTGTACTTCAAGATCGGACTGATCACGATCATCGGCCTTGCCGCGAAAAACGCGATCCTCATCATCGAGTTCGCCGTCGAGGCGCAGCGCCACGGCAAGCCGCTGCGCGAGGCCGTGATCGAAGCGGGGCGGCTGCGCATGCGTCCCATCCTGATGACCTCGTTCGCCTTCATCCTCGGCGTGCTGCCGCTCGCGGTGTCCACCGGTGCCGGTGCCAACGCCCGGCACGCGATCGGCACAGGCGTCATCGGCGGCATGGTCTTCGCGACCTTCCTGGGCCTGCTGTTCGTGCCGATCTTCTACGTGGCGGTGCGGCGCATGCTCGGCGACCGAACCGACGAACACCCATCCCGTAAATCCGCGCCGTGAGCTTGCATTGCCGCGCCGCATTTCGCGGCGCGGCAATGCCGGAGCGATGACCGCGCCCAGCCTTACCCTTCGAAATCGTCGGCGAAGATCGGCATTTCCGCCCACAGCGGATTCGGTGCGTAGAACACGTCCCAGGTACCGTTGTGGTCGCCGGGCACCTGCGTCGTCGAGAACGAATACCAGACGATGCCGGTGCCATCGGCACTGATGCGCGTGCCATGCACGTTGCCGCTGTCGCCGCCGACACTGACCTGCGCGATGACGCCCTGAACGAGATCGATGACGTAGATGCCCCCCTGCTCCGCACCGGCATAGAGCCGGTCGGTAGAGGCGAACGCGAGATAGCGTCCGGTGTAGTCGAAGTCCGGCTCGCCGTTGGCACCTTCGCGCGGCAGGCTGCCCTCGGGAACACTGAGCGCGATCGTCGCATCGCTGCCCGGCACGCGCAGATACAGCGTGCTCTCGGCGAACTCGCCCCAGTCGGGCAGCGAACTGGACTTGCTGGAGAACGCGAGCAGCGAGCCATTCGCATTCAGCGCTGCGCGATAGTCGGTCGGTCCGTTCGCCTGCACGTTCGCAGGGCCGACGTTGACGCGCGTGACCGGCATGCTGGCATCGCTCGCGGCGAGGAAGATGTCGGTCCGGCCGTTTGTGTCGCCGGCGACGAGATTGCTCGCTTCCGATGCGAAGATCACGCGGCTTCCGTCGCCCGACATGACCGGATCGCTGCTCGCAAGATTCGCTTCGGCGCCGCCGGGCGCCAGACTGATGCGGCGCTGCGTCCCCGCAATGAGATCGCGCACATAGATGTCGGGCCGACCATTGGTATCCGCGGCAACGAGTTCGTCGTAGGAACGGTAGGCGATGCGCGTGCCCGACACGTCCATGGTCACTGAATCGCAGGTCGTGCCCGGCGTGCCGTTGGGCCGCAGGTCCAGCACTGCCATGCTGCCATTGGTCCGGTCCAGCAAATAGCAGTTGAGGAAGCCGGCTCCGGGGACGAGCTTGCCGTAGGACGCGAAGCCGATGAGCCGGCCGTCGCCCGAAATCGCCGCCGGGAAGCTGGCACCGGGACTCTGTGTGCCGTCCGACTTGACGCTGACCCGCGTGGTCGTGCCGAGCAGGCGGTCGCGCACAAAGACATCGGAAGCAGCATTCGTGTCGCCCGCCACGAGATTCGTCGCATCACTCAGAAAGGTGACATAGCGGCCGTCGGCGGAGATCGCCGGATAGCGGCTCTGACTGTTGCCCTCGCCGCCGCCGGTGGCGACGCTGATGCGTTCGGCGGCGTGCACGCTGCCAGAGACGGCCAGGAATAAGCAGGCCAGTGCGCGCGCTTGCGAAGGAAATGCGGTGCGGGACGACATGCGAACTCCGAGTACGGGAAACCCGGATGTCTGTTACGTGGCGGCGCGCGCGAAACCTCAAGGGCGGGAACGGCGTGGTCCTGCAGCAGCGGGTGATGCTCGACCACCATCGCCGGATCGGTGTCGTCGACCAGGTTCAAGGGGCCTCAGATCAGGTCAGCCACTGCTTTCTGACGCTGGACTTGTCGGAGAGACCCAGGATACGGAGGCAACGTTACGGACACGCGTTCACACCACCTCTGCAATCCGAGCCGCCGGCAGGTGGCCCAGGTTGGTTCGCGTACTGCGGCCCACGTTCAGTGCACGGCGACGGGACTGCGCGCGATGGCCTTGCCGTCGACCACGAAGACCAGTTCGTAGGGGCCCGCAGCCCCAGGCGCCACGATCTCGACCACCGCGTCTCCACTGACCGGCAGCGTCGCATAGCCCTGCGAATCCAGCGTGCCCGGTGTGACGAAACCAATCCAGTTGCCGTGGCCGCGGGGTCCCGCGAATCCAATGCGTAGGGTCTGGTTGGTGCGCGCCTCGCCCTGCGGAGTCAGCGTCGCGGTTGCCGGGAGCACGGTCACGAGTTGTGAAGCGACCACGCGCTCGGACTCATTGAGTACATAGCGCAGCTCATAGGCACCGGGTTCCGACGGCGCAGCGAGAACGCCTTCACTGGTCGCGCCGGAAGGCCGCACGTAGTCGAGGTAGGTGCCCACGTCGCTGCCGGCGGGTGCGAATCCTATCCAGTGACTGCCGTCAGCCGGACCGGTAGCCGTGAACGGATAGGCATCGCCAGCCATGACGCTGGCAGCGCCCTTCACCGACACGCTACCGGCCGTCACGGTGATGGGGCGCGACGCGAGGACGCGTTCGGACTCGTTCAGCACGAAGCGCAGTTCGTAATTGCCCGGTTCCGCCGGCGGCATCAGTTCCAGTTCGCTGACTGGGCCGGTCATTCGCGCATAGGCCAGGTACGTACCCGCCGGACTGCCGACGGGTGCGAAACCGACCCAGTGCCGCGCAGACACCGGGCCGCGCGCGATGATCTTCACGCGAGTGCCGGTGACCACCGATGCCGGCGCTTCGATCGACGCCTGGGCATCGCCCACCGTGACGGGAATACGCGCCAGCACCGCGTCGTTCCGACGCGGATTGACGTAGCGCAGCTCATACGTACCGGCCTTGGCCGGCGCCGGGAGCGAGGCCTTGCCACCGGATTGCTTGTCCAGCATGGCCGAGTAGGTGATGTATTCGCCGTCACGCTGCGCCGGCTCTGCAAACGCAAGGTAGTCCCCGTCGTCGGCTGGCCCGGTCCAGCGCACCGTCACCGACTGGGTGACGGCAATCGGCCCTTCCACAGCCACCGTCGCCCGTGTCGGCGGGGGCGGCGCCTCGGTACTGGCCCGCACGGCGCCCTGCAAGGCGCCGGACAGCTCGCGGGCGTCGCGTGCATTGAAATAGCGGCCGCCGGTCGTTTCGGCAAGACAGCGCAATTGGGCCTGGTGCGCCGCATCAGCGACATCGAAGCCGATGACGTGCGCCGTGAAGTCGACCCCGGCGCGCTCCAGTTCGGCACCGACGACGCAGGGGTCGAGGTTGCAGGTCTCCTCCCCGTCGGACACCAGGATCACGGTCGCCTTCTGCTCCGACGACTTCAGCGCCGCTGCGGCCTCGCGCACCGCCGCGGTGAGCGGCGTCATGCCCCTCGCATCAAGGCCGTTGACGGTACGCAGGTAGGTGGCCTTGTCCAGCGGTCCTGCCGGAATCAGGGTCTCGATATCGCCGCAATCGCCCTTGCGACGATGACCATAGGCGATCAGTCCGAGGCGATCGTCGGGATTCCAGTCCTGCAGCACGCCGGCCACGGTTTCGCGCGCGATCTCGACCTTGCTGCGAGCGCCGATCTTGCCCCACATCGAACCGGAGGCATCGAGCACGAGCAGGATGTTCTCGCCAGCCTGGGCGGCCGGGGCAGCGCAAAGCAGGGAAACGCAGAACGCCAGTACGGTACGCATGAAGGACTCCGGAAGGAACGATACGGGTGCTGGCGCTGGCGCGGTGCGTCGCACCGGCACCTGCACGGGAAGACGCACGAATGGCCGCAAGACGGTCAGAAACTGTCGCGCACAGAGCGGCAGAAACCGTCGTCGCGCAGCTTGGTGTCCATTCCCGAGGCCGAATCCGCAATACCGGTGAGCACCGTCGTGCAGTGGCGGTCCAGCGGCTCGCCGCGCTGCGCCAGCGGTTGCAGGCAGCGGCTGTCGATGTAATCCACCAGCGCCACACACGAAGGCGCCAGGGTTCGTGCCGTCCCCGCTGCAGCGTTGGCGCGCAGCTTGCGCAGATGGCGGTTTTCAGAGCGACAGCTGCGTTTGAGTACGTCGTCCGCTGCGTCGCCCTTGCTGCCGATCGATGCCCGCGCCGCGAGGTCGATCAGCGGAAACGCCGCCTCGCCGCGCAGAGTGTCGAGTACGGCATCGCGTACCTGGGCATAGTGCTCGGCACAGCTGACGCTCTCCGCTGCGGCGCTGCCTCTGCGTGCCTCGCGCGGCACCGGCACGGCGCTTTCGCCGCCGGCAGCCGGTCCGGCGTCGCCGGTACCACCGCACGCGGCCAGCAACAAGGTGAAACAGACGGCCAGCGCGCCCCCGAAACAGTGCCGCATCCGCTTTCTCCGAAGTCCAGGACGAGTCCGTCCCTCGCGGTGCCGTAGCGCGCACCGTCGAAGGCTCGGATCGGAGGGCACTTACGAGATCACGCTCCGAATCCGGACACGCCGCGACGACGCGCCGCGCCGGGGCGGTCGAACCGCTCTGCATCGCAGGCAGAAGCCGCCACACGGCGCCGTCCGCCGGGAACCCCGGCGGGCCGTCCACTGACGGTACTGGCGGAAACTGGCACCGGACTCAACGCAGGCCGAGCTGGCGATCGTGTACGCGAGCCAGCAGCAGCTGGGCGACGATGGCGCCGGCCAGCGCGCAGAACATGTCCCACTGGGTGTCCCAGATGTCGCCCTGCGTCGCGAGGTAGGCGTCGGCTGCACCGCCCATGATCACGGCAGCCCACCATTCGATGAACTCGAAGAACGCGCTGAAACTCAGGCAGATCGTGCAGACCAGATAGAACAGCCAGCCGCCGCGAGCGAGCGGCGTGAGCCGCAACAGCAGTTCGCGCGCGAGGATCGCGGGAATGAATCCCTGCGCGAGATGGCCAAGCCGGTCGTAGTTGTTGCGCACCAGCCCGAACCATTCGCGCCAGAGATCACCGAGCGGCGTCAGTGAATAGGTGTACTTGCCGCCGTAGATCAGGATCAGGCAGTGGATCGCGATGAGCCAGTACAGCAGCCGCGTCAAGGGAAACCGCTCGCGCGTCGCGACCAGCAGCGGAATCGCCGCGAGCACCCAGATGATTTCCATGAACCAGGTCAGGCGATCGTGCGGCGCCCAGCCCGACCAGATGAGCACCGCGACGACGGCCGAGAGCAGGAACGCGGCTTCTGCGCGGGGCAGGCCGACGGATACGGAGGGAGGCGACGTCGGCATGGGCAAGTGGCCTGGGATTCGGCGCTGGCGCCCTCCCCGTAAAAGGTAGGGCCTGAATACCGGTGGTGTTGCGGTCACAGCGGGCCGCGGCGCGAATCCTCGCGCCGCGGCCGGTTTCCATTGATTTCTTTTATCGCAACCCGGTTTCGTTGCGCGCAATCACCATGCGCTGGATTTCCGAGGTGCCCTCATAGATCTCGGTGATCTTGGCATCGCGGAAGTAACGCTCCAGCGGCATTTCCTTGGAATAGCCCATGCCGCCGTGGATCTGCACGGCCTGATGCGTGATCCACATCGCCGATTCGGACGCGGTGAGCTTGGCCACCGCCGCCTCGGTCGAGAAGCGGCCGCCGTTTTCCTGTGCCTGCTGCTTGGCCCAGGCCGCGCGCAAGGTCAGCCAGTGCGAGGCGTCGAGCTTGCATTTCATGTCCGCGATCTTGGCCTGTGTCATCTGGAAGCTGCCGATGGACTGGCCGAACGCCTTGCGCTCCTGCGAATACGCGATCGTCGCCTCGTAGGCGGCGCGCGCCAGGCCGACGGCCTGCGACGCGATGCCGATGCGGCCGGCATCCAGGACACCCATCGCAATCTTGAAGCCCTCGCCTTCCTGGCCGATGACCTCGGCCGGCTCGGCGCGATAGTCGGTGAACTCGATCTCGCAGGTGGCCGATGCGCGGATGCCGAGCTTGGGTTCGGTCTTGCCGCGGTGGAACCCGGCGCGATCGGTGTCGATGATGAAGGCAGTGATGCCGCGGGCGCCCTTCTCCGGGTCACTCATGGCGAACAGCAGAATGTACTTCGCCACCGGACCCGACGTGATCCAGCTCTTCTTGCCGTTGATGACGAAACTGCCGTCGGCCTGCTTGACGGCACGGCAGCGCATGGCGGTGGCATCGGAACCCGACTGCGGCTCGGTCAGCGCGAACGCGCCGATGGCCTTGCCCGACGCGATCGGTGCGACGTAGGCGAGCTTCTGTTCGTGCGTGCCGAATTTCAGCAGACCATTGCAGTAAAGCGTGTTGTTGACCGACATGATGGTCGAGTGGGCGCAGTCCGCGGCCGCAATCTCGATCATCGCGAGCACGTAGGAGATCGAATCCATGCCCGCGCCGCCGTACTCGGCTGGCACCTCGATGCCCATGAGGCCGAGCTGGCCCATCTCCTGGATGTTCGCCAGCGGGAACTCACCCTTGTGGTCGAACTCCGCCGCTACGGGCGCGATGCGCTTCTGCGCGAAATCGCGCGCGATGGCCTGGATCGACAGCTGGTCTTCGGTGAATCGGAAATCCATGGGCAACTCCTGCTGGGACGCGAAACCACCTCCGCGCCATTACGGCCGGTGCGCAGCGCGCGTAGAGGGAAGAACCCCGGATTTTACCGGTTCACACGCCGCGATGGATCAACCGGCCAAAATAATGCGGTCGCGCCGGCCCTCGACGGCACGTTACGCGAGGCGCGAGGAAGGTCGTCCGACACGCGGAGCGGCAACTCGCGGGTCAACGACGCGGCCGCGCGACGACGTCGCAGGCCGGATACGCCGAGCGCTGCACGAGCATCCAGGGCAGCAGCTCCGGCTCGGCGTAGGCGCGCGACCAGATCACGTGCCGCTCGCCCGGGTATTCCGTGTAGACCGGCGCACCGCCGGACGCCCTCAGCGCGCGCACGATCACGCGCGAGCCCATCTGTGCGCGGCCGTCGCCGGATTCCACGTCGGTGTCGTCGTCCTTCTCGCCATGAAAAATCCACTGGGGGATATGGGCGATGTGTTGCAGGCCGGATGGCTCGGTCATGCCCGACATGGGCACGGCCGCGGCGAAGCAGCGCGGATAGCGCTTGAGCGTGTCCCAGACGCCGGTGCCGCCGCTCGAAATGCCGGTCAGCACGATGCGCTGCGGATCGATGGGCCAGCGCGTCAGCGCGTCGGCGATCGCGGCCATGACGCGCTCCGGCGGCCAGTAGCCGCCCGTGGTCTGCGGCGCGAGATAGACCAGCGGCGTCCGCGCCTGGCGCGCCTGATCCACGAGCTGCAGCGAACCATTGCCGTAACCGGCCAGCTGCGCCGCATTGTCGGTGCCGTCCTGCCAGTCACCGTGCAGGAACACTACCAGCGGCACTCGCCGGCCCCGGGGTACCGCGGCTGTCTGCAGCGCGCGGTACGGCACCTGCAGCGCGTCGCGGCTCCAGAACGCGCCGAGCTCGGCCTCCTCGACGGCAGGCGCCGGGCCGGCGCACAGCGCGAGCATCGCGTACAGCAGAACGGTCAGACGGATCATAGGCATGCGCCGCCGAGCATAACGGCCGTCCGCTCGCGCAGCACCGCATCGCATTGACCCGGGACTACCGCCTCGCTACGCTGCGCATCCATCTTTCGATCAAGATGAAGGGATAGATCGTGGATCTCGCCGCCACGTCGGCACTGCTGCGCCTGCTCTCCGATCCGACCCGGGTGCGGCTGCTCGCGCTGCTCGAACGTGAAGAACTGACCGTCGCCGAACTCTCGTCCGTGCTGCGCCTGGCCCAGCCGCGTGTTTCCACGCATCTGGCCAAGCTCAAGGAAGCCGACCTCGTGCGCGACCGGCGCGCCGGCGTCTCGGCCTACTACCGCTGCAACGCCGACCTGCCGGCGCGCGAGGAAGCGCTGCTGCGCGCGCTGAAGGAAAGCGTCGACGACGCCCTGCTGCGCGAGGATGACGACCGCCTGCCCGCCGTGCTCGCGCAGCGCGCGCGCGCCGAGGGCTGGGCCGACAGCGTTGCCGGCGACATGGAGCGGCACTACTCGCCGGGTCGCACCTGGGAAGCGCTGGCCCGCGCGATGACCCAGCTCGTGGAGACCGGCGACGTGCTCGACATCGCCTCGGGCGACGGCGTGCTGGCCGAACTGCTCGCACCGCAGGCGCGATCCATCGTCTGCGTCGACGCCAGCGAGCGCGTCGTCGGCGCGGCGCGCACGCGGCTCAGCTCGCTGCCCAACGTCAGCGTCGAGCTCGGCGACATGCATGCGCTGGATCTGGGCGAACGCCGCTTCGACCTGGTGCTGCTGATGCACGCACTCACCTATACCGAACGGCCCGCGGACGTGGTTACCGAAGCCGCGCGCGTGCTGCGTCCCGGCGGACGCCTGCTCGCCGCAACCCTGGGCCGGCATGCCCACAAGACCGCCGTCGAGCCATTCGACCACCGCAATCTCGGCTTCCGCACCGACGACCTGCGCGACTTCGCGCGGCGCGCCGGGCTGGAAGTGCTGCGCTGCGAGCGCGCGACCAAGGAGCGGCGGCCGCCCCATTTCGAGGTCCTGACGCTGCTGGCGCGCAAGGCCTGACCGCCGTGACGCACGCGCATCGCCCATCGAACCACCTTCCACTGTTCCGGCCCGGCGCCCTCGCGCCGGCGTTGACTACTGCCACCGACAGACGACCATGAACCTCCTACCCTGGCTCAATCCCGCACGCGCCGAAGCGCTGCATGCGGCGCTCGCGCAGCGCATCCTGATCATCGACGGCGCCATGGGCACCATGATCCAGAGCTATCAGCTCGACGAGGCGGGCTATCGTGGCGAGCGATTCTCCCAGGGCTATGACGGACGCCATCTGCACGTGCACGATCACAAGCACCACGTCTGCGACCTCAAGGGCAACAACGACCTGCTGCTGCTGACCCAGCCCGACATCATCCGCGCCGTGCACACGCAATACCTCGAAGCCGGAGCCGATCTTCTCGAGACCAACACGTTCAATGCGACCTCGATTAGCCAGGCCGACTATCACCTCGAGCACGTCGTCTACGAACTCAACAAGGAAGGCGCGCGACTCGCACGCGAATGCTGCGACGCGATCGAGGCGAAGACGCCGGACAAGCCGCGCTTCGTGATCGGCGTGCTCGGTCCCACCAGCCGCACCGCATCGATCAGCCCCGACGTCAACGATCCGGGCTACCGCAACGTCAGTTTCGACGAACTGCGCGCGACCTACCGCGAAGCCACGCGCGGCCTCATCGACGGCGGCGCCGACGTGATCATGGTCGAGACCATCTTCGACACGCTCAACGCCAAGGCCGCGCTGTTCGCCGTCGAGGAGGTGTTCGACGAGCGCAGCGCGCGGCTGCCGGTCATGATCTCCGGCACCATTACCGACCGTTCGGGCCGCACCCTGTCGGGCCAGACCGCCGAGGCGTTCTTCTACTCGATGCGCCATGCGCGGCCGCTGTCGATCGGACTGAATTGTGCACTCGGCGCAAACGACCTGCGCCCGCATGTGGAAACCCTGGCCACCCTCGCCGACTGCTACGTGAGCACGCACCCGAATGCGGGGCTGCCCAATGCGTTCGGCGAGTACGACGAGACGCCGGCCGACATGGCCGCGACGATCCGCGAGTTCGCCGAAGCCGGCTTCCTCAACCTCGTCGGCGGCTGCTGCGGCACCTCGCCAGCGCACATCAGGGCCATCGCCGAGGCGGTCGCCGGCATCGCGCCGCGCAAGCCGGTGGTGTATCCGGTGCGCAGCGCGGCGTGAGGAATGGCTGAAAACCATACCCGCACGACCCGTCCGTTTTTCGCACAGATCCCGCAGCGCATCGGCTTTGGCCCCGCCCTGCCCACGCATGAATCCGGTACTCGCATGACCATGGAACACGACAACGTCCTGCCCCGCTATACGCGCCTCTCGGGCCTCGAACCGCTGGTGATCACGCCAGAGCTGCTGTTCGTCAACGTGGGCGAACGCACCAACGTGACCGGCAGCGCGCAGTTCAAGAAACTCATCAAGGAAGGGCGTTTCGAGGAGGCCGTCGACGTCGCGCGGCAGCAGGTCGCCAACGGCGCGCAGATCATCGACGTCAACATGGACGAAGGCCTCATCGACTCCGAGGCAGCCATGGTGCGATTCCTTAACCTCATCGCGTCAGAGCCCGACATCGCGCGGATTCCGGTCATGGTCGACTCCTCCAAGTGGAGCGTGATCGAGGCCGGGCTGCAGTGCCTGCAGGGCAAGGGCGTGGTCAATTCCATCTCGATGAAGGAAGGCGAGGACGCCTTCCGCGAACAGGCGCGGAAAGTCCTGCGCTACGGCGCCGCGGTCGTCGTCATGGCCTTCGACGAGGCCGGCCAGGCAGATACCTGCGCGCGCAAGGTCGAGATCTGCACGCGCGCCTATCGCATCCTCGTCGACGAGGTCGGCTTTCCGCCCGAAGACATCATCTTCGACCCGAACATCTTCGCGATCGCGACCGGCATCGAGGAACACAACAACTACGCCGTCGACTTCATCGAGGCGACTCGCATCATCAAGCAGACCCTGCCGCATTGCCATGTGTCCGGCGGTGTCTCCAACGTGTCGTTCTCGTTCCGCGGCAACGAGACCGTGCGTCAGGCCATCCATGCGGTGTTCCTCTACCACGCGATCCGCGCCGGCATGGACATGGGCATCGTCAATGCCGGCGGCCTGCCCATCGTCGACGATCTCGATCCGGAACTGCGCGAGCGTGTGGAAGACGTGGTACTGAACCGGCGCGCCGATGCGACCGAGCGGCTGCTCGAGATCGCCGACCGCTACAAGGCGAAGAAAGGCGACGCCGCGGCCGAGGTGCTGGCCTGGCGCGAACTGCCCGTGCGCGAGCGCCTCAAGCACGCGCTGGTCCACGGCATCGACCAGTACATCGACGGCGACACCGAAGAAGTGCGGCAGCAGTCCACGCGCCCGCTCGACGTCATCGAAGGCCCTCTCATGGACGGCATGAACGTCGTCGGCGACCTGTTCGGCGCGGGCAAGATGTTCCTCCCGCAGGTGGTCAAGAGCGCGCGCGTCATGCAGAAGGCCGTCGCGATCATCGAGCCCCACCTGACGAAGTCGGGCGGCAAGGGGCGCGGCAAGGTCCTCCTGGCCACGGTCAAGGGCGACGTCCACGACATCGGCAAGAACATCGTCGGCGTCGTGCTCTCCTGCAACGGCTACCAGATCGTGGACCTGGGCGTGATGGTCCCCGCCCAGAAGATCCTCGACGCGGCCCGCGCCGAGGGCGTGGACATGATCGGCCTCTCGGGGCTGATCACGCCGTCGCTCGGCGAGATGGTCCACGTGGCCGCCGAGATGAAGCGCCAGGGCTTCGAGTGCCCGCTGCTGATCGGCGGGGCGACCACGAGCCTGCGGCACACCGCGGTCAAGATCGCCCCGGCCTACCCGGGGGCCGTCGTGTGGTGCAAGGACGCCTCGCGCGCGGTCGAGACCGTGGGCGAGCTCGTCGACGAGACGAAGCGCGCCGTCATGGCCGCGCGCACGCGCGCCGAGCAGGACGCCATGCGCGCCGACTACGAGGCGCGGCGGCACCGCCAGCCGCTGGTCTCGATCGCCGAGG
>BTVG01000038.1:0-32583 GCA_045864815.1 Rhodanobacteraceae bacterium | reverse complement strand
CTTGAGTGCGTGCCGTTGCCGCAGGCTCGCGCTGCGAATAGGATGCATGGGTGCCGGCTCCTTTGCTTGCGGTGTTGTCTTAGCAACTCCACCTTAGCATTGCGAGCCGGCTTTGCGTTTACGGTCAATCAGTTGGCGCTATGTAAGTGCCATTCACCTGGGATCCGAAGTTTCCGTAACCGTCTCCGAACCGGATGTAGTTGCGATAGCCGTTGTTCGGATTGGCACCATGGCAAAAGAGGTCCAGCTTGCCGTCGGCATTGACGTCAGCGAGATACAGTATGTTCGAGGTACTCGCGTCACTGAAACCGCCCCGGCACCAAGCCTCTTCTTCCCGGACCTTGGGGAGGTAAGACGGTGTCACCTCTGCGATCCATTCGAAGTCCGCCAGTGGCAATGACGCGCCACTGATGCTTGGCGCCGAAGGCTTCCCCGTTGACTGCGTCAAGCTCAGGACAGCGGTATTGCCGTATTGACGCAGACTGTGCAGGACCGACACTTGGGAGTGCTTCGCAGCACCATACTGCAATTCATAGGCCCGGGCCCGGGCGGTTCCAACCTTGACGTCGATCAGCTTGAGCCGATAGGTCATCGTGGCCAGCCCCGAACCAAGAGCGATGCTGACTGAGTCGGCGCGCGGCTCAAGGTAGAAATCAATCGAATTGTTGTTGTAGGCGATCTTCGTCAAGTACGTCCATGTATCGCCTCTGCCCGAGGCTGGATAGCTGGTATATGTGTAGTCGACGGCGTTGTCGTGCGTGTCCAGCCGCCTGGACAACAGCCAACGCGTCGTCGTCTGGTTCGCACTCAGTGTCTTCGCGTAGATCGACCGCGTGCCGTCCTTGGACCAGCGGGTCCAGATTCCCCCGTCCTGACAAATGCGCTCATAGTTCTCGAACTTGGTCGAATAGCACGCTGCGGTGCCCGTGGGGCGACTGGTGCAGCTGGGGCTTACACTACTGCCTGTACAAGGTACCAGTTCCTGCCCGTCGAGCAGGTAGATATCGGCACTGGTGAATGTAGGAGAGCCTTTTCCCTTGGATACTCGCTGAATCTCGCTCAGACCCGAAAGGGACCAGCCAGGTCCAGCCAGGCCATTGTCGTTCGTCGACTGGTAGCGCAGACCGATATTCGGTTCCAACCCATGGTAGGGCGGCACCGTCACGGCGACGTTGTGGGTAAACGCACCGGTAAACTCGTTGATCGATGACGTCCCTTGGCCACTCAGTCCGAATTCGGCAGCCCCTGCGGGGGCACTGGCATCGTCTGAATCAGCGATTTCCCCCGCTTGCACGTTGAAGGCGAGCAGGGCTGCCGCGAGCCCCGCGCAAAGCTTCGCGCCGTCCCGCCGTGAAAGGCCGAGCCTCGGTAACAGTATTGGTTTGCGCATCGATTCCTCCGAAATATTTGTCTGATGAAGAAGGCTCGAATTTTTGTCGATACCACACCAGTCGCCGGTATCGGCTGGAGCGAAGCAACTTCGGCTCGGCGCGCTATCGCGATACAGGCTGGTCAGAAGCACGAGAAAAATTACGGCCGCCCGCAGCCCGCCGTGCGCAGCAGGCAATGCTCGCCGTCAATGTCCACGGCGCCGGTTGCATCCGCTATTGCGGCTCCGGGCTTGCTTGAAAGAAGACTTGCACGATAGGGCCTGCCTGATTCGTGGATCTCCGATTCTCCCCATGGTGCGCTTCGCACTTCCGGGAACACGTAGAACGATGTCCCCCGGCACTCCTGACGGAGTGCCGGAGGGCATCTCCTCCTCCCCGGGAGGACTGGCGCAGCTGGCTGGCCTACGGGTGGCCGGCTCCGTACGTGGAACCGCTACCGTGGCCGCTGCCTTGGTAGAACAGCGACGACGGGTCGTTCGCGAATGGCGACGCGTGGTAACCCTGGCCCAGGTTCGAATCGACGCTGTGCCCCAGCACGTCAGACGGTAGCGTTTTCGCGCCCGATCCGCGTTCTGTGATCCGCCGGTCCGCGCAGTGGTAGCGGCAGCCGAGGAACGCTGCCGACAACGCAAGGTCACGCGACGACGCGCTGATGACGAAGAGGTCCTTTGAGCCGCCCGCGATCACGTCCAGATCGCCCTTGTCGGCGTTGGGTTCGATGGCAGTGAAGTGCTTGATCACCGGACGATCCAGCTTGAAGCTTTCGCGGATGGCGTCTGCCGCCGTGGCATTGCCGTTGCTGTGTGCGAACACGTTCAGGCTATGCGCTCCGCCATACGTACCGGCGATATTGATGAGGCTCGTTCCTATCCGGGCCGCGTTGGACTCCCCAGTGGCAATCTCCGCGTTAACGGTAGCCTTCAGGGTGTCGAAGTTGGGTCTAAAATTTCCAATGTTGGGCACCACCACATAGTCGGTCACGCCACTGCGACGTTCGAACGCATCCAATGTCTCACGCAACCCGCTGGTCCCGCTCCCGTTCTGTATGCCGGCAAAGAAGACGATCGGCGTCGCACCCGCCTTGATCGTGTCGATCACGTGCTGACGCGCAGCCAGATAGTCGACCTTTGCATCGATCGCCTCGCGCCCGTTGTCCAGGAGATTGACGGGATCGTTGAGCGAGTAGGCGTACCGGTTCGTACCCACGCCGGTCTGGTTCGGATCGGTGGGATCCGCCGATGTGTAGCGCGCCAGCACCGGATCGTAGTAGCGCACCCGCTGATAGACCAGGCCGGTCTCGGCATCGCGCCGCTCGCCCAGGAAGTCGTTCTCTTCCTCGATCGGCGTGGTGACGTTGAAACGTTCCCCGAAGGGACGGTGACCGAGACGCTGCACGACCGTGCCACTGGCATTGGCCGCCACCTGAACCGACTGCAGATGATCGCCGTACAGCCATTTCGTGGTCGTTCCGGCACGTTCTGCCACGAGCTGGTTGCCGAACTTGATGTTCTTGGTCGCCACCTGGCCGATCACCCGGTAATCGGCACGCGGATAATAGCTCGTGCCAGTATTGCTCACCTTCCTGACCCGCTCATTGTCGGCATCGTACGTAAACGAGGTGCTGCCGACGCTGGCCAGACGATTGGCCGTGTCCCAGGAATAGACGGTGCCGCCGCGCGAGGTCATGCTTCCGTTCGCGTCGTACCCGTAGGCGACACCTCCCGCCGAAACGACCGCATGCGGCCGGCTCGTGGTGCCATAGGTGTACACGCCCGGCAGGCGTGAGTTCGTCAGGATGTTGCCGTTGGGTGCGTACGTGAAGCTCTGGTTGTCCGCCGCATTGCCGACACTGGTCGCCGAGGCGAGACGGCCGACGTCATCGTAGGCATACGTCCAGCTTTCCGCCGCAAACGGACTCGCGATCGACGCGATTTTTCCGTCGGCGTAACGGGTATACGTCAGCGACTGCAGCGGGACCCCGCCCTTCGACGCGACGATCGTCTTCACGCGCTGGTTCGTGTCGTAGGTATACGTCACGACCGTGCCGTTGGCGTATTCGATGGTCGCCGGTGCGCCCCAGCTCTTGTACGACGCGCTCGTCACCACGCTCGGCACCGAGTAAGGAAGTCCAGCACCATCGTAGGCAAGCGGGTTGGCCGGTGTACCCAGCGTGTCGCCATCCGGATAGGTCGTCCATTTGATCCGGGCCCCGGCGTCGTATCCGGACTGGAACGTAAACGTCTGGCTGCCGATGGTCTTGGCCATCCTGACCTGATTGCCGGCCAGGTCATAGTCATAAGCCGCCCACCCGGACTGGTCGACCATCGTGGACAGCTTACCGACATTGAAGTAGCCGGGGCGGGCCTCGTCGTAACGCCATCCCTTGCTGATCGCCGTGCCGGTTTCGCTGATTTTCCGGTACAGGCCGTCGTAGGCGAACATCGTGATCTGCTGCTTCGCGTCAAGCTGCGACTTCATCTTCCCGCTGTCGTAGTACGTATATTTCCAGGTACCGCGATCCGGGTCCGCATCCTCGGTCATGCGTCCGAGAGAATCGAACTTGCGCGTCCAGGTGGCGCCTCCGGCATCGACGATGCCGATCTGGTTGTCGAACAGATCGTAGGTGTACGTCGTCTGATGGGTCACGCCGTTGATCACGAATTTCTTCGCGATCACATTGCCGTGGGCATCGTTCACCATCGTGGTGGGGCGGCCGAGTTCGTCCTTCGTGGTGACACTCCATGGGCCATAGCTGTGCTCACGGTAGGTGAGATCCAGGTTGGTCTCGCGTTCCACCCGGCCCAGCGCGTCGTGACGCGTGGTGCTCGCCTTCGGCGTCCCGGTCGAATAGGGCTCCGAGACGCTGACCAGATCGCCGCGCAGGCTATAGGCGCTGTCCTGGTATATCGCGCCTCCACCGGCCCCCTTCATCGCCGTACGATAGACCCTGCCCAGGCCGTCGAAGTAGCTCCGCTTCCACTGATTCGTCTGTCCGTCCGCGCTCGGGCTTTCCGACAGCACGTTCTGGGCGCCCGAACCCGACAGCGTTCCACATCGGCTGCTCGTCGAACCGCTGCTGCAGTAGGTCGTCTTCGTGAAACCACCGAGCGGCGTGGTCACCAGGGTCGGCCGGCAGAAACTGTCCAGCGTCGTCTGCGTCAGATCATTGGGACCATTCAGCCCCTGCGTCTTCGTCACGATTCCGCAGGCATAGTCGATCGCGACGTTGTTCACCACCTGATTCAGCGCGTTCGTCACCGACGTTGCCAGCCAGTGGTACGCGCTGTCGTATGTGGTCCGCGTCGTGTTGCCCACCTCGTCGGTCGCCGTGAGCACGTTGCCCCACGCGTCGTAGGTCATCAACTTGCGCACGAAGCGGTTTTCCGTGTCCAGCCACCGCAGTTCCTGCGTCTGGTCGCCCTTCGTCGGAGCCAGCGTCCAGTTCGGTGCCGTACTTCCGGCCTGGTCGTACACGTACTGCGTCTCGGCACGAACGATGGTTGGGGCAAACCCCGAATAGACGCGCTGACGTGCCGGCAGTCCGACGATATAGTCAGCCTTGTTGGGCACGTAATCCGTCGCGATGATCCCCACCGTGCCGCGCGCCGCATCCGTCGACAGGTCGTAGTCGCCGTAATCGGTCAGCCTGGTCACGTTACCGTATGCGTCGTACTCCATGCGCTTGAGCGTGCGCTTGCAGTGCGCCGGACAGTTCGTACCGAGTCGGTCGTAAACACGATCCCACTGCGCAACGTGCAGAGACCGATAAGGCAGTACGGCGGTATTGTCGCTGTACTCGTTCGTCGTCGACTCGAGCAGAACTCCACCCGACTTCTTTTCTATCGTCTCGGCCACCGATACCAGCCCGGGCCGCTGTCGATAGGTCGTCGTGACAGCGAGCGGCTTGGGACACGTGCCATCGGATGCCAGCGCCGTCGCGCACGGCAGCGTCTCGGTCACCACCTGAAAGCCCAGGGAGCGCCGGTTCACGGGATCCCAGCGACCGCCGGAATAGGTATAGCTCGTCCGGGCCAGATCACCACGACCGTTGTCCATGGTCACTGCGGAAGCGGTCTGGAAAAGCACCGGAAAATAGGCATTGGACCACGCCGAGGATGGCTTGTACTCCACGATCGTCGCCCCGCCCAGCCCATTGGACGTCAGGGCAATCGCAAGCGGTGCGTGCGTGTCGGGACCGCTGGAGTTTTCGAGCGCCACGCTGACGCGTGATGCACCGTTTATGTCTTCGTAACGATACAGCAGGTCCGACTTTCCATCGCCGTTGAAATCGGCGACCAGGACCTGATCTTTCCAGCGATCCAGGCCGTGGTCGAAAACAAAGTTCCCTTTTCCGTCGCCGAAACTGATGCTGAGCCCATAGTCACCACTGGAATTGGCGACCGTCGGAAGTATGTTCCATACGCAATACATATCCAGTTTGTTGTCGCCATTGAAATCGGCGAGTCCGGCGCTGGTATAAAGACTGTACTCGGGGTTATTGAGACAGGACTGATTGGAAACTTTACCTCCGAAGCCTCCGCTCCCGTCACCCAGCTGAACCTTGACCAGGCCCGCGCTGGTGAAGCAGAACATGTCGGCCTTTCCATCGCCATTGATATCGGCTAGCGAAACCAGGCGATCACAGAAACCAGGCCCCGTCTTCTTTTCCGGGGAAAAATTGCCGAGTCCGTCGCCCAACCGAATTCTGGAGTAATTGGAGTCACAGAGCAGGTCGGCCTTGCCGTCGCCGTTGAAGTCCGCCAATTGAATCTTCGCCCCTTCGCACCATGCGGTGGCCTCGACAATCTCAGGTGCGAAACCGCCAGCGCCGTTGCTCATTCTTACCGCGACGCGCTTGCCCTCCTTTTTGCAAAGAATGTCTGCACTCGCATCCCCGTTGAAGTCACCTACCTTGATGCTGCCGGCGCACCAGGTTCCGGAATCCACCGCTGTCTGCTGGAAGCTCCCGTCACCGACGCCAAGCCTGACCAGCGTCTTCCCACCCGACGAGTCGCAGATGAGGTCGCCCTTTCCGTCACCGTTGAAGTCAGCGATCTTGATGTTGGAAGTTCCGCAGAATCCGTCCGTATTGACGCCGTTTGAAAACCCGCCCCTCCCGTTGCTCAATTTGACCTGGACCCGGTTAATCCCGTTGCCGACGGTCCGACAGTAGAGATCAGCTTTACCGTCGCCATTGAACTCGGCCAGGAGATACGTTCCAAAGTCGCACCAACCGCCGATGCTCTGTACAGCGTCGAACTTTCCGGTTGCCTCGATATTGAACGTCGCCGTGAACGGGGGCAGTGCCGATCCACTCGTCACGACTCCGCTGCTCGACAGCACCACATCCTTGCCGTACTGACGCACCGTATTCATTAGCGACTGCTTGGTGACGTCGCTGGGCTCGTAGGTCAGACCGTACGCACGGGCATAGGACGTACCGACTTTCACGGCAATGGTTTTCAGGCGTTCGCGCATGCTCGACAGCGCGCCGCCCAGCGCCGTGATCACCTCGTCGGTACGCGCCTCGGTGTAAAAGGCCACCGAAATTCCGTTGCTGTAGCTGATCGACGATGGGTAAGTCCACCCATCCGTGCCGACGCGATACGCGTAGTTGACCTGGTTCGCGCGCCGGTCAGCGACCTGCGTCAGCAGCCACTTGGTGGGGGTCGTGCCGACCAGACCGGCAGTCGTGGAATACGTCGCCCGAGTCCCGTTCTTTTCCCAGATGGTCCAGGTGCCGTTGCCCGCTCGCGCGATGCGCCTGTAGCTTTCGATTCTGGTCGAGTAGCACGTGGAGCCCGTAGGGCATGGTGTGGTGCAACTCGGACTGACGCTGCCCGCTGCGCAGGCGGCCAGCTCCAGCCCGTCCAGCACGTAAATATCAGTACCGTCCAGACGTGGCGTCCCTCGTCCCGGCGACATGCGCTGGATCTGGCTCAGACCCGAAAGATACCAGCCAACGCCGAGCAGACCGTTGATGGGCGTGGAACTGTAGGTCAGTGCGAGCTTCGGCTCGAGCGTGTGGAACGGAGGGACTTCTATCGGAATACTGTGCGTGAAAGCGCCATGAAGCTTGTCGACGGACGCGCTGCCCTGTCCATTGAACCCAAGGCTCGCCGGCGATACGACGCCGTTCTCGTCGCTATCGTTCTCGGCGCTGGCCGTCGCGCCAGCGAGGAGCCCAATCGTCAGCAACGATCGTCCGAGCATTCTTCTTGCGAACGCAAAGCTGATTCTTCGAAACATGATCGTGATGGTCCCTTTTCTCCAGACAAGAAATGCGCGCCGCCCCGACACTGTCGACTACCGCACGCGCCCATGCGGCGGCCAGCCCGCAACAGCTGGCCGCCGCATCCCGAAGTGTTTCCCGCAAACTTCCGAGCGACAATTGCGAAAAAGTGCGAGGCGGACTAGGAAAAAAGTCGTAGACGCGCCACTCGCACTCCGGATCGACGAAGGAAGGAACGAGGGAAGGTAGGAATGACAGGCGTGCAAGTCGTCGGACCGGGAGCAGCGCCGGCTCCCGGGTTGCGTCACCCAGCGCCGGCACAGACACAATCGGCCCAGCGGAAAGCGAGCCTCCGGGCACCGGGCAGGTGAAGGATCGCTTCGACACATGCACCGGCAATGCGATCTCGTCGACGCATGGCTCAGCGTCGCATGACCTCCGGGTACCACTCGGGATTTCGCCGCTCCGGTGCCGCCACGACACAGTACGGCGCATCCCGGCGGATTACGGGCGGCGATCGCCTCCGATGTCGCACTGCGCTTCCCTGGACATCACATCCGACTCAGTCTCGGCGACGACCACCCTGTCACGCCCGCTGCGCTTGGCCGCGTACAGCGCCGCGTCGGCGCGTCGCAACAGATCGTCGAGCTGATGGTCCGACGGCATCAGCAGCGCCATACCGATCGACACGGTGATCGTCAGTGCCACGTCACCGTGCAGGAACGGGCGCTCGCTCACGGCCTCGCGCAAGCGCTCACCGACGGCCATTGCCTCGTCCGGATCGGCGACATCGAGCACGGCAACGAATTCTTCGCCGCCCTGGCGCGCAAGCAGATGGCGGCTGCCGCAGACCACACGCAACCGGGCAGCGACGTGCCGCAGTGCAAGATCGCCCGTCTCGTGGCCGAAGCGGTCGTTGATGGATTTGAAATGATCGATGTCGGCGATCGCGACTGCCAGAAAGCCACCCACGGTGCGCGCCTGCGCCAATCGGCTGGCCCCGGAGGCCGCCAGCGTGCGGCGGTTCGCGAGCCCCGTGAGGTCGTCGGTCGATGCCGCAATTTCCCATTGTCTGCGGATCCGGTCGGAACACAGCAGCAGGAAGCCTGTCGTGCCGATCACCGGCAGTATCGATGCCAGCATGGGGGTGATCGCGTTCATCCAGTTGCGCGGATCGATGATCGTGCCGGGGGCCTGTGGCAGCACGAGGAAATACAGGCCGCGCAGGACCATGAACCCGGCGAGCACGGCGAAGATGCCGGCGAGCACGCGCGCGCTGAGTCCGGTGTTGCCACGTGTCGCTCCGAGCACAGTCCCGGCCGCGCCACTCAGCATGACCGCCCAGGCCATCGATGCGATCACGATGCGCGCGACCAGATCCGGGTGTGGTCCAGCGAACCACGCAATGCCGGCCGTGGCGGCCAGCACCGGGGCCAGCAGCCACAGGCTCTCCGGCAATCCGTAGAACTGCCGCATGGCGCGCCAGCAGCCGGCGATGCCGAGCATCACCATGCCGTTACCCAGCGGCAGCACGAACCACGCTGGCAGGAAAGCCTGCACGGCCAGCAGTATGCAACCGCAGGCCTGCAGCAGCGTCCCCACGCGCCAGCTGATCGCACTCGGGCGCAGGGACGGCGGCAGATCGCGATGCATGAGCCCCAGCACGCCGCCGTTGAGCAGCATCATGAGGGCGACGATCAGAAACGCAGTCAACGGATCCATGGCGGGCGAAGTCGGCAATGAGGCGTGCTCGCGCGGCACGCCTCAGCTTAACCGCTTCCCGTGGTGATGCCTTGCTGGCTTACGGCTGATATGGCTCGCTGAACTGCAGCCGGGTCGTGTCGTAGCCAAGACTGCGCGCACGCTCCACGAGCACATCGCGCTGCGCGGGATCGACGTGCTGCGCACGCGTCAGCAGCCAGAGGTAGCGGCGATCCTTGCCGCCGACGATGCTCCATTGGTAGTCCTCATCCAGCGCCACGATGCGATAGTCCGCGTGGCCGAACGGCAGCCAGCGCAAGCCCTTGGGAAGAAACGTGACGTCGAGCAGGCCGGGCTGACGCGGATCGCTGACCACGGCCTTGCCGACGGCAACGTCGCGAGATCCGTCGCCGCGCCGGCATTGATTCAGCACCTCGATACTGCCGTCGGCCTGGGGCGTGTAGGTCGCGGAGACGTCCCGTACGCAGTGCTTCTGGAAGCGATTCGGCAGCCGCGCCTGTTCGTGCCAGGTGCCCGCGTAGCGCTGCAGGTCGATCGCGGACACGGTGGGGGCATCTTCGTCGCCGGGTGTCACCGGCGCGAATCCTGCGAGCGCAAGGGCGACCACGCCGGCGATACGCGTTGACAGGGCAACATCCATGGCGCGCGCCTCAGGCCACGTTGCGCAGGGCCAGCCGGCGCGTCGCGTCGCCGGCGCGCCGGATCGCCTGGACGTGACGCTTCAGTGCGGCGCGCACGCGCATGTCCGGATAGTTCGCGAACAGCGCCTCCATGCGCCGCAGCAGGCTCGTATCGAGCGCGTGCAGATCCTCGGCCGATAGCTGCGGCGTGCGTCCATCGAAGTGCCCCGCCACGGCGGCGAACAGGGATGGCTCCGGCGCGCCAGGGCCGGGCGACGCAGCGGGTGCGGCCTGCTGCAACGCGTCGAGCAAACCCGCATGCGCCTCGGCCGAATAGGCAAACGCGCGACGGATTTCGCGATCGACCGCTGAACGCGACGCGTGCAGATAGAACTCGTGGGCGTCGCGGAGGTGCTTCAGGGTTTCCTGCAGCAGTGGCTGTGCGTCGATGTGGAAATACGGTGAGTGACGGGTGTTCATGGCGGCTCCTGCGGAGGGTCACGCCAGGCTTGTCTCAGGCATCGTGCCAACCCAGGCAGTCCGCATGCCGGCCTTGTCATTCAATGACTTGGCTCCGCCCCTCACACGGCCTCGACGGCAGATTGCACGGGCGAAGCGGACGGTGCTGCAGCCTGCAAGCCCAGGATCACAGCAGGTGCCCGTCTACCCTTCGAGTTCGCCCCAGCGTGCATAGGCGCGATCGAGCTCCGCCTGCAGGTCGGCCAGACGCTGGTTCGAGGCGACGATGGCCGCCGGCGCCTGTTGAAAAAACGCAGGATCGTTCATGGCCGCACCGATACCGGCGATCGCGCTTTCGAGCTGCTCGATGCGCGCTGGCAGCTGCTCGAGTTCACGCTGATCCTTGTAGCTGAGCTTGCGCTTGCCGGCGGGCGCGGGCTCGCTCGCCGCGGCCGGTGCCGCCGGCTTCGCTGCGACAGGGGCCGTCCGCGCGCGTGGCGTCGGACGCTGGCGCAGCCAGTCGCTGTAACCGCCGACGTATTCCGCGACCCGGCCTTCGCCTTCCAGCACCAGCGTGCTCGTGACCACGTTGTCGATGAACGCGCGGTCGTGAGAGACCAGCAGCAGCGTGCCGGTGTAGTCGGCCAGGATGTCTTCGAGCAGTTCCAGCGTCTCGACGTCCAGATCGTTGGTCGGTTCGTCCATGACGAGCAGGTTCGACGGCTTGGAGAACAGCTTGGCGAGCAGCAGGCGGTTGCGTTCGCCGCCCGACAGCGCCGTGATCGGCGCACGTGCGCGCTCCGGCGTGAACAGGAAGTCCTGCAGATAGCCCACGATGTGCTTGCGCGAGCCGTTGAGTTCGACGTATTCACGGCCTTCGGCCACGTTGTCGAGCGCGTTCAGATCGTCGCGCAGCTGCACGCGGTGCTGGTCGAAGTAGGCAATCTCGAGGTTGGTACCCAGCTGTATGTCGCCGCGGTCCGGCGCGCGCTCACCCAGCAGCAGCTGCAGCAGCGTGGTCTTGCCCGAGCCGTTGGGACCGATGATGCCGATGCGGTCGCCGCGCTGGATGGTGCAGGAAAAGTTCACGACCATGGGACGGCGTTCGAACGCGAAATAGACGTTCTTCGCCTCGACCACGCGCTTGCCCGAGCGCGACGCATCGGCGAGTTCCATACGCGCGTTGCCGCCGAGCTCGCGCCGCTGCGCGCGCTCGACGCGCATCTGCTTGAGCCGGCGCACGCGGCCTTCGTCGCGCGTACGGCGCGCCTTGATGCCCTGGCGTATCCAGACTTCTTCCTGGGCCAGCAATTTGTCGAAGCGCGCGTTTTCCTGCGCTTCGGCATGCAGGCGCTCCTCACGGCGGCGCAGGTAGTTGTCGTAGTCGCCGGGCCAGCTCGTGAGCGTGCCACGGTCGATCTCGACGATGCGCGTGGCGAGTGCGCGCAGGAAGCTGCGATCGTGGGTTATGAACACGATGCTGCCGCGGAACTGGCGCAGGAACTCTTCCATCCAGGCGATGGACTCGATGTCCAGATGATTGGTCGGCTCGTCCAGCAGCAGTACGTCGGGCGCCTGCACCAGTGCCTGGGCCAGCAGCACGCGGCGCTTCATGCCGCCCGACAGCGCGGCGAAATCGAGGTCTTCGGGCAGATCCAGACGCTGCAGTACATCGCCGACGCGGCGGTCGAGGTCCCAGCCCTGCGCGGCTTCGATGCGCGACTGCACGGCGGACAGCGCTTCGGTATTGCCAGGCACATCGAGGGCGTGACTCAGTTGGTGGAACTGCGCCAGCCAGCCGCCGAGTTCGCCGAGCCCCTGTGCGACCACGTCGAACACGCTGCCCGCGGTCGCCTGGGGCACTTCCTGCGCAAGACGCGCGATGCGCGTGCCGCCCTCGACCTGGATGACGCCGTCGTCGGGCCGGATGTCGCCGCCGATCAGCTTGAGCAGGGTCGACTTGCCCGCGCCGTTGCGGCCGACCACGCAGACCCGCTCGTTCGCCTCCAGCGTGAAATCGATGCCGTCGAGCAGCAGGGGACCGCCGACGCTGTAGTCGACCTGACGTAGTTGCAGCAAGGACATCGCAGATACCGCCTGACGAAAGGGCGCGAAGGATACCGCGCGACGACCGGGACCGGGGCGGACGCGGCCCCGCGGAAGCCCGTCTCTGCGTAACTCGCGACTCCCGCGGCGGGGCCGGCGGCCATCTGCACGCCATGCGCAAACGCCTCTACACCCGTGATCGGTTTCACGGTTCTCCGGCGGCGAAATCCGGCGTTCCGTCTGGCGCGAGCCACCGGGCCACGCCCGCACACGACCACTGGGGAGTCCAACGTGCGCTTGACCATCGGCGCTGGCCGCTCTGCTCGTCACCTGCGCCGCCGGGCTCGCGAGTGCCGGCGACCCGACCGCTGCCCGATTCGATGTCGCCGGAAACCGGCCCGCCGACCGGGGACCCGCCGCCGTGCCGGACAAGGCCGGCCCGGCCCCTGTACTGCCGCTCACACCGGCTTCGCCGCAGATCGTGAGGTCGAACCAGTACCCGTCCAAAGTCGAGCCGAACGACACGTCGGCCACGGCCACACCGATCGCCGGCACGTGCGAGCAACGGGAAGGCAATGTCTTCGCCAACGGTGACGTGGACTTCTGGTCATTCAACGCGCAGGCCGGCGACCGTGTCTACGCTGCGACGATGACGAGCCTCAGCAGTAATGCCTCGGTGGACTCGCCCCTCGAACTCCTCGATCACGACCACGATCGCGATCACCGCGACCGGCACGATCAGCAACCAGGGGACGATCGCGTTCGATGGCGACGCCAACGGCACCAACGAGGCCAGCGCAGTGGCCGACGATCCGGCGATCACCGGCGCGGGCAACGCGACGATCTTCGGTGTCGCGCAGATCGTGCCGGTGCCGATGCTGGGCCTGCCGGCCCTGCTGCTGCTCGCACTGGGCCTGTTCGGCATCGCCGCATGGCGGCGCCGGCCGACGCATGCCGGCTGAGTCCGACGCCGCCGCCGCGCATCGCGCGGCGGCGGCGTTTCGCCCTCGAGGATGCACCGCGCTGGAACCCGGCGCGTAGCGACGCCGGCGCGAGACTTTTCGCATTTACGCCGGACGCGCCGTTTGGCTATGGTGTCGGGATCTTAACCATCGTCACGCCCATGACCGCACTCCTGCGCTGGTTCACCGTCCTGCTGTTCGGTCTCTGCCCGGTCGCCGCCGCGGAACGCGCGGCGGATCCGCTCGACGGACTCGAACGCAAGGCGGGCTTCTTCGACATCTGGACCGATGAGGCCAAGGGCCGGCTGCTGCTCGGTGTAGAACGTCTCGACACGCCGCTGCTGCTGGTGACCGCACTGCCCCACGGGCTGGGCTCCAACGATGTCGGCCTCGATCGCGGGCAACCCGGCAACGTACGTGAGGTCGAGTTTCGCCGCGCCGGACCGCGCGTGCTGCTGGTCGAGCGCAATACACGCTTCATGGCCAGCGCTACCGATGCCGCCGAACGCCGTGCGGCACGCGACGCCTTCGCCGAATCCGTGCTCTGGGCCGGCGACGTACTCGAATCGCCGCGCAGTGAGCGCGTCATCGTAGATTTTTCCACATTCCTGCTGTCCGACCGGCACGGCGTCGCCGACCGGCTGGAACAGTCCCGCCAGGGCAAATACAGCGTCGACGACAAGCGCAGTGCCGTGCTGCTCGACGACGCGCGTAGCTTTCCCGACAACACCGAGCTGGAGGCGCTGCTGACCTTCCAGGGCTCGGGAGAAGGCGAGTACGTGCGTCAAATCAGCATGGATCCGACCACGCTGACGCTGCGCCAGCACGTGAGCCTCGTGCGCCTGCCGCCGGAAGGGTTCCGCCCGCGCCGCTATCACCCCGCCTCGGGCGGCTTCAGCCAGGGTGCCGTGGATTTCTCGCAGCCCCTCGCCGCCAGTCTCGACGTCCGCGTGCAGCCGCGATTCCGGCTCGAGAAGATCGATCCGGCCGCCGCGTCGAGCCCGGTGAAAAAGCCGATCGTGTTCTATCTCGATCCGGGCACACCGGAACCGGTGCGCTCGGCACTGCTCGACGGCGCGAACTGGTGGCGGCGTTCGTTCGAGCACGCGGGATTCGAAAATGCGTTTCGCGCCGAGCTGCTGCCCGACGGCGCCGATCCCATGGACGTTCGCTACAACACGATACTCTGGGTGCATCGGGCGACGCGGGGCTGGTCCTATGGCGCGGCACTGACCGACCCGCGCACCGGCGAAATCATCAAGGGCGCGGTCACGCTGGGCTCGCAACGCGTACGCCAGGACATACTGATCGCCGAAGCGCTGCTCGCCCCATACGGCCGTCCCGGCGGCGACGCACTCGCCGCGCGCGCGCAGGAAATGGCACTGGCCCGGCTGCGTCAGCTCGCCGCGCACGAGGTCGGCCACGCCCTCGGCTTCGCGCACAATTTCGCCGCGAGCCGCAACGGCAACGGCTCGGTGCTGGACTATCCGCATCCGATGCTCGATATCACCGACGAGCACGGACATCTCGCGCTGCAGGACGCCTACGGCGAAGGCACCGGCCCCTGGGACGACTTCGTCGTGAAGCACGCCTACGGCGAATACCCCCCCGATCAGGAAGCCGCCGCGCTGGCGCAGCTGCGCGCCGACGCTGCCGCTGCGGGGCTCGACTACATCGGCGACGCCGATGCGCGCAGTCCGGGTGCGGCGCATCCGGACGGCCTGCTCTGGGACTACGGCAACGCGTCGCTGCAGACCTTCGACCATCTCATGCAACTGCGGCGCCGGGCACTCGCCGGATTCGGACGCGGCGTGTTGCCGCCCGCACGCCAGCTCGGCGAACTCGAAGCGCGGCTCGTGCCGATCTACCTGTTGCACCGCTACCAGACCGAGGCCGTTGCACGGCTGGTCGGCGGGGCGCGCTACCGCTACGGCCTGGCCGGGGATACGGCGCCGGGGGCGACGCCCGTCGCCGCGACCGACCAGCACGCCGCACTCGAACGCCTGCTGCGCACCTTGAGCGCGGCCGAACTCGCGCTGCCGGCGAACGTGCTCGACAGTGCGACGCCACCGGGCAACGACTACGAACGCACGCGCGAATATTTCGCGACCCGCAACGGCCCGCTGTTCGATCCCCTGTCCGCGGCAGCGGCGGCCAGCGCCCAGACGCTGCAGTTCCTGTTCGATCCGGCACGCCTCAACCGCGTCGCATGGCAGCACGCACGCGATGCGGGGCAGCCCGGCATTGCCGCCGTGTTCGGCGGCGCGTTCCGCGCCACGTGGCAGCGCGACACGGCGAACGATGCCCTGCCCGCCGCGACCGCCGTGCAGCTCGCGATCAACTGGACCACACTCGATGCGGCGCTGAACCTGCTCGACACCGCCCAGCTCCACGCCCAGGTCGACGCCGACGTGCGCGCCCAGCTCACGCTATGGCAAAGCTGGCTCACGCAGAACGCGAGCGGCGACGGCACCGCCGCCGCGAGCCGGCGCGAAGCCGCGGCACTGATACGGCGCTATCTGGCTGATCCGAAATCCGTGAAGCTGCGACCGCTGCCGCCGATTCCGCCGGGGGCGCCGATCTGACGGGTTCGGCTCGCGGCGCAACGCGCTTGCCGCGGCGCACGCCGGCCGATGACCACCGGCGGCCGGCGTGACCACATCGTTCATCAGGCCCCGGCGCCGATCCGGCGTGTGGCATTCCGCGCCCGCACGGCCCCGGCTACCGGGAATACCGCCACGACAGCATGCGTCCGTTCTCGTAGGGCATCACGCCGTGGAACGGGCGCGGGTCGTCATCAAACACCAGCGGCAGAAAGTGCCGGTCGCCTTCCCACATCGGGAGCTCGGACAGGCGGGCGCGATCGACCCACTCCAGCGCGCCTTCGGGGTTGTGCGTGAGCGGCGTGCCCGCGTACGCGGTGATCAGAAACAGGAAGCCGAGCCAGTCCTCGCCGTGCTTGCCGAAGCCGGGCCAGCTGATGGTGCCGCGCAGTGTCAGCGCGGTGCAGGTGATGCCCGCCTCCTCGAGAATCTCGCGGCGCATGCCGGCCAGCACGTCTTCGTCCGGCTCGATTTTTCCGCCGAGCCCGTTGTACTTGCCGAGATGATGATCCTGTTCGCGCGCGTTCCGATGGATCATGAGCACGCGCTCGCCGTCCGGCGAAAGCACATAGCCGAGCGTCGCGACGATGGGGGTATAAGGCATCGTTGTCCAGTTTCCAGGATTGATCGGAATGGCCATTCGCCGCAGCCGTCTACGCGGCCTCGCGCCGCATCAGATAGAGCCCGCTCGCGACGATGATGCCGGCACCGACGAACGTGACAGTGTCGGGGAACGTGCGCCATAACGTCCAGTCGATGACGAGCGCCCAGACCAGGGCGGTGTATTCGAGCGGCGCGACGATCGCGGCCGGCGTGTTGCGGAAAGCTTCGGTCACGCAATACTGGCCGATCGCGCCGCTGAGGCCTATTCCGGCCAGCAACCAGGCGTCCTCGCCACGCACGCTGCGCCACTCCGGCCAGGCCAGCAGCGTGGCGAACACGGCGAGCATCGTAAGCATCCAGAACACCATCGCCTGCGTCGTGTCGGTCTTGCCGAGCAGGCGCACGCTGATGGCGCTGATCGCGTAGGCCAGCGCCGACGCGAGCATGGCAAGCCCGCTCAGCGACAGCATGCCCTGCCCGGTCGGGCGCAGCATCACGAGCGTGCCGACGAGGCCGACACCGATCGCGCTCCAGCGCCGCCATCCGACCCGTTCGCCGAGGAACGGCACCGCGAGCGCGGTCACGAGCAGCGGCGCGACGAAGAACAGGGCGTAGGCTTCGGCGAGCGGCAGGCGCCTGAGCGCATAGGCGAACGATGCCAGCATTGCCACAGCGAGCGCGCCGCGCAGCAGGTGCAGGCTCCAGCGCACGCGCAGCAGCTGACCAGGACCACCGGCGACGAGGACCCAGACCATGATGAACGGCCACGAGGCAAGCCCGCGCAGGGCCGCGACCTGGGTCGGCGGGTAGTGCGCGGCCAGCAGCTTAATGCCCGTGTCCATCAGAGCGAAGGTGGCGACGGCGGCCAGCATGCACAGCACGCCGCGCAGATGAGCGGTCATACGGAAATCCCTGGGCGTGACCCGGCAGTGTAGCGGTGGCGGCATGCCGGCCAACTGCGGCCATCGGTCGATGGACAGCGGCGCTGATGCCGGACGCGCACCGTGGTGTCGTTCAACGCGTCATAACATCAATACGGGCATGCTGTGCCCTATTTGCTTACGGACATGCCATGAAGCGCCGTTTCGCCCTGGTTCTCGGCTGCGCCATCCTGTCGGGCTGCGCGACCTCGACCGTCGTACGCACCGATGCCCCGGTAGGTCAGCCTGCTGATGCGGACCATCGCTACGAAACGATCGCGGGCCGCGAGCCCTCGGTCATCGATCCGCTGCGCGCGGCGCTGGCGCCGGCTGCGGCGGACCTGCTTCCCGGCAAGTCGCCCGCTGAGGATCAGGAGCGGCTGGCGCCGCAGTCCTATGTGCTGGTCGGCACCAGTCACCATCGGCACGACGACGATCGCGCCCGACAATGGATCGCCGCGCAGGGCGTGGCGGTCGGCGCCGACACGATACGCACCTATGCACCTGCCGGTGGCGGACTCGACGCCGCCTACTTCGTGCGCGTGCGCCTGGTGTTCGGTGCCACCTTCCGCGACCTGAACGCGCAGGAGCGCAAGCGGTTTCCAGCCGGCGGCGTCACGCTCGGCGACATCGTGGGCGACAGTCCGGCGTCACGGGCCAATCTCCGCGCCGGTGACATCGTCACCGCCCTGGACGGTGTGCCAGTGAACGACAGGGCCCGTTTTCAGTCGCTGTTGCGCGCGCGCATGGGCAGTACGGTCGAGCTCAATCTGGCTCGCGGCGCGGAGACGGTCACGCGCAAGGTCCAGCTCGGTCGCACGTTCACGGCGACGCCGTAGCACGCCGGGCAAACTGCACGTCGCCTGCCGGCGTCAGGGCGTTCTGCCGGGTACGGCTGCGCCCGGCGCCACGAAATCCGCTGTCTGCACAATCAGTTGGACCCGCGCCGGCGCTGGCACGAAAACTGTCGTGTCAGCTCCACCACTGCAAAGGAGTCGGGTCATGGTGCGTAAGACGGCATCCCGTGGCAGCGCGACCGGCAAGGTCGCTGGCAAGTCCACCCAAAAAACAGCGAACGGCGCCGCCGCAAGAAAATCCACCGAGATCACACCGCGTCGTGCCGCGCTGACGCGCACGGCACAGACGCTGAAGTCGCCCAAAGTACTGGTGCCACTCGCCGTCGCGGTAGGCGTCGGGCTGGCCGCGGTACGCAAGGCGGTTGTCGCGGCCAACGGCAAGCCGCGTATGCTGCCCCGCATCGGCAAGGAGGTATCGCCGCGCTTCAGTGAAGCGGTGAATGCACTGGCCGAGCTCGGGCGCGAGCTGCGCGCCAGGATCCGCTGAAAAGGTGAAGCCATGAAGACTCTGATTGCCCTCGTGCTGTGCGGCGCCGCCGCGACCGCATCCGCGCAAGCCCCCGCTTCGGACACGCTGCGCGAGATCCGCTATCCCAGTGCACGCGGCGATCTGGTCGTGCGCTATGGACAGCCGCCCGCCAAACCCGCCGAGCCCAAGCCGGCGTTCTCGGCGCTGGACGGCAACGGCGATGGTGTCGTCGACGAACGCGAGGCCTCGGGCTACGCCACCCTGGCCAACGACTTCGAGTTCGCCGACAAGAACCGCGACATGCGCATCTCCCGACGCGAATACGAACGCTGGTGACGCACCGGCATCGACGGAGCCCCTGACATGATGATCCGAGCCCTGATACTGAGTGCAGCACTGGCGATGCCCGCCCTCGCCACTGCGGCGAACCGCCACGAAGCCGAGCTCGCGATGACCGCGGCGCAAAGTGCGCTGGAAGCCGCCGAGCGTGCCGGCGCGGCCCAGTACGCCATCGACGACCTGAACACTGCACGCAACGGCATGGCCCGCGCGCAAGGTCTCGCCGGTGATCGCGACTGGACGGAAAGCATGCTGGCATCGGAAAAAGCCAGCGCCGATGCCCATCTCGCGGAAGCGCGCAGCCGCCAGGCCCGCGCGGAAGCCACTACCGCGGAAGTCGAGGCGGCGGTGCGCACGTTGCGCGCCGAGCTCGGCCGTGCAGGAGGCTGAACCATGAAGATCCGACCCTTGTTCTTTGTCGCGTCCACCGCCGTGTTCCTGACTGCCTGCGCCAGCACCCCGCGCGGTCCCGCGCCGGAACTCGTGCGACTGCAATCGGAACTGCAGCGCCTGCACGGCGATCAGCGCATCGCCACGAATGCGTCCGCCGAGCTGGCAAAGGCCGATACAGCCGTCGCGACACTCGCACGGGACGGGCGACGGCTCGACCGGCAACTGTTCGATCACGGCATCTACATGGCCGATCGTCTCGTGAAGACCGCCGAAGCCGAAGGCCTGGCACGCTTTGCCGAACAGCACGCGCAGCACCTCGGGCGCGAACGCGAACAATTGCTGGCGGAAGCACGCACGCGCGACCTCGCCATCGCGCGTGCCGACGCGAACGCCGCAGCCGAAGCGGCACGGCTGGCCGAACTACGCGCGAACGACGAGCGCCTGGCGGCCGAGGCCGCGCGTCTCGACGCACAGGCGGCGCGCGCGCAGCTCGCCGATCTGCAGGCGCGGGAAACCGAACGCGGCACCGTCGTGACGCTCGGTGACGTACTGTTCGAGACCGGTCGCGCGGAACTGAAACCCGGTGCGACGCGCAGTCTCGATCAGCTCGCGCAGGCCCTGCGCAGCGACGATCGCAGCAGCGTCGCCATCGAAGGGCATACGGATTCGACCGGTTCGCGCGACTACAATGTCGACCTGTCGCTGCGTCGTGCCCAGTCGGTACAGGCCTACCTCGTCACTCACGGCGTGTCGCCGGCCCGCATCGTCGTCCGCGGCATGGGCCCCGACTTCCCTGTCGCCGGCAATGAATCGGCAAGCGGCCGCCTGCAGAACCGCCGCGTCGAAGTGATCGTGCAGAACGCGGTCGCGGTGCGGTAGCGCGAATGCGAGGGGGTGTTATCGCTCGCTTTTTCGAAACCGGGAATAGTACCCATGTGGCAAAATCAATCTCCACTCATGCCCTCCCCTTGAAGGGGAGGGTTTGGCTCGCCCTGCTCATGCCGTCCCTTTGAAGCAGGGGATCGTGCCCTGACGCTCACGCGATTCGGCCCGGCGAGCAATGCTTCAAGGGGTGAAAGGCGCCCGTCTGCAACCACAGGTTCTGGGCGCCTTGAACGCCCAACGGGCCGGACGGGTTGGGTGCGGATGGGTTTCCCGCTCCGGACACAAAAACATCCACGCCGCTCAGTGATGCCCGTACACCCCGCCGCCCTTGCCGTCGGGCAGCACGACGCGCACGTTCTGCATCATGCCCTGGTCCTCGTGGTCGAGAATATGGCAGTGCAGTACGTACTCGCCGATGTAGCGTTGATAGCGCGTGCGCACATAGACCTTGAAGTCGCTCTTGATCCAGAGCGTGTCCTTCCAGGTGCCCTTGAGTCCGTCGTAGGACGAATCGCCGCTGCCGGGCAGGCTGACATCCTTGCCGCTCGCATCGAGAATCCGGTCGATCTGGAAGGGATTCACGTGGATATGGAACGGATGCGAACCGGAGATCGAGGTCAGCAGCCATTGCTCGCTGCGCCCGAGCACCAGCGTGCGGGCCTCTTTCGGATCGTAGGGATTGCCGTCGACCTGGAAGCGCGTTTCCTTGATGGTCTTGGACGGGTCGGCCGGATCGGGAATGTCCACAGTCTTGATGCTGAACTGCATCTCCTGGCCCGGCGCCGTGAGTTCGGCATCGGCGATGTCGCGATGCGGCACGAACGACTGCAGACCCAGGCCGTTGCCGAGATCGGCCTTGATGGTGGCCGCGACCGACGGCTCCTGGGTTGCGTCGGCCATCGCGGACAGTGACTTGACCAGGTAGGCCTCGACGCCGCCGGTCACGGCTTCGCCCGCGGCTATCGTCACCTTGCCGAGCAACTGGCGGCTTTCGGCGGTCCAGCTCACGCTCGTGTCGGCGGTGGCGTCACCGTCGATGACGCAATAGTCGCCCGCCTCCGGAAACACCACGAGCACGTCGCTGCGGTAGCCCGGCTGCAGTACGTTGCCGGTCTTCCTGATCATCGCCTTGTGCGTCAGCCCGTCACTGGCAATCTCGAACTGCGTCAGCAGCGGCCCCGTGCAGTTCGCATCGATCCAGCTCTGCTGTTGCGCGACATGGAGACGGTCGAACCCCTTGGCCGACGCCTTCATCTTGCGAAACTGCAGATTCACGCTGTTGCGCACGCCCGCATGCACGACACGCCAGCGTTCGACAGCGCCGGCGCGCCCGCCTTCGAACGTGGGCATCACCTGACCGTTGACGCTGGTATAGCGGCCCGACTCGGACCAGGTGGTCGGGCCGAACTGGTCGTACTGGCTGACTTCGCCGATATCGCCCTTGTCGCAGACCCAGGCCACGACGACGTCTTTGCCGTCCTTCTTCACCGTCCTTTTCTTGATGCTGCCGTTCGCGTCACGGCAGGCGTACTGCACCTGCTGCAACTGAACGATGCGTTCCGTGACGCGCGCACCACTGCGCTCCATGAGCAAGGTGTCGATGTCGCCGGTATGGCCAGGATGGGGTCTGCGGTTGCCGCGCACGATCAGGGTGCCGGCCATGCCGCTGGCGACCTGCAATGCGGTCGAGCCGTGCATGTGCGGGTGATACCAGAACGTGCCCGACGGATGATCGGGCGGAATGTTGTACTCGTATTCGAACTGCACACCCGGCAACAGCGCGATCAGCACGTTGTCGCTGTTTCCCGCGGGACTGACCCAGAGCCCGTGCGAATGCAGATTCGTGCTGTTGAAACAATGCGGGATATTGATGTTGCGCACACTCTTGGCACAGTCCGGCTCGGCCGGCAGCTGGTTGTCGAGCGCAATGCGCACGGTTTCGCCGGGCTGGACTTCGATCAGCGGCGCGACGAACGGAATCCTGGGGGCCGTCCCCGGACTGCGGTACGAACGGAGCCTGACGCGATCGTGGACACCGGTGGCCGGGTTGTAGATCGTCGACTCGGTATAGTCGATATCGAGCGCGAGCCGCGCCTCGTGCGGCACCACCTCCGGCAGGGGCCGCCCCTGCAGGCCGATCGCGCCTGCCCCCTGGGCAGCGCCCTTGCGGATCATGTCCGCCGAGCGCTGTATCGCAGCCGCGACGGGCGGCGCGTCGACGCGCTCGGCCGCCTGGGCCAGCACCGCCGCCGACGACAGCAGCGCCGGCAGCACGTAACGCACCGACGGTTTCACACGCGCAGCCGGACGCCGCGCACCGAATGCACCGTTGAAGATCATCTGAATTTCCCCGGAACCGTTGGATGGACGGGCACTCACGCTGGCGCGCGAACGCCACCCCTGCCGCGTCGCGACGTTATCACAATCGCAAATTTGCGACGAAAGCTATCAGGTGGCCGAAGGCAGCATCAGCGCCGGAACTCCTCGTTGAGCACGACCGAAGTGGTGACGGCGGCGACTTCGGCCTGCGTCGCCAGCCAGTCGCGCAATTCGCCGAGTGCAGACAGCGAATCCGCGCGCGCGGCAATGACCAGATCGACATCGCCACCGATCGAGCAGCAACGCTCGAACTCGTGGCGCTCGCGCAGGCGCCGGATCAGCGCATCGGCCGGCGTACGCTGCAGCCGCACGGAGAAATAGACCTGCACCGCGTCCGTGACGGCTGGCCAGGCGACCTCGGCCCGGTAGCCGCGAATGACGCCGCTGCGTTCGAGGCGCGCCACGCGTTCACGCACCGAACTTCGCGCAAGGCCCACGCGCGCGGCGATGGTCTTCAGCGGCAGCCGCGCGTTGCGGTACAGCAGATCGAGCAACTGGCGGTCTTTGGCGTCGAGTGCAGGCATGGCGGCTCCGAATCAAATGGCGGCGTCCAGGTCCGAAACGGCGGCGGCGCCGGCAGCCGCGACAGCGTCCAATGGAACCGGCGCCGTGACTGTCGCCCGGGCGGCGTCCGCTGTCATGCCTCAACCGGCGCGACCTGCGGCGATTTCGGTATGGAATCACCGATTCGTGACGGCCGGCGCAGCTGCGATGCGCCACCGACCGCGAGTTCCACCACCGCCAAACCGGCCTTGCGCGCCGCTGCGCAGACATCGACTCGTTCAAATTTTGTTGCTTTTTATACTCAAATGGAATTGCACGTCGCGCCCATACACATACGACCGAGACGCCTCACGAAACCGACAATACGCCTGCGACATCCACCGCCTAGATTCGGCGCCGCGCCGTCGTGGCGTTCATCACGGCGCACACAAGAACCACCATTCGGGAGGGAAAACCAGATGTCGCGTATTACACGTTACCGAACCATCATCCTCGGCGCGGTGCTGCTCGGCGCAACCGTTCCCGCCGTCGCGCACGACGGGAAGGGCATGTCCGCACACCGGGCGGCGGCAAAAACCGCCTCCGCAGAATCCGTCGTGCTCGCTCCACACCAGCATCGCGAGCGCTACATGGATGCCTCGACCCGGCCGCCGGCCACCTCGACGCGCACCCTGCACCGCTCCGACTATGACCTCCCGGACACGGCAATGCCCGAACTGCAGCGGCCGTCGGCACATCAGGGCAGCAAGGCCGCCTGCGACAGCGCGCAGCTTGCCGCCCTGAGCGGCAGCGCACTGGTCGCCGCGGTCAAGACGGCCGACAGCGAATGCATCAACACGTTGTTCGGACTGACCGGCAACACGGCCTATTCCGCGTTTCGCGAGACGCAGATGATCAGCATCGCGAATGGACTGCAGAACTCCGCGGCGAGCTACGACGGCACCAACGCCGGCGGTACATTGCAGCTGATCCTGTACCTGCGCGCGGGTTACTACGTGCAGTACTACGACCCGGCCACGGTCGGCAGCTACGGCGCGCCGCTGCGCAATGCCATCCGGCCCGCGCTCGACGCGTTTGCGGGGAATGCGAACTTCAACCGCGTCGACGACGTGCATGGCGAGATCCTGTCCGAGTACATGATCCTGCTCGACAGCGCCGTCGAGAACGCGCGCTACCTCTACGTCGTCAAGCGCCTGCTCGCGAACTACGACCCGACCCGCTACGCGCCGCACTACTGGATGAAGGCCGCCGTCAACAATGCCTACACGGTCCTGTTCCGCGGCCATCAGGATCCGGCGTTCGTGAGTCTGGTCCAGTCCGACACATCCATTGTCGATACGCTGTACGGCTTCGCGAACACGCACTTTGCACGGCTCGGTCAGGAAGACGGCTATCTCGTCGCGAATGCCGGCCGCGAGCTCGGCCGCTTCCTGCAGTATTCCGGCAGCCTGCAAGCACTGGCCCGCTCCCGCGCGAAGGCGCTCATCGAGCGCAGCAATGTCATCGGATCGACGGCGGCGCTCTGGGTCGGCATCGGCGAAATGGTCGACTACTACGACAGGACCAACTGCGGCTACTACAACCTCTGCGACTTCCAGCAGCGGCTGTCGAGCGCCGTGTTGCCGATCACGCATCCATGCAGCGCGACGCTACGCATTCGCGCCCAGGCCATGACTCAGGCCGAACTGCAGAGCGCGTGCACCACGGTTGCAGGCCAGGAAAACTACTTTCACGCACAGGTGGCGAGCAACCGCATACCGGTCGCCAACGACAACAACAACGCCCTCGAAATGGTCGTGTTCGACAGCAGCGATGACTATGGCACCTATGCCGGCGCACTGTTTGGCATCGACACAAACAACGGCGGCATGTACCTCGAGGGGGATCCGTCCACCGTGGGCAACCAGGCGCGCTTCATCGCATACGAGGCTGAATGGCTGCGCCCGGCGTTCGAGATCTGGAATCTCACGCACGAATACGTGCACTACCTCGACGGCCGCTTCGACATGCACGGCGACTTTTCCGCGGCGATGTCGCAACGGACCGTGTGGTGGGTCGAAGGCTTCGCCGAGTACATGTCCTACGGTTATCGCAATCTGGTCTATAGCGCGGCCGTAAGTGAAGCCGCGGCCGGCACCTATCCGCTGAGCACCATTCTCCAGAACGACTACGGCAGCGGCACGAACCGGGTCTATCGCTGGGGCTACCTCGCCGTGCGCTTCCTGTTCGAAAAGCACCGTGGCGATGTCACGAACATCCTCGGCTATTTCCGGCCCGGCAACTACACGGGTTACGCGACCTACATGAATGGCATCGGCACCCGCTACGACGCCGAATTCCGCAGCTTCCTCGCCTGTGTCGCCAACCCCGGCGGCAGCGGTTGCGGCGGCGGGACGAACCAGCCACCGGTGGCCAACTTCGGGTTTGTAGCGAACGGTCTGGCCGTCACGTTCACGGATTCGTCAACCGACAGCGACGGCAGCATCACGGCACGGCGCTGGGATTTCGGTGACGGCACGAGTTCCAGCGCGACGAATCCGGGCAAGACCTATGCGAGCGCCGGCACCTACACCGTGGCATTGACGGTCACCGACGACCGCGGTGCGACACACAGCCTGTCACGCAACGTGACCGTGACTGCGCCACCGGCTGGCGGCGAGCTGCAGAACGGAGTGCCGCGCACCGGTCTCGCGGCGGCGCAAGGCACCGGACTCTGGTTCACGATCGAAGTACCCGCCGGCGCAACCAACCTGCGCGTCGCGCTGAACGGCGGCAGCGGCGATGCCGACCTGTACCTGCGCTACGCCTCTGCACCCACGACGTCGGCCTACGACTGCCGCCCCTACCTGAGTGGCAATGCCGAGACCTGCACGGTGCCGACGCCCCAGGCCGGGCGCTATCACGTGATGCTGCATGCCTACACGGCCTTCGCCGGAGCGAATCTGGTCGCCACGTTCACCCCGCCCGCGGGCCTGCCGGAATGTGGCGGCAGCGACGTGCGCGTGCTCGGCAAGAACTGCCAGCGCAGCGGCGTTTCCGCTTCGGCCGGCAACCTCGCCTACTTCTACCTGACGATTCCGGCCGGCACGACGCAACTGCGCATCCGCACCAGCGGCGGCACGGGCGACGCCAATCTCTACGCCAACGCAACCGGCTGGGCAACGACAGCGAGCTACCAGCAGCGCTCGATCAATGCCGGCAATGGCGAGACCCTGACGATCGCCAATCCGCCAGCCGGCTACTACTACATCAGCCTGCACGCGGCGAGCGCGTTCGGCGGCGCCACCTTGAGCACGGAATACTGATCCGCGTTAACGGTACGCGGCTTCGCTGCGCTGTCCCGGCAGCCTGACTGCCGGGACGGGAAGCGAGAGCGTGGCCGCCGAAAATCGCGCGTTCCCGGGGTTCGATGTCGTCGAAACGAACCCCGGATTCCGGCGGCGTTGAACGCCCGACGAAGCCGGACCGGCATCCGCGAGGGTGCTGCGACACGCGGTCCGGACCGAAACATCGCCGTATTCGCGAGCCCCGGCCTGAACATCGGGGCTCGCGTATCATGCGCGCCCCGGTTTGCATGCCGCCCTCGCCCTTCCCACGTGTCCGAAACCTCGTCAGCGCTCGTCGTCATCGGCGGTGGTCCCGCCGGTCTCATGGCCGCGGAAGCAGCGCGTTCCCTGGGTGTCCCCGTACACCTCTACGATGCGATGGGCTCGGTCGGCCGCAAGTTTCTCATCGCCGGCAAGGGCGGCCTGAACCTGACCCATTCGGAACCGTTCGCGGCGTTCGTTGCGCGTTTCGGCGCGCGTGCGACCGACGTCGAACGCTGGCTGCGCGCCTTCGATGCCGATGCGTTGCGCGCCTGGGCGCGCACACTTGGCGTGGACACCTTCGTCGGTAGTTCGGGGCGCGTGTTTCCCACGGACCTCAAGGCCGCACCGCTGCTGCGCGGCTGGGTGCGGCGTCTGCGCGAACAGGGCGTTCACTTCCACGTGCAGCAGCGCTTCACCGGCTGGGACGCGCAGGGGCGCCTGTGCTTCCGTAACCGCGAAGGCGCCGTGCATGCCGTCAACGCGGGGGCCTGCGTGCTCGCGCTCGGTGGCGCGAGCTGGCCGGTGCTGGGCTCTGACGGTGCCTGGGTCGATGCGCTCGCCGCGCGCGGCGTCGAGATTGCGCCGCTACGGCCGGCCAACTGCGGCTTCGACGTGCATTGGTCGGCGCATTTCGCGAGCCGCTTCGCGGGTGAACCGCTGAAACCCGTCACGCTGCAGTGGACGCGCCACGACGGTCGGGTCGAAATGCGCCAGGGCGAGTTCGTCGTCACGAGCGGCGGCGTCGAAGGCAGTCTCATCTATGCGGCGTCGGCCGATCTGCGCGAGACACAGCGGCGCGACGGATTCGTCGACGTCGCCCTCGATCTCGCACCCGCGCAGTCGCGCGAGCGCATCGAACAGGATTTGCGCAAGCCGCGCGGACGCCGCTCCGCCGGCGAACACCTGCGCCGGCAGACAGGGCTGGCCGGGGTCAAGGCCGGCCTGATCTTCGAAGTCCTCGGCAAGGAGGCACTCGCCGACGTGCCTCGTCTCGCCGCAACCATCAAGTCGCTGCCACTGCGCCTGCAGGCTCCACGCCCCGTGGCCGAAGCCATCAGCACCGCCGGCGGCGTGCGCCTCGAAGCACTCGATGCGCAGCTAATGGTGCGCAACCTGCCCGGCGTATTCTGTGCCGGCGAAATGCTCGATTGGGAAGCTCCCACCGGCGGCTACCTGCTCACCGCGAGCATGGCGAGCGGCCTCGTCGCCGGCCGCGGCGCCGCGCACTGGTTGCGGCGCACCTAGTCGACGGGACGGTATCGGAACCGACCGCGGCGACCTACGTTGTCATTGCACTGACAATGCGCCATTTTGCGAGATGCCCGGTTCGCCCCCGTCCCGGCGCAAGCGTCAGGGTACGGTGATCCGTCATTTTTCGGCGGCCAGCGCAAGTCCGAAGCACGGATCACACAGGTGAATCCTCCTCGTCCGTTGCGCCTGACCATCCCGCGCTGCAGCAAAACCGTGGTTGTGTGACGGGATGCGCAAGTCCGGTTTGCGCACTTGTTGACAACGTTGTCAGTCGCGCGCACTGTAAGCGCCGCGTCGGGCCGGCGGCAGATGCCGCCCACACGGAGGTCGTCGCGAAACGCGGCGGAATGCCGGCGGGATCGCCGGCCAGGATGAAGCCATGACGCGGCGGCCATGACCGCGCATTCGACGTCGCCCTGCCAAAGGCGCGACGCCCACGGAAGGACACGCCGACCGCAGACCGCTGCGGCGAGCGGGCGGGTCGGCAGTGCCGGCCACGGCGACGGTGCGGGGGCGCCGGTCGCGGACGGATGCGAGAACGCCAGTGGCCGCCATCGATGTGTCCGGGGAGGATGCAGGGTTACTGTCATTGCGCCGGGCTCTGCCCGGTCAGCGCTGTCGAACGGTCGATCGCGGCCTCGTGCCGCGGCGCGGGTGGTCCCTGAAACCTCGCGCGTCCACGCCCGTCAGCGGCGCTCGCGTCAATGCTGCCTTGCCGCCCCTCGGTATCGCTCTCCGCACTCACTCGCAACGGAGTCATGGACATGCGCTTCCGATCATTCTTTAGCCAACTACTTTTTGCAGCACTTTCCACAACCGCGTGGACCGCCCAGGTCCAGGCCGCGAACTGCGCCGGCGTCGCTGCCTGGAGCCAGTCCGCGATCTACAACGCGGGCGACCGCATGGTCTACCAGGACCGGCTCTATCAGGCCAACATTCCGATCTGGAATGCACCGCCGACCCACTGCCCCAGCTGCGGCTGGTACACCGATCTCGGCGCCTGCGACGGCAACGGCGGTGACACCACTGCACCGAGCATACCGGCCAACCTGGCCTCACCGTCGCGCACCAGCAACTCGATCACGCTGAGCTGGTCGGCCTCGACCGACAACCCCGGCGGCAGCGGCGTGGCCGGCTATGACGTTTACCGCGGCACGACACTGGTCGGTAGCCCCACGTCGACGACCTATACCGACGGCGGCCTGACCGCGAACACGACCTATACCTACCGCGTGCGTGCCCGCGACAACGCGACGAACGCGTCGGCACAGTCTGCACCACTCAGCGTCACGACCAGCGGCGGCGGCACCTGTACGACCGTGCCGTCCGTTCCCGCAGGACTCACGTCGCCGAGCCAGACCACGAACAGCATCAGCCTGAGCTGGGGCAACGTGGCCGCCGGGCCGAACTGCACGATCAAGTACCGTGTGTTCCGCGGAGGGGCGCAGCAGGGTGAAGCCACGACGAGCAGCTTCACCAACAGCGGCCTCAACCCGGATACGAACTACAGCTTCACCGTCGCCGCGGTCAGCGAAGCGGGCGCGTCGGCGCAGAGCGCGCCGATCACCGCCCGCACCAGGCCCGTCATCGTCGGCGGAGCCAAGACGGTACTCGGCTATTTCGTGCAGTGGGGCATTTACGGTCGCGGCTATCGCGTGAAGAACATCGACACGAGCAACAGCGCGGCCAAGCTCACTCACATCAACTACGCCTTCGGCAATGTGCGCAACAACCGCTGCGAAGTCGGCCTGACGATTCCGTCCGACCCCAACACCGGCGCCGGCGGCGATGCCTTCGCCGACTACACCAAGGCATTCTCTGCGGCCGAAAGCGTCGACGGTGTCGCCGACACCTGGGACCAGAAGCTGCGCGGCAACTGGAACCAGCTCAAGAAGCTCAAGGCCAAGTACCCGAACATCAAGGTGCTGATCTCGCTCGGCGGCTGGACCTGGTCGCGCGGCTTCTCCAGCGCGGCACGACCGGAAAATCGCCAGGCATTCGTCGCTTCCTGCATCGACGCCTATATCCGCGGCAACCTGCCCGTCACCGACAACGCCGGCGGCGCCGGTGCGGCACTCGGCGTGTTCGACGGCATCGATCTCGACTGGGAATATCCGGTTGCCTGCGGACTTTCCTGCGGCTCGCCCGAAGACAGCGCGAACTTCACCGCCCTGCTCGCCGAATTCCGCCGCCAGCTCGACGCCGTGCGGCCGGGCCTGCTGCTCACGATCGCGGCCGGTGCCGGTGTCGACAAGATCCGCGTCACTGATCCGGGCACGTATCACCAGTACCTCGATTTCATCAACGTCATGACCTACGACTTCCACGGCGCCTGGGATCCGCAGACCAATCACCATTCGGCGCTGTACGGCTCGCCGGCCGACCCGTCGACGGGTGACCAGCGCTCCTACAACTCCCATGACGCACTGCAGGCGTTCCGCAGCCGTGGCGTGCCGGCATCGAAGCTCAATCTCGGCATCGGCTTCTACGGCCGCGGCTGGGCCAACGTGTCGTCGGCAAACAACGGCCTCTACCAGAGCGGCAGCGCGGCGCCGGGCACATACGAAGCCGGCATCGAGGACTACAAGGTGCTCAAGACCAAGTCCGGCTCGCATCACACCGACGCGACGGCACGCGCCCACTGGCTGCTCAGCGGCAACCAGTTCTGGAGCTACGACGACCCGTCGCTGATCTTCGAGAAGATGCAGTACGTCAAGGCCCAGAACCTCGGCGGCGCCTTCTTCTGGGAATTCAGCGGCGACGATGCGGAAGGCTCGCTCGCCAAGGCGATCAAGGACGGCTTGCAGTAACGCCGGCTGACAATGAGGTCAAGAAAGCGGCGCAGGCGACTGCGCCGTTTTTCATCGTGGCAACCCACGCGCCAGCATTTGGCCGAAGCAGTGTGCGCGACCACCGCTGCTCCCCGTCCCGTCCCGTCACATCGCCATGGCACGCCCTGCGGTGCTCGCGTTCCTTGGTTGCCGTAACCAATGCGCTGGCTCGTGTGGCAGCATGCCGCCGTGGCGTACGGCGTCGACCGGGTCACGAACGCCGGGATACGCCGCCGCGCCGCCGGACGGCTCGCGCATCACCGCGACCATCGCGGCTAAGCTGCCGCTTCAGCGCCTGCAGCATCAGCGCCCGATCCGGAAGCTCGTCGTGTTCGCGGACCACGGCCCGGAGCCTTGCAAGATCCTGTTGACGACCGAGCCGGTCCGCCAGCACCGCCAGTGTCGCCGCGGACGGCACGCGATCGGCCGCATCAGCCAGGATCCATTGCGCCTCGACACGCGCCTCCACCGACGTCTGCGGATCACCCGCAATCGCCTCCAGCCCTTCCAGCTGCAACCGCAGACGACGCACCCTGCGTCGCCAGCGATGCTGGACCGTCTTGCGCGCGCTGTCTCGGGCCTTGCGTTCGGCCCGTGTCACGCGCGCCGCGCTGTCCACCAGCGCGCGCGCCACCACCGCGCCCGTCACGTAGCCGATCTCCCCACGCGCGAGATCTGTGCTGATTCGCGCTACCCGCCGGCGAACGGCGCGGAATTCCGGGTCGTCCGCGAGCGCCCGGCCGAGCAGTGCCTTGCGCTGCGCGACGGCCAATGCCTCGAGTTCCTGCCAGACAGCCGGACGAGCGTCGCGACGCCGCACCGCGGCCACCGCACCAACGAGCACATGCGCATCGCGCAGCGCGGAAAAATCCTTGCCAATGCGCCGCACGCGCCGGTCGATTCGCGCCAAGGCCACCGGCGCTGCATCACCACAAAGCGCGAGCACCGAACGAAAACGCCGCACCGCCTTGCGCAGCGCATGCACCGCACGGTGCGGGTGCCTGCGGCTGAGCAACAGCTGCTCGTCGATGGCCCGCAACTGCACCAGCAGATAAGCCTTCACGGCGGCGCTGAAACCGGCGCGAACGCCGGAATCGTCTGAGGACGGCTGTGATGACGGGTGGGTCACGGCGAGCCTGCGTCTGTCGTGAACACCAAGAGTAGCCCCGCTGCCGTGGCAACAGAAGCGATCTAATCGGAGGCAATAGTCTCATCGACGACTGACCGGAACCACGTCCACACGTCGCGGAATTCAGCTTCATCTTCCCAACCTGGCGAAGCGAAATCGTGAACGACGAAAACGCGTTCCCCTTGCCCCTTCGCCCAGCAGGCTACATCGTCGTTGTCTTGCCGGTACGCAAAAGGGAACAGCTCACGACCGGGGCATTGATCTTGCCCCCGTATTTCGGACACCCGTTTAAGCGGCGTGTGCTCGCTCGAACTGCTCTGGGCTGAGGTAGCCGAGTGTCGAGTGAAGGCGGTTTCGATTGTAGTCAACTTCGATGTACTCGAACACGAGATCTTTGG
>BTVG01000037.1:0-34256 GCA_045864815.1 Rhodanobacteraceae bacterium | reverse complement strand
GAAACAGACCGGATCGCATCGAGCCACGTGCGGTAAAACGACGACCAAAACCCTACCCAAGACTCATGCTGCCACGGCCCGCAGCGCGCGAAATCGTGCGTCTACACGGCCACGAGCGGCGCCTTAAGTAAGTGCCATTCGGATCCCAGGTCGACTCGGGGAAGTCGTGTGGAAACAGTGTGAGAATAAAGCTCGCCGATTTCAACGGAGATGGAAAAGCCGATTGCTTCAGTCACGACGGGAATGTAGGCCGCGTGTACTTTGGCGACGGAACTGGAAAGTTTGGCGATGCCGTCGTCGATGATGGTGTCTGGTGCGAAAAAAATGAGGTCACGTCCCAGTACGTATTCATTGCTGATATCAATGGCGACGGAAAACAAGACATGCTGTGTCACGGGGCGACGCCGGATACTGGATACAGAAACAAGGTCCGGTTTGGTGATGGAACAGGCCATTTTGGACCATCGGTCGAAAGCGGCGTGTCCTGCGGCAACAGAGCCAACGTAAAAATCGCCGACATCAACGGTGACGGAAGGGCGGACTGCCTCAGCAGGACAGGGAGTCAGACCAATACCTATTTCGGCGATGGCAGCGGCAACTTCATAGGTCCAGTAACCGACAGCGTCAATTGGTGCCTTGCGGTGGAAGGTGACATACGCCGATCCATTGCGCTGGTCGACGCCAATGGCGACGGACGGCTGGATCTGCTATGTCACGTTCAGACGGCTCCCTACAACGAATATGTTCGGTTTGGGAACGGGGCCGGAAACTTCGGCGAGTCAATTTCCCTGGGAAATGCGTGCGGTGACATAAAGTCCCCACATTTCGGAGACGTCGACGGTGACGGAAAGACGGATTGTGTAAATCATCCTCCAACTGCTACGGGTAAGGTGCGTGTTTTCCGCGAGAACACGGTGCAATACGGATCATTGCTTAAAAAAATAAAGAACGAACTTGGCGGAAGCATTTCGATTGACTACAGATCGTCATCGCTTTGGGCGAATGCGTTTCTTCCTTTCGGCGTGATGGCGGTGTCGCAATCCACGATCTTCAATGGAATCGCAGAGCCGGCCCTTACTGCCTACAGCTACCAGGGCGGTCTGTATGATCCGGTTGACCGCCGCTTCCTGGGGTTCAAGGAAGTCAGGATAGACAAGCCCTGCAATGCTGGCGAAGTGAATTGCCCGACCATTGTGACGAGCTATCGCCAGGACTATGCTTCGGCAGGAAAGCCTGAGCGTGTGGACACGTGGGTGGGAGCCAGGCTGATGCGCTCCACTCAGTACACATATTCGGAATCTCACGCGGTTCAGCCGTATACGTCGTTGCTGGTCGATACGTGGCAGTACACCTACGACGGACTGAGTACCGCGTGCCCTGGTGCGCATTGCAAGCGAACCAAGACTTCAAACACCGGCTACGATGCTTTTGGCAATGTTACCCAGGTCGTGTCCTACGGCGAATGCGATGGATCGGCCTACCCGAATTGCGGAACCACGAACGACGAGTCGACGGTCAGCACCTCGTACCTGCCGAACAACACGGACTCGTATATCGTTGGCCTTCCCATTACGCAGCGGCTCTATTCGGGAACGACGGCAACGGGCCCGGCGCTCCTGGCCGAGACGTTGATTGCCTACGACCAGCAAGGGATTGCCGTACCTGACATCGGCAAGAAGCCGGTGCGCGGTGATGCGACGCATACCTTGAAGTGGCTGAAGGAAAGAGGTGTCCATGTCATCGCCAGGCAAGAATACGACGGCTACGGCAACGTGACGAAGTCGATCGACGAGGTTGGTAACTCCACTAAGACGAATTACGACACGACATACCACGTTTATCCCACAGCCATCACCAATGCGCTGGGTCAGGTCTCCACGATCACTCCTGACTTGGTGTGCGGCTTGCCGAAGGAGACCGTTGGCCTGAATGGAGCGTCGGATTTGACGACCACGGGCTACGATGCATTCTGCAGGGTCGCGAGAGTCGCTGGCCCGCTCGGCGGCTTCCGCAACGAAACCTACAGAGATTTCGGCACGCCAACGAAGCAGTACCTGCTGGTCGAAACCCCGAGTGCAGACGGCGTCACCTTGCAGTGGGTGAAAACGTATTTCGACGGGCTGGGCCGCCAGTACAAGGTTTCCTCGAAAGGTGTGGGAAGTGAAGTTGTCAGCCAGAACACTGCCTACAACAAACGTGGCGCCGTGTCTTCGATCAGTGAGCATTTCACTTCCGGAACGCCGAAGGTCCAAACGTACACCTATGACGGTCTGGATCGCGTGACCATGGCGACGAATTTCGACGGCACCAGGAAGACGACAGCCTACCAATTCTGGACGGCGACCGATACCGATGAAATGGGGCATGTCACGTCAACGACTCGGGACGCCTTCGGCAACGTTGTCTCAAGGCAGGCGACCGTGTCTGGCCGCGCGTTGACGACAAAGTACACCTTCGACGTGGCCGGTCGCGTGACTGGCATCACCGACCCGGAAGGCAATGTGTGGGGGCGAGCCTACGATTCGCTGGGCCGACTGGTTACGGCTCGTGACCCGGATCGCGGCAAGTGGACCTATACCTATTTCGACAATGGGCCGGTGAAGACCCAGACCGACGCCAAAGCGCAGGTTACGACATTTGCCTACGACGCTCTGAAGCGAAAGACGTCTGAAAGCGTGGGAACTGGCGCCGGAGCGATCGTGAAGTCCTGGACGTACGATGAGCCGCGCAGCGGCTACTTCAACATCGGCCGCTTGACGACGATGACCGACAGTACCGGATCGGCGACGATGGACTACGATCTGGCAGGGCGCGAATCGCGGCTCGTCAAGACGATCGGGACGTCTTCCTTCACGTTCAAGCAGGGCTACGATGCCGGCGGGCGACTGAAGTGGACGACCTATCCTGACAACGACGCCGTCGGAACGGCAAGCGTTCCGCTGACTTACGACGGTGCGGGGAATCCCGTCGCGATTCCGGACGTGGTCGCCAGTGCGACGTATACCGCATGGGGTGCTCCCAAGGCAGTCACCTTCAGCAACGGCGTCGTTGCGACCTACGGTTACGACGACAACCACTGGCTGAAGAGCATCAGCACCGTCAAGGGAGCGACAACGCTGCAGTCGTTGACCTACTCGCGCGACAGCGAAGGAAGGATATTCGACATCGCCAGTTCCAGCGCCGGAGAAGGCTGGACCTATACCTATGACGAGATCGACCGGCTGCAAGTCTCGACCAATGCCGGCAGTTCCGCCGATAGTCAGACCTTCACCTACACCGATTCGGGAAACATCATTTCCAATTCCCGCTTGCCGGGCAAATACGCATATCCGGCGCCGGGTGCCGCCAGCATCCGACCGCATGCAGTGACGAACGCCGGTGGGTTGACCTATGGGTACGACGACAACGGCAACATGACGTCGAAGGGTGCAACAGCCTATACGTTCGATGCGGCCAATCGCCTGTCGAAGGTCGGCGACACGGTTACGTTCAGCTACGATGCCGGTAACCAGCGAGTGAAGAAGACTTCGGGCGCCACTGCCAGCCTGTATCCGCGCGGCGACTACCGGGTGTTGAACGGCGTCGCGACCAAGCACATCAGGCTGGGCGATTTGCTGGTCGCTGCTCGCAAGGGTGGCGTGACCTCGTGGTTGCATGGCGACCATCTGGGCTCGACGGTGCTCGTGACCAATGCGGCAGGCTCCGAGGTACTGCGCATGCGCCACCGGCCGTTCGGCGAACGGTTCAATGCCAGCACCACGGTCGAGGAAGAAACCGATTTCATCGGTGAGCGACGCGATAGCGAGACCGGATTGGTCTACCAGCGCAGCCGATACTACGACCCGGTGCTGGCGCGGTACACGGCCGCAGACTCGCTCGATCCGGTCATGCCATCGGTCGGCACCAATCGCTATGCCTATGCGTTGAATGATCCAGTCAATAACTATGACAATGGAAAAGAGACATTTGCGATCAAGTATGGAAAAATAAAAACAGATGCAGAGAAGGCCCAGCTGAAGGCTTACTCGCTGCAGATCCCGGGAGTTGTTCCTGGGCCTGTCCCGGTTCCTTTCTTTGCCGAAGGGAGCCTTTCGGTTGGCAACGACTATAAGAAGGGGCCGTTCGGCAGCATTGCGAGCAAGGTTGCGATAGGCAAGAAGGATGTGGCATGGGTGGGCTTTGAGGGTAAATTCACCTATTACGTCTCCAGTGCGTACTCCAACACGACGACGCTTGCGGCCGTGGCTGGCGTGAGCAAGGCATTTGAATATGGCTCGTCGCCGATCCTGAGCTCCGATTCGAGCCCCGCCTGGAGTCCCCCGCCTCAAGTGCAAGGCTCTCCCGCCAAGAGCAGCTATCTGGATCGGCTCAATGCGGCCGACGCCTACACCTACGGTCCATTTGGTCCCAACCCGTCCTTGAGGCAGGCGTTTCCAAATTGCTGTGGAGCAGGCGGAAGTTCGAATGATCGAAACTGGATCTATAAAGGAAGTGATCCAGCGTTCAGCACCGACGTCAGCACCAGGCCTACTTACTATCATTCGTCCGAAGCAGAGGCTCGCGAGGGGTATTCCGAGGCAATGCCCGAAGGACACAGCTTCAAGTTGGATCTTTCGTCACCATCTGAAATGGCAGGTGAGTCAGAAGCATTGCATGGACTCCAATTCTACTGACCTCGGTAGGCCGGACTGAGTCGCGAGATGCCAGACGCCGCATGCCGCTGGCGACACGGTTTCAGCCACGGCGGCAGATGTCGTCCCGAAGAGGCGCATCCGTCAGATCAGTCGAAGAAGGTACGACGGCCGCGGCGGCTATCGCCGCCGCGGCTGCGTCAGCAACTCCGACTCCACCGAGTGTAGGCCGGGGAAAGGTATGGCCAGAGCTGGCGCCACTCGTGTGATCGGTTGCTGCCTCGTGCGTGTGAACAGCCATCAAATTCCGAGCATGCCGGACTGTCGAGCCCGAGCCACGGCTTCGGTACGGTTCTTGGCCGACAGTTTGCGCATGATGTTGTAGATATGGGTTTTCACCGTGCTCTGCGTCAATTCGAGCGCCGTCGCCACCTCTTCGTTGGAATTTCCCGCGGCGACCAATCGCAGGACGCTGCGCTCGCGATCGGTCAGCGACGCTTTGTCAGTCTGGAATGCCATCATGGCAAGCGGTACCGGCGATATCCAGATATCGCCACGAGCTACCGCTCGAACCGCAGTGAAGATCTCGTTCGCATCACAGGATTTCAGGACGTAGCCCCTGGCTCCGGCCTGCAGGGCGCGGAAGACGGTATCGTCGGAACCAAAGCTCGACAGCACCAGCACGGCGACGGGGTGCGGAGGGGCAGCGAAGTCCGCAATGCAGTCCAGGCCGCTGCCATCGGCCAGACTCAGGTCCAGCACGACCACGTCCAGGTCATTGCGCGCGGCGAACCTGCGTGCCTCGGCGCAAGTTCCGGCCTGACCGACGACGAGCAGATCCTGTTCCAGCCCCATCAGGACCGCAAAACCCTCACGCACGACCTTGTGGTCGTCGACGAGCAGTATGCGCAGCGGCTTGGCTGGCATTTCTCACCCCCCTGCTACTGCGAGCGTCGAAACGTTCGCCCCGACGCGCACTGCTGGCTTGCGTCGGCTCGACGTCGTGTCGGCTACGCCTTCCCCGCCACTCAGTCCGCGGTGCGCATCAGGACGGCGTCTCGACGGCCTCGCTACGAACGGATGTGAGAACCGCGGGCTGGTGTTCATGAACCGTCCGGGCTGGAGGCGTAGGGCATGACGATAGTAACCAGAGTTCCGCCTTCATTGGGATTGAAGATTTCCAGGCGTCCGCCGGCTTCTTCGACGCGCGTACGCATGCCATCCAGTCCCATGCCTGCGCTGTGGTGTACCGCGGCGGCAGGTATTCCGCGGCCATTGTCCCGCACGCGGGCAACCACCGCATCCGCGCCAAATTCGAGGTGTACGTCGACGCGGCTCGCCCCCGCGTGCAGCAGGGTATTGCTCACTGCCTGCTGCGTAGTGCGGCACAGGTGGTGCGCGGCCAGTGGCGGGATGCTTCTGGGCTCACCCCTGCACACGAACGAGAACTCGTGTGCCGTGCCCTCCAGTTGGTGTTCGAGCTGTTCGCGAAGCACCTTTGGGAGGCTTTGCCCGATGGGCTCGTCCGTTCGCATCAGTGCCACCGATTGGCGCAGCGCATCCATGTTTTCGCGCGCGATCTGCTGTATGCGACGCAAGCGGTCGCGCGTGTCTGTGTCTTCGGCAGGAGTCAGCCTGGCGCCGACCTCCAGTTGCACGAGCATGCTGCTGAACCCCTGCGCGATGGTGTCGTGCAGTTCGCGGGCGATGCGCCCCCGTTCCTGCAGTACCGCATCGCGCGCACGCAGGGTGGCGATGCGCGATCGGTGATAGGCGAAGCCGAGCAGCAGGAGCGAAGCCCCGGCTAGTGCATAGAATGCGGGCGAGCCGAAGAACGGTCGTGCAATGGAAAATGTCACGCTGGCCGGGCTCGTTGCCCACACGCCATCGTTGTTGGAGGCCGTGACCAGGAACTCGTACTTTCCGGGGCGCAGGCCCATGAACTCGACTTCGCGTCGTCCATCGAATTCCGCCCAACGGTCGTCGAGGCCCACCAGCTTGTAACGGAACCGCATCCGTTCGGGTGCAGTGAGGCTCAGTGCTGCAATCCGGAATACGATGCGCTTGGTGTCGGCGGGCAGTGCTGCGTCCGTCGCGGCATCGAGCAAGACGCCATCCGCATGTACTTCCTCGATCAGCAGATTCGGCGGGCGCGTGTTCTTCGGCAGGCTGGTCGGGTCGATGCGAACGACTCCGGCATTGGTGGTGAACCAAAGTGTCCCGTCCCGGCGCTTCCAGGCCACTGGTTGAGCCGTTCCGTTGCACCCGGCGTCGCGCATGCCTTCGGAGGTGTCGAACGCTGTGGCCTGGGCGCGGCCCGCGGTTCCTGCGACCACGGCCTCGAGTTCTGCGCGTGCGACGCGATAGATCCCCATGCCGGTTCCGAACCAGAAGTTGCCTTGGTCGTCTTCCAGCATCGAATACACGGACTCGGTGGGAAGCCCTGCGCGAGAGCCCAGCGCAATGGCGCGTCCGTCAACGATCCGGTGTATGCCCCCATCCTGTACGAGCGCCCACAGCCCGCCCAGCGAATCGACGAAGACTGCCAGCGTGCTGGCATACGTCAGTCCCTGGGCCACGCCGATGTTCGTCCAGCTGCCCTCGAAATAGCGGTAGATGCCGTCCGTCGATGTGGCGGCCCAGATCGCTCCGGCGTGGTCCTCGGCGAAAGCCCAGGCGTTGAGCGCACGGTATCCTTGTTTGGCGTCGATCGATCGCCACTCGCCGTGCTCCAATACAGCCGGGCTCTTGCCGAACGATCCTGCCCATAGCCTGCCCTGAGAGTCCGCGAACAAGGCTGGCACGAAGGTCGACGGCGCGCCGGGGCGTTTGTCGGGGCGCTCATTGCCGTCGTCATCGACGGTGTAAACGCCGTCCCGGGTGCCGAGCCAGATCTGTCCATCTGCTGTTTGTGCCAGCGACGTGACGATATTGGCAAGGCGGTTGGCCGGGGCTTTCCAGTTCCTGATACCCGTTTGCCCAAGCCGATCCACGCCGCTGCCGCTGGTGCCGACCCACAGCGCGCCAGCGGCGTCTTCCATCACCGACCAGACCAGATCCTGCGACAGCCCTTCGGCAGAACCAAAAGTTCTCAGCTTGACATCCGACAGCCGGTAGAGCCCGGCCGAGGTAGAGCCGGTCCAAAGGTTGCCTTCGACGTCTTCGAACAGGATGAAGCCATCCGGGGGCTTGTCGTCGGCCTTGGACAGCACCTGCAGGGTCTCACCCGCCAGGCGGGCAAGGCCGCCATTTTCGCCGATGGCGATCCAGAGATTGCCGTCGCTGTCGCGTCGCAGATTCCAGATGATTCCCTTGGGCAACTGGGCCGCGAAAGCGGGTCTCTGTACGCGGCCATCGCTTACCATCGCCAGCCCGCCGTCGGGGGTCCCCAGCCATGTCGTACCGTCGGCTTCGCTCCAGATCGCCGTTATTTTCTTGCTGGGTAGCTGGGCGGCATCGACCACGGAGGCACACTGGGCGCGATCGCACGCGAACAGGCCGTCGCCGAATGTTCCGACCAGTACACGCCCGTCCGGCGCCTGTGCCAGCGCGGATACGGCCAACGCGCTCTTTCCCTGCCAGGATGCCAGCGGGCGGGCGCTGTCGTGCTCGATGGCGAACAGGCCTCCGCGGCCCATTCCTGCGTAGACCTGTCCTTCTTTGGTGCACAGGAGGCTCAGTACGTTGTTGTGGTCGGCGGTATCCGTTGCGATACGCCGGAACTTTCCGCCAGACAGACTTAGCACTCCGTCGAGGGTGCCAATCCACAGAACGCCGTCGCGGTCCGCACAAAGGGACCTGACGTAGTTCTTGGTGAACTCCGGTGTGTTGCGCTTGTTGTACAGGGTGAAGCGAGAGCCGTCGAAACGTGCCAGGCCGTCTTCCGAGCCAATCCACAGATAGCCGTCGGGAGTCTGCTCGATCGCATACACGGAGACACCAGGCAGCCCCTGCGCCCGGGTCCATTGTGCGACGCGGTATTGCGAAAGCGCAGTGGCTGGATCCAGCGCCAGCGACGCCTTGCCGACGACCAGTGCCAGAAAAAAAAGAATGATCCTGTGTGAGCCCGAAACTCGGCTCATGTTCCCCCCAGAGGTTCCAATCAGGGCGCCGGGATCCCATCTGCGAAACCTGCAGTCAGCGCCGACGCTGCCCTACATTATCGCGCCGGAGGGGCGATGTGGGACGACGCGAATTCAACGCGATTTCGTCGGCGCCGTGCACACGTAGCGCCATGTGTCCGTACGCCGCACGGCTGTCGCGGACGCAATCGCCGGCAGACTCCGTTCGTCTCTGCGCATGGGGCAGGGTATCGCAACCATCGGCGGAGCCGTCGCGTGTCCGGGGCCATCGGCAGCGCGCCCGCATTGCGGACCAGTTTCCATCGTGGTCGACCGTCGTCACACCGTAACGAATGCCGGCGCGCGGCGCTTCGGATGATGCCGGGACACATGACGGGATTCGCCTCGCTTCCTCGTCTATGAGCCTTGTGCCCGGCAGAGAAGAACGGGGCGGTGCGGTAAAGGCGGAGTCAGATTGCAGAAGTCGCGCGCCGGGAGTCGCGCTGCCCCTGCGGATCTGTGTTACGGCGGCCGTTCCAGCCCAGTTCTCTCGCCGAGGCACCGTCGCCGTTCCTGGCGCGTCACTCGGGCACAGGCCTGCGCCCTCAGTCGGCGCAGCCGCTCCACCAGCAGGGGTTGGTGTCGATGAAGTCCATCAGTGCCTGCTGCTTCGGCGTATCCGGCTGGTCGAGGTATTCGACGGCGCCCCAGCTGCCGAACTTGCCGTAGCCGCTCGACGCCGTGAAGTGCAGGAAAAGCTCGCCACCAGCGGATTTCCAGAAGTTCAGGTGCTGGGTGTAGGCCGCGCCCATGCGCGCGTCGCGGTTGGCACCGGTGAACAGGCTCGTGATCGCGGTGTTGTTCTCGACACCGAGGATGCCGGCGAGGTGCTGGCCGCCCTCGTAGGTGACTAGATGCAGCGATCGCGCATCCGCCGCTGCGCGATGCGAGGTGATCCACGGCTGCACTTCGGCCAGGCTGCCGCCGGACGGTCCGCCGGTCACCTGGCCGCCGGCGTTTATCTCTGCGAACAAGGTCGTCGCATTCCAGGCCTGCACCGTCGTCGCGTGTGCCGGCGAGCCGAGATAGCCGCCGAAATAGGGCGCGATCGCGACGGCGGTGATGCCGTGCGCGTGGCACGGGCGGCCCTGTGTCCATAGCGGGCAGTCGGCAGCCTGGGTCTGTGTATAGGCATTCGCCGCCTGGGCGCCCAGCACACAGATGACGCGGTGAGCCTGATCTCCGAACGCGGCCTTCCACAGGTCGCACATCTGTGCAGTGCGCTGGCCATGCCAGTTCAGGCGCCGGTCGAACCCGGAGCCCTGATTGCCATAGGCCGCGGTGCCCTGGGCTTCGACGTACGCGCCCTGCTGGAACTGGCCATTCCAGACTTCGTTCGAATACTCGACGTACACCGCGAGGTCGGGCCGCAACCAGCGCTTCACGGCGAGTGCGAACTGCGTCAGATAGTCGTCGTCCGCGCGATGCGGCATCGTGAACCACGGGTCGGCGTCGACGCGATTGGCGAGTTCGGCCATGACTTCGATCGGCATGTTGCCGTCGGTCCAGCGCACGTCGGTCAGCCGCGGGCGATCGGCGAACGACTGCTGCGTCGAATTGTTGGTGCCCATCCAGTCCATGAACCGCAGCACCTTGTTGCGCCGGATCAGCGACAGAAAATCCGGATGAAACAGCTGCGACGGTCCGGTGCGCTCGTCGTGGCCCGGCATCCACACGTGGATGTCGCGCGGATGGTTGCCCGGCGTGATCGCATCGAGGCGCATCATCCAGCCGCCGTTCGCGGCGTTCACGTCGAGCACGTCGCGGCCCGGCGAGGACAGGGCGACGTTCTTCGTCGCGGCGAAGTGGTAACTGATGTCACCCTGGCCCGCGTACGTCACCACATAGCGGCCGCTCGGGTAGTGGCCGGCGAAGTCGCCGAAGAAGAACAGCGTCGATACGGCGTTGTAATTCGGCGCGGTGCAGCCCGGATTGCCGGTCTGGGGCGTCAGCGAGCGCACATAGCCGTCCGCGTCGAGATCGAGGCAGGCAGCGTCGTCCGTGTCGAAAATGCCGCCACCGCTGGTGTTGGCGGTGATCCAGCTGCGCGACTGCTTCATCGCATCGACGAAGTTGTAGCTCGTCGAATAGTCGACCACGCCGTCGAGATTCGTGCCGAGCGGTGATGCGTAGTTGGCCGGACGATCGAAACCGTTGCGCCAGATCGTATCGAACGCGTCGGCAGACGGTGTCGCGAGCGCGGCGGCGGCCGTGATGATGCGGGCCACGAAACGCAGCATGGACATGGGGCTTTCCGGAGCGAGCCGCCGCAGCGGCGAGGGGGCATCACCGTAACGTGCCGCCCGGTATCGCCGCCGCGACGCGCTGCACAGATCGTCGTGCTGTCGGCGTGCGTGAACCGCTGCGTGGGCTTGCGGTCCGAATGCGGTGCGGAGCGAGGACAACCCCATGCAACGTTTCAGTTGCGTCATTCACGTCGGTGTATTGCTCGTCGCGGGACTGTTCGGAGCAGCAGTCGTGATCGCCGGCGTGCGGTGGCGCTACGACGTGGCACTCGAGCAGTTTCGGCGCCAGTGGCCGGGAGCGCGACTTTGTTCGTATGAGTATCAGCAAGCGGTCATGGTGCTTGCGCCGTGCGGCGCGCTGGTCGGTGTCGTCCTGGCCGAATGGGGTTGGGGCGCCGCCGGAGGCGCGGGCGCGGAGGGCCGCGCTGAGCACTCGGTAACGACCGGGCAGACCCGGCCGCAAACTGTACGCATCAGGGCCTGTGGTCGCGCGCCTCGGCGGCATGGCGCAGGTAGCGCAGTATCGTGATGCGGTTCTGCAGCGATTCGATGCGCAGCAGCGTGCAATCCGGATCGCGGGGCGCAGGCTCCGTTTCCGCGCCGAGGTCGGTTTCGCCGCGCACGGCCTCATCGTCGCCGGATCGTGATGGCGAATCGCGCACCACCGGGGCCGGTGCTGCCGCGAGCAGCAGGATCACGCGATCACCGCGCCGCGCGCGAAACTCCTCACCGGACCCACTGACAAGCGGCGACAGCATCGCATCGCCGCTGCGCCGCGCACGGGCTTCGGCGTAGCGGCAGAGCAGGGTATCGAACTCGGCCGGCTCCAGCACGGGGCCGACGATCACCTGCTCGGGAATGGCTTCGACATCGAGGTTGTGATTCGCGCCCTCGTCGAAGCTATCGACGGCGACGATCTCGGCGACGACGATGCGTTGCGCCCGCATCGCCACGCTCGCGAGCGATTCGCGCACGGGCCTTGCGGCGTTTGCGCTGCCGATACCGACCGCGGCGGCGACCAGTGCGCAGAAGCCCAGGCGGCAGGCGGATTTCGCCGCCGCGCTCCGCCGCGATTCGCGCCTTTGGCCGGATCGGGAAAGGACATGTGTTTCCTTCCCTGCTGGTGTCTGCACCGTCTCTTGCGCGTCGTTTCGACGTGTGGGCTGCGCGTGCACGAGTCCTTCAGCTCCCGTCTGCGGCGAGCAGGATCGCCCGCACCCGTTCGTACTCGCGCAGGCGTGCGCAGTCCTTCTCGGTCGGTGCGGGAATCCGGCGCAGGTCCATGTTGTCGGTGACGTCGGCGAGCTTGACCGCCCGCGCTATCGGGTTCGCCGCCGCGCGATGGGCTGCAGCGATACGGTCCTCGCCGTCGTGCTTGGTAAGCGCGCGCACCGCGTCGACGACGGCAGTGGAGAACCCCTCGCGGAGCAGGTCGTCGAAGGTCAGCGGTGTGTCCTCGGCCACGTCGTGCAGCACCGCGGCGATGCGTTCTTCGTCGGTGCGGACCGCGAACATCAGCCGCAGCGGATGGAAGATGTAGGGGGCGCCGGCCTTGTCGCGCTGGCCAGCGTGGGCGCGAGCCGCGATCTCGATGGCCCTCTCTATCGTGCTCATGGGCCGGGCTTCCGTGGCCACGCATCCGCGAATCCGTGATTGGCGCCGCTCTGCCGGGATGGCTCGACGCCGCAGGCGGGCACGCAGGCGGCAATCTCTATGGCGTTCATGCGGTCTCCGGTCGGTGGCTCGCCCAGGATGCCGGCGAGCGCGGCCGGTCGCAATGGTGGGACGTACCGGTCTAGTTTCTGGCGGAAACGCGAGCGCCGGGCATGACGCCCGGCGCTCGGTACGCTTTCCGTCCGACTGACGCTTACGGCATGGCCGATTTGAAGTAGCTGATCGCGTCGAGCACATCCGGCGTCAGGCGGCGGATGCCGTTCGGATAGTCGTCCTGCGCCGTACAGGTCGTGCAGCTCTGCGTGCTCACGACGCCGACAACGACATTGCTCGAGCCGGCCCAGCGGTTGGTGTAGACCGCCGAACCCGAGTGCCCGCCCGACAGATCGCAGTTGGTCGTGAAGCGGGACTTCCAGCCGTCTGCGCCCGTCGAGTAGAAACTGCCGATGTTGCAGGCCTTGGTGTCCTGGTACGCCCAGCCCTGCTTGCAGGTCTCATAGCGTACCGGCGCATTCGACAGTCCGCAGGCCGGATAGCCGCGATTGAAGCACTGCCCGGTGCTGAATGCGTTCGCGTCACAGTAGTCGCGCAGGTTGTCCTCGCCGATCGCGACATAGCCGAGCCAGCCGGTCTCGCTGCCCGGGGCCGTGTCGAGCACCATGATCGCGTAGTCGTAGGTCCAGTCGGTGTCGCTGTTGCGGAATTGTTCCGGCGTGAAGTACCAGGTGGCGTCGTGCGCGCCGTAGGGCTGGCAGGCTTCCTCGTTGCAGGTGCCTTCGCGGCCCGGGCGGAAACGCGTCCCTGCGATCGAATACCAGTAGTCGCCGCCGCGGTCGTACAGGCAGTGTGCGGCGGTCAGCACGTGGCGACGGCCGACGAGCGTACCGGAGCAGCCCGAGGTCGCGCCGCCGCCCATCTGGCCCATGGCGCGGAACGGAAACGCGGTGTTGTCGTAGCGACGGGTACGTGTGTCGACGCCGTCACTCCAGCCCTTGAGGCCGGCGTCGTCACCCGCGGCGTCGGCGCCTTTCGCACTGCCCGAGGCCATGCCCGACTGCAGTGCGAGGCGGTGCAGCTCGTGCGCGAGTTCGCGCGGCATTTCGATGCGGTACTTGGCGCCGGTCTTCGCGTTCACGGCGGTCCAGTACTGATCGCCCGTGGTCACGGTCTTGTCGTCGCTGCTCTTGGCGTCCGCGCGGTCATCGCCGTTGCGCGGACGTGCGGCCCAGGCGGCTTCGGCGGACTTCGCATCGTCCGGCGCAAAGCGCGCGGTTCCGTCGTAGCGCCAGATTTCCCGGGTGAACCCCTTGGCGCCCGGCAGTCCTGCCGTCACATCGACGACCAGGTCAGAGCCCTGCGGTGCTTCGACCGTTCGACCGCCTGCGGCAAATGCACCGTCGACGCAGCCCAGACCCACCATCAGGAGCAATGCTCCGCGAACCGTAACGTTATTCATGATCCCGTCCTCCGTACCGTTGATGAGCGCCGGCTATTCCGGCGGTGTCGGCATCACATACGGAGAAGTGCGGGGCAGGGATCACGCCCGGTGACGGCGTGCGGCGCCGGGGCGCAAGGAAATAAAGTAATAGTAAAAAATATAAAATATGTTGGGTGGCATGGACTGGACTGATCCGACCGGATGCGGCCCACGCCGCCCGGATCGCCGATGCCGGGAAGCACGGAAGATGGAACGATTGCGGCATCGCCGGGGTTGGGGGCGCCGCGTCAGATACGGCGCCGGCACTCAGCGCAATCGGCGTGCCGCGTTGCGGCGTGCCTCGGCCAGGCGCAACGACGCGGCCATCACCAGGCACGCCACAGCGACGATGTCGGCCGTGACCACGCGCCCGATCGCCGCGTTGTACTGGCCGGTCGTGCCCGCGATCAGCAGGAACGCGACCGCGCTCACGCCGGTGGCGGCAATGACCGTGTCCTGCCAGTCACGGCGGAACGCGGCGGTCAGGCAGGCAATTGCGAGCAGGCCGAACAGCACTGCGCGATGGCGCAGCAGGATGGCGAGATTCGGATCGCCGAGATCCAGGCCGTAGAGCGCCGAAAGCTGGCTGCTGCCGAACACCCCCGGCAGGGGCAGCAGGTGAATGATGCCCACGACCACGAGAAGCATGCTCACGAGCGCGCGATTCATCACGGACTGCCGTCGGCAAGCCGCGTGCACCTCGGCGAGCCGGAGACGATCGGCGCGCGCGTCATTCCCGCACCAGTTCGACGCCATCGACCGTCATGGTCCAGCGTCCGTCGGCCTGTTGCGCGGGTCCCTGCGTCACCACGAAGGTCGTGGCGATGGGGCCCAGGCCGACCACGAAGCTGCTGCCGTCGAACTGCTTGATCGGCGCTTCGATCGACTTGCGCAAGCCATTGCCGCGTTCGACGCGATAGAGCACGCGGCCCTGCGGTGTGATGGTGAGCGTGGTGCCGGCAGCGCGCCAGACCCCGGCGTAGTGCGCGCGCTCGGGCGGCAGCGGGTCGGAGCAGCTGGCGAGCAGCAGCGCGGTCAGGAGCAAGGCGAGCGCGAAACGCAGTCGAGTCGTCATCGGCGGATCTCCGACAGCAGCGCGGAGTATGGCGCAGTCCGTGCCGTGAGCGGGGACACGGCACGCCGAGGCGACGCCGCATGCCATGCCATGCGGCAGACGCCGGCGCACCGCGTCACGCGTCGCTGGTCACGGTCGTGAGGATGTCCGATTCCACGGTCCACTGATTGTCCGGACCCAGGGTCGCCGTCAGTGCCACGACGTTCGGCGGAAATTCGATCGCGTACGGCTGCACGACCTGGGTGTCGACGATCTCGCCCTGGGTGATCGCGCCGAATGCCAGGTAGTAGGCCGTCCGCGGCTGGAAGGTCGTCATCATGTTCGGATTGGCCTGCACGACCAGGGTCGGCTTGCCCGACATGCCGATCCCTGCGGCAATGGCATTCGGCGGCAAGCTGGTGTCCTGGCGTATGGTCAGGGTGCCTGCCCGGTCACCGGTCTGCTGGTTGTGGAAAAAGAACGTGCGGTTCTTGCTGTCATAGGACAGGTCAATGAGATTGCCTTCGGTCAGCGTGGCCGGCACGACCTGTGATGCCTCGATGAGTACACCCGGCGACAGCTGCCCCGTGCCGGCCCAGACGAAACAGAAATCGTTGTCGTCCCAGGTGAAGCGGATCTGCGTGTCCGGATACGCGTACTTCGCGAGCCAGGCGACGACGCCGTTCTGTTCGTTGCTGCCTTGCAGGACGGCGAGCGAGGTCGGTGAGGCGGACTTGTTGACGAGAGTGAGCTGGCGCTGGGTCATGACGTTCCCTTTCTGGAAGCGTTGGCGATGTGGATCCGGAATACGCGTCGTGACGCGTGGACTCCAGGGCTATGCGCGGAAACGGGCGGCGGCCTATCGCGCCGCCAGCGAACGTGACCGCGACCACCGGTGAGAGAAGCTGCGCCGCACGCGCAGTAGGAGGGCGTTGCTCGCAGTGCCGGATCGGCGTCGCGGGGATGTGACGGGTGTCGACCTTTGCCGGTAGCGCACGGGCGGCTTCGACGGATCGCGCGCCGCGCCTCCGTTCCTCAAGCAGGAGAGTCCGCATGAACCACAGTCCTTTCGTCGCCGATGCACCTCACGTATTCCTGATCGTTCCGTTCGACGACGAGCATGTTCCCGCGCAGCGCGCCATGCGCAACGCGGCCGCGTCGCTGGGGCTCGGCTGCTTCCGCAGCGACGACATCCGTCGCAGTACCGCCATCCTCGATCGCGTGATCGAGGGAATCCGCAGCGCGGCCGTCGTCGTCGCGGATCTCACGGCGAATCGTGCGAACTGCTACTACGAACTGGGCTATGCGGACGCGCTCAATCGTCCGGTCGTGCTGCTTCGCCATGCGTATACCGAGCCCGCGTTCGACGTGTCGGGACGCAGCATCTGCACCTACGACGATGCAGCCCGTCTCGAGGCGCAGCTGCCGGGCTGGCTCATGGAAGCGGCCTTCGTGAACCACACGGTGTCTGACGCTGCGGACCCGAATGCGGGCCGCTTCGGACGGTGGGCCGTTCGCGACGGCTATCTTCTTGCCGCGAACCTCGCACCCGGCAAGCCGGCAGGGCGGATGGCCGCACGGGTTGCTGCAAGCGTGCGCCGGGTCGATGGCAAGCCCCTGCCGGGCAATGCCCGGATCAGGTTCTTTCTTGACGCTGCACGCTGCGCCGATGCGGAGCAGGAAGGTGACATCCTCAACGGCGTGGCCCGCTGTACGTTTGAGATGTCCGGCGCTTTCTCGCTCGGTGCCCGAGTGGGCAGCACGATGCTGGAACTCGACCTCCGGCACATTCCGGGTTGAGGCCGTGTGGCGAGGGCGCGTAGCCGCCGCGATACGGTGGTCAGTTCACGTCGTTGTAGAACACATGCTTGCCGATCCGCGCCGCCGGGGTCTTGCCGGCGGCCCAGTTCGGTTGCACGCCGAGCGCGTGGTAATGACGCGAACCCCGGGTCGGATCCGCCGGCAGGCGCGCGGAGATCGCGGCGCGCGCGATCTCCAGGCATTCGCGGAATGCCGCATCGGCCGTCGTGACCTGCAGCAGCTTGCGGCGGTTGGGGTCTCCGGCATTCCAGCAGGAAAACTGATAGGGCTTCTGGCAGACCTCGGCAAGGGAAAGCCCGAAACGCGGCAGGCGCAGATTCGCCCGGTTGACGATGACCCAGCAGACGGCCTGCCGTCCGCGCAGCGATTCGCCTCGCGCTTCGCCCCAGAGGGTCCTCGCAAGGATGTCGATGGTGTCCTTGCTCTGCGCGAGGCCGTTGAGCGGATTCGTTGCCGGACCGCCGGCGGTAGCAGCGGCTGAAGGCGGTTCGTCGCTTGCCAGCCCGATGGCGTATTCGCGAAAGACCTCCTGTATGGGCTGGATCCAGGTGTGTTCCGCATCGTCGTGGCCGGTGCTCGCATCGTCCGCAATGACGAAACCGGCGAGGCGACCTTCTGCATCGGTTACGGGTGCGCCGCTGTCACCTTTGCGGGAAATGGCCTCCGTCTTGATCAGATGGCTGTAGGTGGCGTAGCCCCCGCGGTAACGGATGGCGTCGGTCACGGCAGCTTCGATCACGCGGCCCTCGCGACGCCGGCCGCTCGCGCTGCCGTGGCTGTGCAGCACATCGCCCTTGCTGACCGGTGTCTGACGCATGCCGGCAAACGCGAGGTTCATCGCCGCGTTGAACGGACTGGCGCCGGTACCGCGCAGCTCTACCAGCGCGCCGTCGAAGGACTGCACGTGTGCGAGATTGCGCTGGGGATCCAGCGACAGCGATTGATACTTCCCGCTGAGCACGCCGCATGGAGTTCCGGCGCAGAAGATCGTGTCGCCGGAACGCCCACGTGTGCCGCATATCACGTGCCACGCGGACAGCAGGTACAGGCGGCCCGGATTGTCGAGCGCATAGGCCAGGCAGGTCGCCGTGCCGAAATCACCCGGTCCCACGGTTTCGCTGTAGAGCGTGCCGCCCGGCGCACAGGCCGCGGCCGGCGCCGGCGCCGTCATGACGTCGGTATACACGCGGCGTCCGTCGGGCAGACGGATGACCGAGGGAATCAGCCCCTGTTTGATCGACCTGGCCGCCTTTTTCTTTTTCACATAGAAGCGGAGTGCCGGATCGCGCAGCGGTCCGTGGAACGCGGGGTCCTTGTCGCCCAGCGCATAGGCCTGCACGCCCGCGTGGCGCATCCAGGATGCACATTCGCGCCGGAAGCGACGGGCATCCGCGACGTCCGCGACCGGCAATCGCCGCGGCGCCGAGGACAGCCAGTGATAGGCCGTCTGCGTACCGGCAAGTGTGATCATGGCCCATCTCCGCACGTGATCGTCTCCGCCTTGCACGCATCCGACGCAAGATCGAGCTTGTTGGCATCGGATTGCAGCGCGGCATCGATCGAATCATCGGCTGCGGTTCCTGGACTGCGCTGCTCCTTGTAGCGTCTGACGGCGTCCCGCGTCTTCGTGCCCATCAGGCAGTCGGGCTTTGCGCCGACGACACACTGGACGGCCAGGATACGCAGCGGATCCTTCAGCAAGGCCGTTTCGATCGCATTGCGTGCCGTCGTGGCGCCGTCGGTCTTGCGTGCTGCGGTATCGGCGGGAGCGGGAGCGGGCGGGGCGGACACCATGATCGACACCGTCTTCACGTGCACGCCATTGGACTGGCGGATCACGAGTTCCGGGCCTTTCTGGCCCGTCGCGTCGAGACCCTTGATGACCACGCGATACTTGGTCTTCGTCTCCTCGACGGCCTGCACGGGTTCCAGGCCTACCTTCTCGACGCTGGCGCCGGTCAGCTTCGCGCTCGGGTGGCCGCTTGCGTCGGTGACGAGGAACTGGAAGGTCTTGCCTTTTTCGAGCGTGACGGCCGTGCTGTTCGGCTCGATCACGAAAGCGGTGGCGACGATTTCCGGGCTGCACGCGGCGACATCGTCGAAAGTTTCGGCGGCTGCGTTCGCGAACTCCAGGTGCTTGCGTACGGCGCGCGTCGCATCCTTCAATGCGGTGACGTCGGGTTCGGGAGGTGGTGCCGCCTCGGCGCCGCCATGGGAAGACGCGGACGCGCCACGTTTTGCGGCGTCGCCAGCGGGTGGTGTGGTCAGTCGCGCAGAGCCGAACGTCTGCGCGTATCCGCTCATGGCGCCCGCGAGCGCATACATGCTGCCGAGGTCCGGCAGCTGCGCCAGTGCCTGCTGGTTCACTTCATTGGCGAGCAGTTGGATGCGCGAGCGCAGCACGAGTCCGGAGCGTTGCAGGTTGCCCTGCATGAGCAGTCCGTCGCGGTAGGTGTTCTCGGCATCGGAAATGGCATCGAGGAATCCCGGCGCGGTCGAGTCGTTGTACGTTTTGCGTGCGGCAGCCAGGGCGTTCGCGAGGTCGTCGAGATCCTTGCGCAGTTCATTGGCGGCACCTTTCGGCACGAGGAACGGCGCCGCCGCGATGATCGCGCAGCTCATCGCCGTCGCGCCGTGCAGGTAGACCTGCTGGCGTGGCGAGGAAGTCAGGTAGGTCCCCGTCGCGTAGGTCGCCGCGCCCAGCGTGCCGAGGCGCAGCACGCGATCCTTGAAGATTTCCCGCCCCTGCAGGCCGTAGTACAGCGTCGCGGCCGCCGCGGTCAGGCCGGCGAGCGCCATGCCGTTGCGGAAGTACTGCTGGTTGCCGGCGGCTTTCAGGTAAGCAACGCGATAACCCTCGGCCAGATTCATCGCATCGCAGACCGATGCCTCGATGGCATCGCAGGCGGAGGCGGATTTGCCTTTGTCACCAGTGGGCGACGGTGAGACGAACAATTCGCTGGCTTTCATGTTCGGCTTGACGTAAGGATTGAACACGCCGGAGCAGCCGCTCAGCGCTGCGATCGCAATGACAATTCCGATAGAACGCAACATGGCAATCCCCTGTGGCAGGCGGTGTGACTGTGTAGTGGGATTGTGGTCGCCGATCTCTCACGTCTGCCGCGACGTCGCAGGCCCCTGCGCGCACCGGTGATGTGATTCAGGCCGGCTGACTGAACGCCGACCGGTCAGCGGCTTGCGAGGGGGCGTCGCATCGCGCGCGTACCCCGGCGTTTGTATACGCTCCGGGGCACTGACCGCTCCCGCGAGTCGCACCTCATGCACGTCCTGCATTGCCGTCTGCTTTGTCTCGCCTGACCGTCGCGTCGATGCCGGGCATTACGCTGGCGGACTACGAGGCCGTGCAGTGCGACACCCGTGAAAGCTATGCCGGCCCGCCGTTGCATGCACCCGTGCGCATCGAGCGGCCGCCGGGTGCCGGCGCGCTGATGGAGTATTCGCCGCAGGACAATGCGTTCGTCGCGGTCGCACTGACGGGTGACGGATCAGCGGCGGCATCCGTGAATCTCCTGGTGAAGGCCCTGCGCAGTGGGCATACGCCGTCGGGCATCCCGGATCGTGCCCCTGCGGAAGGATCGCGCTAGCCGTGCGATCGCTTGTCATGAATAGGAATCCTATCTATTATGCGGCGCATGAAATCCCCCGACGGCCCACCGCCCATTGACGAGCGCATCCGCGAGGCGCTTTCGCGACTCGCCACGGCGCTGCGTTCGGACGACTGGCTGCGCGCCCGTGCCGCGGGCATCAATCCGACGCAGTACGCCATTCTCGAGTGCCTGCACGGCCGCGCCGACGGACTCGGCGTCAAGGACATCGCATTCCAGCTCGGCGTCGCGCAGCCGACGGCGACCGACTCGATCGCGGCGCTGGAGCGCAAGGCACTGGTCGTCAAGCACGCTTCGCCGACCGATCGGCGCGCGGTACACGTGGCTATCACGCAAGACGGCCATGACGCGCTGCGTGCCGGCGAATCGGTGGGGGGCGTGGCCGCGGCGGCGACGGCCGCACTGTCGGCGGCGGACAAGGAAGCGTTGCTCGTGCTGCTGGTCGCCATGATCCGGCAGCTGCAGGAAGCCGACGCGATCCCGATCCAGCGCATGTGCGTCAGCTGTCGCCATTTCCGGCCTTACGCCCATTCCGATGCGGCGCGGCCTCACCACTGCACTCTCGTGGATGCGTCGTTCGGTCAGCGGGACCTCCGCATCGACTGTCGTGACCACGAGCCGGCAGATCCTGCGTTCCGGGCTGCCACCTGGGATGCGTTCCAGAAGGGATAGCGGTACTCCTCCAGGCCAAAAAAGGAAAAAACCATGAATGCAAAAATACCTGCCGGCGCGCTGCTCGCCGGCATGGCGTCGCTTTGGCTGAATTCCGCGTCGGCTCATCCGATCGCGGTCGATCCGGCACCCGCAGTGCGGGCGTCGTTCGACATCGTCGAAACCACCATCGTCACGCGAGACGGCAGCGCCGTCTTCACCACGCGCGTACGCGGCACCGCCGGGGCGGACAAGCCGGCGGCGACCGGCACGTTCGCCGGCTCCGACGTCTATGCCTATGTCTGGCCGACCTCGCTCGACAGCGGCGACATCGGCTTCGACCGCGGGCAGGGTATCGTGGCGCTCGCGGTCACGTTTCATCCGGATTTCGACGACGCCGCGTACGGCGGGAAGAACCGCGATGTCTGGCACCCGCACTGGGTGGTGCTGAACAAGGACGCAGCCTGCAAAGGCGGCCTCAAGGTGACGGATATTCCGAAGGACGTCAGGCCCAAGGTTCCGGCGACGTGGCCGGGCGTTCCGTTGCTGATCGACAGTCCCGACTATCCCACGGCATTCACGGGCGGTACGGTGGAAGTGTCGATTCCGTTGGCGCTGCTCGGTGGTATCGCCGGTGCAACGTTCGACGGCGTCACGGCCGGACTGAAGGTCAACGGCAACCTGCACTCACCGCTGCTGTGCGTCGACGACGTGTTCAAGATTGCGTCTGGCGACCTGTCGCTGCCGGGCAAGGTCGCGCCGGCCCGTTAATCTGGCTCCCCGGTCCGCCGACTGCCATCGGCGGACCGGGAATTTCCTTCCTCCAGGCACAGGCGAGCAAGGACACTGCGGACGTTACGTGGACCGGTGGTGCTGGTTCAACCGGTGCCGCACCGTTGCGCGTCGGCCCGGCCGCGGAGTTCCTGCTCCGGAGAACGCACATGTCATCCATCCCCGAGTTCGCGCCCGAACTGGCCGTGAGCGAATGGTTCAATACCGCAGTCCCTTTGACGCTCGCGGGACTGCGCGGTCGCGTCGTCTTCCTGCACGGCTTCCAGCTGCTGTGTCCGGGTTGTGTCGCAGCGGCCATTCCACAGGTGCAGCGCATCGAGCGCGCATTCGCCGGGACCGACCTTCAGGTCATCGGCCTGCACACGGTGTTCGAACATCACGCGGCGATGTCGCCGCTGACGCTGAAGGCGTTCCTGCACGAATACCGCCTGATTTCGCCGGTCGGCGTTGACGCGGCGGATGGCGCGTCGGCCGTTCCGGTGACCATGCGACGCTTCGGCTGGCGCGGCACACCGTCCTCGGCGCTGATCGGGCGTGACGGCAGGATCATCCACCGGACCTTCGGCGTGGACGAGGACATCGTCGTTGGCGCCCGCATCGCGTCGGCGCTGTCGACCACGGCGCCCGAGGTGGGCCTGACGGCCGCCAGCACTCCAGGGCACTGCGCTGACGGCTGTGCGAAACGCCGACGCCCTGAGTTCCGGGCCGGCCTGCCTCATTTCGGCACGAAACGCTGCTGCAGTCTGCGCAGCGCCGCCGCCGATTCCCGCCGGATCCGGAATCGCCCGACCAGCGCGTCGACGATGCGCAGCCACCTCGGCGCGATCGTGTAGTCCAGCCGGCGCGTGAAGATCGTGCAGTCGCCATCGGCAGCGAAGTCATACCGCAGTCGCACCGTGCTGCCGTCGTCCATCGTCGCCGTGCCTTCCCAGAAATCGGGGCGCTGTGCTGCCACGACGCGCCACCGCAGTCGGCGCCGGAAGCCCGCGGTGTGGATGCGCTCCTCGAACGTGGCGCCGGCCGGTTGCGACAGGCGTTCATTCGGTACCGTGCCGAGCGAAGCGGGGTGCCATTCGTGCCAGCATGCCGGAATGGTCAGGTAGTCGTAAGCGTCCTGCGGCGTGGTGGCCAACCGCGTGTTGCTGGTGTGCGAAGGCATGGTGGATTCCGTCCGGGAGGCAGAGGCACGATAGGTTCGGCGCCGATTCGAGTCTTCGATTCAGTCGGCAGTGACACGGCTTGTGGTCGCGATCCTGGTGCAGTTGGACCTGCCGGTAGCTGGCGGGAGGAACGGCTCGACAATCACCGGCATGGCCTGGAGTATGCGCAACGAAAGCGTCGGGGCTCCATTGTTCCGTCGCCGGGTCACGCGATTCTGCCGCCGCTCGGTGGCTCACCGCAGGTGCCGGCGCTCCCAGACCCCGTGACCCGCGGCACCACGACTGCTGCTCACTGGCCCGTTGCGCGGCCGAACCGGAATCGTCGGAATCCTCGCCGAACCAGTACAGGCGGTTCCGGCCCTGCCGCGCTGCACCGTCAGACCGGACGGCTCGGCACGCTGGAAGTAGTCGACTGCGAATTCGTGTTCGCCGCGATCGAGGCGTATGCCGCAGGTCTACAGCGACAGTGCGCGCGGCCGTGGATCGGCGCAGAGCGGCCGGTTGTCGATGCGCAGCGAGAAGCCGTCGTCGCTGCCGACGAGTTCTACAGCTCGCTGCTCGCCGATCAGGATTTCTACGACGAACTCGTCAGTGGCAAGGGCAACATCGACAACATCACGCTGTCGTACAACTCCCTGCACGACAGCTTGAAGACATCGCTCTGGGGTTCGAGTGACAGCGATCAGCTACACACCGCCCTATCCCCATACCGCAGTGCCCGGCATCGACGTGCGCGAACACGTGCTCGCAAACTCGGGCACGGGCAGGATCGATGCCTGCCTGGGCTTTCCGGGTGGTGGAGCACGATAACCCTCGCATGCTCCTCGAACAGCCGCCTACACGCCGAAAGCCAGGCCCTGCAACCCATCGAGCAGATCTTTCAGTGCGCCTCCGGAACCCTCCCCTTCAAGGGGAGGGCATGGGTGGGGATGGGTTCTGCCGCGCCGCTCAAATCAGGCAGCAATGAGCAGCGGTTCAGAGGGTCGAGCACCGCAGCATCCCAACGGACACACCTGCTGCCAGCCCGGCTCTCGCTCTGCACTGCGATACTTGCGCGCAAGCTACCCCTCCGTGAGCCCGACCATGCCCTTCACTACGACACGCACCGTACTATTCGGCGATTGCGATCCCGGCGGAATCATCTACACGCCGCGGGTGTCGTACTTCGTCGTCGAGGCAGTCCATGACTATCTCGCCGACGTACTGGGCGGACCGGCAGTCCGGGAGTTGTTCGCGATGGGCATACTGCCGCCGGCCAGATCCCTGTCCATCGAGTTTCTGGCACCGTTCACGTGGGACGATGTCCTGACCATCACGGTCGTGCCAACCGCAGTGGGGACAACCTCGTTCGGCTTCGATGTCACTGCGGCGACAAGCGATTCTCGGGAAGTTTTTCGGGCAATGCTGACGCAGGTCTGCGTGGCGCCCGACACCCGGCGTCCGGTACCCGTTCCGGAGCGGCTGAGCGCTATCCTCCGCGCGGCGACCGTGTCGTCTCGTGCAACTGCTCTGTAGGGCGCAGGTTCAACGGGCAGCTCGTCGCAACCTCCGGGTGGCGCCAGATCAAGAGGAATCGCGACGCTATCGCGCGAGATCATCGGGAGAAGAGGATGAAAGTGTGTGAATGCGGTTGTGGCCAAGCGTCGTCGCGCGAATTTCGGCCGGGGCACGATCAGAAGTTGCGTGCCCGACTCGAGGCGAGAGTTGGCGGCATTCTGCGGTTGCGCTCGCTCGTTGAGGCTGCTGAAGCGCATGCACGCGGCGATTCCTCGGAAGCCACACTCGCAAACCAGGTTCGAGCGATAGTTTCCGCTGCGCACGACATTTAGGGGCACCCGATAAGCCCGATAAGGACACCCACCAGATCGGGACACCCACCAGATCAGGACACCCACCAGCCGGAGCCCCTGCTTGACCCCCGGGAGCGCTGCCCCATATCGATGCGATGGCCTCCTGCCGCTACGACCACCGCTGCCGATCGTGTTAGTTCCATGCCCCTGACCCACTTCCATCCCGCCGTTTCCCGCTGGTTCGAGCAAACGTTTCCTGCGCCGACACCGGCGCAGCAGGCGGCATGGCCGGCGATTCGCGCGGGGCGCCACACGCTCGTCGCGGCGCCGACGGGGTCGGGCAAGACGCTGACCGCGTTTCTTGCTGCGCTCGATGATCTGGTGCGGCGCGGGCTGGAAGAGGGCGGTTTGCCTGACGAGACCGCCGTGGTCTACGTCTCGCCGTTGAAGGCACTGTCGAACGACATACGGCTCAATCTCGAGGCGCCGCTGCTCGGCATCCGCGAAGCGTTGGCCGCGCTTGGCCTGCCCGACGTCCACATCCGCACGGCGGTGCGCACGGGTGACACGCCGGCAGCGGAGCGGCAAAAGGTGTTCCGCACGCCGCCGCATATTGTCGTGACCACGCCGGAATCCCTTTACGTGTTGCTGGGGTCGGCGTCGGGGCGCGAACTGCTGGCGACCGTGCGTACGGTGATCGTCGACGAGATCCACGCCGTGGCGGCGAGCAAGCGCGGCAGCCATCTCGCGCTGTCTCTAGAACGGTTGCAGGCGCTCTGCACACGGCCGCTGGTGCGCGTCGGATTGTCGGCCACGCAGAAACCCGTCCACGCAGTCGCTCGTTTCCTCGTTGGCGCGGGCGACGGCATCACGCCGCCGGCCTGCGAGATCGTCGACATCGGCTACGGCAAGCGACGCGATCTGGCGCTCGAACTGCCGCCGACACCGCTCAGCGCCGTGATGTCGAACGACCAGTGGGAGCAGGTCTATGACCGCATCGCCGAGCTCGTGCGCGCACATGCCACCACGCTGGTCTTCGTCAACACGCGGCGCATGGCGGAACGTGCTGCGCGCCACCTTGGCGAACGGCTCGGCAAGGAGGTCGTCGCTGCGCACCACGGCAGTCTCGCGCGTGAGGCGCGCCTGGATGCGGAGCAGCGGCTCAAGCGCGGCGAACTGCGCGTACTCGTGGCGACGGCATCGCTGGAGCTCGGTCTCGACATCGGCGACGTGAACCTCGTCTGCCAGCTCGGCACGCCGCGCTCCATCGCCGCGTTCCTGCAGCGGGCAGGACGCTCCGGTCACGCCGTCGGCGGAGTGCCGAAAGCGCGCCTGTTTCCTCAGTCGCGCGACGAACTCGTCGAATGTGCGGCCCTGCTCGACTGTGTGCGCCGCGGCGAGCTCGATGCGCTGCGCATACCGGTTGCACCACTCGATGTGCTGTCGCAGCAGATCGTGGCGGAAACCGCGAGCCGTGACTGGGATGAGGACGAACTCTATGCGCTCGTGCGTCGTGCCGCGCCGTACGCCGCACTGAGCCGCGCCGACTATGCCGCCGTCGTGCGCATGCTTGCCGACGGCTTCAGCACGCGCCGCGGTGCACGCGCGGGCTACGTGCATCGCGACGCGGTGCATCGGCGCCTGCGTGAGCGCAAGGGCGCGCGTATGACGGCGCTGATGTCCGGCGGCACGATTCCGGACACCGGCGACTATGCAGTGATCCTCGAACCCGACGCCCACACCATCGGCACCGTGAACGAAGACTTCGCGATCGAGAGCCTGTCGGGCGATGTATTCCAGCTCGGCAATGCGAGCTATCGCATCCTGCGCGTCGAACCGGGCCGCGTGCGTGTCGAGGACGCCAAAGGGGTGCCGCCAAACATCCCATTCTGGCTCGGCGAGGCTCCGGGCCGCAGCGACGAGCTGTCGTCCGGTGTGTCGCGGCTGCGCGCGGCGGTCGCCGATGCAATCGTCGACGGTGGCGCCGAAGCCGGCACGCGCTGGCTGGTGCGCGAGGTCGCCCTGGACGAGGAAGCGGCGCGACAGATCGTCGAGTACCTCGGCAAGGCCATTGCGGCGCTCGGCGCCTTGCCGACGCAGAGGCGCCTCGTGCTGGAGCGGTTTTTCGACGAATCCGGCGGCACACAGCTGATCATTCATTCGCCCTACGGCAGCCGGCTCAACCGTGCCTGGGGACTCGCGCTGAGGAAGCGCTTCTGCCGCCAGTTCAACTTCGAACTCCAGGCCGCGGCGACCGAGGATGCGATCATCCTGTCACTGTCGACGAGCCACAGCTTTCCGCTGCTGGATGTGTCGCGCTACCTGCACTCGGCGACGGCGCTCGACGTACTGGTACAGGCACTGCTCGACGCGCCGCTGTTCGGGGTGCGCTGGCGCTGGAACGCGACCACCGCGCTCGCCCTGCCGCGTTTCGTGGGCGGACGCAAGGTGCCACCACAGCTGCAGCGCATGAAATCCGAAGACCTGCTTGCTACCGTGTTTCCCGACCAGGTCGCGTGCCTGGAGAACATCGTCGGCGAGCGTGAGATTCCGGATCATCCCCTCGTGGCGCAGACGCTGCACGACTGTCTGCATGAGGCCATGGACGCCGATGGCTGGCTGCAGCTGCTGCAGCGGCTCGAACGCGGCGAGATCGAGGTGCTTGCGCGCGACCTGCCGCTACCGTCGCCGCTTGCCGCGGAAATCCTCAACGCACGTCCGTACGCGTTCCTCGACGATGCGCCGCTGGAAGAGCGTCGCACCCAGGCCGTGCAGAGCCGGCTGTATCGTGAAGCCGAATCCGCCGACGAGCTCGGTAAGCTCGATGCGGCTGCCATCGACGCGGTGCGCGACGAGGCTTGGCCGCAGCCGCGCTCGGCGGACGAAATGCATGAAGCACTGGTTGGTATCGGCATGGTGACTGAAGTCGAAGCCGTGGCGAATACCGGCTGGGCGGACTGGCTGCAGGCCTTGGCCGCAGAGGGACGTGCAACCCGCATCGTGAATGCCGTGGCGCCCGTCACCGCGCGATTCTGGGGGGCGACGGAGCAGGTGCCGATGTTGCGGATGCTGTTCGGCGATACGGCCTGCGAGCCTGCCGTCGACGTGCCTGAGGAGTATGCACAGGCCGAGTGGTCGCGCGACATCGCGCTGCGCGAACTGCTGCGCGCGCGTCTGACCTGTCTCGGGCCGACCAGGGCCGATACGCTTGCGCACGCGCTGGCATTGCCGCTCACCGACATCGAAACGGGGCTGCTGTCGCTGCAGAGCGAAGGCTACGTGATGCAGGGGCGTTTCAGCCCGGACGCCGCAGCCGACGAATGGTGTGAACGCCATCTGCTCGCACGCATCCATCGCTACACGCTCAAGCAATTGCGCCGCGAGATCGAACCGGTCTCGCCGCGCGATTTTCAGCGGTTCCTGTTCGAGTGGCAGCGCCTCGGCGACGGCGAGCGTGCTCGCGGACCCGAGGCACTGGCCGGCGTGCTCGGCCAGCTCGAAGGGTTCGAGGCGCCGGCCGTCGCGTGGGAATCGGATCTGCTGCCCGCTCGAGTGCGTGACTATTCGATCGCATGGCTCGACGAGCTGTGCACCGCCGGTCGCACGCTGTGGACCCGGCTGCGGCCGAGCACGGCCGAGGGTTCAATGCGTGGCAGTCCATCGCTCCGCGCCACGCCGATACTGCTGCTGCCGCGCCGCAACGCGCCGCTCTGGACGCGGCTCGCCTGGCGCGACGAAGATACGCCGGAACTGAGCTCGCGCGCGCAGCGTGTCGCCGCGTATCTCGAGGAGCACGGCGCCTCGTTCTTCGACGAGATCGCCGACGGCGCGCATCTGCTGCGTACCGAGCTCGAAGACGCACTCGCCGAGCTCGTGGTTCGCGGCCGCGCGCATTGCGACAGTTTCGGCGGATTGCGCGCGCTGCTTGTGCCTGCGTCGAAACGCGAGGGGGGCGGGGCGCGTCTGCGCCGCCGCAGGCCGGCGCTGTTTGGTATTCGGGACGCCGGGCGCTGGGCGTTGATTCGCGTGCCGCGTCAGCCGGTCGAGGCAGACGAGCTGGAACATGTGGCGCGCGTGCTGCTGCGTCGCTACGGCGTGACCTGCTGGCGGCTGCTCGAGCGCGAAGCTGCATGGCTGCCGCCCTGGCGCGAACTCGTGCGCGTTTACCAGCGCCTTGAGGCGCGCGGTGAAATCCGCGGCGGTCGCTTCATCGCTGGTATTCCCGGCGAACAGTTCGCATTGCCCGAGGCTGTAGCGCTGGTGCGCAAGGCGCGCCGCAGTGGACACAACGATCAATGGATCGCGCTGGCGGCGACCGATCCCGCGAACCTGCTGGGCACGGTGCTGCCCGGCGACAAGATTCCGCGCGTGGCAGGCAACCGGGTGCTGTACCGCGATGGACTGCCAGTCGCTGCGCTGGTGGCCGGCGAAGTGGTGTTCCTCGAAGCCCAATCGATGGAGGAGCAACAGCGCGCCGCGCGTCTGCTGCGAGGGTTCGAGGCGCGCTCGTCGGAAGGCGGCGCAATCCTGCTGCCGTTGCAGACTGGCGGTGGTCGCGATGGATGACTGGATGGGCGGATGCGGAGCGTGAAAGCGGTCTTTGCGTCTGAGGGATGGTTTATGGAGACGGATGGGGTCTGATGATGGGTTCTGGACACCCATCGAACTGCGCGCCGTATCCTCGTGGGATTCCCGACGACACCTGAGCGGCTCGGGAGTGGGTTCTGGACGGATGGGTTCTGGACACCCATCGAACTGCGCGCCGTATCCTCGTGGGATTCCCGACGACACCTGAGCGGCTCGGACGCGATTGCCTTGGGATTCCGGGCGCGCGGGATGGGTTCTGGAGTATGGATTCTGGACACCCACCGATTTGCGCGCCGTATCCTCGTCGGATTCCTGACCACCTGAGCGGCTCGGACGCGACTGTCGTGGGACTCCGGGCGTGCCGTCGGCAGAGTTTGGTCAGGTTTTGTCGCGCTGTCTGGGGCCGGGCCAGCCAGCGTTGCTGAGTGTGTGGCGCTGATTGCGAGGTGTTGAAACGCCCTTACTCCTGCAATGCTGGAACTGCTTGGCCAACTACGAGCGGTTCGATTCGGAGCCCATATCGCACGCGCGTACGACATAGCACCCGCCTGATCAGCGAGGCATTGTTTGGAGGCCTCGATCGCTGATGATCAGCGGACGAATTCGACCGGATAGCGGGCGAGTTCCCGACCGTCACAGGCGACGCTCACCTCAGCCTTGCCGGGCGCCAGCCGTGTCGCCGGCAACCCGAGGTTGGCGAAGCCGAAGTCATCCGGCATCACCTGAGCCTGCAGCACGTTACCGGCATACAGGATGCGAACGGTCGGCTTGCAGCTCGAGCCTGCCGCGATCGGTACACTGAGCACGATCTGACCGTCGCGGGGAAGCCGCAGCTTAGGCACCTCGCTGATGCTGCTGCGCATGCGGTCGACGGAAAGCAGTGTCGTGGGCGTCAGGTCGGCTGGCTGCGGTGCCCACAGGCGGCCAAGGGCCAGGCCGACAGCCAGCATGACGCTGGCGGCGGCAAGAAGCGGAATCCACTGTGGCACGCGGGTCCGGTGGCGGATCGGTGCGGCAGGCATCGAGGCGGGGCCTGCTGGCAGCTCTGTCGGCCCTGCCGAGTTGCGCGGCGCCGAAAGCCCCATGCGTAGCGCCGTGTCGGCGTCGACCAGCTCGGCCAGTTCCGGGCGCTCGATCATGAGGATCTCGAACGCTTCCGCGGCCGCCTCGTCCATTTCTCCATCCAGGTAGGCACGCAGAAGGTGATTGTCGAGAGCGGAAATCATTCGGACCTCGATCTGCTGCTGGATGGGAGCGTGGACGATGCCCGATCTCGCACCGCCTCGGTCGCCGACGCCATCTTTTCACGAAGCCGATCACGCATCCGCATGCGGGCGCGGAACATCACCTTATCGAACTGATCGGCCGTGAGTTGCAGGCGCTGCATGAGCTCGCCCTTGTTGGCGCCTTCGATGTACGCGCCTGTGATGAGGTCCCGGTCACGCTGGGTCGGCAGCTCGGCCAGTACCTCATGTGCGATTCGCTGCAACTCGCTTTCCTCGCAGTGCTCCAGCGGCGTCCGAGGGCGATCGCTCCACAGTGATTCCTGATCGGGCAATTCAGCCAGCGCGACTGGTTGCGGCTTGCGGTTGGCCGCATAGAAGATGTGCCGTGCGGACTGATGCATGTAGGCGGCGAGTGCTTCCGGATGGCGAATCCGGCCTTCACGCACCGCCACGACAACGGCAAGCGCCACATCCTGAGTCAAATCGTTGGTAAGCGCCACGTCACGCGTCATGCGTAGGATCATGGCTCGCACGCCTGGCAGGCGTGCTACCACGTCGGACTCGGAAAGCACATCGCTCGGCGAGTCTGCCTCGTCGTTTTCGCCGGAAACACCCTCCATCGATGGTCCCCACTGTGCTCTGTTTGTCCCCGCGCGCGGCCCGGATTGCGATGCGTCGTCCGCGATGGCTGAACCGAGTGCTGCACCATATCCCGGCACCATCGAGCATAGCGAACCATCCCGCGTTTTTCACGGTGTGGCTATTGAATGTGGGACACCCACCAATCAATCTGGACACCCACCGATTCTCCGGGATGATCTGGCCATCAATTCCGGTTGCCCATGCGGACGCCAGCAATCCCGGACACCCACTGATTCCCGACGCATGGCGGCGACTTCAGTACCCGGCATGAATGGCGTTGCTACTGCAATTTCAAAGCCGCGTCCAGGCAGACTATGCGAGCGATCGTGAAGGCGTTGAGTCAGGATGCGGCAAAATCCACACGATGGACTCTTGGTCCACGGCATCCAACGACCCAGTCATAGGAGCCAAGAACAATTGCAAGCTGAGCAGCAGATACTATGCGGATGCGAGGCGCAGCGCGAATCCAACGCCCTTGAGCCAACGTTGACCGATACGTTCGGCGCAGGCGATCAGATCTTGTGCCGATCCAGCGACGCGCATCCAGCCCGAGCCATAGCCGCAGACGCGCATCGTCCAGCGTTCGGGCGTGCGATCAATCGTCGATAGCAGGGCAGGCGCAGGCGCGGCGATGACGCCGCATTTGCCTGGGACGAGAACCCGTCCGGTCCAGTCGACAATCTGAAGATAGTCCGCTGTACTCAGGCTCAGCGGGTTAGGCAGCGTTCCGATAACAGGTTGCAGCGGCTGGGAGAGCAACTCCGGTGCTGAATGGGTTGCAGCAATCCGTTCACACGCGCTGGTGCGCATGGATCGCTCCAGTCGATCGCACAAGCCCGCACGAATAGGGTTAAGGTCGACATACGCCATGGCTGCGATCAGCGCGCGCTCGTCGCAAAGCAGTTGGCACTTGTAGCGACCCTCCCAGAACCGGCCTTTGCAGCCATCCTCGCGGTTGGCGCGACGTGCAATGGGCTCAGCGAGACAGCGCATGAACCAGGAAAGATCGCCGAGACGGCTGCGAATGACGCCCAGTCGGACGGGGTCGGCAAGCAGGCTCTGGCGCTTCGACTCGACTACACTGCTCTCTGCATCCGCGGGCGGAAAAAGCCGGATCCAGCGGGTGGCGACATCTTCATCGCTCCACTCTGCCACGGACGCTGGGGTGAGCTGCACAACGACGTGGAGATGGTTGCTCATGACGGCGTAGGCATGGACTGCAATGGCGAAACAGCTGCCGAGGAGGTGAAGTCGCTCGACGAGCCAGTCTTTTCGATGTTCGAAGGACCTGCCTGTATAGTCGTCGATACCGCAGAGAAAAGCGCGCCGTACACAACGCTGCACCCAATGGTAGCAGCCGTCACTGCCAGGCGTAACGAGCTGGGATCGCGCGATGGTCATGGTGTCAGCTTGACTCATTAGCCTCTATTGAGCGAGCGGACGATTCCGGGGCGATAGTCGGAAGATTCCGAATCCCGGGAATTCTTATCTGCTTATCTTCCCCATCTCCAGTCCGGTCCGGACCTTTCCCGTCGGTATGGGCTTGAGCGCTGGGTGTCCTTGATCATGCTCTGGGTGTCCTTGAGCATGTTCATGCTAATCGCCGGCGCTCGTCTTCCGTGGCGAGGGTGTTGACGTAGCATGGCACCTGCGCAGATTCTTTCTGCCCTAACGTTGAGTGTTCTCACCAGGAGAGAGCTGCGTGACACCAGAGATTGAAGAGGGGTTTTCGCAGATTAGGGCGCGCCATGGTGCAGCCTCTCTGCGTCGTGTTGAAGACATGATGGGCGGGTCCCGCGCGTCCCGACATCCGTTGCAACAGCAAGCCAAATACGTCATGCCGGGAATGACTTCAAAGCCATGGCATGACCCCTACGAATATGAAGAACTACTCCCGATCGTCCGCGGCCTTGAAGCCCTGCAGCCCACATTCAAGGCGGAAATTCATCGGGCCATCGAGTCCTCGAAACTGCCGAACTATGCCCACTACAAGGTCAATCAGGACACCTGGAAGGCGCTCTATCTATTCCGCAACGGGGCACCGGTGGCGGAAAGCGAAAATCTCGTGCCGGCGACCTTTCGATTCATGAAGGGTACGATCGGCGATTGGCTCTGCCCGCTGCTCGAGATGCACTATTCGATTCTCGCGCCGGGCGCGATCATTCCGCCGCATTGTGACTTCTGGAACTTCACCATTAACCTGCATCTTGCGGTAGATATCCCCGAGAACTGCGGAATTCGGGTTGCGAACATCGAACGCACGTGGACTGAAGGCAAGTGCTTGCTTTTCGATTACTCGTATCTGCACGATGCCTGGAACCGGAGCCAGCAAAGGCGTATCTGCCTGCTGATGGATCTCTGGAATCCAGAGGTGACGCCCGCTGAACGTGAAGGACTTGTCCTCCTGATGACGGAAATCAGGAAGCTCATGGAGGCAATGGAATCGAGCATGTGACGTGAGAATCGGGGGCGATAGTCGGGGACACCCATTGTTTTGATGCCGCGATGAAAGAGGTCGGCAGGTGCGCAACTGTTGGGTATCCCGAACCTGCACCAAGGCAGCGAAATCCGAATCGAGTCGTAAGTGTCCTAAACCGCTGCGGCTCATCTTCCGGACTCCTAGACAAACAAGGGAGTCCCCCCGGCTCTGCCGGGGAGGCAGCAGAAGTTTGACGTATCCGAAAGTCCATCGGGGGAAACTCCAGGCGTGAGCCGCCAAGCACACGAGCTGGAGAATCCACCGATGGACGAGTACGAG
>BTVG01000036.1:0-34470 GCA_045864815.1 Rhodanobacteraceae bacterium | reverse complement strand
CGCACTCACGCTGCCGTCGGCTGCGCCCGTGCCGTAGCACGTGACCACCCCGCCGCCACCGTCGTTCTGCGTGCCCGCGCGCACCACCCGGTTCGTGCCCGCGCTCGACCCCACGCGGAACTCCGTCACGTCATCCGTCGTCGCGCTCTGCCGCCCGCGGTGGCTGAACCGCCAGCCCACGCGTTCGCCCGAGGCCAGGCATACATTCTGGTAGATCCGCGACGCCGCCTCGGCATTGAGTTCCGCAAACTGCGTACCCGCCCGCGGCACCACGCCGTTGAAACCATGGGCCCAGACTTCAATCAACGGTCCCGGCGTCTGCGCCACGTTCGGCGCACACCCCGTCCCGTTCTGCGCCGGATGGTTCGTCGTCCACCCCGGCACCATCGACTCCGACACCTGGAAGTAACACGTCGACCCACCCGCCGACGGCTGCTCGAATCCCAGGTTCACGAACGTGCGCTGCACCTGCGCCGACGCCCCCGTGGCCACACCCAGTGCCAGCACCATCAGCACGCCGATCCGACCCGCGCCCCCGGCGCGCACCACCACCCGGCCGGCTCGCGCCAGCCCGTTCATCCACACCATGGAACCGCCCCCTGAGACGTTTGGCATCCACGCACTACTGCACGCTGAGCGTCCAGTATCCCAGGGCAACTGTGACGCACGCCATATTTTTGGCGCTACATAATGTTCAGATAACGCGTTATTTACAGGTAGCCGTGTGCATCACGTCGGCACGGCTAGGATTGTCCGTGTGGACATTGCCTCGTCAGGAGACGCACGAGCGAAAGCCCCGGCTCTTGCGAACCGGGGCTCCGGGCCTGCCGCGAGGTGGTGCGGCGGGAACGGCGGGTGTGCTCAGTTGCGCGCCTTGTCGGAAGCGTCCTGGATTTCTTCGCCGGCTCTCTCGATGTCCTTGCCAGCCCCCTTGACGGTATGGCAGGCGGTCAGCGAGCTCGAACCCACGGCGACGAGCAGCAGCAGTGCAACAGTCTTGAGCAGCGTTTTCATGGCAATACTCCCCTACTAGTTGGCAGGATGATGTTGAAACAGGCGTCGCAATCCGGGTGGTTACCGGGTGTTGGCGGCAACGGCATCGGCTTCGCGCAGGCGCTCGTCGCGGCGCGCCTCGGCCGCGGCGACGGCGGCGTCGTAGTCGGCTTTGGCCTTGTCCTGGCAGCTGTCCTTGCTCGCGCCGGTCAATGCATCACAACGCTGCTCGGCCACTTTCCTGGCGGCTTCGGCGTCGGTCTTGGCGACGTCGTAGTCGGCCTTGGCGCGCGTTCGCATCACCTCGGCCTCTTCCTTGCCGATCTTGCCGGACGCATCGGCCATTGCCTGGCCGACCTCCTTGTTGGCGTCCGCATGCTGCTCGCCAGCGGAACGCTCGGCAGCATTCAGGTCTTTGTTGGCTTCGGCTTGAGTCTTGGCAAGATCGGACTGTGCCGCTGCCACGTCCTTGTTTGCCTCGGCGCGGGCATCCTGCATTTTCTGGCTCGCCTCGGCCTGCGCCTTGGACACATCGGCACGGGTCTTGGCCGGGTCTTCGGGGCGATCGCACGCGCTCAACAGCAGCGCGGCAGCCAGACTGGCACTCAGCAACAGCGGTTTGGTGTTCATGACGACTCCATCAGGTTCGGTGACTTACAGTCGAAGGAGTACAGGGTCCGTGCCAGACCCAGCAGCAGCGTAACCTGTTGATTCATCTAAGGGACCTCAGGTGACGCGGCATGCAGTAATCCCATCTCGCGGCGCGCAGGCCATGCAGAACGCATGATCGGCGCGACGACCATCGCTGCCACGGCAGCCGGAGTACGGTTTTGGCTGACGACATTGCACACCCGGTGGCCGCCGACTCCCCGGACTGGGATGGGTGGCAACGCTATCTGCTGCTGTTCGCGTTGACGCTGCTGCTGCTGCTTGGCGTCGGTTGGGCGGCGCTGAGCACGGGCGAACAACTGGCGACGACGCTGCGCGACGTGACGCAGCTGCAGGAAGCGACCAAGCGCCTGTCGGTGCTGCTCGCGCGCACGATCGATCTGGAAACGGGGCAGCGTGGCTATCTGCTGACCGGCGACGAACAGTATCTGCGGCCCTATCAGATCGCCGAGAGCGAAGTGTCGGCGGACTTCCGTGCCGTCGACGAAGCACTGCGCGAGTATCCCGAAGCGCGCGAGGAGCTGGCGGCAATCGAGGACGCGCTGGCAAAGAAGCGCGGCGAAATCGCCATGTCACTCGTGGCCTTCCGCGAACAGGGCGGCGAAGCGGCGTTGACGTTGATGCGGTCGGGCTTCGGCAACCGGATGATGGAGGACATCCGGCGCTCCATCGGCAAGCTGTCGCTCGACGCGCGCGGCCTCATCGCGGAACGTCAGGTACATCTCGGGCGCGCGATTGCACAGCGCAACATGACAATCTTTTCGGCGCTCGGCCTCGCCATCGTCGCGAGCCTCGCTGGCGTCGTGCTGCTGCGCCGGCATCTCAGCGCATTGCGGCAGGAACGCCGCCTGCGCGCGGCCGCGGCCCGCTCCGACCAGGCGAGCCGGGAGAAGACGGCTTTCCTCGCCAATCTGAGCCACGAGATCCGCACGCCGTTGAATGCGATCTTCGGTTTCAGCCAGCTGCTGTCCGAACGCATCAGCGACCCGCAGGACAAGCGCTACGTCGATGCGATCGTGACGAGCGGGCGTGCGCTGCTCGCGCTGATCAACGACGTACTCGACCTGTCGCGCATCGAGGCCGGCAAGTTTGATGTGAGTCCGGCGCCGATGAACGTCCGCGAACTGCTCCAGAGTGCCCAGCTCGTGTTTTCACAGCTGGCCGCCGACAAGGGACTGTGCCTGGACGTTCGCGTCGACACGTCAGTCCCTGACGGCGTCGAGCTGGACCAGGCGCGGCTGCGGCAAATGTTGTTCAACCTGGTCGGCAATGCCATCAAGTACACCGACCGTGGCCACGTACGGATACGCGCGAGCGCCACACCCGATCCCGACGACGAGCTGCGCGTCACGCTGCTGATCGATGTCGAGGACAGCGGCGTGGGCATCGCCAGCGAGGATCGCGAGCGCATCTTCGAGCCGTTCACGCAGGCCGCGGCCGATGCGAACCAGCGCGAGGGTACTGGCCTTGGCCTTTCGATCACACGGCGGCTCGCCCATCTGATGAACGGCGCGATCACGCTCGACAGCACGCCGGGTGCAGGCTCGTGTTTCCGCATCAGCCTGCCGCGCGTACCGCTCGCGGTGCTTGCCGACGGACCGCCCGCGGCGAGCGCGCCGTTGCACGCGCTTGCGCCACTGACCATTCTCGTCGCCGACGATGTGGCGCTGAACCGTCAGTTGATCGAGGCCATGTTTCGCGGTACGCCGCACCGGCTCATCCTGGCCGAAGACGGTGCGCAGGCCGTCGCGCTGGCGCGCGTGCATCGGCCCACGGTCGTGCTCATGGACATACGCATGCCGCACGTCGACGGCGTCGCGGCGTTGCAGCAGCTGCGCGCCGACGCGGAGCTCGCCGCGATGCCCGTCATCGCGGTCACGGCATCGAACCTGCTCGGCGACGAATCCGAACTGCGCAGCTGCTTCGACGGCTACGTACGCAAGCCGATCACGCGCGATGCGCTCATGGCGGAACTCCTGCGGGTGCTGCCATCGGCCGGCGACACGACAATGCCGGATCTGCACGACGACGCGCCGCGCGACCGGGCAGCGCTCGCCGCCGTGCTGGCCGAGCTCGATCGCATCGAACGCGACGTCTGGCCGCGCCTGCGCGACTCACTCGCCGTACGCGAGACCACGCGGCTCGCGGAACAGTTGCTTATCCTTGCCGAACGCTGCGGCTCTAACGGGCTGGAACGGTATGCGCAGCGACTGCAGTCAGCGGCCGCGCAATTCGACCCGGTAGCCCTCGAGGCCACGCTGACCGACTTCCCCCAACAGCGCGTGCTTCTGGCCGCGCATCTGCAGGACACCGACTGATGCCGTTTTCCGCCCCCGCGCGCGAACCGTTGATCCTCGTCGTCGACGACCAGGCACCCAACATCCAGCTGCTCGGACAGATGCTGTCAGATGCGGGCTACGACGTGATGCCGGCCAATTCGGGCGAGCAGGCTCTGGTGCGGGCACAGGCCCGCCGCCCGGATCTCGTGTTGCTCGACATGATGATGCCGGGCATGGACGGCTTCGAGCTGTGCCGGCGCCTCAAGGCCGACCCGAACTTGCTGGAGGTGCCGACCATATTCCTCACCGCCGCGACCGAACGCGAGTTTCTGGTGCGCGCGTTCGAGCTCGGCGCGGTGGACTACATCACCAAGCCATTCGTGGCCGAGGAGCTCCTGGCGCGCGTGCGCACCCACGTGAACCTCAAGCGGGCGACCGAACATCTGCGCCTGATCGTGCGCGAGCGTGACGATGTCACGGCGATCGTCGCGCACGACCTCAAGAATCCGATTTCCAACATACGCTTCGCGGCGCAGATGTTGCGCCGGCCCGAGATCAGCGCCGAGCGACACGCCGGCCTCGTCGACGATATCGTGAGTTGTTGCGACGAAGCGATCGAGTTCGTGCAGCGCTTCCTGCAGCGGCGCGCGACGATCGAGCGCGTACGCATGCTCGAATCGGGACCCGTCGATCTCGGCCAATTGGTCGATCGTGCGATCGCGCGGCAACAGGCGGCGGCCGAAGCGCGCGGCGTGCGGGTGTCGCGCGGCGGCACACCGCTGGCGGCGCAGGGCGATCCGGCGGCACTGCGCAACGTACTGCAGAACCTGCTCAGCAATGCGATCCGTTACGCACCGCGCGGGTCCGATATCGACGTACTGCTGGATTCCGACCGTCCGGGCTACGCCCGCGTATTCGTGATGGACCGCGGACCGGGGATTCCGGCGACCGAACGCGCCAAACTGTTCCAGCGCTTCGCGCGCATCGCGCAGATCGATACCGACGCCGACGAAAGCCTGTCGACCGGTCTCGGCCTCGCGATCGCACGCGACGACATCGAACAGATGGGCGGCTATCTCTGGTTCGAGCCACGCGCCGGTGGCGGCAGCGTGTTCGCATTCGAGTTACCGCTGGCGCGCACCGGCGCGGCATAAGCGCGCACGCCCGGCTCGCGCTCAGCCGGACGGCCACAGGGCGAGGGCGACCGATGCCGTGATCAGCGCGAACAGCACGGTCAGCGGCGCACCGACCCGGAAGAAATCACCGAAACGGTAGCCGCCGGGTACGTAGACGAGGAGATTGCCATGGTGCCCTAGCGGCGTGAGGAACGCCGCCACCGCGCCGATCGCGAGGCTTGCGACGAGCGCTTCCGGCGCGAGACCCAGTGGCTCGGCCAGACGCGCCGCAATCGGCGCGAGCAGCACGACGGTGGCCGCGTCTGACAATACCTGCGTGACGAGCGCACCGGCGCTGAACACGAACAGCAAGATCACGAACGGTGAATACCCCTGCAGCAGCGGCGCGAACTGCGCGGCGGCCAGCGTGGTGAGGCCGGTCTGCTCCAGCGCGGCGCCCAGCGCCAGCGCGCCCGCGATGAACGCGATCACGCGCAACTCCAGCGCCGCATACGCTTCTTCGGCACTCAAGCAGCGCGCCATGACCACGCCGAGGGCGCCCGTCAGGAATGCAACGTGCACGGGCAGTAGCTCGGTAGCGGCAGCGACCACGCTGCCGGCGAGAATGCCGAGCGCCCACCAGGCGCGCGATCGGCGCAGACGGCGCGCAGGAAACGGCAATGCCATCAGGAATTCGCGCTGCGAGCCCAGTTGGTCGAGCTGCGCCGGCTCGCCCCAGACGACGAGCGTGTCGCCGGGCTGCAACCGGATGCCTGAAAGTTCGCCGCGCATCCAGCCTTCGCGGCGCCAGAGGCCGACGACGACGACGCCATAGCGTTCGCGGAAATCCACCTCGCCGACGGCGCGACCCGCCAGATAGGAACGCGGCGCGATCACGAGCTGCGCGAGACGCTCGTCGCCGAAGGCGTCGACCGACTCCGCGTCGGCGGCCTCGCCATATTGCGCGACCGCATGCAAGGCCAGCCCTTTCTCGTCCGCGATGCCCGCGATGCCTTCCGGCGTGGAGCGCACTAGCAGCACGTCGCCGGCCTCGATCCGGCGCTCCTCGCGTCCGTGGCGGATCGGATCGCCGCCGCGCAGCCAGTCGACTATCTCGAAGCGCGCCGCGTAGCGCTCGGCGAATGCGGCAAAGGTCGAGCCGACTTGAGGCGCACCGTCGCGTATCAGTATTTCGGTGTAGTAGTCCTCGAGCGCGAAGCGGGTACAGCTGGTCCCGTTCGCAACGCGCTCGGGCAACAGCCAGCGCCCGGGCAGCAACATGTAAATCAGGCTGCAGAGAACCAGTGACAGTCCGATCGGTGTCAGCGAAAAGATGCCGAACCCGCCGCGGCCCGCCTCCTGCAACACATGGTCGGCAACGAGGAACGCAGGTGCTCCGATCAGGGTCAGGGTGGTACCAATCGAGGCCGCAAGCGATACCGGCATCAGCAGGCGCGAGACGGAAAAGCCGCCCCGCGACGCCACGGTGCCTGCGATCGGCACCATGAGGGCGGTGATCAGCAAGTGATGCGTCAGCGCCGACAGCAGCGCAGCGGCCAGCATCAGCACGAGCAATCCCCATGCGAGCCGTGTACCGGCGACACGCGTGACCCCGCTCGCAAGCCGCTCGGCGAGCCCGGTGTTCACCACCGCAGCGGAAAGGACGAACGCGCCGATGACGGCGACCACCGGCTCACTGCCGAATCCCTTCAGCGCCTGCTCCGGCGTGAGCACGCCGCTGGCGATCAGTACGACCACGGCACCGAGCGCGACGAGATCCGAACGCATCCACTCCGTGATGAGCAGCAGCAGTACCAGGGCGATAACGATCAGGCAGATGATTTGCGGCGAACTCAGCATGGTATGGCGGCGACTCTGTTCGATTCGCCGCGAGTGTCGCAAGGCCGGGCGCGAACGGCCAGCGCCGGTGACTCACCGACCGGGTCGTTGCATTCATCAGGACGTCACACGCGCGATGTAACGCGGTCGACGCTCGGTATGCTTGCCGGCGCGCACTTCAGGCCGCAGCAGAAGGTCCCGCTGACCTTTCCCGCGCTGCAGATCGCCCATGTGTGCACGACCCGCGCCGGATCAATAGCCCCGGCCAGATTCGTGGTGCGCAGTGACCGAGCCGCGGCGGCGTTCCGCCGGCCCGGGCACGACTGCCGTACACCAAGCCAGCCCGGCCTGCGGCGCTGACGCCACGCAGGCCGGGCGGTTCGCTCAGGCAGTCTGACTCAATGCAGCGACCGCATGGCCGGCAGCGTCCGTCTGCCGCGGCCGCGTGATGAACTTGACCAGGAATTCCACCAGCGTCGGCGTCAGCGCGATGTGGGGCAGATTGCCCTCGTGGCTGTAGGTGACCGATCGGAACTTGCTCTGGCTCAGGTCCGGCGTCTGGAAGTAGTTGCTGCCACTGATGGCCAGGGCGCTGGTCGTGGGAATGAAGCAGGCGTTTTCGATTTTCAGCGATTTCACGACGCCGGGGGGCACAGCGTCGTGAGCCCGGCGGTAGATGGCTTCCTCGGGCAGGCCGCCCGGTGCCGAATCGACGCCGCGGCTCCCCTCGGTGGAACGGAATCGGTAGGTAGGTCCGCCGTTGCGGAACTCCACGACGGTCACGCCTCCCGTATTCCTGGGCTGCGTGTAGCAGTCGGCGTAGAACCACAAGGTACAGGCGTATTTCATGGCCAGCGCGCCAGGCACGGACTGCTGCCGGCCGTCGCCGGCACCATTGGCGATCGCGATGGTGTCCTCGAGCTCCCGCGGCATGGAGCCGACCCGTTCGAGCTCGCGCAGGAATTCCAGCCGCAGCGGACTGGGACCGAATTGCTGGCCATCGTGCCACGGCAACGGATTGATCCAGGTCAGCAGCAGCTGCTGGGCCGCGGGGGTTGCCATGAGCTTGGCTTCCCGCTCCTCACCGCGCAGGCCTTGAGCCAGTGCCTGCACGGCAACCGCGAGATTCGCGCCCTCGTGCGGGGTGTCGACGGTGAAGAAGCGGCTGGTCTGATGGTGGGGCCGGGTTGGATCGGATCGACGCTCGTGCTCCATGTAAGCCAGCGCGTAGCGCGCGATCAGGCCGCCCATGCTGAAGCCCCCGACGATCAGCGGGTGACTGCCTTCCCGTTCGGCAATCACGGACTGGATCAGGGCAATGAGTGCGTAGGCGTTGGCCTCCAGCCGCTGCGGTCCGTCCGGAAACCGCACCAGCACGATGTCGTGGCCGTGGTTGAACAGCTTGCACAGGAAACCCGACTGCGATGCGTAGCGGGTAATCACGGGCCAGGGGTAGTTGCCCGGAAACCCTTCGACCATCAGCAGCGGCCGGGTAATGCGCGGCCGATCGCGATGCCGGATGACGTAGGCCTGGGCGCGGACGACCGGAATGCCGGGCCGCCGGATGGTCGCGGTCACCGGCGCTCGTTCCTCGCGGACCATGGGCTGGCACTGCAACTGCAGCAGGGGGTCTTCGACGAGGTTGATCCGGAACGCCGCGTGGCGCACGCCGTCGGCATCGCGGAGCTGCACGCTGATGGTCCACCCGCCAGGCTGCGGGTAGCGCACCGGGACGGGCTGGTCGAAGGCAACGGCGCGCAGGCCTTGGCCATCGCCGAAATCCACATACAGGTCCGCGTGCCGGCGCGCGTCTCCCAGCAGTCCCTGTGCCGGAAACACGAAGGTGACCTCCTGTCCGTAGTGCACCGGCGGCTGTGCGACAAAGGCGCTGAACTCCTGGGGCAGCAGCGCGCTGGCGATGAACGCACGACGCGTCTCGAACAGCTGCTCCGGTGCGGTGAACGGCAGTTCGACGGCACCGTCGTGTTGCTGGCGCTCGATCACGCTCCAGACGCGGCCGCGTACGGTCTGGTAGTCGAGTGCCGCGATGAACACCGGCACCTCGCCGCGCGCGTGGCAGGCCGCGGCGATGGCTTGTACCTGATCGCCCAGCGCTGGCCCCGCCAGCAAGCGGCCCTGATCGAGCTCGGCCAGGGCCTGTTCCCATTCCTGCTGCCCCAGCGCGGGCGCGTCGTCGCCGCCGTCTGCGCACAGCAGTACCGAGCGTGCCGGCGCAACGCGATGCAGGATGCCGCTGGGTACGGTGCGCGCATCTGCCTGCTGCAGCACCTGCTGCAGCACCTGTTCGCGCGGTGACGGCGGATGGGTTTCGGTGACTACGGAGGCGGCAAATCCTGTTACGTCGCTCATGCGATTCTCCCCGGGAAAAGGTCTGCGGTCGTCGCCGGGCAGGCAGGTATCAGCGGGAAATCCCGTCGCGGATGCTGCCCCGGCGTGGCGGAACGGCAGCCGCGGCGCGGTGGCGAGCGGTGCCTGATGGGGTCTAACGCAATTCCGCCGGCGTTTTATCAGGCGATAAAAAACAAATTTTCGCTTCGGCACCGGAACGGCATGACGCGTCGCGATGTGGACAAGACACGGAATGTCGCTGCATCCCCGCGGCGCGCCTGTATGATCGGACGGCCATTACGTCCCATCGCCTGTGCCATGCACGCCGATTCCGCGCCAGAGACCTCTCTCACTGCGTTGCTGGACGCCTGGCGACAGGGCGACGGTGCTTCGCTGGGCCGGGTGTTCGAACAGGCTTATACGGAACTGCGCCGCATCGCCGCCGGCCGCCTGCGCCACGGTGACGGACGTTCGACCCTGGCGCCGACTGAACTGATGCACGAGGCCGCGCTGCGCGTGCTGGATACACCGGTGGACTGGCGCAACCGCGCGCACTTCTTCGCCTCCATGTCGTTGTACATGCGCGCGGTGCTGGTCGATCACGCGCGAGCGCGGCTGGCTGACAAGCGCGGCGGCGCCCAGCTGCACCTCAGTCTGGGCGGCGTGGAGGCAGGCTCCGAATCCGGCATTGCCGACCTGCTGGCCCTCGAAACCGCGCTGGCCCGGCTGGAGACGCTGGATGCGCGCAGCAGCGCCGTCCTGCACCTGACCTGTTTCGCCGGATTGAGCCGGCACGAGATCGCCGAAGTGCTCAATGTCTCGGTGCAGATCGTCGACCGCGAACTGCGCTTTGCGAAAACCTGGCTGAATTCGCAGCTGGACACAGCGCTGTAGCCCGATGACGCCGGCCCAGTTCGCCCGCGTGAAGGACCTGTTCGAGCAGCTCTGCGAGCTGCCGGAGCACGAACGCCCGGCGCGATTGCAGGCCGCCGGAGAAGCGGCCGTGGTCACCGACGAAGTACTCAGACTGCTGCGCGCCGGCAATCCGGCTACCGAACGCGTCGCGGCACCGGTACTGGCTGCACTGCACCGGGTTGCCACCGAACAGCCGCTGCACGGCACCGTGCTGGGCGCCTGGACGCTGGAGCATGAAATTGGCCGCGGCGGCATGGGCCGGGTGTTCAAGGCCCGGCGCAGCGACGGCCATTTTGCGCAGACCGCCGCGGTCAAGCTGTTGTCGGGTATCGGCAGCCGCACCGCGCTCGACTATCTGGCACGCGAACGGCAGATCCTCGCCTCGCTGTCGCATCCCCACATCGCCCGGCTCCTGGATGGCGGCAGCACGCCCCAGGGTCAGCCGTATCTGGTCATGGAATACGTGGACGGCGTGGCCATAGACCGCTACTGCGCGCAACGGCGTCTGACGACTGCCGCGCTGTTGAAACTTTTCGGTACGGTCTGCGCGGCGGTGGCCTTCGCCCATCAGCAGCTGGTCGTGCACTGCGATATCAAACCGTCGAACATTCTGGTCACTGCCGATGGGCGACCGGTTCTGCTGGATTTCGGCGTGTCCCGCCTGCTCGGCGACGCGGCGGGCGACGCGGGCGATCCGGCATCGGCGCCACGCGACGCTGCAACGGCTTATACGCCGCGCTATGCCAGCCCGGAGCAGAAGGCCGGCCTGCGCAGCGGTACCGCAACGGACGTGTACAGCCTGGGCCTGGTCCTGGCCGAGCTGCTCGGCGCGCGCGCGGCCGCCGATACCGACACCGCCCGCGCCGGCAGTCCGTTGCGGCTCGGGGCACTGCCGCGCGATCTGGCCGCCATCCTGCTGCACGCGACCCGGCCCGACCCTGCCGCACGCTACGCCAGCGTCTCCGCCTTCGCCGCGGATCTGACCCGCTACGCACTCAGGCAGCCCGTGGCCGCACGCGCGCCGACGCCGCTTTATCTTGCGCAGAAGTGGATTTCGCGGCATTGGCTCTGGCTCGCCGCGGGTGGGGTGTTCCTCGCCGTGATCGCGGCGTTTTCCTGGCGCATGCGGCTGGAACGCGACAATGCACTGGCCGCCGAACGCGCGGCGCTTGCGGTCAAGGACTACATGATCTCCGTATTCCGCGGTGCCGACCCGGAAATCGCCGGCCGGCGGGACCTGCACGTGTCCGAACTGCTGGATGCCGGCCGCGATGGCCTGGCCGCGCGCCTGCACGACCAGCCGCTGGTGATGGCCGAGATCAGCGGCATACTCGGCGGGGTTTACCAGACCATTGGCAAACGCGAACAGGCCCTGCGCCTGTTCGATGCGGCCATTGCGCTGGAGCGCGCCAACGGGCGTCCGCTGATGCTGGCCGGGCTGCTGCACCAGCGCGCCTATACCAGCTACGACATGGAGGATTTTGCGCAGGCCGAGCCGATCGCGCGCGAGGCCCTGGCGATCCGCGAACGCCTGGCCGCCGCTACGCCCGCTCTGGTCGACAGCCTGCGCCTGCTCGGCACCATCCAGGTCTATCAGGACCAGCGCGCCGAGGCACTCGCGTTGCTGAGCCGCGCACTGGACCTGTCGGTGACTGTCAGCGGCGAGGACAGCGTGGAGACCGCACGCGTGCATCTGGATCTCGGGCGTCTCTATGGTTATCTCGATCCGATTGCGACGGGCGCGGTGATCCACGCGCGCCGCGCGCGCCAGATCATTGGCCGACGCCTCGGCCGGGAGCACCCGCTGTACGCCGACGCGCTGGAAATCCTGGTGCTGGGCCTGAGCACGACCCGGGGATACGACGAAGCGTTGCCGCTGGCGCGCGAACTCAGCGACATGCGCCTGCGCTTCTACGGCGAGATCAGCTACCAGGGCGGCTACGGCCTGTATACCTATGCCAACCTGCTCAACGATGCGGGCCAGCGACGGCAGGCACTACCGCTGCTGCAGCGCTGCCTGGATATCCAGGAACGGCTCGACGGTGTGGGGACCTTGTCCAGCACGTCGCCGCTGCAGCTGCTGGCACGCGTACACGAAGGACTCGGCAACTACGACAGCGCGATCGCCGTGCTGCAGCAGATCGCCGCGATCCAGCGTCGCCTGCTGCCCGAAGGCGGCCGGGAGGATGTGGATCTGGATGCTCAGATCGGCCGTGTCCGGCGCCAGCAGGGCGAACTGGACGAGGCCGACAGTCTGCTGCATCGGACCTTGCAGCAACGCATTGCCGATCCACAGACGCATCCGTGCCGGCTGATGCAGTCGCAACTGGAAATGGCCGCCCTTCGCCGCCAGCAGCTGCGACTGGACGAAGCCGAGGCGTTTCTGGAAGCAGCGAATCCCGACGCCTGCGGCGAGGCCCCCTGGCGCCGGGGACTGATCGACGCGGAGCGTGCTCGCCTGGCTGCCACACGCGGCGACACGGCCTTGGCCGAATCACTGTTCCTGCGCGCCGAGGCCGGCTTCACGCAAGAACTGGGCACGCAGCATCCGGACCTGTGGTTGCTGCGCCTCGACCGGGCGACGCTGCTGGCCGACCGCAGCCAGACCCAGGCCGCTGCGACGCTGGCGGCAGAGATCGCGCAGAACGGCGCCCCCAGCATCGCGCCGGGCGGCAGGCATGCGCAGCGACTGGAAGCGCTGAAGCGCCCAAGCCATCGGCTCTCCCGCGCGAAGGCGCCTGGCAGCTGATCCGCCCGCAGACCGTGATCGCGGGTCGTGGACGCGGCGGATCAACGATTCACATCTCCAGCTTGCGGCGTCTGCTGCAACTGATCTAATAGTTGGTTCGTACGAAGGCTTTCATATTTCTGCCGGGATTCGCTAGGATCGGACTTCCCTCGCGCCCTGCGCGCACAACCAACCGAGAGTCGTCATGCAAAGTCCGATCAGGAAGGCGCGCTGCTGCCCGCGGCGTGTTCCGGAAGCGTGCGATGGCCGCCGCGAGCAGCGTCCATCGGGATACCGGCGCCGCGCGCTCGCAACGGCACTACTGCTCGCGGCCTGCCCCGCCGGGTTTGCCCAGCAGCTACGCCCGGGCAGCCAGGCCATCGGACTCGAACTCGAGACGATCGATGTGGTCGGCTCGCACCTGCGCCGTGTCGACCTGGAAACGCAACATCCGGTGCTGGTGATCGAGCGCGAGGCGCTGCTGCGCACCGGATTGAGCAACGTGGCCGAGATCCTGCAGACAATAACGAGCAACGGCCAGACGCTGAACCGCAACGTCAACAACGGCGGCAATGGCGAGGCGCGATTGAACCTGCGCAGCCTCGGCGACAACCGCACGCTGGTACTGCTCGACGGCCGTCGTTTCGTCGCCGGGCTCGAAGGGGCGGTGGATCTCAGCGCGATTCCGCTGGCGCTGGTCGAGCGCGTGGAAGTCCTGCGCGATGGCGCTTCGGCGATCTATGGTTCGGATGCCATCGCCGGCGTCGTCAACATCGTGACGCGGCGCGAGGTCACCGGTGGCGAGGCCAGCTTCCAGTATGGCGAGAACGACCATGGCGACGGCGCCAGTCGTGCGTTCGACGTGACCTACGGAGCGAAGGGCGAAGGTTGGAGCGTAGCCGCCGGCGCGAGCTACGGTAAAGACGACCCCATCTTCGCTCGCGATCGCGACATTTCGCGCCTGCCCTACTTCGGCCTGCCGCTGGCCGCGACCGGTTCGCTGACGACGCCGTTCACACGATTCATTCCGCAATCGGGTGGCGGCTATGTCCGCCTGATCGAGGGCCGACCGGGCACGTCCCCTGACGATTTCCGTCCATTGGATCCGTCGAGCGACGGCTACAACTACACGTTGCAGAACTACCTGCGGACACCGCAGGAGCGCCGTGCACTGTTCGCCCAGACGCGCTACGAATTCGCTGCGGCGTTCGCGCTGAGCGCGAACCTGCTGCGGACCGAACGGCGCTCGTCACAGCAGCTCGCCGAACCCGTGGTCTCGTTCTCACCGTTCCTGCTCGATGCGAACGGCGAGCCGATCGGCGTTTCTGCAGCCAATGTGTTCAATCCATTCGGCGAAGACATGGTGGCCGGGTCGCGCCGCTTCGTCGAAGCGGGGCCCCGGCGCTTCGAGCAGGACGTCGACACGACGCGGCTGGGCATCGGTGTCGACGGTCTGTTCACGCTCGGCACGCGCGAGTTCAGCTGGAGTGCGAACTACAGCGCGACGCGTGCCGATGCACAGGAATTCGTCTCACCATATGCGGACAACGCGCGTCTTGCCCTCGCCCTGGGCCCCTCGTTCCGCGATGCCAGCGGCGTCGCGCGTTGCGGCACGCCTGGCGCCGTCGTGGACGGTTGCGTGCCGCTCGATTTGTTCGGGCCGCCGGGTTCGATCACGCGCGACATGCTCGCGTATGTCGGTATTTCGGCGCACAACCGCAAGCGCTCGGACTCGCGCAGTGTCGAGTTGCACGCCGCCGGCGAGGCGTTCGACATGCCCGCGGGTCCGGCCGGCCTCGCCGTCGGGTATGAACGCCGCAGCGAGAGCGGCTACAACCGGCCGGACGCGGTCATTGCGAGCGGCAATGCGAACGGCACCGGCGTCACCTACGACGCGACCGAAGGTCGCTACACCGTCGATGAAGCGTTCGCGGAACTGAATCTTCCGCTGCTGAGCGAGCGGCCGCTCGCACGCCAGCTCGACGTCTCGCTCGCGTCGCGCCATTCCGACTATTCCGAATTCGGCGGTACGACCAACTCGCAGCTCGGATTGCGCTGGAAGCCCGTCGACGACCTGCTCGTCCGCGGCAACATCGGCGAAGGATTCCGCGCGCCGAGCCTGTTCAATCTGTATTCCGGCGCCTACGACAGCGTCGGCCAGCTGCCCGACCCCTGCGCCGCGGCGAATGCGCCGTCGTCGGCGACACTTGCCCGCTGCCAGGCAGCCGGCGTGCCGCCGGACGTCCAGGAGGGCGAGGCATACGTGACCTACGGCGCCAACCGGAACCTGCAACCCGAGCGCGCATTGTCACGGTCGATCGGCCTGGTCTATTCGCCACGGAGCCTGGAAGGCTTCGAGGCGACGGTCGACTGGTATCGCATCCAGATTCGCGACGCGATCGGTGATCGGTCGCCGGAGGCCGTGCTGTCGGATTGCTACGTCCGTGGCGATGCGGCCGCCTGCGCGCGTACCACCCGGGCGCCGGATGGCAGCCTGCTCCGCGTGGTCGCGACGGCCCAGAACCTGCCCGGTGGCCTAGAGACCGAGGGCGTCGACTTCGGTCTCAGCTATCGCCGCAACACGCGCGCCGGAGACTTCGTGTTCGCCTGGGACAACGCGTATGTCGACTACTACGGCGAACTGCATCAACCGGCACGCAACACCGTTCTGCCGGATGGTTCGCCCGCCCAGGGTAACGTCGTTGCCGACAACCGTACGCCGGGCGGCTTCTACACCGTCGTCTGGCGCCTGCGTTCGAATCTGAGCCTGCAGTGGAGCCGCAACGATTGGAGCGCCTCGATCGGCGCGCGCTATTTTTCTCCCGGCGACGAGGACTGCAGCGTGGTTACCGATACGGCGGCGTATCTCGAACAGCCCGAACTCGCTCGTCTGTGCACGCATCCCTACCGCGAGATCGACGTCGACGGATCGGGAACCGCCTCTCCGGCTCCGCAGAATCGCGTCGCGAGCGTGACCTATTTCGATCTCGAGGCCGGCTGGCAGACACCGTGGAACGCAAAGGTCACGCTCGGCGTGCGCAACGCCTTCGACCGAGACCCACCGGTGGCCTACTCGACGCAGTTCAATTCGTTCTTCGCCGACTTCGACGTACCCGGACGGCAGTGGTATGCGAGCTACCGGCAACGGTTCTGAACGCCATTCCGGAACCTCACGCAGCACCTGCAACTGAACGATAAAAAAGCGGCGACGCAGGGGAACGTCGCCGCTCTGGACTTACGCACACGGCCCCTTGGGGTGGGCGGGTGCTGCGCCGCTTCACAGCGGTGCCGGACCGGTCGGTCGGGGAAGGGTTCAGCGGTGACCGGTCCATTTGGGGAAAGGAACATCCGTGTCGTTGAGTCTTCCAGTGCGGGTCGATCCGACCCGCATCGCGTCCGCCGCGCGCCGCGCCGTTGGTACGCGGCTGCAGCGGCGGACGCAGGTTGTGTGCCTATTGCAGCCGCGATTCGAAATCCTTCACCTGCTTTTCGGCTTCGTCCTTGGCCCAGCCGTAGCGTTCCTGCAGCCTGCCCACAAGGTACTCACGGTGTCCGTCGGCGACCCCGAGGTCGTCGTCGGTCAGCTTGTTCCACTGGACCTTGGCCTTGCCTGCGAGCTGCTTCCATTTGCCTTTGATGATGTCCTGGTTCATGGTCCACCTCACGCGGCAAGTCGGCGTTTCAGATCGCGCATTTCGTCATGCGTGCGCTTCAGATCCGGATAGTGGCGCTCGGCAATGCGGCGCAGCTCCATGTCCTCGCTCTGGGTCAGATCGTCGCGGAACGCGTCGAGAATGCGGTCCTCGGTCTGCTCCAGCTGCGCCACGTAGACGGATTCGCTGTCCTTGCTCATGCTGGCGCGCATGTCCGCATAGAACTTGCGCAGGGAACCGAGCATGGTGCCACCCTGCGGCGCCGCTTCGCCATGCGATGCGAGGCGCGCCGACAGATCGCTGGCGATGGCCTGCTTCTGCTGTGCCATGCGCTGAAACAGGTTCGCGTAGGCGGGGATCTTCACCTTCGTGGCGGCTTCGCTGTAGAACTTCTCACCGTCGTTGAGCAGCTCGATCAGGTCTTTCAGGTTGCTGGTGGTGCTCATGGAATTCTCCTGTTCTGCAGGGATTCTGGCCGCCGTCCGGGGCGGCCTTCGTTACGCGAACGACCCGGGCGCGGCTATACGCGACGGCGTCCCGTGATCAGCGAGATCACGAACAGCACCAGGAATACGAAGAACAGGATCTTGGCGATGCCTGCTGCCGCGCCGGCGATTCCGCCGAACCCCAACACTGCCGCGATCAGCGCGACGACCAAAAACACAACGGCGTAATGCAACATGGGTTATCTCCTTAAGCTTGCCATCCGCGTCGCATCCCGATGCCGCCGCGGTCGAGATCAGAGAGTCAATCTGCATGCCAAGCGCCACCATGATTTTTTTCCCATTTATTTCAACAGGTTGTCATTTGCTGACATCGCTTTCACGAGGCGGATTGCAGGAATGCACCAGGCGCCCGTGCAGACTGCAAGGGCCTGAACCCCCGGGAACCCGATGAACGACACCGTCACCCTGCCGCGCGAACGCGTCCTGTTGATCGACGACGACGCGACCGTGCTGCGCAACTTCCGCCTGTGCCTCGAAGACGAGGGCTATCAGGTCAACACCGCGCCGAATGCGAGTTCGGCACTGGCGGCCGTATCCCGCAGCGTGTTCGACGTCTGCGTCCTCGATCTCCACATCGGCGACGAGTTCGGACTGGACCTGCTGCCGCAGCTCCGCGCCGCAGCGCCCTGGATGCGGGTGATCATGGCGACGGCCGAGTCCGACGCAGCCATCGCCGTCACAGCCATGCGCGCCGGCGCCGCCGATTACCTGATCAAGCCCTGCGAACCGGAGAAGCTGCTGCATGCGGTCGCTCAGCAGATGCAGGCGCGACGGCTGGAGCGCCGCATCGACGAGCTGGAAGCTTCGCGCGCCGAGTCCTTGCCGGATCAGCTCGACAGCGCGAATCCGACCATGAGCCGTCTGCTGGAAATGGCCAGGCAGGCGGCCGAGACTGACGCGACCGTGCTGCTGCTGGGCGAAAGCGGCACCGGCAAGAACGTACTTGCGCGCAACATCCATTTGTGGAGCCAGCGGCGCAAGGCAGGCTTTGCGACGGTGAACTGCCCGTCGCTGTCGGCGGAGCTGCTCGAGAGCGAGCTGTTCGGTCACGTGAAAGGCGCATTCACCGGCGCGCACGACCACCGCCAGGGGCGCGTGCAGGTCGCCGAGGGGGGCACCCTGTTCCTCGACGAGATCGGTGAGTTTCCACTGTCACTGCAGCCGAAATTCCTGCGCTTCCTGCAGGACCGCGAGTACGAGCGCGTCGGTGATCCGCGCACTCGTACGGCCGACGTGCGCATCATTGCGGCGACGAATCGCGACCTCGCGCACGCGGTGGCGGAAGGAACGTTCCGCAGTGACCTGTTCTATCGCCTGAACGTGATCGCACTGACGGTACCCGCGCTGCGCGAGCGGCCCGAGGACATTCTCACAATCGCGGGCCGGCTGCTGGCGAGCCTCGTCGCGCGCTACCGCCGCCCGGCACGCCGCTTCACCGACAGTGCCCGCAATGCGCTGCTCGCCTATTCCTGGCCGGGCAACGTGCGCGAGCTCGCGAATGCGATCGAGCGCGCGGTGATCCTGTGCACGGGCGAGGAGATCGCCTACGAGCACCTGCCGTTCGCGACGTCGGGCCTGACCGCGACCAGCCTGGCGAGCGCAACGCCACGGGCCGGCGATCCGGTCACCATCGACCAGCTCGAGCGCGCCCACATCGAGGCCGTGCTGGGTGCGACGCCGACCCTCGACGTGGCGGCGAAACATCTGGGCATCGACGCGTCGACGCTGTATCGCAAGCGCAAGGCGTATGGGCTGGGGTGAGCGCGAATGGCCCGCGTTGCCGGGAGGCTGGCGCTAGCGGACGCCGGCCTTCTGGTTGAAATCGCCGATGACGCCGACGAGGGCAGTCAGTGCCTCGCGTTCCGCGGCCGTGAGGTCGGGATGCCAGGTGTCGAGGATGAGCACCACGCGCGTGCGGTCGCTGCGGTTCCACGCTTCGTGTTCGTAGGTGTCGTCGAATACGACACAGCGACCTTCCTGCCAGACATGATCGACCCCGCCGACGCGCAGTGCGCAGTCGTTCGGCACGATCAAGGGCAGGTGCGTGACCAGGCGCGTGTTGGTGACCCCGCGGTGCGGCAGGATGTGCGCGCCAGGGGTCAGCAGCGAGAACAGCACCTCGGGGGCATGATCGCGGATACGCACGATCGGCAACGTGTCCAGCACGCTGGTCGTCGCCGGGCAGCGCGCGCAGTTGTCGTTGCGGCGCTCGCCGTGACGGTAGAAGAAAAATCCGGTCCAGGCCGACTGCCCTTCGCGGCCGCGCAGGTAGTCTTCGACGCGCGCATCCGAATCGAAGCGCAGGAACGGCTCGAAGCCATGTTCGGCGGCGAGGAGGTTCATGAGCTCGAGCCGGATCGCATCGGTCTGCGCTTCGAGCGTTTCGAGCCACGGGAAACGGGTCCGCTCGTAGTAGGCCTGCGATGCAATGCCCGGGAAGAACAGGAACAACGGCCGCTGCGCCGGATGGGGATAGTGCGCGGGCGCGTCGCCCAGGTAGATCGCGAGAGCCTGTTCCACGCGACGCATTTCCTGCGCACCGTAGCGCGCACGCAGCGGCGCGATCGCGCCGTCGAACAGGGCGTGCCGCCGCTGGTCGACGTACCGCATCGCTGCGAGTACCGGCTGGCGCAGGCCCGGCGGCGTGCTCGCTTCATTGAGCCATTCACCGCGCTGCTGGGCGGCGCGCAGGGCGCGGAAATATTCCGGCAGCGCCTCGTCGTCACGCTGCAGCTGCTGCAGCGTCGCGGCGAGATGGAAGCGGGCGAGGAAATAGTCCGGCTCACGTTCGACGGCGGCGCGCAGGGCGCTCACCGCTGCATCGAAATGGCCGGCGCGACGCTGTGCCTGCCCCAGATTCTTCAGCGTCTCCGCGTCATCCGGGGCCACCCGGCGCGCGCGCTCGAACAGACCGATGGCCTCGTCGGTCTGTTGCCGCGCCAGTGCGCACATGCCGAGAAAGTTGAGCCCCTCCGTGAACTCCGGGAGCAGATCGACGAGCCGACGGAAGTGCTGCTCGGCCTCGCCTATACGCCCCTGCGCAGCGGCGGTACGCGCCGAGGCGATCTGCGCCTGCAGAGCCGGCGGCGGGCTGGCGGATGCGTTCATGCGCGGGGTTCCGGCGTCGGCGATCAGCGGGGCGGAGACAGTTCGGCGAGCGGCGCCGCGAGAACTTCGGTATAGGCCTCCCAGCGACCCGGCGCAAGTCCGATCGGGAGACCGCCGAGACCACGCTGAGGCATGCCCGGCGCGAGTTCCGCGTTCCCGAGTACGGCCGCCAGCGCAGCCCCCTGCCCGACCGGATCATTGAGCACGGCGTCGGCATCGATGCGAACCACATTCACCCCATCGACCGTCCTGCACTGGGCGAGCTGCGCACAGGCACGCTTGATCCAACCCGCGGCGGCAACCGGATCGTGCAACGCGAAACCCGGCATCCAGCCGTACGCGAGCCAGTTCAGCAGAAGGTCCCGCGGATCGCGCTCGACGATGACGACGGTCGCGCCCGGAAACGCCTGCCGGATCAGCGGCAGAAAGCGCGCATCCCAACGCACGAGCCAATCCACCAGACGCGTCGACGTATCGACGCCATGGCGTTCGATCTCGGACTGCCAGTGCGAGCGCACACGCGACGCGGCCTCCGCGTCGATGCCGTCGGCCCAGCCCGCGAAATCCGGCTCGGCGAAGGCATCGCGGCGCATCGGCGCAAAGGCGCGATCGCGCAGCAGTTGCACGCCAGGCTGCTGGTGCACGAGCGCGGCTACGCGCTCCACCATGCTGCCCGGCAGTCCGACCAGAAACACCGGCGGGTTGGCCATGGGCGGGGGGGACGGCGTCGCGAGCGATGCCGCAAACGCGTCCGACAGAGCCGGCTGCTCATGGATATGCACCGGCAGGGTCGATTGCGATTCGAGCCAGGCCGGCACTGCCAGGTGCACGTCATTGCGGCGATCGGCGAGCACGCCGAACTGATGCGCGGCCTGCATGATCTGCATCGGCGCGAGCGACAGTGAACGCAGGGACTCGAGCAGCGCCGCGGCGTCGTTGTCGCGCCCTTCGCGCTGTGCCGAGCGCGCACGCAGCAGGACCAGATCGGCATCCTCCGGCAGCGCCGCTGCGACGCGCTGCGCGAGCACGTCGGCGCCCGCCGTGTCGCCGCCGCGTTCGTGCAGCAGCGCGAGCCTCGCGAGCGGAATCGGGTCATTCGGCCGGCGCTGCGCGAGGCGCTTCCAGATCGCGAGCGCCGCCGAATCCTGGCCGAGCTGGCTCAGCAGTTCCGCCTGGGCAGCTTCGATCGCGACGTTTTCGGGATTTCGGCGCAGGAATTCAGCGTAGAGCTGCAGTGCTTCTTCCTCGCGCGCGGTGGCGACGAGGCAGTTGCCCAGCAATTGCGTCGCACGGGCCTGATCCGGTTCCAGCGCAAGGCCGGCGCGGTAGTGTTCGATCGCCTGGTCGAGGCGACGCTGATGGCGTGCGACGTCACCGAGACCGAATCGCGCGACGGCCTGATATCCCGGCGCCTCGCTGAGCACCGCGAACGCGGCCTGCGCTTCGTCGATCTTGCCGTCTTCGAGCAGCACCTGGCCGAGCAGGTAGCGCGCGCCATGCAGCTCCGGCGCCAGCGCGAGCGCATTGCGCGCGGCCTGTTCGCCGAACGCGCGATTGCCGCGCAGCACGAGGGCGCGCGCGAGCGCGAACTGCATGCCGGCATCGCGTGGGGAAAGCTCGACGGCGCGGCTCAGATAAGCCACCGACTTGTCGACCTCGCCGCGATCGAGCAGCAGCCGGCCGAGGCCGGAAATCGCGTGTGCATCGTTTTCATCGGAACGCAGCGCCGTGCGAAACAGCGATTCCGCCCTGGGCAGATCGTTGTCGACTATCGCGATGCGCGCCAGCAGCGTGTGCGCGCCGGGCTGGTTCGGATTCTGTTTGATGGTGTGCTCGATCAGCGCGCGCGCGCCGACGAGATCCTGCTCGAGAAAATACAGTCCGGCGAGTTCCAGCGCGACATCGCCACGCTCCGGAGCGAGACGGCGAGCCTGGTCGAGCAGCCGGCGCGCCTCGCCGAGATCCTGCCGCTGACGCCGGAGCAACCCGAGCAGATGCAGCGCATCGACGTTGTCGGGCTCGCTCGCGAGCACGGTCCGGTAGCCGGATTCGGCCTCGTCGAGGCGGCCTTCCGAATGCAGTCGGGCAAAATCCTGGAGCATGGGGTTCATCGAGTAAGGCGGCGGGACGCGAGCTGGCCATTATGCCGCAGCCATGGCCGGGGCGCCTGCCGTGCAGCACCCTGCGGGCCGGAGTCTGCCGGAATCGGCAACGCCGCAGCCCCCTGCGCACACTTCCTGCAACGACGCGATCACGCCGGTCAGACCCCGGCAGCTGCGTTGCGCGGAACAGGTGCCGGATGCCGCGCACTGGGGGGCGCGATCAGGCTGCGAGCGCGGGCGGAGGCCCATAGCCGGGCGCCCGCATCGGCCTCGGGCGGGAGAACACCTGCTGCCGTCAGATTCCAGCTCGTGCCGGGATTTCCGGGACCGCCAGCCGCGCGAGACGATCGGCGATGAAATCCTCGGTCCAGCTGCGCAAGCTGAAATCGCTGATGAAGCCGCAATGGCCGCCGGCCGGCGCGATCTCCAGCTCGGTATGCGCCGACAGTTTGAGTTCGCGGAAACCCTCGACGGGGATGATCGGATCGTCCGACGCCGTCAGTATGGTCGTCGGAATCGAGAGGTCGGCCAGGCGGTCACCCGCGATGGAGTAGCCGTCGAGGTAAGCGTCCAGCGTGCCGAAGTCGGTATGCCGCTCGACCATGGTCGCCGTGAGCTGGCGCATCGATGCGCCCAGTTCGTTCGGGCTGAAGCGTGCTGCAGCCGGAAACAGTTTCTGCTTGCGACGCAGCGACTCGCGCCATTTGCGCATGAAATAGGCGTGGTAGAACCACGGCGCGTTCTCGATCGCCTCGAGGATGGCGGGTGGATGCACGGCAGGACAGACCGCGAGCGCATAGTTCAGCGGCAGGCCGACGGCCGGTGCACGCAGGGCCACGCGCAACGCAAAGTTGCCGCCGAGCGAAAAGCCGGCGAGCGCCAGGGGTCGCGCCGGATAGCGCCGGGCGACGTCCTGCAGCGCGCCGACGACCTCGTCGAGCCGGCAGGAATGGAACATCTCGGCATTCAGGTGGTGCGTGTCGCCGTGGTCCCGGAAGTTCAGCCGGAACACATCCCAGCCCTCGGACACCAGCCGGGCGCCGGTATGCAGCAGGTAGGTGGAGCGCACGCTGCCTTCCCAGCCATGCAGCAGGACGACGAGGCCGCGCGCCCGCTCGCGCGTGCTCTGGGCCGTGTGGTATCCCTGCAGACGCACGCCGTCACCACAATCGAGAATCACCTCTTCGGAACACTGCTCGAAGGCAGCACGGCGACCGCGCAACAGCCATCGGCGCACGCCACTGGACGCGAGTACGGACTGCAGGTGCGCGTTGCTCAACAGGCGATGGGGACGAAAATCGGCGGCGCGCACGGTCGTCTCGGGGCAGGGTCCGGCTCAGTCTTCACTGCCGGCGGTGCCGCCGCCGCGTTCCTGCGCGTCCGGCAGTCCCAGCGCCGCACAGATTTCGCTGCGCGCCCGCTCCGCCATGCGCCGGCGGCCGTCGCCATTGACGGGTATCGGTGAGCAGAAATGCACTTCCGCCGTCATGCCCGGTCCGCCGAGTACGCGCAGGAAGTTCGCGAAGAAGCTTTCGCCGGGCGCGAAGGAAACGGCCGGGTCCTGCCGTCCCTCGTTGCCGTAGAGCAGGGCGACCGGTTGTACCGGCACGTCGGCGTCGAGGGCAACCTGGAAGATCCGCGCATGGAACGTACGCACGCGATCACCTGCGCCAGTGCCGCCTTCCGGGAACACGCCGACCGGCAGCCCTTCCCGCAGCCGGCCCACCACGCGCTGCATGACCGCGGCCAGCGAATGGCCGTTGCCGCGTTCGTGGTAGATCGTGCCGGCGCGGCCGGCGAGCCAGCCGACCAGCGGCCAGCGACTGATTTCGGCCTTGGCGACGAAGCACATGAAGGCCTGGCTGTGCAGCAGTTCGATGTCCAGCCAGGACAGGTGGTTGGCGACGAACAGCACCGCCCCGGGTTGCGGCTCGCCGTAGCGGCGCACGCGAAAACCGAAACAGCGCACGAGCCAGCGCGACCACCATGAGGTCATCCAGTGATCGAGCCGCTGGCCGGCGATGCGCAGGCGCGCACCGAGCGGATTGATGACGAGCAGCGCCAGCGGCAGCGCGATCAGGATGTGTACGGCCAGCACCGGTGAACGCCACAGGTAGCGCAGCGGACGCAGGCGATCGGGACGGGCGGTGGCAACGGCGTTGTCGGCAGTGGCGCTCATCCGCGGACGTGCACCTGTGCAATCGCAGCGCCCGGCAATCCGCCGGCGCGGTGCGGCCCGCGGGCGGCACGCGCACGCCGGAGTTGCGGAAACAGGCTGCAGGGCATGGACGGCTCGGCTCTCGAAACGCAGAAATTCCCGCCAAGGGTAGCGAAGCACGCTGCGGCGCGCCAATGACGTGCTTCAATGGTGCCGATCGAGCGCACGCATGGCGTCCCCCGCGACCCGGACGGACGCCGCAGCCCGGTTGCGCGCGCCATCAGTCGTTCAGATTGGCCAACGCGTCGGTGAGATCGTTGACATGCTGTTCCCACCAGCGGGCCTCGCCGACGAACGGAAACCCCTGCGGAAAGGCCGGATCGTGCCAGCGTTGCGCGATCCAGCCTGCCCAGTGCACCTGACGCAGCACGCGCAGCGGTTCGATCAGCGACAGTTCGGCGTAGTCGAAGTCGCGGAATTCGCTGTAGCCCTCGATGATGAGGTCGAGCGCGCGCGTGTCCGGTGCGAGCATCCACAGGTCCTGCACCGAGGGACCGAGCCGCGCATCGTCGAGGTCGACGAAATGCGGCCCGTGATCGGTCCAGAGCACGTTGCCCGGATGGCAGTCACCGTGCAGGCGCAGGCGCCGCGCACCGCAGGCGGCAAAGCGTCGCTGCAGCGGCTCGGCGAGCGCGTCGACCGCCGCGCGATAGCGGGCAGCCGTCGTGGCCGGCAGCAGCGGCGAGGCGAGCACGGCAGCCGCCGGCGCGCGCAGGAAACCCGCGAGATCGATCGCGCCGCGCGCGGTGAAATCGCGGCGCGCACCGATCAGGTGAATGCGCGCGATCAGACGGCCCATCCACTGCAGGTGTTCGGCGGACTCCAGCTGCGGCGCGCGGCCACCGCGACGCGGGTAGACCGCAAAGCGATGCGCGCCGCTCGAGTGCAGGGTGCGGCCATCGATCCGCAGCGGTGCGACCACCGGCAGTTCGGCGTCGGCGAGCTCGGCCGCGAAGGCGTGCTCTTCGCCGATGGCCGCATCGCTCCAACGCCCGGGCCGATAGAATTTCGCGACGACGGGGGCCGCGGCCTCCAGACCGACCTGATAAACCCGATTCTCATAGCTGTTCAGCGCGAGCAGACGTCCGTCGGTCGGCAGCCCGACAGACTCGACGGCGGCCAGCACACGCTCGGGGGTCAGGTCCGCATAGGGCGCGGCCGCACTCATGCGTCGGCAGAGCGCCGCGGCACGACAGCCATGGTCAGGCGTGCGATGCAGCTGAGCTCGTTCTTCTCGGTCGTGATGCGGATTTCCCAGACCTGCGTGGTCCGGCCGATATGCAGCGGCATTGCTGTGCCGGTAACCTCGCCGGCCTGCACCGCCCGCAGGTGATTCGCGTTGATGTCAAGCCCGACCGCGAGTTCGCGCGCCGGGTCCAGACAGAGATTGGCCGCGAGGCTGCCCAGCGTTTCGGCAAGCAGGACGGATGCGCCGCCATGCAGCAGGCCGAACGGCTGGCGCGTGCGTTCGTCGACCGGCATCGTGCCGCGCAGATAGTCGGGGCCGACTTCGGTTAAGCGGATCCCCAGCGACTTTGCCGCAGTCCCTTCATTCCAGCCGTTCATCGTGTCGAGATCGGTCTGCTGCTTCCACAGGCTCATTGGCGCGCTCGCAATAGGGCAAGGTCGGGATTAGACCGGTTCGCGCGCGTCACCGGAAGGGCGGACTCCGCCATCGCCGCCCGCCGTGTCCGGACCTGGGCGACCGCGCACGGCGGCGACGCATGCGACAATCGCGTGTCGTTCCAGCGGACCGCCGCGTGAGTCACACTGTCACCCTGCAGGCCAGCGGCAAGCACTTTGCGGTCGAGCCCGGCGAAAGCGTGCTCGAAGCGGCGCAACGCGCCGGCCTCGCCCTGCCCTATTCCTGCCTCGCCGGCGTCTGCGGTAGCTGCAAAGCCAGCCTGGTGGCGGGCGAAATCGTGTACCCGCGCAATCCACCGGCTGCATTGAGCGCCGGTGAACAGGCTCGACACCAGGTGCTGCTGTGCCAGGCCGTGCCCAAGAGCGACCTCACGTTGCTCGCGCGCGAGGTCGCGTCGGTCGCCGACATGCCACGGCGTGTGCTCGCGCTCAAGGTGGCGCACATCGAGCGCCTCGCCCCCGATGTGATGCAGCTGATCCTGCAGCCGCCCCGCGGCGAACGCCTGCGACGCCTCGCCGGCCAGTATCTCGACATCCTGTTGCCGGACGGCAAGCGACGGGCGTTTTCGATCGCCAACGCGCCCGAAGGCGACGCGGCGATAGAACTTCATATTCGCCACGTGGCCGGCGGCGGCTTCACGGGCTACGTGTTTGACGGGCTCCAGCCCGGTGCATTGCTGCGTGTCGAAGGACCGCTGGGTACCTTCGTGCCGCGCGAGGATTCGGAGCGGCCCATGCTGTTTGTCGCCGGCGGCACCGGCTTCGCCCCCATCAAGGCGCTGATCGAGCATTTCCAGCACCTGGGCACGCGCCGGGACATGCGACTGTACTGGGGCGCGCGGCGTGCCGATGAGCTGTATCAGGCGCAGCTGCCGCGGCGCTGGGCGCTGCAATGGCCGAACTTCCAGTATGTCCCCGTGGTCTCCGATCCGGCGTTCAGCGAAGGACTTCGCAGCGGCCTCGTGCACGAGGCCGTGATCGAGGATCATCCGGACCTGTCGGGCTTCGACGTCTACATGAGCGGTCCGCCGGCCATGATCGATGCGGGCCGGCGCAGTTTCGTCGCCGCGGGCCTGGACGAAGAACGGCTGTACTACGACAGTTTCGACTACGCACCCGACGTGCTGGCCGAAATCCTGCGCAACCGTGCCGGAATCCATGGACTATGAAACGACTGGCCCTCTTCTGCCTGCTGCTTGCGTTGGCCGCCCCGGCCCAGGCCCTGCGCTGCGGCACGCGCGTCATCGACGACGGCGACCGCGATTTCGCCGTGCGCGAGCGCTGTGGCGAACCGTTCTATGTCGATCAATTCACGAGTGTGAGCGTGCGGGGTGCCGATGGCCCTGTCGAAACACAGGTCGAGGACGTCTACGACGTCTGGTACTACAACTTCGGACCCCGCAAGCTCATGGTCCGCCTGCTGTTCCTGAATGGCCGCCTGCAGCGCGAGGAAACACTGGGTTACGGCGTCACCGCGCTCGGCGACAGCTGCAATCTGGACTCGCTGAGCGCGGGAACCAGCGCCGGCGAAATCATCGCCTACTGTGGTCAGCCCGCCTCGCGCCGCAACCAGCGCCGCGCGAACATGAATCGCGACAATTTCGGCAACGAACGCTACACGGCGGTGCGGGTCGAGGAATGGACCTACGATCTGGGCGAGTCGCGCCTGCTGCGCGTGCTCACGCTGCAGAACGGGCGGCTGCAGAGCGTCTCGGCCGAAGGCCGCTGAGGACGGCACCGCATCGGCCGGGACGCGCATCATCGAAACCGCATCCGCCGCCGCGCACCCTCAGCGCGACAGGTCCGGCAGCCTGGGCACGCCGTGTTCGCTGCGTTCTTCGATGACCGAGGCCATCGTGTCTAGGCCCAGACGGGGGACCGACCCCGGCAACGGTTCGGTCGCTTCACCGCGTAGCAGACGCAGTGCATTGCGGTAGCACTGTTCGGCGAGGGCATGACTGGCCTCACCCGCATGGCAATCGCCGAGCGTCTCCCAGGCTACCGCGGTCTCGCCGATCGCAAGCGCGCGTTCGAGGTACTCGCGCGCCTTGCCCCAGAGCCGGCCGGCCACACACAACCGGCCCAGCGCGACATGCAGCACCACGCTGTTCGGATGCTGCCTGAGCCAGCCCTCTGCCTGTCGCAGGCGCGCACCGGTATCGGCACCAGCGAGGTCGGCGTAGGCCTGCACCGCGGCCTCGGACCAGTCCTTGCGCAGATAGCTTTCGATCTCGCTCATGCCCGGCAGTGGCTGGCCGAGCTCGGCCATGCGCCGGGCATAGGCCGCTAGCGCGACCGGCACCCGGCGCTGCGCGCGCGAAAGCTGCGCCCATTGCGCGTTGAGCCCGTCGGCACTGCGTTGCGCCGCGAGCGCCGCGGCCAGGACCCGCGCCTCCAGTGCGGCAAACGTGGCCGCCGGCAGCGCCTGCGCGCGTGCGAGCGGGGTCAGCGCAGCCATGGCGGCGGCGACGTCGCCGGTCGCGAGCGACGCTTCGATGAACTCGACCCAGGCTGCCGGCACCAGCGTCCCGTTGCGCGCTTCGCCGGCGAGCACGCGATAGGCTTCGGCATGCTCGCCGCGTTCGCGCTTGAGCCGGGCGCGCAGTGCCAGCGCGGCACCCGGCGCGGTTTCGCCGGCTTCGTCGAGCGCCGCGTCGGCACGCGCGGTCTCGCCGAGCGCCAGCGCCGCACGGGCGGTTGCCAGCATGGCGGGCGCGCGCAGTTCACGGTACTGAGTCGCGCGCGCGAGCTCCTTTTCCGCACGCAGATAGCGGCCTTCGGCGAGCGCGACGAGGCCATTCGCCAGGCGTTCGCGGCTTTTCTTGCGCACGCGGCGGAACCAGAGGCGCAGCGGCCAACGCGCGAGCCGCCAGATCACCCCGACCAGCGCCCATAGCACAGCCAGCGCCACTGCCGCGACGACCGCGGTGGTCTCGTAGTGCGTGTCACCGAGCCGCACCAGCACATAACCCGGATCGCTGGCCAACCATTGATAACCGACCGCCGCGGCGAGCATCGCGCCGACCAGCAGCAGCCCTGCGAGCCAGTACCTCATGTGCCCGGCGTCCCATCGGTGCGTGCGGGCGCTGCCTGCAGGCCCTGCGCCGCGCGCAGGTTACGCAGTTCTTTCAACGTGGCACCCAGCGTAGGCATCGGCGCTGCCACCGTGTGCTGGGCACGCAGCCGGTCGAGACCGGCCAGCACTGCAGCGACAGCCGCATCGTCGGCGGCAAATCCGTCCCGCAGCTGAGCGCTTGCGCGATCCAGCGCCGCCTGCAGCGCGGCGGCGTCGCGCTCGAACAGGGCCAGCTCGGCGGCACGCAGCTCGAGGCCGACGAAATTGCGCAGCAGGGCCGGGTCCGCGACGGCGCCGCCGCCCGGGCCGGTCCGGGTGATACGCACGAACTGACCCATCACACGCCAGAGCTTCGAATCGGTGCCGGCCTCGCGACGCTCCCGCGCAGCGGCCAGCGGCAGGTGCGCGACCTGACTGCGGACGGCCGCGAGTTCCGCCAGTGCCGCGGCCTGGCTGGGCTGGTTCACCTGCTCCAGGGCACGCAGTTCGACCGCGAGGGTCTCCCGCACCGTCGCGAATGCCGGATCCTGCAGCTCGGCGAGCGCGGCGTCGGCGATGCGATAGGCCCGCGCCGCCGCTGCCGCATCCTGGAACAGCTCGAACCGCTGCTGGGCGAGCAGCAGCACCATCTCGGCCTCGTTCAGCAGCAGGGCGTCGTGACCCGACAGGCGCCGGTCCGCGAGGTTGGCGATCGCGTCCTCGAGCACGCGGGCGCGTTCGGATACACCGAGCACTTCCTCGCGCAGGGTCTTGTTGATGTTTTCGCCGTCGGCGAGGCGCTGCCGCAGCAGCTCGCGCTCGCGGCGGTCGAGCTCGACGGCGCGACGCAGTCCGTCGATGTCGGTGCGGGCCAGCGCAATGTCGGTCGCTAACGTGGCGCCAGCCGCACCGTCGTCCGCGGCGCGCCACCAGGCGATGCCGCCTATCGCGACGGCAGCAACGGCAAGAAGGAGAGCTATGCCGGCGAGCGGCGAGCGGCGAGCCGGCGCGGGCGCGTGCTGTGCGGGCGCGGGGAACGGCGCCGGCGCAGCGGTATCGGGCGTATCCATGTCCATGCGGCCAATCCTACCGAAGATCCATGCTCCGGGTCAGGCGACGATGGTCTCTCGCGCTTTCATTCAGGTTACAGGCGGTGCCGTACCAGGGCACGCTCGCAGGCATTGGCGAGGTCGGCAGCCAGCGCCGACTCCGCGACATGTATACGTGTGAATCCATGTTCCCGCGCAAGGCCAGCCAGCCGCTCGCTGCTGACGACGAGTTCGCCGGCGCGAAACGCGAGCACCAGGCCCGCCGGCAGCATGGTCGCGATGCGCGCGAGCGATTGCGCGCTGCTGACGACGATCAGCAGTGGCCTGGGCGCCGTCTCCAGCCGCGCATAGTGCAGCCGCGTCCAGCGCGGCGGCGCACGCCGGTAGACCTCGACCGTCGCCACCCGCGCGCCGCGTCGGCGCAAGGCGGTCGGCAAGAGGTCGCGGCCACCGGCTGCGCCGATCACGGCCCAGGCCTGGCCTCGCACGCCACGCAGCGCGGCTTCCGCGAGCAATCCCTCGCTGTCCTGGCTTCCGTGCGGCCGGACGATGGCGGCCACCCCGCGGCGTCGCAGGGCGGCCGCGGTCGCGTCGCCGACGGCGCCGACCAGCAGTCGCCGCGGCAGCCGCCACTGCGGCAGCAACCGCCAGGCGTGACGCACGGCCGCCGGGCTGACGAACACGAGGCCGTCGCCTCGCGCGGCGGCCCGCAGCGCCTTGCGTGCGGAAATCGCATCGGCGACCGCCTGCAGACGCTGGCCCGGCAGTGAAACGAGGGTGTCGACGCCGCGCCGGCGCAGAAGTCGGGCGAGTCCGTCGCCGCTTCCCGACGCCCGCGTATTGACGACGCTGGCCCCGCTCAATGGCGGCACCGGCGTTGCCGCCGGTCGCTCCACCGTGCCGGTCTCCGGGACCGGTGCCTTGCCCGCGCCGCCGCCCCGTGGCACCGTGCGCGCCCTGTTCGACCTGGTGGCCGTTGTTTCCATGACCGATGCCCCGATCCGCGCGCTGGAGCGCGAAATCCTCGCCGACATTCCGCTGGCCCGGGCAATGCAGCTGCAGATCGCCGCGTACGGCCCCGACGGCCTGACCCTGCTGGCGCCGCTGGCGCCCAACATCAATGACAAAGGCTGCGCTTTCGGCGGCAGTTTGGCCAGTCTGCTGACCTTGTCGTGCTGGGCCCTGGTCGTGTTGCGGCTCCGCGCCATCGGCGAGGACTGCGACGTCTACGTGCAGGATTCCCAGCTGCGCTACCTCGCGCCGGTTTGGGGCGAGATCCGCGCCGAGTCGCGGCTGGCCGATGGCGAGAGCTGGGACACGTTCTTCGCCATGCTCGACGCACGCGGCAAGGGCCGCCTGCGCATCGTCGCCGGGGTCGCCGACGGCAGCGGCGGCAAACCCGCCACCACACTTGACGCACGTTTCGTGGCGCTGCGCCGCGAGGCAAAGTCGAGTGCGGCCTGAACGCCGACGGCGTCGAGGCTGATTCCGCCGGCGGCTTGCTGCACAATCCGGGCTGTTTGCGTTGACGGAGCCGTCCGATGCGTCGCTGGCTTTTGCTACCGTTGTTGCTGCTGTGTCTGGCCGTCGGCACGGCGGAAGCCCGCAGCAAGAAAGACAAGGCCATGGACCAGATCCTGCTGGACTACGCGGCCACCCTGCGCTGGGGCGGTTTCGAGCAGGCCATCGCCTTCATCGACCCGGCCGTGCGCGAGGCCCGGCCGATCTCCTCCATCGACCTCAACCGCTACCGCCAGGTCCGCGTCAGCTACTACCACCCGCAGTCGCCGGTGCAGGTCAGCAAGACCGAGATCCAGGTACTCGCCGAGATCGGCATCATCAACAACCACAACCAGAGCGAACGCAGCGTCATCGACCGCCAGACCTGGCGCTGGGACGAAAAGCAGAAGCGCTGGTGGCTCATGAGCGGCCTGCCGCGGATTACCAGCAAGTCGGACTGACCACCGGCTAGGCGCGGCGCGCGGCGTCGCCGATAATCGCGGACCCTCCGCGTCCCGGCTCCGGCCCTCATGACCGAATTTCTGCACCGCCTGCCCGAGTTCATGGGCAATCATCCGATTCTTTCGCTGCTGTTCGTCGGCATCGTCATCGCCGTCATCGCGAACGAGTCCACGCGCTGGTTCCGCGGCTACAAGGAACTGACGCCGGCCGAACTCACCCGGCTCATCAACGGCGAGAACGCGCTGGTCGTCGACGTGTCCCCGCCGGCCGACTTTGAGAAAGGCCACGTGCCGACCGCGAAGAACGTCGCCATGGCGCAGTTCGATCCGGAACACAAGGATCTCGGCAAGGTGAAGGACAGGCCCGTCGCCGTGATCTGCCGCTCGGGCCAGACCTCGGCAGGCGCCGCGTCGCGCCTCGTCAAGGCCGGCTTCAAGCGCGTCTATACCCTGGCCGGCGGCACGGCGGCCTGGACGGCGGCGGATCTGCCGCTGCACAAGGGCCGCAAGTAGGAAGACTCGCCGGTCGACGAACGTCGATCGCACTCGGCGACGCCCGCGCCGCCTCGGCGAGGCGGGTTCGCGAGACCAGGCCGCTCCCAAGCTAGGACGCACCGCGTGATTGCCGCCTTCGCCAGAGCACATTGGGGCCGGCTGTCAGCGGCCTATGCGGTTTCCATGGCGGGCAGCGTCGCCGGTCAGCTCTATCCGTTCGCGACCGCGCTCGCGATCAACGGCGTGCTCGAACGACGATATGCAGCAATCGGCTGGCTGGTCGCGTGCCATTTCAGCGCGCTCGTACTCGAAGTCACCGCAAAGATGCTCGATACGCGCGTGTTCACGCGCGTCTACGGCGATCTCGCCGGAAGCTTCGTGCGCCGCGCCCACGACGAAGGCCAGGACCCGTCGCTGATCGCCGCGCGCAGCGCGCTGTCGCGCGAGTACGTGACGTTCCTGGAGCGCGACGTACCGGCCGTGCTGTTCGCCACGATCGGTCTCACGGTCTCATTGAGCGCGCTGTTCTGGTACGACATGGCGATCGGCCTAGCCTGCCTTGCGCTCGTGCTGCCGCTGCTCGCGATCAATCGCTGGCTCGCGCGGCGCTCGCTGGCGCTCAATCGTGGCCTCAACGATCGCCTCGAACGCGAGATCGACGTGCTGCGCCGTGGCCGCGCCAGCACCGTGCAACGTCACTTCCGCGCGCTCGGCGCCTGGCGCGTGCGGCTTTCCGACGCCGAAGCGAAAGCCTACGGCGCGATGGAGATCAGCGTGATCCTGCTGTTCGTCGTAGCACTGGCGCGCCTGGCCGATGGCGACGCGACGCGCGCCGGCGACATCTACGCGATCTTCGCCTACCTCTGGAAATTCGTCGTCGCGCTGGATCAGGTCCCGCAGCTCGTGCAGCAAATGGCGAAGCTGCGGGATCTGAATGGGCGGCTGGTGAGATGAGTGGAGAGTGAAGATGAGTGAGAAATGAGTGGACGCACGCCTTACTCGTTTCTCACCCCTCACACTTGTTCGTACAAACACAACCAGTGAAATTCGCCGTCTATTTCGTTCTCACTGTTATCAGCTCGTAAAACGGTGCCGTCGGCGGTCGCGGATAGCGCCGCCCACTCATCTGCTCTACATAGCAGCGCAGTCCCTGCGATTCCGGCATTGTCAGGAATTCGACAACAGCGCCTTCCGCATCAAGCACGGCAAGAGCTGAGAACTTCTCGATACCGGCCTCGACTGCGCGTGATTTGCACTTTTTTGAAACGTCGCGCCAGAACGTGTTGTGGACCGCGAAGAGTTCCCGCTCGTACGACTTGCCCGGCTCTTCCTTGACCATGGCCAGATGCTCGTTCGCAAGCCGCGCCCAGCGCTGTGCATAATCTTCTGCGTGCGCAGTCATTGTTATGCCTGTCACTACGACGCTCAACAAAAGATGACGTTTATTCATGCCTTTGGTCCGATAAGCATGCGAGAGTTGCAGGAACGCTAACTCGCCTGTGGCTCACTGTCAGCCTTCCGAAATCTGCGATACAGATCTGCATCTGGCCAACTCTCTTCGAATGACCTAAGGAAGGTCTGAACAACCTCAAAGAACTTCACGCCCGAAGGCGTTTTTGAGATCGAGGCGGAGTTTTGGGCGCTCCAAAACCAGAAAATTCCGAAAACCGGCCATTATTCTGGCCGTTTCTTCATCAACACCCGATCTGCGGACGCAACTCCCCCGTCATAGTCAGCAACCGCTTTCTTGCCATCCACAGATTCGATAGCGCAAACAGAGTCACCACCTGCG
>BTVG01000035.1:0-34774 GCA_045864815.1 Rhodanobacteraceae bacterium | reverse complement strand
TGCACGGCTTCCACGGCACCCTGCAGCGCCGCGGCGATCGCTACGACTTCATCGCCAGGGACGGCACGCGCTACCACTTCGCCGAACCCGATCGCGACGGGCCGCGCCTGAGCCATGTCGAGGACACCAACGGCAATCGCGTGACCTACGACTGGGAACACGATGCCGGCCCGCCGCACGTCACCCGCATCCGCGACGCCGCCGGCCGCCAGATCGCACTCACCTACCAGACCCGCAGCGTCTCGCGCACCGTCGGCGACATCGACATCCGCGACGTCGAGGTGCTACCCGGTGCGACAGTCTATCTGGGCACGTGGACGGTAACGCTCGGCATTCCCACCACGCGGCATGAAGTCGACTACGACATGGCTGAGATCGGGTTGTTCGCAAAAGCGAATCCGTCGCGCGACATGACGAAATTCATGATCGGCGCCTCCGGCGGGGCGGCGGTGCCGCTCAAAGCGCAAATAGCCGTACGCCGCGATGCGGTCGGCGGGCCCCGCCCCGCCGCCAGCCCCGTGTGTCCGTCCTCAACCGCAACTTCATCGTTCACGGCAGCAAGCAGCACGGAATTGCCGCAGCCCCGCCGCGAACATATTCCCGCGTACGAAGATCGCGATCCGACCACCCGCCTCAGCCCGAACCAAAGCCATCCGCAAATATCCGGTCATCGGGCGACACGTCGTAGACGTAGACGCTGCCGCGGTCCGGCACTTCACCCGGCGGGCTGCCTTCGAATGGCGCGGATACGGCGACGGTGTCGCGGTGCGACTGGATCTGATACCCGAAGCCGTCGCCGGGCGATGCGGACGCGGGCGCGAAATGCATGGTCTCCGTCCAGGTTCCGGGTGCGGTCTGGCGAAATTCATAGACTGCGCCTTGCGCCGACGCTGCCGGCACACTGAACCGCCCCGGATAGCGGGATACATAGATGTTGTCGCCACGCAGGTGCACGGCGGTGCCGAACTGGTCGCCGTCGCCACCCGGGATACCGGGCACGCCATCCGACGCGACGAGTTTCGCAACCTGGATCCAGGCGCCTGTGGTCTGGCGCTCAAACACATAGGCCGCGCCGCGATGCGCCTGCCCGGCCACGTTGGCGCGGTAGGCACCGATGACGACGCGGCCGGCAGCCATGTCGGTCGCCGCGCCAAAGTCGTCACCGACCGCGCCATCGGCGGCCGTGAGCCGCGCCTCCTCGACCCACTGGCCGCCGCTACGGGAGAAGACGTAGGCCGAGCCGCGCGATGCGGCGCCGGCAATCGCGCCCGCCACAATGCGGCCGTCCGCTATGCGTACACGCCAGCCGAACTGCTGGTTCACAGCGCCGTCGCTCGCGAGCAGGCGTGCCTCGCGCTGCCACAGCCCGGACGCCGTGTCGTAGCGAAACACATAGATCGCACCGCGACGCGCCGACTCGGTGTGCGCGGACGCGACCAGCCGATCGCCTTCGATCGCGACGTACGTGCCGAACAGATGGCAAAAGCCGTCGGCATCACCGCACTGGGTCGTCGGCGCGTCGGGACCCAGCTTCTGGATCTGTGTCCAGCTGCCGTCGGTCTCTCGCCGGAACACGTAAACCGCGCCAATGAACCCATGCTTGCGCGAAGCGCCGACAATGATGCGGTCGCCGTCAACCGCGACGCTGCCGAACCAGTCGTTCGGTGCGGCGTCCGACGGACGCAATGTTGCCGTGAGCCACCATCCGCCGGGCGCTTTTTCGTACACGTAGACGGAACCGGCACGCGTACCAGCCGACGGACTGTCGAGCGCCGCGCCGACGACGAGGCGCGAGCCCCAGGCCGCGATCGAAGTGCCGAACTGGTCACTGGCCGCGGGCTCGGGATTGATCAGCTGCACAGGTTCAGGAAATCCCATGCCGGCGGCCACAGCGGGCGCCGGGCAGACGACCGCCGCCACGGCGCAGCAGAACCCCATCCATTGCAACTGTCGCATTCGCTCCTCCGACGCAGGAAAGGATGTCGTGCGGCGCGACCGCCGACGCCTGCCCCGGATCCAGGCGGCGGCAACGCAGCGACACACTGCGCTTAACAGTGCTGCGTCTGGCAGCGACCTCTCACCGTCGGCGAGCGTGCGTGCATCGGTCAATACCCCTCAAGTGCAACACCGCGGAGCTGCCACCTGCCATGCGTGTGAGCTGCCTGGCCGCACTCGGCCCGGACCGACACGCCGGCAGCCCGCGTCGCGCAGCACGAAGATCACGCCGACCGTATCACTTCACCGGCGATTCCAGCGACGCTGTACATCGCGCTGCCCGTCTCGATGAAACCTCAATAGCAGTCGAACAGCCCCTGCAGCTGTTGCGGCGTGTCGCCGCGTGCGAGTCCGAGCATCAGCAGGATGCGCGCCTGCAGGGGCGTGAGGTTGTCCGCGCTGATGAAGCCGTAAGCGTCGTCGTCGATCTCGCCGTTGCGCACGGTGGTGCCGTTGGACACACGGCTGGCGCGCACGACACGAACGCCACGGGCCGCGGCCGCCGCGAGCGCGGCGCACCAGTCGTCGCGCAGATTGCCGTTGCCGACGCCGGCGAACACGAGACCGTCGGCATCGGACGCCGCGGCGGTAATGAGATGCGGCGGCAGATCGACGAAGGCCGTGAGCACCGGCACGCGCGGCCAGCGCTGCGGCAGGGCGAACCCGCCACGTGCACGCGCCGGCCGCTGATAGATGAAGACCTCGCGATCCTTGACCAGACCGAGGCGTCCGTACTGGTCGGCGCTGAACGCCCCGGGCACGCTATCGCGCTTCTGCAGGCCGCGCGCGCCGAGCAGCACGTCGCCGAAAATCACGAGCGTGCCCAGACCACGGCAGGCCGGATGCGCCGCCGCGCTGATCGCGTGGTAGATGTTCATGGGTCCGTCGGCGCCGAGCGCCGTGGCCGGCCGCATCGCACCGGTCAGCACGACAGGCTTGTCGCTGGCCATGGTCAGGTGCAGGAAATACGCGGTTTCCTCGAGCGTGTCGGTACCGTGCAGCACGACCGCGCCGTCGATGTCGTCGCGCGCGAGCAACACCGAGAGCCGTTCGGCGAGCAGGCTCCAGTGCGCGAGTTGCATAGCCGCGCTGTCGATCGAAAACAGCTGCTCGGGCACGACGTCGGCGAGCGTCGCGAGGCCGGACACCGACGCCAGCAGCGTCTCGACACCGAGCGCGCCGGCACGATAGCCGAGTTGCTGCGTGGAGCTTCCGGCGGTCCCGGCGACGGTGCCGCCCGTGGCGACGAGGGCGATGCGAGGCAGGCGCGGGCTCATGGCGTTGCGCTATCGCATGCCGGAACGACGGGGGAACTCGGCTCTGTGGCGTGGCGCTTCATGGCGGCGCATGCGTCCTCGATGTCGGCGGGCGGCGGAGTATCGCTCAATCCGCCGAGATCGAGGCAGCACGAATCACCGTGACCTGACCGGACCGCCGATGCGTCAGCCATTCAGCGCCCGGCCGCGCGTCGCCGGGTCCCGGTACAACCACCGGTACAGCGCCGGCAGCACCAGCAGGGTCAGCAGGGTCGAGGACACGATGCCGCCGATAACCACCGTCGCGAGCGGCCGCTGCACTTCCGAGCCGGCACCCACGTTGAACGCCATCGGCAGGAAGCCGAGCGAGGCGACCAGCGCGGTCATAAGCACCGGACGCAGCCTGCCCAGCGCACCGTCCACGATGGCGTCGTCCAGCCGGGCGCCCTGCTCGCGCAACCTGCGGATGAAGGCAATCATCACCAGACCGTTGAGCACCGCCACGCCCGACAGCGCGATGAAGCCGACACCGGCAGAGATCGACAGCGGAATGCTGCGCAGCGCCAGCGCGACCACACCGCCGGTCAGCGCCAGCGGCACCCCCGTGAACACGATGATCGCGTCCCTGACCGACCCAAACGCCCAGAACAGCAAGGCGAAGATGATCGCCAGCGTGACCGGCACCACTACGGACAGGCGCTGGCTGGCCGAGATCAATTGCTCGAACGTGCCGCCATAGTCGATCCAGTAACCGGCAGGTACCTCGACCTCGGCAGCGATGCGCTGCTGCAGCTCGGCGACGAAACCACCCAGGTCACGGCCGCGCACGTTGGCGGTGACGACCACGCGACGCTTGCCGTTCTCGCGATTGATCTGGTTCGGCCCCTGCGTGGTTTCCAGCCGCGCCACCTCGCGCAGCGGCACCGTCTGCGGCGTGCCCGACAGCCACGCGGCCGCGCGGCTGGATTCGTCGTCGCTGCGGTCATGCCGGCTCCTCGGCAACGGTACGGGCAGGTCGGCCAGCGCCGCCGGATCCTGGCGCAGACGCTCGGGCAGGCGCACGACGATGTCGAAGCGGCGGTCGCCCTCGAACAGCTGTCCCGCCACTTCGCCACCCACGGCGGTCGCGACCGTGCTCTGCACCGCCACGGGATTCAGGCCGTAGCGCACCAGCGCCTGCCGGTCCGGAGTCACTGTCAGCAAGGGCAGGCCCGTCGCCTGCTCCAGGGTCACGTCGGCCGCCCCCGGCACGCTCGCGACCACTGCCTCCAGACGCTGGCCGACCTCGACCAGCTTAGCCAGTTCATCACCGTAGAGTTTGACCGCGACGTCCGCGCGCACACCGGAGATCAGCTCGTTCATGCGCATCTGGATCGGTTGCGTGAACTCGTAGTTGTTGCCGGGCAGGCTTCGTGCCGCGGTTTCGAGTTCACTCAGCAGCTGTGCCTTGGGCTTGCGCGGATCCGGCCACTGCTCGCGCGGCTTGAGCATGAGGTAGGTATCTGTCACCGACGGCGGCATCGGGTCGTTGGCGATCTCGGCGGTGCCGATCTTGCTGAAGACCCGCTCGACTTCGGGAAAGCGCGCGAACGTCGTCTCCAGCATGGCCTGCATCGACACCGCCTGGCTCAGGCTGGTGCCCGGAATGCGCAGTGCATGCACGGTGACATCGCCCTCGTCCAGGCTCGGGATGAACTCCGTACCCAGACGCGTCGCCAGCCATCCGCACGCACCGACCAGCACTGCTGCAGCAGTAAGGACCCAGCGGCGGTGACGTACCACGCGCGCCAGCACGGGCGCGTAGCCTCGCCGCGCCCACCGCATTAGGTGCGTTTCGCGCTCCCGCACGCGTCCACGCAGGAACAACGCCACCGCAGCAGGGACGAAGGTCAGCGACAGCACCATCGCGCCGCTCAGCGCCAGCACCACGGTGATCGCCATCGGGTGGAACATCTTTCCTTCCACTCCGGTGAGCGCAAAAACCGGCAGATAGACCGCGGTGATGATGCCCAGTCCGAACAGGCTGGGTCGGATCACTTCCGCCGTGGCCGACGCCGTCGTATCCAGCCGTTCCGAATCATCCAGCACCCGCCCCACGCGCTGCTGCGCCTCGCCGAAACGGCGCAGGCAGTTCTCGATGATGATGACCGCGCCGTCCACGATGAGCCCGAAATCCAGCGCGCCAAGGCTCATGAGGTTGCCCGAGACGCCGCCCCGCAGCATGCCGGTCACCGTGAACAGCATCGACAGCGGAATGACCGCCGCCGTGATCAGCGCCGCGCGGAAGTTGCCGAGCAGCAGGAACAGCACCGCGATCACCAGCAGAGCGCCCTCCACCAGGTTCCTGGCTACCGTCCGGATCGTGCGGTCGACCAGCGTGGTGCGGTCGTAGACGGGGTTGGCCGAAACGCCCGGCGGCAGGCTCCTGCCGGCCTCGGCGAGCCTGGCGGCGGCGGCCTGGGCGACGTCGCGACTGTTGGAGCCGATCAGCATGAAGACGGTGCCCAGCACGACCTCGCGACCGTTCTGCGTTGCCGCGCCGTTGCGCAATTCCGGGCCTTCGCCCACATCGGCGACATCGCGCACCCGGATAGGCACGCCGTCGCGACGGTCCAGCACGATGTCGCGGATCGCGTCGAGATCGGCCACCTGCCCCGGCGCCCGCACCAGGAACTGCTGGCCATTGCGTTCGATGTAGCCGGCGCCGACGTTCTGGTTGTTCGCCGCGACCGCCGCGACCACGTCGTGCAGGGTGAAGCCCAGTGCCACCAGGCGTGCGGGATCGGGCGTGATGTGGATCTGCCGCGCGAAGCCGCCGATGGTGTTGACCTCCGTGACGCCGGGCGTGTTGCGCAGCTGCGGCCGTACCACCCAGTCCTGCAATGTGCGCAGGTCGGTAGCCGTGTACGGTGTGCCGTCTTGCTTGCGCGCATCCGGTCTCGCATCGACGGTGTACATGAAGATCTCCCCCATGCCCGTCGCGATCGGCCCCAGCTCCGGTTCGAGGTTGTCCGGCAATTGCGACTTGACCTGTTGCAGCCGCTCGGCGACCTGCTGCCGTGCGAAATACGGATCGGTGCCGTCCTTGAACACGACGGTGACCTGCGACAGGCCGTAGCGCGAGATCGAGCGCGTGTAGTCCAGCCCCGGCAGACCAGCCATCACGGTCTCGACCACGAAGGTCACGCGCTGCTCGGATTCGAGCGGCGAAAACCCCGGCGTTTCGGTGTTGATCTGTACCTGGACATTGGTGATGTCCGGCGTGGCGTCGATCGGCAGCCGCATGAAGCTCCAGCTGCCGATGCCGACGAGGCCCAGCGTCAGCACCAGCATCAGCCAGCGATGCGCAATCGCGAAGCGAATGATGTTCTCGAGCATGCGCCGGTTCTCAGTGATCATGGGAGGCGCCGGACTTCTCGATGTCCGCCTTCACGAGATAACTCTGCTCGACCACGATCTGATCGCCCGGAGCAACGCCGGACAGCACTTCGACACGCTGCGCATCGCGTTTGCCGAGCGCCACCGGACGTACCTCGTAGGTATCGCCGACGCGGATGAACACCACGTCCCAGTCGCGGAACGTTTGCAGGGCGGTCAGCGGCACGGCAAGCGCAGCGGCATGCTGGTCGACGGTGATGCGCGCCTTCACCGCCGAGCCCGGACGCCACAGTCCGTCGGCATTGACGATCGTCGCGCGGGCGACGGTGCTCTGGCTGGCGGTGGCCGTACCGGGCAGCACGCGCTCCAGCGTGGTCTGCGCCTTCGCGCCGTCGCTCAACCGGGTGACCTCGACGGGCACACCCGCCCGGATGTGCTGGGCGTCACTGCCGAAGACGTGCAGATCGACCCACAGCGACGACAGGTCGGCCACCTCGAACAAGGGTACGGACTCGCTGGCGATGCTGCCGACCGCGGCGTGGCGCGCCAGCACCACGCCAGCAATCGGCGACGTCACCGCATACACCGTCAGGCTCAGATTGCTCTCGACCGATGCCAGCGTCTGGCCGGCTCGAACCGTGTCGCCCACGTTGGCCGTGAGCTGCCGCACGGGCCCCGGGAAGCGCGCCGTCACATTGGCCGCACGCCCTTCTATCGGCGTCAGCAGGCCCTGCACCTCGTGCTCGTCGGCGATGGCGCCGGGGCCCGCCGGCGCGATGCGGATACCAGCTTCCTGCGCGACCGCGGCAGCGATCTCGGTGCGGCCCTCGTAGCTCGGATAGGCCCAGTGCCGGATCGCCCCAGCGATGTCCGCGACGACCTCGACGTCGAAGGAATGCGGTTCGCCGACGATGCTCGCCGCCATCAGGCTGCCGTCGGCCTGCGGTTCGAGCGTGTGATTCTCGGCGATGCCGCCCAGACGCTGGAGCTTCACCTCGACCGTACCGGCGGACGGCGGCAACGGCTTGCCGTCGCGATACAGCCAGGCCTGGAACCGGGGCGGCGTGCCCTCCTCGGCAATGCCCAGCTCGACGCTGATGCCATTCTGTTCGAGCACGCGGCCGCCGTGCTCGCCTTTGCGGACAGCCTCGGTCTCCGCATGACCGTGACTGTCTTCGCCGTGGTGGACATCACGATCGGGCGCGCCGCCGCAGGCACTCAATCCCAGGGACGATGCCAGCACCAACGACCAGACCAGGGGACGCAGACTCATGGCAAGGCTCCTTCTTCGGTAGCCGGACCGGCAACGAAGGCCTGGCCGGTCAGACGCTGAATCTCGATCAGCGCCCTCTGTGCATCCACGGCGACATCGAGCTGCTGCCGGCGCGTAGCGGTGTATTCGGACTGCAGTTGCGCCCACTCGAGATAACTGACCGCGCCGGCGCGGTAGGCACGCTCGGCCGCCGCCTCGGCCCGGGCGAGCTTCGGCAGCACGTCATCGGCCAGACGCTGCACCTCGAACTGCGCCACGCGGTAACGGCCATGCGCTTCGGTCAGCGTCGCGTACAGGGACAGGTCCCTGCCCTCGCGTTCGATGTCCAGCGCGGCGAGCTCGGCTTCCGCCGCGCGGATCTCCGCAACGGCGCGGCCCCGTGCACCCAGCGGCAGCGCGATGCCCGCGACCAGCGCCGTGTCCTGGGTTGCCTGCAGGCGGCGCAGGCCGACCTGCCACTCGAGGTCTGCGGAGGCCGAGGAACGCGCCAGCTGCAGGCGCGCCTCGCGGATGCGTCGCTCGTCGGCAAACTGTGCCAGCTCCGGTGTCCGCTCCAGCAACGTCGCCAGCGCCGCCGCATCCTGCACGGCCGGCAGCGCCAGCGGATCGCCGGCCACGATGTCGAACCGCGGGTCCTTCTCGCCCCAAAGCGCCGCCAGGTGCTGGCGCGCGGCGGCTTGCTGGTGCATCAGGCGGTCGCGGGCCAGCTCCGCACGCGCCAGCGCCGCTTCTGCGGCCAGGACGACCGATTCGGGCGACGCGCCGGCCTGCACGCGCAGCCGCGCACCGGCGACTGCACGCTTGCGCTGAGCAATGTCGGACGCGGCGATCTCGCGCTGATGCCGGGCTGCACTCAGGGACAAGTAGCGTCGCGCCGTCTCGGCCAACAGGTCCAGCCGCCGCGATTCGCGTTCGACCGCCAGCGCATCGATACGGCGTTGCGCGACGGTACGGCGGGCATCGATCTTGCCACCGCGCTCGAGCACGGACGACAGGGTCAGGGTGAGTTCGGCCGCGGCGAACCCACCGGACGTGCCGGTATCTGGGGCGTTCTCGAGTTCCACGCCGAGCCGGCGTACCGGCGGCTGTCCGGCACGCTCACGTTCCGCGTCGAGCGCCGCGCGCCGCGGCTCGAACACGCGCAGCTGTGGATCAGAGTCGAGGACCCGAGCGAACGCCGCGTCGAGCGTGAGCAACGGAGCATGAGCAAGGGTGTCGTCGCCGCGCACCACAGGGCACGGGACGAGCAGAAGCACGGCGAAAGCCGTCGTGACGAAACGCATGGGAATCTCCGAAAGTGAGGACGGTGCCGGCTTCGCCGGCATGGCGCTCAGCGCGCTATCGGAGGACGGACATCGACGGGATAGTTCCCGGGCACGACGGACGGGGAGCGCGGCACGGGAACGGAAGAAACCAGCGAGGGTGCCTGCACACGTGGCTGCGACGCGAGAACCGGCGATGCATGCAGACAGCAATCGATGCAGCCGCCGTCGCAACATCCGCCGCCGTCGGGCGCTCCGGCTCCCGCAGCTCCTGCCGGCGCGCTGTCACCGACGAGCGCCACCGCGCGCCCTTCGCCGGACGCGAACGCATCGCCGATGTCGCAATGGGTCGCAACGGCCGGTGTCAGCAGCTGCCCGAGCAGCAGCAGGGCAACGAGCACCAGTCGCGACCAGGCGAACTCGCCCCGGCGGAGGGGGACGGCAGCAAGTGGGCGGAAAGGGCTCGCGGACATGGGCTGCGACTCTAGCCAGCATCCGGCGCGTTAGACAATTACACGCGGCACCACACCGCTCCCGCAAGGCTCACGCCGCCAGCGACTCCTTCATGAGTCCCGCGATGTAATCGGAATGCCGGGTCAGGAAGAAGTGGTCGCCGGGCAGTAGTTCTATGCGCGTGATGTGCCGGCAGAACGCGCGCCAGCCTTCGAGCACCTCCACCGTCGTGTCGTTGTCGTTCGCACCGCCGAGCACACTGACCGGTATCGACAAGGGGCGTTGCGCCGGTACGCGAAAGCTCTCGCCGACCTTGAGGTCGGCACGAATCATCGGCAGGCACAGCTCGATCAGCTCGTCATTCGCGACGACTTCCTGCGGCATCCCGCCGAGTTCCGTGAGGAAGCGCACGAGTTCCGCGTCGCACAGTTCGCTGTCGCGACGCGGCGGCCCGTTCGGCGGCTTCTTGCCCGACAGAAACACGTGCCGCGGCAACGGTGCGCCGCGGCGTTCCAGCTGATGCGCGCTGGCATAGGCCACGAGCGCGCCGTTGCTGTGCCCGAAGAAACTGAAGTCGGCGCCAGCTACGAGTCGCGGCAGCTCGGTCATGATCTCCGCGACCACCGCGTCCATGTCGTCCAGGCACGATTCGAGAAAGCGTCCGGCACGACCCGGCAGCTGCAGGGCCCAAAGTTCGTACTGCGGCTCCAGCAGCGGTCCCCAGTCGCGAAACGCGTACGGCGAACCGCCCGCATACGGAAACGCGATTATCTTGCGCCGCGTGGACACGGTGTTGAGCTTGAGAAAGTTTTTGTACGGTTGCATGGTTTACCTGGCGCGCCCTTGAGACACGGCATCATCCGCGCTGGCGCGGGCACGAAGCCCGCGTCAGCGCGGATGGACTGCCGCCATCGGATCGGATCAGCGGCCGAGCTATTCGTAGCGCAGCGCCGCAATCGGTTCCATCTGCACCGAACGGCGCGTCGGAATGTACGTTGCGACCAACACGATGAGCGAGATCAGCGCCGGCACACCGAGCGCAGCGACCAGATACACCAGCGGGCTGATTGCGAGCACGCGGGAGAACACCAGCCCCGTGAGCAAGGCAAACACGAACCCGATGCCGAGCCCCATGGCCAGCAGTCGCACGCCCTGCCCCATGAAGGTACGGATCACGCGACCGTCGGTCGCGCCAAGTGCGCGCCACACGCCGATTTCCTGGGTGCGCTGAGTGACCGAATTCGCAATCAGCGTATAGACACCCGTGACCGCGAGCAGCAGCGCGAACAGGCCGCACTGGATGAAGAGATCGGTCACCGAGGTCGCAAGCAGCGCCACCTTGCGCACCATCTCCTCGTAGCTCACGACATTGTTCGCGACGATGGCGGGATCTATTCCGTGCAGTGTGCGGAACAGCGCGCCGCGGGCGGCGGTGGCGTCGCCGCCATGGCGGAAGATCACGCGCGCCGCGGCCGGAGCGGCCTGCGTGAACGGCACGTAGGCGCCGAGGGTACTGGCATTGCGGGACATGGGCTCGCCGTCGAGCACGTCGCTGACGACGCCGACGACCGTGCGCCACTCCGTGTCGCTGCTCAACCCGATGAAGCGCAGGCGCTTGCCGAGCGCCTCGCCGTCGAAGTAGCGCCGCGCGAGTGACTCGCTGACGATGACGGCCTTCATGCCCGTTTCCGTGTCACGGCTGTCGAAATAGCGCCCCGAGACCAGACGTATGCCCATCGGATCGAGACTGCCGGAGGTCGCCTTGCCGAAGGTTTCGGGATAGTCGCTCTCGAGCTTGTATTCCGAACCGTCGACCGCGAACTGCACGCGGTCACTGTCGCCGAGCGTGGCCATCAGGACCAGACTCTGGACACCCGGCTCCTGCGGCAGGCGCGCGGCGAGCTGGTCGTAGAACGCGAGCTTCTTGTGGTTCTCTGCATATCGCTCCGACGGCAGCTCCACCGTACCGACCATGAGATTGCGCATGTCGACCCCACGCTCGACGTGCGCCGCGCGATGCGCCGCCACGGCGAGCACGCTGCCGATGAACATGACGACCGAAATCAGCACGATCTCGAGCACGACCAGGGTGCGCGTGAGGCGGCCCGCCCGGCGCCCCTGGCCGCCGCGACTGCCGTCGCGCAATACCGAGAGAAAATCGCCGCCCGTCGCGCGCCACGCCGGAATGCCGCCGGCCAGCAGGATGGTCAGCACGATGATGATGAGCGCGGCGAACAGCGTGTTGCCGTCCATACCCCACTGCCACCAGTACGCCAGGCCATCCTCGAAATTGCCACGCGCCCAGAGGTTGGTGAGTTCGAGCGCCCAGCCGGCCAGCAATATCGCCAGCAGACCGCCGACGCAGCAGATGATGATGCTTTCCCACATCATCTGCACGATGAGCTGCCGGCGAGGTGCACCGAGCGCCACGCGGATCGAGGTTTCACGCGCACGTTCGTTGGCACGCGACAGCAGCAGGTTGCCCACGTTGGTGCAGGCGAGCAGGAAGATGAAAGCCGCGACGAGGTACAGCGCCACGAACAGTGGCATCGCCTCTCCCATCTGCGCTTTCGGATAACTGACGACGAAGCCACCGTCGGGCAGGTCCTTGGGATCGACCTGCGCGCGTGCCGTCAGCCCTTGCAGGGCGGAGGCGAGCTCGACGCTGGCGCGCGCTTCGCTGGCACCTTCGGCGATGCGCGCATACCCGTTGACCGAGGTGATGCCGCGCCGGCTGGCCTCGATGGTGCTGCGGGGCAACGGCAGCCAGAGGTCGCTGGACACCGGGAACGTGAATCCCTCGGGCATGACGCCGACCACGCGCGTCTGAACCGAATTGATCGAGATCAGCGTGTCGATCACCTTGGGGTCGGACGCGAACATCGACTGCCAGAGCTTGTGGCCGATGATCGCGACCGGCTCGGCATTGTCCGCATTGTCGTCCGGCAGGAAGCCGCGGCCGAGCAGCGGCTTGGTCTGGGCGAAATCGAGAAAGCCCCACTCCATGCGCGAACCGAGCAGCGAACGGCTGCTGTCACGGCCACTGAGGAGCACACTGCTTTCCGTATAGGCGCCTATCTGCACGAGGCTCTTGAGCTCGCGGCGCACCTCGGCGAGCTCGTACGCATCGAGCAGCTGGCGCTGCCCTTCTTTCTCGCCGTACAGCTTGACCACACGGTCGCCGTCCACCAGTGGCACGGGCTTGAACATCAGCGAGTTTAGAAAGGAATAGGTATAGATGCTCAGCGCCAGGCCACCGGTCAGCACGATCACCGTCAGCAAGGTGAACGCCGGCGAACGCGCGAGCAGGCGCAGTGCATAGCGCACGTCGATCAGGTTGGGCATGTCGCGTCCTCAGGCTGCGGCGAGCCGATCGTCGGCGCGATTCACTACGTCGGACACCACGCGCCCGTCGAACATGTCGACGCGGCGCTGAGCGCGCAGCGCCGAGCGCGGGTCGTGCGTCACCATGACGATGGTCGAGCCCTCGGCGTGCAGCACGTCGAGCAGCGCCATCACCGCCTCCGCATTCTTGGAGTCGAGGTTGCCGGTGGGTTCGTCGGCCAGCAGCAGTGCAGGCTTGGCCGCGATCGCGCGCGCCACGGCGACACGCTGCTGCTGGCCACCGGACAGTTGCGACGGGAAATGCTTGCGACGATGCCCCATGTCGACCTTCTCCAGCGCGAAGCTGACCATCTGCTTGCGCTGCTCCTTGGTCAGATCGCTGCGATAGGTGAGCGGCAGTTCGACGTTCTCCTCGACCGTCAGATCGCTGATCAGGTTGAATGCCTGGAACACGAAGCCGATTTCCTTGTTGCGGATACGCGCGCGCTGGTCACGCGTGAGGCCGGATACGACATTGCCGCCGAGACGGTATTCGCCGCCCGTCGGCGCATCGAGCAGGCCGAGCAGCGACAGCAGGGTCGACTTGCCACAGCCCGACGGTCCGGAGATGGCGACGTATTCGCCCTTGCGGACGGTCAGGCTGATTTCGGTCAACGCATTGGTCTGCACTTCTTCCGTGAGAAAGGTCTTCTGCAGATTCTTGAGCTCGATCAAGGGTTCGGCGCTCATGACTGGTCCTTAGTTGATGACAATACGATTATATTTTTCCCACGCCGTGGGATCGGAAACGATGATGCGATCGCCGGGTTTCAGTCCGCTCAACACCTCTACCTGGCTGGTCGAGGCGCGGCCGAGCTCCACCGGGACGCGTTCGGCCGCACCGCCGTTGTCGACGAGGCGATACACCGTGGTCTTGCTGAAACTCTGCGCGAATACCGGACGCGACACGTAGAGTGCGTCCTTGGCCATGGCCGTCTCGATGACGCCATCGACGCTCATGTCGGGCTTGGCTTCGGGCGGCAACGCGCCCGCGAGATCGACGTCGACCTGGACCGTACCGCCGGTGATCGCCGGGTCGATGCGCGACACGACGCCTTCGACCTTGCTGCTGCGCGTATCGACGATGGTTTTCTGACCGACGGCGACGTCGCGAATCTGGGTTTCCTGGATGCGCAGGCGCGCCATCAGGCTGTCGTGTCGCGAGATCTTGCCCACGTTAGCGCCGAGCGCGACCTGCTGGCCGAGTTCGAGCGGCATTTCCTGCAACGTGCCGTCGATGCTCGCCGTCACCGTGAGGTTCTCGATCTGGTATTTGATGCGCTCCAGCGAATTGCGGGTCTTGCTGAGCCGGGCCGCATGCGCCTGCACCGTGGAGTCGAGGTTCTCGCCCATCTTCAGCACCCGCTCTTCCTCGGTCTTCCAGCGCTGCTCGCCGGTGATGACGGAAGACTTCGTGCTTTCGTAGTCCAGGCGCGACACGGTGCCGTTGTCGACGAGCTTAGACTGCAGATCTAGCTTGTATTTCGCGCTCTCGTAATCGTGCTTGGCCTTGAGCGCCTGGGCCTTGAGGTCGAGCAGTTGCGACTGCATCGACACCTGCGCCGCGTGGAATTCCGCGGTGAGTGCATCGAGTTCGTACTGGGTCTCGTCGCGCTGGGTCAGCAGGGCCGGGTTACTCAGCTGGATCAGCGGCTGGCCGGCCTTCAGTTCGGTGCCGGCACGGCTGAAGATGCGCTCGACGCGCCCTTCCACCGCGGTCGTCACGAGCCGTACGTCCTTGGGCACCAGCGTTCCGGGGCCCCGCACCAGGACGGCGAAGTCACCGCGCTGCACATCGCCATACACCAGAGTCGACGACGCGGCGATGTACGACACCGAGGTCGCGCTGCGCGTCGCGATCACCGCGACCGGGAGCAGCAGCGCGACACCGGCGATGATCCAGTATTTCTTTTGCATCCATTTCTTGCGCGGTGCAACGGGGATGTCCATCGGATCTGCGAGTCCATTTTTGCCAAAAGCCTGCACGGTGTAGAGCAACCTGTATGCCAAGCCCGTGCGTGGCGCCAACTGATTGAATGGGTTGAAATTCTCACGGAACGGCGATGAGTGGGCCGGGCTGCCGCGTCCCTGTATCGGGACGCGGCAGCCGGCATTCGTTCCGATTCCGGGACGAGCGAGGCTAGGCCGTACGGCTGTGCGCGCGCGCCATGCCAACCAGGACCTTGCGCTCTCCGCGATACGGCGTGCGGCCGTGCGTGTAGAGCATGTTGTCGAGCAGCATCAGATCGTTGCGCTCCCACGTGAACGCGATCTTGGTCTGGTCGTAGAGATCGCGGATCGTTTTCAGATCGTCCTCGGGCAATGCCGTGCCGTCGCCGAAATAGCAGTTGCGTGGCAGGTTCTCTTCGCCCAGATCGTTGAGCAGGCTGTCGCGTACGGCGGGCTCGAGCGCGCTCACGTGGAACAGATGCGCCTGGTTGAACCAGACTGTGTCGCCCGTGACAGGGTGCGTAGCCGTTGCTGTCGTGCGCTGACGCGTGCGCAGCCCGTTGGCACCGACCCACTCGACCTCGATCGACTTCGCGGCGCAGTAGCGTTCGACCTCGCCGCGGTCGGTGGTCTGGAACACTTCCGACCAGGGCAGGTCGATATCCGAATAGTTGCGGACGTACATCAGCCCCTTCTGCTCGAAGGTGGTGCGGATGCGTTCCGGCAACTGCCGGTACAGCAGGCGACTGTCAGAGATCGGCGTTTCGCCGCCGGCTTCCGCCGGCAACATGCAGAAGAAGCCGATACGCAATGCCCATTCATTCGAGTACGCGCTTTCGTTGTGCTGCGGGATCGTCAGGTCCGGATGGTATTCGGTCGCGGTATAGACGTTGCCGCGCAGCTCGGTACGCGGCGTCGAGCGATAGGCATAGTCCAGCAGCTCGCCGTCGAACAGTACCGACAGGATCTGCCCGAAATCGCGCGAGCTCGGAATCTTGAGGCCACGCAGCAACAGAGCGCCGTTGTCCTGCACCAGACGTTCGACGTCGTCGCGGTTGGCCGCGGCCCAGTCAAGCGCGCGCTGGCCTGCGGCGTTCACCTGCGCGATCAGGCCGATACCGCCGACAGGAGTGAGGTGCTCCGGCGTCAGGTTCTTCATTTCACTCATGGCTGACTCTTTCTGTTGGAGATGTAACGGGAATCGGAATAGGAGAAACCGGAATCACTGGAGCGCAGTGGCTGGATCCATCCCCAGCCATGCGCTGCCACTGCAGGGGAGCGCTTCCACGAGACGGCTATCGAGCTCTCCGCCCCACGAGGAGGACTCGAGCGGACTTGCCTCATTGCTCCCTCACCTGCAGCGGGTGGTCGGGGTGGGGATGGGTGTGCCCCGCTTCAGACTTCAATGACGTCGCCCACCTCGGCCGGCTCCGCCAGGTGCGCGGCACGTTCGCGGGGGCGCAACGTGACCAGTCGTTCCGACCAGAGCTCCTGGAGCTCGTCGAATGCACCGGCGAGCGCCGGTCCGAGCAGCTCGGCGAGACTGCTGCGCCCGTCGGCGCGCTTGAGTGCGGCCGCGGTTGCGGTACTCAGGCGCACGCGCTTCTTGGCGTAATAGCGATTGCAGGCGCTGGCATAGCTCGCCAGCCGGCCGTCGGACGCGTACTGCGTGGTTTCGGCGATCTGCAGATAGGCCGGCAAGGTCGGTACGAGTTCGCCGAGGAGCGCCGGCGTCAAGGCCTTCTTGCGCACCAGATAGTCGCCGACCACGAGATAGTTGAGCCCCGTGGTCAGGAAACAGACGATCGCATCCTCGACCGTATCCACGATGGGCTCGGCGTTGTTGTTGAACGACGTGTTCAGCAGCACGGGGGTGCCGGTCTGCTGACCGAACGCCTGCAGCAACCGGTGGAAGCGCGGATTGCTGCGCGCCGACACCGTCTGCACGCGCGCGCTGCCATCGACATGCGTGATCGCGCCGAGCAGCGCGCGTTGCTCGGGTTTCACGTCGGTGACGAAAATCATCCACGGGAAATTGCCGCCCTGGGGAATGTCGAAGAACGCCGATGCGGCCTCCTCGGCGACGGCGGGCGCGAACGGGCGAAATGCCTCGCGCTTCTTCACCATGGCGTTGATCAGGTCCTTGTGCGAAGCCGGGCGCGGGTCGGCGATGATCGACCGGTTGCCGAGCGCGCGCGGCCCGAACTCGGAGCGTCCGCCGATCCAGCCGACGACCTTGCCGTCGGCCAGCAGCTCCGCCGTGCGCGTGAAGATGTCACTGCTGCGTTCCATCTCGAGCAGGTCGCCCCAGCGCCGCAACTCCGCACCGGCGTCGACCGCATCGACATCGCGCCCCCAGTACAGGTGATCGAGCGCCTGTGACGGGCGCGCGTGCATGAGCTTGCTCCAGGTGGCGAGTGCCGCACCGTAGGCACCGCCGCCATCGTGCGCGGCCGGCTGCACGAACACGTCCTCGAACAGGCCCGACCGCAGGATGCGGCTGTTCGCCGTGCAGTTCAGTGCGACACCGCCGGCCATGCACAGGTTTTTCTGGCCGGTGAGCGTGCGGTAGTGCGTGAGGATGTGCAGCAGGATTTCTTCCAGCGCCTGCTGCAGCGCGGCGGCGAGGTCGATATGGTCCTGGCTCGTGGGCTGCTCGGGCTTTCGTGCCGGGCCAAAGCCCGCGCGCAGAATCGTATTCAGCTCGCTGAGATGGATCTCCCACTCGCCGTCGGGAAGCAGCTCATAGGTCTGGCGCATCAGGTCACGATAGCGCGCGGCATCGCCGTACGGCGCCAGCCCCATCACCTTGTATTCGTCGTACGCGCCGAAGCCGAGAAAGCGCGTCACGCCCTCGTAGAGATAGCCCAGCGAACGGTTCTGCCACGGCACTTCCTTGAGCGTTTCGATGCGCGAGCCGCGGCCCACGGCCACCGTGGCGCACACCCCGTCGCCCTGGCCGTCGACGGTCAGGATCAGGCTTTCGGCGAACGGCGACGGCAGGAACGCACTTGCCGCATGGCAGAAGTGATGTCCGACCAGGTGGATGCTGGCAGGCGGCAGCGTGAGGCCGTAGCGCGCCGCCATGCCGCCGATCAGCGCGACCATGCGCTCGCGCGCGGCCGGATTCGAGGGCGAACTGTAGTAGGCCACGTGCAGCTCGCTGCGTGGTCCACGCCGGCGCGCGAACTCGGAGAGGCACAGGGCTATCGCGCTGCTGGCGAGTCGGTTGCAGTGTTTCAGTCGATTGATGCGCTCCTCTTCGATGCCGAACACGACATCGCCGTTGGCAACGAGTACGGCGGCGGAGTCGTGAGCAGCGTCTTCGGACAGAAGAATGCCATTCGGCCAGTCCTCGGCGGCATCATGGAGGGGAATCGCGCTGCCGGAGAGGCCGAGCACGAACACGTCCCGTTCCAGGGACTCGTGGGTCATCGTCGTCATGTCACACCGTTGCAATGGGAGTAGTGGGGACTTGCCTGTCGCGCAGCCGCGGCGGCGCCGCGTGCCTTCTTGCCGTCGTCAAATCATCAGGAGCGTGGAATCCATGGCGAGCTCGTCGGCCATCAGTGCGGCGATGTCGTCGATCATCGCGACGACCCGGTCCGCTGCCGGCGTTTCGCCGCCGAGCACGGCACCGCCGAAGGCGAGCCAGCCTGACGCGCGAGCCGCTGCGTCGGCGGTGAGACGCTCGTCGTCGCTCAGGCGGGCAAGCACCGCCGCGGCGACGCCGGCGCGCGTGAGTTCCGTCGAGGGCTCCAGCACATCGCCCGCGTTCTCGCGCAGGCGCGCTTCGAGCGCCGCACACGCAGCAGCGGCCGCCGCCGCCGCATGCCCCTGGGCGAGCGCGTGGCGCGCGAAATCCAGCAGGGTCGGCAATTTCCCCGGCAGATAGTTGTGATAGCGCGTCGCGAGCCGCGGATACAGCGCGGCGAGATTCGTCAGCACCGCCGGCGCGAGCAGCTGGTGTGTATACGCGTGCCAGAACACGCTGATCGACACGCTGGTGCTTTCGGAATACACCTGGTGCCACCAGAACGGCGGCATGTACAGCGTGTCGCCGGCCTCGAGCACGACCTCATAACCCTGTGCATCCGCATACGCGGGAAACTGCGCGAGGTCGGGCTGCTCGATGTCGACGCGGCTGAAATGCGAGATGGTCGGCGACGGATACAGCCGCGCGTGCTCCTGGGGCGCGAACAGGACGAGCCGCTTGCGGCCGTGCAGCTGCACCAGGAAATTGTTGGGCCGGTCAAAGTGCAGCGACGAGACATTGCCCTTGCTGCCGAGCCACAGATACAGCTTCTGCACGCTGCCGGGCGGCATGATGTGCGGTTCGGACAGCTCGGCGACGAGTTCCGGAAAGCGCTCGGGAATCGACTGCTGGTTCAGATAGAGACATTCGTCCCTGCCCTCCCCGATGCGCGTGACGAGTTCGGCGACGGACATCGCGGTGACCGTGTCGCGCGACACCCAGTTGTCGTGGCCGCGCACGAAATCGTAGACACCCTGGGTGATCGACACGGGCAGACGCATGTCGTGCACCCGCGCGGCGAGCGCACGCGGCTCCCAGCGCGACAGATCGCCCCAGCGACGCGCCAGGTCGGTCAGCACGACCGGGCGATTCGGCCAGACGTAGTCGTCGAAAAATGCATCGCGCGAGGGCATCGCGATACGGTCCAGCGCGCGCAGCGGCGGCAGGCCGAGCTGCGCGTTCACGTCATGAACATGGCTCATCGGCAGATTCCTGGCAGGGGAAAGACGAAATGTCGGCGGCGTCGAAGAAGCGGCGCATCGCCGCGGCAGTGGTGGGCGCGGCCGCTCCACCGACCAGCGAGTAGTGGTCGGCATCGATGGTCTGTACGGCGAACGCGGCGCCGAACCAGGCCGCAACCGCGTCGCGTCTATCGCGTGAGGCACGTGCCTGCAGCAGCAGGGCCGGCACGGTCACCGGCGCCTCCGGCCGGTATTCATGGAAAAGGCGGCCCTGCTGCAGATAGCGCTGCAGCAGGTCCTGGACCAGCGCCGGTGCCGCCGTGCGCGGCAGCAGGCCGGCGGCGACCAGTGCGCGCGCGAGCAGCTCCGCATCGCTTTCCTGCTCGGCCCGGGTCACCGCCGAAGCACGCGACGCGAGATGCTCGACGGCGCGCGCGGGATCGAAGGCCGTGCCGCCGGCATCGGCGACGAACGCCGCGTCGAGCAGTACCAGGCGGCATTCGCGGCCAAGCCGATGCAGTTCGCGCGCCATCTCGAACGCAAGACTGCCACCGACCGAATGGCCTGCCAGCGCGATGCGGCCCTGCGGTGCGTCGGCCAGCAGCAGACCGAGGCAGGCGTGTGCCGCTGCCTGCAGGGTCGCCGCCGGATCGGCCAGCTGTGGCGGCTCGATGACGCAGACGCGCCGGTTGCCGAGCGCGCCCGCAAGCGCGCGATACGACGCGGGCGCAAGTCCCGCACCCGGCAACAGGTATACCGTGTCCGTACCGTGCTCGCCGATGACCTCCAGCCGGGCGGCGCCACTGCCATCGGCCCCGCTGTCGAGACGCGCGGCCATGGCGGCGACCGATGCATGCTCGAACACGTCCCGCACCCCGAGCGCGCAGCCGAACTCCTCGTTGATCGCGTGCGCGAGGCGTACCGCGCGCAGGGAGTTGCCGCCGAGATCGAAGAAGCTGCGCTCGATGTCGACGGCGCCGTGCCCGAGCACCGCGGCGAATACCGCGAGCAGGCGCTGCTGTGTCGGCGTCGCCGGCGTCACCGGCGCGGACGCCAGCGGCAGTGCCGCGAGCGCGTTCCGGTCGATCTTGCCGTTGACCGTCAACGGCAGGTTCGCGCACAGCGTGATCTGCGCGGGAACCATGTAGTCGGGCAACTGGCGCCGCAGAGCCGTGCGCAGGCTTTCGGCGCTGTCGCGCGCATCCGCATCGAGGCGGACGAACGCGACCAGCCGCCGCGCGTCGGCGTCGCCAATCGCGAGTACGGCTGCCTGCCGCACCGAGGGCAATTGACTCAGGGCGGTTTCGATCTCGCCAATCTCGACGCGGAATCCGCGAATCTTGATCTGCTGGTCACGACGCCCGCCGAAATCGAGCTCGCCGCTCGGCAACCAGCGCGCGCGATCACCGCTGCGATAGCGACGCGTACCGTCGGCAGCGACCACGAAAGCCGCCGCCGTCGCCTCGTCACGGCCCCGATAGCCACGCGCGAGCCCCAGGCCGCCAATACGCAATTCGCCAAACACGCCGACAGGCAGTGGCAGACCGGCGTCGTCGACGATCTCGACCGTCACGTTCGCGAACGGCGTGCCGATGCTCGGTCGCTGCCCCGGCCGTACCAACCCCATGCTCGTGCAGATGGTCGCTTCGGTTGGTCCGTAGACGTTGTAGAGCGCGAGTCGCTGCGCCCAGCGCCAGGCCGTGGGTTCGTCGGGTGCCTCGCCGCCGATCGCAATGGACGTCAGCGCATACTCGCGCGCCGGGTCGAGCCAGGGCAGCACCGCCGCCGGCAGCGTCGCGTGCGTGATGCGCTGCGCCTGCACGAAATCGCTGAGCGCCTCGGGCGAGGTGCGCGCCTCCGCGGGGCACAGGCACAAGGTCGCGCCGGCGGCGAAGGTATAGAGCCAGTCCCAGGTGAACGGATCGAAGCCGAATGCGATGAACTGCAGGCAGCGGCTCCGGGCATCCAGCCCCAGGCGACGCCGCGAATCCTCCGCCAGGCTGGCCAGACCGCGATGCTCGACGAGCACGCCCTTGGGCTGCCCGGTCGAGCCAGACGTATAGATCACGTACGCCAGACTGGCGGGGCCAAGACCTGCCGGACGCGGCGGTCGCAGGCGGGACGCCCCGGAGGCGCCGATCGCGTCGAGCTCCCAGCAGGGCACGTCGGGGGGCAGCATCGCCGCGGCTGCCGCATCGCCGAGCAGCGCGACCGCACCGCTGTCGCCGACGAGATATGCGAGCCGTCCGGACGGCAGGCTCATGTCGAGCGGCAGGAAAGCCGCGCCGGCCTTGAGCACGCCCAGCACAGCGACGAGCATGCCGACGCCGCGCGGCAAGGCGATGCCGACGACGGTTTCCGGTCCGATGCCGCGCGCACGCAGGGTGTGGGCGACCTGGTTCGCGCGTGCATCGAGCTCGGCATAGCTCAGCGCGTCCCGGCCGTCGAGCACGGCGATGTGATCCGGCGTCGCCGCTGCCTGCCGCTCGAACAGGTCGTGGGCGCAATCGTCGGCCGGATACGGCCGTGCCGTGGCATTCCACTGCGCGATGCGCGCCCTGTCGGCGGGATCGCACAGGTCGATGGCCCCCAGCGGCCGCTGCGGATCGTCCGCTACCGCAGCCAGCAGGGCATCGAGCGCGGCCGCCATGCGCTCGACTGTGACTTCATCGAACAGCGCCTCGGCGTAGAGCCAGTCGAACTGCAGGCGGCCGCCGTGGTCGACCACGGACAGCTCGAGGTCCACGGTCATCGAGTTGCGCCCCGCCGACAGCGGACTGAAGGCGAGTTCCGGCAGCTGGGGCGTATCCGAGCGGAATTCCTGCAGCGCGAACAGGATCTGGAACAGCGGCGCATGGGCGAGACTGCGCGCGGGCTGTACCACGTCGACCAGCCGGTCGAACGGCAGATCCTGGTTTGCATACGCATCGAGCGCCAGGAGACGTGTGCGAGCGAGCAGCTCGGCAAAGCCCGGATTGCCGGACACGTCATTGCGCAGCACCAGGGTGTTCACGAACAGACCGACGACACGCGCGAACTCGGCACGCTGGCGCCCCGCGATCGGCGTGCCGACGACGATCTCGGACTCGCCGCTCCAGCGCGACAGCAGCGCGGCAAACGCCGTCTGCAACAGCATGAACAAGGTCACATCGTGGGTGCGAGCGAGCTCGCGCAGCGTGGCGCTACGATGCGCATCGAGCCCGCGCGATACCCGGCTGCCGCGAAAATCCTGCTGCGCCGGGCGAGGCCGGTCCAGCGGCAAGGCATGCACGGCCGGCACGCCGGCGAGCTGCGTGCGCCAATAGTCGAGCTGGCGCGAGAGTGCTGCATCGTCGACCCGCGTTCGCTGCCAGTGTGCGTAGTCGGCGTACTGCAGCGGCAGCGCCGGAAACACCGGCTCTTCGCCACGCGACAACGCAGCGTAGGCCTGCGTGAATTCGTCGACCAGCAGGCCGGTGGACCAGCCGTCGGCGGCAATGTGGTGCACGACGAACACGAAACCGAACTCCTGCTCGTCCAGCTGCAGCAGCGCCGCACGCAGCAGCGGGCCGCTTGCCAGGTCGAACGGTTCGCGCGTCTGTTGCGCCACGAGACGGCGCAACTCGCGCTCGCGCAGCGAAGGCTCGAGAGAACGCAGGTCGACTTCGCGCAGCGGTGCCGCCGCGGGCGGCAGCACACGCTGCCCCGGCTGCCCCTCCTCCTCGACATACACGGTACGCAGCGCTTCGTGGCGCGCGAGGAGGCGGTCGAGCGCCCGCCGCAGGTCCGCTGTGCGCAACGGTCCGCGCACGCGGAACGCGCTCGCCATGTTGTACTGCGGCGTGCCGCCCTCCAGGCGGTCGACGAACCAGAGCCGCTGCTGGGCGAACGACAGTGCGATCGCGGCGTCACGCGGCACCGCCACGATGCGGTCGGCATCCACGGCGAGTGTGTCCAGGTGTGCGGCGAGACCGCGCACGCTCGGGAATTCGAACAGCGCGCGTATCGAGATCTTCTTCTGCAGGTTTGCACCGATCGATGCGACCACGCGTGCGGCCAGCAGCGAATTGCCGCCGAGGCTGAAGAAATTCGCGTCGATGTCCACGACGACGGTTCGCAGCACCTCGCCCCAGATCGCGGCGATCGCGCGCTCGGTCGGAGAAGACGGCGCCGCGCCGTCTTCACTGACGCGCGCGGGCTCGGGCAGCGCCTTGCGGTCCAGCTTTCCGTTTGGCGTCAGCGGCAATGCATCGAGCCGCACGATGGCCGAGGGTTGCATGTAATCGGGCAGCTCCGCCCGCAGTTGCCGCGCGAGCATCGCCGTCAGCGCCGGAACGTCGTCGGCAACCACGTAGGCGACGAGCCGCCGCGCGGCCTCGTCACCACATACGGCGACGCAGGCGTCGCGTACGACGCTCTGCCGGCGAAGCGCCGCTTCGATGTCGCCGAGCTCGATGCGGAAGCCGCGCAGCTTGATCTGCTGGTCACCGCGGCCGACATAGTGCAGCCGGCCGTCGCTGCGCCAGCGCACGATATCGCCGCTGCGATAGATCCGGCCCGCACCGAATGGGTTCGAACAGAAGCGCTCGCGCGTCAGCGCCGCCTGGGCGTGATAGCCGGCCGCGACACAGAGGCCGCCTATCCAGAGTTCACCGATCGCCCCGGGCGCAGCGAGCCGGCCAGCGGCATCCACGACATAGAGCTGCACGTTGTCGAGGGCGCTGCCGATACAGGGCTCCTCGCCTTCGATCAGCGCCCAGGTACTGTCGACACAACACTCGGTCGGACCGTAGACATTGATGGCCCAGCGCGCGTGGCGTCGCTGCCAGTCGACGAGGCGCTGCCAGAGCGCCGGCACTATCGCCTCGCCACCGATCACCAGATGCGGCAACACGGTGTCGAGCCCGCCGGCCAGCCAGATCTCGGCCATTGCCGGCGTCGCGTCCATGAGGTCCACGTGATGCCGCGCGAGCGCCGCACGCATGGCATGCGCATCGAAGCGTGCCTCGTCCGGCAGGATCACGACGCAGCCGCCGTGCGCAAGCTGGCAGATTGCCTGCAGCGACGCGTCGAACGCAGCCGACACGTTCCAGCCCCAGCGCCCGTGCAGTCCGCCGTCGTTGATGCCGTCCGGACCGAGGTTGTCGGCCAGATTCGCGAGCGCCGCATGCGTCACGACGACGCCCTTGGGCGTACCCGTAGAACCCGAGGTGTAGAGCACGTAGGCAGGGGCATCGCCGGCAACCGTCTCGCTCACCGGCAACGCGGCGTGCCCGCGTTCGATCACGAGCACCGGCGCGGCGGCTGCGGCGAGCGCGCCGCGACTGGCCGCATCCGTCAGCAGCGCGACGAGACCGCTGTCGGCGACGATCTGCGCACGGCGCGCCGGCGGATGCAGCGGATCGAGCGGCACGTAGACCGCACCGACCTGCCAGATCGCGCACAGGCCGATCAGATAGTCGACCGAGCGCGCCGCGCACAGTCCTATGCGGTCACCGCCGCGCACGCCGTGCACACGCAGCCGTTGCGCGACCGCGGCCGCGCAACCGGCCAGTCCGGCATAGTCGATGCGGTCATCACCACATTCCACCGCGATCGCGTCCGGAGTCCGGCGCGCCCACGCCGCGATGCGCGCAGGCAGGCTGTCACCGCCGGCGCGTTCGCGCCCGCGCCCCTGCCGCAACAGCGCCGGGTGCGCGTGCTCAGGCGCCATCGGCAGCGCGTCGAGACGCGTCTGCGCGTCTTCCGCGACGGCGCCGAGCACGCTCAGCAGGCTGTCGGCAAGATTCGCGATGGTGGCGGCTGCGAACAGCTGCGGGTTATAGGTCCAGTTCAGCTCGAAGCCGTCGGGCGTGTCGGCAGCCTTGAGCTGCAGGTCGTATTTCGCGATCGTGTCGCCACCGCGCAGCGGCGTGACGGTGAAACCCGGGAACCGCTGCGCGTCACTGCCGGTGACGGTGTCGAGACTCAGCATGATCTCGAACAACGGCGAATGGCTGAGGCTGCGCGGCGGGTTCAGGCGATCGACGAGCTCCTCGAACGACAGATCCTGGTTCGCCTGTGCCGCGATGTTCACGTCACGCACGCGCCGCAGGAAATCGATGAAGCGTGCATCGCCCGACGTGTCGACGCGCAGCACCAGGGTATTGACGAAGAAGCCGATCAACCCTTCGAGCGCGGCCTGTCGCCGGTTGGCGACCGGTGTGCCGATTACCACGTCGGGGTTGTTGCCGAAGTGCGCGATCACGAGGCTCAGCGCGGCGTGCAGCAGCATGAAAACGGTACATCCGTTCGCGCGCGCCAGCTCTCGCAGCCGATTCGCGGTGGCCGCGTCGAGGCGGCTCGCCTGCGCGGCACCGTTGCTGCTCTTGCGCGCAGGACGCGGGAAATCCAGCGGCAGCGCATGCAGCGCAGGCAGGTCGGCGAGCTGCCGCTGCCAGTACGCCGCCTGACGTTCCAGCGCACCGCCGGCAGCGAGATCCCGCTGCCACTGGGCATAGTCGCCGTATTGCACCGGCAGCGGCGGCAGCACGCCTCCCGCGTAGAGCAGTGCGAACTCGCGCATCAGCACATCGAGCGACCAGCCGTCCGACGCAATGTGATGCAGGGTCAGAGCGAGCACGCCGCTGTCGTCGGCCAGCCGTATGAACCGCGCGCGCAGCATGAGATCGCGCGCGAGATCGAACGGCTGCAGCGCCTCGGCGCGCAACAGCCCCGCCAGCGCCGATTCGCGGTTCGCCGCGTCGACGCCACGCAGATCGGTCTGCACCAGCCGGAAATCGTCGGCGCTGCGCACCTGCTGGCACGGACCATCCGCATCGCTCGCATAGACCGAGCGCAACACCTCGTGCCGCTGCACGATGGCGGCAAGCGCCGCTTCTGCCCGCGTCGTGTCGAACGCGCCGTCGACCCGGAGCGCAACGGGCACGTTGTACTGGGCCGGGTCGACACCGAGATCGTCCATGAGCCAGAGGCGCTGCTGGGCGAACGACAATGGCGTGCGCCCTGCCTCGGCACGCGGTCGCAGGGGCGCGTCGGCACTCACCGCGACGCCGTCGCCGAGTTCGGCGAGCAGCGCGATGAGCGCATCCTTATTCGCCCGGATGCGCGCGCGCAGGTCATCGCTCATCGCGTCGCGACCGGCCCGCACCTTGAGCTGGCCGTTGTCGACGAAGATCTGGATGCCGCTGTCGCGGACGTCCTGTAGCAAGTCCAGCAGCACTAGAACGTCTCCTCGATCAGATCATCGGCAGCCGCCGGTTTTCCGCTGCCAGCCGCAACCAGCCGGAAGCCGTCGATGAGTTCCGCGAGGCGCGCGAGCGTCGGGCGTTCGAACAGCCGCGGCGCCGACACTTCGACACCCAGGTGCTGCTTGATCGCCGACTGCAGGCGGATCATGCCGAGCGAATTGCCGCCGAGTTCGAAGAACGTGGCCTGCGTACTGATCCGGTCGAGGGGCACACCGAGCAGCTGCGCCCAGATCTGCGCGAGCGCGCGCTCGGTCTCGCTCGCCGGTGCGACGAAGCCCGTGCGGGGCGCGCCGGCTTCGGGCACGCGCAATGCCTTGCGATCGACCTTGCCGCTCGCGGTCAACGGCAGCTGCTCCAGACGGACGTAGCGGCTCGGCAGCAGATGCTGCGGCAGCCGCTGTGCCAGCGCCTCGCCGAGAGCCGCGGCGAGCGCCGCCTCATCGCCTTCGTACGACGCTTCCGGCACGACGAACGCGACGAGCTGGGCGCCGTCTGCGGCGGGGGCCACGACCACCGCAGCCTCGCGCAGGTGTGGCTGCGCGAGCTGCCGCAGCGCCGACTCGATCTCGCCGAGCTCGATGCGGAACCCGCGGATCTTGACCTGGTCGTCGCGGCGCCCGAGGAACTCGATCTCGCCGCCGGGCAGCCAGCGCGCGAGGTCGCCGCTGCGGTACAGGCGACGGCCGGAGTCCCGCGGATCGGCGATGAATGCCGCGCTGGTCAGATCCTCGCTGCCGCGATAGCCACGTGCCAGCCCCGCACCGGCGATGTGCAGCTCGCCGGCCGCGCCGATCGGCAGCTCGCGCCCGGCGGCATCGAGCACGTGCAGCTGCACGTTGGCCAGTGGCGCACCGATCGTGATGCGCTCGCCCGGGTGCACACGGGCGACGCTGGCACAGACCGTCGCCTCCGTCGGGCCGTAGGCATTGAACAGCGGGACGCGCGCGGCCCAGCGCCAGGCGGTCTGCGGCTCGCAGGCCTCGCCGGCGACGATCAGCGCCTGCAGTGCGTAGGCGCGCTCAGGGTCCAGATGCGGCAGCAGCGCCGGCGGCAGGGTCGCATGCGTGATGCGCTCATGCACCAGATAGTCCGCCAGCAGCGCCGGCGAGTGACGCAGCTCGCTCGCGCAGACGTGCAGGCTGGCGCCATGGCTCAGCGCCATGAGCCAGTCCCAGGTTGCCGCATCGAAACTCAGCGAGGCGAACTGCAGCACGCGACTGCCGGCAGCCACGCCGAACAGCGCCTGCTGGTTCAAGGCAAGATTCACCGCCCCGCCGTGATTCAGCAGTACGCCCTTGGGCTGTCCCGTCGAACCCGAGGTGTAGATCACGTACGCCAGATCATCGGGGCTGCGCGCCGTCGTGACGAGCGGTGCCTGCGCCGGCCAGCGATGGAGTTCGGTCTCGTCATCGAGACAGAGCACGGCGCCATCGATCCCCGGCAGCGCCTCGCGCAGCGACGATACGGTGACCAACTGCCCGGCCCCGCTGTCATCGAGCATGTAGCGCAGCCGATCGACCGGATAATCCGGATCGAGCGGCACGTAGGCCGCATCCGCCTTCAGCGCGCCGAGCAGCCCGACCAGCATCTGTACCGAGCGGTCGGCGCAGACTGCGACGACACGGTCGCGCCCGGCGCCGTGGGCGCGCAGCCAGTGCGCGACGCGGTTCGCGCGCGCATCGAGTTCGGCGTAGCTCAGCTGCTGCCGCGCGTCGGACACCGCCAGGGCGTCGGGCTGGCGGCGCACCTGTTCCTCGAACAGCGCGTGCACGCGCGACAGCGAAGGCCAGTCCCGTGCCGTCGCGTTCCAGGCGTCGAGCGCGCTGCGGTCGGCGCTGCCGATCTGCAGATCCGACAGCCGCTCGCAGCCCTCCGCCAGCTGGCGCAGCACGTCGCCCAGTTCCATCAGCAGCCGCACTATCGTCGCCGAGCCGTAGTCGCCACGCGAATACGAGCAGTGCAGGTCGAAGGTTTCGGCGAGGCTCGCCACGAGAGTCAGACGGAAATTGGTGTGGAGGTCGCTGCTCTTGCTCGCGCCGTTCGGACCGTCGCTGCCGTCAAGGCTGGGTTCGACCGGATAGTTCTCGAACACGATCACGCTGTCGAACAGCGACGTGCCTGCGGGGACCCGGGACTGCTGCTGGATTTCCGGCAACGACAGGAATCCATGTTCGTTGCTGCGCTGGAATTCGTCCTGCAGACGCTCGATCAGGCTCGCGACACGTGCGTCGCCGTCGAACGCGACGCGGACCGGCAAGGTGTTGATGAACAGCCCGACCATGTCCTCGACGCCGGGCACTTCGGCCGGGCGCCCCGACACGGTCGAACCGAACACGACACGGTTGTCTCCGCTGTGGCGGTGCAACAGGTAGGCCCAGGCCAGCTGCAGCACCGTATTGACCGTCGTGCGGTGCTGACGCGCGAGCGCCTGCAGGCCGCGGGCGAGTTCGGCGCCGAGCGGCAGGTGGTGCATCGCATAGCCATCGCCCCCGCCATCACGCCCGACATCGAGCGGCAATGGCGTCGGGGACTCGACGTCAGCCAGCAGTTCGCGCCACCAGTCCTTGGCACGCGTCGCGTCCTGGCGCTGCAGCCACTCGATGTAGCGTTCGTAGACCGGCGGCCGCTCGAGCTTCGCGGGGCGGTGCTCGACGATCGCACGGTACGACTCGATCACATCGCGAAGCACCAGCGGCGAGCTCCAGCCGTCGGTGAGCGCATGGTGATTGGTCCAGAGCAGCTGGTAGCGGTCGTCGGCGAGGCGGAACAGCGCGATACGGGTCAGCGGCGGCGGTGACAGCTCGAAGCCGCGTTGCTGGTCCGCGCGCCGGTATGCGGCAAAGCGCTCGGCCTGCTCTTGCGCGGACAGACCACGCCAATCCTCATCGTGCCAGGGCAGTTCGGCATGCGCGAGCACGAGCTGATGCAGTTCGCTTTCCTTGCCGACGAACGCCGTGCGGAAGGCATCATGCCGTTCGATGACGTTCTGCCAGGCGCGGCGGAAGGCCGACACGTCCAGCGCCCCATTGATCTGCGGAAAGCGCTGCGACAGGTAAGCCGTCTTGTCGAGCCAGCTGTGGAACAACATGCCCTGCTGCATCGGCGTGGCCGGATACAGGCGCAGCAGATTCGGAAAGCGGGCCGCGATGCGGTCCAGTTCGCGCTGTTCCACGCGCGCGAGCGGGAAGTCGGCGGGGGTCCACGCGTGCACGTCGGCCTGCGCGGAAAGGGCAACGAGTTCGAGCAGGCTTTCGCGGAACGCACCGGTCAGCCGTGCGATCGCCGCCCGGCACAGCACGCGCTCGTCGAACTTGAAGCCCGCGTGCAGCAGCCCCTGGCTCACGAAGCAGTTGCAGGCCAGTACCTGCCCCGCCGGGCGCAGCGCCCGCCGTTTGCTGGCGGGTTCGCCCATGCTCTCGGGCGCAAGTGCGAACGTCGAGTCCCCGGACACGACCTGATCGAACTGGCCGAGGTAGTTGAACAGCAGCTCCGGTTCCCGCGCGGTGGCCTGCTCCGCGAACACCGCATCGCCCGCGAGATGACGCAGAACCGCGTAGCCAATGCCGTGGCGCGGGATGGCGCGATGCTGCTGCTTGACGGCCTTCAGCGCACCGATCGGATGTGCCTCGTCGGCATGCAGGGTCAGCGGATAGATGGTCGTGAACCAGCCCAGCGTCTCGCTGACATCGAGCGCGTCGTCGAACGGTTCGCGGCCATGGCTTTCGAGTGCGATGCGCAGATAGGTGACGCCGCAGCAGCGTCTGGCCGCGACATAGAGCGCCGCGAGCAGCAATTCGCCGACCGGCGCACCGAGCTGCGTCGCGCAGCGACGCAACAGCGCGTCGGTATCGTCGCTGCCCAGAACGAAGGAGATGGGCGCGGTCGACGCCTCGCCGGTCGGCACTGCCGCAGCACGCAGGCTTTCGCACGGCAGCGCCAGTTGCGCGAGCCAGTAGCTGCGCTCGGCCGCCAGCGTGGCGCTGGTCGCCTCCGCATGCAGCGCACGACTCCACTGCTGCAGCGACGTGGTCTTGGCGGCGAGCGCGATGGGTGTACCCGCGCGCCACTGCGCATAGGCCAGTTCGATGTCAGTCAGCAGCAGACGCCAGGACACCCCGTCGACGAGCAGGTGGTGCGCGAGCACGAACAGACGCCCGTCGCCGGGCACGTCGAGGTGGATCAGCCGCAACAACGGTCCGTGAGCCAGATCGAACTGCTGCTGCCAGTGCATGCAGCGCGCGCTGATCCAGGCGGCCGCCTCGATACCGGCCGGCAACACCTCGCGGACCACCGCCGCATCCAGCAGCGCCGCATCGAGTTCGCGATGTCGGGCGCGCCACTGTTCGCCGTCGCTCTCAAACACCAGCCGCAGTCCGTCGTGCCGCTCGAACAGTGCACGGGCAACCGGCGCGAGCGCCGCGGCATCGAAGTCGGCAGGAGCGCGCAGCAGCACGCACTGGTTGTAGTGATGCGCATCGTCGGCGCCGAGCGCGAAGAAACGTCGCTGCGACGGCAGCAGTTCGAGCATCCCACCGACTGCTTCCTGTGACTGCGCGTTCTCGCCGGACTGCGTCGCCTGTGCCGCCAGCGCGGCGACGGTCTGGTACTTGAACACCTGACGCGTGGTGAGCCGGATGCCGGCCTGATTGGCGCGCGCAACCGCCTGGATGGAAAGGATGGAGTCGCCGCCGATCGCGAAGAAGTTGTCGTAGATGCCGACACGCTCGACGCGCAGCAGCCCGGCCCAGATCCGGCACAAGGTCTCCTCGACCGGCGTGCGTGGCGCGGCGTACTGGACGTCCGGCAAACCGGCTTCCGGTTCGGGCAGCGCGCGCCGGTCGAGCTTTCCATTGCGGGTACGCGGCAGCTGCGCAAGCAGGTTCCAGCTCGTGGGCAGCATGTAGTCCGGCAATTGCTGCTGCAGCGCCTCCCGCGCGGTCGCGACGATGTCGCCGCTGCCGGCCAGATACGCGCAGAGCCGCGCCGCGGTGCCCTCGCCGCGCACGATGACGGCGGCGTCGACGACACCACCGATGCGACGCAGCCGCTGCTCGATCTCGCCGAGCTCGATGCGGAAGCCGCGCAGCTTGACCTGGTCGTCGGCACGCCCCACGAACTCGAGCTCGCCGTCGTGACGCCAGCGCACGCGGTCACCGCTGCGATAGATGCGTGCGCCCGGCGTGAACGGATCGGCAATGAACTTTTCGGCCGTCAGTTCGTCACGATCGAGATAGCCCGGCGCCACGCCGGCACCACCGATGCAGAGCTCGCCGACCATGCCTTGCGGCAGCAATCGCTGCTCCGCGTCGAACACGTACAGTTGCGTGTTGTGCATGGGCCTGCCGATCGGCAGACGCTCACAGGCAGCGGCGTGCCGCGCATCGAACCGGTGCAGACAGCAGCCGACGACCGTCTCTGTCGGACCGTAGTGGTTGTAGATCGTCGCCGCCGGGAACTGCGTCTGCAGCGATTGCGCGAGCGTGACCGGGAATGCCTCGCCGCCGACCACGAACACGTGCGCCTGCGCCAGCGGCGCCCGCTCCCCGAGCAACGCCAGCAATCCCTGCACGTGGCCGGGGGTCAGGCGCAACAGGTGTGCCGCATCGTCGTCGGCAAGACGCTGCGCCAGTGCCTCGACCTCGCCGTCGTCGGGCAGCAGATCGACGCAGCCGCCGCGCAGCAGCGGCACGTACAGGGACGGTACGGTCAGGTCGAAGGCCGGTGACGTCGCCACCAGCGAACCGGCCAGGCCCGCCGCATAGTAGTGCTGTCCGGCAAACGCACAGTAGTCGACAAGCCCCCGGTGGGAAATGACCACGCCCTTGGGTTTGCCGGTGGAACCCGAGGTGTAAATCACATAGACGGGAGCGTCCAGGGACCGCGCGACGGCCGGCGCGGTGTCCGGGTGCTGATCGAGCCAGCCGTCCCCGCGCAGCGCCTCCGCCAGCGGGATTCGCTGCACGCCGTCGGGCACGAACGCTTCGTCGGCGTGTCCCGGGCACAGCACCAGCGAGATGCCGGCATCAGTGAGGATCTCCGCACAGCGCACGGCGCCCAGGCGCGGGTCGAGCGGCACGTAGGCCGCACCGCAGCGCTGCACCGCGAGCAGCGCGATCAGCAGTTCCGCACGGCGCTCGGCGACGACGCCGACGCGGCTGCCGGCGCCGCAACCCCGCGCGTGCAGCTCGTGCGCGAGCCGGTTCGCGAGACGGTCGAGCCGTGCCCGCGTCAGGCAGTTGCCCAGCGCGTCACGGACCGCGGGCGAATCCGGTTCTGCGGATGCCGCGGCCGCGATGTACGTGTCGAGCGGCTGCTCGCGACCGTGCGGATTATCCTCACCGCGGCCGAGCGCCCGCAGCGCGTCGCTCGCGGCCGTGTCGAGCAGCGGCAGGGAGCCGATGCGCCGATCGGCGTCAGCGACAACCATCGCGAGCAGATGCGTGTAGGCCTCCGACAGCCGGACTATCGTCGCGCGCTCGAACAGGTCTTCCTTGAACGTCCAGTTCAGGACCAGGCCGCGGGGGTCTTCGGTGATCGACAGATCCAGCTCGAAACGGATCGTCGCCACGTCGCTTTCGGCAGGACTGATGTCAAGGCCCGGGATGCTGAGGCTTTCGGTCGCGTAGTTCTGCAGCGAGAACTTGATCTGACAGAGCGGGTTGTAGGCGAGGCTGCGTTCGGGGCGCAATTCCTCGACCAGCGCTTCGAAGGGAATCCCCTGGTGCGCGTAGGCCTGCAGCGTATGGCGGCGCGATTCGGCGAGGAGATCACGGAACGACTGCTGCGGATCGATTTCGCTGCGGAATACCAGCGTGTTGATGAAGAAACCGATCAGCGGTTCGAGCTCCTTGCGCTCGCGGCCGTGATGCGGCACCCCCATGACGATATCGTTCTCGCCGCTCCAGCGCGCGAGCAGTGCGGCAAAGGCCGACTGCAGCACCATGAACAGGGTCACGTCGCAGCCGCGCGCCAGTGCGTTCAGCGCATCGAGCAGCGGTCGGTCGAGCACCCGGCGATAGCTCTGTGCGGCGAAGCGCTGCTGGGCCGGACGCGGACGGTCGAGCGGCAGCGCATGCACGGTCGGTGCACCCGCGAGTCGTTCGCGCCAGTAGCCGAGCTGCCGCTCCAGCTCTTCGCCCTGCAGGGTGGCGCGCTGCCAGTGGGCGAAATCGGCATATTGCAGGGCCAGCGGGGCCAGGCTCGCGGGCTGCGCAAACGCGTGCTCGCCGTAGTACGCGACGAATTCGCGAATCAGAACGCCGTTGGACCAGCCGTCCGAGGCGATGTGATGCATCGTGAACAGGATGATCCACTCCTGCTCGGCGATGTCGATCAGGCTCACGCGCAGCATGAGGTCGCGCGCGAGATCGAAGGGCTTCCACGCTTCCTGTTCGATGAGTGCGCGGATTTCCGCGTCACGCGCGACAGCGTCACCCGCCGGCTGCAGCCGGCGTATGGGCAGCGATCCGGGCGCGTGGATCCGCTGCAATGGCTGGCCGTCGCGCTGCAGATACGTGGTGCGCAGGATTTCATGACGCGCGATCACGCGATCGAGCGCCGCCTGCAGCGCGTTGAGATCGAGCTGGCCGCGCAAGCGCAGCGCCGTCGGCATGTTGTAGTGCGGCGTGCCACCTTCCAGCTCGTCGATGAACCACAGGCGCTGCTGCGCGAACGACAACGGCAGATCCGCATCCCGCGCCACCGCCGGTATCGGCTGGTGGATCGTCGTCGCCTGCGCGTCGATGTGCCGCGCCAGCCCGCGCACGCTGGCGTGTTCGAACACGCTGCGCACCGCGATCCGCTTGTGCAGGCGTTCCGCCACCGCGCTCACCACCCGGGTCGCCAGCAGCGAGTTGCCACCCAGCGCGAAGAAGTTCG
>BTVG01000034.1:0-38067 GCA_045864815.1 Rhodanobacteraceae bacterium | reverse complement strand
CTGGATGAAGCGACCGAGTTCCGGATCGTAGAGGCGTCCCTTCATATGGACGAGGCCAACGCCGTCGAGCTGCTGATGGCCGGTATAGCCCTGTCGCGTACGGCTCGTGTCGAAGGCCGCCGCGGCGGCAGCCGGCAGCGGGCTCCAGAGCGAACCGCTGCCCGGCGGCTCGGCGTAACGGCGCTTGCCCCAGGCGTCGAAGCTCAGGCGCTGCTGCACGGTGCCTGTCTGGTTCGTGATCGCATCGAGTGAGCCCAACGCATCGCGGAACAGATAGGCGTATTGCGGTGTCGGCGCATTGCTGGCCGTCGTGACCACGAGATAGGAGCCGACATAGCGCTTCGTCGTCGTGAGTGAGCCTTCGACGCGGATTTCGAGATTGCCGACGAAGTAGGTTGTCGACCCAGGGATGCCACCCGTGCCGCCGGCGCAGGCCGCCGACTCGAAGCCGCTGCAGAAAATGCGATCCGAACTGATGGCACCATCGACGCGCTTCCACATCGAGCGGTCCGGCGCGTACTTGAAGCTGACCGTCGTATTGGCCGGATAGCCGTTCGTGGTGATCGTTTCCGGCAGGTCGTAGCCGGTATAGGCGATGGTGCGGCTCAGGTTGCCGGGATAGCGCGCCTCGATCTGGTTGCCGTTCGCGTCATAGCAGTAGCGGTTGCCGTCGAAACTCGCGACGGCGTGGCGCCCGGCGTTCTGCACGCAGCCTTGGGTTCCGGCGGCACCGTAGGTCCAGGTCGATGTCGCACTGCCCATTGTCCGTGTCTTGATGTTGCCCAACTGGTCGTAGACGAGCGTCTGCGTCTGATTGACGGTCGTTCCGTTCAGCCGCGCGAGTTTCACGGTGCCGAGGCGGTCGAGGCTGTCGTACGTGAAGTCTTCCTTCATGTCGTAGCCGCTGGTACGGTTCCACCGGCTCGTCACATTGGTGTGTTTGTCGTAGACGTACTCCCAGTCCTGAATCGCGTTCGTACCGCTGCCGTTGCCCGCGACCAGCCGCAGCATGCGCCCCGTGTTGTCGTCATAGGTGCGCGTGGTCACGAAGCTCGCGCTGTTGTGGAAACGCTCCTGCCGCACCTGGCCGCGTGCGGTCAGCGCGAGCACTTCGTTGTAGACGACGCCAGTGGCCGTGTCGGTGGTCAGGATGGGATAGGCGTCGGTCGAATATTCGGTCTGCTCGCCCGCCGTCGCAGTCGGACTGACGTTGGGCGCAAAGTGCTGGAACAGGCGCCCGAACTCGTCATAGACGATGCGTTCCGTGTAGACCGTTCCGTCGAGCGTCGTGACTGACGTGACGAGGCGACCTTGCTCGTCGTAGCCGTACGTGCGCGCGAAACCACCAGCGCCGTTGCTCTCGGTTCTCGGTACGCCGTTGATTTTCGTACCGGCACTCGGCCGCAGTGCCGTGTCGTATTCCCAGGTGCTCGTCGGTTCCGCGGTGTAGCCCGCACCGGCCTGCCGCTCCTCGGTGCGCTTGATCATTCGGCCCAGTGCGTCGCGGATAATGCGCTGCGTCTGTCCCTTCGCATCGGTCTGCTCGATCAGTTCGCCAAGGGCGTTGTAGCGATAGGTCCAGGCGCCCTTGTCGGGGTCCACCATCCCGGTCTTGCGGCCGAGGCGGTCGTAGCTCAGCGTCGTCGTGACGGCCACGCCGGCCGAATCGCCGTTGTTGGGCGTGCGTCGCACCGCGGTCAGGTTGCCCACGGCGTCGCGGTCGTAGGTGACGACGAGGCCCGCCGCATCCCTGGCCGACACGAGCTCGTCGAGCGCGTTCTTGGACTGCTCGCTCGGGAAGTTGCGCGGGTTGATGACCTCGGTCGTCAGCTTGTCGAAGGTCGCCACCGTGGAGCTGGTGCCATTCGCGGGCTGCTCGGGATGGTCGACCAGCGCCGCACGCCCAATCGGGTCATAGCTGGTGACGGTCTGTGCCGGCGTCGAGCCCAACGCGGTTCCCGCTCGGCCACTCGATTGCGAAGCCGTAGGGTCTACCGAGAAGTACGGCACCGTCGTCGTCTTCGCGCGCCCGGTCTCGTCGTACGTCGTCGCGATGCTCGACCAGCGGTTCAGGCTGGCGGAATCTTTCTGGTAGACGCGCGTCGTCGACAGCATTTCGCGCCCAAGTCGGTCGTAGTACGCGAATCGAGTCGGCGCTGCGCTCTTGCCGGCGCTCGCACCGGTTGACGCCACGCTGCTCGTCGTCACGCGGAAGATCGCGCCGACCGGACAGTTGGCGCGTGGCGCACCGACAGGCACATCGGGTACCAGCGTGGTCGTAACGTCCTGGCACCAGGTGTAGGTGCTGACGGCGAAATTGCCGGTCGTACCCGTTTCGAAGCGCGCGCGACCGAGATGGCCGTAGGCCAACGTCGTGATCATGCCGGTCGAGGACACGCGATTGAGCGGATCGCCGAACGCGTTGCGGTTCGTCACGATCGCGCTGGGCGCGGCCTGCATCGTGAACGCGCCGCCCGTGACCGCGACGCCGGTATAGACCACGACGTTCTCGTCGGCCTGATTGAAGGCGCTGGCCGAGTAGAACGGCGCGAGCGTGTAGAGCGGGAACCGGCCGGTCGGCTCGAAGACTGTCTTGCCATAGCGCTGGAAGCGCGTGGGATCGCTTTCCCACTGCCGCTGCTGGAAGCCGCTCAGGCTCGTGCAGGCGGCGCGATTGGCGTAGGTGGCCGTATCGCACTGGTACTGCGCGACACGGTTGCCGTCGTCGTCCAGCACGTAGTCGGTGCGCATGTTCAGGCGCTTGCGCAGATTTGCGTCCGGCTCGTCGCCGGCGTCATAAGGACCTTGAATCTCGGCCGTGAGCAGCAGCCGCGTCGCGTCGTATTCGAAGCTCGCGCGACGTCGTACCAGCGTCGTACCGGGACGACTGCTGTCCACCGTGGAAATCGACAGCCGGCCGAGACGCCGCCGCTCGGTGTTCAACGCACCGCCGGTGCAGCCGCTGAGCGTTGGCGGACTCACCGTGCAGCCGTAGACGTTCGTCGTCGTCTTGGCTTCGTCCGTGACCAACGATCCGATGTCATTCACATGGCGCGACGTGACCGTCGAACCAGTCAGGTTGCCGTAGACGTCGAAGATGAAGGACGACGCAATCTGGAAACTCAGCTGCCCCGAGGCCGCGAGGTCGAACTTCTGTTCGTCGGTGGACGAGGCGTAAACGTGAACCGATTGCCACGTTGCCGGATTGAACGCCGGTGTGGTGGTCCAGACCGTCGCCGAGTCGCTGATGACCTGTCCACCCACACTGAGCGGCCCCGTCGCTCCGGGCGCGATCGGACAACCGTTTGGACCGCAACCGGCAGGTGGCTCGCGGAAGCAGCCAGTGGCGTTTGGATTGGCCACGCAGGGATCAGGCAGCGGCGCCGTCAGTTTTTCAACGACCGTATTCGTCGGCCGCCCCGTGTAGGGATAGTCCTGTTGGTACTGCGTCGTCGTGACGATGAAATTCTGCACGTCCTCGGTACGGATCGTCTGGAAGCCCAGGAATCCCCGGCCGCCGGCCTGCATGCGCGCACCGCTGTAGTGATAGCGCACTTCGCTGGTGGTCAATGGATTGGCGGCCGTCGGTGCCGACTGCGCCGCGCTGCGCACGACCCACATCGACGAGAACACGTCGAACACCGGCGCGCCACGCCCCCAGGTCTGGCTCGGGCCGTCGAACGCACGGTCATACACGGAGCTGTAGGGCAGCGGCGCATAGCCGATCGTGTGCACGGCACCGAGCCCGTTGACGATGAATGTCACCCGATCATTGCCGCCGAAGGTGAGACTGCCGACCGCGATGCCGACGTTGTTGCCGGAGAAGCGCACGAGGTCGGAAACGCCGTCGCCTGTCGCGTCGATCAGAAAGCTTGGCGTCGTGACCGGATTCTGCGTATTCGACGTGGCATTGCCGACGTCGGTTTCCGTGCCGAAGTTCGACAGCGCGAAGCGCCGCGTCCGCAATGGATACCGTTGCGTTCCGGCCCCGCCGCCGAGGTCGACGGCGTAGAACACATCGAGCTTGCCGTCACCGTTGATGTCGAGCAGCTGCACGCGCGACGCCAGATCCGAGGCCAGCGAAAGACCGATGGCCTGCTCAGGCAACAGCTTGCCGGCCCCGGCCGGTATCGCGGTGCCGCGATTCAGCCGCAGGTAGAACGTCTTCTGCGTTCCGTTGCTGCGCTGATAGAGCACATCGGCCTGACCGTCACCATTGACGTCGGCGAGCTGATAGTCGCCACCGGCGCTCGACAGGCCGCCGCTGTTACCGACTTCGCCGAGGTTCGTGTCGACGGCGAAGAACAGACGCCCATTTCCTTGAATACCGGCGTTGCGGTAGGTGTACCAGGAGCGTTTGCAGTCGAGCGCTTCGATCTCCTCGGGCATGCCGGCCGAGGGCAGATAGCCGACCACGCCCTTCGCTTCGGGGCGATTCGCGCCGAGAGGACAGGCGTCGCTGGTCGGTCCCTCGAAGGTCACCTTCGCCATCAGGTCCGACGCGCCGTCGCCATCGAGGTCGGCCGATGGCGGAATGCCGTTGCGCGTGCTCGCAAACGTCAGACCAACATCGGTATAGCCCGCCGGCGGGGTCGGGCTCTCGAAATCGACGCCCGTGTCCGTGGTCGTGAATGCATAGGCGATCGAGGAGCTCGTCGAGCGACGCAGGAAGCGTGCGTTGACCGCAATACTCGGCGACCCGCGCAGGAAGTCCGGCAGACCGTCCGCGTCGAGGTCGATCAGGCGGCCGTCGTCCGTGCTCGTCGCCGACATGCCGGTCGAGGTCCAGTTCGTGCCGCTGTACGTCCACACGGTCCCGTCATGGGTCGCCGGATAGATCAGCCACGATGCACCATTGCCGGCGAGAATGTCGTCACGCCCGTCGCCCGTGAAATCGTAGAGATGCCACAGCGTCTCGAAATGCTGAGGACGCAGATCACCGCCGCACCCCGGCACGTTGTTTTGCGGCGGCACGGGCGGACGGCTCAGATAGATGCCGGTTGCCTTCGGCGTCGCCAACGTGGGGCCGCTGCCGACCGCCAGCGAGGTCATCAGCTGAAACCGCGTCGCGCCCGAGCCACTGCTGTCGCAGTTGCCGTCCTTGAGCCAGATCAGATCCTGACGCCCGTCGCCGTTGATGTCGGCGACCTTGAAATCGATGGCGTGCTCCAGCCCTGGGCTATAGGAGGTTGAGAACGGCGCATTCGGAAAACCCTGCGTAGCGCCGAGGTTGCCGTTCCAGGTGAACCGCGTGCGCGGATAACAGACTTCTCCACTGCTTCCCGGTGCACATTCACGCACTGCCGATACCGCTTGATTGCCGCTCGACGTCGGCGTGCCGTATTCGAGGTAATAGGTGCGCACGACCTGCTGCGCGTCCGGCGATGCGCCGTGATTCGCAGTGCCGCGAACCGTGATCGACGAAAGCTGCCGGGTCAGCGACAGCTTCATGCCAGACAGGTAGTCGGCGCGCTGACCTCCCGCCGGCATCGTCGTGTAGTTGAACTTCACCGTGTTGTAGGGCGCGCGGACATAGGTCGGCGTCGCTGCAAGGAGATTCGTCAGCGCGACACGGCCGGTGTAGTTGACTTCGTCGATGACGATCTCGCCCAGCGTCGCATCGCGCAGATAGCTGAACTCGATGACGTTGCCGCTGGCGTCGGCCAGACGATCGAGGTTCCAGGTGAGAATCTGCGTCGTGTCGACCGTGCCGGCGCCGTCGTTGCGCGGCAGCGTCGAATTGCCGGCGCGACCGTAGCGCCGGTACGAACCGTCCTTGGGCTGCACCAGCCAGAATGCCGGCCCCGTGATCCCGGCAACGTCGTAACCGCATGCGCGTGTCGCAGGATCGGTTTCGAGGCCGTATTCGGTCGCCGTCACACCAGCCGCAACAGGACAGATTCCCGCGCTCGACAGACGCCAGAGGCGCGCGCCTTCCAGGCACTACGCGTCGTTCGTCGTGTCACTGTCGAAATTGATGGCCGGAAACACGCTGTTGCCATCGCCGCTTTCGCGCGTCTTGCGGCAACGTGTGATCGACGACAATCCGCCGATGCCGAACCCCACGCCGAGCGCGCCGTTGCCGCCGCGCTGCTGGTACGACAACGTCAGCTTGGGACTGAAATCCGCGGTGCCTGGCGGCACGTAGATCGGCATGGTGTAGGTGCTCGATCCGCCTTCGTCCACGCGGAAATTGCCGGGCGTCGCACCGACGCTGTCGGAAAACGCGTCCGGGCTTGGCTCAGGTTCCGCGTGCGTCGCTGGCGGCGGTGCAACAACGGTATTGCCGCCCGAACCCGGTGTCTGCCCGCCTGGCGTTACCCCCGGTGTTTCGACGCCCCACTCGATCAGGTGTGCCGAGGCCCAAGCGGGATGAACGGGAGCGCTAACGCCTCCGACGAAGGTCAAGACGAGGCACAGCGCTACGATTGCGGGACCATGTAGAGATCGAGCAACCCATCGTTTCGCTGCGGTGAATCGCGTTGCCACTCCGTTGCACCTGTTGCACCACCGCATTGCTGAGTCTCCTGATTGTTTTCGACACAAACACGCCGCCCAGCAACGTTCTGGACGGTCCTCAAAAAACCCGGTAGTCGCCACTGGCGCATTGGCGCTCGATCGTCAGCTTGACGGTGCGCGAGCTCAAATCGTGAGATGTCAACGGGGCCACTGTCGCCGGAAAACTTGTCCTCTCATCATGACGTCAGCGTTTGTTTCCCCGCAATCCGGATGCCGCCGAAACCCACTGCGACAGGACCGCAAGAACGCCGAAGCGCGGCGTCTCGTGCTCGCGCCACACGCGGCGGCAGGTGGCGCCTGGATCCGTCGCTCCGTCGTGTGCAGACCGGTTTCGCGTCGGGCTGGATGCAGGTACGCGGCAACCGGCGCCGGCGCAACGTCGATCGCGGTTTCGTCGTTTACGACCACGCAGACTGGCCCGCACTACTCACGACCATCGCCGGAACCGGAGCCTCGCGCGTGATCGCGATGCACGGCAATGGCGACGCGTTGACACGTCTGCTGAGGCAGCGCGGGACGAACGCCCGCACGTTCGCCCGTGACGGTGCGGCCTGATGCGCCGCTTCGCAGCGCTGTTCCGGTGCCTCGATCGCAGCACGGCGACGCTGGACAAGCGCGCCGCACTCTTCGCGTACTTTCGCGACGTACCGCGAGAGGATGCGGCCCGGGCACCGTGGCTGCTGGCCGGCGGCAAGATCGGCGCCCAGGTCGCCGACACGCGCGAGCTGCGCGACTGGATCGCGAAGACTGGCGTGCGCCGGGCTTGCCTTCGCCGCGCTGGCACCGGGCTGCACGGCGCTGGCGTAACTGCTGTTTTCCGCTGATCGCGCGTATTGGCGCGCCGTGGACCATGACCGTGTCGTTCCCGATTCCGCTGTTCGGCGTGTCCCGGGGCTGGCCGTTCCTGCATGAGAACTTCAGCGCGGACAGGCTCGCCGGCTGCAGCCTCATTCTCGCGGGCGCGGCACTCGGCACCGGCCTGAGCAACGCGCACGCACGCCGGCGCGCTTTCCTGGCGTCGGAACTATTTCCACAGGAAGCGGCGTGAACCGGCGATCCCGCGCGATTTCACGCATGGCATGCAATCCGCTGCGCACACTGGCCGCCCCCTGAAAGGCGTTTCTACTCATGTTCGCCCACCTCAGTTTCCGCATTTGTCCACAACTGCAGTCCGGCACATGGACCATCCTTGCCGGCGACCTGCTGCTCGCAACCCACACCAGCTGTTCCGATGCGATCGACTATGCGCTCGACATCGCCGAGGCCGGCTGGCGCGACACCGGCATATCGACCGACGTCAGCCTCGTCGATCCTCAGGGCGAGGTCTGCCTCTGGCGTGCGTACGGCGTGCGGCTGCACTGAAGTCCCGTATCGCCGCGCCCCCTGCCGGCGCCTGAGATGATGGGCGCTGCCGCGACAGTTGCCGTGGAACGATCCGGCCGCGCCCCGCTGCGCCGGGCGCGACCCGACGAGCGAGCAGACCGTGGCCAGTACCCGTTACCGGATATTCGTGTCTTCACCTGGCGACATGAATCCCGAACGGCAGCTCGTCAGCGACACGATCGCCCGGATCAACGCAGCACTGCACGACGTTTCGCTCGAGGTCTATCGGTCGGACAACGACCTCTACTTCGCTCATGCCGGACCGCAGCAGCACATCCCGCCGACCAGCGAATTCGATCTCGTCGTCTGCCTGCTGTGGAAGCGGATGGGCACAGAGCTGTTGCCGGAACGTTTCGACGCCCACGACGGGCGAAAACGCACCGGCACCGAGTACGAATTCGAGACGGCCGTCGAGGCGGCGCTCCGGAACACGACCGAAGGCGGCCTGCCCCGGCCTGCCGTCCTCGTCTATCGCAAGACGCAGCAGGTTCAGTTCAATGCGGACAGCGTCGATCAGGAGCGCGCTCAGTACCGCGCGCTGGAGGCGTTCTTCGAACGCTGGGTCAGGGACGTCGAGGGGCACTATCTCGGTTACGCCAACACGTTTGAAACCGCGCGGCAGTTCGCCCTGATGTTCGAACGTCACCTGCGCGACTGGCTGGCGCTGCAGCGTCAGGGTGTCGTCTGGGACGTCTCCCGGCACGGGTCGCCATTCCGCGGTCTGGAGGTGTTCGACCGCGAGCACGCGGAGGTGTTTTTCGGTCGCGACCCGTGCATCCTCCAGGCGCGTGCACGCCTCCAGCGCGCCGCTTCGGCGGGATTCGCGGCGCTGTGGATCGTCGGCGCCAGCGGCTCGGGAAAATCCTCGCTGCTGCGCGCCGGGCTGCTGCCGGGCATCGAACGCAGCGAAGGCTTCACCCGTTCGGTCGTGTTCAGGCCGAGCGAGCTCGGTGATTCGCTGATCGGCGGACTCGCGGCTCGCATCCTCGAGGAACTGCCGGAACTGACGCATGCCAGCTTCCGGGACAGCGACGGATTCGCGCGTGTTTGCGTCGAGTCGCCGGCAGCCGCCCGCATCGCCATCGAAACAGCGTTGAACGACTGGGCAGCGGCCGAAGCTGTCACACGCACGCTCGATCGTGCACCCGTGACGCGCCTGATCATCGCGGTCGACCAGGCCGAGGAGCTGCTGACGGCGCGCAGTCCGGCCGAGCGTGACCCGTTCGTGGCCCTGCTGCTGGCATTACTCGAGGGAACCCGCGCCTGGGTAATCTTCAGTTTCCGCTCCGACTTCTATGCCGCGCTGCAGCGCGACTGGCCCGGCTCGGCCGGCCGCTGAGCACGCAGCAGATACTGTCGTTCGACGCGATTGCGTTCTGCCCGGACGATCGCTGCGTGCTGGGCATGAGCGAGGACGAATCCATCGTCATCTGGAATCTCGTTCCGGCCCTCGATGCGCCCGCCGATGTCGTCGGGGAGACACTCGCCGTGCTCGGCGGTGTGCGGATCAATGCGGCCGGGCGTATCGAGGTATCGGCGGACAGCGAGCGCATTCGAGCCCATGCCGACCAGATCCGGGATTCGGGCCAATCCGACCTGTCCACCGTCCTGCGCTGGCACCTGACCCCGCGCGGCAACCGTACGGTGTCACCGTTTTCCACATTGACCCAACGCGACAGGAATCACACCGACCTGGAACGCCTGCTCACCGCGGCGAAGGACGGGGACCTCGAGACGGCCCAGCGGATCGCGGCAGACATCCATGCGACGGAACCGGAACATCCGCTGCTTCCGCTCGCGATGGTGGCCAGTGGCCTCGCGTCGGAACACCGCCCTTTGCTGATGCGCACGGGCCTGTCGCGGTTGCTCGCCAGCCGTGACGTCGGGCTGGTCGTTCGCGGCGCGCTACTGCTTCAGGCCATGGACGAACCGGCCGCAGCCCTGACCGCTGCCGCCCACGCGCTGGCGCTCGATGGTGCTGACGCACGGGCGACCGGAATCCAAACCTGGGCGCAATCACGATAGCCATCGGGTCCGCACCTCACTCCAGCGGCCTCAACTTCGGTATCGGCGGCAGCTCGACGGGAAGCGGTTCCGTAGGTTTTGGTCGATGACCTCGACGCGGATCGGGCGGATCGGCGACGTGGCCGGGCTCGGCACTGCCGTCGTCGGGTTCGGGAGAGGAATGGGCGCGCACCGGGCTGCGCGCGCTTCCCGCATCGTCGGAGCTGTCGGCGTAAGCATCGGCAACGAGGGCCGATGCGTACGCATCGAGGCCGCTGCCGTCGCGGTGCCCACCATCGCGATGCTGCAGGCAATCGCGGCCGCGCATCACACGTAGCCGCCGAATACGAGCACCGCGACGACGACGAGCACTACGAGCAGCCCGCCGCCCGGTGCGTAGCCCCAGCTGCGGCTGTAGGGCCAGGCCGGCAGCGCGCCGATGATCAGCAGCACGAGGACGATCAAGAGCAGGGTCGACAGCGTCATAACGTTCTCCTTGTCGGTCATGTCGGGTCAGCGGCGAGGCACGCTGGTTCTGCGGCAAGGCGGGTACCCGCCCGCCCATCGTCTTCCGGCGTGATACCGCGCACGCCGGACACGCTCAATCAATGCTTGTCGTGGCGCCCGGACCAGTGCGCTTTCCATTCATCGCGCGAGATCGCGCCGTCGCCGTCCCGGTCGATCGTGCTGAAGTCCATGCGGTTGGCCTCATCGGCGCCGAGTTCGTCCTTGCTGAGCTTGCCGTCCCGGTTGTCATCGAGCTGCTCGAAGGACGTTGGCGTCTCGCCAGCCGTGTCGTCGGCCGCAGGGGCTGTCGCCTTGCGCGGCGGTTCGCGCTGTTCGGGGTTTTCCTGCGCCTGGGCGGAATCGACCGGCTGCGGTCGATCGCTCTGCAACGCGGCCTGGGCCGCCGCAGCGCCGAACAGCAGTATCAGTACAGTGGACGAACGCTTCATCGGGCACCTCTATGCCAGTGGCACGACACGGGTGACGCAGAAACCGTGCCGGCGGTGCGGCCGCTGTTGCAGTGCGCGTCGCGACGCAACAGCCCGGGCGCTTTCGTTGCCGGTTTCGCGCGGTGAGCCGGCGATTTTGCGGCCCGTCACCCGCGTCGTCGCGGGCACGCGTAGACACCACCGGATCGCGCCGACCGCCAGAGCACACCGCGCAGCCTGCAAGCCGCAGGCGGATCATCGGTGCGACTTGCACGAATTCCGCGCATCGATACACGGCCAGGGCACGCTGCCGTGGTGGCATTGGTCTTGCGTCGCCATCCGCACCACCGAGTGCAGGAGCGATTCATGGCGACGAAGCCGACCTCAGCGAAAACCCGTCAGAAGACCGTCGCGGAACGGACCGTCCAGCGCCAGCGCCAGATCCAGGATGAAGTCGCACGTCAGGAGCGTGCGCAACGTGCCCGCGGTGGCGGCAAGGACGAATCGAAGCAGGCCAGGAAAAAAGCGATGCAGGCCGGCGCGCGCGAACAGCCGGAGAACCCGTTACCGGAACAGCAGCTGCGCAAGCCCGGCTACGAGCACGAGCTTGACCCGCTGCCGCGTTTCCTTGCGCCCGGCTATGCCGGCAGCGGCAAGCTCGAGAATCACGTGGCGATCGTGACCGGCGGCGATTCCGGCATAGGCCGTGCGGTCGCCGTCCTGTTCGCCCGCGAGGGAGCGGACGTCGCGGTGTTGCATCTGAACGAGCACGAAGACGCCGCCGTGACCCGACGGCACGTCGAAGCCGAAGGCCGCCGCTGCCTGGTGGTCGCGGGTGACGTACGCGATCCCGCGTTCTGCGAAGACGCCGTTACGCGCACGGTCGAAACGTTTGGACGACTCGACATCCTGGTCAACAACGCGGCGTTCCAGCAGCACTGCGACACCCTCGAAGATCTCAGCGAAACACACCTGCAGGAAACGCTGCAGACCAATATCGCCGGCTATTTCCACATGGCGCGCGCCGCGCTGCCGCATCTGAAGGAGGGCGCCGCCATTATCAACACGGGCTCGGAGACGGGACTCTTCGGCAGCAAGGCCCTGCTCGACTATTCCGCCACCAAGGGCGCCATCCACGCCTTCACCCTGTCGCTCGCCAGCAATCTCGTCGAACGGGGCATCCGGGTGAACGCGGTAGCGCCGGGACCGGTATGGACCCCGCTGAATCCGGCTGACCGCGAACCGAAGGACGTGGCCATGTTCGGTGCCGACAGCGCCATGCGACGCCCGGCACAACCCGAGGAAATATCGCCGGCCTATGTGTTCCTCGCCTCCCCGGTGTGTTCGAGCTATGTCAGCGGCGCGATCCTGCCGGTCATGGGCGGACCGCGTGGCTGAGCGCATCGCGCGTCCCTCGCCCGATCACGGAAATCGCCAGCAGGCGGCGTGCGCGCGCAACAAACCCACATCGCCCGGCGGCGAATTTTTGCCCACCAGGCACCCAGCGGAGGACATGACAATGCCACGCGGTGACAAATCAGCCTACTCCGGCAAGCAGAAACGCCAGGCGGAACACATCGAGGAAAGCTATGAATCGCGTGGCGTGTCCAAGCAGGAAGCGGAGCGGCGCGCCTGGGCCACCGTGAATAAGCAGGACGGCGGTGCCAAACCCGGCCCCAAAACCAAGCGGACGCGTCGTGCGGCGAAGAAGTCCGGCGCGCGCAAGTCCTCGACGCGCCGACGTTGACCGATGTGCATCCCGACCACAGCGCGGTTCAAGGATCGCGCTGACCGGCGCAATGCTCGCGCACGGCCTGCATGCCGCGATCCGGCCGTCAGTGCGACTTCCACAAATTCCGCTCATCAGGACGCGGACGGAGCGCCTTCCGGGCGCATTGGACCTGCGTCGCCATCCGCTCGCCAAGTGAGGAGCATTCACCGGACGACGCCGGTATCAGCGGCTCCCTCCATCGGCGGCTCCCCAGATCGTGTGCACTGCGGCGCACGACTGGAGATTCCGCCGAAGGGGCTCACACACTCGCACAGTGGCTACTGCCGCTCCTGACCGGACTGACGGGAGTCCCGGTTGTTCAGCACCTTCCGAAAACCGTCCCGCTGAATATGGCAGCGCCGTTCAAATACACCGTAACTCTCACACCCGTCGGAATGACGTTGCCGCACGTCTGGGCACAGGCTTTCAACTCCCCGCCAACGGGAACGGATACGGGCGAGGTGATGCATGCGTCGCCGTAGATCGGAATGCTGAAACAGATCTTGTTGGTGGATGCGTTGTAGCTTGCACCAACACATACGGATAACTGCAGCGCCTTGACATCGCTTAGCTGCGCATGTGCAGCTGCCAACTGATCTTGTGCTCCGGCGAAACCCGCCACGGAAAAGTCAGGAACGTGGGTCTCGTTGGATTGGCATTGACAAGCCATTTCGTATCTCCAGGTTGTTCGCGAGCGATGAGGTAATGCCAGGCATCGTGGAAGATTCTCGTCTGATCATGACCATGGAACGCACACGAGTATCGGCGGAACGAAAACAAACCCTGCGGACGTTCTTACCGCCACTGCCCGGATTCCTGAAGCGGACGACGGCCGTTCTGGCCATTTCGACGCGGGTCGAAAGCGCAGGGTTCGTTCATGCAGAGCATCTGCCTGACACCTTTACGGTGGACAGCGCATCCATGAAGCGGCTGGATCGGTCAGCTGACGCGTAAGCCGCCCCGGGTCGTGTGGCGGCTTCCTGATTCGAGGCAATCTTGACCTCGACAGAAGTCTCGCTCAGGGATGCATCGCTTTGTCGTCAGCTCGGCCGGTCATCAGCAGAAACCAACCAACGTCCCACTCCAGATGGCAGCACCGTTCAGATACACCGTGGCTTTCAGGCCGGTCGGAATGATACTGCCGCAGGTTTCGGCGCAGGCTTTCAGGTCACCGCCGACGGGAATCTGCACTGGCGACGTGATACAGAGATCGCCGTAAATCGGGACGCTGAAACATATCTGGTTGGTGCCAGGGTTATAACTTGCCCCGACACACACAGAGAGCTTCAGCGCTCTCACGTCCTTCAATTGAGCGTGTGCGGCCGCCATACGATTCGACGTTGCGTCAAACCCGGCAACTGAAAAATCGGGAACATGCGGTTGATCGGCTGGACCAGTCATTGGTTGCTCCTCGGTGATCGCAAGTCATAAGGTGATGCGAAGGGCTGCGATCAGACCCTTCTCATCACATTCATGCTCCAATCCAAGCGGCATGCAACAGGTCGCCTGCGGAGATTCTTCTCCGGACGACAACTCATGCACCTCGTTTACGCGAGATCACGCACTTTTCGAGCATTCGCTGCGATTCGCCCCAAGGAAGCGATATGACACGGGCGCGCGAAAATACAGCAGTAACAAGCTGCCGATCCGCACAGCGGCGACAGAAACGAAACAGCAAATGTTTGCGTATTTTTGTGAAGTATGCACCAGTATAAACATCGCCATCAACTGCCGAACAAAATAATTTCAAACTTTGTTCGCATGCACGTCATTCCATGCGAAAACCCCGTTTTCGGCGGCCTGGCAATCACAGCCCCGAGCACGCCATCAACCACTCATGCACGGCAAACGCAAAAATTTCTTTTGGTAGAACGTGTCAAAAAGACGACACGCCCGGCACCAGCACCACCTCGAGAAGGCACACTCCGGGCAACGGCATCGCGGTTTTCGTGCCGGATCCATAGCCGACACAACACGATGCCCCCCTGTACGACCGCCTCGAGGCAGGGAATGGAAACGCCACCCCCCGCGCGACCGCACCGGAAGCAAGCGGCACGGCGACACCAGACCTATCAACACGACGGAGCACTGGTTGACGCATGGCGGCGAGGCCGGCCGCTTCGCGCAAACCCATGTCCGCCAGGATCCGCGCACAGGCGGACTATCCGATCGGCCGCGCCCGGACCGGCCGCGAAGCAGTCCGGTGCACGCACGACTGCGGCGCGCGGGTGCGCGGCAATGACGGTTCCGACGTCGGAGAGGTTCTAGCCGGGCGAGGATCCGCAGTAGACTGAAGCACTTTCGGCTGCCGGGGCGTTCATGAATTCTGCATCGCTGGGCCGCGTCGAGGACGCGCGTGTCGGCGTCATCGGGCTCGGCTACGTCGGGCTGCCGCTGGCGGTGGAGTTCGGGCGGCTGCAACCGACGCTCGGTTTCGACATCGATGCGCGGCGCGTCGCGGCACTTTCCGCCGGCCACGACCACACGCGCGAAGTCAGCACCGATGAACTCACCTCGGCCCGGCAGCTGAGATACAGCGCGGATGCCGCGAGCCTGCGCGACTGTAACGTGTTCATCGTGACCGTGCCGACGCCGATCGACGACTCCAAGCGCCCCGATTTCGGCCCGTTGCTCGCGGCCAGCCGCAGTGTCGGCCGGGCACTCTCCCGCGGTGCGGTGGTGGTGTTCGAGTCGACGGTCTACCCGGGGGCGACCGAGGAGATCTGCGTGCCCGTGCTCGAGGCGGAATCGGGGCTGACCTGCAACCAGGATTTCTTCGTCGGCTACAGTCCCGAGCGCATCAACCCCGGCGATCCGACCCGGCGCCTGCCGGATATCGTGAAAGTCACGTCCGGATCCACACCGGCCGCCGCCGATTTCGTCGACGCACTGTACCGCCGCGTCGTGCGGGCCGGAACGCATCGCGCGTCCAGTATCCGCGTCGCCGAAGCGGCAAAAGTCATCGAGAACACCCAGCGCGACCTGAACATCGCGCTGATCAACGAACTGGCGCAGATCTTCGCGCGCCTGGGCCTGGATACGAGCGAAGTGCTGGAAGCCGCGGGCACGAAGTGGAACTTCCTGCCGTTCCGCCCCGGCCTCGTCGGCGGGCACTGCATCGGTGTCGATCCGTACTATCTGACGCACAAGGCGCAGCAGATCGGCTATCACCCGGACGTGATCCTCGCGGGGCGGCGGATCAACGACGGGATGGGAGCCTATGTCGCGCAGCGTGTGGTGCGGCTGATGGCCCGCCACCGCATGCCCATCGCCGACGCGCGCGTCCTGGTGCTCGGCCTCACATTCAAGGAAAACTGCCCGGACCTGCGCAATACGCGCGTCGTCGACGTGGTGGGCGAACTGCGCAGCTACGGCACGAACGTCGAGGTCCATGACCCCTGGAGCGACCCGGCGCACGCGAAGGAGGAATACGGCATCGACCTGCTGGCGGAACTCCCCGAGGGCCGCTACGACGCGATCGTACTCGCGGTCGCCCACCGCGAGTTCCAGGCGCTGGGTGCGGCGCGCATCCGCGCCGCGGGCAAGCCCGGCGCGGTGCTGTTCGACGTCAAGGGCGTGCTGGCGCGCGACGAGGTCGACGATCGGCTGTGAAACCGCGCCCGATGCCGCACCCCGCGCGGGCGCGGGACATGCACCGGCTTCAGGGAACGATGACGATGGCTCGCTACCGGGCAACAGGTCAGGGAATCACCCCATGAAAATCCTCATCACCGGCGCGGCCGGCTTCATCGGCGCGGCCCTTGCGCACCGGTTGCTCGACCGGGGCGACACGGTGCTCGGCTACGACAACCTCAACGCTTATTACGATGTGCGCCTGAAACAGGCGCGGCTGGACCGGCTGCTGGTCCGTGACGGTTTCCAGTTCGTCAAGGGCGCGCTCGAGGACCGCGATGCGCTGGAGGCCGCCTTCGGCACGTTTGGCCCCACCCGCGTCGTGAATCTGGCCGCCCAGGCCGGCGTGCGCTATTCACTGGAAAATCCGCGCGCCTACATCGACGCCAACATCGTCGGCTTCCTCAACGTCCTCGAAGCCTGCCGCCACCGTGCGATCGAGCATCTGGTCTATGCCTCGTCGAGCTCGGTCTATGGCGCCAATCGCAAACTGCCGTTCGCCGTCGAGGATAGCGTGGACCATCCGGTCAGCCTCTACGCCGCGAGCAAGAAGTCCAACGAGCTCATGGCGCACACCTACAGCCATCTGTTCGGCCTGCCAACGACGGGCCTGCGCTTCTTCACGGTCTACGGTCCCTGGGGCCGGCCCGACATGGCGCTGTTCCTGTTCACGCGCAAGATTCTCGCCGGCGAGCCCATCGACGTCTTCAACTTCGGCAACCATTCGCGCGACTTCACCTACGTCGACGACATCGTCGAAGGCGTGATCCGTACGCTGGACCGCGTGCCCACGCCGGACCCGGACTTCGACCCCCTGCAGCCGACGCCGGCCAGCAGCCAGGCGCCGTACCGCGTGTACAACATCGGCAATCACCGGCCGGTCAAGCTGTCGCGCTACATTGAACTGATCGAACAGGCGATCGGCCGGAAAGCCGAGATGCGCCTGCTGCCGCTGCAGCCCGGCGACGTGCCCGACACCGCCGCCGACGTGAGCGCGCTGATGCGCGATACCGGCTACAGCCCCGACACACCGGTCGAAGTCGGCATCGAGCGCTTTGTCGCCTGGTACCGGACGTTCTATGCGGTCTGAAGCCGGCCGCGGCGGCGGCGGTGCCGCACGCGTCACCGCCGCCGCGCCCACCGCCAGCGATGCCGACCCTGGCCGTGGCGACCGCATCGCACGCCGCATGCTGCCGCGGAAGCGCGTCCTGCGGCGCGGCCGGACTGGCAGGCGCGGCGCCATCTGACGCATAGTGCGCGATTCGCCGTCCCCCGTACCGCCGCCCTCGCCCGCGTTTCGCCCCGAACGCGCCCGCTGACGGCCCGGAATTGCGCCGGCCGCCGCCCGCCGGCACCGCTGCAATGCGTGGGGTTCACTTCGTGGAGTTCGCTATGTGTGGAATCGTTGGTGCCGTCGCCGACCGGGAAGTCGGTCCCATCCTGATCGCCGGACTGCAGGCGCTGGAATACCGTGGCTATGATTCGGCCGGTCTCGCCGTCCTGCAGGACGGCCGGCTCGCACGCCGCCGCACCAAGGGCAAGGTGCGCGACCTCGAGCAACTGCTGAGCGCCGATCCGGCACCGGCACGCATCGGCATCGCGCATACCCGCTGGGCCACCCACGGCGTGCCCAGCACGCACAACGCGCATCCGCACATTTCCTCCGACCTGATCTCGGTGGTGCACAACGGCATCATCGAGAACCACGAGGAACTGCGCCGCGAACTGCAACAGCAGGGCTATGCCTTCAGTTCCGAAACCGACACCGAAGTCATCGCGCATCTGGTCGACGCGCTGCAGCGCGAGGGGCTGTCGCTGGTCGAGGCCGTCGTGCGGGCGACGCAACGTCTGCACGGCGCCTACGCGATCGCGGTGCTGTCGGCGCGCGAACCGGACCGTGTCGTGGGCGCGCGGCGCGGCAGCCCACTCGTGGTCGGCATCGGCCTCGGCGAACACTTCATCGGCTCCGACGTGCAGGCGCTGCTGCGCGTGACCAATCGCTTCATCTATCTCGACGAAGGCGACATCGTCGAGATCCGCCGCGACGGCTACCGCATCTTCGACGCCGACGGCCGTGACGTGTCGCGCGACGTGCGCGAAACCGACCTGACCGCCGACGCGGTCGAGCGTGGCGAATACCGCCACTACATGCTCAAGGAAATCCACGAGCAGCCCGAAGCCGTCGCACGTACGCTCGAAGGCCGCATCAGCGGCTCGCACATACTGCCCAACGTGTTCGGGGTCGACGCGGAAACCCTGCTCGCCCGCGTGAAGCACGTGCACATCGTGGCCTGCGGCACGAGCTTTCATGCCGGCATGGTCGCGCGCTACTGGATCGAGGCACTGGCCGGCCTGCCCTGCTCGGTCGAGGTGGCCAGCGAATACCGCTACCGCGAAACCGTGGTACCGGCCGACACACTGTTCGTGGCGGTGTCGCAGTCGGGTGAAACCGCCGACACCCTTGCCGCACTGCGCAGCGGCAAGGCCAGCGAGCGCTATCTCGCGGCCCTTGCCGTCTGTAACGTGCCGGAATCCTCGCTGGTGCGCGAATCCGACCTCGTGCTGATGACGCGTGCCGGCCCCGAGATCGGCGTCGCCTCGACCAAGGCCTTCACCACCCAGCTCGCGGCACTGGGACTGCTCTGCCTCGAACTCGCACGCCTCAACGGCATCGCCGCGGCGCGCTACGAGCGCCTCGTCGGCGAACTGTCGGCGCTGCCGCGCCTCGTCGCCGAAGCGCTGCAGCTCGAACCGCAGATCGCAACCCTGGCCGAACGCTTCGTCGACAAGCAGCACGCGCTGTTCCTGGGCCGAGGCGCGAGCTATCCGATCGCGATCGAAGCCGCGCTCAAGCTCAAGGAAATCTCCTACATCCACGCCGAAGCCTATCCCGCCGGCGAGCTCAAGCACGGCCCGCTGGCCCTGGTCGACGAAGACATGCCCGTGATCGCCGTCGCGCCGAACAACCAGCTACTCGAAAAGCTGAAATCCAACCTCGAGGAAGTCCGCGCACGCGGCGGCGAGCTGTTCGTGATCGCCGACAGCGCCGTCGACGTGAAGCTCGATGCCAACCGCGGCGCGCTCCTGCGCCTGGACGTCGGTGAAAGCCTCGTCGCCCCGGCCGTGTTCAACATCCCGCTGCAACTGCTCGCCTACCACGTCGCCGTGCTCAAGGGCACCGACGTGGACCAGCCGCGCAATCTGGCGAAGTCGGTGACGGTGGAGTGAGTCTGGCGCCGTTTCGGTGGCGGCATCGTCAGCGTTTCAGGAGTCGTTGACGGCGATGCCGTGGTCGGCCGTACCGGCACGGTCGCCTCAGCTGACGACCGCCCGGTCGAACACGGCCTCTATCCAGTAGCCGTCGGGATCGATCACGAACGCCGCGTAGTAGTTCGGGGCGTAGTGCGGACGCAGGCCCGGGGCGCCCTGGTCGCGCCCGCCGTGCGCGAGTGCGAGCGCGTGGAAGCGGTCGACCGCCGTGCGCGACGGGGCGGCGAAGGCGAGATGGAAGCCCGAGGGTGAGATCTGCACCACGTCGCGCTGCTTGATCGCGAAGAATTCATCGTCATCGTGGATGCCATAGCCCGCGCCGGTGTCGCTGGTCCAGACGCGGCGATAGCCGAGTGCGGGCATGACGGCGTCGTAGAACGCGGTCGCGCGGGTCAGGTCGGTAATGGCGAACGAGATGTGATGCAGCATGACCGGCTCCGCGAATCGTCGGGGTGCCGCGATGCTAGCGCGCATCGCGGACACGACCGGTCCTGATTCACCGCCCTGCCATACCCGCGCGTCAGCGCCGCCATTCCAGGCCGGCGAACACCGAGCGGCCATCGCCGGGCAGGAACTGGCGGCTATCCTGGCCGAGCGAGTTCGCAATCGCACCGGTGGTCGCCGCGTAGCGTCGATCGCCGAGATTGCGTGCGTCGACGAACCAGCGCCAGCGCTGTTGCCAGTCGCCGCCGATGCGCAGACCCACGATGGCGTACGCAGGAGCCGCGAGCGTATTGGCGTGATCGACATAGCTGCGCTGCGGCGACCATTCCACGCTCGGCGCGACATACACCGGGCCGAGCGTCCAGCGCAGCTCCGCGCGCAGCAGCTGCGGGGCGATGCCGGCGAGGCGGTTGTCGCCAAATATCGGATCGCCGTCGAAGCGGAAGTCGTTCCACAGATACGCGGTGCGCAGTTCCATCGTGTCGGTCACGCGCCACGTCGCGCCGAACTCGAGTCCCTGATGCCGTGTGCGCGCGGCGTTCACGGTGCCGCGTGGGTTGCCGTCCGCATCGGTCAGCGACAGCAGCTCGTCGCGCAGGTCGGCGCGATACAGCGCCGCGTCCAGTGTCAGGCGATCGCGCTCGATGCGGATGCCGGCTTCGGCGCTGGTGACGGTCTGCGCGTCGACCAGCGTGACCTGCGGGCCACCCGCGAGTTCGCCGAAACTCGGCGGTTCGTAGCTGCGGCTCAGGTTCGCGAACAGGCTGACCCCGGCCGCGGCGTCGTAGCGCAGGCCGAGCTTGGGACTGACGCCACTGTAGGTGCGCGCATAGCTTTCGTCGCGTGCGTTGGTGATGACCGTATCGTCGGCTTCGCGCCGGTTGCGCGAGCCCTGCACTCCGAGCACCACTGCGGCGCGGTCGGTCAGCGGGAGCTGCTGCTCGACGAAGGCCGAATAGCGCGTCGCCTCGTTGCGAAAGCCATTCGTGACGGCACCGCGACGGCCGCCGACGTTGACATACCGGTTGTCGTCGAGCGTGCCGGCGACCAGCGCGAGGCCGGCGCTCAGCACGTTACGGCCGTCGCCGCCGCGCTCACGCCGCCAGCGCAGACTGGCGCCATAGTCACGCGAGTCCTGCACGATGACCTGGAAGATCGGGTGATTCAGGTGTTTGGCCGCGTAGAACAGGCCGAGGTCGACCGAGTCACCGGCACCGAGCTCGAACGCGGTACGGTTCGCGATACGCGTGAGCGCGAAATCGCGGCGCTGGTCGCCGCTCACATTCGCCGGTGCCGCGCGGCGCGGGTCCGCCTGCAGCTCGGCCCGGGTCAGGCTGCCGGGCAGGGCCGAATTCGTGTCCACGCGTGCCAGGTAGAAGCGCGTCTCGGCACTGTCGAGCTGTCTGCCGTAGTTGGCGAACAGCCGATAGGTCTCCTGCTCCGCATGATCGCGGAACCCGTCCTGTCCGAAGGCGCTGACACTGGCGTAGTAGTCCTGCGATTCGCCGGCACCGGCCAGAGCCACTTGCCCGCGGCGGTAGCCGAAACTGCCGCTCTCCACGCGCAGGTCGAGCGGGGGCGCACTGCGTCCCGTCGGGCTCACGAAATTGATAGCACCACCGAGCGTTGCTGCGCCGTACTGCAGCGCATTCGGGCCGCGATAAACCTCGACGTAGCGCGCGGCCAGCGGTTCGACGGCCTGGAAATCGCCGCCGCCGTCGGCCTGGTTCAGATGGACGCCGTCCTGCAGCAGTTCGAGTCCACGCAAGTGGAAGGTGCGCTGCAATCCCGAGCCACGCACGGAAAGCCGCGACTCCTCGGAACCGAACCGCGGCTGCACGAACACGCCGGCCGCATAGCCCAGCGCGTCGGCCAGCGTGCTCGCACGCTGTTCGCGATAGCGCTCGGCATCGATCACGCCCGCGGCACCGGCGATCTCGCCGAGACGTTGTTTCGCCGCCTCGACCGGGGCGCGGCTCGCGTCGGCGTCGGCCTTCACCTCCACACGCGGCAATCGCCACCCGCCGGCGTCCCCGGCATCGGGCGTGGCAGGAGGCGGCACGCCCAGGGCGAGCGCGATCGACGCAGACAACGGCAGCAGCATGCGGGACACTCCGGGAAAGCCGCGAGAAATACGCCAGGGCTACGCCGCGCAGAATGCGACCGGATGTCGCAGCGGCTGCCGTGGAGCTTGCGGACTGAGTGCGGCCCGACACGTGGCCCGGTTGCGCATCCTCCTGCGACCGGTTGTCGCAGGAGGCGCGAAGCGGAGCGCTACACGCAACAGCGATGGTGATTGCTATGCGCGCTCGGCGACTCACCCGCGCTCGTTGCGCTCGGGGCCGGGGCGCTTGGCGAGCTTGCGCTGCAGACTGCGCCGGTGCATGCCGAGCAGGCGCGCCGCTGCGGAGATGTTGCCGCCACATTCGTGCAGCGCCTGCTGGATGTGCTCCCACTCCAGGCGGCTCAGCGGCGTCATCGTGTCGACTTCCTCGATCGCCGGCTCGTCCTGCAGCGCCCGCAGCAGCGCCTCGGCCGTGACCGGCTTGGGCAGGTAGTTGTCGGCGCCACGCTTGATGGCCTCGACCGCGGTCGCGACACTGGCGTAGCCCGTCACCAGCACGATCTGCATGTCGGCGCGCGCCGCACGCAGCGGCGCGATCAGATCCAGCCCCGAACTCGTGCCGATCTTGAGATCGACCAGCGCGAAGTCCGGCGCTTCGGCCGCAACCAGGGCCAGCGCTTCGGCCGCATCGTGCGCGATGCGCACCTGCAGCCCGCGCCGCTGCAACGAGCGCTGCAACACGCGGGCGTAGACGGCATCGTCGTCGATGAGCAGCCCGTTCATGCGGCGGCACTCAACGGCAGCTCGAAGCGCACGCGCACACCGCCGCCGTCGGCCTCGTCCATCGCCAGCGTCCCGCCTAAACGCTCGACGGTCGCATGCGACAGCGCGAGGCCAAGGCCCAGACCGTCGGGCTTGCTGGTCTGGAACAGGCGTCCCGGCCATGCGCCTGACTCCGCATCGACACCGGCGCCGAAGTCGCGCACGCTGCCACACAGACGGCCCTGCTCCCAGCGCAGGTCCAGCTGCACCTGTGACGATCCCGCCGCCTGACTCGCATCGGCCGCATTGTTGAGCAGTGCCTGCAGCAGATGCCCGACGCCGGCATCCCAGCTCACGACGACGTCGTCGGGCAGCGCGCCGGCACGCGCCAGCGCGACCGTGGGCCGCAGCAATCGCCAGCGCTCGATGAGCTGGTCCAGCGCCGCGCGCAGCGAACGCGGCTGCGCCACACGCCATCCGTCGGCCGGCTGCGCCAGCTGGCGGACGCGATCACGGCATTCGTCGACGAGTGTCGTCATGAGGTCGAGATCGGCGCGCCGCTCGCTGCCGGCAGGCGCGTCGGCGACGGCGTCCTCCAGCATCAGGGTCAGCGTACCCAGCGGTGTATTGAGCTCGTGCGCCACCGCCGCGGCGTGCGTCGCGAGCGCGACGATGCCTTCATGGCGCGCGAACTGCTCGCGCAGGCGCGCGAGCTCCTGCTCGCGCCGCCGCAGCGTATCGGCCAGCCGGGTGAGGAACCAGGCGACGACGGCGCCGGACACGACGAAATTGGCTGCCATGCCCCACAGATGGAGGTCCAGCGTGTCGCCCAGCACACCGTGCAGATGCGGCAACGGCGGGCCGAATGCGGTCGAGAACGCATAGCCCGCGCCGCAGGCCAGCAGCACGCCGGCAACCGCGCGCCACGGCAGCGCGACGGCGGCCAGTGCCAGCGGCAGCAGGAACAGCGACGCGAACGGATTCATCGCGCCGCCGCTCCAGGCGATCATCCAGGTCAGGTTCGCGATGTCGACCGCCAGGTGCAGCAACGTCTCGCGCAGGCTGGTTTCAGCCAGACGGCGCGCGCGCGGCGCGGCCCATGCGTTGAACAGCGCAAGCGCCGCCACGCCGGCCCACAGCGGCAGCGGCGCGAATGGCAGCCCGAGCACGTGCACGGCCACGGCGATGGCCGCGACCTGCCCCGCCACGGCGAACCAGCGCAAGGTCGCGAGACTACGCAACAGACCCGAAGACAACATAGCCATGCGCGCACTTTACGCGCGACGACGTGCGTGCGGCTGCGACCTTCGGTCGCAGTCACGGCGCTGTCATCGCCGCGTACTAGCGTGCGCGCCAGCCACTGCAGCGAGCCGCCATGGACACGCCCAGCTTCCGCGACCGCATCGACCAGCGCCTGTTCGACGTCATCTATTCGCGCAATCTGGTCTACAACGCCTGCTGGGAGGATCCCGCGGTCGACCGGCAGGCGCTGCAGCTCGGCGCCGGCGACAGCGTGCTCGTGATCACCAGCGCCGGCTGCAATGCCCTCGATTACGCCATCGCCGGACCGCGCCGCGTGCACGCGGTCGACGCGAATCCGCGGCAGACCGCGCTGCTGGAGCTCAAGATCGCCAGTATTCGCCAGCTCGAGTTCGACGATTTCTTCGCCGTGTTCGGCGAGGGCTATCACGCGGATTTCCGCCGGCTCTACCAGACCCGGCTACGCGACGCACTCAGTCCGTTCGCGCAGCAGTGGTGGGACAGGCACTGGGACTGGTTCGCCAATCCGCGAGGCAGCTTCTATTTCCACGGACTGTCCGGCATCGTCGCCCGCGCCTGCCGTGCCTACTTCCGTCTGCGACCGCGCCTCGACCATGCGCTGACGGCGTTGTTCCAGGCGCGCGACCTCAGCGAGCAGCGCGTGATCTACGACGATCGCGTGGCTCCGCTGATGTGGAACCGACCGCTGAACTGGCTGCTCTCGCAGCAGTTCGTCATGAGCCTGCTCGGCGTGCCGTATCCGCAGCGCAAGCTCGTCGAGGCGCAGCACGCCGGCGGCATCGCCGGGTTCGTGCGTGAGGCCGTGCAGTACGTGTTCCGCCAGCTGCCGGTCAGCGACAACTATTTCTGGCACGTCTACGTCGCGGGCCGCTACCGGCGCGATTGCTGCCCGGAATACCTGAAGGCGGAAAACTTCGCGGCGCTGAAGGCCGGCCGTGTCGACGCGATCGTGCCGCACACCACGACGGTGACCGAATTCCTGCGTGCGAACGACGAGCCAATCACGCGCTTCGTGCTGCTGGATCACATGGACTGGATGAGCAGCTATCACCCGCAGGCGCTCGCCGACGAGTGGGACGCGATACTGCAGCGCGCCGCGCCCGGCGCGCGCATCCTGCTGCGCAGCGCGCACGAGCGCCCGGCGTACCTCGACAGTCTGCGCGTGGGCAGCGAGCGGCGCCCGCTGCGCGACGTACTCACGTTCCGCGACGAGCTCGCGCAATCACTGGCACGCAACGACCGCGTGCACACCTATGCCGGCTTCGTGATCGCCGATGCGCCGGCTTGACGCGCTGCGCGCCGATGCCGGCGTGCTGCTGAGCCTGTTGCGCGGGATGCCACGCCATGCCACGCACGAACAGCGTCTGCAGGCGTTCTATGCGCCTCAGGCCGCGCACTACGATGCTTTCCGCGAGCGCCTGCTGCAGGGTCGGCGCGAACTGCTGCGGAGTCTGGATCTGCCGCGCGGCGCGCGCGTCGTCGAACTCGGCGGCGGCACCGGGCGCAACCTCGATTTCTTCAGCGACGCCCAATGGGCACGCATCGCGCAGCTGCAGCTAGTCGACCTGTGTCCCGCACTGATCGAACGTGCGCAGGCGCGGTGCAGCGCGCGGCCACAGCTCGACGTCATCCAGGCCGACGCGACCGTCTGGCGACCGCAGGGCCTCGTCGACTGTGTCTATCTTTCCTATGCGCTGACCATGATCCCGAACTGGTTGGCCGCGATCGACAACGCGCTCGCGATGCTCCGCCCGGGCGGCATCCTCGCCGTCGTGGACTTCTATGTGAGCGAAGCGCGGCCGGCGCTGGGCCTGCGGCGGCACGGTGCGCTGACGCGCTGGTTCTGGCCGGCCTGGTTCGGCCACGACGGCGTGCATCCGCATCCGGCACATCTGCCGCTGCTGCGTGAGCGCATGCCGCAGCACACCGTCGTCGAAGCGGATGCGGCCGTTCCCTATCTGCCGCTGCTGCGTGTGCCCTACTACCGCTTCGTGGGTCGCAAGCCGCTGCGGGACTGAACCGCACGGGGGCGCGGCGTGCAGTCCGCGCCCCGCACCAACCGCATTCAGCGTTTGCGCTTGGGCCGCACGTACAGGACCAGGCTGTGTTCCTCGATCACGTAGCCGTGCCGGTCGGCGATTTCCCGCTGCAGCCGCTCGATTTCCTCGCTCGTGAATTCGATGACCTTGCCGGAATCGAGATCGACCATGTGGTCGTGATGCTTGCCGCGGTCGAGCTCGTATACCGCCTGCCCGCCTTCGAAATTGTGCTTGAGCACGAGGCCGGCGGCTTCGAACTGGGTGAGCACCCGATAGACCGTGGCCAGGCCGATGTCGTCCTCGTGCGCGAGGAGTTCGCGATAGATATCCTCGGCCGTCAGGTGCCTGCCGTCCGAGTCCTCGAGAATGCCGAGGATGCGGACGCGCGGATGCGTGACCTTCAGTCCGACTTTGCGCAGATCCTGCGACTCCATGTATGTCTCCTTGTGTGGCGCGGTCGCCCGCCGCGTGAGAGTGAGTCCCCATTTCGGGGCTATTCACGTTGCGGGCTGCCTGAGTCGAGGTGGCTGGATGCGGAATCCTTGCAAATCAAGGTCCGGAGTCCAAGCGCTACGGTGGGGCGGAGACCTGCGGCGCCATCGCGCCGGGCCGGCCGTTTTGCGGCGCTAGTGTATCATCCGGCCCCTTGCTGACTGACCGGATCGTTGCGATGACGCGTTTCACCCGCTCCCTGTCCGTACTTGGCCTCGCCTTCGCCCTCGGTGGCTGCGGCTTCATCTACCGGCCGGACGTGCAACAGGGCAGCCTGCTCTCCAAGCCCATCGTCGATCAGCTCAAGCCCGGTATGACCAAGCGCCAGGTGACATTGCTGCTCGGAACGCCGTCACTGACGAGCCCGTTCGAGAGCGACCGATGGGACTATGTGTCCTCGATCCAGCGCCGTGGCGGCAAGATCACCACCAAGAACCTGAGCCTGACCTTCGAGAACGACGCCCTCGCTCGCATCGAGGGTGACTATTTCCCCGAAGATCCGCAGCAGCTCATCAAGGACGCGAAGAAATACCGCGTCGAATTCCCCGATGAAAAGCGCCCCGACGACAAGAAGCGCGGCGGCCGCGGCTGATTCTGCGGATCGTCAGATCTTCACTTTCCTCTCCGCGCGCTGACGCCGCACCTCTTTCGGATTCGCGATCAGCGCGCGATAGACCTCGACCCGATCACCGTCGCGCAGCAGCGTGTCCCGGGTTGCTGGCCGGCTGAACACGCCGACGCGCGCCGATGACACGTCAAGCGCCGGAAAATTCTGCTGCAGATCCGATGCCGCCAGCGCGTCGCCGACCGTTGCCCCCGCCGGCAGTGACAGCACCTGCAGAAACTGGCGCCCCGGCTCGACATAGGCGACCTCGGCCCGGATCCGGTCAGCCATAGACCCGTCTCGCCACGCGCACGAATTCGTCGACCATGCGGTCGGCCAGTCCCTGGAATCCCAGGCGCAGCGCCGGGCCGATCAGCGCACCCGAATATTCGAAATCCAGTCCCAGCGCGATCTTGCAACCCTCGTCGCCGAGCGGAGCGAAGGTCCATCCGCCGCTCAGCGCGCGAAAAGGACCGTCGACCAGCGCCATGTCGATGCGTTCAGGCGGCACCAGCGTGTTGCGCGTGGTGAAGCGCTGGGTCATGCCGGCGATACGGACGTCGAGCCGGGCCGTCAACATGGCCTCGCTCCGCTCGAACACCTCGGCCGCGGCGCACCAGGAGAAACGCCTGGGGTATGCTTCCACGTCGTTGACCAGATCGAACATCTGGCCCGGGCTGTAGCGCACCAGGGCGCTGCGACGGATCTGGATCACTGCGGGACTCTCGGAAATGCGGGACTCGCGGCTACGGGTCGGTCGGCGGAAGGTCCCTTCGCCCCGACTTGAACGGGCGCCGGCGAGGCGCATGTCGAGGACCGTAACTCACTCAACTTTTCGCGCTCCCGCGGGAGCGCGCGGCGGATTCTACCCAAGATGGCCAAGTCCAAGGACAACAAGAAGAACGGCAAGGATGGGGGCGGCACGATCGCGCTCAACAAGCGCGCCCGCCACGACTACCACATCGATGATCGCTACGAGGCCGGCCTCGCGCTGCAGGGCTGGGAGGTCAAGAGCATCCGCGCCGGACGCGTCAACTTCGGCGACGCCTATGCGCTGATCAAGGCCGGCGAACTCTACCTGTTCGGCGCGCAGATCACGCCACTGATCCAGGCCTCGACCCATGTCGTGGCCGATGATCGCCGCACGCGCAAGCTGCTGCTGCACCGCGAGGAGATCGACAAGCTCATCGGCGCCGTCGAACGCAAAGGCTATACGCTGATCCCGACCGCGCTGTACTGGAAGAACAACCGCGTGAAGGTCGAGATCGGCCTTGCGCGCGGCAAGCAGGAACACGACAAGCGCGCGACCGAGAAAGATCGCGACTGGAACCGCGAGAAGCAGCGCACCCTGCGCGCGCACAACCGCGACGCGTAGCCGACCGCATCATCCGGCGATTCGCCGTAGCCGCCCGCCACATCGTGCAAGATGACGCGTCGCGGCGGCGCGGAACAGCGCACGACGCCCCCACCAGACCGTGCCGGACGCGCAGCAGACCGCGGCCGGCATCGCCTCGGGCCATCTTCACAGCGTGTGCGCACCCCATGGCACGGCGCTTGCGCCAGGCCGGAGACCTGCACTCCCGCAGCGTCCATCCGGAGATTCCGCCATGACGGCACAGAAGAAAGTCCAGGGCAACGACCTCAACCTCGATCCGATCAGCGGCGCCACCGGCGCGCACCCGGTCGGTACCGGCCTCGGGGCCGCGGCCGGCGGTGCGGCCGCGGGCGCCGCGATCGGCACGGTCGCCGGTCCGGTCGGCACCGCCGTCGGTGCGGCGGCCGGTGCCATCGTCGGCGGTCTCGCCGGCAAGGGCATCGCCGAAGCCATCGATCCGACCGCCGAAGACACCTACTGGCAGCAGACCTATCGCACGCGTCCCTACGTCGCGGCGGACGCGCCCTATTCCGTCTACGCCCCGGCCTATCGCTACGGCTGGGAATCCCGCTCGGAATTCGGCGACCGCAGCTGGAGCGACAGCGAAGCCGAACTCGCACGCCGCTGGGCCGACACGCCGCATGCAGCCACACTGGGCTGGGACAGTGCCTCGCCGGCGGTGCGCGACGCGTGGGACCGTGCCACGGGACGTCGCGTGGTCCGCTGAGCCGACACCGCCACGCGATGGCGAGGGCTGAACATCACTGATCCGCCTGCCCTCTCCGTCAACGGAGAGGGTTCCGGACCCGCCCCGGTGCAGCGCGCCGGCCGATCCCGATCCGGGCGCTCTCGCGCGGAAACTGCGCCGGGCCGCACGATCGGGGTCGCTGCCAATTCCTAGAATCCGCGCGGAACCCCCGCTGCGGAGGCCGTATGTGCATGTTCAGTCACCGCGGCCTCAGTCTGGCCGCGCTCGGCATACTCGCCACCTTCAGTTCACCGGCTACGGCCGAAATCCTGTTCCGCTCCGGCTTCGAAGCACTGCAGCCCGCGCCCGAGGTGCGCATCCTGCGCGACGATCGCGTCGCCACGCTCGAACTCGACTACGACGCCGAGAACGCCTGGGGCCAGTGGTGGACCCTGGAAGGCACGGGCAACGAGCCAGCCGGATTCCTCGTGAGCTGGTGGCCTGCCGGAGAAGCCACGCTCGTCACGTCGCTGCAAACCGTGCTGCACGGCGACGGCAGCATGGGCTGTCTCACCGATCTCGCGCACGCACCGGCGTCGCCGTCGTCGGTGCGCTGGCTCGTGACGGCGAACCGGCGCGTCCAGCTGCAGCCGCTGGTCAACGAGGCGCCGTATCAGGTGCGCGTCGAACGCATCAGCACGCTGGGTGAAATTCTGAGCAACCCGCGGCTGCTGACGTTCGCGGGCGGCGACGGCAGCCGCGTCGACGCGCTGCGCGCTAGCCTGACCTACTTCGACGATTTCAACCTGCCGCTCGGCGCCGCCGACGAACGCCTGTGGAACAACGCCACGGTCACCTCGACCGACGCGCGCTTCAACCTGTTTTTCATCAACGATCAGTACCATGCCCACACGCTGCAGGGCACGCGCACCGACCACACCGGCGACAAATCGCAGACCGCGCAGCGCTTCCGCAAGCGCATCCGCCTCGAGGACGGCGCGCGCCGCCGGGTCGTGTTCGACATGGATTCGCCGCTGAGCCCACGGTCCGTCTGGTATCTCGACTTCAATCCCCTGTCCACCGACCTGACCGGGCACGCCGATTTCTTCGACGCCGAAGGCGCGACCGGCCTGCCGGCCGGCGTGCTGCGCCTGCGCGCCCAGGGCCAGACCTTCAGCGTCAACCTCATCGACCTGCAGGGTGCATCGCACCCGATCGCATCGGTGGACATGGAAGAAGCCGGCCGCCAGGCCGTGACCAACGTGCGCCGCAGCTTCGACGTACGCGTCGGCAACGACGGCATCCAGGTTTTCATCGACGGCCGCAGCATCATCGATGCGGCCTATGCGCCCTATGCGCTGCAGCCCGGCGACTACGAGCCGCTGTGGATCGGCTTCGGCTACAACACGCCCAAGGACGCGGTGCCGTACTACCTGCTCCACTGGGACAACTTCGGCTTCGACGGTCCCGTCGTCGACGCGCGTACCGTGCACAACTACGTCACGCGCATCGCCGGCACCGATTTTCGCAAAGCCAGCCGCGGCAACGCGGCATTTCCCACCTTCACCGTGACCATACCGGACGACCTGCGCCCGACCCTGCCCGGCGCGACGGCCGAGGCCTGGCTGGTGCTGACCTACCAGATGGGCGACTACTCGACGTTCACGCTAGCTCCGGGCGACCACGTCCGCGTCAACGGCAGCACGAACCATCCGTTGCCGCCGCGTCCCAACAACAGCGTGCCCAACAATCCCGACCTGCTCGCCTGGGGCATGCCGCATACCGTCCGCATCAAGCTCGGCGACCTGGTCCAGGGCGGCACGTCGCCGCTGCGCGTCGGCGACAACACGTTCCAGTTTTTTGCCGAAAACACCGGCATCCTCAACGTCCACGTCGAGGCGCTGTATCCGCCGGGCAGCGCGCCGGCCTACACGCCGCCGTCGGCCATTCACCCGTTCCCGCTGCACGCCGATCTGCCACGCCTGGGACCGCCGGCGCGTTTCGAGCGCATCGGCGACACGCAGATCGCGCCGCGGCATCTGATCGGCGAGCAGCCCGCCGAGCGCATCCCTGTCTCCGGTGCGGTGCCGCTGGCCATGGTCGTGGGCAATCACAGTTACGCCGACTGGGCGCCGCAACTGCTGCTGTTTCCGGTCGCGAGCACCGAGGTCTGGAGCACCGGCGGCACGACCGGGATCGCCGCGGTCGAGGTCTACCTGCGGCGCGTCGGCACCGGCACCGCGCCCGGCGATCTCGTGCTGCGCCTCGACACCGCGCGCCACGTGCCGACGCCGCACGGACGCTATATCCGCACCCTCGACACGACCACGCTGCCCAATGGCGACTACGAAATCTTTCTCCAGGCCGTCACACCATCCGGGCTAAAGAGCCATCCGAGCTACGGCAACGAGGTAGAACTCTGGAACGCGGCCGAGCTGTCCGGCGCCTACTACCCGATTCCGATCCGCATACAGAACTGAGCGCGCCGCTGTCGCATGCCGGTACCGCGCGAGCGGCCACTGGCACCGACGCGCGCGACGAGCCCTTGAAACCCCGCCGCGCACCGCCATTTCGCAAGCCGTGCCAGCAACGTGCTAGCATCGCCAGCCCCGGGGGTGTCACGGCTTCGACGGGGGTAGTGAGATAGTTGGGTGCATGCCGAGGGGGCAGCTTTCCTCGTTAATCCAGCGGCAAACAATCAGACGCCAACGACGACGTCTACGCTCTGGCCGCTTAAGGCCTAGCCCCGAACCCACTTGTGCCTGTGCTCGTGGATGTAGGGTCACTATCACAGGATCGTTGAGAACCGCGGCCTGTCGGTGCTCGGCTAAATCCAACAGGCTGGTCCACCGGCGCGCTTCGCACACCGTGCTGCCGGCGGACGAGATCCAACGGTGAGCTAAGCATGTAGTACCTGGCGTCAAGCGCCTTCGGACGCGGGTTCAATTCCCGCCACCTCCACCACTTCAGAAAGGCCCGGAAGATCTCCGGGCCTTTTTCTTTGCGTGGGATGCGGGTGCGACGCGGGCATCCAGCCCATGCGCCACCTGACAGAATCGAGCGGTTGCGATTGAATACGACATCGCACCAGAAGATGTGCTTCTGCGGGAGCACCAGGCCGTGCGTGTTCACCGGACGGATCAATCAGCACTTGGGCATCACTCACGCATTCCCGAACCGTAGGATCGCCGGAGACCACACGCTTGCGCTTCCCACCGGGCATCGGTTGAACTTCAATGCATACGATGCCGGTGGCTGGGCCGCCAGCAACGGTGAACGAACAACGGAGTGCAGGCGGCGCTGCCGCTCGCAACAGCAAAGGACTATCTGACGCATGCCCACTCTGAACTGGATCGGCAAAGAAGCCGTCGTCAAACATCACAAGGACGTGCCGTTCCGCCTGCTGGAGCCGGTGCCGGAACTGTCCTGCGGCGACAGCGCCAGCGGCAACCTGATCGTCCAGGGCGACAACCTGCATGCACTGAAGGCGTTGTTGCCGCGCTACGCCGGACAAGTGAAATGCATCTACATCGACCCGCCGTACAACACCGGCAACGAGGGTTGGGTCTACAACGACAACGTCAACAGCCCGGAGATTCGCCGCTGGCTGGGCGAGGTCGTCGGCAAGGAAGGTGAAACGCTGGATCGGCATGACCGCTGGCTGTCGATGATGTATCCGCGGCTGGTGTTGCTGAAGCAGTTTCTGCGCGAAGACGGCGCCATCTTCATTTCCATCGACGACAACGAGGTCGCGACGTTGCGATTGCTGATGGATGAAATTTTCGGTGCGAAGAACTTCGTGGCGACCGTGCTCTGGCAGAAGATTTTCTCGCCGAAGAACTCTGCGCGACATCTGTCTGAAGACCACGACTACATCGTGGTGTACGCGTCGAACGCGGACAAATGGAAGCCGAATCTCCTGCCACGCGGGGAGGACGCAAAGGCGCGTTACAAAAGAGATGATGCAGACCCCAGAGGCCCGTGGACCTCTGGAGACTTGCAGGCACGAAATTACTATTCGGAAGGGACGTACCCAGTCACGTGTCCGTCGGGCCGGGTCATACCGGGTCCCGGAAAAGGAATGTACTGGCGAGTGTCGAAGGCGAACTTCGACCGTCTTGATCAAGAAGGGCGCATTTGGTGGGGCGACTCTGGGAACAACATGCCTCGCCTCAAGCGCTACCTTTCGGACGTGAAAGACGGTGTGGTGCCCCAGACAATGTGGTTTTACAAGGACGTGGGCCACACGCAGGAAGCCAAGAAGGAACTACTCGAACTGGTCGACTTCGATACCTCTGATGACGTTTTCATTACTCCGAAGCCCACCCGACTGATCCAGCGCATCCTTCAGATCGCCACAGATCGGGACTCCATCGTCCTCGACAGCTTCGCTGGCTCAGGCACAACCGGTCACGCAGTGCTCAAACAAAACGCTGAAGACGGCGGTTCGCGGCGATTTATCCAGGTTGAAATGTTGCCCACTGTGGCGACGAAGATCACTGCCAGTCGGGCGACGCGAGCGATTGCAGGCTATTCCAATGCGAAGGGAGAACAGATTGCAGGTCTGGGCAGCGGCTTTCAGTTTTGTCGACTCTCTGCGGAGCCGCTGTTCGATGCCGAAGGCCAGATCCGCCGCGACGTGACATTCGCGCAGCTGGCTGAGTTCGTCTGGTTCGCAGAGACGGGCGCCGGCTACGCCGGTACCGCCGATTCGCCGCTGCTCGGCGTGCACGCAGGCCGCGCGATCTATCTGCTCTACAACGGCATCCTCAAGGACCGCTCGGTCGCTGGCGGCAATGTGCTCACGGGACCAGTGCTCGACGTGCTGCCGACATTCGCCGGCCCCAAAGTGATCTACGCCGCCGCCAACCGCCTGGGTGGCCGCGCCGCACGCGAGGGCATCACCTTCAAGCAAACCCCTTACGCCCTGGAGGTGTAGCGATGTCCGGTGTGCCCAAGGTCATCGTGATCGCCGGGCCCAACGGCGCGGGCAAGACCACGTTCGCACGCGAGTTCCTGCCCAACGAGGCCGCCTGCCCCATGTTCGTGAACGCCGATCTCATTGCGGCCGGACTGTCTCCGTTCGATGTCGAGGCTGCCGCCTTGCAGGCCGGACGCCTGATGCTCACGGAGTTGGAGCGACACTTTCAGGCCCGACAAAATTTTGCATTCGAGACGACCTTGTCCGGGCGGGGCTACCTGCGCCACATCGCCCGCTGGCGCGCGGCGGGCTATCGGGCAGAGCTGATTTTTCTCAAGCTGAACAATGCCGATGAAGCGGTGGCGCGGGTTGAGCAGCGTGTTCGTCAAGGTGGCCACACCATACCGGAATCCGTGATCCGCCGTCGCTTTGCTGCTGGCTTGGAAAACTTCCACCGCTATTACGCCCCCGCGGTCGATGCCTGGGCGCTGTACAACAACGCGGGTGAGATGCCGGAACTACTGGATTGGAGCGAACGATGAAGACCAAGGCAATCGATCAGGCGAGCACCGCGGATCTGCGCGGCTCATGGACGGCATTGCTGCGGGCGGCGCGGCGCGCCCGCGAGCTGGCTGCCCAGACCGGCACCGAACTGGTCGTGAGCAGAAATGGCGTAATCGAGCGCATCAAGCCGCAGCCCGGTAGCCAGCGGCTGCAGGAAACGCCGATGCAATACAAGGGTGTCAAGGACGCACTATGAGTGCATTCGCGCCCAAGACCTACCAGCAGCAAGTGCTCGACAGCGTCGAGGCCTATTTCAAGGCTTGCCACGAACTACCATCGCCGTCGATTGCGTTCACCGCCACGACCGAAGGACTGTGGGGCCGCGGCAACGCGTATCACCCGTTGTCGGGTTTCCCGCCCGACATGCCGTACTTCTGCCTGCGCGTGCCCACCGGCGGCGGCAAGACCTGGCTGGCAGCCAAGGGCGTGGCCCTGGTCAACACGCACCTGCTGCGCTGCGAGCACAGCGTGATCCTGTGGCTAGTGCCCAGCAAGCCCATTCGCGAGCAGACCCTGCGCGCCCTGCGCGACCGCCTGCATCCGTACCACACGGCGCTGCGCGAGGCCGGCCCGATCACGGTGCTGGACCTCGATGACGCCAAGAGCGTAACCCGCGCGACGCTGGACACGTCGACCACGATCATCGTCGCCACCCGGCAGGCGTTTCAGGTCGAAGAGGAGGAATCGCGCAAGGTGTACCAGAGCAGCGGTGCCCTGATGCACCACTTCGATAACCTCTCACCGACGCAGCGTGCCGAGTTGCTGACCGAGGGCGAAGACTCAGAACGAACCACGCCCTGTTCGCTAGCCAACGTGCTGCGCCTGCGCCGGCCGTTCGTGGTCGTCGATGAGGCGCACAACAGCCGCACCGAACTGGCCTTCGACATGTTGGCGCGCTTTCGCCCCAGCGGCGTGATGGAACTGACCGCTACGCCTGACTTGGAGCGGACCCCCAGCAATGTGTTGCACAGTGTTTCCGCAGCTGAACTGAAAGCGGAGGAAATGATCAAGCTTCCGGTGGTGCTGGAAACCGAGCCGAACTGGCAGCAGTGCCTGGCAGACGCCATCGGTCGGCGCAACGAACTGCACACACTGGCCGATGAGGAACGGCGCGCCGGCAGCCCGTACTTGCGACCGCTGGTGCTGATTCAATCGGAGCCACGCCGCGCCGGCGTGGAGACGCTCGACTTCGAGCGCGTGCGCAACGAATTGATCACAAACCACGGCGTCTCTGCGACTGAAATCGTCGTCGCCACGGGCGACGAGAAAGGGCTGGAGCAGATCGACGCCGACTACAAGCTGGGCATCGCCGACCCGGCCTGTCCGGTGAAGTTCGTCATCACCCAGAAAGCGCTGGCCGAAGGTTGGGATTGCCCATTTGCCTACATCCTGGTGAGCATGGCTTCGCTGTCGTCGGCGACGGCGGTCGAGCAGTTGCTTGGGCGCGTGCTGCGTCAGCCCGGTGCCAGTCATCGGCAGGCCAAGGCGCTGAACCAGTCCTATGCATTCGTCGTGTCGCGCAACTTCGCCGAGACTGCAGGTGCGCTGCGTGACCGCCTCGTCGCGGGCGCTGGCTTCGAGCGGCGCGAGGTCACTGAGTTCGTGAGGGCGGCTAAGTTCGACCAAGGGCGGCTGGATCTGGAAGGCCACGCCGGCCGTGTCGTGGTGCGTCCAGTTGCGATCACGCTCACCGAGAAGCCCGACCTCAAGAGCGTTCCGAAGCCGGTGCGAGACAAGGTCAGCTGGGACGGAAAACTCAACACGCTGACCATCACGACCCCGCTGACCGAGGACGAAGCCGCTGTCCTCAAGACTTCGGTCACCAGCGACTCAGCTGCTTCGGCCATCGCTGAGGCCGCCGAGATCAGCCGCACCACAGCTATTGAGTTCTTTCAGACGCCGGCTGAGTTGGGCGAACGTTTTCGCGTGCCTCAGCTCGCCTTGCGCGTGCAGGGCGAGTTGCAGCTCTTCGACGACCCGGAGGTACTGGACTATCCCTGGGATCTGTCGACCTACGACGCCGCACCGACTGCCGACGACCTCACTTCGTTGGGTGCCGGCCTCAAGGTATCCGAAGGCGGCGAAATCGACGTTGATGGCGTGAGCGGCAAAGTCGTTTCGCGGTTCCTGCCGAACCTGCAGCGTGATCTGGGCCTGGTCTACCAGCCCGAGAATTGGGACGAGGTACGTCTCGCCACCTGGCTCTGCCGGAACCTGCCCGAGCCTTCACTCACCCATGCCAGCAAGCAGGCCTTCGTGGCGAAATGGATGACCGAACTGCTGCTCCGACCAGGATTCACCCTGGCCCGCGCCAATCTGCAGAAGTTCCAGCTCCGTAACCTGTTGGAGGCGCGCATCCGCCATCTGCGCCGGCAAGCCGTGGGCAAGGCGTTCCAGCAGACATTGTTTGGCGACGATGCGTCCTCGCGTATCGCGGTGACCGACCAGTACGCCTTCGAGTTCCACGCCCAGGCCTACGCGCCCAGTCGCGACTACGATGGCCGTTTCGGGCACTTCGATTTCCGCAAGCACTTCTACGGCCGCATCGGCGACTTCGACAGTAAAGAGGAGTTCGAGTGCGCCTGCTGGCTCGACATTCAAGCCCAGCAGGGACGCATCCAATACTGGGTGAGAAATCTCGTGCGCCGCGAAGGCAGTTCGTTCTTCCTGCAGAAGGCCGATGGTCGTTTCTATCCGGACTTTCTCTGCCAACTTCCCGGCAGCACGGACCGTCCGGGGCCAATCCTGGCCGTCGAGTACAAAGGCGCAGATCGCTGGGCCAGCGCCGAGGATGACCGGCTGATCGGCGGCCTCTGGGCCAATCTGTCCGAAGGGCGCTGCAGGTTCGTGATGGTCAAGGACAAGCGGTGGGAGTCGATTGAGGAGAAGCTGGCATGACAGGCCTCGACACCCCACCGCCCGGTGAATTCTTGCTCTATGAAACTGAGGATGGCCGCACTCGCGTGGAATGCCGGTTTGTAGCCGACACCCTGTGGCTGCCGCAGGCCGGCATGGCTGAGCTGTTCCAGACCAGCAAGCAGAACATCGCCAAGCACCTCAAGGCCATTTTCAGCGAGGGCGAGTTGGACGCCAGCTCAGTTGTCAACCAATGGTTGACAACTGCCGCCGACGGCAAGAAGTACCGCGTGGCGCACTACAGCCTTGAGGTAATTCTAGTGTCTTGCCTCCCAGATTCCCTGGACCCGGGTTCCCCGGATTTGTGTGAGTCCGCTCCGGGTCAGGCGGCCTGCCTCAACTCTGCATCGTGCTGCATCGATTCGTCCAGTTTCGCCTTCGCTGCTTTCGCCCATCCCTGC
>BTVG01000033.1:0-38517 GCA_045864815.1 Rhodanobacteraceae bacterium | reverse complement strand
GCGCCGATATCCCTCGCTCCTCGCTCTTCATCGTCAGCTGCAGGTCGAACAGCTGCGACAGCGATTCCTTCCCCTGCAGTCCATCGAAGCGCAACACTTCGGGACCCAGTGGCGTGGTGACGTTCAACGTGCGATTCATGGGCTCCCCCGAGCGGATTTCAGCCAAAGCGCCTCCGCTACCGGTGCGCATGCACCCGCTCACGAACGCGACCAACACTGGATTTGCTGCAGTGCCGCCGCCCCCCGACGCCGGCCTGCAGATCTTGCACATGCGTCGCCTCGCACGTTGAGACAGGCATCGCTATTGAGTCACCGCAGTGCAGTTCCCTCTGCAGATGCCATCGACCCAGCGATACCGCGACCTGGTATTGCGCAATCAGCGCAACGTCAGGTTGTTCAATTCTCCGTATACGCCCTGTCGGAAAACCGGAACGGCAGGACTCGACGGATACGTTGCGCGAGGAACTGGCGGCTCTGCAGTGGTTTCCGCGGCGAAAAACCAACGACTTTTCAGCCGAGCGCGACCGGCCGGCGAATTCTCCGCATCTGCAGCAATGCGATCAACCCGCACCGTTCATCACAAAAATGAATTGGTGTCATTGCGCGGTGTGCGACTTCACCACGGACGGGACATGTTCCACGGCGCGCCGCTCGCCACAGTGTCTGTCATGCATGGGCACATGCGCGCGCCAGGCCGATGCATAAAGCGACCAGACAGAAATTAGATCGCAACAGATGGCGTGCACCTGCGACGCGTCGTCATGTGGCCGCTGGATGACGTTCGTCAGACGCCCAGCGGACGCGGCGCACCGCGCGCGCGCGCCGCGCGCACGATGCCATTCAACAACCTTGGAAACGGCAGCGGTTTGAAACGCAGGCTGTCCGGAAACAGCCCCGGATTGGCATTGGCTTCCAGCACGACGATGCGACCTTCCGGCGTGATGCGCAGGTCGATCGACGCGTAGTCGCGCAGTTCCAGCAGCTGGAACGTGCGCCGGCACAGCGCCATGACACGCCGCCCCAGCGCCGGCGTGAGGCGGGCTGGCGCGAAGCGGACGCCGACGCCGTCCGCCCACGGTATGTCCCATTTCACGCGGTGCGTCACGAACGGCGGCCCAGCGCCGAAATCCCATTCGCCCGGCGGCAGTACGCGCGGACGCACGTTGCCGACGATGCCGACCGACAGCTCACGACCCTCGATGTATTCCTCGCAGATCGCGGGACACGCGTAATCGTCGACGATACGCGCCACAGCGCGGCGCAACGCGCGGCGATCGCGCACGAGCGATGCCGGTGTCAGCCCTTCGGAGCCGCCGCGGTTGAGTGCCTTGACCAGCACGGGACCAAAGCCCGGCCATACCGCATCGTCGGCGCGATGCACGACCTGGAACGCGGGCACGTCGATCCCGTGTGCGCGCAGTACGTGTTTGGTCAACGCCTTGTCGCCGGCGAGGAACAGGCCGCGCGGTCCGGCGCCGGTGTAGGGAATGCCCGCGAGTTCGAGCAGTACGGCCGAATAGACGTCGTTGCCACGATCGTTGAGCGCGCTCAGGGCCAGATTGAAGACGAGGTCGGGGCGGCTGTCGCGCAGCGCCGCGAGCACGCCGTCGAGCTGGTGGTCCAGGCGCAGCGGCTCGACCACGTGGCCCGCTTCGCGCAGCGTGTCGACGACGTAGGCGTCGAACCAGTCGGCCCAGGTACCGCGGCGTTCGGCGATCGCCGCGAGATCGGCGGCCGCGTCGTGCAGGGTGACGATGCGCATGTGGTCTGCCTCAGGCCATGCAATAAGGGCGAAACGCGGCGAGACGCTCGAAATCCTCGCGCAGAACATCGGCGTCCGGATGTGCGATCACGAGCGACAGGGCCACGACGCCGCGGCCGCGTGCGTCGAGGATGCTGAGGGGCGCCTGCGTGACCGACCCGGGCGCCACGCCGTAGTCCGCCGCGATCACGCGGCTGCGCAGCGGCGGCAGTGGATGGACGTCGGCGACGGTGCCGTCGGCCGTCGGAAAGTACATCCACGCCGCGTGATCGCCGCGGGGCGTGATCGGCGCGACCGGGCGGCCCATCTGCAACGCGAGGTGGTAGTACTCGAGATTCACACCGAGCCGTTCCGCGTAAGCCTGACGGACGTTCGCGCCGGGCGGTCGGAACTGCACCTCGAGGAAGATGATCTCGCCGTCGTCGCGCCGAAACAGTTCCATATGGCTGACGCCGTCGGGAATCGGCGCGTGCCGTGCGAAGGCGGCAAAGACCGCCTCGGTGAATGCGACCAGCGGTGCGCGCGCCGGGTCGTCGTCGGCCAGGGTGCGGCTGCCCACGGCGCTGCCGGCGGCGAAGTCGGCGCAGGGGTGCGAGTAGCAGGCCACTTCGGTGAATACTGCGCGCTGGCCCTGAAGCACGGAGTCGCAGTGATACAGCGTGGCATTCGCGATGTATTCGTCGAGTTCGAAGTCCAGGCCGGTCGGACGCGGTGCATGCGCCCAGGCCTCCAGCGCCGCTACTGAATCCAGCAGAACCGCGTGCTCCGCGCCTGCGCCCTGGGTCGGCTTGGCGAACACCGGCATGCCGAGCGCGGCTATCGTCTGCGCACGCCAGCGCGCCGGATCGGCGGCATGTTCCTCGGGCCGGAACAGTTGCCAGCGCGGCAGGCGCAGGCCGCTACCCTGCAGGCGCTGCTTCATCACCTGCTTGTCGACGAACGGCTGTATCGATTCCAGCGAATAGCCGGTCAGCCCGTAGCGACGGTTCAGCTCTGCAAAACTGACATAGAAGAAATCGTCGTGCGACACGATGCGCGCACCGCGCTTTACGCCGACCCGTTCCAACGCCGCCGCCAGCGTGTCGAGCGCGAAATCCTCGACCACCACGACGGCGGCGAAACGGGCACGGTCGGCTGCAGCGAGCGTCTCGTGCACATCGTGCGTGATCAACAGGTAGCGCTCCGCCGGCTGGTCCAGCAACCTGCCGAGATCGGTCGAGAACGGGTAGGACTCGGTCATGAATACGTAGTCGTTCATGCGGGGCACTCCGCCGTGAGCACGCCGGTGAAGACGTGCTCGGCCTGCGTGGTCAAGGTGCACAGCGAGCGAGCGCCGAAGCGCACCTGCAACTGCGCCGCGGCAAAACGCGGATGTCGTCGTGCGCGGCGCGGCAGCAGGCGCAGAACCTCACCCGTCGCCAGGCCAAGGTGCCGCGCCGCGAGGGCGACGGCAAGCGCGCCCGTACCGCAGGCCAGTGTCTCGCGTTCGATGCCGCGTTCGTAGCAGGTGTAATCGAGACTGTCGCCCGCGCCGCGACACCACGCGAGATCGACGTTGATGCCGAACGGGAAATGCGCGCGCAGCGCGCGATTGGCGTGGCGACCGATGCGCTCGACCAGCAGGGACTCACGCTCCGCCACATCGCCGGGTGAAGTCTCCGGCGCGTCGGCATCGACGGGATCGAACACGACGCAGTGCGGCTCGCCCGTGTAGACCAGTGCGGCGCCCGCGGCCCCGCGCAGCACCGGCGCGAACAATGCCGCGTCGAGCGGCAGTACCAGCGCGGCTCCGCCCGAGGCCGCGGCCATCGGTGCGAAACGACGCAGGCGGACGCCGGAGGGCCGCAGTTCGACGCGCCAGTCGCCGCCATCGCGTCCTACCCGGCACCAGCGAGGGCGCCGCGAGGGCAATTCCACCAGCACGGCGGCTTCGTCGACACCGTGACAGCGATGCAGGTGATGCGCGATGGACGCGAGTCCGTTGCCGCAGGTCATGAACTCGTCGCCGTTGGGCTCGAAGAACCGGGCCGCAAAGCCTGGCAGCACACCCGCACGCCGCGGCGCGGGTGCAAGGAACAGCACACTGTCGGCCCCGATGCCGCCCGGCATGTCGGCGCACCGGCGCACGAACTGCGGCTTCTGCGCATCCTCCACCTGCGCGCGGTCCGTCTCGTCGACGAGCACGAAATGATTGCCGTGCGAGCTGTATTTCTCGAACGGGACGTTCATGGACGTGTGCGCGGCACGTCCGCGGCCGTGATCGGCGCGACACCGTGTCGCACCGACTCGATCGCCACCGCCGGACGGTCGCTCCAGGCAATGGGAACGCACGGCGTTTCCGGAAAACCCAGCGCTCGCCACCAGCGCTCGCAGAGCGTCGGCAATAGCGGCCACGCCAGCACAGAAAGCCCCCGGAGCCAGGATGCCGCACCGGCACCGCCGTCCGGCGCGTGCGCCGCGTAGTCCCGCACGATGGCGGCATACGCCGGCAGCGAGAACTGGTCCGGAGCCAACGCATGGGCGCGCGCACGCATGGCGTCGTCCCAACGCGTGTGTGCGACGTCGTTGGCCGGTACCGCCGTCGCACGCTGCAGCACCGCGTCGCCGCAGCCGGCCAGCCGGTCGATGAAGTCGTCGTTGTAGCAGGCGACGAAGTCGTCCACGCGGAAATCCCGCGTCGATCGCTCCGGCGACAGGGTCGCGAGGCGGTAGCGCAGGCCATCGGCTGCAACTGCGCCGCGCGCGGCGACATCGCCGACGAAGATGGCGTGATTGGCGCCAGTGGAGAACTTGGCGCCGTCGAGGGTCAGGAAAAAATTGACGAGGCAGTGATCGAAACTGCGCCGGCCGCTGCCGGCCGCACACAGCAGGCTCGCGCCGAGATCGGTCGCATTGTCCAGACCACAGCTCGTGACCGTGACGACCGGCGAGTCGCGGCTGAACGGCGGCAATCCTCCATGACGCGCCTGCCACCATTGCGCCCAGTACAGGGCGTGACCGAAATAGCTGTTGTACAGGCAGATGTCGCGACCGCCGACATGGTGCGGGCCTACCCCGTAGCCGCCGGTCACGCTGAGACGCACGAGATTGCGCGGATCCGTTACGAAAGCACGGATCGCCGCGCGGAATTCCGACGGCAGGTTCATCGCATCGATCCGCACCGGCAGGGACGGATCGGCCGCACCATCGAGCGCGAGCGTCATGGCTTCGGCCCAGCGCAGGCGGCGACCGTCGAGCGCGCGGGGCGCATGGAGCATGTCGGCCGTCATCTGCAGACCGCACTGTTCGCAGACGTGGCCGACGGTGGCTGCGCCGCATGCGGGGCAGTGCCCGCTGAGCAGGAACCCAGGCACAGCGGCACCGGTGTCCGCGTCGACGAGGCAGGCTTCGCTGCGAAACCGCGCAGCGCCATTCGCGTGCAGCGTGTCGACCAGATGCGCATGCGCCAGACGGTATCCGGACGATGCGGCGCTGGCGGAGGGCTCGACGAAGGCGTCGAAGTCGATGCGCAGGAAGGCAAAATCCCGTGCGATCGCATCGCGGTAGAACTGGCAGGTCTGTGCCGGTGTCTCGCCATGACGCGTCGCGGACTGCAGCACGTGGCTCTCGAAACTGTCCGTGGACGTCACCAGCGCGACACGGCCGCCGCTCTGGCGCAGATGTCGCGCCAGCACGTCCATGCGCAGGTAGGGGCCTGCGGCATGCCCCAGATGCAACGGCCCGTTCGGGGTCGGCATCATGGGGACGAGCAGATGATCTGGCGGCGGTCTGGGCATCAGGCTGTCCGCCGCTCATGCGCGGCGATGGCATCGACCGCCTGCTCGGCGAGCGCGGGCGCGCAGCGGTAGCCCGCGCCGGAGCCCGCCCCGATCACGTACAGCGGGGCCGATGCGGCGCAGCAGAGGGGCACGCCGTTCTCGGCGTAGGCGTCGCAGGCCACGTCGGCGCCGAGCACGCGCGTGGTCCAGTCCGGACCCAACTCGCCGAGCAGCTGACGGCCGAGCGCCAGCTCGTCGGCGTCCAGCCGGTCCGGCGTACGCGCAGCACGCTCGTCCCAGGAATCCAGCGTGTAGCCGAAATGCCATTGCCCACGATCGCTACGCGGCAGGAAGAACGCACCGCGCGCGCCATAGACCACGGCCTGCGCGCCAGGGTCCGGGGCCACGTCCAGATGCAGCATCGCCACCTTCTTGCGCCGCAGGCGCAGCCGCGGCCAGCCGGAGCGGTTTGCGTCCGCGAGATCCGCACCGGCCGCGATCACGGCATGCCGCGCATGCAGCGTGCTGCCATCGCCGAGCTCGAGACGACATCCATCGGTTTGCGGCGTCGCCGCGACGACGGTGGCGCCCTCGCGCAGCACGAAATCGGCGTGCTCGCGACGCAGGGTCTCGACGATGTCGCGGCAAATCGCGCCAGGCTGCGCGTAGCCGTCGCTGGTCGTCGCGAATACCCGCTCGTCGTGCAAGCGCTCGAACCCGCGCGGCAGCTCCGACGCGGCGACCAGCCTGACGCTACCGTCGCACAGACGCGTACCGGCGAAACGTTGCACGAACGTGGCCGTTTCGGTACCGGGAACGACCCACAGGGTCCGCACACGGCGCACGGCAGCAGCCCGGACGCGGCGGCTCATGGTGCCGTACAGCGCCCGGCTGCGCAGCGCGAGATCCCGCAATGCGGGATGCGCGCTCTCGATCGCGTCGAAGCCGGCAGAGGCCGCGCTCGCACCTCCGCCCACGCGATGCCGTTCGATCAGACGCAACGACCACGACGGCCAGCGTTGCGCGGCGAACCAGGCCAGCATGGTGCCCATGATGCCGCCTCCGACGACGGCGATGTCGCACCGCATGGCCTCCTCCGCAATACCGACACAGTACGCCACTAACTAGCAAAATTTATCCACGCTGAAAAGATGTAGGATTGCGCAGCCCACCGCTGCCGCGCGGCCACGACCAACGATCCTCGGGAGGACAAGGAGCTGCCGTGGAGGAAGTCGATGTCGCCGGCATCGGGGCCGGACCGTCCAATCTCGCGCTGATCACCGCACTGCTCGATGTGCGCGAACGCGGCGAAACCGTGCCGTCGACGGTGTTCCTCGAACGGGCCGGCGATTTTGCCTGGCACCCGGGATCCCGGTTGCCCGGTGCGCGAATCCAGGTGCCCTTCCTCAAGGACCTCGCGACGCAGCGCAATCCGCGCAGCCGTTTCACGTTTCTGAACTATCTGTACGAAGCCGGGCGCATCGAAGCCTTTGCGAACCTGCGCGAGCTGTTCCCGACGCGCGATGAGTTCGCCGACTATCTTGCCTGGGTCGCCACGCAGTCCGGCCCGTTGATCCGCTATCGCTGCGGCGCGACGGCGCTGGTTCCCCTGCTGCGCGACGGACGGTGTTCGCGCATCGGCGTCGTACTGGACGGCGCTGCGGAACCCGCCATCGCGGCCCGTGCCGTCGTCGTGGGCACGGGCCGCGCGCCGTTCCTGCCGCCGATCAAAGGCATCGATGATCCGCGCGTGACGCACAGCAGCACGCTGGTGCCCTGGTGGCGGGCGCGCGCCGGTCAGACGCCGCCGCAGCGCGTGCTCGTCGTCGGCGGCGGGCAGAGTGCGATCGAGTCGGCCTGCTACGTGCTGGCCGCAAATGCCACCGCGAGTGTGAGCCTGTGTCTGCGCCAGCCGGCGCCGGCGGCGATCGACGACAATCCGTTCGTCAACGACTGGTATACGAGTGAACGAAGCAGCGCGTTCGCCGCACTGCCCGCCTCCCGTCGCGCGCACCTGCTCGCTGGTCTGGCGGGTTCCAATTTCGGCGTCGCCGATCGCAGCCTGCTGGAGCAGTTGCATCGGTACGGCTATGAAGGCCGGTGCCACGGAGTGGATCGCGTCGTGCTGCTCGCGGAGCGCGAGCTCACGGGTATCGAGCCCGCAGAGCACATGCTGCACTGTCGGTTGCGTGACGTCGCCGACGGCAGCACTGCCATGCAGGCCGCTGACGCGGTGATTCTCGCCACCGGCTACGCACGCGAGGAACCGCCATTGCTGCAGGGACTGCATGCCTGGCTGTGCCGTGACGTGGACGGCCGCCTGCGGCCGGACGCCGACTATCGCCTCGCGGCCGCGCCAGGATTCGATGCCGCGGTCTTCATGCATGGCACGCGCGAGGATTGCCACGGTCCCGCCGAAGGCAGTCTCGCCACCCGCGCGGTGCGCGCCGGCGTGCTGTTCGGCGCGCTGCGCCGCCTGCTGGTTGCGGCACCATGAACGGAGCCCCGCTCATCGTTCGTCGTCCTCCGGCGGAGCGGCTGCCCGACGGCAGCGACTACGTCACGCTCCCGGGCGGCACACCCGCGATGCCGGACCGGTGCGGCGGCGGCATCGTGCGGCTGCCGGCCGGCGTGACGAGTTGGCAACACAACCATCTCGAGCGCGAGGTGTTCGTCGTGTTGAACGGCCGTCTCAGTTTTCACTGGGACGACGGCAGCGCCGTCCTCGAGGAAGGCGATTGCGTCATCGTGCCGCCGTTGACGACACACCGTTTCGAGGCGGATCGCGGCGGCGAGGCGCAGTTGTTCCACGCCTACTGGGACGATCGCTGCGACGCCCCTGCGGTCGCCGCGCAGCGCCTGATGCGCAGCGGAGGCGATGCGCTGGTCGTCCACGACGCGTCCGACGCGGACGCCGTGAGGCTCAGCGAGGTCTGCGCCCGGCGCCTGCGCCAGCGCGGCACTGCCGTCACCCGACTGTCGACGCTGTCCGTTCCCGGGCCGGCGCATCGCGGCGCCGACCTGCCGCTGGAGCAACGACGCAGCGAGTTGCAGACAGCGCTCGATCGCGTCTGCTGCAACGCGCGCCTGCAACGCGCGGTCGGCACGCTGCTCGCAGCGCCACTGCCGCCAGCCACGGCCGAAGATGCGAGCGGCGCGCGTGCGCTGCTGCACCACACATCCTGGCGCGACGCCGCTGCCGGAACGCGCGTGCTGATCTATTTCCCGTTCGCGCACACCCTGCGCTATGCCGGCGCGCTGCCGCTGCTCGCGCTGGCCGGCAGGCAGACTGTCCCGTGCGTACTGTTTGCCTGCGCGCCCGGTGCGGCCGGTGCCGCAACGGAACCGGACTGGCGCCATTGGGGTGCATGGCTGACAGGGTTGTTCTGCGACATCGCCACCCGCGGCGACGCCGTAGCGCCCGACGCGGGGCGCTGGAATGCGCGTCAGCAGGCAGCACTTTGCGATGCCAGTGCGCTGCTCTCGGTAGCCGGCAACGCATTGCAGCCGGAACAGATGGACCTGGGTGCGTTCGCCCGCGGTCTCGATGCCGTCGTCGGGCGAATGCAAAGGCTCGCGGACAGCGATCCCTGCGTTGCGGGAAGCGAGAGCTTCGCAGCCGAGGCACGCACCACGCAGGCGCTGCAGCTGGCCGTGGCGCGGCAGCTCGTCCGGGAATTGCACGCGCCCTGGCCCGAGCCCGCACGGTTACTTGCCGCCGCGCTCGGTGTGCCTGGCGACAGCGATGGCCACGACCCTGCGGGCATCACATTCCTGGCGCCGGGTACGCGACTCGACGACACTGCCCTGCGCCGTTTCTTCGATGCCGTGACGCCGGGAGCGTGGCGTGGCCGGCCGTGACTGCGGCCGCGCCCTCGCGATCAGCGCCCGCCTGCGCTGATGCCCTGCGCCTGCAGCGCCTCGCGCAGCGCCAGCGGCACGGCATCCGCGCGCATCCCTGCCAATTGCGCCTGCAATGCGTCTTTGCCCCAGGCTTTCACATAGCGGTGCACGGCGTCCGCCAGCAGCGCATCGCGCTGTCCGGCCGGCAGCAGCGGCGGCTGGTCGAACAGCAGGTCGGGTACACCGAGAATGTCGACGGTGGCGCCGGCTTGCCGCAGCACCGCGCCAAAGTCGGGCTCCACAGAAAAGCCCGGCCGGGCCGGATCGTCGGATTCGATGCGCTGGAACCCGGACACGATGTAGTAGGTGATCTCACCGGTCTCGCTGTGTGCGTAGATCCATTGCGGCTCTGCGCCGAGGCCGGCCTGTTTCGCAATCGTATCGGGCAGGCGCTCGAAACGGATCCGGGCCGTGTCGTAGGACAGGCCGAGCAACGGATCGCTCATCATGGCCGGCGGCGGCACCGGCTTTTTTTCTGCGTCTGCTGCACCGACCGCGGCGCATCCGACGAGGACGAACGCAACGCACACCGCGGCGGTGAAGCGACGCAGCGCGCCCGTCTGCGTGACCGGGCTAGGGACGGAAGACTTCATACGAAACCTGATCCTTGCGATAGCCCGGCCCCGGATAGATGTCGGTTCCCTGCACGAAATCGGACACCCACTTGCTGCCGTTGAACATCTGGATGTGTCCCGCGACCTGGCCCGAGGGCGGCTGCAGCACCACGATGTCGCCACGCTTCGGCGAGTACGCAACCGCGGGCACGTTGGTGAAGCCGAGTTTCGCCAGCACCGGCCCATAGTCTTTCGCATACACCGGACGCGGCAGCGGGATCTTGATGCCACCGGCCTCGATCGCCTCGCGCACGTAGCGCGCGCACCGCCCCTGGCTCTTGGTATGGGCACTGGCATCGAGATGCTTGACCGCCGCGTCGATGCTGTAGCCGGGCACGCCGCCTGCGGGGGCGAGCAGGGCCTGCTCCGGCTTTTCCGGAACGAAAGTCGGGCACGGCGTCGTCACGCGCATCAGGGTGCCGAAATCGATACCACAGCTGTTGCTGTCGATACCGAGCGGGCCGGGAAGCGTCGGGGATGGCATGGCTGATGCTCCTTGGGATTCAGGCGTTGGCGGAGACCGGCTCGGCCGCATCCTCGGCATAGCCGTAACGGTAGGCGAAATCGTCGGAAGCCACCTCGAGATGGATCGATACCAGCTTGCGCCCCGCGGCGAGACAGCTCAGGAATTCGCGGCTCACGGTCGGCAGCACCGTGTGTGTGAGGATCGCGTCGATCATGCGGCCGCCGGATTCCACTTCCGTGCAGCGCTTGATGACGAGCTGCACTGCGTCGTCGCCGTAGTCGAACGCGATGCCGTGCTGTTCGGCGATGCGCTTCTGGATCCGGCCGAGCTGCAGCCGGACGATACGGGCGAGCGTGTCGTTGCTGAGCGGGTAGTACGGAATCGTGACGAGACGTCCCAGGAATGCCGGCGGGAATTTCTGCAGCAGCGGCTCGCGCAGCGCCTTGTTCAGCGCCTCGGGTTCCGGTGCGAGTTCCGGATCGGCCGTGAGCTTCATGACGAGATCGGTGCCGACGTTGGACGTCAGCAGGATGATGGTGTTGCGGAAGTCGATCGCGCGGCCTTCCCCGTCTTCCATCCACCCCTTGTCGAACACCTGGAAGAACAGCTCGTGTACGTCGGAGTGCGCTTTTTCCACTTCGTCGAGCAGCACGACCGAATACGGCTTGCGTCGCACGGCTTCGGTCAGCACGCCGCCCTCGCCGTAGCCGACATAGCCCGGCGGCGCACCCTTGAGCGTGGAAACCGTGTGCGCTTCCTGGAATTCGCTCATGTTGATCGTGATGAGGTTCTGCTCGCCGCCGTAGAGGCTCTCGGCGAGCGCGAGCGCGGTCTCGGTCTTGCCGACCCCGGACGGGCCGACGAGCATGAAAACGCCGATCGGCTTGTTCGGGTTGTCCAGGCGCGCGCGCGCGGTCTGGATGCGCTTGGTGATGAGTTCGAGCGCATGCCGCTGGCCGACGACGCGGCGGTCGAGCGTGTCGACGAGTTGCAGCACGGCGGTGATTTCGTCGCGCACCATGCGGCCTACCGGTATGCCAGTCCAGTCGGCCACGACGGAGGCGACGGCGGTCTCGTCGACGGCCGGCAGGATCAGCGGCGATTCACCCTGCAGCGCTTCGAGCTCGGCCTGCACGGCGGCGTGCTCGCTGAGCAGGAACGCCCGGTCCGGCACCGGCTCGGCAACGCCGTCGGCGCCGGCTTTGCCGGACGCCGCCGCGGACGCCGCCGCGGGCGCCGGCGCTTCGCCGGCTGCCTCGGCCCCGGCGGCGGCCTTGGCCTGGGCAGCGAGCTCGCGCAGTCGCGAACGCAGGTCGAGCAGGCGCGTCGCGAGTTCGTTTTCCTGGTCCCAGCGCGTGCGCAGCTGCTGCTCGCGCTCGAGTTCCTGGCCGAGTTTCGCCAGGCAGCGCTCGCGCCGCTCGGCGACATCGAGACCGACCGCATCCTCGCGCTCGATGATGCCCTGCTCGGTGCGCAGCATCTCGATGCGGCGCAGGCAGTCTTCCAGCTCGGCCGGCGTCGTGTGCTGGCTCACCGCGACGCGGGCGCAGGCGGTGTCGAGCAGGCTCACCGCCTTGTCGGGCAGCTGGCGCGCGGGAATGTAGCGATGCGACAGGCGCACGGCGGCAGTCACGGCTTCGTCCAGCAATGTGATCTTGTGGTGCTTTTCCAGAATGCCGACGATGCCGCGGACCATCGCGATCGCCTTGTCTTCGTCGGGTTCGTCGACCTGCACGACCTGGAAGCGCCGTGTCAGCGCCGGGTCTTTCTCTATGTGCTTCTTGTATTCGCTCCAGGTCGTCGCGCCGATCGTGCGCAGGGTGCCGCGCGCAAGGGCGGGCTTGAGCAGGTTGGCCGCATCGCCGGTACCCGCGGCGCCGCCGGCGCCGATCAGGGTGTGGACCTCGTCGATGAACAGGATGATGGGCTTGGGGCTCGCCTGCACCTCGTCGATGATCTGACGCAGGCGCTGCTCGAACTCGCCCTTCATGCTGGCACCGGCCTGCAGCAGGCCGATGTCGAGCATCAGCAGCGAGACTTCCTGCAATTGCGGCGGCACGTCGCCGCTCGCGATGCGCACGGCGAAACCTTCGACAACGGCGGTCTTGCCGACACCGGCTTCGCCGGTCAGCAGCGGGTTGTTCTGCCGACGCCGCATCAGGATGTCGACGATCTGGCGGATCTCGTCGTCACGCCCCGTGATCGGATCGATTTCGCCCTTGCGCGCGCGTTCGGTCAGATCGACGGCGAACTTGCGCAGCGCTTCCTGCTTGCCGAGCTGGGCCGGCGCCATCGCTCCGCTGACCTCGCCGGGACCGCCGCTTGCGTCGAGTCCGCTGCCGTCGGTCGCACCCTGCTGGTCTTCGGGCGAACCGGCGACGACCTTGGGCAGCTCGTTGGCGAACTTTTCGGGATCGATGGCCTGGAATTCCTTGGACATCGCGTAGAGCACGGTCCGCAGGCTTGGCGTCTTGAGGATGCCGAGCAGCAGGGTCGCGCCGCGTACCTGACTCTGGTTGAACATCAGCGTCGCGTACACCCAGCCGCGTTCGACGGCGTTCTGCAGGTGATCGGAAAGGTCGCTTATCGCTGTCGCGCCGCTCGGCAGCCGATCGAGCGCGCGCACCATGTCGGCGGCGAGCCGCGCCGCATCGAGCTGATAGTGGCGGATGATCCGGTGCAGGTCGCTGTCGTTGTTCTGCAGTAGCTGATGCAGCCAGTGCACGAGTTCCACATAGGGATTTCCGCGCAACTTGCAGAACACGGCGGCACCTTCCACGCCCTTGTAGAGCAGCGGGTTGAGCTTGCCGAACAGCGCGGCGCGACTGATTTCACTCATGAGACTGGCGTTCCTTCACCGGATGGAGGGAATGGCTTTCTTGGCGGCGTCGGACGCTGCTTCGGAAGCGGCGTCCGTTGCGGCGTCCTTGGCGATGTCGGTCGCCGCGTCCTTGACCTCCTTCTTGCGGGCGTCGTTCTTTTCCTTGCGCGCTTTTTTCCGGGCAGCTGCCGGATCGTCCGTCGCGGCGGTCGCCGTGGAATCGGCGCCCGCGCCGGCGGTCGCCGCCGTGGCGGTCGCTTCCGGTGCCGCAGCCGGCGGCGGCAGCGCGTTCTTCATCGGCGGCGCGCTGTACGCACGCCCGGCCTCATCACGCACGTTCGCGATCGGCGTTGCCGGCGTGCGCGTAAGCACCCACGGTGCATTCGCATCGGTGCGCGTCAGCGAATACGCGAGCGGGCGGCCATCGTCGCCGATGACCCGCTCGGGGCCGCGCGGCAGCAGCGAGTAGAGCAGCACTTCGTAGCCGTCGACCTGCGTATTCGTGGTCCAGCGCGACGGCACCAGGCGCGCGAAATTGAGCACGTTCGAATTCGGCAGGCGGCCGAGGACCTTGTCGCGCAAACCCGCTTCGGCGAACAGCGGGTAGTGGACCGGCGCACCTCGCACGCTGGTGTCGATCACGTGGAGGAAGCCGAATCGCTGCCAGTCGCCGATGCCGTACAGCCCGGCCCCGATACCGGCGATCACGAGGTATTTTTTCTTGGGCAGGGTGACCTCGAGCAGTTCCGCGTCGTCGGTGTTGAGCAGCGGGAACGGTCCCCAGGGCGATTCGTTCGCGGCGAAGGTCTTGCGGCCGAATTCGATCTCGGCGTGCTCGGCATCGAGCGTGATGTAGGCCGGGGCATCCTTGACCGGCACGGTATAACGCGGCGGATCGATCGACGGATCGCGCGTGAACGCATCGCTGAGTGGCTTGACGGCGATTTGCTGGCCTTGCCAGATCCCGGACAGCGCCTGGACCAGCGCCGGATCGGGCGGCGGCGCCGCCAGCGCGGCAGTGCCGCACAGTCCGAACATCAGGACCGCGGCGACGCGGAAGGGGTGGAGGAAATGACGCGAGTCGGGCCTGCTCATGGTTCGAATTCCGTAATGCGGATCGGGCGAAGCAACAGGATATACACGGTTATGCCGCTGCGGCGGCGGGTCCGGCGCGCTCGCGCCGGATGCGCTCGGGATCGAGCACGAGATCCTCCCGGTCGCGCGGCCGCCCGCGGCCCAGCCAGGTGGTCCAGCCCAGCCGGGTATCACCACCGAGGCGCGCCTGCGGCACGTCGGCGCGGCGCAGCACGAGGCGCACGTCCCAGTCGAGTTCGATGCCGATGTAGGTGCGCACCCAGTCGAGCAGCTGGCGATGGCCCGTGCCGGGCGGCAGCAGGTCGTCGTAGGCGGCGCGTGGCATCGGTCCCAGTCGGACGCGGAAACGGTGCTGGCGGTCCCAGACCGCATTGCCCGCGACGACATCGACCCCGAGCCGGCTGCCGCGATTGGCGCCGAGGCGTGAGCGCTGGTCGCGGGGCAGCGACAGCCAGCGGCCCACGAATTCCTCGATCGCCGCGGGTACGCGGAAGAAGTTGGCGAGGATCCGCGCGAGACCTTCGGCATTGCGCGTCTGGCGCACGAGATGGCCGGCGTGATTGAGCCGCGCATGGTCGGGAACGCTGTCGCGATCGCGCGTGGCGCCGAGGCCGTAGGCAATGGTGCTGGCGGCGTGGCGCGTGAATTTCTCGTCCTGCGGCCGGTCGAGGCTGACGGTGGATTGCGCATCAGCCCAGGCCCGGTAGAACAGCAGCGTCAGCCGGTGATGGAAGATGTCGGCGAATTCGATGAGCGTGCGGTCACCGTGGTGGATGGCGCGCTCATGGGCGTATTCGGTCATGACCAGCGGCAGCGGTCCATTCGGACCAAACAGGCCGAAGCTGTGGATCACGAGCTTGGGCCCGCCCTTGCGGCCCGGCCGGGTGTCGAGCCGCGCGATTGTCGCCGGGGCGAAGAATGACGACGGCTCCTGGCCGATGCGCAGCGGTTCCTGCGACGGGCGCTTCGCTCGCCCCAGCCGCGGGAAGTGCGGATGCAGCGCCTCGACCCGGCGCAGCAGCGCGAACAGGTCGTAGGCATGCGGCGCCTGTTCGAGTGTCTGCCACAGCGCTGCGATCTCGCGTGCCTGCTGCGGGGTCGGCGCGGCGTCCTGCGGGGGCCTGTCCGGCGCATTCATGCAACCGGCCTCCGCCCGAAGCGCGGGGCCCAGTGGCCCAGCTGGCCGCGCTGGGCGCTGATCAGCCGCGTTTCGGTGAACGTGTTCAGCGCGACGTGACGCGCGAGGAACTGTTCCATCACGGCGCCGAACAGGTAGGGACTGGTACCGGCGAAATGGCTTTCGTCGATCGTGATGTCGATGCCGACACCGCGGCCGAACGTGATCGGGCCGGCGCCGGGCAGGCGCCGCGTGATCGGGGAGAGCCGGGTCTGCAGCACGGCATTCGCGTGCCGCGCGACGGCGGCATCGCCGAGCGCGGTATACAAGCTCAGCAGCTCGCGCAACGCGAGCGCGCCCTGCTCCGGACTCAGGTCGGTCAGGGTCTGGTAGTTGAGGCCGAGATGGCTGATCAGGCGCCAGTTGATCTCGCCTTCGGGGACGGCCGGCACGGGACGCGTCGGCCCCTGCAACACGCGCACACCGCTGACCGGCACCGAATCGACCGGCACGAGGTCGTGCTGGCCGCCGACGGCCATGAGCATCGCGAGATCGCGATTCGTCACCGTCATTTCCACGCCGAGCTGGCGCAGGCCGGAGCCGTAAGGCGCCTCGTGCTGGTTCACGAGCGACAGGAACACCTCGGAACCGAGGTAGGTCGTGCGCGCGCCGTGACGCGCCACCGTGCTCGAGGCGAGCCGGGGCTCGCGCCGCACTGTGAAGTAGGTGCCGTGGTTGCCGCGATCGCCAACGAGGCTGGAATAGAACGGCCGGAATTTCGCTTCGATGGCGTTGTCGCGTCCGAACCCTTCGACCTGCTCGATGCTGTAGACCTCGTAGTTCAGCGGATGTGTGCGATCGGGTACCACGTGAAGCTCGTAGCGGCTGTCACCGACCTGTATGCGATCCGAGCGCATCGCGATCAGGTTGATCGCGGGCGAGCAGAACAGCAGGAAGTGCGACGCGTCGACGACGGTCTCGAGTTCGCTGACATCCTGGTCGAGCAGGATGCTGACCTCGAAACCGTCGAGTGCTTCCACCCCCTGGAGCACGCTGCCGAGACCAGCCAGGGCAACGAAGTGGAAGCGGCTCGGAAACGCGAAATATTCGTGCAGCAGCCGGTAACCCTGGAAGCCGCGTCCGTTGTACGGGAGCAGGGCCTGCGTATCGTCGAAGCCCTCGGGCTGCACCGCGCCGGCACCGAGCTGGCGCCATTCGGTCGCGCTCTTGCGGGTGCGCGCACGCACCGACACGCCGAGCACATGTCCGCAGAGCAGTTCGTGCAGCCGTGAGGTGATGTGCGGGCTGCCGGCGAGATGCAGTGAAAGGCGGTCCGGCGGCGGGCTCTTGCCGCTCAGCGGCGCATTGAACTGGAAATTCAGGCGCAGGCTGGCCTTTACCGGCAGATCCTGGCGCAGCCGGTTCACGCGCACGTCGGTAGGCACGCCTTCGAAACGCGCACTCGCGATGCGCAGGGGCCACAGGTCCACGTCGTGCGCGGTGCGGAATTCGCACCCGGACTGGCCCTCGATGGCACTCGGCGCACGCAACCGTTCGCCGCGCTCGATGCGGAAGGAGTCGCCCTGGTTGCCGGTCATCTCGCCCGGCGTGAACTGGACGATGCACATGGCCGGTGTCGGCGCGAGATAGTTCGGGTAGATGACCTCCAGCAGACGCTGCGAGAAGCGCGGAAACTCCGCGTCCATCTTCAGCTGCACGCGGGCCGTCAGAAAACTGAAGCCTTCGAGCAGTCGCTCCACGTACGGATCGGCAACCTCGATGTCGCGCATGCCCAGCCGCGCGGCGATCTTGGGGTTGTTCGCCGCGAATTCCGCGCCGAGTTCGCGCAGATAGTTGAGTTCGGTGTTGTAGTAGCCGACGAGTCGCGGATCCATGGCGCTAACCCATCAGGTCTTCGAGCAGGATCTGGCCGCTTTCCAGGTCGACGCGCGAGCGCAGCAGCAGGTCGATCGGATACGGTTCGGACCAGAGCTGGCCGCGGATTTCCATGGTCAGCTGATTGTGCGTGCGATAGCCGTCTTCCGACGGCAGGATTTTCACGACGAGGCTTTCCGGCAGTACGCGCGGCTCGAACGTGCGGATCGCGGCCTTGATCGCCGCCTGGACTTCATCGAGATCGTCGTCGATGAGATGACGCCCCGACAGCGCCGGCACGCCGAAATTCACGACCGACGTACGCACCGCGTCAGCGCCCGTCAGATCGGTTTCGGCTTCCGCGTTGGTGGTGTTGAGCAGGAAAGAGATATCGCGCAACACCGACTGGCGAAACACCGACTTCGTCATCGTGCGCTCGTGCAGTGCTTCGTTGCGATTGTCGGGATGGTGGTCGGTCAGGCGATCCAGCAGCACCGGCAGCAGACGGGTCGAGCGCGCTCCCTGCAGCGGTTTCGAGCTACTCATCGCCGGCCGCATCGTCGGCGTCGCCGTCCTCGTCCGCCGCGCGCTCGAGGCAGCGGACGCCGAGGAACGCGTGATCGTCGACGTCGCTGACCCAGCTACGCTGGCCGAGGCCCGCGTAGGCATCCTCGCCGATCGGCTGCCAGGTCGTCAGTGATGCGAGCACGAGACGCTCATCGGACTGACCGTAGCTGCGCGGATAGCGGCTCGGCACCAGCACGACGTGCTGTCCGCCGTTGCGCAGCGTGAGCCGGCCAGGCAGCCAGACCAGGTCGCGCAGGTCGCTCGGCGCCTCGAACTCGAGCTTCTGGATATGATCGAACGGCAGCCAGTAGTACTGGCCCTTGAGGATGATTTCGCAGACCGGACCGAGGCGCGAATCGGCGTCGGCGAGCCATTCGAGCGGCGTGCCGTCGAGCACGAACGGCGTCGCGGGTGCGGCCTCGAAGGCCTGCTGCATGAGCTCGTCGGCGAGCGCATCGCTCCTGCCGCGGCTGGCGAGGGACTGGGACAGCGTCGCGAACCAGGGCTCGGGCTCGCCGATCGTCTGCGGCGGCAGCTCGCCCGCAAACACTTTCTCTCGCTGCAGTTCGCAGCGGATCGCTTCGCGGTACATCTGGGCCATCGGAATCGCGGACGCAGCCAGCGTCGCGGCGGTCTGCAGCTGAGCGACCGCGCGCGTCCAGTTGCCGGTGAGCATGCTGAGCTGGGCGAGATGCACGCGCAGCGGCAGGCTGTCGGGCTGGGAACGGATTTTCGCGACGAGCTCGGCCTGCTGTTCGGCCAGGGTCTGGTCGCGGCGCAACGTGGCAGACAAGGTGGCGTCCATGCGCAACGGGTTCCTGCAGGTTCACGGCAAATTTGCCAGTGGAGGAGTGCGGCTGTCGCCGTCTCCACGCCGGTGACGGAGAGCGGCTGTCGCCGTCTCCGCACCGGGAACGGACAAGTCGACGCCGGCAACGAGGCTGGCGTCGCGGAATTGCTCAGGCCGCCTTGTTCTGCTTGACGTCCCAGGCGCCCGTGGTGGCGGCGCCCAGCGAACCGTCGGCGTTCTGTTCCTTCACCTCGACCTTGATCTTGGCGTAGGACAGGCCGACTTCTTCGATCACGCGCGGGCTGTTGGTCGCGCCGACCGGGCGTACGTGCGTGATCAGCACGTCGCTCAGCGTCACGGTCATGTACTGCTGTGCGCCGTCACCGACCTTGCTGCAGGACAGCACGACTTCCGTGACGTGCTTGCCGCTGGCGCAGTACTTCATGAGGTTCGCGGTGGCCTTGTCCACGTAGTGCGTGAACACGAACTCGCTGAAATTGGCCTTGCCGACGCCACCGCCGCCACCCGTGTGGGTCGACGACGACTGGCTCACGGCGTAGCCCCAGCTCAGCACGTCGATTTCGCCGCTGTGCTTGGAGTCCTTCGATTCGCCGCTGATGCCGGCGATCTTGAGGTGGAAGTCCTGCTGCGAATCTTTGGGGGCCGTGTCGACCGACAGCTGCGGGGACGCGAGGAGGTTGCCCATTCCGAGAGATGCCATACGTTTAGTCCTTAACTTCGATGGATAAAGAGAACCGGCCTGTTACACCAGGGGTTGCCGGTTCAGTCCTGCCGAGCGTCGGTCAAAGGCCTCGCTCAGCCCTCACTGCCCGCCAGATTTGACGGACGGAAGCTTGGAAACCAGGCGCAACGACACGGTCAGCCCTTCGAGCTGATAGTGCGGGCGCAGGAAGAACTTCGAGGTATAGAAGCCGGGGTTGCCTTCCACCTCCTGTACCTGGACCTCGGCGGCAGCCAGTGGCTTGCTCGCCTTGGTCTCCTGGGAAGAGTTGGCCGGATCACCGTCGACATAGTTCATGATCCAGTCGTTGAGCCAGCGCTCCATGTCGTCGCGCTCCATGAACGAGCCGATCTTGTCGCGCACGATGCACTTCAGGTAATGCGCAAAGCGGCAGCACGCGAACAGATACGGCAGGCGCGCAGCGAGATTCGCATTGGCCGTCGCATCCGGATCGTAGTATTCGGCCGGCTTCTGCAGCGACTGCGCGCCGATGAACGCGGCGATATCGGTGTTCTTGCGGTGGATCAGCGGCATGAAACCGTTCTTCGCGAGTTCCGCCTCGCGGCGATCGGAGATCGCGATTTCGGTCGGACACTTCATGTCCACACCGCCGTCGTCCGACGGGAAGGTATGCGTCGGCAGGCCCTCGACCGCACCGCCGGATTCCACGCCGCGGATCGACGTGCACCAGCCGTAATACTTGAACGAGCGATTGATGTTCACGGCCATGGCATAGGCCGAGTTGGCCCAGCAATAGGCACTGTGGTTGGCGCCGTCGGTCGATTCCTCGAAATCGAATTCGTCGATCGGGTTGGTGCGCGCGCCATAGGGCAGGCGCGCCAGGAAGCGCGGCATGGCCAGGCCGAGATAACGCGAGTCCTCAGAATTGCGCAGACTGCGCCAGGCGACGTATTCGGTGTTCTCGAAGATCTTCGTGAGGTCGCGCGGATTGGAGAGTTCCTGCCACGTTTCCATCTGCATGATGGTCGGCGCCGCACCCGCGATGAACGGGCAATGCGACGCAGCCGCGATCTTGGACATTTCCGTCAGCAGTTCCACGTCCGGCGGCGAGTGGTCGAAGTGATAGTCACCGACGATGCAGCCATAGGGCACACCGCCGAGCTGGTCGTACTCCGCTTCATAGATCTTCTTGAAGATGGGACTCTGGTCCCAGCCTATGCCCTTGTGGCGACGCAAGGTGCGATGCAGGTCGCGCTTGGAGATGGGCATGAACTTGATCTTGAGCATCTCGTCGACTTCGGTGTTGTTGACGAGATAGTGCAGCCCGCGCCAGGCGCTCTCGAGCTGCTGGAAGTCGGCGTGATGGATGATCGCGTTGATCTGCTCGGACAGCTTGCGATCGATCTCGGCGATGATCGCTTCGATCGCCTTGTAGGAGTCGTGGCCTATCGTGACCGTGTTCGACAGCGCCTGCTCGGCGAGCGTGCGCACGGCAATCTGCACCGCCTCCTTGGCTTCGTCGGTCTTGGGCTTGAACTCTTTCTGCAGCAGCGAAGCGAAATCGCCGGCTTCGGCGAAAGCAGTCTGCTTTTCCTGGAGAACTTGATTCTGCGCCATGAGTGGTTTCCCCGTGGTCTGTGCGCTCAGCCGGCGCTGTTGTCGGTATCGGCCTTCGGCGCCTGCGGGGCCTGAGGCGCGGCCGCGAGCGACTTGAGCAGGGCAGGATCGTTGAGCACTTTGGCGATGAGCTCTTCGGCGCCGGTCTTGCCGTCCATGTAGGTCAGCAGGTTGTTCAGCTGCGTGCGCGCATCGAGCAGCTGCGACAGTGCGTCGACCTTCCTGGCGATGGCACCCGGCGAGAAGTCGTCCATGCTCTCGAACGATATATCGACTGCCATGTTGCCTTCGCCAGTCAGCGTGTTCGGCACGGTGAAGGCGACACGTGGCTTGATCGCCTTCATGCGATCGTCGAAGTTGTCGATGTCGATCTCGAGAAACTTGCGGTCCGCAACGGGCGGCAGATCCTCGACCGGCTTGCCGGCGAGATCGGCCATGACGCCCATGACAAACGGGATCTGTACCTTTTTCTCGGAACCGTAGACCTCGACGTCATACTCGATCTGCACGCGCGGCGCCCGGTTGCGGCCGATGAACTTCTGCGCGCTGCTCTTGTTGGTGCGGGTGAATTTTGAACCGCTCATGGGTCCACTCTCCTGGATTTCGCCGTTGGACTGTCGGGTTGCGTGCAATGCAGGGCAGGAATCGGACTGCCGGGGAACGAACCTGCCGGCTGCACGGCGGCGGCCAGGTCGGACGTTGAAGCGTGATTCGGGAATCCGGCGACGAACGTGGCCATGGCTCAGCTCCGGTTCGTGCCGGCCAGCAGCTCGGCCTGGGCGAGTCCGTCGGGCGCCAGCTCACGCAGGATCTGCAGGAAGTCCATGCCGATGAGACCGCGCGCACGCCGGATCAACAGCGGCGCGGGATTGGCCGGCTCGGTGGATTCGAGGAACTCGCAGACTGCATCGAGCATACGTACCGCATCCTGTCGCGTGAGCGCCCGCTGCGGCACGCCGCCGTAAGCCCCCTGGGCTACCACCGCAGCCGCGTCGGCAACCGTTGTGTCAGGCGCCGTCTCACCGACGTCGTCGTTGCCGGCGGCCGCCTTGCGTTGCAGGTGAACCGGAAACACGAGATCGATCCAGCTCAGCAGCGCGGGCAGATCCGGGGCTTCGCTCGGACCGAGCCGATCGCGGCACAGCGTGTCGAGATCGCTCACGAGTGCGCGCAGTTCCAGCAGCGCGGCCAGATGGGGATTGCCGGCACCGATCTCTTCGAGCAGCAACGGTTCCAGTTGATGACGAGCGAACGGCGCAGATCCCGACGTGTCGCGATTCGCGGCGACCTTCTCAATGACCGCCCAGTCCATCACGCCAAGCTGGCGCGTCGGCAGCGACGTCGCCCGCAGGTCGCCGATGAACCCCTCGGCGGCAGACAGACCGCTGAGCGCATTGCTGCGCGGCAGAGGATCGTACTCGCCGTCGACCCGAAGCGCCGGGAAGGCGTCGTCCCAGAAGCGACGCGCAAGCTCCAGCGTCAAGGCAACGCCTTCGACCGCACCGGCCAGGCCGTGCTTGCGCACGAGCGCACGCGTGATGAACACGGTGAGGCGAAAATCCTTGCTGCGTCCGAGCAGGTTGACGGCCTGACGCTGCACGAGCGCCCAGTCCGGCCCTTCGGCGGGAATCACTGTATCGCCGTACTGCCGCTCGGGCTGTCCCTCGATGCTGCGTTCGAGCGCAAGGAATTCGCCGTCGTAGTCGAGCTCGACACCGCAGGCACCGTTGACGTCCAGCGGGGCGAGCAGCGATTCGACATCGATGAAACTCATTGTGACCCCTGTCTTCTGCCCGTCGCGAATGACGCCGCGACCGGGAAATTACGGTCGGCGACTAGTGCGCATTCTTCGCGTTCTTGAATTCCGGCCCCCACAGCGGATGATTGTGTTCCGCCGGTGTGAGGTCGAAGTTCGGATCGAGCTGCAGCGCACGTTCAAAGGACTGGCGGCACAGCAGAGGGCGCTCGGTCACGCAGTACGTGAACGCGAGGTGCTTCAACGCGACGATCTTGACCGCATCGCTCGCGGACCAGATGTCGGGCGATAGCAAGGTGGCCTCGGCCTGGGCGTAGGAACCGGCTTCGTATTCCCCTACCCCTTTCGCCAGTGTGTCCTTGCCACGGACCTCGGCCTGCTGGCGGGCGACCTCGGCCGGATCCGGCGGCGGCGCCGGAGCGGGCTTGGGTTTGTTGGCGGCGCAGGCGCCGAGGCAGACGGCAAGGATGAAAGCCGACGCAAATTTGACGTGGCGTGATCCGGCACTGAATTTCGTATTACGCAAGTGACGCTCCCCTGTCCATAACCCATGACTGATCGTTCGGTCTGGCGCGCGATCCGCGAGCCCTACACTGCGTGCCGGGCCATGCCGGCGACGCGAACGCCGTCGGCACGAAACCGACGGCGCACCGGCAGGAAGCGCCGGCGGGATCCGATGTTGTCAGGCGCCCCCCGACGTCCTGTTCCGTACAACCGGCGGACCGGTGTCGTTACTGTCCTGCGCCGCTACCTCCGGCGGACTGCTGAAAACGATGTTCGATCGTCGCGGGTTGACCGGCCGTTACGACGAGTTGCCGGCGCATCGACTGCAGTCCCGGGTTGCGCAGCTCCACGTTGTAGGTACCCGGCTCGAGCTGCAGGAAACGCATCGGCGGGCTCACTCCCTTGAGACTGCCGTTGACCCACACTTCGCCCCAGGGCTGGATGCTGAGTCGCACGTTTCCGGTTTTCGCCACCGCGACTTTATTGGTCTCGCGCTTGGCACGGGTTGCGGATTCCCGCGGGCGCGCAGGTGCTTCATCGCGCGTGGTCGCCGCGGTCAGATCAACGGTCCTCACCGTGTCGCCGCTCGACGGTGCCTCTGTCGCGCTCGCTGTTGCAGTCGCGGCAGGCACGGGTGTCGGGGCCGGAGCCTCGGCCGCTGTCGCGGTAACGGCCGGGGGAATGGTCTGGCCCGGGCCTTCAAAGCTCGCCGACGTGGTTTCGGGCGGCGCCGCAATCGGTGCGAGCACCTGATTCGGATCGACCGGCAGTGCTGCGGCGCTGTCGGCCGTCGCGACCGGCGCCGGATCGATCGCGGCGACCGGCGCGGTGTTCGGATCGGTGGCGGTCGTCTCTGCTGCCGTATCGATCGGGGCGACGGCGGGGTCGGTCGTGACCGCCGCGGCTACCGGGGTGTCGGACACGGCGGCGGATGCCGGCACGGCCTCCGTGACCGTCGCCTCGCTGACCGGCGCCGCGACGATCGGCGGCGGCGGCACGACGGACTCCGGCGTCGAGGTGAGGTACCAGGTCAGCACGCTCGCTGCGATCACGAGCAATCCACCACCCACGGCCGGCAGCAGCCACGACGGCAGCGGTTTCGCGCCGGCCGTGACCGCGGAGCTGGTGCCGGCATCGCTGCGCACCGGTTGTGCGGCCGGAACCACGACAGGGCGTGATTCGGCGGCAAGTCGACCAGAAAGCAAATCTTCCATTTCGGGAAAACTGTTGCTTTCGGGCTTCTCGTGCTTCGACGGCATGGCCAGCGGATCGAGCTCCAGCGCCGATGGCGCCGGCTTCGCCAGCACCACCGGCGACGGCATCACGATCGTCGGCGCGTCGGCATTGGCCGCGGCGGGGACCGGCGCCGAGGCGGCGACACTGCGTGCCAGTGCGACCGCTTCGGGCGCGGCCATGATGACCGTGGCATCGCTTGCCGCGGCAACGGCCGGCTTGACCGGCGACGCTACGGGCCTGGACGACGGTTTCGTGGCATCGACGAGCGGTCGCGGCGCCGGCATCACGACGGTCGCGTCGCTGTCGCCCGGCGTGCCGGCCGGCGGGCGCGCCAGTGGCAACGACACCGGCTCCAGCCGCGACTCGGAAACGACGACCGGCTCATCGGCAGGGACCGTTTGGGGCTTGTCCATGGGCTCGAGCGTGAGCTCGATCGCCGGCGGCAACTTGGGCGCCGGAGCTTCGGCGACCGGTGTCGCCGCAGGCGGCACGCTGACGGCCCCCGGCGCAGCGTCACCGGCCGGCGGCATGGCCGTGTCGATGATCGATCCCGCCAAGGTTGTGGCTGGCGCGTCAACAGCCGGTACGGAAACGGCAATCGGGGCGACGTCAGGCAGGCCGAAAGGCGGCGGTATGACGACCTCGGCCGATGCTGCCGGCACCGGTTCTGCGGCCGGTGGCGTGATGACGCGCGTCGGTTCATGCCCGGCGACGCCCGGGGGCGCAGCCTGCGCAACCGTGGCAGCGACCGGCGAAGGCTCGATCGCGGCTGCCGGCATGACGGCCTCGGCGGCCGCTGCCGCAGCAGCGGCCTTCGCACCCGCGAGCTGCTGCACGAGAGCGGCGACTTCCTGTGCCGACACGATCACGGTGCGTTCGTCCTCGCCCCCGGGCAGATCGATATCGACCGCAGCGGTCTCTGCTGTCTCGGGCACCGCCGTGACGACCGGCGCAACCGCCGGCGTGGCTGCCGGAATCTGCGGCGGCGGCACGAGATTGATGATGGTCCTGTCGTTCTCCGTCACGCGCAGCAACGCGCGCAACTCGGCAATCGACTGGGGCCGGTCGCTCGGCTGCAGTGCGAGCGCGCGATCGACTGCGGTCAGGAATTCACGCGAGTAACCACTGAGCCCTGCTGCGGCCAGCGGCTGCAGCGAGTCCTTCATGATGCGAGAGATCGACGCCGGCGGCGGACAGCCGACGATGGCGAAGTGCAGCAGCGCACCGACGGCATAGACGTCGGTCCACGGCCCCTGCGGCAGTGCGAAATCGCTCGAGTACTGCTCGATGGGCGCATAGCCCGGCTTCACCACGACAGTGATCGCTTTCTGCAGGCCGGTGACGACCTCACGCGCGGACCCCAGATCGAGCAGCACCGGCGTGCCGTCGTTCTTGATGAGGATGTTGTCCGGTGCGATGTCGCGGTGAAACACATTGCGCGAGTGGAGCAGATCCAGCACGTCGAGCACCGGCGCGACGATGCCACGCAGCCATGGCTCGTCGCCCTTGCCGCCCATTTCCTTGAGGACCGAACGCAGTGTCTTGCCGGTGTAGCGCGGCATCACCATGTAGGCCGTGCCGTTTTCCTCCCAGAACTGCAGCACCTCGACGAGGCCGGGGTGCTTGAACTGCGCGAGCAGGCGCGCTTCGTTGATGAAGCCGTTGAGACCGGCTTCGAAGGTTTCACGGTTGTGCTCGGAGCGGATACGCACCGTGGTCGATGCGACGCGACCGGCGAGCGAGATCGGAATGTATTCCTTGATGGCGACGTCGCGCATGAGCTGCAGATCGCGAGCGCCGTAGACAATGCTGAACCCGCCTTCGCCCAGCGTCTCGACGATTTCGAACTCACGCAACCGCATGCCTGCAACGAGCGCGTTTCCCGGCGCCAGATCCGCGTGGGGATTCTTGCCGGAAATGATCGGAGTGACGCGCGCGTTTACAGTTGCGTCCATGCCTGAGAATCGGAAAGGGAGGGCGTCATATGCAATTTAGGCGAAAAGAATGCGCAGTGCAAAGAGCAGGTTTGGTCTTTGTGACCCCGATTCATATTTCGTGGGCTGCTCGTCGCGATACTGTGTAAATGGTTCGTGACGTGCGCGTTGACGCGACCGGGCGCAGTATCACGCAGCGTAACGTCGTGTCGTTATCGCGCGGTCGCATGAGTCGATTCCGTGTCGGAGTTCCCGGTTCAGCGTACGCCGCCCGCGAGACGGCGTCATTACATCGCTGTGCCGTATCGATACGCGCGACGCGCAAAATTGCGATGCCGCGCACACGGACGACCACGCTGCCCTGCTGCGTTTGCGAAGGCAGGTATGTTTTGATAGCTTCAAAATTTTCAGGGCTTGGCCTGTGCGCAGACGGGTCGGTTCCGCAGCGACGTAGCGCGACCGACAGGCGCCGCAGGTTCCGAAACGCAGCGGACGCGCACGAGGGAGCGTGAATGTCGGTCAGGCTGGAACTCGTGGTGCTGTCCTACAACGGCCAGGCATTGGCCGCGCCGCTGAGCCGTGCGCTGGACACACCGATCAGCATCGGCCGCGGCAGCGACAACGACCTGCCACTGAACGACCCGGAACGACTGATCTCGCGCCACCAGGCACGCCTGAGCATGACCGCCGTCGGCACCGTCGACATCAGCAATCTCAGCAGCAACAGCTCGCTGTTCATCAATGGCAGCGAGCTCGCACCCGGCCGCAGCTGCACGATGAGCCCGTCCGACCAGTTGCTCGTCGGTCGATATGTGCTCGGCCTGCGCGCGGCGACGTCGCTGGCAGCGGCTCCGGTCGCTGCAGTCATTCCGCCTGTCGTTACACCGGTCGTGGTTTCGCCGACGCCGGCCGCGACGCCGTCGCCGGACACGCCGGCCTATCGCGCAACGCCAGCGTCGGGTGCACCGAAGCCCGCGGCATCGCGCCCGGCGCCGGTGCCCGCAGCGGCGCCGGTAGCGTCACGACCGAAGCCGGTGCAGATGATTCCCGACGACTTCGACGTGTTCTCGCCGCCCACGCCGGCGGCGGCGCCGGCGCCCTACGGCGGCAGTCTGACCCCGGGACTCGCACCCGGTGACGTGTCGATCGAGGACTTCAGCGAGAAAGCCGCGGTGCGCGAGGTGTTTTCCGAATTGCAGGTCATCGGCAACGACGTGCTTGCCGAGCCCGCCGAGGAAGCGCACCAGCGTCAGCGCGTGCTCGACCTCGACCGCAGTCCGCTCGATCCCATGCGACTGCTCGATGTCGGCACCGCCGACAGCGGCGCGAGCGTGTCGCTCGATCACGGTCTCGAAATCGATTCGCTGTTCGTGTTGCCAGCCGCCCTGTCCGACGACGGCGCGCCGATCGTGCCACCACCGGTTTCCGCGGCCGCGCGTCCTGCCGCCCCGGCACCGGCAATGCCACCGGCACCTGCGCCCCCCGGCTCGGCCGCTGCGGCCGAGCGGATGATGGCGGATCTGCTGGGCTCCGGCCCGCCTGTCGACCCGGCTACCGCGATCACGCACTTTGACGACGTGCTGCCGATGGCGGCGGTCGTATCACCCCCGATGTCGCCGACCATAGCGCCGCCGGCACCACCAGCCATGGCACCACCGGCGGTACCACCAGCAATGCCAGACAGCGTGCCACGCCCGCCCGATCCCGTCGCCATGGCGCCAGCCCCCCGGCCGGCCGCACCGGCATCGGCGAACGTCGCGAGCGCACCCGCGCCGGCAGGTGCCGTGCCAGCAGCCGGTGCGGCGACGACGGTCGATCAGGACGCCGCGGCGATCCTGCGCGCGGCGTTCGCGCGCGGCTGTGGCATCGACGTGAATCACATCAGTGATTTCACGCCCCAGGCAATGGAAATGCTGGGCAGAATCGTCGCCGCGATGACCGCGGGCACCATCCGGCTCATGCACGGACGCTCGTCCACCAAACACGAAATGCGTGCCAACGTGACGATCATCGCCACCGACGGCAATAACCCGCTCAAGTTCGCGCCCGACGGCTCGGCGGCGCTGACGCAACTGCTCGGCCGCGGATCTCCGGGCTTCATGCCGCCGCTGCGCGCGATCGATGACGCATTCGACGATCTGTCGGCCCATCAGGTCGGCCTGCTCGCCGGCTCGCGCGCGGCCATGTACGACGTCGCCGCCATGCTGGGCCCGGACCGCTTCCTCGCTCGCGCCGGCGAGAAGAGCGGCCTGGAGACGGTGATGCCGGCCAAGCACAAGGCGCGCCTTTGGGATCTCTACGAGAGCGGCTACCAGGAAATGGTCGGCGAGGCACGCGAAGAGTTCGAGAACCTGTTCCAGCGCGCCTTCGCGCGCGCGTATGAACAGGAGATCGATCGCATCAACACGGGGAAGAGCCGGTGAATACCTACGTCGCTGGCAGCGGTATCCGCATCGAGTTCGCCACGCTGTCGGGTCAGGGCGGACGTGACTACAACGAAGACGCCTGCGGCTACTGGACTTCCGATGGCGGCGCCTGCTTCATCGTCTGCGACGGTGCGGGTGGTCACGGCGGCGGCGACATCGCATCGGAAACGGCCGTGCGCACGGTGCTGTCGGCGTATTCGCACGCGCCGGAACTCAGCCGCGAGAACATCGAGCGCATCATCACGCAGACCGATGTGGCGATCCGCTACGGCCAGCAGCTGACCGGCGGCCTGCGCAAGATGAGCGCGACCGTCGCCGCGCTGTTTCTCGACGGCAATGCGCAGAAGGCGCAGTGGTCGAATCTCGGCGACACGCGGCTGTACCTGTTCCGCAAGCGCCATTGCCGGCAGCTGACCAAGGACCACAGCGTCGTGCAGACCTTCGTCGACGCCGGCGTCATCCGCGAGAGTGAGATCCGCAACCACGCCAAGCGCAACCTGCTGTTCGCCGCACTGGGCATGGGCGACGGCGTGCCGCCGGTCGCCCTCGACACTGCGTTCGACGTCGACGAAGGTGACGCGTTCCTGATTTGCACCGACGGCTTCTGGGAAGTGGTGCTCGAAGCGGAGATGGTCGACAACCTTACCCGCGCCGACTCCGCCGAGGAGTGGCTGCTGCAGATGCAGCAACTGATCGAACTGCGCGGCACGCCGCTGCAGGACAACTACAGCGCACTCGCGGTATGGATCGGACGCCCGAACGAGATCACCATGCCCTGGCCCGACCAGAATGTCGCCAGCCTCGTCGCCGAGGCCAGCCCGGATCCGGTCTGAGCGTCTGCGATCGCCGCCGCGAAGTATCACGTTCCGCCGTTGTCATCACCACGTTTCGCCCGACGGACAAGCTCCCCGACTCGTCCGCCTTCTTCAACCCATCAGTGCCGACATCGCCATGACCGCCACCCGCTCGCCCGTGTCGTCCTCCGTCCTCCCGACCGTCCGCGCCGCCGAACGCTCGTGGCAGCGCCGTCTGGTCCGCCTCGCCGGACTGCTTTGCTGTCTGTCGCTACTGGCGGCGGCAGGCTGTTCGTCCGCGCCGAAGAAGCGCAACCCGGTGACGGTCGAGGTCGTCGTCACGGCCGACAGCCGGCTCAATCCGGACATCAACCTGAGACCCTCTCCCGCCGTGGTGACCGTGCTCAAGCTCAAGCGCGCGGCACCGTTCATGACCGCCGACTATTTCACGCTGGCTGACGAAACGAAGGGGGATCTCGACGGCGTGGTCGTCCTGAAGGATCCGTTCCCGATCCAGCCCGGCGCGACCGTCAAGAAGAGCTACACCTTCGATGCCGATGAAGACGCGATCGGCGTCATGGTCGGTTTCCGCGACATGGAGAACAGCGTCTGGCGCGCGGCGCTCGACTTGCCGCCGCAGCGCAAGAAGTGGATCAAGCTGCCGGAATTCCTCAAGAGCGGAAAGCCGACGGTCGAATACAAGGTCACTCTCGAAGAACGCAAGGTCACACTGGTCGGCCCGCCGCTGAAGAAGAAGTGATCGCCATGAACCGATGCCGCACCGCCGACCAGGGAAGGTGAGATGGACCCGTACAAGAAAGTCGTCTGGGCCGAGGGCATGTTCCTGCGCCCGCAGCATTTCCAGCAGCAGGAACGCTATTTCGAGTTCCATACGCACCAGCGCACGCTGGCGGCCGAGCCGTTCTTCTGGGGCTTCCGTGAACTGCGCCTGGATGTTGCCGCACTCGCCGTCGGCAAGCTCGCGATCCAGAGCGCCGTCGGGCTGCTGCCCGACGGCACCTCGTTCGCATTCCCGGTGCAGAGCGCCGCGCCCGAGCCGCTGCATTTCAAGGAAGGTGTGGTCAACCAGACGGTATACCTCGCGCTGCCGCTGAAGCGACCCGGTACCGAGCACGTCGTGTTCGAGGATCATCCGGCCTCGCTCGCACGCTATTCGGTCAGTGATGCGGTGGTCCGGGACGAGAATTCGATTGCGGGCGAACCGGCGGATCTGCAGCTCGGCACGCCACGCCTGCGTCTGGTACTGGAGAAGGACCTCGCCGACGGCTGGCTTGGCATCGGCGTGGCACGCGTGGTCGAGTGCCGCAGCGACCGACAGCTGTTGCTGGATGGCGAGTACATCCCGCCGGTCGTCGCGTGCTCGGCATTCGCCTATCTGATGTCGCTGCTCAACGAATTGCACGGGCTGGTCAACCAGCGCGCCGACGTGCTCGCCGACCGCCTGAGCCAGCCGGGCCGCGGCGGCGTGTCGGAGGTCGGCGAGTTCCTGCTGCTGCAGATGCTGAATCGCTATCAGCCCCTGCTCGCGCATCTGATCAACCCGTCCGTACTGCACCCGGAGCGTTTCTATGCGGTCCTGGTGCAGATCGCCGGCGAGCTCGCGACGTTCATGGAAGCATCGCGGCGGCCGACGAGCTGGCCGCACTACGACCACGACGATCTGTATGGCTGCATCATGCCGCTGATGTTCCTGCTACGTCGCGGTCTGTCGACGGTGCTGGAGCAGAACGCCGTACAGATCGACCTGCAGATCCGCAACTACGGTGTACGTGTGGGCCATGTCAGTGACACCGAGCTGCTGCGCAACGCCCAGTTCATCCTTGCGGTACACGCGAGCACGCCACCAGAGACCCTGCGGTCGAACTTCCCGACCCAGGTCAAGATCGGCCCGGCGGACAAGATCCGCGACCTCGTCAACCTGCACCTGCCCGGAGTGGGCCTGCGCCTGCTGCCGGTCGCGCCGCGCCAGATTCCCTATCATGCGGGTTACCACTATTTCGAGATGGATACGGCCGCGGACTTGTGGAAACAGCTGCAGAACACCGGCACGCTGGCGCTGCATGTCGCCGGCGACTTTCCCGACCTCGAACTCGAATGCTGGGCCGTGCGCCGCTGAGCGGAACCTGCAGGCGGCGCGCTCGCAACGCGCCGCGCTGACAGCAGGCAGCAACTGAACCCCTGACAGAACCGACCATGTCCAACCCTTCGTTCAACGCCGGCAACAACCGCACCTTCGTGATGCCGAGTCCGGGCGGCACGGCGGCACCGCTGTCCGTCGGCGCGCAGCCGGCGTGGCAATCGTCGGAGCCGGAGATCCCGTCCGGGAACTCGCCGCTGATCGCGCTCGCCAATCCCATTCTCAATCTCGTCTACCAGATCCGCACGCTCGTTCACAACGCCGATCCGGACCGGCTGCGCACCTATCTCGCGGACGAGATCCGTCGCTTCGATGCGGCGGCGAAGGCCCAGGGAATTCCGGCCGAACACATCGTCGCATCACGCTATTGCCTGTGCACCGTGCTCGACGAGGCCGCAGCGCAGACGCCCTGGGGTGGCTCCGGTGCATGGTCGAAGAATTCGCTGCTGGTGACGTTCCACAACGAAACCTGGGGCGGCGAGAAGTTCTTCCAGCTGCTCGCGAAGCTCGCACAGACGCCGGCGCAATACATTGATGTGCTGGAGCTGATGTATTACTGCATCGCGCTCGGCTTCGAAGGCCGCTACCGCATCGTCTCCAACGGCCAGAGCCAGCTGGAGAACCTCAAGCGGCGTCTCGCCGACATCATCAAGACCGCGCGCGGCGTGCCCGACCGGGCGCTGTCGATCAACTGGCAGGGCCACGCCGCGGAGCTGCCGCGCATCTGGGGCATGATTCCGGTCTGGGTATCGGCCATCGTCGCCGTGCTGCTCGGTATCGGCTTCTACATGCTGCTCGCATTCTGGCTAGCGGCACGCTCGGACAAGACGTTCATCGCGATCAGCAGCCTGAAGCTGCCGACACCGCCGCCGGTCGTGCGCGACGCGCCACCGCCGCTGCGCTTCTCGAAATTCCTGGAAAGGGAGATCCGCGAAGGCCTCGTCTCGGTGCGCGAGAACGCGGAACAGAGCACCGTGATCATACGCGGTGACGGTCTGTTCGAATCCGGCAGTGCGACCATCCGTCCGCAGTTCCGCGACATCGTCGATCGCATCGCCACGGCCATCGGCGAGGTGCGCGGCCGGGTCCTCGTCAGCGGACATACCGACGACAGACCAATCCGGAGCGTGCGCTTCCCCTCGAACTGGGAACTGTCGCAGGAGCGCGCGCGTGCCGTCGCGACGCAGATCGATGCGACCGTGCGCGCTCCTGGCCGCATCACCACGGAAGGCCGCGGCGAAGCCGATCCGATCGCCGACAACGCGACGCCGGCCGGCCGCGCGCAGAACCGCCGCGTCGAGATCACGGTGTTCGCCTCGCCTGCCGAGCTGAACAAGGAGGTTCGCTAGTGTTGCGCCGTCTTTTGTCGCTGATCTTCAATCGCTATGTGTTCATCACGCTCGGCCTGATCGCACTCGCCCTCGCGATCTGGTTCCTCGGCCCGCTGTTCGCGTTCGCGAACTACCGGCCGCTCGAGCCCGCTGCCGTGCGTGCCTGGATCATCATCGGCGTTTTCGTGCTCGTGCTGCTGCGCCTGCTGGTTCGCGTCTGGAAGAAGCAGCGCATGAACGCGCGCCTCATCGACGCGGTCATGGGCCTGCGCGAAGCGAAGCCGGCGACGCCGGACGATCCGTCCCGCGCGGCGATCGACGAACTGCGCGCGAATTTCGAGCGAGCTCTGGGACAGCTCAAGAAAACCCGCTTCGGCGGAAAGAAAGAAGGCGGACTGCTCGCCCAGTTCGGCCAGAAGTATCTGTACCAGATCCCCTGGTACGTGTTCATCGGCGCACCGGGTTCGGGCAAGACCACAGCCTTGCTCAACAGCGGCCTGCGCTTCCCGCTGGCCGAGGAGATGGGCAAGGAAAGCATCCGCGGCGTCGGCGGCACGCGCAGCTGTGACTGGTGGTTCGCCGACGAGACCGTGCTGCTCGATACTGCCGGCCGCTATACCACCCAGGAAAGCGACGCGGCGGCAGACAAGGCAGAGTGGGAGGGTTTCCTCAAGCTGCTCAAGCGGTTCCGTCCGCGCCAGCCGCTCAACGGCGCGATCCTGACGATTTCCGTCGCCGACCTGCTCACCTCCAGCGAAGACGAACGCGTGCGCCATGCGGCACGCATCCGCGCGCGGCTCAACGAACTCACCGAAAACCTCAACATCGCGTTCCCGATCTACGTGCTCGTGAGCAAGGTCGATCTGCTTGGCGGCTTCAACGAGTATTTCGCCAATCTCAGCAAGGAGGAGCGCGCCCAGGTCTGGGGCTTCACCCTGCCATTGCAGATCGGCGGCGACGCGAATCGCGACCAGCTCGGCAAGCAGATGGAGCAGGAAATGGACGCGCTCGCGCGGCGTCTGTTCGACAAGCTGCCCGAATTGATGCTGAGCGAGAACGACACCGCGCGTCGGGCACGCGCCTACACCCTGCCGCAGCACTTCTCGAACCTGACCCCGCTCGTGCGGCAACTGCTGCAGAACGTGTTCGCCGATTCGAAGTTCGCACCGACGGCAATGCTGCGGGGTGTCTATTTCACGAGCGGTACGCAGGAAGGCACGCCGTTCGACCGCCTGCTCGGCAGCCTGAACCGCAGCCTCGGCTTCGACGGCCGCGTGTCGCTGCAGCAGACGCCCAAGAGCGGCAAGAGCTTCTTCCTGCAGGATCTTCTGCACAAAGTCATATTCCCCGAAGCGCATCTGGCTGGCCGCAATCGCCGCGCCGAGCGGCGTGAGCGGCTGCTCAGCATCGCCGGCCACCTCGGCGTCATCGCATTGCTCACGCTTGCCGTGATCGGCTGGGCCGTGAGCTACAAGCGCAATACCGGCTACATCGATTTCGTCGATTCGAAGACGGCACTCGTCGACGGCCATCTGAAGAACATGCAGAAAGGCGAAGGCGGGACCCTGCTGGAGCTGCTGCCGGGCCTGAATGCGCTGGCCAGGCTCGCCGACGGGCCGAACTTCACCGTCGGCGATCCGCCCGTGAACCTGACCTATGGCCTGTACCAGGGCACCAAGCTCGACGCCGCTGCTCAGGACTCGTATCGCAAGGCGATCGAACGCGCGCTGCTGCCGCGCACCGTGCGCCGTCTCGAAGAACTGCTGCGCACGACCCCCGAGGACAATCTCGAGCTGACCTACGAGACGCTCAAGGTCTACCTCATGTTCAACGACCCCAAGCACTATGACGCGGCGACGGTGGAAGCCTTCCTGCGCCTCGACTGGGAACGCAGCCTGCCGCCGTCGGCGACGCAGGAACAGCGGGACCAGCTGTTCGTGCATCTTTCTCGCCTGCTGTCGGCCGATTCGGTGGCCTCGCCGTTTCCCGTCGACCAGGAGCTGGTCAAGCAGAAGCGCGAACAGCTCGCACGCTACTCGCTGGCGCAGCGCGCCTACAGCCGTCTCAAGAATCGCCTCAACAACGGCGCGTTGAGCGACTTCACCGTTGCCGAGGCCGGCGGCCCGCAGGCCACGCTCGTGTTCCGACGCGCCAGCGGGCAGCCTCTCACCAAAGGCATCCCCGGCCTGTTCACGTTCCACGGCTACCACAACGTGTTCCTGCCCGAAGCCGAGTCGGTGCTGGGCCTGCTCGAGAACGAGGAGGCCTGGGTGCTCGACCGCGTCGCGCAGCGGCCGCAGCAACAGTTGGAAGCCTTGAGCGAAGGCGCGTTGCAGCGCGACCTGAAGCGGCTGTACCTGCACGAATACGTCGGCCTGTGGGAAGCCTACCTCGCCGATGTGCGGCTCATCGAGAGCGCCTCCATGTCGCAGAGCATCGAGACCGCGCGCATCCTGTCCGCTCCCGATTCCCCGATCGCGCAGTTCCTGCGCGCGGTCGCACGCGAGACGACCCTGATCAAGCCCGACAACGCGAACGACCAGTCGCTGCTGACCCAGGCCAAGCGCCAGGTCAACACCGCCGCCGACGATCTGCGTCGCACGCTCGGCCCCTCGATGGTGCCGGCCGCCGCGCGCCGCGAAGAGCGGCTCGAGCGCATCGTCGACGACCGCTTCGAACCGATACGCCGGCTCGTGCGCACCGACAGCGGCGCGCCGCAGATCGACAACGTGATGAAGCTGTTCAACGAGGTCTACATGAACATGTCCGGCACACAGGCGGCGCTCGCGACGCGCACGACCCTGAGCGTGCCGTCGACCGAAGTGCTCACGCGCGTGCGCGCCGAGGCCGCACAGCTGCCGATGCCGCTGCGGGGCATGCTGGAAAACCTCGCCGAGAGCAGCAGCCGCCAGACCGACGGCAGCATCCGCAGCACGCTGGGCGGGGAACTGGACAGCTCGCTCGGCGAGTTCTGCCGGCGCGCGATCCAGGGACGTTATCCGTTCGAACGCTCCGCGACGCAGGAAGTGACGCTGGCCGATTTCTCGCGCATGTTCAGCCAGGGCGGGATGATGGATCAGTTCTTCCAGAGTCGGCTCGCGCCGATGGCCGACGTGTCCGGGCCGACCTGGGTGCTGCGGCAACCCGGTGGCGGCCAGGCATCGCTGGCATCGTTCCAGAAGGCCGCACGCATACGCGACGTGTTCTTCCCGTCGGGGGGCAAGGCCATGGACCTGTCGTTCGAGTTCAAGGTCCTGGAAATGGATGCCACGATCGAACAGATGACGCTCGATGTCGACGGCCAGGTGTTCCGCTATGCGCACGGCCCGCAGGTACCGCAGCGCGCGACCTGGCCCGGTCCGCGCGCGACGAATCAGGTACGCATCGTCACGGCCAGCGCCAAGGATGGCGAGAAGTACATGGTCAAGACCGGCCCCTGGGCGCTGTTCCGCCTGTTCGACGAGGGTGAGATCCGGCCCGGTGCCGGTCCGGAGCGATTCGTCGCTGCCCTGCTGATCCACGGCAAGCGCATCGTGCTCGAAGTGACCGCGAGCAGCGTGCAGAACCCGTTCCGGCTGCGCGAGCTCGTCAGCTTTACCTGCCCGGGCCGCATGTGATGGGCAGTGTCGGCCTCGTCGGCGAATTCGGCTTCTACGGCAAGATCCCGTCACTGGGCGACTTTGTCACGCGAAGCCTGCCGCGCGACCAGATCGGCCTCGCGGACGAATGGATGCAGTCAGGTCTCTTCGCTTTGCGCTCGGTTTCCGAGTCCTGGCTCGACAGCTATCTCGTGTCACCCGTCTGGCAGTTCGTGCTGCCGGCCGGCATGTGGTCGGCGGCGCCGCTCTGCGGGCTGCTGATGCCGAGCGTCGACCGGGTGGGCCGCTATTTTCCCTTTTTTACCAGTGCCCCGCTGAGCGCCCTCGCCAACGGCGACGCGGGCACGCCGTGGCGCCGTATGTCCCGCCTCGCCCAGGACCTGCCGCGAATACTGCACAGTCAGCTCGATGCGGAGGCGACACTGCAGCTGGTGCAGGACCCCACGCAGAATTCGGCCGAAGACTGGCGCGGCATCCTCAGTCTCGCCGACTTCAACGCTGCTGGATCGCGCTCCATCTGGTGGTCCGAACGCACCCAGTACACGCCGCTGCGCGAATATCAGCACCGCGGCAAGCCGGATACGGATTTGTTCCTGCGACTGTTCGGGCACTGAGCCGCTCGCGATTCAGGCCTTGCCCACGCTCCGGTCGAGATCGTGAACCCGCTGCCCGGCCGAACCTAGTCACGCGTAACACAGCGCCGTGTCGCGCTGCTCCGACTCGTACCTGCTATCGCCATGCCGGAAGCCGACCCCGCTCGCGCCGAGCGAGGTGGCCCGGCACAGGCACCTGTCAGCGGATCCGCCGCAGCTCGTCCTCGATGTCGGCCAGCAGCGGCTCCAGCGTTTCCTGAGCCTTTTCGCGCGCATTGAGCGCGGTGAAATCGACAGACTGCGACGGCACCGAAAACAGCAGTTCGCCATCACTCGGCCGATAGGCGCTGAGACTGAACTCGGCGCTGTACAGCGTCGATACGTTGCCGTAGTAGACCACCTCGGTGGTCCCGACCGGATTCGCATCGACATAGAACACCGCGACGGCTTTGCGCGCATAGGCGCGTGGCTCCGATTCCCGCGAGCGGCCATTGGCCTGGATCACGCGAAAGCCCTGATCGCGCGCCACCGCGGCAATCGCATCGCGGGCGGGGCCGGCGATCACGCTGTCGCCGCTGATCACGACCGCCACTGTCGGCGTCCGGATACCGGCCGGCGTCGACGTGCGCGACGCGACACGCGACACGTCGGCGGCCTGCACAGCGGCCGACGAGAACACGACCGCGGCCAGGGCCAACGTACGTAAACAAATCCCACGAATCCTTCGTTGCATCGTTTTCTCCTTGTCCCACGCCACCCCCGGCCTGCGCATCATAGGCAGGCGAACCGGTGCGGGAGCGCGACCAATTGGCATTTTTCCGGTGCAGCGTCGGCCAGCGCGTCTGGCGGCGGGCACGGCGAATCGCCGTACGCAAGGTCCTGCGCGCAGGCTCGGCACGCCCATACGCCGTCCGCGCCCTGAGGTACGATGCGGCGCCGATCGACAAGCTGCCCGCCGGTAAGTATCCCCCGGCAAAGCCGGGGGCTTTAGTTGTGTGAGCCGCTCAAAGCGGCTTAGGGCGGGTCGCTAACGCGACCCTTTGATCGGGGCCACCTTATCGGTGGCCGGGACTACTGCAATAGCTGCAACTGCTCCAG
>BTVG01000032.1:0-42297 GCA_045864815.1 Rhodanobacteraceae bacterium | reverse complement strand
GCCCCCTTGACTCACGGGGGCGCCCTAATGCACGCCGGGCGAGCATTCGGCGGGGTTGTGGAGAACAGCAGCAGCGGCCGAGGAGGCGTATCGGTGAATTAGCCTTGCCGGTCATCAATCAAGGGGGGCGGCCGAATGCTCGCAGAGCGAGCATTCGGCGGGGTTGTGGAGAAAAGCAGCAGCGGCCGAAGAGGCGTATCGGTGAATTTGCCTTGCCGGTCATCAGTCAAGGGGGCGGCCGAATGCCCGCAGAGCGAGCATTCGGCGGGGTTGTGGCGACAAGCAGCAGCGGCAGAGGAGGCGTAACGAAGAGGCTGCCTTTCAGTTCAAGGAATCATGATCGAGTTGGCACGCCGCTTTTCCGGCTTCGGCGCCGGTTTGGCCCCACCTTCGTCGACGGTGCGCAGCGTCACGTCGTCGGCCCAGATCGTGCCGGCGTCCTTGAGCATCATGCCGACGACGATGTTCTGCACGTCGTGGGGAACGGTCAGGGCCACTTTGGCGATTTTCCATTTGTCGAACGAACCCTCGATCTTTTCGCCGAGCACCTGTTCGAGTACGTCACCGGTGCTGCTGGTAAGGTTCACATACGGAAAAAAGCCCTCGGGACCCACGCCCTCGGCGCGCACCTGGAAGCGGAATTCGATCGTCCTGCCCGCGACCGGTGCGGCCGGCAGGGACTGGTCCAGCGCGCCGTAGAATTGCTCCTTGAGGCGTGTCAGGCGGAAGCTGCGCTTGCCCTTGACCTTGATGTCGCCGACCGTCGTGAACTCGTAGGCGTCCTCGCCGGAATGCTGCACCGCACGCCAGCCGCTGACGACGTCGTGCACCGTCGCGGGCTCCTCGAACCCCGGGTTCTTCAGCGGAATGTCCTTGGCGGACGCGGCGCCGGCGGCGGCGAGGGCAAGCAGCAGGGCAGTGCGGTAGAGCATGCGCGACTCCGGGAATCGTGGCGGGCAAAGCGCCATCATAGTGCTTCGCGCATTTCCTGCCGATTCGCAGGGACGCACATGCCCACGCATTGGTCCGGACAACCCGAGGGCCGGCGCGCGGACGCAGCGGGCTACAATGCCCGCCTGCGCCACTCAGCCCGGACCGACGATGAGCACTCCCGCCAAACTCGTAGCCACGCAGGACCAGGCCGCCGCTGCCGCGCCACTGCGCTTCGTCACCGCCGCGAGCCTGTTCGACGGGCATGACGCCGCCATCAACATCATGCGCCGCCTGATCCAGGCCCAGGGCGCCGAGGTGATCCATCTCGGACACAACCGCTCGGTCGAGGACGTGGTACGCGCCGCATTGCAGGAGGACGCCGACGCGATTGCCCTGAGCTCGTACCAGGGGGGGCACGTCGAGTACTTCAAGTACATGGTCGACATGCTCAAGGAACGCGGCGCCGGTCACGTGCGCGTGTTCGGTGGCGGCGGCGGCACGATCACACCCGAGGAAATCGCCGAACTGCAGGCCTACGGCGTCGAGCGCATCTACCATCCCAACGACGGCATGCACATGGGCCTCGTCGCGATGATCGAGGACGTGGTGCGCCGTGCAGGGCAGGCGCGCAGCCGCCGCGCCGCGCAGGGCCCGCACGCTGCGCAACCCGCGCTCGACGACGAGATCGCGATCGGCCGCGTGCTGACGGCGATCGAGAATGGCGTCTACAGCGACAGCGAGCTTGCGCAGCTGCGCAAGGACTGGTCCGCCGGCGATTCACGCTTCGCGCTGTCGGAACGCGGTGCACCGGTCGTCGGCATCACGGGCACCGGCGGCGCCGGCAAGTCGTCGGTCACGGATGAACTGCTGAACCGCTTCCTGGCCAGTTTCCCCGACATGCGCCTGGCCGTGATTTCCGTCGATCCGACACGGCGCCGCACCGGCGGCGCGCTGCTCGGCGACCGCATCCGCATGAATTCGCTGCGCAGCCCGCGCGTGTTCATGCGCTCGATGGCGACGCGCCGCCAGCACGTGGCCACTAACGTCGTGCTCAAGGATTGCATCGCATTCCTCAAGGGGCTGGGCTACGACCTCGTCATCGTCGAGACCGCGGGCATCGGCCAGTCTGACTCCGAGATCGTCGATCTCGTCGATTTCCCGATGTACGTCATGACCAGCGACTTCGGTGCGCCGAGCCAGCTCGAGAAGATCGACATGCTCGATTACGCCGAACTGGTCGTGCTGAACAAGTTCGACAAGCGTGGCGCCGAGGACGCGTTGCGCGACGTACGCAAGCAGTGGAAGCGCAATCGCACGGCGTTCCAGATGAAGGACGAGGACGTTCCGGTCTATCCGACGATCGCGAGCCAGTTCAACGACCCCGGCATCAGCTGGATGTTCGCGAACCTGTGCCGCCTGCTGTCGGCGAAGACCGGCGCCGCGAACCGGGAGCCGGGTGCCGGTGTGGGCCTGCGCTGCGATTTCCACCCGGTGCTCGATACCTCGCTGAAGGAGCCGCGCGCGACGGTGCTGATTCCGGGCCAGCGCGTGCGCTATCTGGCCGAGATCGCCGAGCAGGGCCGCGGCATCAACGGCGCGATCGAAACGCAGGCCGAAGTCGCCGATCGCGCGCAGTCGTACTGGCAGTCGTTGCAGGACCTCGCCGATCCGCGCCTTCCCAGGGCGCTGGAACTCTATGCCGTCGAGCATTTGGGGGAAGGCGACGACCGCAGTCTGCGCACCTTGCGCCAGCGCTACAACGACGCCATCCAGTCGCTGTCGTCCGAGGCGCTGAAGCTGCTGCGCGAATGGCCGGCGCGTCTGAAGTCGGTGACCGATCCGGTCAATGAATACCAGGTGCGCGACAAGACCATCCGCGTCGAGAACTATCGCGAGTCGCTGAGTCATCAGAAGATCCCGAAGATCGCCGCGCCGAAATACCGCAGCTGGGGCGAGCTGCTCGTGTTTCTGCAGAAAGAGAACCTGCCGGGCTACTACCCCTACACGGGCGGCGTCTATCCATATCGCCGCACCGGCGAGGATCCGATCCGCATGTTCGCCGGCGAAGGCACGCCGGAACGCACGAACCGGCGCTTCCATTACCTCAGTGTCGGCCTGCCGGCGGCGCGGCTGTCGACGGCGTTCGATTCGGTCACGCTGTATGGCGAAGACCCGGCGATCCGGCCCGACATCTACGGCAAGATCGGCAATTCCGGCGTCAACATCGCCACGCTCGACGACATGAAGAAGCTTTATTCCGGCTTCGATCTGTGTGCGCCGAGCACCTCAGTGTCGATGACGATCAACGGCCCGGCGCCGATCATTCTCGCCATGTTCATGAACACGGCGATCGACCAGCAGGTCGAGAAATACCTGCGCGAGGACGGCGCACGCTGGGACGCGGCGCGCGCGACGATCGAGGCGCTCTACGCCGGCCGCAGCCGGCCGCAGTACGGCGGCATGCTGCCCGAAGGTAACGACGGCCTCGGCCTGGGGCTGCTCGGCGTCACCGGCAACCAGGTCGTCGACGCGGACACCTACGAGCGCATCAAGGCGCAGACCCTCGCCACGGTGCGCGGCACGGTGCAGGCCGACATCCTCAAGGAGGATCAGGCGCAGAACACCTGCATTTTCTCCACCGAGTTCGCGCTGCGCATGATGGGCGACATCCAGCAGTATTTCGTCGACCGGAACGTGCGCAATTTCTACTCGGTGTCGATCTCCGGCTATCACATCGCCGAGGCCGGAGCGAATCCGATCAGCCAGCTCGCCTTCACCCTGTCCAATGGCTTCACCATCGTCGAGTATTACCTGGCGCGCGGCATGAAGATCGACGACTTCGCGCCGAACCTGTCGGTCTTCTTCTCCACTGGCATGGATCCCGACTACACCGTGATCGGGCGTGTCGCGCGGCGCATCTGGGCGCGCGCGATGCGCGAGCGCTATGGCGCGTCGGCGCGCAGCCAGATGATGAAGTACCACATCCAGACCTCGGGCCGTTCGCTGCACGCGCAGGAAATCCAGTTCAACGACATCCGCACGACCCTGCAGGCGCTCTATGCGCTGTTCGACAATTGCAACAGCCTGCATACGAACGCCTACGACGAAGCGATCACCACGCCGACCGAGGAGAGCGTGCGCCGCGCGGTCGCGATCCAGATGATCATCAACAAGGAACTCGGCCTGAATTTCAACGAGAACCCGTGGCAGGGCAGCTTCATCGTCGACCAGCTCACCGATCTCGTCGAGGAAGCGGTCTACAAGGAGTTCGAGGCGATCAGTGAACGCGGCGGCGTGCTCGGCGCGATGGACACCATGTACCAGCGCGGCAAGATCCAGGAAGAAAGTCTCTACTACGAACACAAGAAACACGACGGCAGCCTGCCGCTGATCGGCGTGAACACCTTCCTGCCCAAGGACCATGGCGGCGACATCGTCACCGAGATCGAGCTGATCCGCTCGACCGAAGCGGAGAAGGGCCAGCAGATCGACAACGTTGCGAGCTATCAGCGCAACCGCAACGGCTATGCCGATGGCGGACTGAAGCCGCTGCAGGCCGCCGCGCGCGAACGCCGCAACGTATTCGAGAGCCTCATGGACGCCGTGAAGACGCACAGCCTCGGTCAGATCAGCCACGCGCTCTACGACGTGGGCGGCGAGTATCGGCGCAACATGTAGCCGGTTCGTTGGGGGCCGTGGCGAGAGCATCGACGCGCCATGGATCGATTCGGGAACGCATCGCCCCGTTCCAAGGGGCCGGGCCGGCGGCAGCCGTCTGTCAAGGAGCGCGGATTTGGACAGGAATCCCCCGGAAACTGAAGCGGGGGCGCATCATCCGCTGGCCGCGGCCGGCGGTTTGCGGCCCGCTCCCGGACATGAAGCCGACAGCATTGCGCGCTTCTTCGATCTGATGGAGCTTTGCGAGATGCTGACTCCCGCCTGGCCGCCGCGTGAACTCGCGAAAAGTGGCGATTTTCGCCTGTCCGGCCAATCATCCATGCCTGCATCACCCGCCGGGACGCCGCAGCAATCCTCGCTGTTCGGATCTGCTCCACCCGTACCGACCGACCGGCTGTTCCTCGGCATCTTTCCCGATCCGGCGACTGCATCGCGCATCGATGCGCTCGGTGCCGAAGTCTGCGCGTCACGGCATAGGTACGCCACGGCATCGCCCCGAGCGGCTGCACATCACGCTGTTCCACATCGGCGACTGGGCCGGCCTGTCGCCGTACACCGTCGATGCCGTCGTGGCTGCGGCGGAAAGCGTGAATGCCGCCCCGTTCGAGATCCGCTTGAACGAAGTCGCGAGCTTCTCCGGCCGGCGCGAGCGATCGCCGCTGGTGCTCAAGGCTCATGAGGGTAATGACGCGCTGCACCGTTTCCGCGCCCGGCTCGGCGAGGCACTCACGCGCGCCGGCTTCGGCCGCCGTGTGTCGAAGGCGTTCGAACCGCATGTCACGCTCGCCTACGCGGCGCAGCAGGTCGGCGCCGAAACCGTCGACGAGATCCGATGGACCGCGACGGAATTCGTGCTGATCCACAGCCTGCTCGGGCAGACGCGCCACATACGGCTCGGAAGCTGGGCGCTGCGGGTCTGAGCACATGGTCGATTCCGCCCGGCCTTCGCCCTGGCACGATGCGGGGTTGCGCAGGTGCGAGAGGTGCTTGTTTTCGCGCGCTGCGAAACGTGGGCCCGCTACTGCATGAGTGAGTCTGCACTGGCGCCATGCGGATCTGGATGGCCGTCAGTTGCCGATTTCCATGAAGGCGACCCGACCTATCCAGTTGCGCCTGCGCCGGGCGAGGCGTGATGCCTCGTCCTCGGTATCGAAGGTGACGGGCGACTGTTTCAGCAGCGAGCCGTCCACGCCATCGAACGCGTTGACGTTGACGACGGCGTACTGCGTTCCGTCGATGCGACTGGTGACGACCGGAACCACGCCGCATCGTCGGCAGACGTGGAAGTCGGCCGTGCGTGTTTCGAAGACGTAGCGGGAGTGAAGTGCCGGGTCGCGCACCGCCACGAGCAGTTCGCCCGAGGGGCAGGCCGTCCACACGCCGCCATGCTTCCGGCAGAACGAGCAGGTGCAGGCGCGCGCCGGAATCTCGCTGGGGTCGGGAGCCCAGCGCAGCTGGAAGCGCAGGTTGCCGCAGTGACAATGGCCGTGGATGAGCATGAACAAGCTTCTCGACGTGTACCTGATGTGGGGGCGGCCGGCGGTCGGATGAGGGCGGTCGCGGACGCCCGGCCGGACGCCACGGAATGGTTCACCGGCGGACGTTCGCCATGGTCGCCTGCATCAGCGCGATCACTTTATGCCTGTCGGATGTTCCGTCGAACGCCCGTACCTCGCCGGTGCAGACGGTCAGCGTCTTGCCGGCATTCTGCACTTTTCCAATCGCGAGGAAGCGCTCGCCGATCCCCGGCCGCAGCAGATTGATCTTGAACTCGGCGGAAACGATGTCGGAGCCGGCCGGTGCCCGCGTCAATGCCGCGTAGCCACAGGCGCTGTCGACGATGCTCGTGATGGCCCCAGCGTGAAGGTAGCCGTGCTGCTGCGTGAGGGCGTCAGAGAAGGAAAGCGCAATGTGCACCTCGCCGTCGGCGACCAGCACCAGCCGCGCGCCCAGCGTGGACATGAAGGACTGGCGGGTGAAGTTCGCCGCGATTCGCTGCTGCAGGTCGTCCATCGGATGGGAATTCATCGGCGTGCTTTCGCTCATGCCCTTCACGTGTGCGTTGTGGTTTCGTGCGTTCCAAGTCGCGATCGCGAGCCTCGTCGTTCATCGTGCCGGTCAGCATGGCCAGCCGTTCCTGCGAGACTGATGCGGAGCCGTGCTTTCCTGCTGACCGGCAGTAACACGCGGTGATCGCGAGCCGGCGTCACCCGTCCGCCCGGCGTGCAAACCAGGCATGAATCAGTCCGGCCTGATAGAACCTCACCGGTTCGTCGAAACCGCCCGACGCGATGATCGACGCTACCGTGGCCGGCGGAAGTATGGCCACGTCCCGGGTGTAGGCCGCGCGCATCTGCTCCAGCCCCGCCGCCGGGATGCCGGCGGCCAGCATCATGTTCAGCCAGGTGCGGAGCAGGGCGTCGTACTCGCTCGAGGCAACGTCGGACGCCAGATCCGAACTCGCGAGCAGGCCCCCGGGGCGAAGCCTCGTCGCGATCCCCCGGAAAAAGTCGCTGCGGGCCTGCCGGTCCAGGATGAACTGGGAGACGAGGAAACAGGTGGCCGCATCGAATGCGCCGAGGTCCGGCAGCGATTCCAGGTAGCCCTCGTGAAAACGACAGCGTGCGGCAAACCCACCCTTCTCCGCCTTGGCGCGGCAGACGTCGAGCATGGCGCTCGACGGATCCACCGCGACGAACGTCCAGTGCGGAAACCGATAGGCCAGATACTCGATCTCTTCGCCCGTGCCCGCGCCGACGCACAGGATGCGCGCCTCGTCAGGAAGTCCGGCGAATACGGCTTCCAGCAGAAAGTGCAAGGCGCTGCGGATGGGGGCGGTTTTTGCCCATCGCTCGTCGTAGCTGGAAGCCTGCTGGTCGAAGATGGCTTTGATGTCGGTATCGTTCATGCGTCATCGACTCCTGGTTGCCGCGGTAGCGATTCGTCAGGGTTGCACGTCCTGGCGGTAGTCGCGAGTCGTTGCCCGCTCGTCACAGACGATCGCGAAGACCATCGCTTCGGCAATGTCACCGCCATGCCGTCGGTTACGCGCGCTCAAGGCACTGGGGCAAGCCATCGTCGACACGACCACCGAGCACGTCCAGCACATCGTCGAGCAGCGCCTGATCGCAGGCTGCCACGAGACTGCCGCCGAACACGACGCCGTCGCGGCGGCCGTCGAGGGTGGCGCAGGCGCCGCCGGCTTCCTCGATGCACGGGACCAGGGCGGCGATGTCCCAGGGCTGCATGATGGTGTCGATCGCGACGTGCAGGCTGCCGCGGCAGACCAGCGCATGCTGCAGGCAGTCGCCGCAGACGCGGAATTTCTTCGCCCGGCGTATCAGGTCGCTCAGTGCACAGGCGCGGCCGTCGGGATCGGGCTGTATGTCGCTCGCGTGGACGCCGGAAGCGGAAACCACCGCCTCGGACAGCGGCGCGGCGGGACGCACGCGGACTGTCGCCGTGTCGCCGTCACGATTCCTGAAATGGCAGCCGAGGCCGCGTGCGGCGTAGACGGTTTCGCCGAGCACCGGAAAATGGATGACGCCGAGCAGCGGTTCTCCCTGTTCGGCATAGGCGATCAGTGTGCCGAACAGCGGCAGGCCGAGGGCGAATGCGCTGGTGCCATCGAGCGGGTCGATGATCCATTGCCGTACCGCGTCGCGCTCGCCGCCGAACTCTTCGCCGAGCACGGCATGCCCGGGATAGCGCGCGGCGATCGCGGCGCGTATCGCCTGTTCGGCCGCGCGGTCGGCCAGAGTCACCTCGCTGCCGTCGGACTTGAGATCCACGGCGCAGCGCTGGTAATGCGGCAGGATTTCTGCCTGCGCAGCGTCGGCGAGGGTCAGGGCGAACTCGAGCAGCTCACGCAGACGTTCGGGAGTCACGAAGGATGTCCGATGGAGATGGGCCGTCGCATAGCCTGCCTCAGATCACGGTCCTCGTGGGAGCCTTGCAGCCGTGTTTCGTTCGCGCGGCGTCGGTCCATGTCGGCTTCGTTCGCGGTATTTCGGAAGCCGCGCCGTTGTCCTCGCCGGGCGCGAACTGCAGAATGCACCGGTCCGCACGATAAGGTTGTCATGGTGATTGCAGGAAAACGGCGCCGCACGAACCCACGGCGAAGGAACGGCCCAGGCATCGCCGAATGGTTCCTGCGGCCGACGAGCGGGAGCGGCAGCGCATGAACCTGACCTCGGCCGAGTCGCTGCGGTTCGATATTCGCGGCCTGCGCATGACCAACACGGGCAGCGCGCTGCGCGAGTGGGTCACGGCGAGCGGCGATACCATCGGCGTGCATTTCGTCGACGGCCCTCCCGACATTGCGGCGGATCTTTCCGACCTCGCCGCGGTGCGGCGCTTCTATCGGGAACGTGCCGCCGCCGACGGCTTCGGACTGATCGAGGCGGACACCCTCAAGGTTGCCGGCTGCATGGCGATCCGCGTGGTATTCAAGCTATCCCAGCAGCCGGCCGGCATGAGCTATCTGGCCTCGCTGATCCTGCCGTTCCGGGACTACGGTTTCGTCGTCAAGGTGCATTGTGTCGAACGCAGTACGACGGGCCTGCGTGAGTCGACGGTTCTCGACCACGCGCTGGCGAGTGGCGAGGTAACGCTGTCGGAACATGGCGACATGCTGGGCTGGGCGCGCGATCCCTACGGCGATCCCGGCCGGCAGACGCTGCTCTGGAACCTCTCCGATGCACGCGTATACGACGCGCGCTTTCCCGATCATGCCCTGTCGCGGGCACGCGGCCTGCTCGATCGCCTGGCGGCGACCTTGCGCATCGACGACAGCGTGCGTGCGGCGCCGGCGTTCGTCTACCGCAGTGGCCGCAAGCCGTGGTGGAAGCCCTGGTGACAGAAACCGGTTTCGTCTGATCGCGCGATCGCGCAGGCGGCAGAGCCCGTCTGCGCGATCCGAACGCATCGGCCACCTCGTGCGGCGACGGGCTTCCCGTCAGGGAACGTGAATGCCGTCATCAGAAAACGTGCGTCCCGACTCACGGCACGCGCGGTCTTTCGGCAAGCGGCGATGGCGTGAGTGGCGCGGCCCGGCCATGGCTCAGAACTGATACCCCAGTTCCACGCCGTACATCCGTGGCGCGCTGATCGTCGCATAGGTAGTGCCGAACACGTCGGTCGTATAGTTGCCGACGTTTTCCACATAGCGCTTGTCGAACAGGTTGGTCGCGAACGCGGCCACGCGCCAGTGGCGGCTGGCGTCGGTCCAGCCCAGGCGCAGGTCGGTGCGCTGCTGCGCCGCGCCGACGTCGACATTCGGACTGACGCTGCAGTCGCCCTGCAATTGCGAGTCGGCGTTGCAGCGGCTCTTGCCGCGGTAGGAATGGCGCAGCGCCAGGGTCAGATTGCCCGCGTCGGACAGATCCCAGCGGTACTGGGCGCCGAGCGAGAACGACAGATAGGGCTCACCCGTTGCCTGGCCCGAGAGATCGCGCCCGCCAGGGGTGAGCTTGTCCTTGTAGGTTGCATCGATGAAGGCCAGGTTGGCATCGGCCGTGAACGCGGTATTCGGCTGCCATTGCAGTCCTGCGTCGATGCCCCAGGCCTTCTCGTCGCTGGTATCCACGAGATAGCGCGGCACACCGCTGCCGGCGCTGTTGGGGTCGAGGCGGATGGATTGGCGGTCGGAATAGACGTAGTAGAACGCGGAGGCATTCCACATCAGGCCGTGGTCATGATTGACCTGCTTGATGCCGGCTTCGAGGTTCCAGACGTCTTCGTTGTCGAACTTCGCGCCGATGTCGAGGCTGTTGTAGCCGCCCGCCTTGTAGCCCTTCGCGAGCGAACCGAACAGCATCGTGTCGGGTGTTGCCCGGAAGTCGAGCACGAGGCGCGGACTCAGGTCGCTCCAGGAGTCGCTGTCGCGCACCGTGACGCCTTCGAGCGCGCCGTTGGCGAACACAATGTCGCCGCCCGCGACGCCGAGGGCGAACAGCGCCGGCTCCTGCAGCTCGGGCGGCAAGCTCGCCACGATCGGCAGCAGCTGCTCGATGGTGCCGTCGAGCGTGGGTGCGCTGCGCGGTCCGTTGAGCCAGGTGAACTTCTTCTCATCGCGCGTATAGCGCAACCCGGCCGTGAGGTTGGTGCGTTCGCTGAGCGCCCAGATCGCGTCGCCGAACAGGGCATAGGCGCGCGAATCGGCGCTGTTGATCATTTCCTCGCGCCAGCGGTGGTCGCGCAGGCTCAGCGGCACGTCGAACGAGGCGAGCACGTCGCTGAAATAGCCGAACAGGGTGCCGGTCGGTGTGGGTGCGACGCCCTGGGTGCGTATCAGTGTGTCGAGGCTGTCGGTGAATACGTTGACCTGTGAGGTCTGCTCCGCCTTTTCGCGGTAGTAGCTCGCGCCGGCCACCCAGTCGAGCGCGCCGGTCTCGCCCGAGAACTTGAACTCCTGGTAGAAGCTGCGGTTGTCCTCGATGTTCGCCGTGTCGAGATACAGATAGCGCCGGTTCGTGCCGTCCTCGTCCTCGCGGTTGACCGTGCCGAACTCGCGCCAGGCCGTGGTGGAGGTGAACTGTCCCCAGTCGGCGTCGTGGTGGATCGCCAGCGTCGCGCCGTCGAAGTTGCGTGACTCTTCGTTGCCTTCCACATCGTTGAACACCGGCGCATGGCGCGGATCCAGGAACGTCGCCGAATCCGGCGGCACGGCCGGATACTCCGGCGACGGCGGCAGCGGCACGATGCCGATGGCCGGACGCGCGAGCTGGTCGAGCCGCTCGTGATCCCAGGTCAGCACGGCGTTCGTCGCACTGCTGGCGTCCCAGCGCAGGGCGGCGCGAGTGGCCCAGGTGTCCTCGCCATTGAGGTCGCGACCGGTCGCGGCATCGCGCAGCCAGCCGTCGGATTCATTGCGCAGCGCGCTCACGCGCAGGGCCAGGGTTTCGCCGAGCGGCGTGTTCAGCAGTCCGTCGAGGTAGCGCTGGCCGTCGTTGCCGAAGCGCGTCGTCACGCGGCCCTTGAGATCACGTCCGGGCTGCCGGCTGATCAGTGATACCGCACCGGCGGCGCTGTTGCGCCCGAACAGGGTGCCCTGCGGTCCTTTCAGCACTTCGATGCGTTCGACATCGTTGAACGCGAGCACCGAGCCGCCCGATCGTGCCGAGTACACGCCGTCGACGTAGACGCCGACCGCCGGATCCGTACCGATGCCGAAGTCGCCGGTGCTGATGCCGCGAATGGCGAAGTAGGGCTGCGTCTTCTGGCCGCTGACGATGAGGCCTGGCACGAAGTTGTCGAGATCCCGGATGTCGTAGGCGGTGGTCTGCTCGATGAGCTTCTCGTCGACGACCTGGATCGCGATCGGCACGTCCTGCAGTTCCTGTTCGCGATTCTGGGCGGTGACGACGACCGGTTCGAGCCGATCCTCCGCCGGGTCGGCCGCTTGTGCGGCTGCCGGCAGTGCCGCGGTCACGGCGGAAACGAGCAGTGCGCGGCGCAGGCTGGCGACGAGCTGGCGGCGAATCGGTTTCATGGTCCACTCCCCGGGGTTGGTAGGTTTCTTGTGGTCGTGCTGTTTTGCGATGGCCTCCGCCGGCCGCCGCACTCTCGTGCCGCCCGCCGGCGCCTCGCGGGTCGTTCGTCCTTGCGGATCGCCCGCGAGGCGATCCGTTTCCTGCTGGGTGAAACTAGCGGTTCTTGCCGGCGAGCGGTTCGCCGTGCTCGCAGCGTGTGTCGAGTGAATCGATCCATTGCGCGATCAGCCGCGTGCCTTCCGCATGCGCGATCGAGCGGCCGAGTTCCGGCATCATCACGGCCGGATCCGTGCTTTCCATGCGGTACAGCAACACCGATCCCGCAGCATCGCCGGGCTTGATGTCGTAGAGCCGGTCGCCGGTTCCCTTGCCCGCCGCCACCGGCTGCTTGCAGAACCCGAAATGGATGCCGGGTTCGTGGGCGACATCGAGGAACAGACCGGAGGTGTTGGCAGGGCCCTTCGTGCTGTGGCAATGGCCGCAATTGATGTCGAGATAGGCGCGTGCGCGCGCATCGAGGCCAGCCCCTGCGTCGCGCGCGTCGGCGGCGCGCGGTATCGCCGCGACGGCCGGAAGCGAGTCGAGATAGCCGGCCTTGACGAAGGCTTCGAGCTGATTGGCGCGGCCGGCCGCATAGTCGAAGTCACGGTTCAGATGACGCGCCTTGAGTCCGATCGGCTGCAGGGTGCGCGCGAGATTGTCGGTGTTGTGACAGCTCGCACACTGGTTCTGATCAGGCACCTGGTAGGCCAGTTCCTCGCGCTTTCCGGAGGCGTCGACGAGGTCCATCGGAATCAGCGCGCCGATGCGCTGCAGGCTCGCGTCGCGCTGGTCCGCATCCCACACGTAGGGCAGGGCTAGCCAGCCGGCCTCGCGACGCACCAGCAGCCGTGTTTCGACGAGGCGAACCCGGCGCAGGTCCAGGGTTTCGCCGACGAGCGTACTGACGTCCGTGCGTGCGACGCGGCGTTCGTCCCGGTCCCCCGGCGGCAACGGAAAGTAGAACGTCTTGCTGATCACGGTGCCGACCGGGAAATCGAATGCGGCTTCCGCGGCATAGGCGGCACGGGTGCCTTCAGGCATCCAGACCGTGCGCAGCTTGTGCGCATAGTCGCTGAACAGCGGCGTGTTCAGGTCGTAAGGCAGCACACGGGCATTGAGGCGCAACGTGCGGCCGTCGCTGATCAGCAGATGCCATTGCGACAGTTTCTGCGGCAGGCCCTCGGCGATGAAGCGTGCGGGCGGTGGCGTGCGGGTGCAGGAGCCGGCCAGCACGGCGACCAGCGCCAGCGCCGCGATGCGCAACACGGTCGTTCGCACGTTCTTCAGCCCCGGCGCAAATCGACGCCGGGCAGTTTCGGCAGGCTGCAGCGGAACGGCTTCATGTCGCTGCTCGGATTGTCGTAGCCGTTCGGGCCGTCGGCGTTGACCACGCCCGACACGCCGTCGAGGCAGATCTGCGGCCCCGGTGCGGGCTGGCCGTCGACGAGCCGCTTCGCGTTGTAGTAGCCGTCCCAGAGCACGTCGGGGAAGCTGCCGCCGATGCCGACGGCCGCGAGCTTGAGCGCCTTGAGGTCCAGTCCGTCCGGCGAGTCGCCGCCACCCTTCAGGCGGTTGCCGTAGATATAGATGCGCTCGGGGTACGGATCGAAGCCCTCGGCCATGCTGCTGTCCTTGTAGCCGGTCGAATACACGCTGGAGACGATGATGTTCGCCGTCGCGTTGTCGGCGATGTCGTTGTCGAATATCTCCACGTCGTCGTTGGAGTTGACGAGCATGCCCGAGCCCGCCGGCACGCTGGCGACCGGCGTGCCCTTGGCGCCGAAGTTGTCGGTATTGTTGGCGATGATCCGGTTCCGGTAGATACGGATCTGGCCGCCCTGCTGCGACAGCGCCGGCATGTTGAACACGAGGATGCCGCCAGTGTTGTTGGTTGCGACGTTCTCGTAGACGTCGGCGTTGATCGTGTTCTCGATCTCGATGCCCGCGACATTGGATTCGGCCCGGCTCCTGCGCACGATCACATCCCGGGACTGGCCCACGTAGATGCCGGCATCGGATGCGGCGATCGCGACACAGTCCTCGATCAGCACGTTGGTGGTCTTGACCGGATACAGGCCATAGGCGCCGTTCGTGGTGCTTGGTCCGCCGGTCCATTGCACCTTCACGCCGCGTATCGTGATGTTCTTCGACTCGCTGATCTTGAGGCCGTCGCCCTTGGAATCCTCGATCGTGAGGTGTTCGATCGTGAAATCGTCGCCGTTGACGAGCAGCCCCTCGGCGCCGGCCTTCTGGCCCTTGAAGGTGAGTACGCTCTTGTCCATGCCGGCACCTCGAATCGTGACGCCGCTGGCGCGCAGGGTCAGGCTGCGGTCGAACGCGAAGCGCCCGGCGGGGATCTCGATCACGTCGCCGGGTTTCGCATCGAGCAACTGCTGCTGCAGCGTCGGCGCGTAGCTCGCATCGGCGGCCGGCGCCGGCGGCTGTGGCGGCTGGCCGCAGCCGGCGAGCAGCAGGGCGACGGCAATCATCGGTATACATTGGCGCATGACGGGCTCCGGCGCAGGCATCCGGGAAGTCTTGTGCGGTCGCCGCATCACAAGTGAGGGCGGCATCGGCATACTTGGGGGGGTTAAACGGCCAAGCGAAAGACACGCACGATGGCGCAGATGCGCAACGCGATGGACGATCCGCGGCTCTCCGCGGCAGTGTTACCGACCAATATCCTGAGCGGCCTCGTGCAGTATGCGCAGGAGCGCGGCATCGACGAGGGCCCCTGGTTTTCCGGCTTCGCCCTGACGGCGGACGATGTCTGCGACCCGCGGGCCCGGGTGTCCTACCGCCAGGCGCTGACCATCATCCGCCGCGCGATCGCGGCCATGCCCGAGCCGGGTCTCGGCCTGTGCATCGGACGGCAGCAGGACATCGGCAGCTTCGGCCTGCTCGGGCTGGCCATGAAAACCGCGCGCAGCTTCGGCGATGCCGTCGCCATCGGCATCGCCCATCAGCGCGCGACCGGCACCCTGCTCGAACTCGAACTGAAGCTCCTTGCCCCGGGTGAGGTCGCGCTGTTCGCGCGTGCGCCGATCGACGACCCGGTCGTGCTGCCATTTCTGTGCGAGGAAATGTTCTCCAGTGTGCTCGCTGTCGGCCGCGAACTCGCCGGTGCCGCGCTGACGCCGCTGCGCCTCGAGCTGGCCTATGCCGCACCGCGCCACGTCGACGATTACCGTGCGCTGTTCGGCGGCGAGCTGCACTTCGGCTGTGCGCACAACTGCCTGGTCGTGGATGCGCGCACGCTCGACCGTCCGTTTCCGAACTACAACCCGGTCACGGCGCGCCAGGCGCAGGCGGCACTGCTGCGCGAACTGGAGGCGATGCCGGCGGCTCGCAGCGAGACCGTCGCGGCGGTCGAGCGGCAACTGCGGCAGCGCATCGCGCAGAACCCGCGCCTGCTCGATGTCGCCGTGTCGCTGTACCGCAGCGAGCGCACCCTGCGGCGCCAGCTGGCCGGCGAGGGCGAGAGCTTCACGACGATCCACGACCGCGTGCGCTGTGAGCGAGCGCTGGAACTCTTGCGTGACCGGCGACTGACCGTGGCCCAGGTCGGCAGTCAGGTCGGCTTTGGCGACGTGCGGGAGTTCCGCCGCGCGTTCAAGCGCTGGACCGGCCGCACACCGACTGCGCTGCGCATGCCCTGATTCCCCGGCCGCCGCAGGCGAATCCGGCACCGCGGCGCGAACGCTGCTTTTGTGCTGCGCAGCATTGTCCACAATCGCGCTTGTCCGGTTTCCCCCCCTTGCGTTGCCGCTGCCGCCCTCGCGAGCGCTGCCGCAGCAACCAAGACTCGCTTCGCTCCGCCGCCGGGCTCCGGCCGCGGAGTTGATCGCATTCGTCGTCAATGTCCTTTCCCTGGAGGCAGTGACCCATGCAAAAGCTCAACGTACTCGCGGCCGCGTTCGGCGTCGCCCTGGCCGCATCGGCGGCGCCGGCGCGCGCCGAACTCGGCGACTACACCTTCTGGCAGACCCTCGCGAACCTCGTCTCGCCGCCGCGCGCCGACAATCCGGTGACCCCGGCGCAGCGCACCGGCCAATATCCACTGCTGTCCAACCCGTCCGGATTCGCGGACGGGTTCCGACCCGGCGCCTACGGCGAGTGGCAGACCATCCGGCTCGCGCCGCAGACCGGCGCGGTCTGCGGCAATGGCTCGCCCTACAAGTTCTTCGTCAATCGTGTTGCCAACACACGCAACACCATCGTTTACATGGAAGGCGGCGGCGCCTGCTGGGACTACGCGAGCTGCACCGGCCAGACCGGCGTGCGCGGCGCGCGCAATCCCAACGGCATTCCCGACGACTACATGAGCCTGTTGAATCCCGGCGCCAGCCTCGTGAGTCCGTTCGTCACCCGCATCAGCCCGTTCGATGCGGTGAAGACGCAGAACTGGAACATGGTCTACGTGCCCTACTGCACCGGCGACATCTACAGTGGCGACAAGGTCGCGATCTATCCGGATCCCAGCGGTGCGAATCCGCCGCTGGTGTGGCATCACAACGGGGTGCGCAACGTGCGCGCAGTGATTTCCTGGCTCAAGGACAACCTGCCGCGGCCGACGCAGATGCTGTCCACCGGCTGCAGCGCCGGCGGAGCGGGCAGTCTGACGAGCTACGCGGCACTGCGCCGGGATCTCGCGCCCGACCGGGGTTTCCTGCTCGACGATTCGGGGCCGGTGTTCAGTGCGCCGGTCGGCGGAAGTTCCGCGCAGTACCCGTCGCTGCCGCTGGCGACGTTGATCCGCAGTGCCTGGGGCCTCGACGCGGCCGGCGGGCCGGTATCGTTCCTGGCAGCCAACCTGCCGTCCCTGAGCACGGCCAATCTCGGCACGATCTACACGGCGCTGTCGGCCAGATTCCCGAACGACCGCCTGGGGCATGTTCATTTCTGGAAAGATCTCAATTTCTCAGGCTATTCGTATGAACGCTTCTATCCGGAGATCGGCAACGCCCCGGACCAGGCGACGAAGGAAGCGCTGGTGCACGCGAAATGGGACGTCGACACGGGCCGTCTGCGCACGACACTGAACGGACTCGCCAACTTCGGCGGCTATTTTCCGCAGTTCCGTGCGCTGAACGAGAGTCATTGCACCACCATCGTCGATCTGAAGAATGGCGACGTGCAGGAGCGCGGACTGGAACTCAGGCAGTTCATCGACAGTGTCCTCGACGGCAGTGGCAGCGTGCTCGATGCGAGCGAAGCGAGCGACGTGGCGGACCGCGCGAAACCGTTCAATCTGCTGTACTGGACCATTGACCAGTTGCTCTGACCCGAAGGGCCGGACGCCGCCGTGTGTGGCGTCCGGCAGGGGAGCCCGGTATGCCTGACCGTAACCGTTCTGCCATGACCCTGGGTCGTAGGCGCATTGCCGGCGTCGCGGTGCTCGCGACGCTGGCGGCAGTCGCCCTGTTTCTCGCCGTGGTGCGGCGCGCCGGAGAGATGGTTGCGCCGACGGTGTCCGCACCCACGGCCGCCGCGGGAACGGGCGCGCCGCCGGCGTTGCCGCCGCCTCCCGCTGCGGCGCCGGCCGTCGTCGCCGAGGCGACGCTGCTTACGACGCCGGAGGCCAGGGTCTACTTCGCCCGGGAACGGTTCAACGCGCGCGCGCGCGCCTTTTTCACCGAGGCGTCGACGCTGGCGCCGGCCGCGCGCGAGCGCGAGGCACGCGAGCTCGAGAGCGCCATAGACGACTATGAGCGGTCGCGTGCGATGTCGGCCGGCGAGGCGATGACGCTGCGCCTCGGCCTTGTCGAAGCGCTCGGCGGTTCCGCGGCAGAGCGCGCCGACCAGATGGCCGCGATCGTCGCGCGCTACGAAAGCGACGGCCGCCAGCGCGAGGCGCGCTGGGCTGCCGAACAGGCCGGTGACGCGGGGTTCGCCCGCTACAAGGCGCGTGAAGCGATCGTGGTCAGCGAAGTCATGGCACTGCAGCACATACCCGGCGGACTGACTCGCGACGAGTATCTGCGCCAGAGGCTCGAGGCGGAACGCGTCGCCGCGATGTCGAACCCGCTCTGACGCCGCGCCATCGGGTGTGCGTCCCGGCAACCGGTCGGCTGTCGGCATCACGCCCGTCATGCCGCCGGGCGCGTCGCTCGGCGTGCCGGTCAAAGTGCGTCTCCCCAGGCTCGCGAGCGGGCTCATCGGGGGCGTGAGCATGCGGTCGCACCTCGGGCGCAGAGGCGGTGCGGACGGGCGAGCGCGGCGCTGCCGGGCGAGGCGCGCGAGCAGCGGTTGTGCCGCTGCCAGGGCGAGCTCTTCCCTATTCATCAATGTCGGTAATTGCGTGTTGGAAATCGCGCCTGATCCTGATGCTGGGTCCAAGAATCGCAAGTATTCGAACGATTTTTCAGCAGTTTTTCCGGTCGTCGGGCTCAACTTTCGGTGTTGTCGTTTTTTGATGCACTCGTGTCAGGTTCTTGTTCTGCTCGGAGTCGGATGTTTAGTTTGCAGTCGTACACCACTACAGAATTCACGCTGTGATAACGGCGTGAAGCGCCTGATGGCTGTCGTTCGACGACTGCTGCGCTCGGACTCCCGCCGGGCGCGGAAGGAGGTGCGGCATGTGTCGCCCGGGGTGCGCAGTCCCGCGTCTGGTGTCGGTTGTCGTCCTGGCAGTTTCTGCGGTGGGTACCGTTGCCCGCGCAGAGGCGCCGCAGGCCGGCACTGCCCTGCACATCACCCTGGATGCGGATGCCGTGGAAATCATTCGCGCATGGCGGCGGCAGCACGGGTTGGACCCGCCCGATCGGTCGGCTGACGAGCGCGTGGCCGCGTTGCTGCAGCGCCTCGCCGTCGAGCCGGCGGCTACGTCGGGAACCGCTGCTGCGACTCCGGCGCGAGGGAGTCGGCAGTCGGCAGCGGGTTCGCCGGGTCAGTGATCTCAGTGTGCCAGTGCTCGACCGGTCGCAGCGCGGGCGGGGCGGGCGAGGCCGCGCGGCTGACGCGACTCAGTTGCGCTCCTCACCCCGGGGCGAAGCCCTGTCGCCCGCGGCGGAACGTGTCTGTGCCAAGGGCTGACGCCTTCATGACGCTGGCTCCGCTTGCTTCGCTGCGCCGATTGGTCGACATTGCCGAGCCTGCTTTTCCGCCTGCGAGGTTTCTATGTCCCTGCTGTTGCCCGGCGAGCTTGCGTGGTATGTCACCGGTCGTTTCTACGCGCGTGCCGATGGAAGCGTGGCCGACTATGGTTATTTCCTGCATATCGCCGGCGTCGAGGCCGACCTGTTCTGCGGCAAGCCCGGCGAGAAAACCGCACATTTCACGTTTGCGGCCGAGCCCTTCACCGCGCGCAAGGTCGACAATGGCAGCCTGAGCCTGGGGCTGGATCCAGTCGGGGATTTCTCCGTGTATCTGCAGGATCAGCCTGCCAGTGATTTCGACGATCCGCAGAGCTTTGCGCGCGGGCAGCGTATCGCCACGTTCCGGCGCATCAGCGTCGTGGTGGGCACGACGGTGCAGACGCAGGACGCCACCGGCAAGCAGCCGCTGATCGCCTCCAATGTGTTTTCGGCGCGCCTGCTGATCAGCAACCCCTTCGAGTTCGCCGGTCGCCGCTATGACCTGCGTTACCAGATCGGCAAGGGGGTCACGCAATTCGGTACTGCGGCGGCGGCACCGTTGCCGCATGCACCGGGCGATTACGCCTCTGTGGTTGCGTTCTCGGGATCGGCGATCGCGCTGGTCGGCTAGGTATGGGCGCCTACGTGTACATCTGGGCCTTCCGCGTCGCCGAGCAACGCCGCGATGCGTTCGAGCGGGCCTACGGTGCCGGTGGTGACTGGGTCGCCTTGTTCACCGGGGCCGACGGCTATCTCGGCACGGCGTTGCTGGCGGATCGTGCGGAACCCGGGCGCTACCTGACCATCGACCGCTGGCGTGACGAAGCCGCTTACTGCGCGTTCCGGGAACGCGATGGTGAGCGTTATGCGGCGCTCGATCGCGCCTGCGAGGGCCTGGCCGAGCACGAGGAAGCGCTGGGCAGCTACGTCGAGTGTTGAACCGGCGCCGCTGCGGCAGCAGCGGCGCGCGATCTTACGGCAGCCAGGTCACGCTGAGCCTGGCCGAGGCGCCCTTGTCGATCCAGAGATAGTTGGTCGTCGTCGGATTGGCGCCAAAGCGCAGGCGCAGCTGCGTGCGGCCGGTCTTCGCGATCGCGGCGAGACCGGCCGCGGAGAACACGGTGCTCGACTGGCTGCCGCCGGTGAATGCGGCGAGCTCGGCCACGCCGGTGGCTGTTGTCGTCGCACCCCAGTCTGTCGCCTCGATCGTGCAACTGCCGATACAGCCGTTGTGCACGTCGACGAGCAGCGTATTGCCCGCAGGATTGGCCCAGGGGTTGCCCGAGGCGCTGCGGTAGGCGACCGTCACGGTCGCACTCGTTATCGTGGCGCCGTCGGGAATCGCGGCCGTGTCGAACGACAGCAGGCTGCGGTTGAACAGGCCGTCGCTGCCGCGGCCCAGCGCGAGTCCGAATAAGCCTTCGAGCGCGCCGACGGCGGCGCTGCCGCCGCTCGCACTGGCTTTCACGTAGCCATCGTTCGCGTCTTCATTGTCGAACACCCGCGTGACCGGCGTACCACCACTGCCGCCGCCGGTCACGGTCACGCCGACCGGCGCGGAATGGCCGACGTTGCCGGCGATATCGTAGGCGCGCGCCGACAGGACGTGCGCGCCGTTGCTGGCGGTCGCCGCATTCCAGTTCAGCCCGTACGGCGCCGATGCGTCGCTGCCGAGCGCGGCGCCGTCGAGCAGGAACTCGACGCGGTCGATGCCGACGTCGTCGTCCGCATCAGCCGCGAGCGCGACGTTGCCGCTCACGATGCTGGCCTCGGCCGGTGCGGTCAACGTGACGACCGGGGCGATACCGTCGAGATCGTCGAGTCCCCAGAAGCGCGCGATGTAGTAGCTCGAGCAGATGTTGACGTCGAGGAGGTAGGCACCGGCCGTGCCGCACTGGGTTTCGCCGCTGCCGGGATCGACCGGCGTGCCGTGGCCCATGCCGCCGATCGCATAGGTCTCGACGCGCGGCGCGCCCGATGCGTCGTTGTATACCTTGTGCGAGTGCCCGGCGACGGTGTCCGACACGTCGGCGGTCTGGTCGATGCCGTGCACGTTGGTCCACTGCTGCATCAGCTCGGCCTGATTCATCGGGCGCACGACGAAATCGGCGTCGCCGTGCCAGATCGACACGAGCGGCCACGGGCCGGTCCAGCTGGCCGCGGCGCGCACCTTGTCGCCCCACTGGGCCGGGCTCAGGTCGGTGCCGGGGTTCATGCAGGAGAACGCGTTGGTCTGGCTCGACGCGCAGCGATAGGGCAGGCCGGACAGGATGGCACCGCCGGCGAACACGTCCGGATACGTGGCCAGCAGCACCGCGGTCATGGCGCCGCCGGCGGACAGGCCGGTGGCGTAGACGCGGTCGCCCGCGCTCGCGTGGTCGATGATCATGCGGTCGACCATCTGCCGGATCGACAGCGCCTCGCCCTGGCCGCGTGTGGTGTCGCCGTTCTCGAACCAGTTGAAGCAGTTGCTGGCGTTGTTGGCGCTCTGCTGCTGCTGCGGCAGCAGCAGCGCGAAATGCCAGCGGTCGGCGAGCATCTGCCAGCCGGTCTCGGCATCGTAGCTGGCCGCCGTCTGCGAACAGCCGTGCAGCGCGACGACCAGCGGCGCGCCGGCCGGCAGGCCGGACGGCACGTACTTGAACATGCGCAGATTGCCGGGGTTGCTGCCGAAACCGGTCACTTCGGTCTGCGCCAGTGACGGTAACGATGCGGCGAGCAGGACGCACAGCAGCCAGCGGCGCGCGCCTGATGCAGCAACGCCGGAATGGAGCGGAAGTCGCATGACGTTTCCTCAGTCAGGGGACAATGCGGCGCGCGCAGTGGGCCACATTGCGGTGTTGTCGCACACTGTCCGAAAGGGAAAGTTGCGCCGCAGCATGTGTCGGCGCCGGGACGGGCGCCGCACCGTGCACGGGTCGCGATCGTCACTGCCCGGGCCGTCGTCGCGCGCGAATTGCGCAAGCGCGGCAACGCTCCCGACCGATGGCGCCGTTGTGCGTCGCTATCATGAAAGTCCCGTGCTCGCCGCGACGCTTCGAGGCCGGTCTCATGCACCCATCGACATCACGCGCCGCGCGTTAGCACGAGAGCTACTTCTTTGCGTTGGAGCCGCCGGTGGCGGCGCGCGCACTCATCGTCGAACAGGCCGATCACATCGCGCGCGAGCACGCGCTCGGCGGTCAGGCGGTCAAGTTCAGCTGCCTGCAGATGATGGTGTGTGGCATGGGCCACGGCGGACGCCCGCACGCGCCCCTGCTGTCGACGCTGCGGCGCGCCGCGGCGTCGGTGCGCGCGGCGGGCGTCGAGGTCGGCTTCGACCGGTTCGTGACGCTGCGCGCCGGCGGTAACAGCCATGCACTGGTGCTGCGAGCGATGCCCCGGGCCGGCTTTGCGCTGCGTGCACTGCGCACCGCGATCGGTCGTGCACAGTATGTGCAGGGACTCCCGTTACCGGACGCTTCGCGCTTCGAGGCGCACGTCGTCGTGCGCCGGGTGCCGCGCCCGCTGGCGGGCGAAATCGCCATCGGTCCGGTTGCGTGGCGGGCAGGGGAATTCGTATTGGTCCGGAGTCTCACCGGGCGCGGTGTCCACGAAGTCGTCGAACGCTGGCCGCTGGTGGACGCCGCGTAAGCGAGGATCCACGACCTGCCGCGCCGTGCGGCGGTCATTCGTTGCCGGGGGCGCTCAGTTCAACGGAGCGCGAAAAGCGTTCCCGAAGCAGGATCCGTCCGCTCGCGGCCCCTTGCTCAGGCGCAGGCGCCGGCCTGGCGCAGCAGATAGTGCGCGCGATGCGGCAATGGCGTGCGCGCGATGTCATGCGGGGTCGTGTTCTTGATGCTGAGGCCTGCCGCGAAATTCAGGCCGACGCGTGCATAGCAGTGCTGCACGAATGCCGAGCAGTACAGCGAATTCTCGCGGGAAAGCAGGTTTTCGCGTTCGCGCAGGGTCGGCCGCGCGAGCGCGAGCAGGGTGCCGACGATTTCGCGCAATGAATAGCGCGTCGCGTCGGCGAGCAGATCGAGCGCCGCCGCCAGCACGGTGCGCGCAGCGGCGGCGTCGAGGCCGAAATCGAGCACGGCGAGATTCGGCCATTCGTCCGCATCGAAGAACTTGGAGAGTCGGTTCTCCTGCGCGCCCAGCCGGATCTGCTTGTGACGCAGATCGAGATCCGATTCCAGCACCCACCAGTGCCCGTCGCTGCGGGCTTCGCCGAACAGGAAGGCGTGCGACCAGGCGCTGCCCGCCGCGTCGTCGACGATCAGGCGCTGTGCCTTGCGGATGCCGCGATCGATGAAGTGGCTGCCGCCGGCCAGACCGACGCGCGCCGGCGCCGCATGCGCCAGCAGGAACTCGGCATTCGTCTGCGGTATGGCGTCGGGGGCGTTCACGGGCGAGGCTCGGCGAAAGCGGTCGGAGGCGCCATGGTAACCAGTGCCGGTCGCGGGTTACATGCGCTGCGCCACCCCGTAGCATCCGCATTCCGCTTGCTGGAGTCCTGGTATGACTGCTTTCGTGGCGCTGCTGCGCGCCGTCAACGTCGGTGGCACCGGCAAGCTGCCGATGCCCGACCTCAGGGCGCTGTGTGAGGCCTGTGGTTTCGCCGGCGTGAGAACCTATATCGCGAGCGGCAACGTGGTATTCGGCGCAGGCCAGGGCGAGGCCGCGGTGCAGCAGGCACTCGCTGCCCGGCTGGAAGCGTACGCGGGCAAACCCGTCGGCGTCTTTGTACGCAGCGCCGAGGAAATGGCGGCGGTGCTGGCCGCGAATCCGTTTCCGCAGGCCATGCCCAATCGCGTCATGGCGGTTTTTCTCGATGCGCCGCCGCCGCGTGATTGCCTCGCCGCTGCAACCCGGGTCCAGGGTGAGGCAATGGCGCTCGGCACGCGCGAGATCTACGTGAACTACGGTGAGGGCATGGCCGATTCGCGGCTCCGGATCCCGGCCGCGGCTGCCGGCACGGCGCGCAACATGAATACCGTGGCGACGCTGGCGGCCATGTCGGCGGCGCTGGTCGCCGTACGCTGAGCCGGCGGTGGGACCGTCCGGTTTCAGCGCTGGTATTTCGCCGACGACTGCTCCCAGCTGATCAGCGGCGCCCGGATGGTGCCGGCGGCATCGCGCGTGCCGCCGAGCGGATCGACCAGTTCGATCGCGAAGGCCGGACCATTCGCATCGATGTCCTGCACGATGACGTCCAGCGTGGCAGTGCCGTCGCTGTCGGCGACGAACCAGTGCACATTGCCGTCGACGGCGCTGATCGCCGCGCTGAAGCCCGGACGGGCCAGCACGTCGAGCCGCGGTTTCAGCAGCAGCGCGTCTCCCTCACGGCCGAGCCGGTCATAGGTGCGCGTGCGCAGGCCGCCGCTGACGACTGCATGCGCCGATACCATGCCGCGATGTCCGTGCGGCGTGATGACCTGGCCCTTGGCGAAGACGAAATACGCCGCGGCGAACGCCGCGCGGGACAGCCGGCCGTCGGTGTCCGCCAGCCGGATGAAGGTCTTGGCCGGATCCTTGCCATCGGGCTGCATCGCGCGCAGCGCGCGGTCGAATTGCAGGTGTGGCAGGAACTCCGCGAGCATTGTCGCCGTATTCAATGCGTCGATGTCACGGCGCCAGTCGGCGGTAGTCAGGGTTTCGTTGCGCAATCGGCGCGACAGGGCATCGACGCGCTGCAGCCAGTCACGTGCATCGGCCGCTCCGGCCAGTCGCGGATCGGCGCGCAGCAACGGGGCGAATCCGCAGGCCAGTGCCAAGGTGCCTGCCTCGGAAAGAAAACGCCGTCGTGAAGACGGCGTTGCGGGAGCAGGGCGATTCGGCGTCACGCGAGGCGTCCGTCGGGCAGAAGCGTCGAGCGTAGGTCACGTGCGTGACCGCGGCGGGGACGAATCCTGGCTTTCCACGGGCGCGCCGGCGCGGGTTCTTGGGGCTGGCGTCGGTCAGCGCAACGTCAGCAGGTAGATCGCCAGCGTGCCGGTCGATTGGGAGGAGTTGCCGAAATTGCAGCCGCGCATCTCGACGAGACCGTCGCTGACCACGCGCAGCGGCTGGATCAGCAGATTGTTCGGCAACGACGCGCCCTGCTGCAGGCTGAAGAGAAGCATGTCGCCGACCTGTGCACCGGGAATGGCAAGGTTGAAGTCGGCGCAACCGTTGGCGCCGATCGTGATCGCGAACGAGCCGTTGCTGTAGCCGCCCGCGATCTTGCCGCGCGTGATGCTGTCGTTGGCGATCTGCGCCGTTCCGACCGCGCCATTCGCGATCTTGTCCGCGGTCACGGCATCGGAGGCCAGCTCGCTGCTGCCGACGGACGATGCAGCGATCTTCGAGGCCGTCACCGAATCGGTGCCGAGCCGCGAATTCGTCACCGCGCCGAGCTGCAGCTGCGTGGTGCCGACCGAGCTGGCGGCCAGCGTCGGGTTCGGATAATTGCCTGCGAGTGCACCGCCGGCCGGGCCACTGATGCTGCCGCTCAGTGCGTACTGCGCGACCGGTGCGGTGGCTACGGCCTGACGCGGCAACAGCGGCACGCCGCCGACGGTCACCTGCAGATACCGTTGTTCGCCGTCGAAGGCGCCGGGGAAGCTCAGTGAGACCGAGAACAGGCCGTCGACGACGGGAAAGCCATTTTCGATCACGGTCGCGCCGACCGGGTTGCCATTGGTCGGCGCGTCGAACAGCGTGAAGATCAGGTCGAAGTTGCCGTTGGCCGGTGCGCCGTTCTGTTCCAGCCTGCCCTGATAGACGAAATCGGGTAGTTGCGGTGCGGCAGTGGCGGCGCCGGTCACGGCGAGCGTGAAGGCGATGAACGCGCTGCGACGCACTGCGCGCCGGAGTAGAGCCAGGAATTTCATCAGTTGCACCCCTCGAAGCCTGTGGTGAAGATCGCGTCGCGTGCGAGGCGGCCCGGGCCGGCCTGGAATCCCGCGGTAAGGACGAATGAACCGCCGCTGGAGCGTCCGGCGGCGGTTTCGCCGAAACTGGTCCGGGCGCCCAGGCAGCCGCCCGCGGATACCAGCCGGCCGCCGCCGCTGACGATGAGCTGGGCCTTCAGTACGGACTGGGCGCCGGCTTGGGGCAGGCCCGAGGCGAGGAGCAGCAGACACGCGGCGACGCCGGATCCGCGGCGTGCGCGATGGCTGCTGCGCGGGAAATCATGCATGGCGGGTCTCCGTGCCGAAATTCGATCGACTCATTCAACGTCGCCGGCCGGCGTAACCGAACACGGCGATTTTCCGACGGCCCGGTGCAGACGCGGTGGCGCGCTTGCGAGTACCGTGCGTGCGCGCGTACGGTGGCAGCACTGTCCGCCCTGCAGGCGGGGCCACCGGGTGACGCCATGTCCGAACCGAAAACGCAGCCGACGCGAACCACGCTCGCGACCTTTCTCGCGGGCATCGAGGATCCTGCGCGGCGCGCGGACTGTGCAACGGTCGCGGAACTCATGCAGAAGATCACCGGCGAGAACGCCGTGATCTGGGGACCGAGCATCGTCGGCTTCGGCCGCTATCGCTATCGTTACGCGAACGGCACCGAGGGCGACTGGCCCATCGTGGGATTCTCGCCGCGCAAGAACGATCTCACGCTGTACGTCATGCACGGCTTCGACGCGGCCGACGCGCTGCTCGCACGGCTCGGCAAGCACAGGACCGGCAAGTCCTGCCTTTATCTCAAGTCCCTGCGCGGCATCGATCTCGCGGTGCTGGAAGAGCTGATTGCGGGCGGTGTCACCGCGATGGAGGCCCAGCGTGTGCGTTGAGCGGGCCCAGCGGGTTCATTTCACCGTGTGCAAGCTGCCGTCGGTCAGCGTCAGCCGCGCATGCAGCGTGCGTTCGACGCCGTATGTCTCGGGTTCGCCGCTGTCGGGATTGCCACCCTCGCGCAGCAGCGCATAGTGCATCGGCAGCACGATGTCGACACCGTCCTTCTGCGCCGTCCAGACCACCGCGCCGAGTTCGCCGCCGACGGCCTGCGCCGGCTCGGGAAATGTCAGGCTCGCGACGTCATACCGCGTCTCGCCCCGCGTGCCGGTCGCCGTCGGTCGCAGCACATAGAGCACGAGGCCCGCGACTTCGGTGCGCCCGACGGCGAGCATCGCCAACGTGCCATCGGCCAGCGCCTCGCGCCGCACGACTTCCTCGGTCACGCCGGAATCCGAAAACAGGAGCTGGCGTACCGCTTCGGCGTCGCCCGCCGCGCCGTCCACGGTTTCCAGTGACTGGCTGCTGTAGGTGCCGTCGTCGCCAGGGTTGCCGGTTGCCGCCGAGCTGTTGACGACCGCCGCATCCAGGGCGGTGACCGTTCCCCTGGGATCGTGGGAAATGCGGCCGCCGTCATCGATGCGGAACGCCGCGCGATAGTCAGGGCCGGCCTGCTGCTCGCGGCCCGTATGCTCCAGCACGGTGAACTGGGTGGGGCTGCGCAGGTCGACGTCGCGGCGATAGCGTACGCCTTCCACGCCGACGAGCATGTGGTCGCGCAGCATGCCGCGGGCGTCGCTCGTGAAGATCAGATCGTAGCGACTGCCTTCGAGCGCACGTCCGCTGTCGATGCGCAGCAGCCAGGTCGTCGCCGCTGCGCCTTGCGCGATGCGCAGCAGCTGCACGCGCTCGTGCCCGATGCCGGACCAGTGCAGGTCCGTGTCCTCGCCATGTACGGCCTGCACGCGCGCATAGCCCGCATCGTAGATCGCGGGCGAGGCAAAACGAGTGTCACCCCAGATACTCCCGATACAGCGCAGGCCCGTGTCGTCGAGCGACGCCGCGGCAAAATCCTGGGTATACAGCGACGCGGACGGCGCCGTGAGCGGCGCGGCCGGCAGCGTCAACAGGCAATTGCCCCGTGCCTCGGAGGTCGCGGACGGTGTAGCGGTCGGCGCTGCGGGCTGGCATGCCGACAGTGCCAGCGTGAGTGACAGCGCGAAGAGCAGACGAGACGGCATGGACAACTCCCTGACAGTCGGCTGCGCCGGTCGGTGCAGTCCACAGGGCCGGAGCTTAGCCTGAGCTGAAGCCTCGACGAAGTGATGCGTCGTCGGGAATCGCACGCGTGCGAGCAACGTGCGCTCTTCGAGGGGTTCGCTGACCTCGCCGGCACGAGGGCGGCCTCTTGCGACTCCCGATTCCCGCTCGTGCACGCTACGCTACGCGCCCTCGTTGCCGACGTTGCCTCGTGGATGATCCCGCACTGCAGGCCCTGTTCCTGCCGTTTCTCGACCGCACGCTGGTTCCGCCGGCACGTCTCGCGTTCCTGCGCGCGCGTGCCGGTCAGGGGCTGCAGCAGTTCCGTTCCGCGTTCGGCGCGGTTGCGATCGTCGCGGAGCAGAGCTTCCGCCCCTTCGCCGATGCGCTGCCGCACGGCATCGATGTCGTTGCACAGACTGACCAGCGCTTCGACGCCGTATTGCTGCTGCCGCCGCGCCAGCGCGACGAGGCGCGTGCGCTGCTCGTTCACGCGCTGGATACTGCATCGCCCGGCGCACTGATCGTGGCGAGCGCGGCGAACAATGAAGGCGCGCGCGCGATGGAGGGTGATTTCGAGCGTCTCGCGGGTCCGCTGTCGACGATCAGCAAGCACAAGTGCCGCGTGGTCTGGCGCCGGCACGACGCAGCGCGCGTCGACACAGTGCTCGCGCAGCAATGGCGGGACGAAGCCGCGCCGCAGTGGATCGCCGGCGGGCGCTTCCTGAGCCGCCCCGGGGTATTCGCCTGGGACCGCATCGATGCGGCCTCGGCCTTGCTCGCCGCGCATCTGCCGGCGGATCTCGAAGGACGCGGTGCCGATCTCGGTGCCGGCTACGGTTATCTCGCGAGCGAGGTGCTCGCACGCTGCGCGCGCGTCAGCGCACTGGCTCTGTTCGAGGCGGAAGAACGCGCGCTGGATCTCGCGCGCATCAATCTGCCGCGCCTCATCGCGATGCTCGATCGCCCGGTCGCCATGCAGTATTTCTGGCACGACGTCACACGCGGCCTGCCGCATCGCTACGATTTCATCGTGACCAATCCGCCGTTCCACCAGGGGCGCGCCGACGACCCCGAGCTCGGCCGGCGGTTCATCCGTGTCGCCGCACAGGCGTTGGCGCCGCAGGGGCGGCTGTTTCTGGTCGCAAACCGGCATCTGCCGTACGAACAAACCGTCAGGGACTGCTTCGCGCAGGCGCAGGTGCTCGCCGATGCGCAGGGTTTCAAGGTCATCGCCGCACAGGAGCCGCGCACATGAAACTGCTGCGATTGATCGCCAACCTTGGCTACGGCAGCCGGCGCGAAGTCGCCGCCTGGTTTCGCGCCGGACGCATCACCGATACGTCCGGCGCCGTGCTCGACGAGGACGCGCGCACCGATCCGCTCCTGGTGCGCGTTGACGGCGAGCCGCTGGACCCGCCGCCGGGCCTCGTCGTGTTGCTGCACAAGCCGGTGGGCTATACCTGCTCGACCAAGGATCCCGGACGGCTGATCTATGACTTGTTGCCGCGGCGCTACCGGTATCGTGACCCGCTGCTGTCACCGGTCGGGCGCCTGGACCGCGACACCTCGGGTCTGCTGCTGCTGACCGACGACGGCACCTTGCTGCACCGGATCATCTCCCCGAAATCCAGTATTCCAAAAAAATACGAAGCGACCCTGGCCCAGGATCTGCGCGGCGACGAAGCGGCGATTTTCGCGAGCGGCACACTCCTGCTCGACGGTGAGAAGACGCCGCTGCTGCCGGCCGGGATCGAGGTTCTGTCGCCACGCAGCGCGCGGCTGACCCTGCACGAGGGCCGCTATCACCAGGTGCGGCGTATGTTCGCGGCGACCGGCAATCATGTGACGGTGCTGCACCGTGCGGCGGTCGGTGCGCTGACCTTGGACGGACTCGCCCCGGGCGAGTGGCGTGCGCTCACGTCAGACGACATCGCGCGTGTGTTCGCACGCTGAGCCGAGCGCCTCAGCTCGTGGTTTCGCTGGCGACGCCCTTGTCGGTAACCACGGGGCGTGCAAGCCGTGTCTCGCGGTGCGCGATGTAGATGTTGCTGCCCACGATCACGGCGGCGCCGACCACGGTCCACACATCGAGCGTCTCCGAGAACAGGAAGTAACCGAACACGATCACCACAGGCAGCTGCAGGAAACTCAGCGGCGTCAGCGCGGAGACTTCGCCAAGCTTCAGCGCGCGCGTCCACAGCAGGTGCGCAATGGTGCCGAAGCCGCCGGCCAGCACGACCCAGAGCCAGGATTCCGCATTCGGCCACTGCCAGACCGGAAGCGCCGCGGGCAGCGCCAGCAGCACCCAGAGGCCGGTCGTGATCAGCACGATCGCGTCGGGATGCTCGGTACGTGACAGGAACTTGATGCTGATGGCCACGGTGCCGCTCATCGCGGCGGCGAGCAGTGCCACGAGGCTGGCGCCGCTGAAATCCGCGGCCCCGGGGCGCACGATGACGAGTACCCCGATGAAGCCGAGCAGTACCGCGGTCCAGCGCCGCAGTCGCACCACCTCACCGAGGAACAGCACCGCGCCGATGGTCACGAACAGCGGCGTCGCGTACGACAGCGAGATCGCCTGCGCGAGCGGCAGATGCACCACGGCCCAGAATCCCGCCAGCATCGACACGATGCCGATGCAGCAGCGCAGCACATAGAAGCCCCACTTGTCGGTGCGCAGCAGCGCGGGGCCATGCCGCAGCAGCAACGGCAGCGCGAACACGAAGCCGAACAGGCTGCGGAAGAAGGCGATCTCGAACGCGTGCAGCTGCTTCGATGCAAGGCGGATCGTGACGGTCATGAAGCCGAACAGGACCGCGCTCGCGGTCATCAGCAGGGCCGCCCGGACGAGCGGCGAGGAAGCGGAACTGCCCGCTTCGGCAGAGGCATTCACGGCAGGGTGTCGGGACGGAAAGCGCACAACGATACGCGCGTAAGGGCCGCGGCGACAGATCCAAAGGTCAGGGGGGGGCGGGTCCGGCCGGCGTCTCAAGGCCGGAAGCACTGTCGGCGATGCTGTGGTCCGGGCGTGTCGAGGATCGCGGCGTGGCGTTTGCCGGCATCAGGGGTGATCCGTCGCAGGGCACCTGATCGCGGCGGGCCAATGCGACTTTGGTGTGCACAGGCAAGTCGGTCCGATTGCCGTTGTCATCGTCGTGGCTCTAGAGTACGCGCCCTCGGCGCCGCCATGGCGGTTTGTTCACGTGTCCCTTCTGCCGGACTGTTCCCCCGCGCGCATGGGCCAGGAATCCGCGCCTGCCCGGAATCGCAGCCGTTGCGACGCCTGTGCCAGACACTTGATCACGTTTGTCGCGCTTTGCCGATAGCGTGACAGGACGGCGGTAGTCGCCGGCCGTCAGAGGTCATTCCGTAATCTTTGCTACAGGGGTTTCTCATGGGATCTGGTGCTCTCCTGGGGTGGCTGCGTGCGTTCGTTTCGGTGCGGCCGGTCAGCCGCGACCGGGTGCTACGGTATGCGTTCGTCGCCGTCGTGTCGCTCACGTTGTTCGGGATGGGCAACGCCTCCGCCGTGGATCCCGATTTCGGCACGATGAGTGCGAGCCAGGCCTACGGCGTGTGCCGCGACAGCGTGAATACGCATCCCTGGATGTCGGGGGTGGCGCGCGCCCAGCCCGGACGCTGGTGGAACGCCAAGCGGTACGGCACCGGTTGGGACCTGGTCTACAGCGACGACCGGACGAAGCTCAAGGTATTCCTCTATACCTATGACGCAAATGGACATCCGGTCTGGCTCGCGTCGGAAATGACGGGAATCGACCCCTCGGGCGATTACTGGCGCGCCGATCTCAAGGAATACACCAAGTCCACGGGCAGCGACCTCGTCACCGGAGAGGACGTCGGTGACGTGTACTTCCGCTTCTTCCGCGACGATCCCTCGCGTATCGCGATGCGCTGGCACTGGGACCCGATCCGTACCGCCGGGCTGGAGCCCAGTGTCGGGTACCTCGAGGAATGCCTCAGTGATCTCACCCGGCTGAATCCGGCCTACTACGCGGGCTCCAATGCGCCGGTGACGACGGAACTGTTCGACGCGCCGAAGTCCTCGGCGCCCGGTCTGAACCAGACCTTCTCGGGCTATTGGTCCGACCAGGGGGGCGTGGACAAGGTCCCTGGGGTCGTCATGACCATCATGCAGACCTCGCTGGGCAACGAGCAGGACAAGTTCGGCGAAGCGGCTGTCTGGCTGATGTTCAATCAGAACGCCGAAGGCGGGCGGCGGCGCCCGGTCTTCATGCAGGCACAACGGGAGAACCTGCGCACGTGGCTGCCGTTCGAATCGGACATGTTCGACCTGTATTTCCACTATGCGACGGACTATCCGAATGGATTCGCCGTCACCGACTGTTCCCCTGCTTCTGCCAGTCCGACTTCACCCGAGATAACCTGCGTCAGCAACCAGCGCATCGGCACCTACACGCGGGAATTCCGGTTCAACAACAACTACCGCAAGGCGGACGTGGATTACGCGCTGGACACCAGCGCACTCAACGCCGCCGGCGAGGTGCCCAACCCCAAGCCGCCACGGACGTCGGTCAAGCTGCTGCCGCTGAATCAGAGCATTACTGTCGACCGGACGACGCGTCTGCAGGACATTTCCGTCAATCGCTATGTCTGTGCGCCGGTGGCGCCGGCGACCACTTGCAACGTCTTCGTCAGCTGGTCGGGAAATCTGCTCGGCAAACCCTGGAAACGTGATCTCGGTACCCTGCTGTACGACAGCGCGCCGCTGAGCATGGAAGACATCGGCGTCGCGCCGGTCGTACTTCAGGTGGGTGACCGCGTGCAGTTCGAGCTCTGGTCCGGCACGCCGGGAGCGCCCGGCGCACAGCTGCTCGACAAGACGCCGGAAGTGCGGGGTGTCTCGGCGGACTCCGCCAATCCCGGTGCGATCACGCTGCCGGATGCGCCGGTGATCTCCAATGCCGAAGACCTCCCTCCGCACGACCCCACCGTCGGCGCGGTGGCCGGCGGTGCCGACGTCAGCGGCGGTGCGGCGACCTACACGATTCCGATTCAGGTGCCACCAGGGCGCAAGGGCATGCAGCCGTCGGTGTCGCTGAGCTACAGCAGCCGCGCTGGCAACGGCGTCGCGGGGTTGGGCTGGAATCTGAATGCCAGTAGCAGCATTCACCGGTGCCCGCAGACCGTCGCGCAGGACGGTGTGACACGCGGCGTCGGCCTCGATGGGGCGGACCGGCTGTGCCTGGACGGTCAGCGTCTGATGCTGGCCCCGGGCGGCGGCACCTACGGTCTGGCGAACGCGGAATACCGCACCGAGATCGAGAGTTTTGCCAGGATCACGCAGACCGGAACGTCACTGGCCGGTGCCGGCGTGTGCTTTACCGTCGAGCAGAAGGACGGACGCAAACTGACCTATGGCTGTGCGCCGGCCGGTCAACAGTGCGTGAGTGCCGCACTGCCGCGCATACGACTGCAGCGGCTCGACGGCAGCAGCCGGGAACTGTCGTGGCTGCTGAGCCGGGTCGAGGACCCGTCCGGCAATACCATGGACTATTGCTACATCGAGAAAAAGGAACTCGGTACCGATCAGGGCGAAGTCCTGCTCGACCGGATCCTGTACACCGGTTCGACACAGGCGGGGCTCGGCGCAGGTGTCGGCGCGCCGTCGCGCCGGGTCGAATTCGTCTACGAACCGCGCCCGAAGGACGGCGCCGCCAACGACCGCAGCGCGTCGGCCATTGCCGGCGGCATGTCCTACCAGGCGTTTCGTCTGGCGCAGATCCGCACCTACCGTTCGCCGACGGCGAAGGTACGCGACTACACGCTGGACTATCTCGACGAGGCGGTCAGCGGTCTGGACGTCAGCTACTACAGCGGACGCAGCCTGCTGCGCGGCATCACCGAGTGCGGTTATCCGGAGTCGGGGGGCTCCCCGAGTTGCCTCAGGCCGACGACGTTCACCTGGTCGGACGGCGGGTGGGAATTCCAGAGCCGCAAGTTCGCTGTGACTCCGCCCGGCGCGCAGTCGCCGGAACCGGATGAACCGCTGGGCATCAACGTCGACCGGTCGGTGGCGCCACGCTACGTGCGCAATCGTGTCGAAGCGATCGGCGACATCGACGGCGACGGCGCGCGCGAATTCTGGATCGTGACGTCGCGCTACGACGGCGGCGACTGGCGCGCCGAGGTGCAGCTCGCGAAAGTGACGGCCGATCGCGTCACGCAGGGCATTGTCACGCTGACCGGCATGCCGCCGTACGCGCGCGCCAGCGACCTTGACGGTGACGGCATCGCTGAACTGCTCAGCGGCAACAAGATCTACAAATGGAAGCGGGGGCGCGGTGCGCCGCTCTGCGACGGCGGTGCGACGACCTGTACCGCCGCGGCCGACACCTACTTCCAGACGGCGGCAACAAATCTGCCGTTCCTGGACGGACCCGCACCCGACGACGACGAGAACGAGGCGTTTGCGCTGACCCAGCTCGCCGGCATCGCTGACTTCAATGCTGACGGCGCGCCGGACGTGCTCGTGCGCATGGGGCCTAACAGCGTTTGCAACAACAGCGGCGGCGGCAGCGACGGCAGGGGGACGCCCCCCTCCGGCAGCGCTCCGCTGTGCCTGCTCCTCAATGCGAAACCGGGTCCCATTGAGGCGGCCACGGTGCGCTTCGACTTCGTGAACTTCGGTGAGATTGGCAGACTCGATGCGGGCGGCGGCTCGATGGAATCGGTCCAGCACATCACCGATTTCGATGGCAACGGCGCTGCCGACATCGTCATCGCGAATCGCAACGGCGTGCAAAGGATCGTGCAGTTGAGCCCGGGTGCCGGTATTTCGATCACGGTGGTGGGGCCAGATGCGACCGGTGCCAACTTCGTCGGCAGCACGCGCGACCTGCGCTGGATGGACGTCAACGGCGACGGCCTCGACGATGCCGTCACCGCGCAGACCCCCGCATCGCCGGGTCCCTGCGGCGACGGCAACTGCTTCGGTCACTGGCAGCTGCAGCTCAACCGCGGCGGCAAGCTGCTGGCGCCGGCGACGCTGAGCGAGTCGACGACGGCCGGCCTGCGCTACGACGGCGTCAGCGGCGTCACGACGTTGCGCTATTTCAACAAGATGATCGGCTCGGACATCGACTCCGACGGTCGCGCCGATTTGCTGTATCCGGCCCACTTCGCGGCGCGGATGTGCTTCGACGCGTACGTGTCAGCCAATCAGCTGATCGGCTATGCGCCGCCCAAGACCTGCCCGGAAATTGCCGACTACGGCCAAAAGTGCCTGGCGGACGTGTGCGCCGCGCCACCGCCGGAAGATGGCACGCTCTGGGCGCAGCATCCGGGCGACACCAACCGGGTCGAGGCCGCGGATGCCTTCAAGGCCGGATTGGGCGCACATGACCCCAGCATCTACCGGTTCAACGCGATCCGTTTCGTGCAGACCGGCGACAATGCGTTCCGCGTGCGTGTCGACGAGACGCCGGTCGTGGCGGGCACCTCGGTGCTCGGCAATCAGGCCGGCCGAGTCGACGACTTCTTCGGCGATGGTCTGGCCGACATCGTCTCCGACGTGACCTGTCCGCTGCGGCCGAGCACGCTGTTTCCGCAGAACGCGTGTCAGCTCGTCGCAGCACCGACCGGCGGGCCGGGTTCGCCCACGAGCTTCCTCGACAGCGCGCAGACGATACAGCTGCAGGATCTCGTCAGCTCGGCGAACGTCAATGTGGTGATCAACGAGAACCTCGGCGACGGGCCGCGGCCTGGCCTCGCGCCGACGTTTCCGGATCTCCTGGTTCGCGCGGTCAACGGTCTCAACGATCGTGCCCAGTGGGACTACTACCCGCTGTCGAGCAGCGCGGGTCGCAGTGGGACGGACTTCCCGCTGTATACGATCGACACCGGCTATGTGGACAATCGGCATTTCCTGTTCCAGTCCTCCATGCCGGTCGTGTCGGTGCTGGGCCGCTCCAACGGTTCTTCCGGCGGAAACACCGGACTGAGTTCGACCGGCGCGCGCAGCCAGCGCTATGCCTACGGCGGCGCGATGTACAACAGTGCCGGGCGCGGCTTCCAGGGATTCCGCACGATTGCGAACGAAGCGGTCGCTGGCTCGGACCGGGTCGTGCGCACCACGACGACGTTCCATCAGAAGTTTCCGCTGACCGGACGCGTGCAGCGCGTGCAATCGCGAGTGCCTGGCACGACGGCATCGGTCTATATCCTGTCGCAGGACGATTTCGACTGGCAGTGCGACCGCAGCAACCGCACACTGGGCTGTCCGGGGCAGGACGGCACCGCGACTGCGCCTGGGTCCATCTTCTGGCCGTATCTGAACGCCAGCACCCAGCAGACCTTTGATCTGGCCGCCGCCGAAGCGGGGGCGACCCGCGTGCCGGTGTCGACCGTCACGACGCTTAACGGCAATCCGGCGACCACGGTGTCGGGCTGGAGCCAGTACGGCAACCTCGAGTATCAGCGGGTGACCACCAGTGACGGGGCCGGTGCCGCGAGCGGCGACCGGTACAACCTCGCCAGTCACGTCGTCACGACGACGAACGTCTACGACGCTTCCGTCGTCGGCCAATGGTGGCTCGACAAGCTGTCCACGAGTCGCGAGCAGACCAGTGTGACCTACCACGAGCACACGACTCGCACGACGCCGGCGGGCATCGAACTCCCGGGGCGTATCGTTCTCACGTCCTATGCCTGGAACGCGGATCGCACGCCGGCATCGACGCAGGTCACCGATCAGTCGACCGGGACGACCCTGCTCACCGTGATGGGCTATCCGACCCCGAGTGTCGGCCTGCCGACGTCGACGACCGTTTCTGGCACCGACATCGCACCGGCGCGCGAGACGCAGGTCGAGTACACGACCGATCTGTATTTTCCGCATGCGGTCACGAACGTGCTCAGCGCCGGCAATCCGTCGCTGAACCATGTGACCACGACCGACGTGCGGGCGAGCGACGGCCAGCCGAGCCTGATCACCGACCCGAACGGTCTCAAGACACGGATCGACTACGACGCGCTCGGTCGCGTGCTCCAGCGTCACGCACTAAAGGCTGACGGTCTGACACCGACGTCGCCGCCGGTACAGACGGCGCTGACACGATGCAATCCCTGCAGCGGCAGCGACGAATCGCTGGCCGCGTACTACCAGAGCACTGTGGCCGACGGTTCGCCGAGCCAGCGGGTGTGGTTCGACATTCTCGGGCGTGAGATCAAGCGCGCGACGCGCGGCTTCGACGGACGCTGGGTCAACGCGCTGACACGCTACGATGCGATGGGCGCGACCATCCAGACGTCGGCGCCATACTTCACCGGCGAGACGCCGCTAGTCACGCAGTTCACCCATGACCGGCTCAATCGCGTGCGCACCAAGCGCGCTCCCACGGCTGAACTGAATGCCGCGCAGGGTGATGCGATCACGACCTACACCTACGATGGTCTGGTGACCCGGATCGCGGTCGCGCCCAGCGGCCAGTCCTGCGCGAATGCGGGCACGCCGGTGAACCTGTGCCTGTCGATGTCGCGGCAGCACAACGCGCTGGGCCAGCTGATGCGTACGACGGACGCGCAGCTGGGCGTCACCGATTACTGGTACGAGCCGCTGGGCCAGGCGGCGGCGCTGCGCGATGCCAACGGCAAGACCACGTTCGCCACCTACAACGCGTTCGGCCACCGGCTGGCGTCGAGGGATCCGAACCAGGGCAACTGGAGTTTCAGCTACAACGCGCTGGGTGAACTCACGACACAGACCGATGCACGCGGTGTCGTGACCACGGTGGCGCAACGTGACGCGCTGGGTCGCGTGCTCAGTCTGCAGCGCCTTCCGCCGGTATCGCCGCCGGCGGAAGGACTCGGTTTCTTCTACGACAAGACGCTGGATACGTGGGTCTATGACAGTGCCGGCATCAAGGGGCAGCTGGCCTCCGTGTCGCGCCGTCTGACGACGGACAGCGGCGTCAGCGTTGCGGCCGCGCCGGTGGTCTGGCAGGAAAGTTATGGCTACCGGCTGGACACGGGGCGGCTGGATACGCGTACCACGACGAGCGCAGGCGGCCCGCTGCTGCCGCTGATCTACAAGTACCAGTACGACGAAACCTACGGTCACCTCAAGGGCGTGACCTATCCGAACAGTCCGCAGCCGCTGACGGTGTGGAAGCGCTATACGCGCTACGGCGCACTGACGAGCCTGACGGATGCGCGGATGATGACGCCGCTGTGGTCCATGAGTCAGGCCGATGCGTACGGCAAGCCGACGCAGCAGCAATACGGCTATGCGCTGACGGAGCAGACCGCCTACAGCCGTTCCACGGGCCAGATGCGCAGTCAGGCCTGGCGTCCGTTCGAGCGGCCCTCGTTCGTAGGCGCCATCGAGTCGGTCACCTACGACTACGACGTGCTGGGCAACCTGACGACGCAGGAACGTGCCTGGTGGCGCTACGAACGCGGCGGCACCCACAACAACGTGCTGATTCCGACCGACGGCAACTACTGGGGTCGCTCGAAGGAGCGCTACGGCTACGACCCGCTGCAGCGTCTGCTGAGCGTGGACCGACAGGTGTGCAATGGTTCCGTCGAAAACTGTGCGTATGCGGCACCGGTGCCGGAGCGGCACCCCTACGTGGAATACGCCTACGACGCGGTCGGCAACATCACCCGCAAGACGGACTTTGCCGATGTGTATGCCTACGGCACCGCGGCATCGTCGAGCCAGGTCGGCGGCGCACAGCAGGCCTGTGGGCCCAATGCGCTGCTGAACGTGGTGACCAGCGGTTCGAATATCCATCGCACGTATCAGTGCGACAACAACGGCAACCAGGTTGCCGAACTGATGTCCGGATCGATCAGCGGCACCCGCCGCGTGCTGTTCAACGGCGCCAATCTGCCGGCGCGGATCGACCATACCGATCCCTACAACCCGATCAGCCTGGGCGGCCATGTGGATTTTGCGTACGGACCGGACAACGCGCGGTATCGCCGTACCGAACGCGGCGGCCAGCAAGTGGTCATTCACTACGGCGCGGAAGGCTACGAGCAGGAGGTGTTGTCAAACCAGACCGTCCACCGGATCGAAATGGGGCCTGTCGTATACACCCGCACGGTCGCGCAGACCGCGAACGGCCCGATCGCGGCACCGTCGGAAGTCGGCTATCAGCTGCGCGACCGGCTGGGTTCCTCCGTCGCAATCGCCGACCGCTGGGGCCATTTCAATGGCACGGACGAAAGCGTGCCGTTCACTACGCCAGAAGGCCTGATGCGCCGTTTCTACGATCCGTTCGGTGCGCCGACCTATTCGGATTTTGGGTATGCGCGCGATCGACAGCAAAAGGAGCTGGGCCTCGAACCCACGAGCTGGCGCGGCTTCACCGGTCACGAACACCTCGACGGCGCACGCCTCATCCACATGAACGGCCGCCTGTTCGACTACCGCAGCGGCCGCTTCCTCAGCGTCGATCCGATCATTCAGGCGCCGGGCAACAGCCAGAGCCTGAATCCGTATTCGTATATTTTCAACAATCCGTTGAGTGGCACGGATCCGAGTGGGTATGCGGCTTGCGTATCGGACAAGGAGAAGCAGTGCGCGGACCTCGGCCCGGCACGCCAGAATTTTTCGGGCGCGGCAGGCTTCGCCTTCGGCGGCATCGCGATAAGCGGAGGTGGGCCAATGGGCAACGGACATACCAAAGATCCGTTGTCGCCGTCTATGCGAGAAGTGCAGGCCGCGACGTTCAAACAGGCGGTTGATAGCGGGGCGCTCAATACGCGACCGAATGTCAGTTTCAATCCTGGGGACTCGGAGCCCGGCGGCTGGGTCGTCACGCCCGAATGGTCTGGTACTGAGTGGGAGGCTAGGCAGATTGCAGAGCGGCGATTCAGGATGGAATATGCCGACCAGATTGTGCGCAATGATGGTCGCATGATTGTGGAAATTTACGGGAGAATTGCGGCAGGAACAGCTACGTGCGTAGCGACGGCAGGCGGATGCGTTGCCCTGGGGGCATACCAAACAGGTGAGGACATACGCGCCGGAAACTACAAAATGGCTGTCGTCGGCGGAATTCTTACGGTGACAGGTGGGCGTGGACTAGTTGGAGCCGCAAGGGCAGCAGCCACTGCCGAGAATGGATTCTTCCAAGGAACTCGCTACTCACAGAAAGTTCTGGAACAGATGCGGCGAGGGCCTGGGGAATTTCATTCTTTCCCTGAATCAGTGACGGCGTTTGAAAGTGCTGGGACCGTTAGATCGATCACTGGCGGTGATGGCGTTGTTCGCCAGATGCTAGAGATTCCCGGCTCCTACGGCGGCCGAGATGGTATGTTCCAATTCATCAAGGAGGCTGATGGGACGATCAACCATCGGCTATTCGTGCCGGGGCCATGACCATGACTGAAGACTATGCGCAGCTTCTAGCTTCGAGGGGGGTGTCCCTCGGCAAGCTGGGACTTCGGGAAGTTGCACTTCGGCGTGAAGACGCATTGGGGGCCATCCGGGCTCTCAAAGAGTCATCAATGCCGATCCTTGGGGGTGACGTGTACTTCGAGCGGCAGGGGAATGTCGAACCGGCGTACGCGAATTGGTACGTCGAAAGGCAGGATGCTGAATCGCGGAAAGACTTCGCTGACCGGAGCTGCTTGAAGGCTGAGAGCTATGTTGTCGGCTTCCCCGAGGCAAAAGACAAGCAGCCGCTGTTCGTGCTTGTGCCGTCATCAGAGTGAACGGCGCCATTTTTGGAGCGATGCAGGATAGCCTCGCGGCGGCTAAGGGGCCACGTTGTGGCCTCTTTAGGGGGTGCGATCCTCGCGCGCTGTCAAGCGAAGACCGAGGCGGTTGATCTTGATGTTCGATGGCGCGCCTCGCTAGTGGTGCTGTCAAGGGCGGCCGCAGGCCGGCGAAGGGGAGACCCTTGACGGGGCGCAAGCAATGGACCATGAAGGTAGTTGAAGCGCGACACAGGAGCGCTTCGACGATGGTGTAATCGTGCTTGCTGGGGCGAGGTGCACGCGGGGCGCGTGCATTGCAACACGCTACGCCGATGAATTCGGAGCGACCAAAATCAGCCCGCATTCCGATGCGGTGTTGAGTCAAAGAATTGTCTCGGGCGTACCGGGCATCGGCTCGATCGGAAGTCGTCCCAGTTTCGGCTTAGGCGGGACCGAGCAGTTCCCCCGTACGACAATCCCACGAGGCTGTCTGGTCCTGAGGTTACGCCGGATGGTTTCAAGTTTCGGGAATACAAGGTCGCGGGATCTCTTGGTAGGTATAACTATGGAAGTCTTGATCGATCTATTTATTCCTGAGGACGAACTAGATGGTATTTCAGGTTTGAAGGAAACTATGGTCGAGTGGGGCGGGGAAAGCTTTGCGCAGGATCCCGCGAGATTCGACTGGAATGGCTTGGTTTCCTTTACAAGACGTGACGCCCCCGCGCACATACTGAGGTCGGTCTCGAAGGTCCTTCCTGTGCATGACCTGGTTTTTCTTTCAGTCGACAATGGAGTCGTCACGGCATGGATTGACGCGGTGAACTCCCGGAATGACGAGGTCGAAGACTGCATTGGGCTAAAAGAGTGTCTGCTAGCCGTGCTCGCCAATGTCAGTAGATGGGCCTGCGTCTTTGATTGTGAAGGAGACGACGTTGGAAATCTCGTAAAACAAGCACCTCGTGAATTGGTCCAGAACATAGAGGCCATGATGGATTGGAATCGAACCGCGAGCGGATTCATCGCGTGGAACTCAAAGATCAATACACCAGGGAGTGCGGACACCCATTGTTCTGCAGTTTGCGATCCCGCACCACTCGATATTTGAAAGGTACGGTTCCTGTCCGCGCAGCTGCCACACGCAGCGGCAGATCGCTGCCACTGCGTGTGGCAGGCCCGGCCCTTGCTGCTTCGCCCTGGCTTCCCGAATGAACCGCACTATGCGCTGGTCGAGCAATGACAGCGGCACCGAGCCCAGGGACAGTGCGGCGTCGTGTAAGCGGTAGCTGAGCGCCGTCCTTGCCTACCGCCACGCACCATGCAAGAGCGAGCGTAGTGGATGGTCGGCGAAGCGCTGTTTCCACAGTCGGGGCGTCAGCTCACTGACGCGTGAGGCGGGATGTTGGCCGACACGCT
>BTVG01000031.1:0-44883 GCA_045864815.1 Rhodanobacteraceae bacterium | reverse complement strand
GAGCAGGTGATTCGAGCCTACATCCGGAATCAGGAGGCGGAAGATCGCCGGCTGGAGCAGTTGCAGCTATTGCAGTAGTCCCGGCCACCGATAAGGTGGCCCCGATCAAAGGGTCGCGTTAGCGACCCGCCCTAAGCCGCTATGAGCGGCTCACACAACTAAAGCCCCCGGCTTTGCCGGGGGATACTTACTTAAACATCGTCCGGTTTGCAAACGGGTTTTCGTGCAGTGTGCGTGAACCTCACGGGGTCATGAAAATGCTGTGCTCGCTTTCACATTTTCGCGCGTGGGCCAGGTGCGGGCGGTGGCGTACCACCCTCTTTTGACCGCATCGGGCAGGCGCACCTCAGGCCGCATTCTCCGTCGCGCGCACGCGGTAGCCGTCGCGGCCAGCGGACTTGGTTTCGTACAGCGCCTCGTCGGCGAGCTGAAGCAGGGCGGCAGCGGTCATGTCGGCATCGTCGAGGGTGACCGCCACTCCCACGCTCGTGCTGAGGGACAGGGTCAGGTCGTGCTGGGGCAGCACGAACGGCTTGCGCATGGCGGCGACGATTTTCGCCGCGGCAGCAGCGGCGTACTGCGAGCGGCGCATGCCTTCGATGAGCACGGTGAACTCGTCGCCGCCGAGGCGGCCGAGCACGTCGGACGGGCGCAGCACACTGCCGAGACGTTCGGCGAAGAGGCGCAGCACCGCATCGCCGACGGCGTGGCCATGGGTATCGTTGACCTGCTTGAAATGGTCGATGTCGAGGTACATGACGACGAGCATGGAGTGCTGGTCGCGACTGCGCGCGAGTGCGCGTTCCAGGCGCACCAGAAAGCCGGCCCGGTTGGCGAGCCCGGTCAGACTGTCCATTTCGGCAGCCTGTATCCAGCGTTGTTCCTCGACCTTCTTGCGCGTGATGTCCTGCGCCATCGCGTGGACGCCGAGCACCTGGGTGTGCTCGTCGTCCCACTGCGGGATGTAGGTGATCTCGAGGCAGGTATACACGCCGTCGCGGTGTTCCTCGTCCTCGAACACGACGCGCTGCCCGGCCAGCGCCTGCTTCAGGTAAGGCTCGCGGCGCCGGAAGGTTGCGTCGTCGAGCACGCTGCGGGCATGGCGGCCGATGATGCGGCTGCGATCGCCCCCGTACGCGCGCTCGTAGGCCACGTTCGCGAACTGGAAGCGCAACCCGGCATCGGCATAGGCGATCATCGCCGGCATGGCGTCGGCGATGGTCCGCAACCGCTGCTCGTTGCGGCGCAACTGTTCTTCGGCAAGGTGGCGCGCCGTCACGTCCTCGACGCTGCCGGTGTAGCCGGTGATCTCGCCCTCGACGACCAGCGGTGCGGCCAGCACGGAGACCCAGACGGTCTGCCCGTCGTCGGGGCGCAGGCGAAGGCGCGACTGAAAGCGGGCGCGGGCGGCCACCGCCCTGCGCCATTCGCCGGCGACGCGTTCGCGATCGTCCGGATGGACCGCACCGAGCCAGCCGGTCTCGGCGGCTTCGTCGCTGCGCAGCCCGGACATGCGCTCGAACGCGCGGTTGACGTAGCGGAACGCGCCGTCGAGGTCGGCGCGGAACAATCCGAGGGGTGAGGCATCGTTGACCGCCTCGAGTTCGGCCTGCTGCTCGCGCAGGCGATGCTCGTAGAGACGGCGGTCGGTGATGTCCAGCGCATAGCCCATCACGAACGGCTCGTCGTGGTCGTCATGCAATACGCGGTTGTTGTATTCCCAGATCCGCTGGCTGCCGTCCCGGTGCTGCACGTAGAGTTGGCCGGAATCGGCTTCATTGCGCACCACACGACGCAGATAGTCGCGGTAGTGCCCATGCAATGCCGGCGGAATCAGATCGAGCATCGAGCGTCCGACGAGCTCGACCACGCGGTAGCCCAGCGCATGGGCCGCTGCCGGGTTGATCGAGAGCAGGATGCCGTCGAAGTCATGGGTGCAGATCAGGCCGAGACTCTGCTCGAACAGGTCGCGAAAGCGGCGTTCGCTGGTTTCGATCGTCCGGATGGCCTGGCGTTCCGCCGTGACGTCGCGCGCCATCACCAGGCGCGCCTCGCGGCCGGCGAAACGCAGTTCGCGGGCGACGACTTCCGCGAGGAACACACGCCCGTCATTGTTGCGGTGGCGCCAGAGTTCGCGCTCGGCGTCTTCCGGAAACGGCCGACTCAGCGCGGCGCGCAGATTGGCCTGTTCCTCCGGCGGACGAATGTCGTAGAGCGTCATCGCGAGAAACTCTTCGCGCGTCCAGCCGTAGGTGCGCACGGCGGCCTCGTTGACGGCCAGGAAGCGCAGCGTGACGCGGTCGTAGACCCACATCGGGATCGGTGCCACGTCGAACACGGCGCGCAGGTCGTCGCGTTGTTGTCGCATCGCGTTGACGCCGGCCTGTCGTGCGAGGGTCTGCGTGATCACGCGCTGCAGGGTCGTCGCATCGAGGCCGGGCAGTGCGAGCCAGGCGGACGCGCCTGCCTCGATCCAGCGCCGGCCGCGGGTGGCGTCGTCGTCGTTGTCGAGCGCTATCCAGCCCGTGGCCGGCGCGACGGCGTCGATCTCGGCGTAGTCGTAGGCGTCCGGATCGAGCGCCTCCACGAGCAGCACGTCGCAGGCTGCGGCCGGCAGCGCCCGCAACGCGGTGGACAGATCGCCGAGTCGCAGCAGGTGGTCGCCGTCACGCACCAGCCTGCCGACGGTGCGAACCATCGATGCGCTGCCGATCAGACCGATGTCGATGCCCGCGTTCATCACCGCTCCGCGTTGCCGTCGAAGTGTCCCTGACGGGCGCTCCGATTCTAGCAACGGCGATGCGTCGCAGTCAGTGCACGCCACGTGACGGGCCTGCGGTCGCGAATGCTGCTGTGCACAAGTATGCCTTTGAACAAAAACTACCCGGGTGCGTCGAAGCCGGCGGCAAAGATGCCATCGGCGACGACGATCTCGCCGCGCCGCACGATGTCGTAATCGCCGGAACCAGCCGGTGCTTCACGGCCCCAGTACAGTGCTACGCTGGCTGCTGACGCACCGACCAGCGGATGCGGCTCGACGTCACTGGCTCCCGCACTGATCTCCTGCGGCAGCGCCGGTTCGAACACCGCCGCGTCCGTCGAGCGCCGCGAGTAGATGTCGTACTGGCTGCCGTCGGCATGGATATAGAACACGACGAAGGCGTCGTCGGGGAGCAGTACGGGAAGCGAATCATGGTTGTCGCCATCGCTGGCGATCGTCGTGGGGGTGGCGCTCCAGTCGCGCACGTCCGTCGTCGACCGGGCGAACACGTCCAGTGACGAGGCGCCGACCTGATAAGTCGCGAGATAGCGTCCGTCGCTCGCGCGGTAGGCGATGCGCGGCAACTGGCTGCCTGCGGCGATCAAGGTCCTGAGCGCGTCCCAGGTCGCGCCGGAGTCGGTGGACTGGGCCACGTAGCTGCCGCTGCCGAGGCGCTGATAGCTCATCGTCAGCGTCCCGTCGGGGTGGCGGATGACGTGCGGGTTCACCTCGCCGCCGGTGGCCCACCCCAGCGCGAGCGGGTTCTGCTCGGTGAAGGTGATGCCGTCGGCCGACGTCGCGCGGTAGAGCCGGTAGCTCGAGGTGGCGCCGGTACCCTTGAGGTAGAACAGGACGAAGGTTCCGTCGGGTAGCTGCAGCAGCGACGGATGCCGCTCGTTGGCGGTTGTGGCGATGATCGCCGCGGGCGTGGACCAGGTCGCTCCGTCGTCGCTGGAGCGCGTGACCCAGAGATCGCCGGATGCGCTTGCGTTCAGGCGCTCGAACACCAGCACCAGGTCGCCGTCGTCGGCGCGCACGATCGACGGCTGGTAGTCGATCCCGCTGCCGCCAGTGACGGTTTGCTGCGCGCAGGCCCCGGTGCAGGCCAGCACCAGTGCCACCGCGAGACTGCCGCCTCGTCGTCGCTCGGGAAGTTTGCGCATGGTTGGATCTCCGTGTCGGGAACGTGGCGGGTCGCGCCGTTACCGAGTAGACGCACGAGCAGGCCCGATCCGCCCGCGGTGCACGCGGACGCGGGTATCGAGCCGTGAGCCGGGGCCGGCTCAGCTTGCCGGGCAGGGGCCGCCGGCGTCGGCCCACAGCTTGAACTTTGCGACGAATTCCGCGTGCGGCACCGGCACCGGCGCGCGGGCGCCGCCCGGGTTCCAGCCCCAGAGCACGAGCTTGTCCTCGGCGACGTGCTTGAGCAGGGCGGCGAAATCGCGTCCGCCGTTCTCGTTTCTGTCCTGGATCATTCGGCACAGTGCCGGCGCGCTGAGGCCGATCGTCACCATGCGCTGGTTGGGAGGCGGCAGCGCCCAGTGCGGCGCGCCCGGCGGAGCGTTGGGACCGTAGCTATCGGGAGCGTTCGCGTTCCCGTGGCAGGTCGAGCAGGGTAGTCCCGGCGCGCCGTGACCGGTGGGGCCGCGCACCACGCCCATCGCATGTGGCAGGCCCGCGTCGAACTGCAGCGGCGCGTCGCCCGGGATGTGACAGTTCTGGCAGCGTGGATGCTGGAACACTTTCTGCACAGTGGCGAAGGCATCGACGGCAGCCTGGCGCTCGGCCGGACTCGGCCCGGTGTTGCAGCCGGTCAATGCGACCGCGGCCAGGGTGACCAGCGTATGGAAACGGCGGTTCATGGCGTGTCCCCCTCAGACCCGGGCGCGCAGCGGCAGGTCGCGCTGGCGTTCGCCGGTCAGCGCGAACAGCGCATTGGCTACGGCGGCGGCAACCGGCGGCACGCCGACTTCGCCGACGCCGCCCGGTTTGTCGGTGCTCGGTACGATGTGCACTTCGATTTGCGGCATCTCGTTCATGCGCAGCACGCGGTAGTCATGGTAATTCGACTGCTGCACGCGCCCCTTGCTGAGATCGATACGTCCGTACAGCGCGGCGCTGAGGCCGAACACGATGCCGGACTCCATCTGCGCAGCGATCCCGGCCGGATTCACCGCGACGCCGCAGTCGATCGCGCAGACGACGCGATGCACGCGGATCGCGCCATTGGCGACGGAAACCTCGGCGACCTGCGCCGCAAAGCTGCCGAATGATTCGTGCACGGCGAGGCCGCGTGCGCGTCCGGGGGGTAATGCGGAGCCCCAGCCGGCTTTCTCCGCGGCGAGCTCGAGCACGCCGAGATGCCGGCGGTGCTGCTGCAGCAGACGCCGCCGGTAGGCGAGAGGATCGACACCGGCGGCCTTTGCCAGATCGTCGATGATGCTTTCCATGACGAATGCGGTGTGCGTATGGCCGACCGATCGCAGCCACAGCACCGGCACGCCGATGTCCGGCGAATGCAGTTCGACGCGGTGATCGGGAAGGTCCTTGATGTACGGCGAATCCGATACGCCTTCCACTGAGGTCGCGTCGATGCCGTTCTTGACCATGGCCTTGAACGGCGAGTTACCCAGGATCGACTGCCCAACGATGCGATGCTGCCAGGCGACCGGCGTGCCCTCCGCGTCGAGGCCCACCGCCACGCGATGCAGGAACGCGGGCCGGTAATAGCCGCCACGCATGTCGTCCTCGCGCGTCCAGACCGTCTTGACCGGCTTGCCGGCGGCCTTGGCCACTTCCACCGCTTCGGCGACGAAGTCGCTGGTCGGTGTCGCGCGCCGGCCGAAGCCGCCGCCGAGAAACATCGTGTGAATGACGACCTGCTCGGGCTTGAGCCCGGTGATGCGGGCGGCCACGCCCTGGTCCAGGGTCTGGAACTGCGTGCCGGTCCAGATCTCGCAGGCATCCTCTGAGATCTTGACCGTGCAGTTCAGCGGTTCCATGGCCGCATGCGCGAGATAGGGCACGGTGTAGTCGGCTTCGATGCGCGTCGCGGCGCTCGCGAACGCGGCAGGCGCGTCGCCGGCCTGTGTCGCGACCGCGCCGCCGTCGCTCGCGTACTTGGCATATTCCTGGCGCAGGGCCTCGCTGTCGATGCCTTGGTTGGGGCCCGGATTCCACTCGACCTGCAATGCGTCACGGCCGCATTTGGCTGCCCAGAAATGATCGGCGACGACGGCCACGCCGCTGGGCACCTGCACCACGTCGCGTACGCCGGGCACCTGCTTCGCGCGCGTCGCGTCGAACGAGGCGACCGTGCCGCCGAAGACCGGCGCGCGGGCGACGACCGCGGTAAGCAGTCCGTCGAACTGCACGTCCATGCCGAATTTCGCGCGACCGTCGAGTTTTTCGGGGCCGTCGAGGCGTTTCATCGGTTTACCGATGAGCTTCCAGTCCTTGGCTTCCTTGAGCGCAACGCTCGCGGGTGCCTTCAGCAGCGCCGCGGCTGCCACGAGCTCGCCGTACCGCGCCTGCCTGTCGCCGGCGATCACTTGGCCGTTCTCCGTGCGGCAGGCGCTGGCCTTCACACCGAATTTCCGGGCGGCGGCCTCGACCAGCAGCGCGCGCGCCGTCGCGCCCGCGCGCCGGTAGCGTTCGAACTCGGTCCAGGTACTCATCGACCCGCCGGTGAACTGCATCGGCATGCCGACCGCGAAGTAATCCGGTGCGGCCGGCGCATGTTCGACGCTGATGCGGTTCCAGTCGGCGTCGAGTTCCTCGGCCAGCAGCATCGGCAGCGCCGTCCAGATGCCCTGGCCCATCTCCGAATGTGCGAGCAGCACCGTGATGCGATCGTCCGTGCCGATGCGCAGGAAAGCGTTCGGTGCGAACGGAGTGTCGGGTGCGGGTGCGGCCTGGAGCAGCCGGTTCGCGCCCGGTACGAAGAACGAAACAACGAGACCGCCCGTGCCCAGAACTGCGGCCTTGAGGAAATCGCGTCGCGCAGGAACGGATGCGTTCATAGGGGCCTCGATGACGACAGGGAATCAGGAAACGTCTGCATGTGCCGGATGTCGACGCGGAGCGCTGGAACCGCTCCTTTCCCACAGGGCAGCCCGGTGATCGCGGTGCGTGCTTGCGCTGCGCGCGCGAATCGCCACGGCGAGGGGGCGCCGGTACTGGCCGGGCGTTCAGCCCTTGGCGAGTTCGGCAGCACGATGCACAGCGGCGCGGATGCGCTGGTACGTGCCGCAGCGGCAGAGATTGCCGCTGAGCGCTGCGTCGATGTCGGCATCGCTGGGCTCGGGCGTGGCCTTGAGCAACGCGACGGCCGACATGATCTGCCCGGATTGGCAGTAGCCGCACTGGACCACGTCGAGTTCGGCCCAGGCACGCTGAACCGGGTGCGTGGCGTCGGACGACAATCCTTCTATCGTGGTGACGGCCTTGCCCGCGGCGGCTGAGACTGGCATGACGCAGGCGCGTACCGGCGCCCCGTCCACGTGCACCGTGCAGGCGCCGCATTGCGCCATGCCACAGCCGAATTTCGTCCCCGTGAGTCCGGCGAGGTCGCGCAGCACCCAGAGCAGGGGCATGTCGTCGGGAACGTCGAACTGCTGCGGCTTGCCGTTGATCGTGAAGCTGACCATGGATACTCCCGATGCTGCCGGTGGGGGCTCGGTTGCGGTTCGAGCGGTCGCCGCGCGACGAAGCGGGAAGCACGGGCTGACATGGCGTCGACCGGGCAAGCATGACTCTGGCCTCGCGCGCCCGTCAACGCCAGTGCGACCTGGTCGGGTGCAAATCCGGAGCATCGGGCAACGCTGTCGCGCGATCAGGCAATCGCGCCGGCTGGATCACGCGGCCCTGCCTGCCGGCAGGGCCGCGCGCCGCTCCTCAGGGCTCTGCGACGACGCGCGAGAACACGGGCTGTTGCGCGCCTCGGATTTCCACGCGCGCGATCGCCCAGTGCGCATCGTTGGCGCGGAAGGTGCCGTTGACACCCATGCGCAGCCGCAGCTGAACCTGACGTCCAGCCACGGTGGGATTGAAGCGCAGCGTATCGTCGCGCCAGCCGGCCGATACGCCGGCATAGGCGCCGTTGCCGGCCATGAGCAGCGGCGCGGCACTCGTCCAGGGGCCGCCGTCGACGCGGATCTCGACGCGTCCGTAGCCAGGTGCCGGCGTGGTGCGTTCGAAGTCGTAGTGGTGCTGCAGCAGTACCTCCAGCGGCGTGGTGGCCGAGACCGTGAACGGCTGTGTCGCCAGCCACGTGTTGACCGCCAGCTGCGCATCGCCCATGAAATAGCTCCAGCGGCCGTCGTAGCGGCGGCGCTGCCAGTCCAGCACGTCGGCGAGCTCGTCGCCCTCCGCGCCGAGGCAGATGTAGAGCGCGCAGCCGTGTGGATAGTCCTCGAATCCGCGGATCCAGTCGGCGCCGAATGTCGCGGCATTGGCGACCGTGTCGATGCTGCGGTCCCGGCTCAGGTCATAGTTGACGGCAAAGGTACGGCTGGTCAGCGCGAAGGCCTCCGGATGCGCGTTGTCCCAGGCGAACACCTGCACCGGAATGCTGATCGGACCGTGGCTCGCCCGCACGCGGAAGGGCAGCACGATCTCGCGGGTTTCCTCGGGAGTCAGCACGAGGTTGTCGACATAGACGTTCTGCGGCAGGTCGAACAATCCCGGAATCGGTGGCACCGCGAGCGTGATGCGGTCGAGCGTGGAGAAGCCGCTGTTGCGCAAGGTCACTACCACGTTGCCGGTTTCGCCGCGATCGAGCACGCCATCACCGTCGCCGCCGTTCTCGCGCAGATCCACCGACACCACCGACAACGCATGTTCGAGATCCCGCCGACTCTCGACGACGCCGCGCAGGCTGAAGGAGTCGCGCGGCGGCGACAGCGCACCCGCGCCCATGCCGCGTTCGGCGAAGCCGCTGCGGCAGCGGCGATAGTCGGCCTCACTGTCGGCGCGGATCGCCGCCAGCACGGCCGTGCGTGCTTCGGTGTAGGTCGCGTCCACCGGGAACAGCTTGAGACCCGACACCAGCCAGCCGAGCAAATCGCGCTTGCGCGTTTCGAACTGCGCCGACGGCGCCGCGGCGAGCACGTTGCGCGCGCACTGCCACAGCGCAGCCGTCCACACTTCCCCTGCCGTGTGGATTTCGGCGTTCACCAGCGAGCGCGCTTTCCAGTCGAACGGCTGGCTGCCGGTCGGCACGGGATGGTCCTGGCTGATGTGGCGGAAGCTGAGCGGATTGCGCTGCCGGTCGCTGGAATACGGATAGCGGCGGATGCCGTGGTAGTAGGTGTTGTCGGGATAACCCGGCGAGCCCGCTACCGGCAGATCGTCCGGGCGAAAATCGTAGTCGAGATTCATGTACGCGCCGACGGCGTACGCGCCTGAAAACTCGGGCTCGCCCGGCATCGCGTACCGGTCCTGTTCGCGCACGGTCACCATCAGTCCGACAAAGTCGGCGGTGCCTTCGTTGATGGCCCCGGGCTGGCCGTTGTAGCCCGACAGCGTGAGCCGGCCGAACATCGTATGCGCCCACTCGTGGGCGAGCACGCCGAGATCGAAGCCGCTGACATCGCGGCGCGTGCGCGTCTGCGGGTTGAAGCCGAGCGTGAGCACCGGACTCTCGCCGTCGGTCGGTGCATAAGTGTAGGTAGAGAACTGCGCGGCCAGCACGATCAGCGGGTCGCCGTCGATGCCGCCACGGCCATAGTTGTCGGCCTGGCTGTTGCCCGCCGCCTCGTCGTAGCCCAGGCCGTGGAAATAGTCGTGCAGCCAGTTGCCAGTGTAAAAACCCTGCACGATCTTCGCATTGACCTCGGGATCATTGGTCGGGATCGGCGCGAGCGGGTCGTAACACTGCTGGTAGTCCGTCAGCGTGGAATCGACGTCGTAGGCGTAGTCGAAGCGTCGCGGGCCGTTGGTGCGTGCGCGAAAGTCTCCCACGGCAGCGTCGAACGCGATCTGCTCGTCGCCGCTGCATTCGCCGTCGACCAGGGTTTCGGCGGCGAAGAATGCGTCGACATTGTTGCCGCGTGTTTCGGTGGCATCGTCGGCCAGCCAGGGATCGCCGGTGCCCGCGTCGCTGCGCGTGACGAGGTTCATCGGCGCCGGCACGACGGGCCGATAGCCGTCGGCGACACCGGTCGGGTGCGGATTCGTGTAGCCGTAAGGATCGACGTAAGGAAAGCCGTCGGGCCCGGCGAACACGCGGTACGTGAAGGGCTGCAGGTCGTGGATCTGACTGTTCCGTCGCAATACGCGGCCGTCTTCGGCTGAGATCACGAGCGCCAGGCCGGTCGGGCGTTCGTCGCCGTGGCGACGGAACAGGATTTCGGCATGGTAGGCCGGCACCAGGCGGTCCGCCGCCGGATACCAGACCGGCTTCATGCGTGCGGGCCGCAACGCCCGAACCGCCGCAGAGGACTGCAGCACGACGCGCTGCCGGCCGTCGCCGTCGTTCTTCGTGGCCTCGGCGTCCATGTCGATGTCGAGGGCGTCGAGCGCGCGGAGCAGCGATGCGCGTGCATCCAGCGCAAAGGCCGGCAGCGCGGCCGTCGCTGCCTTGGCGCTGAAGCTGCCGCCGACGAGGCGGGGCTCGTCGTGCGCGTTGCGCACGATGTTGAGACGGGCGCCGAACACTTCGATGCCGGCGATGAACTGGCGGTACTGCTCGACGCGGCCACCTCCACCGACAGGCCGAAGCGTGCTCGCGGCGAGCTCGGGGTGCCGGGCGAGCAGCAGCGCCTTGCCGTCGCCGGCTTGCTTGGCGGAGGCCGCCAGCGGCGTGTCGTAGCGGTAGTGCAGCGCCAGCGGTTCGGCCGCAGCGACAGTGCCGAACGTGCTGCAGGCCAGCGCGATGCCGACGTTGCGGCACGTCGAGAGAATCGAAACGGTCACGGGGAAGCTCCACAGGCAGGGGGGAGGCGGCGGCGAGCCTAGCAAGCAGTCCGTTATCTACGCAATGCTTCGTACGTAAGTCATGGGAGTTTCGCAGGCGTGGCGTGGCCGGGACTTGTCAGGAAGTGGCTTTGTGCACTGCGTCATCCGTGCGAGAACGCGACATTGCGACTCGGGCATTTTCTCGCGGTACGCCGTTTGCGCGTGGTCTTGCGCGGCCACACGGCGTGCCGGTGCCACGCGCCTGCAACGGACGCGGTGGCGAATCAACGAAGGTCACGTACGTCGCCGACTGCGCGTCTTCAGGATTGCTTTCTGTACGTAGTCTTTCGTATTTCGTTGCGCTTCGGCAGAATCCGCCGGCACGAGGCCGGCGTCAGCAGCGCCGGCACAGACCCCCGACGGAGAATCCAGGCATGGTCACACGGCGAGACATATTGATCGGAGCAGGTGCCGCGAGCCTTTCGGCCGCACTCGGTGTTGCCGCGGCAGCGAAGGAAAAGCCGGCACGCGCCGCCCCGGCAGGGGAGCCGCGCTGGCCGCCGTACCGCAACACGTTTGCCATCGACGGCGCATCCGCGTTCGGCCTCATCTACACCGAGGACGATGCCGAGGCCACGCGCAAGGAGCTCGACATGCAGCGCGCCAGTGGTCTCGGCGCGCTGCTGACGACGGCGGCTCCCCAGGGACGCTTCTGGCTCGATGATGCGGCCTTCGAGCGTGCGCAGGACACGGTCAAGCGCTGGAATGCCATCGCCGAACGCCATCCGGAACACTTATACATCGTGCATGAGGCGGCAGACCTCAGCTTCGAGCGCCGCGGTCGCCGCACCGGCGTGATCCTCGGCTTCCAGGGAACCGAGCCGCTCGGGGAGGACATCGACCGTATCGACCTGTTCCGCAAGCTCGGTGTACGCGTGATCCAGCTCACCCACAATCGGCGCAATCTGGTGGGCGACGGCTGCATGGAGAACGGCAACGCCGGCCTCAGCAACTATGGTCACACGGTGGTCCAGGCACTGGAGGCGAACCGGATCGTGGTCGATCTCGCGCACGGTGCGCCGCGCACGATCAGCGAAGGTATCGCCGCCTGCAGGGCGCCGATGCTGATCAGCCATACCGGATGCCGCGCACTCGCCGACCTGCCGCGCAACGTGCATGACGCGGATCTGCGCGCGATGGCCGATCGCGGCGGTGTCGCCGGCATCATTTTCTGGCCCTACCTGCGCACCGATACCCAGCCCATGGCGATCGACGTGGTGCGCCACATTGAACACGCGATCAAGGTCTGCGGCGAGGATCACGTCGGCATAGGTACCGACCTCGGTGTCGCGCCGATCGAGCGCGGCCCCGCGTTCGAAAAGGAAAATCGCGAGTTCATCAAAGGCATAGTGCAGGACGGCATCTTCGAGAAGGGACGTCCGGAAGACCTGTATCTGTTCATTCCCGATCTGAACATGCCCGATCGTTTCGACGTGCTCGCGGCTCAGCTGTCGAGCCGAGGCCATTCGGACGCTCGCATCGCCAAGATCCTCGGCGGCAATTTCGCGCGCGTGATGTGCGAAGTCTGGGGCTGAGTGATGAGCAAGTCGCCGGCACAGTCGCCCCGCTGCGGGCGGTGCATGCAGCGTCCTGTCCGGGCGTTGTGCGGCGCGTGGATCGCAGCTCACCGTTTGCATGACCTGGACTACGCCGGCAGGGCATCGCCTTGCTGGTCGGTGCGCTGCAGATCCAGCTGAAGCGAGGCCGTCGTGGCGAGGCGGCCGCGCCCGCACGGCGGTGCCGACGCGACAGCGACCGACTCGTAGGGCTGCCCGCCGTGCTGCGGCATCGCTGGCCGCAGCGTCGCGGCCGCGTGCATGCGGCCGCGACGCAGTCGCTCAGTGCTTCTTGCCGGTTTCCTCGTTACGGCCGGTGCTGGTGCTGCCGCCACCCGGCGAGCCGGCGAGGTTCTGCCCGGTAGCGGCTTTGCGAATCGTCAGCCGGTTCTCGACATCCTTCACGCCACTGCACTGGTCGGCCATATCTTCGACCCGGTGCTTGAGATGCCGCGCGTCGACGCTTCCGGTCAGGGTGACGACACCGTTCTTCACTTCCACGTTGATGTCGGCTGCGTCGACCAGCGGGTCGTCGGACAGGCGCTCACTGAGGTCCTCCCTGATGCGTTCGTCCGAGCGCATGTAGTTCTTGGGACCGCGGCCGCGATGGTTCTGACCCGCAGACTCCGAGTAGTTGCGGCCCTGGGCGCTTTCGCCGCCCATGCCATAGCCGGCGCCATACGCCTGACGGTCGCCCTCGTAGCCTTGCCCAGCGTCGCCGTAGCTGCGCTGCATGGCGTAGCCGCCCGGGAACCCGCGCTGGATTGAGCCGCCGTTGCCCATGCCAGGACCCGCATCACGGTAGCCAGCGAATCCGCCCCGACGTCCGCCGCGCGGAACGTTCTGACCCGAGTTGCCGTAGTCGCCGTAGCCGCCGGATTCGCGCCATTGCGAAGCGCCGTAACCGAGATCACTGCCATAGGCACCGACATAGCCCTGGCCGCTGTCATCGTAGTCGCGCCAGCTGCCATGGCTCTGGCGTCCATAGCCTCCCTGCTCCTGGCCGCCCCAGCCGTAGCGGGTGTTGCCGTAGGACGACGCCGAGCCGTAATGGCCGCCACCGCGCCGGAAGTCATCGTCCCGTCCGCTGCGCGATCCGCCGTACTGCATGCGGCCGGAAGAGGCGCCGTACCGATTTCCGGTATTGCCCTGGTTGCGGTTGCCGAAGTCGCCGCGCGACGCGCCGCCGCCGTCGTCATAGTCTTGTCCGGAACCCATGTTCCGCCCGTAGCGCTGCTGCGCGACATCGTATCGCTGGTCGTCATCGTAGCCCGTGTAGGAGCCGCGCCAGTCGCCTTCGTGCGCGTAGCTTCCGCCCGAATCCTCGTCGCGCCAGTTCTGCTGCGAACTCTGCGATGAACGGCCATCGTCACCGCGGTAGTTGCCGCGCGATTCGTTGTCGCGGCCGCCTCGGAAGGAACGCGCTTCGCGTTCACGATCGTATCGTTGCATGGGTACTCTCCTGTGGATTTCTTCTGCGTCGCCAGTGAGGCGACCCCAGTGCAGGAGCAAGACATATGCCACGGGTATCACTTGTATACGTAGCGCGCCGCGTGGCCGGACGGTTGTGGTGGCGCCCCGCCCGAACTGTCTGAAAACGCGTGAATCGCAGGGAAGTACTGCTGTATCGCTGCAGTATTTTCAACGTTGCTTCTGCGGTCGCGCACGCTGTTGCATGCTGCAAGTAGCGGCCGTGTCATCGCGCGATTTGCAGCGTGCAGCGACGCCACAGTGCCTGTCAGAGAAGGATTTCCGCGCGGCATGCATCCTGCTCATGCTCTATGCCGCCCTGGGGCGGATACTTCGAGGAGAATCGCATGCAGACCAAATCCTACGCACTGGCCATTGCCGCGCTGTTGGCCGCAACCAGCACTTTTGCGGCTGTCAACGACGACAGGCTGAGCCGCGACGAGACGCCGACGGGAGAACACATCCCGGTGTTCGACCAGGTCGACAACGACGGCAACGGCATGCTCGACAAGGACGAGTTCCTGCGTGCCACCACCACTCAGAACGCGACGCTTGCGCAGGTCGACACGAATGGCGACGGCAAGGTTTCGCGGGGTGAATGGGACGAGCACAAGAAGATGAAGAAGGAACAGCGGCATCCCTGAGTCGCGGCGGCCGACGAGTGATGTCGATCCGGGGCCGGCGGCGGCGTGACGCCGGGCGCGTGGCGTGACTCGCCGGACTGCCGGCGGCGGTGCGGGCGGGTTGTTCAGGGCGACGCGGTCTTGCTACAAGTGTCGACGTGCCCACCCCCGACTTCCTGTTCCGTGCAGCGCTCGGCCGCTTCCTGCGGTGTAGTGGCGTGGCGTTGTGGCTTGCGGGCACGGCCGGCGCCCAGGAGCTGCGTCCGGAGTGCGATCGACCGGCCGAGGACGTGGACGTCGCGCTGCCCGCGGCGCTGCGTTTGCCGCCCGTGGCCGGCGTGCTGCTGGTGGAAGAACGTGGCAGCGACGTGCTGGTCCGGCGTGTGGCCGGCGACAGTGTTGGCGCCTGGGACCTGGCACCGAGCGGCTGGGCCTGGCAGAGCGCCGCATTCGCGCCCGATGCGGCGACCTGGACGCTGGAGCCTGCCACCAGCGGCATGAGTCGCGCGCGCGTGCGTGTGCAGGTTTTGTGCGATCGCTCGTGGGACATGGCCGTATTGCAGTTGCTGGCGCGCGCCGGCGGTGACTTCGCCCGTGCCGAAGACGCGACGCTCGCGCCGAAGGTGCGCAACGACGCGCGAGCGCAGTCGGTTGCGGCGCTGAGTGCCGTCGTGGTCGTCGCCGGGGGGCGCGACACGCGGCGCCGCTGGCCCTGGCTCTTGCCGCAGGCGTTGCAGGCGCGCGCCTATGCCTATGCGCGTCTGGCGCGGCCGGCAGACAGTCGCAGCGATCTCGATGCCGCCGCCGCCGGCTGGAAGGCGATCGGCGACCGCTTGCGGGCCGCCGTTGCGACGCACCGCGCTGCACAGCAGCGGCGTCGCGAAGGCGATTTCGCCGGTGCCGGACGCCTGTTGCATCACCTGGTCGACGATGCCGTGGTGCGCAACGACCCGACGCTGCTCGGCGTGGTGACCAACGATCTGTGCCTGACCTTGCGCGGACAGCTGCGCCTGTCCGAAGCGCTGCGCTGCTACGACCGGGCCGTCGCACTGCACGACGCCGCGCGTAACACCGCCGAGGCCGCGTTGAGCCGCGCCAATCGTGCGGCCACGTACGCGCAGCTCGGGCGCTACGTCGAGGCCGGCGCCGAGGCGCAGGCGGCGTCGGTGCAGGCGCGCCACAGCGAACGTCCGCGGGCTCAGCTGCTCGCGGCACTGGTGGTAGGCAATGTGGCCCGCGCACAGGGGCGGCTCGATGCGGCGATACAGGCCTATCTCGAGGCGCTGAGTCTGGGGGAGCGCCTGCAGGATCCCTACCAGCGCGCCAATGCGCTGCAACTGCTGGGTATCGCCTATCTGTTGCTGAGCGATTTCGAGCGTGCGAGGCAGTTTCTCGACGAGGCAGCGACGGCCTACGAAAACGGCGGCTACTGGAGCAATGCCGTCGCCGCGCTGCGCAATCTCGCGGACGCCGAGCGCCGTGCGGCACTGCCGGAACGGGCCGCGGCGACGATGGCCCGTGCGCTCGCGATCGTCGGATCGGGCAGGGCCGGGCAGACAGCGGTGGCGGAACTGCAACTGCTGCGCGCGGAGATGGCATTACAGGACGGTGCCGGCGCGCCGCTGGACGAGGCCATCGCCGCGGCGCAGAGCGCTTTGGGCGAGGCGCCTTCCTATCTGCACCGGCAGCGCCTGACGATGGCGCTGGCCCGTCGTGCGCTGGCGCGTGGCGCAGTGCCGGCGGCCGAAGCCGGACTGCAGCGCGCCCGGCGTGCGGCGCAGCGTGCCGGGGACGTCATCGGTCTCGCCGACATCGACGCGGTGCAGGCCGAGGCGGCGGAACGCCGGGGCGACCGCATCGCAGCCCGCGGCCACTATGCGGATGCGGTGCGACGCGCGCTGGATGTGGCCAGCTTGCAGACGTATCCGCTGCACAGGGCCAGCTATCTCGCGCAGGCGCGCCGCAGCCTGGAGCGGTGGCTCGATCTGTCGCGCGCCGATGATCCGCGCGCCACGGCCGCGCGGTTTGGTGCGATCGCCGCCTTGCATGCCGCGATGCGGCGTGGCGAACGCGCGCTGGCCGCGGCCACGCCCGGGCAGGCGGCGCTGCTGGCACAGGTCAACGAACGCGTGCGTCGGCGCTGGGGCATCCACAACGGCGAGGAGTTCGACGATACCTCCGCCGCGTCGGGTTTGTTCGCACGGGCACAGCAGATTGATGCACTGGCCGGCCGCCCGGGTAGGCGAACCGACGATGCGACCGCACTCATCCGCGCTTGGCAGCGGCGCCTGCGCGAGGACGAGGGCGTGATCGCGAGTTTCGTCGGCGACCGGGGTGTATACGTCTGGAGGCTGCAGCGAGATGGCCTCAGTGAACAGGTGTCGGACACCGCGGAACCGCTGCGCTCAGCCGCACGATCACTGCAGCAATCGTTGCGGAGCGGGGCGCAGGATCGCGACGCGGCGCTGGCCGCTGCCGACGCGGTACGGAAGGCCGCTGGACTCGATGACCCGTCAGCGAGCGGCGGGGCTCGCCACTTCGTGCTCGCGGACGGACCGCTTGCCGAATTGCCGCTGCCACTGTTGCTGGCAGACCCGCGCGTGCTGGCAGGTCTGCGCGAGGATGACACGGCTGCCTCCATGCGCGTGCCGGTCGTCGTCCGCATCGACGAACTGGCACCACCGGCCGACGCGACCCCCTGTTGCCGCGGCCTTCCGCTGCAGGCCTTCGCCGATCCCAGCGTCGACAGTACATCGGGCAGTGCGCGCGGCGCGGCGAATCTGCCACGCCTGCCCGGCAGCCGCGCCGAGGCGCAGACGATCGTGGCCCGCTGGCCCGATGCGCCGACGCAGCTCTGGCTAGGTACGGCCTTCACGCGGCGCCGAGCGCTCGATGCGCTGGCCCAGCCGCAGGCCATCGTGCACCTTGCGACGCACGGATTCGCGAGCCGTGACGAGCCTGGCCTGAGTGCCTTGCTCGTCGCCGCCGACGAAGCCGACGAGGGACTCGACGTCGTGAGCTTTCACGATCTCCTGCTGAGCTTCGTGCGCGCACGGCTCGTCGTGCTCGGCGCCTGTGATACCGCGAGCGGCAATGCCCGGCCCGGCAGCAGCGGCGCGAGTCTCGCGCATGCGCTGCGCGTCGCGGGCGCGGGTGCCGTGGTCGCGCCGCTGTGGAGCGTGGATGACGAAGCCGGCAGCGCGTTCATGCGCGCGTTCTACGATGCGCTCGCCGACGGCGTTTCTCCGGCCGATGCCGTCGCCATGGCCCAGGACGCACTCGCGCGGCGTGCGTCGACCGCGCATCCGTATTACTGGGCCGGGTTCACGGTGTTCGGTACGGCAGGTGCATGGTGATGCGAGCCGTGCGAGTCCGGCGAACGGCGGGCGCCGCGTCCGGCTAGGCAGGGCGCAACGGAACGCCAATACCTGCCAGGGCGTCCCTGAGCAATTCGATTCGCGTCGCCCAGGAGCCGGCGATCAGATCCGAATACGGAACTTCGTGGCCGCCGGTCTGCTCGGTGAGGCCGCGTACCTGCACGCCGATGACGCGTCCGAGTGCGTCGATGACAGGAGATCCTGAACTGCCACGATAGGTATCGAGATTCGTCCCGATGTAGCGGCGCGTCTCATCGAGAAGCAGTGGATAGGTGAAGCAGGCGTCTCTTGGCGGCACAGAGCGAATGATTGCCTTCATGGGCTGAGCCCGCGCATGCGACAGCGCAGCCACCTCCTGCAGCAGCTTGGTCGATTTCGCCGGCGCCAGGGGCAGTGGGCTGCCAATGTGATGAGGAACGTGTCTCTCGAGTTCCATCAGCGCAATGTCGCCGAGACGTTCATCGTAGCGCAATGCAATCAGTCGCTTGACGCGGACGACGTGTTCTCGATCCAGCACATAGTGTGTGCCGCCGTTCGTGAGTCTGGTCGAAGCGGTGAAGCCGAATACCAGATGCATCGCCGCAGGATCGCGAAAACAGACCGCGTGGCCGGCTGTCACGGCGTGCTGTGGCGACACCAGGAATGCGGTCGCCGGATGGGCGGTAGGTACGCGCAATTCGTTCTTGTACGCGCCGTCCATGGTTTCGGCCGCAGCAACCAGACGTGCTTCGTTTCCGGAAAAGGAAAGTACGTCGGCGCTCGTGAGAAATGCGACGCCGAAGGAAGCGCGGCGTGCAGCGAGGTGCATGGGGACGGTAGGGTCGAGCCGGCTGACCGGCAGGCGGTTGTCGAGGCCGTGCCTTCCCCGTGCGATGATCGACAGGATGAGCCCCGTCACGCTGAGTCCCAGCCTGTGGGCGACCACCGGGATCTGCGGTACGAACTGGGGCAGCAGCCGGATGGCCTCGTCGTCAAGGCCGTTCAGTGCCTGCAGGACGAGTTGCAAGGGCAGGCCGGTCGCCGCAGCGAATACCTGCGACGGGCCGGGGTTGTCCACCACGCTACGCTCTTGTGTCACTTCGGATCGCCGTCGCCGCCCTCGTCGGGCTGATTGCCCGATCCGACAAGAAAGTTTGCGGCGTACTCGATGACGAGATCGTTGCCTTTCTGGCGAAACGTAATTTCGCGACCGTAGTTTTCCGCGATCAGCTCACCGTACATCAGGCGGAGCGGAATCCGGCTCGGAAGCACCGGGGTTTCGGTAGTTGCATCGAGCACGATGAGTTCAGCGCGTGTGCGACTGAGCGGCACGAACTCGAGCAGGTCACCGGTTGCAATGATCTGGCGCTTGCTGGAGTTGACGGTGCGCATGCGCCAGATCCGGTCGGTAAAGAAGTCCATTGTTGCCATGATGCAGTCCCCCGGCAGTTATTGGTTGGAGTGTGTTCGTGGTGCGGCTGCGGTCTGGACCCGCAACGTTCGCGTAGGCCTCTGCCGCCACGTCCCGTCGCGCCAGGCGTCGAGCTCGACCGTGAGCTGCGTGGCGCCGCGTGCGGGCAGATTCAGGAGTACGTCGAACTGCCCGCTGTCGTCGGGCTTGAGATCGTCGAATGCGGCAAGCTGGGTCGCGCCATCGCGAATGCGCAGGCGGAACGGGCCGGGCTCGTTGGTAGCGGGAATGCGCAGCACGAGCTGCCGCGTGCCGGCAGCGACGGCGAGTTCTGCTTCGGCGGGAATCTCATCGCCCCGTGTCGCGGGCAGCTGCAATACGGTGACGCGCTGAGCCCCGGGCAGGCCGCGCGGCGTCGACTGCAGGGCGTATACCAGCAACGCACCGAGAAGCCCGCCGGCGGCGACGCCGAGCGGCAGCCGCCAGCGCTGCGGCGCCGGTGTCGCGACAGCCTGCGGCGACTCGCGCAGCCCCTGGCGCAGCACTTTCTCCGCTTCGACGTCGTCGAGCAGCGTCGCATCGTCGAGCAACTGTTCCTCGAAGGCCGCCAGCATGCCCGCGTCCATGTCGCCGCGCAGGTAACGGGCGATCAGACGCTGCCGCTCTGCGGGCTGGGCCAGCAGCGCCGCGAGCAACGAAATGGCGTCGGAAGCATTCGGCGTCATGGTTCTTCCATCGGTCGTGTCAGCCCGTGCTCGTTCGCGAGTGCGCGGAAGCGGTTCCTGGCGCGATGCAGCACCCGGTCGAAATGGTCCGGCGCGAGGTTCAGCGCGGAGCACACGGCGGGTTTGTCGTGGTCGAGCACGTAGTAGCGCCAGAGCAGCTGGCGGTCGCGTTCGACCGGCAATTCGGCGATGAGGCGACGGATCAGCGTGCGGCGTTCGCTGCGGGTCGTGACCTCGAGCGGGCCGGTGCTTTCGTCGACCGACAGCTCCTGGGCATTTTCGTCGAGTTCAGCCTGCATGCCGTGCCGTCCCGCACGCCGGTATTCCGACAGCAGGTTCAGCGTGATGCCGCGCAGGAAGCCGGCCAGCGCGTCCGGGTTCTCGAGGCGGCCGCCGCGCAGTTGCTGCAGTGCGATGCGAAAGCAATCCTGCACTATGTCCTGCGCGAGCTGGTCGTCATGGTCGCGCTGGCGCACCAGGAATCGCAGGCCGCGAGCGTAGCGAAGATAGAGTTCGCGCTCGGCCCCGGCATCACCGTTGCGGATTCGGTTTGCGAGCTCGCGTGCCGACGCGGGCGGCGCCGCGGGCATACCGGCTGTCGACACGCGCCCCTCCTCACACGTGTATCTGTGGCCGAGTATAAGCATGAACGCGCGCGTGGGAAGCCCATTGCCGCGGCCAGAATCCGGCGTCGGTGTCTGCACGGTCGCGGCCTAGTCCGGAACGTCCACGCCCAGCGCGCGCAGCGCGGCCACGATCGGGGTCAGGCGGCCGGCGATCGATACGGCCTGACCTTCGTCCAGTCGCAGGTGCGTCCGTATGCCACCCCTGCCGACGACGCTCTCGTTGCTCAGCGCGTTGACGTGCATGCCGAGCGCGCGTCCCTGCCGGTCCAGCAGCGGCGAGCCCGAGTTGCCCTGGAACGCGTCGATGTTCGTGCGGATCACGCGCGCGTCGAAATCGAAAACGCGCGGGGAAGGGCGCGAACTGCAGGCCGCGGTGATCAGGGTCACCGGCTGCTGGCGCGCGTGGCCGATCATCGCGACTTCGGCGTCCCTGATCAGTGCCGTGCTCGGTGCGAGCGGCAGCGCAGGCCGTCCGGTGTCGCGGTCGAGTTCGATGAGCACGATGTCGTCGCCATTGCGTGGCAGAGACTCCGCCGCCAGGAATTGATCCTCGCGTGCGTGGAATACCGTATCGGCCGGGAAAAAGTACCGGTCCGGCAAACCAGAGCCGGCAGGACGGAAGCGGTCGATGCGGAAGTCGAACACGAAGGCCAGGCGAGACAGCGCGGTCTGTGCGGCAACGTGTGCGGCAGTGACGAGGTGCTGTGGCCCCGCCAGGAACGCCGTGCCGCGCATGCCGTCGCGCAGTGACGGCAAGGTAGCGAAGCGGCTGTCGCGAAGGCTGTCTTCTACCGATGCCGTCCAGTAGCCACCCTCGACCGGATTGAGGAACTTGCGCGGCAACACCGCAGCGATCGCCGGCGCCCGTGCGCTCAGTAGCGCGATCCGCGGACAGTCCGGTTCGACCCGGGGATCCGGCACGGGCGGGCCCGCTTTCGGCGGCCAGTCCCTGGTCGACAGCGAGGCGTCGAGCAATACCCGGTCGTCGTTGCCGACGATATGCGCATTCAGCCCCTCGAGCCGGCGAATGCGGAGGAACCCGGCGCTGAGGCGTTGATCGAAGCGCAGGGACGGCGGCAGACCGATGGCGGAAGACGGCGTGCTCATTTCGGATCCCCGTCACCACCTTCGTCCGGAGCGTTGTGCGGCGGATCGTCGTATTCGCAGCGGTACACCATGGCCCAGCCGGTCTCGGTCTGCGCCGGCGCCGCGCTGAACTCCATGAAGCGGCCATAGGCATGGGCAACGAAGGCGGCGGCAGTCGCGTTCCAGTCGAGGGTCAGATCGCCCCCCAACACCAGCACGTCGTCGCCGCCGACGACGCGCAGGACCAGGCGGCAACAGCAGTCGCCGACGCTGAAATGGAACCGGTCTCCGTCGATGAACAACGGACGTCGCAGCGGCGCGTCCGCCGTGCCGTTGAAGTGCCAGCCACTGACGGGTCTCGTGAGTTCGCGGGCGATCTCTTCTCGCGTAGCCATGCCATTCCCCCTGTTGATGCCGTGGTGAACAGGTGGCCGTGCGGCGGGTTTTCTCTCAGGGGGTGGGTGGTTCGTTTGCCTGCACACGCACGCTGTAGACATCGACGATACGGTCGCCGTCGCGATAGGTGGCGCGGACGACGAACACGCCGGCTCGAGCGGCCAGAAACGTGACCGGAGCGGCGTAGCCGCGCACGTCGGTGCGCAGCCGCGCAGGTTCTATCACCGCGTCCCGCGTCACGGTACCGCGCGCGTCGACCACGTCGAGTTCGAGTGTGATGCCGGCGCAGGGCGCCGCAGAGGCCGCGTCGCTCGCGAGCAGCCACAACGAGAGCGGCGTTGCCGTGTCGGTGTGCAATGGCTGCGATGGTGTTGCGGGCCGCGCCGGCGCATTGCCAGTGCCGATGCTCAGATCGACCGTGGCGCCGCGCTGCACGGAATGCGTCGCCGGTACGACCGCGCATGCGCCCAGCAGCGCCGTCACGATCAGTACCGCCGCGCACCTGCACCGCGCCAGACCGGTCGCGGGTCCATGCGATGGAGTGGCAATGCGATCGTCGTGCGTCCGGCGTGAATGCATGCCCAGTAGTGAGCGCGCCGGTGCGGTTCTCTCAGTCGCACTCACTGACAGCAGGCCGCATCCCGTTCGGCCGACGGTCATGGCCCTGTCACGTTGCCCTCGTCGTCGGCAACACCAGATCGCCGGCTCGGTCGACCGCCCGGGCGGCCACGAGGTCTGCAGGTATCGGCGAACAGGCGTCCGGCGCAGCGCGGCTCAACCGTGTGAATCGTGCATCCACTCGCTTGCGATCGACCGTTCACGGGCCTCTGCTACGCGGTGCCCGGCACCATCGCTGGCCAGCCGGGCGGTGTGACCGGTGCACCGCCGGCGGGTGCACTCGCATCGGCATCGCTCATGCGCTGCGTGAGCAGGATATGCAGCGCCGATTGCAGCGCGGGATTGGTGGGCTGCAGGTTGACGATCTCGCCGGCGGCGCCGGGGATGTAGAGTTCGTACTGCAGATTGCCCGTGTCGACCTCGTTGTAACCGGTCAGCTGGTAGTAGACGGCGTATTTGTAGCTGCTCGTCGTCGGCTGGCCGTCGACCGACACCGCGCCGGGCGCTGCCTGTATCGCGCGGATGTGCCAGGGGTAGCCGTCGTCATAGGTGAACAGCGAACTGTCGCGCGGCGGCGGCGAGGCCGGGTCGTCAATCAGCGCGGAAAGATCGACGCCCTGCACCTGGCCCGCGGCGAGCGGCTGTCGCAGCAAGCCGAACACGGTGGGCACGATGTCGACCAGCCCGGCCTGCGCCGCGCAGGTGGACGCCTGCGGAAACAGCACGGGGTTGCTGAATACATACGGCACGCTCAGGGTCTCCGCGTAGACATTGCAGTCCTTTTCCATGGAGCCCCCGTGCGACATGCCCATTTCGCCGTGATCGGCGAGGCGCACGACGAGCGTGTCGTCGAACTGCGGCATTGCCTGGAGCGCGCTGTACACACGCTGCAGCTCGCGGTCGGCAAGATAGGTCAGGTAGGCGTAAAACTTCAGGTAGCTCAGCGCATCGGCGGTGTCGAGCTTGACCGGCACGGGCGATACGCCGTTGTTCTGTGCCCAGGTCTGCGTATAGCTCTTGCGGATCTGCGCCTGTATCACGGGCTTGCCGGTCAGGTCGTCTTCCGCATAGCTCGGCGGCAGCACGAACTGATCGGCACCGGTCAACGCGTCGAATGCGGCGGGAAACTCCGGATAGGCCTGCTGCAGCAGACCCGAATACATGTCGACCCAGACATCGTGAGGGTTGACCAGTGACACGATGAGCAGAAATGGCTTTGCCGGATCGAGTCTTTGCAGGAACGCGATCGCATCGTCGGCGATGCGTGCGTCATTGCGGGTATAGCTGCCCGGACCGCCGCCGAGTGTGTTCGCGGTCGAGGTGTACGGCTTGCCATGCGGCGGTGGCGTGGAGGACTGCCAGCCGAGTGCGGTGCCGGCATCCGGCGCGTCCCAGCCCGGGGTGCCATAGCTGTCGAGCAGAAACGCGTTCTGCGCGGCCATCGCTGCCGGCGCGTTCGGGCGCCGGTTCGCGGCGGCGAGCAGGGAAGACGACATGTGCCATTTGCCGACATAGCCAATCTGGTACCCGAGGCCGGCGGCCTGCAGCCGCGCGGTCAGCGTCGGCCATTGCGTCGGCAATGTGGCACCGACCTGGGTCAGGCCGTTGGTCGGCGCGTACAGGCCCGTCGTTAGCACGCCGCGTGACGGCGAACAGCGGGCACTGTTCACGATGGCGTTGGTAAAGGTCAGCCCGTTCGCCATGAGCGCGTTGAGGTTGACCAGATTCGCGTCGGTCCAGGCACTCGGAAAATACTGCAGCTGCCGCTGCTGGTCGGTCACAAACAGGACGATGTTCGGGGTTGACGGGAAGGCCATGGGTGACTCCTGTGCTGCCGTATGCGGCGAAGGTGATTTGTAGGCCTGATTGCCGGACTTCACAATGTTCTTGGGTATATCCGCCCCGGTGGCGATATTGTTCAGTCGAGCTATCCGGTGCCCTCCGCAAAGCGGCCTGACGGGCGATGCGAGCGTCGGGGTTTCCTCCAATCGACATCTCGTCGTCAGCGGCTCATCGGCGCAACGATCGTCGAACCATCGGATTCGCGGTTCCAGCCGAAGAACTCGCTCAGCAGCTCGGCCTCGGCCAGTGGTTCGGCGTGGTAGCCCGCGGACCCCGGGCCGTTCCGGCGTACACGGTCGAGCAGCGAGCCCGTCAGCCGGTGCTCGGCTACAGGGAACTCGTAGCGTCGCCAGGCGACGAATGCGCTGTTGATCGCCGCGTTGTCGACTGTCTGGCCCCTGCCGTAGATCGAATGAAGGGCATTGGATGCAAGTGTCGAGTAGTACGCCGCTTCAAAGAGCTTGTCCTGTAGCAGCAGCAGTTCACCGAGGCGACGGTGATACATGCTGGCATGTCCGACTGATTCGGATGGAAGCGCCCGGAGCGCCTTGTGGAGCAGCCGCTCGGCTTGTGCCAGATCGCGGAAACCGTAGAAGTAAAGTTCCGCCGCATAGAAATGCATGTTGGCCGTCACCGGGTGCACTCGTCCGTATACGCGTTCGCTCACAGCGATAGCGCGAAGGAACAACTGGATTCCCTCGAGTTCGCGATTGAGGTCGACATAGACCCCAGCGAGACCTCCAAGCAGCGAAGGCGTTGCCCTGTGTTCTTCGCCATAAAGCGACAGGTGCCGCTCGATGGCTTCTTCATAAATAGGAAGCGCCAGCGCGTACTCGCCGTTGATGGAGTGCGATTGTCCGAGTAATCGCAGGGATTCGATGAACACCGTACTGTTCTCGCGCCCGCCAGCGCGCTGATCGGCGATCAGCATCTGGATTTCGGCGCGGCTTGTTTCGGATTCGCCTATCATGTATAGCCCCAGTGCCATCTGTTGTCGCATCCAATCGAAATGTTCGGGACGATGATCGCTGCGCAGCGAAAGCTGATTCATTGCCCTACGAGCTGTCTCGACCATGTCACGATTGGCATTCGACGTGCGCATGGAGCTGAGTTTGACCTCCCAGAGCATATGGAGCGCTTTGCCGTCGACATACGCGGCCGCATCGCCCGCGAGATCGATTCCGTGGGTCGCCGCCGCGATGGCGTCGGCGTAGCGGTTCTGCAGATTGGCGATCTCGGCGTCGACGAGAAACTGCCGTACCTGCAGTTCCCGCGATGGATCCGTGAGCTGCCGCAGCTCGCTTCGCGCAAGCTCGGCCTGTCGAACGGCTTCCGGCGTACGGCGCAGCAAATAGAACAGATGGGCCAGCGTCTGCGCGAGAGTCGCTCGGAGAGCCGGAGCCAGCTGCGCGGAGTTGCGCTGCAACGTAGCGGCCGCATTGTCGAGCAGTTCGTTCGCGCTGAGGTCCCGCGTCAGACCATAAACACGGTCCGTGCCCTGAAACGCACTGACCAGAAAATCGGTGACCTGCTGCGCATGGTCGCGCTGCAACCGCGCCGACTCCAGTGCGGTGATGGCGCGGTCGCGCTCGGCGCTCGCGCGCAGGGACTGGGCGATCGACAGGGTCGTCGTCGCGATGACGGCGACGCCGAGCACCCCGGCCACGGCGGCGGTCAGGCGATGGCGACGCAGCAGCATGCGGAACCGATACCAGCCCTCCGATGCGCGTGCGGCGATCGGCCGCAGCGCGAGTACGTTCTGTATGTCGGCAGCGAGGTCGTCGACCGAGCGGTAGCGTTCGGCTGGGTCCTTGCGCAGGGCACGCGCGATGATCATGTCGAGATCGCCGCGCAGGGCCGCCGCGAGTGCCGACGCAGTGGGCTGTCCGCGGCGCGTCGCTGCGGCGTCGTCACTGGTGGCGGCTGCGGCGCTGGCCAGCGGCGGCGGCTGTTCCAGGATGCGACGCAGCAGGTCGTTGCCGGCGTCGGTGCTGAGGTCGAACGGCAACTGGCCGCTCAGGAGTTCGTAGAGCAGGCAGCCGAGGCCGTAGACATCGGTCGCGACCGTCGTCGCTTTGCCGCGGATCTGCTCCGGCGCAGCAGCGCGCAGTGAAAAATAGTTCTGTCCCTGGGTGGTTTCACGGGACTCGGCATCGTCCAGCGACTTGGCGATGCCGAAATCGAGCAGGCGCGGACGCCCGTCGGCGTCGACGAGGATGTTGCTGTCCTTGAGGTCGCGATGCAGCACGAGTCGCCGGTGTGCGTAGGCGACCGCATCACAGATGTCGAGGAACAGGCGCATACGCGCACGTAAATCCAGTCCTGCGTTGTCGCAGTAGCGCGTGACCGGTACGCCGTCGACGAATTCCATCGCGAAATAGGGGCGGCCGTCGGGTAGTTCTCCCGCGTCGATGAGCCGAGCGATGCTGGGATGATCGAGGCCGGCCAGAATGCGCCGCTCACGGCGCAATTGTTCGACGATACGCCGGCCGTGAGACAGTGACGGCACGATCTTGAGGGCGACGCGTTGCGTCGTGTCGCCCACTTCACGGGTGGCAAGATAGACACGCCCCATGCCGCCCTCGCCGAGCAGGCGTTCGATATGGAAGTCGGCGACCACGCTGTCAGTTTCGCCCGCGGCGCGATGGAATGCGGCGGCGAGTGCGTCGATCACCGCCTGTGGTGCGATCGTCGCAGCCGTGCGCGTGACGTCGTCATGCAACGCGAGCAGGCGCTGCACTGCGGCCCGCTGCGCGTCGGTCGGATCGATCTCACGCAGGCGGCCGTCGCGGGCGCTGGCGGGCAGGGTGCTGAGTTCCAGGAACAGGTCGCGCACGCGGCGCCAGAAATCGATATCAGTATCGGATGCAGCGGAATGCATTGCGCAATTTTCCCGGATAGTCACAGAGTCACGACACGGCGGGTTCGCCGCGCTTCGTAACCGATCCGGATGCCGGCGTCCAGGCGTCGCCGTCGGTTCACGTCTATCCGTGCGTTCCGTCGGTAGTGCCGTTCGTGCCGGTGAACAGGCGGTGGTGCGTCGAGGGAGCTGGTGCAGCGGGACTGCGTCCTGCGATGCGCCGCCGACCGGCACGGCCGCGGTCGGTGCCGGGGTGCTCAGCGCCCGCGCGGCGAAGCGCCGTTGCCGCCGGTGCCGGCGACGCGCTCCTCGGCGGCCTTGACCACGTTGTTGCCGACGAACCAGAGGTTCACGGTCTTGTCGTCGAAGCGATAGGTCCAGATCTCCATCGCCGGAGAGTATTCATCGCCGTCGATGCGGTCGAGCCGGGTCGGCTCGCCAGCGGCCGCGCGGACCTGTTCGATGCTGTCGCCCTTGTCGATCAGATGGCGGCCAAGGAGCACGCCGTCGGCGGCAGCGGTCGTCAAGGTGGTGGCAAACAGCAGACCGAGTGCAAGGCGTTGCATGAGGCGATCTCCGGCGGGCGCAACAGTGTCGCCGCTGCGTGTTGCAGCGGCGTTGCGCGGTGGTCCGGTCAACTGGCGCTGCGACGGCGTCTGTATCGCGTCGAGCTGGGGCGCGCTCAGTCAGTCTTGTCTTTCCTGGGCTTCGTGTAGGGCACGAACTCACCCAGCCCGACTGAGCCTGTGAGCATTTTCGAGCCTGGATCCATGAGCTTGACGATGTCGATGGAGCACAGCTCCGAGGAGTGGGTGTCAGTCACGAGAATGCTGTCGTCGTGGAGGAACGCCGCGCCCGCGGTTGGCCGGTTGACGTAGATCGTCGGACCGAGCGTGTCGTAGATGATGGCCGTCCGGTCGATGACGCGCGTGGAGCGGATGTCGCGCAGCCGGATGCACTTGACGGGGGCGCCGGCGACACGGCCTTCGATGGCCTTGGCGAGCTGTTCGTCGGGCGACAGGCGTTCCGCGGGTACGCCGGTGGCAACGGCAAGAAGGGTGATGCACAGCGCGGCGGAAAGACGGATGTTCATGAGTGGCGATCTCGGCCAATGGCGATCGAATCTGGTGCGAGCGCAGACGCGCGCGAGGCGCCGGGCGTCGCAGTACTGGCCCGAGCATCGGCCCGCGGCTGCTCCGCGGTCAATTGGCGTGGCGGTTTACCGGGGTGACCGTGATGCAAGTTGCGATCACGACCGTGCAGGCCGGGCGATCTGCAGGAGGCGCGTGACCTGACCGATTGAAGCACCAGCGTCGAGACGCTGGCATGGCGCATGCGCTCCGATGACGGCAGCCCGAACTGGCGCTGCAGCGCGAGGAGACGCCGGTCATGAAGTTCCCGATACAAGGTCGGATGGCAGCGGCACTGTGGTTCGCATCGCTCGCGGTACTGGCGTATGGGCTGGCGCCCGCCGCAGCCGCGACCATTCAGCGTTGCATAGGCCCGCATGGTGAACCGCTGTTCGCCGCGCGGTGCGCAAATCCCGTCGCCCCGACGCCGGCGCGATCGTCAGCCGTGCCGGCCGACGTTGCCGTGACGCCGCGCGCCGCGGACTACTGTGCGCGAACGCCGGCGTCGCTCGCGCAGCGGGTCGGCGCCGCGGTGCAGGCGCGCAACGGCGTACGCCTGTCGGGATTTGCCCTGTGGCGCGACATGCCGGCACGTATCGCGCGCAGCGAGGCGCGCGATCTGGTGAATCTGTTGCGTGCATCGTCCGTCAGCGTGGCGCTGTCGGCGCCGTCGGACATCGACACCGTGCCGTGGGCTCCGATGCTGCTGATGTTGCGTGTCAGCGAGCGCGCCGGCATCACCCGGACAGAACAATGGATGTTCCGCATCGTGCGCGATCGCGGATGCTACTGGTTCGATCCGCAACCGGAGCGTCGCCACGGTGCATCGCCGGCTGAATCCGCCATCGCGGCGGAGCAGCCGTTGCCGGACGCTTCGTACGTGGGCGGTTCGTCGCAGCCATGAAGGCCGCTTCGGGCGGCGGCCGTCCGGTGTGTGCGCCACGCTGGCGGCGGCGCCTGCCCGGTGATGCGTCGCCGGCAGCCGGTCGCCGCATCCCGATCCGCATCCGAAGCGTTGTCCTGCCGCATTGACGGTCGGCGCACGGAGGAGCGGGCGGCAGTGTGCTCAGGTGAGCGTGAGCCCCAGGTTCACCCGAAGCAGGATCAGCAGGCCGAAGAGTGCGAACAGCCCCGCCGCCACGCGGCGCATCGCCGCCAGTGGAAACCGCTGCGCCAGCGTTTCGCCCACGAGTACGGCCGGTACGTTCGCGGCCATCATGCCCAGTGTGGTACCAAGGGTCACGAGTGTCGCGTTGGTGTACTTCGCGCCGAGCGCGACGGTCGCGAGTTGCGTCTTGTCGCCCATTTCGGCAATGAAGAACAGCAGCAGCGTGGTCAGGAACGCGCCGTAACGCCCGGCCTCGGGCTTGTCGTCCAGCGTATCGGGAATCAGGGCCCACGCGGCGAAGGCAAAAAAGGCGAGACCGAGCAGCCAGCGCATCAGGTCCGGCCCCAGCGTATGTGCCACCCAGCCGCCGACGAGTGCGGCCACGAGGTGGTTGAGCACGGTGGCGACAAAGATGCCGGCGATGATGGAGACGTGACGGCCGCGGAACCGGGCAGCCAGCACGAAGGACAGCAATTGCGTCTTGTCGCCGATTTCGGCGACCGCGACCATGGCAAACGACGCGAACAGAGCTTCCATTGATACGTATCCCGGGGCCGGCGAGCGGAAACCATTGACTCCGCAGTCCCTCGCCGGCCCCGGCGTGGATCGCAGAGTCAAAGGTCTCGCCGAGCTGTTGCCGCCGACGCCATGGTCTGTGGACCAAGTGTGTTGACGTCGGCACCTCCGGGCGGAGGCGGCTACTCCCCAATGACGGCGCGCACTGTAGTGGCTCGCCGCCGCTGCCGCAAGCCATCGTGGCTGCGACCTTGGTCGCGCCGCGGATCACCGGCGTGGCCCCGATTCGATCATCGGGCATGCCCACGGCGCGATCGCTCAATGCGTCGGCATCGCGCCCGCGTTCCTGTGCGTGGTTTTCGCGGCGCGACCGGGCACGGCAGTGAAGCGGATTCAGACCCTCGCGACGAGGGACTTGACTCTGGACCTGAGTCCAGGGTTCACACTGCGTCCCGGAGGTATCCCATGACCCACTACAGCATTGGCGAGCTCGCCCGGCGCGCGGGTGTCGCGATCGACACCATCCGCTACTACGAACGGGACGGCTTGCTCGCACCGACCGCGCGTTCCGCTGCCGGCTACCGGCACTACGACGAAACCGGGCTCCGGCGCCTGAACTTCATCCGGCGCGCAAAGGCGCTGGGCTTCTCGCTCGACGACATTCGCGGCCTGCTCGCCCTGAGCGCGCAGGCCGACGTCGCCGAAGTGCGGCGTGCAGCGCAGTCCAGGCTCGACGACATCGAAAAGCGCATTGCCGAGCTCGAGCGCGTGCGTGCCGGGCTGCAGTCCCTCGTCACGGCGTGTCCGGGGCACGGCCATGCCGACACTTGTCCCATCCTCAATGCCCTTGCCGGGGAGAACCCACAATGACGACGACACATTCATGCTGCCACTCCGGGCACGATCACGCGGCGGGCGCGATGGCCAAGGCTCATGGCCCGGCCGCGACGTGGCGCGATCCCGTTTGCGGCATGACCGTCGCGGACGATTCGCCGCATCGGGCGACTCACGCCGGTATCGACTACCGATTCTGTTCTGCGCGCTGTCGCGAGCGCTTCACCGCCGAGCCTGGGCGCTATCTCGCCGCGCCGCCGCCGGCTCCTGCGCTGGAAGGCGCGAGCTATACCTGTCCCATGCACCCGGAAATCGTCCAGAGCAGCCCGGGCAGCTGTCCGATCTGCGGCATGGCGCTGGAACCCCTGATGCCGAGTGCCGACGATACCGAACCCGAGGAACTTGGCGATTTCCGCCGTCGGTTGCTGCGAACCTTGCCGCTGACCATTGCCGTGTTCGTGCTCGCGATGACAGGGGACCGGATCGCTGCATTGCCGCATGCGGCGCGCAACTGGCTGGAACTCGTCCTGGCCGCCCCTGTCGTCGTCTGGGCCGGATGGCCGCTGCTCTCGCGCGGCCTGCAGTCCTTGCGTAGCGGCCATCTGAACATGTGGACACTGATCGCAATTGGCGTCAGCGCAGCATTCGTCTACAGCGTGGCGGCTACCGTCGCGCCGGAATGGTTTCCTGCGTCGTTTCGCATGCACGGTAGGGTCGGTGTCTATTTCGAGGCGGCCGCCGTCATCGTGTCACTGACTCTGCTGGGGCAGGTGCTCGAATTGCGCGCGCGCTCCGCCACGTCGTCGGCGATCCGCGCCTTGCTCGGTCTCGCCCCGAAAACCGCGCGGCGGCTGCGCGAGGACGACAGCGAGGAAGACGTCGCGCTGTCGGCGGTGCAGGCCGGTGACCGCGTGCGCGTCCGGCCGGGCGAGTCCATTCCTGTCGACGGCGAGGTCCTGGAGGGGCGTTCGGTCGTCGACGAATCGCTGCTGACGGGCGAATCGCTGCCCGTCGAGAAATCGACGGGAGCGCGCGTGATCGGCGCGACCATGAACGGCAGCGGCAGTCTCGTCGTGCGGGCGACGCAGGTCGGTGCGGCAAGCCTGCTCGCACAGATCGTGCGTCTGGTGGCTGAGGCACAGCGATCGCGTGCGCCCATGCAGCGGCTTGCCGACCGTGTCGCCGGCGTATTCGTCGTCGGTGTGCTCGCGGTAGCGCTGCTGACCTTGCTGCTCTGGGGCCTGTTCGGTCCGGAACCGTCGTGGACATACGCGCTGGTCAACGCCGTGTCCGTGCTCATCATCGCGTGTCCGTGCGCGCTCGGCCTCGCAACCCCGATGTCGATCATGGTGGCGACCGGCCATGCCGCGCGATCGGGCGTGCTGTTTCGCGATGCGGCCGCGCTGGAGCGTCTGCGCGAGATCGACACCCTTATCGTCGACAAGATCGGAACCCTGACCGAAGGCCGTCCCGAACTGCGCGAGGTCGTGGCCGCCGCGGGCTTCTCAGGTGACGACGTGCTGCGCCGCGCGGCGAGCCTGGAACTGGGGAGCGAGCATCCGCTCGCAGCGGCCGTGATCGCGGCGGCACGGGAACGCGGAATGGTTCCTGACTCCGTGCAGGATTTCCAGGCCATTGCCGGGCAAGGTGTGGTCGGCATCGTCGGTGGCGAGCCGGTCGCACTTGGCAATGCGGCGCTGATGGCGGCGCGTGGCGTCGACATCGCTCAGTTGGCCGAACGCGCGGAACAGCTGCGTGCGCGGGGGGCCGGCGTGATGTTCGTCGCTTTCGCACAGCGGGCGGCCGGTTTCGTTGCGGTTGCCGATCCGCTGAAACCGACCACGGCCGCGGCACTGCAGGACCTGCGGGCGGCCGGGCTTTCGGTGGTGATGGCATCCGGTGACGCGGACGCGACCGCACGCGCCGTCGCCGCGGAAGTCGGAATCGAGGACGTGCATGGCGGCCTGCAGCCACAGGACAAGCTCGAACTGGTCCGGCGCCTGCAGGCACAGGGGCGCCGCGTGGCCATGGCGGGTGACGGCGTGAATGATGCACCTGCACTCGCCGCCGCCGACGTAGGCATCGCCATGGGCAGCGGTACCGATGTGGCGCTTGCCAGTGCTGCCGTCACCCTGGTCAAGGGCGACCTGCGCCGCGTCGCGACGGCCCGCGCGATCTCGGTCGCCACGGTGCGCAACATGCGGCAGAATCTGTTGTTTGCTTTTGTATACAACGCATTGGGGGTGCCGATCGCGGCTGGCGTGCTTTACTCGCTGACCGGCTGGCTGCTGAATCCGATGCTCGCCGCGCTGGCGATGAGCCTCAGCTCGGTATCCGTGGTCGCCAATGCGCTGCGCCTGGGGCGTACGGTGCAGGAGCCCGCCGCATGAACGACCGGATCGATGCCGCATTCCACGCCGAATGGCTCGCCGCGGCCACGGCGCGTAGCGCCGGCGATCATGCAACGGCCATGCGCCATCTCGAGCGCGCGCACATTCTCGGCCAGCGTCGCACCGCACTGCATGTGCGCAGCCACGTGGGCATGCTCGCGCTGGCCTGGCAGCGTCGCGACCGCCGCGAAATCATCGGGCAGCTGGCGCGTATCGCGGCGGCGGCGCTGTTTTCGCGGCTCTGGGTTCCCACCGGCAACACCGGTGGCACCGACGTCAGCGCGTTTCGCCGCATGCCGGTACCGGAGGACTTGCGGGAGGTGCTGACACGCACGCGCGAACCTTAGCCGGGCGCATGGCGGGCTGCGCCTGACTCAGTCCAGCAGGGCTTCGAGTCGGGCGACGATCGGCGCGAAGGTGTCACGCTGTTCCGGCATCTGTTCGACATGCGCACGCAGCGTTTTCAATGTCGTCCGGATCTTCCAGTTCTCGTCGTGCCGGCGTTCGATTTCCGCGACGAGATCGCAAGCGACATCGCTGCGGCGTTCGGCAAACGCGATGCCGATCAGCGTGTGCAGTGTCCATTCGTCGTCGAGGCGCAGCTGCCGCGCACGCTCGCAGGCAAGTCGCGCGGCGGCAGCGGTGCGCACGGCACGTGCCTCGTCGCCCGGCGCGGCGCGCTCGCGGTACAGGACAGGCAGGTTGCTGCTCGCGTAGTAGCCGTTGAGATCGAGCATCATGCCGTTCTCGTAGTGCGCGATGGCCTTGTCGAGATACCGGCGCGCCACGCGCGCCGCTGGCGATTCGCCGGATTGCCGCGATGCGTCGTGGAGCCGCTTGTAGCGTCCACCGATCAGGGCCTGGCGTTCGGCGCTGTCGCCACGCAGCAGGATCAGGCGTTCCAGCGCCTCGATGGCGCGGATGTGGTCGCCCTGCTTGGACTGCGCGAGCGCCAGCTGCTCTTGCAGACAGGGCAGCTGGCGCAGGGTTTCCGGCAGGGCCTCGATATACGCAGCCGTCCGGTCCCAGGCGCCGACCACGTCCCGAAACAGGCGCAGCATCTCGATGGCGACGGGCGCGCTCGTGGTGGCGCCGGCCGGATGCCGGACCAGGATCAGGCCAGCGGCAGCCTCGCGCTGTGCCGCGGTCGGCAGCAGTCGCACCGCGGAGATTTCTGCACGCAGGCGTTCGAAGTCCTCCAGATGGCCGGCAAGCTGCCGTGCCCGTTCGCTGCTGGCATGGTCGTGGACCGTCCGGTTGTGCAGCGCCGCCGGCACGCACTCCTGGAACGGGGAGGGCGCGTCGACATGGTCGGGCAGGTGAGCGGCCAGCCGTTCGCGAATCCGCGCGGCGCCGGCCTCGGTGACCGTGATGTCGGGATTCGGATAGCGCAGATGGCGCACCTGGGCGAGATCGAAGACCGGTCTGGACCAGTCGGCGGCAATCAGCACGCAGCCGCTGTGCCTGGCCGCGTGTCGCACGCCGACTTCGTAGTACGCGTTTGCGTTCGCGAGGCTGATGTCGGCGACGACGAGGTCGGAGTAGTACAGCCTCTCCAGCATTTCCTTGATGATGAGCGCGCCATAGTCCTGGTCAGCACGCACCGCGCGATAGCCGGCACTCTCGATCACCGGCTTCAGTGCATGTTCCCAGAGCGCATCGAAATCGACGCGCGGCGGTGCCGGCTCGGGCAGGCCGGTGTCGCGCAGGCCATAGGGCATCACCACGAAGCAGATCGGTTTGAAGGGAATGCTCATGCGGGTACGGCGTCCTGATGTGGCCTTGCGCGCCAGCCGTCCGCCGTGCGCTCCGTGCGGCTTTCACTGCCGTGCCGGCGCGGTTCCTCTCAGTCAGCGGGCCGCCCGTCCGGCCCCGCTGGTGAACCCCTGGAACGTACGCGCGACCCGCACCACGGTGAGCCTGGTCCGGCAGGGCGCTTGCCATGTCCGAAAGCTGTGGACTCGCCCGCCATTCTCATCCCCCTTTCTGCTGCGGCCGCCGATACGCTCACCCTCACGCGCGCCACTCCCGCGTGTCGGCCACGCCGTCGCCGCCACTCCGTCCGTGGCGCGCATCAGGACGGCGTTTACACGGACTCGCCACGAACGGATGTGAGAAATGGGCGCGCGCCGGCGCGCGTGCCCCTCTGGCGGCTGCGCATTGCTGCGAGAGCGGCATGGCGGACCGGTTGGGGGCGGACATGCTGCCGGTCGTTGCGTGTCGCGTTCAACCGGCGGCGGACAGGTACGGTGCGCCGGGAGCGTGGTAGGGCAGCCAGATCACGGCTTCGGCGCCAGGACCGTCGGTGCGGTCGTGCAGTTGCACATCGCCGTCATGATTGAATGCGATCTGCCGGCTCAGGAACAGGCCGATGCCGCTACCGCCGGGTTTGGTCGAGTAGTACGGCACGAACAGATTGCGTGTGTCGCCGACTCCCTTGCCGCTGTCGCGGATGGACAGGCGCACGCGACCGGCTTCCAGTGACGCGACGATCTCGACGGGCTGCTCCGGCAGGCTCGCTTCGACCGCGTTCTTGACGAGATTCAGCAAGAGTTGTTCGAACTGCTGTGGATCGACGAACAGCGACAGCGGTGGCCCGCGATAGTCGATGGTCCGCGTCGCGAACAGGGTCGCGATGCGGCCGATGGTGGCGGCGAGGTCGACGGGTTCGCGCTGCGGAGCCGGCAGTTTCGCCAGTTGCTGATAGCGCTGCAGAAACCCGCTCAGCGACTGGCTGCGTTCGACGATCACCGCGAGTCCTTCGCACAGGCGCGCGCCGTCGCCATCCTGCAAGCCGCGCCGCGCCAGCCGCGCGAGTGTATCGGCGATCGACGTGATGGGCGACAGTGAATTGTTGATTTCGTGACTCAGCACGCGCACGAGGTTCTGCCACGCGCGGCGCTCCTCGTCACGCAGCAGCCGCTGGATGTCGGTGATGAACACGAGACGATGTTCGCGCTGATTCGCGACGAATCGCTCGGCCTGCACATAAAATTTGCCGCGACCACCGGGCAGGTCGAGTTCGCGACGTTCCGATGATTCCGTGCCGCACGCGAAAGGCAGCCCCAGCGCATCGGCGCGCTGGCCGGCGAGATCGGTCCCGCTGGCGTCGAGCAATCGCGCTGCCGCCGGATTGGCGAGCGTGATGTGGCCGGTTTCGTCGATGATGAGGATGGCGAAGTCCACTTGGCCGATGACGCGATGAAGCAGAAGCTGACTCTCCCGGGTCTCCAGTTTCTGTTCCGACAACGTGTTGGCGAGCCGATTGATCAGCTCGATCAGCTCCGACAGACTGTCCCGCTGCGCCGCGGGCGTACCGCGCAGCGAATAGTCGCCATGCACCATGGCCTCGAGCAGGTTCGATACCGTGCGCAGCCGCAGGGTCGTGCGGCTGTAGACGTAGTAGGCGCAATACGCAACGAGCAGGCCATGCACGACCGCCGCGAGCGCGATCAGATAGACCGACACGCCCGCCAGTGCCAGCGCGGCAACGAGCAGCAGCCAGGGGGGAATGCCGGCGAGCAGCACCGCGAGCGTGACGCGGACGTCGTAAGACAGCAGGCGGCGCGAACGCGGCATGGACGGCGTTCTCAACGTCCGCCGCCGAGCTGATGTTTCTCCAGCCGCCGATAGAAGGCACTGCGGCTCAGCCCCAGCGAGCGCGCCGCCGCGATGGCGTTGCCGCGAAAGTGCGCGAGGCGCTGTTCAATCAGATCCCGTTCGACGGCGTCGAACGTCGGCAGGGACCCGGTGCCGGCCGGAGACGGCGGCGCGATCGTCGTTGCGGTAGCCGGCAGATGGAGATCGTCCGTGTCGATCGTATCGTTCTGGCTGAGGAACAGAGCGCGTTCCATAAGGTGGCCGAGTTCGCGCACGTTGCCGGGCCAGTCGTGCCGCTGCAATGCGAGCGCCGCCGACGCGCCGAGGTGTGGAGCCGGCCGGCCGTACCGGTGGGCATGATGTCTGAGGAAGTGCTCGGCCAGGGGCACGATGTCGGCGGCACGCTCGCGCAGCGGCGGCACGTGCAAGGTGACGGTATTGAGCCGATACAGCAGGTCCTGGCGGAAGCGGCCCTCCGCCACGGCACGGTCGAGATCCACGTTGGTGGCCGACACGATGCGTACGTCGGCCTGCTGGGTGCGCGAGCTGCCAACGCGTTCGAAGGCGCGCTCTTCGATGACACGCAACAGCTTGCCCTGCTGCTGGACCGACATGTTGCCGATTTCGTCGAGGAAGATCGTGCCTCGCTCGGCGAGCTCGAAGCGACCGATGCGACTCGTGTGCGCGTCGGTGAAGGCCCCCTTGACGTGGCCGAACATCTCGCTCTCGAACAGCGACTCGGTGACCGCGCTCATGTTGACGGCGATGAACGATTGCTGCGCCCGTGCCGAGCGCCGATGCACATGGGCCGCGAGCAGACTCTTGCCGGTACCATTCTCGCCGGTGAGCAGGATGCTCATGTCACTTCGGGCCAGCTGGTTCAACCGGTCGAGCAGCGCCCGCATCGGTGCGGAAGCCGCGATGAGTCCATCCTCGTCACGCGGCTGGAGTTGCTCGCGCAGCAGCTGATTTTCCGCGCGTAACCGCTTTTCGCTGGAGCGCGCGCGACACAGATCGATCTGCGCGCGCAGTATCTGCAACAGCCGCTCGTTGTCCCAGGGTTTTGCGATGAAGTCGCTCGCGCCGCCTTTCATCGCTGCGACGGCCAGATCGACCGTAGCCCAACCGGTCATGACCACGATCGGCGCGCAGTCCTCCTGCGCATTCAGCGCAGCGACGAGCTGCAGACCTTCCTGTCCCGACGTCGTATCCAGCGCATAGTTCAGGTCCAGGAGTATCGCGTCGTAACGATCACGGCGGCCGCGCTCCAGCGCCTCGGCGGGCGTGGCGACCGCATCGACCTGCATTCCCTCGGACTCGAACAACAGGCGCAACGCGGTACGCACGTTGGCATTGTCATCAGCGACCAGGATTCGCGGCTTCATGAGAGACCCGTGATCGACGTTCCTGCCCGGTGCGCATGCCGCCGGATCGGCCGCGCTATCGGAACCGGGCGGTGCGAACCGCGAAGTGTGCCAGCTCGATCGCTTCCGGCGCAAGTCGCGGCCAGTCGCATGCGCTGCGACGCGTGCGTGAGCTATTCGCGTTCGTTCCTGCGTATTGGTCAGTGGTGCTGGCTCGGTCCATTTTTGTCTGACTAAATAAATGCGAGGCTTGAAATTCGTGCGCCCATTCGATACTCGCGCGCGTCGCCTTATATGCACTAAGCGATTATTTGCATTTATGAGCAAGTGTTCGCTACAGACTGGAACATGCGTTTAATTGGTTTAATTTTAGTCAACATATTTGTTTTCAATGTTTTTCAATTGACACTAATTCGAGTTATTATCGGCGGCTCGCGATTTCAGGGATCGCGAGCCGGAACGCAAAACCTCACATGGAGAATGGATGTGCAACCAGGATTCGTTTCCCTGACCCGTCGCTTGCCGTCTGCGCATGCGATGGCCGTGCGGCGCACCCCGTCAGCATCTGAGTCGACGCCGCCCCGGCTTTCGACGTCGTCACGTTCCGGCCCGAATCGCGCCTGAAGGCCGCGGCGTCGCGATTACACAATCTGGCTCGTTCCCGGCGATCGTTCTCATGGCTTCTCGACGTTTCCCGCTGACCAAGCGGATGTTGGCGTTTGTCCTTTTTCCGTTGCTGGCTGGTTGGTTCTGGCTGCATGCGTCGCTCGGCGACAGCCTGCCTTCCGACCGCAGCCTGCTTCTTACGCAGGGATTGACCGCCCCTGTGTCGCTGGTGCGCGATGAACATGGCGTGCCGCATATCCGTGCGGCCAGCGATACCGATGCCTATTTCGCCGTGGGCTACGCCCATGCGCAGGATCGCCTGTGGCAGCTGGAGCTGCAGCGCCGGATGGCGCGCGGCAGGCTCAGCGAGGTGTTTGGTGGGTCGAGCGTCGACGGCGATGTGTGGTTCCGCACGCTGGGGCTGTATGAGGCGGCGCGTACTGCCTGGCCGGCACTGAGTCCGGAAGCGCAGCGCGCATTGACCGCGTATGCGGCAGGCGTCAACTCCTGGACTGCCGAGAACCACGGTTTGCCCAGCGAGTTCCGAGTGCTCGGCATCGCTCCGGAACCCTGGACCGAACTCGATTCACTCGCCTGGATCAAGGTCTTCGCGCTCGACCTCGGGGGGAACTTCCGGCAGGAAATGCGCCGCTTCGTGGCGCGCCAGAATCTCAGCGAGGAACAGCTTTCGACATTCTTCCCGGGCTATCCGCAGGATGGCCCGACCACCGTTGCGGACGCCGATCTCGTTGCCCAGCGGGAGCGGCTCGCGGCGATCGCGACGTTGCAGGATCGTCTCGAAGTGGTGTTGCGTCGTGGCGGCCGATACGTGGGCAGCAATGCCTGGGCCGTCGCTGGCCGTCATACCGCCGACGGCAGCGCGCTGCTCGCAAACGATCCGCATCTCGGCCTGCAGATTCCGTCGCTGTGGTACGTGGTCGACGTCGAATCGCCGCAATTGCGCGTGGCGGGCATGACTCTGGTAGGTCTGCCGGTCGTCGTGTTCGGCCGCAATGCACGCATCGCTTGGGGCGGAACGAACATGATGGCGGACACGCAGGATCTGTATTTCGAGCAGATCGATCCGGCGGATGCGTCGCGTTATCTGGCCGGGACACGCATGCTGCCGTTCGAATCGCGCAACGAACTCATCGCGATTCGCGCCGATTTTCCCCAGGCGCTGCGTCGCGAAGTCCAGCCGGTCTCATTGCAGGTGCGCGCAACCCGCAACGGGCCGCTGATCAGCGATCACTTCGGTGCCTTCGCGCGTCCCGTCGCCCTGCGCTGGACGGCGCTCGATGCGGGAGACACGAGTTTCGAGGCGTTCTACCGCCTTGGCTATGCCCAGGACTGGAACGCATTCAAAGCGGCCCTGTCGGTTCACGTCGCTCCTGCGATGAACATGCTTTACGCCGACCGGGACGGCAACATCGGCTATCTCGGCGCAGGTCGCCTGCCGATGCGGCGCAAGGGAGAAGGCGCAGAGCCGATGCCCGGCTGGGATGATGCCTATGCCTGGAGCGGATCGGTTCCGACCACGGCCTGGCCCCAGAGCTACAACCCCGCGTCGGGCTACATCGTGTCGGCCAACAACAAGGTCGTCGGTGACGACTACCCGTACTTCATCTCGCACGACTGGGCGCCGCCCGCGCGCGCGCGGCGCATCGAACAGCTGCTGCGCGAACGCATCGACGCGGGCGGCAGGCTGAGCGCGCAGGACATGCAGCGCATGCAGGGCGATACCGTGGATCTCGACGCCGCCGCGCTGTTGCCGGAGTTGCTCAAGACCGAGCCATCGACGATCTATCGCGAGCGCGCGCTCGAGTACATGAAGACCTGGAACGGCGACATGCGTGGTGACAGCCAGGCGGCGACGATTTTCATGGGCTGGATGCGTCATCTGCGTCATCGCCTGTTCGGCGACCAGCTGCGTGGCAGCTGGAACAACCGTCATGCATCGAACCTGCTGGACGGGCTCGCGGGGCAGGTCGAACTCGAAACCGTGCGCGAGATTCTGAGCGGCGGTGATTCGCCCTGGTGTGACGACATCGGAACGCCCGAGCGCGAGACCTGCCGGACCATTGCCAGTGAGGCGCTCGGCAGCGCGCTGTGGGAAATCTACAAGCTCGCCGGCGACGACACCATGGCGAGCTGGAATCTCGACGCGATTCAGAAGACGTACTACGCGCACATCCCGTTCAGCCGGCAGAAGCCGCTGGACCGCGTGTACGAGCGTCGCATCGGCAACGGCGGCTCCGAGAATTCCATCAACGTTGCTGCGTCCGACTACGTCGGCGCCGGCGGATACCTGCAGGACTTTGGCCCAGGTTTTCGCCAGGTGATGCAGTTGGGCAAGGACGGTATCGCCCACTACTACATGAACTCGACCGGCCAGTCGGGCGACGTCATGAGCCGGCACTATGACGACATGGTGCAGCCGTTCCGCGACGTGCAGCTCTATCGGCTGGAGGCGCCCCGCGACGAAGGCGGCGCCGGCCCGCGCAAGCTCGCCAGCACGGACACCGGAGTCTCCCGATGAACCTGTTTGCCACATTCTCGCGTCGTGCGCCGAACACGATTTTCGTGTCGATCATTCTGGGCGGGCTCGCGGGGGCGTGCTACTCGTTCCTGATTCCGCTGGTACTCAGCGTGTTGCGCGATGGGGATGGTCGTTTCGACACGGTGTCGTCCCCGCCGACGCGCCTGTTCCTGCTCGAGATCGCCAATGCGCCGTTCGCGCTGGTGTTCACTGCCGTCTGCGTGTTCATCCTGCTCGCGCGCACGGCTTCGCAAGTCATGCTCACGCGCGTGGCCATCGACGTGGCCTCGGAACTGCGCAGCAACATGTATCAGCGCATCGTGGGCGCGCCGATCGCAGCGCTCGAAGGCATCGGTTCGTCCAAGCTCATCGCTGCGCTGACGACCGATGTGCCGCGCATCGTCATGGGCGCGCGCATGCTGCCCGACCTGCTGATCAATCTTGTCACTCTCGTGGGCATGCTCGGGTTCCTGCTCGTGCTCAATCGTGACGTGTTCTGGTTCGTGATCGGATGCATCGGCTTCGGCGTGGTCACGTACCAGATCCCGATGTTCGTCGGTCGTCGCTATTTCATGCGCGCACGGCGCAGCATCGACGAACTGCAGGAGTCGATCCGCGGTCTGATTCACGGCGTCAAGGAGCTCAAGCTCAGCGACGAGAAGCGCCGCGCCTACTTCGAGAGTGTGCTGTTGCGGCACGAAAAGGACGTGCAGCACGACGAGAAAATGGGGCATACGGTCGTACGTACTGCGATGAACTACGGCGATCTGCTCAGCTTCTTCGTGATCGGCTCCATCGTGTTCGTGTTCGTCAACTATCGCGCAGTGACGAACGAGGAACTTATCGGTGTCGTGATGGCGCTGCTCTACATCACCGGGCCGGTGTCCATCGTCCTCAATTTCATTCCGCAGATCGCCATCGCGCGCGTCTCGCTGAACCGCGTGACCGCGCTGTTCAAGGAGATACCGGCGGAGCAGCTCACGAACGACCGTCTCCCGCGGCGAGGCTGGAAGAACATCCGGTTTGAACAGGTCACCTACAAGCATCCGGACAAGGGAGACGGTGCTGTGTTCGGCGTCGGCCCCATCGATCTGGAGATCTGTCGCGGCGAAATCACCTTCATCGTCGGCGGCAACGGGTCGGGCAAGTCGACACTGAGCAAGCTCCTCACCTTGCACTACCGCCCCAGTGGCGGACACATTCATTTCGGTGAAGAGTGCATCGATGACGAGAACATCGGCGCCTACCGCGAGTCCATCGGCGTCATCTATTCCGACTACTACCTGTTCGACCGTGTTCTCGGCAAGGACGCGGCGGAGTTGCAGCAGACCGTGGAGCATTACCTGGCGGCCCTGCAGCTCGATCGCAAGGTGAAGTATCGCGACGGTCGTTTTTCGACCCTGTCCCTGTCCGATGGCCAGCGCAGGCGGCTGGCATTGCTGATCGCCGTCATCGAAGACAAGCAGCTGTACCTGTTCGACGAGTGGGCGGCTGATCAGGATCCGGCGTTCAAGGACGTTTTTTACAACGAGATTCTTCCGGCCTTGCGCGCGAAAGGAAAGGCCGTCGTCGCGATTACCCACGACGACCGCTATTTCCATCTCGCCGATCGCATCGTGGTGCTCGACGAGGGCAAGGTCGCACGTGTCGAGACGCCGGGCGCGGAGCATGGCGTGACCCGCCTGGAGCGGCGCGAGCGCGCATTCTCGCTGGTTGGTTGAGTATCGGTGAAGTGGTTGCAGTTTTCCGGCCTGCGGGGGCGGGCCGGGCAGGTCGCAATAGTTGCTGGTTTGCCTGTGGCATGAGCTTTCCAGTCGGCTTTTTGCGTAATGTAAAAAAATAAACGTATGGTCTGATACGGGTCGTCGGCTCGACGCGCTGGGGGTTTTCCCCAGCCGGTGGATGAGTGTTGCCGGAATTTCTGTTGGTAATGAGGCGGCCGTCCGGGCCAGTGGCTGCCAAGAGTGACAGTACGGCCATCGGTCGCGCTGCCGACACGGGTTACAGGCCTTTTCAGATGGACATGGAATCACAAGTGATGCGACTGGATGCCGGCTTTCCGTTGACGCTTACCCAGCAGGACATCTACTTCGATCACCTGCATGCACCGCACAACCCGCGTTACAACGTGGGCGGCTACATTCGCCTGCGCCGCGTGGATACAGAGCGGCTGCGTCGCGCGCATGCGCGTCTGGTGCGCAGTGAAGACGTGTTCGGCGTCAGGCTCGGTCTGCTCGGTGACACGCCGCTGCAGTGGCTCACGGATGCGCGCACCGAATTTCTCGCGCTGGTCGACCTGCGCGATGCCCCCGATCCGGCGCTTGCGGCGGAGCGGTGGATTGCCGAGCAGTTCCGCCGGCCGTTCGCGATCGACGAGGACGAGCTGTTTCGTGCGGCGTTGCTGCAGGTCGCCGACGATGAATTCCGTTACGTCGGTGTCGCGCACCACGTGCTGCTGGATGGCTGGGGCTTTGCGAACTGGGCGCGTCGGCTGGGGGCGCTGTATCAGGCCGACGCAGCGCCGACGGCGTCGAGCATCGACTGGCGTGCGACCGCGCTCGATGACGCGGCCTATCCTGCGAGCGCGCGTTACGCGGTCGACCGGGAGTTCTGGTCCCGGGCGCTGCCGGTCGCATCCACTGAAGTGATGCCGCCGCACCACCGCGGCCGCCATGCCGATCCCGACCGGGTGCCGAGCGTGCGGCATACGCTGGTGGTCGACGCGGCCCGGTATGCGCGTCTTGTCGTGGCGGCGCAGGCTGCGGGCACCGGAATCGTGCAGGTATTGCTCGCGCTGCTCGGTGCGTACTGCGCGCGCGTGAGCAACAGCGACGCGCTCGTGTTCGGTGTACCGAGCCATGGCCGTCGCAATGCCGCCGACAAACAGGCGGTAGGTGTGTTCACGAACGTCAATCCGCTCGTTGTCGAGCTCACGGGTTGTGCAACCGTCGCCAAGCTCGCGCAGCGCATCGGCGAGCGGCAGAAAGCGTCGTACCGTCATCAGCGCTACCCGCTGGGGCAGATCCTGCGGGACAGAGGCAGCAGTGGCCCGGCAGCGCGGCTGTACGACGTCGCCTTCAGCTATCTCAAGCTCGACAGCGCTCTCGACATCGATGGTGAACCCGCTTCGCTGCACTATGTGAGCCACGGGTATGAGAAGACGCCGCTGTTGCTGACGGTCTGGGAATACGGCGCGAACCGGCCCGTGGAGCTGCAGTTCGATGCCAACCTGGCCTACCTGTCCGATGAAGAGACGCGTCTGCTGATCGCGCGTTTCGATGCGTTGCTGCACCAGTTCGAGGCTGCGCCGCAGATCGCGCTCGATGCACTGGAGGTGGTGCCACCGCGCGAGGGCGGCATGCTTGCGGCCTTTTCGCGCACGCGGGATCTGCCGCCGCGGATGCAGGCCTTGCATCAGGGTTTCGAGCGCCAGGCGGAGCGGGTGGGGGATGCGGTGGCGGTGGAGTGTGGCGAGGAGCGGCTGAGTTACGCGGCGCTGGAGGCGCA
>BTVG01000030.1:0-48825 GCA_045864815.1 Rhodanobacteraceae bacterium | reverse complement strand
TGGAGCAGTTGCAGCTATTGCAGTAGTCCCGGCCACCGATAAGGTGGCCCCGATCAAAGGGTCGCGTTAGCGACCCGCCCTAAGCCGCTTTGAGCGGCTCACACAACTAAAGCCCCCGGCTTTGCCGGGGGATACTTACCTATCGGCCCATGCGCGCGCTTCCCGCCTGGTTCACCCTGATCGTCTCGCTGTTCGCCGGCGAGGCGGCAGCGGAGCGGCTGCAGGTCAGGCTGGCGACGCTCGAATGGCCGCCGTATGTCGGCGCCGCGCTGCCGGGACTGGGCTACGCGGCCGAAGTCATTCGCGAAGCCTGCGCGCGCCGTGAGGTCGATGTGCACTTCGACCTGATGCCCTGGGCGCGCGCGCTGATGCTTGGCCTGCGCGGCGACTACGCGGGGGTCATGCCCGAGTACAGCAACCCGCAACGGGAGGCCGAGTTTGCGTTCTCGGCGCCGTTTCCCGGCGGCCCCGTAGGTCTCTACAAGCGCCGCACCGACGCGATCGCGTACGCGGTCGATCCCGGACAGGATCTCGACGCCGCGCTGCGCAGCGTCTCGCGCTACCGCATCGGCATCGTGCGCGACTATGTCAACAATGCAACATTCGATCGCGCAAACTATCTGCAGCGCGAGGAAGCCGCCAACGACAGCGTGAATCTGCGCAAGCTCGCGCATGGGCGTGTCGATCTCGCGTTCACCGATCGCTGGGTCGCCGAATACCTGCTGCAGCGCGATCCGCTGCTGCGGGCTGCGGAGCTCGAGATGCTGCAGCCGCCGATCGAAGAGCCCGCGCTTCACATCGCGTGGTCGCGTCAGTCGGAGGCCGCGGCGGCCGCACGCCCGGCCTGCGACGAAGGCCTGACCGAACTGCAGCGGGACGGCAGCATAGCGCGGCTGCGCCAGCGTCACGGTCTCGTGTCGAACCCGTAGCAGGCCGTCAGCCGGTCACGGCCAGACGCTGTTTCGCATAGCCGAGTGCATCGCTCTCGCGCATGCCGCAACCGAACAGCAGCCCCTGCAGCAGATCGCAGCCAATATCCTCGAGAAAGCGCCGCTGTCCCGGGGTTTCGACACCTTCGGCCGCGACCTGCAGGCCCAGGCTGTGCCCGAGGCCGACGATGGCGCGCACGATGGTGGCGTCGTTGAGATCGGTCAGCACGTCGCGCACGAAGCTCATGTCGATCTTGAGCTTGGTTACGGGCAATTGCTTCAGGTAACCCAGCGACGCATGGCCGGTGCCGAAATCGTCGATGGCGATGCCGGTGCCCAGCGCCCGCAGCCGGCGCAGGGATTCGGCCGCGTACTTCAGGTTGTCGACGATCGCGGTTTCGGTGATCTCGAGTTCGAGCGCGGAACCCGGCAAGCCGTGCGCCTCGAGCGCCGCGGCGACGCGCTCGTGCAGGTTGCCTTCGCGCAGCTGCGCGCCGGACACGTTGACCGCGATCGGCACCCCATAGCCGGCGCTGCGCCAGGCCACGGCACGGGCGCAGGCCTGGCGCACCACCCAGTCACCGAGTGCCTGTATCGTGCCGTTCTCCTCGGCCAGGCGAATGAAGCTCGCCGGCCGCAGCAGGCCGAACTGCGGGTGGTTCCAGCGCAGCAGCGCCTCCATGCCGTGCACGCGACCGTTGCCCGCGGCAACGAGCGGATCGAATACCAGCTCGAGCTCGTCGCCGATGGTGCTGCGACGCAGATCCTGACTCAGCCGGCGCCGCGTCGCTGACTCATCATCACGCGCGGGATCGAAGAACGTCGCGCCACTGAGCCCGTCGCCCTTTGCGTGCGCAAGCGCGGACTCGGCGTTCTGCAGCAGGCTCTCCGCGCTGTCGGCGTCGTCCGGATACAGCGCGCTGCCCGCATGCACGTCGAGCGGAAACTGGCCAGCCGGCAGCTCGACCACCGAGGCCAGCGCCGTCCTGACATCGGCCAGCAGGTGCTCGACGGCGCTGCGGGAGGCCGCGTCGTAAAGCAGCAGTGCGAACTTGTCCTCGACGACACGCGCGACGAATACGCCATCGAGCGCATCGAGACGGCGTGCGAACTCGCGCAGCAGATCGTCGCCGACGGCACGGCCGTAGGTGTCGTTGGTCGCACGCAGATTGCACAGATCCACGATCATCAGTGCGAGCGGCGTGCCGCGCGACGCCGCGGTCGCCACGGCGTGGCCGAGTCGTGTCAGCAGCAGGTGCCGGTTCGGCAATCCGGTGAGGTCGTCGAATTGCTGCAGATAGTTCGCCCGCGCTTCGGCCTCGGCGCGGCGAGCCAGGTTTTCGCGAATGCCGTCGAGCAGCGTGTTGACCGCGCGCGCGAGCTGGCCGAGCTCGTCGTGTTCGTGATCGCCGGGCACCTTGACCGCGGCGGTCTCCAGCGACATCGCATCGCTGTCGGTCAGCTCCGCCGCGAGACGCTCCAGCGGACGCGTGAGCACGCGATTGACGACGGCCAGCAGGACGAGCCCGAGCAGCGCGGCCCAGGCCAGCCCGATGCCGAACACCAGTGCGGTACGCGCCAGGAAATCGCGGCCACGCACGAAGGTATCGATGCTGACGCGCAGTTCGCCGAGCGCTGCACCATTGCCGGGGTCGGTCAATGGCTCCAGGTAGTCGCGCTGCGCACCGAACAGCCGGTCGCTGATGCCGCGCCAGGGACTGCTGGCGAGATCGCCGACGCGTCGCGCGAGTACGGTGGCCGGCAGCATGCGGATTTCGGCGCGGAACACGCCGGGATAGGCTGCCAACCCTTCGAGCACCTGCCCTGCGAGTTCGCTGTCGATCTCATAGACCGACTCGGTCGCGGCAAGCTTGAGTGTGGACAGCGCCTGACGGCCGGCACGATCGAGTTCGTCGCTGTTGACGCGCGCATCGGCGAGCACCTGCAACAGCGAGAGCGCACCGCCGATGAGCAACGTGCTCAGAAGCACGATGCGCGTCAGGCGAGTACTCAGACGATCTCGGCGCGGCGGGCGTTCGACTTCCACGCGGGCAACCTGATGGGCGGGCGAACGCCAGTGTAGCCGACTCGCGACACCGGCAGCGCCGCGACGACCGCGCCGGCGCGACACCGGTGCGGCCATCGGGTGCGCTAGGCTTGGACCACCACCGATGCTGCAGTGCCGAATGCGCGAATACCTTCCGTCCCGAATCAACCTTCCCGTGCTTGTGTTCACCGTGGCGCTGCATGCGGCGGTACTTGCGTATGCGGTGCACGTGCCCGCACCAGAAGCGAATGCGCCGGCGCGCCGGCCAACCGCCGCGGCGACGGAACCGGCGTCACCACCCGCAAGCCCGCAACGACCCGCCGAGGCACAGGCCGGCAGCGATGCGCCCGACGACAGCGCGGCAGGCGCGATGGATCAACCGCATCGCGCGTTCACGCCGCAGCAGTGGCGCGAGAATCAGGCAACGGCCGCCGCAACCCGCGACCAGCGGCGTTTCGGCACGCTCGCTACCGCAGCGCCCCCCGCTGACTGGCCGGCCGCGATCGAACGGGGCCTGCGCAACGGCGAGGCAGGCTCGGCCGGCACCGCAGCGGAACTGCAGGACGACTGCACGGCGGCCGCCGACATGGCAGCTTTCGCGCCGGCGCTCGACGCGGCGCTGCTGGCCCAGCTGGATGCGGATGCGCAGACACTCGTCCGCGCCGACTTCGAAGCACGCGTGGAGCGCCTCGCGCAGCGACGGCAACGTTGCGCCGCCTGGCAGGCCGCACGCGACAGCCTGGCGCGTGCACGGCGCGACTATGCGGCCAGGGGCGACGCGGATGCCTTCGAGAAACTCAGGACCGCACTGCAGCTCGATCCGCCGACACCGGGCCTGCTCGAGCGCCTGCGCACCGAACTGCGCGCACTCTGGGAGAGCCAGTCACAGAGTCACGTCGGCCGTGCGCTGGTGATACAGATGCTCACCGACGACGACGAAGCCCAGGACCGCCTCGGGCTGCGCCTGCTGCTCGAACTCGCCGAACGCGACGACACCCAGGTGGCGTTCGCTGCCGACGTGCTGCAGCACGGTTTCGGCCATCTGCCGCCGCAGCCCGACCTCGCCCCCGCATGGCAGCGTCGTGCCGCGGAGCTGGGCGCCGAGGCGGCAATCACCACCCAGCTTGCCGACCCGTCGACACCGGCCGCACAGGCCTGGGCCTGGCGCGCCTGGCGGATCTGGCTCAACGCGCATGGCTGCTACGTCGATCGGCCGCAGGCCCAGGACACGTTGCTCGCCACCGACCTGCACGCGCTGCAGCAGCTCGGCGGACGCCTGGCGTCGCAGGACCGCGCGGAGGCGAAGCGGCTGTACGCCGACCGTGTGCAACACGTCGGCGCGCGTGCCCGCACCGTGCACCGCTGTGACGCGGAAGCGCCGCCGGGCCGCTGAGCCCGCACCGTCCGGCGCCGCGCTACCGCGCCTGCCCGCACGCAGCCATCTCCGGACTGCAAGCGGACCACCGCACCGGACGGCGCGCCCCTGTGCAGCCCACCGCAGGTCCCCCGCGGCGGTAGGCGGCACTGCACGGTTGCGGCATCATTGCGGCGCCTTCGCCGTCGAGCCGCCCATGAACCCTGCGACCAGCCCCTCGCTGCCCCTGACGGTCGATCCGCATGCGATGGTGGTGAACTGCGTGGCGTACTCGACCCAGACGGGCCAGCGCCTGCGCGACATCACGATCGCCGAAATCAGCGAAGTGCTGAAGGACAGCAGCAATTTCGTCTGGGTCGGCCTGCACGAGCCCGACGAAAGCCTGCTGGAAAGGCTGCAGGAGGAATTCGACCTGCACGAACTCGCGATCGAGGATGCGCACGCGGCACACCAGCGCCCGAAGATCGAGGTCTATGGCGATTCGCTGTTCATCGTCGTGCACACGGCGCAGGCGGTGGCCGGCAAGATCGAGTTCGGCGAGACCCACATTTTCCTGGGGCGCAACTACCTCGTCACCGTGCGCCACGGCGCCTCGCTGTCGTACCAGCCCGCGCGGCGCAGCTGTGAGCAGACGCCCGAACTGCTCGCGCTCGGCCCGAGCTACGGCCTCTATGCGGTACTCGACTTCATCGTCGACAACTTCATGCCCATCGTGCGCGAGTTCCGCAGCGAGCTGCAGGAACTCGAGAAGGACATCTTCGAGGACACCTTCAAGCGCGACACGATACGAAACCTGTACGAGCTCAAGAAGGAACTCGTATCGCTGCGTCTCGCGGTGGCGCCGCTGCAGGACATCCTGAACCAGCTCATGCGCTTCCATCCCAGCCTGATCCGCGACGACGTGCGCCTCTACTTCCGCGACGTGTCCGATCATGCCGCACGCATCAACGAAGCCACGGACACCATGCGCGAGATGCTGACCGCAGCCATGAGCGTGAACATGTCGCTCGTGACGGTAGCGCAGAACGAAGTGGTCAAGCGGCTCGCCGGGTGGGCCGCGCTGCTCGCCGCGCCGACCTTGCTCGCAAGCTGGTACGGCATGAACTTCAAGAACATGCCCGAGCTCGACAACGGCTATCACTACTTCATCGTCGCGACCATCGCGATCATCGGCGGCCTGTTCCTGGTGCTGCGCCGCGCGAAATGGCTCTGACAAGGCCGCGCGCCCCATTCCCCGCCGCCTGACCAAAGCCTGAACACGACGACCGCGCCCCTGCGAGATGCGTTCCGCCAGCGGCAGTGATCCCGCGACCGTGCCGACGACTCTGCAGAACACCGGGGGAGAGTCTAGCCGCGCGCGGCCGCTCCGACACGGGACCCGGGCCCATGCGATACCTGAATCACGCCATTGCTGCCGTATTCCGAAGCCCGCACCGACGGTCGCGGGGGAGCCCACGGTCGCGGCGCGCCGCCGGACGGGTGCCGCGACGTGGCTCCTTAATTGTTGTGCACGTTTGCACAGCTTTGCAGCATTTCACTGTTTCGTTACGATCGGGCCGACGTTCATGCTTGCGACCCTACCGCATGCCCATCGGCCCAGATCCTGTGCCCGAGTCACCCTCGACGATCGATTCCGAACTCGCCGCGCGCGTGGCGCGCGGCGACCGGCAAGCCGAAACGACCTTCGTACGCCGCCACCAGCGTGCCGTCACACTGGTGCTGCAGACGCGCGTGCAGCCGGACCGTGTCCATGACCTGACCCAGGAGACGTTCATCGTCGTGATCGCGCGCATGCGCGACAGCGGTATCCACGATCCGAACCGGATCGGCGGATTCCTGCGGCAGACCGCCATCAACCTGGCCAACAGCGACCGCCGCAAGTACCTGCGCCAGCGCACCGAAACGGACAACGACAGCATCGAGGTCGCCGTCGACGAAGCGCTGGGTCCGGCTGACTCGGTGGAGCTCGACCAGCTGGCCTCGATGATCGGCGAGCTCATGGACGAGCTGCCGATGCGGCGCGACCGCGAGCTGCTGCAGCGCTACATCGTCAACGAGGAAGACAAGTTCGCGCTGTGCCGCGAATACGAACTGACCTCGGAACACTTCGACCGTGTGCTGCACCGCGCACGCGTGCGACTGAAAGAACTGCTCGAGAAACGCCGCGGCACGCACTGAGGTGCGCACCGGCGACGGTACCGGCGACCGCCGGCGGAATCGTGGAGAAGCTGATGAATTGCCCAGAAAGGACTGTCCCGCGCCGCCCGCAGCGGAGGCTCCGATGAATGCCATCGCGCCCCCGAGCGAACGGATCCGCGCCTACCTCGACGGTACGCTCGGCGAGCAGGAGCTCGAGGATTTCGAGCTCGCCATGTTCGACGATCCGGACCTTGCCGAGGCCGTCGACGCCGAGCGCCTGCTGCGTGCCGGCCTGCGCGAACTCGAGGCACGCCGTGCGCGCGCCGCTGCGGCCGTCGCGCCGCGGCGCCGCTTCGATGCCGCCTACGGCATGGCGCTGGCCGCGAGCCTCGCGGTCGGTGTGCTGATCGGCGCGTTTGCGCTGCCGTCGCGCGAACCCGCGCCCCCGGCAGCGCTCGGCGGCAAGACGCTGTTCACCGGACTCAGCCTGTCGCGCAATGCGCCGGCGGACGATGTCGTGATCGACGTGCCGGCGGACACACCGCAGCTCGTGCTGCAGTTCACGCGACCGCAACCCGCGGACGTGCGTGACTACACGGTGGAACTCGAGCTGCCGGACGGCCGGCGCGCATCGTTCGAGCATCTGCTGCCCGCGGCGGACACGCTGCTCTCCTTCGGCCTGTCGGCGAGCGCGCTGCCCGAGGGACGCTACCGCGCGCGGCTGGTCGCGGTCGGCAACGACGGCAGCCGCCGCGACGACCAGGAACGTCATTTCCTGCTGAGACGCCAGGCAGCAGCCGCACCACGCTGACGCGCAACGCCGGCGCCGGACACGGCTGCCGCACAACGGCGCCCCCGTGGCCGGCATCGGGTGCGCAATCCTACGTGCCCGCTTTGCGATTCCCTGCTATGCCGCGTTCGTCGCCGATGCGGCCGGCGGCGCCTGCCGGCGCGAGGCGAGCAGCAGCCCGATGCCGACCAGAATGAGCGGCAGCGACAGCACCTGCCCCATGGTGACCCAGCCAAACGCGAGATAGCCCAGCTGTGCGTCGGGTTCGCGCACGAATTCGACGGCGAAGCGGAAGCTGCCGTAGAGCAGCGCGAACAGTCCCGACACGGCGTAACGGCGCCGCGGCCGTGCCGAGTACAGCCAGAGCACGACGAACAGCACCACGCCTTCGAGCACCAGCTCGTAGAGCTGCGACGGATGGCGTGCCTCGTGATTCAACTGGCCCGCGTGGTACATCGCCAGCAATTCATCGCGGGTCTTGTTCAGGTGGTCGAGCGTGCGCGGAAAGATCACACCCCAGGCGACGTCGGTTTTCTGGCCCCACAGCTCGCCGCCGATGAAATTGCCGAGACGCCCGAAACCCAGGCCGATCGGCACCAGCGGCGCCACGAAGTCCATGGTGTCGAACCAGCGCACCGACTGCTTGCGCGACCAGTAGAGACTCGCCAGCAGCACGCCGAGCAGGCCGCCGTGAAAGGACATGCCACCTTCCCAGACGCGCAGCATCGACATGGGGTCGGCGCGGATCTGGTCGAAGCCGTAGAACAGCATGTAACCGAGCCGTCCGCCGACGATCACGCCGATCATGGCGTAGAAGATCAGGTCCGCATACTGCTCGTAACTGACCGGCAACCGCCCCTGGGCGAGGCGGCGCTTGCCGAGCCACCAGGCGAACAGGCCGCCGATCACGTACATGAGCCCGTACCAGTGGATCGAGACCGGCCCCAGCGACAGCGCGATCGGATTGATGTCGTGGAAATACGGCATGGCAGGTCCGGCGACGAACGAAACGCCGATTCTTGGGCAGATGCGGCACGACGTCCAGTCGGGCCGGCGCCGCCCGTTGCCCCGTGCCGGCGACCGCACCGTCACCGTTGTGTGACAGGACCCCGGACGCCGTGCCGGCAACCGCCGTACAGTCGCGGCCGCCCCTTCACGGACCTCTGCGATGAAAGCGATCGCTGCAATCGCCCTGGTGTTCTGCTGTACCCATGCCGCTGCGCTGGATTTCACCCCGTCCGCGACGAACGACGACGTCGACAATCCGCACAAGGGCTTCATGCTCTGGGGCACGACCTGGGCGCAGGGCGCCTCGGACAATCACTACGGCGCGAGCATCTATCACGTCTACGTGCCGTGGCGCGAACTGGAAACCGCCGATCAGGTGTTCGACTGGAGTGGTTTCGAGCAGCGCCACCTGCAGCCCATACTCGCCGACGATCCGGATGCTACGTTCGTGCTGCGTCTGGTCGCTGACTATCCCGACAGCGCCGGCACGGGACTTTCGTTCTACTACACGGGCGGCCAACCGGAACGCGACTATCCGCTGTTCCTCGAACAGCCGCCGCTGAACATCGCCGGCTTCGACTACACGAGCTGCGACGGCGACGGCCCGGGCCGCACCCCGGACTGGAACGCCCCCGCGTTCGCCACGCAGGCCGTGCAGCTGGTGCAGGCGCTGGCCCAGCGCTACGACGCGGATCCGCGCATCACGGCGATCCAGGTCGGACTGCTGGGTCTCTGGGGCGAGTGGCACCAGAGCGGCTGCGACGCGCGCGAACCCGGCAACGCGATCAAGATCGCCGTGCGCGACGCCTACCGGCAGTCTTTCACGACGGCTCGGCTGCAGACGCGCTACGCGCGCAGTCCGGATGTCGCCGGTGCCAACTTCGGCTTTCACGAGGACTATTTCCCCTCGTTCACGGCGAACTGCATCTACGGCTTTCCGCTGTGCGACGCGAGCGGCGACTGGAATCTCGAATACGGCCTGGCCAACGTGGTGCCGGCCGCGCGGCAGAACTGGCGCGTGAATCCGGTCTCGGGCGAAAGCCCGACGACGAGCCAGCAGAACGCCTGGACGAGCGACACCGACGATGTGATCACGGTGCTCCGCAACTACCATTTCAGCTTCCTGGGACCGGCGGGCAAGCACGAACAGCCCGGCTTCGCGACGCCGCTCGCGCGCATCGAGCGCGCGCTCGGCTACGACCTCAGCGTCGTTCGCTTCTCACTCGGCGATCCGGTCGCGCAGGGCGCGTCGCTGCCGTGGCGTCTGGAGCTCGCGAACCGCGGCAGCGCACCGGTCTATCACGCCACGCAGGTTCGCCTCGAACTGCTCGATGCTGGCAACACCGTACGCGCGACGACGCCGCTCGCCGTGACACTCGACAGTGCCGAACCCGGCGCGACCAGCATCTGGCGTGGGCGCCTGCACTGGAACGGACTGGCCACGGGCACGTATACCCTGCGGCTCGTCATCGCCGATGCCGCGGCCGGACGGCCCGGAATCATCCTGCAGAACACGCCGCGCGATGCGGGCGCCGCGGGTGTCCGGCTCGGCAGCGTCACGCTCGCGGCCGGTGCCGGCGATCGCCTCTTCGCCGATGACTTCAGCCTGTACTGAACTGCGCGACCAGCCTCAGGCCGGCAGCACGCGGCAGAGGTAGCCCTTGAGGTAGTCGGTCTCCGCGATCGCGGGATGCACCGGATGGTCCGGCGCCTGCTGCAGCTGTTCGAGCACCTGCACCTGGCGATCGAGGTGCCGCGCCGCCTGCTGCACGCTGTCGAGCAGCGCGGCCCGCGGCATGTGGTAGGAACACGAGCAGGTCACCAGAATGCCGTCGCGCGACAGCACCTGCATGCCCATCTCGTTGAGGCGGCGATAGGCGATGCGGCCTTCGGCGAAATCCTTCTTGCGCTTGACGAAGGCCGGCGGGTCGAGAATGACGACATCGAAGCGCTCGCGCACTTCGCGCAACCGCTTGAGTTCGTCGAACGCATCAGCCTTGACCGCCGTCACGCGATCCCCGAAACCATTGCGCGCGATGTTGCGGCGGATCTGCTCGACCGCATGCGCCGACACGTCGACACAGACCACCTCGCTGGCACCCATCGCCGCCGCGCGCAGACCCCAGCCGCCGAGATAACTGCAGACATCGAGCACGCGCCGGCCGGCGACGTAACGCGCCATGCGGTCGCGATTGGCCTGCTGGTCATAGAACCAGCCGGTCTTCTGGCCGCCGATCACGTCGCACTCGAATTCGACCCCGCCTTCGCGCACGACGACCGGCGCGTCGAGCGTGCCGTAGCCGATGTCGGCGTAGTCGGGCAGCTGTTCCATCGCGCGTATGCCCGCGTCGTTCTTCCAGACCAGCGCCCGCGGCTTGAGCACCTTGACCACCGCCTCGCTGATCTCGTCCTTGAGCCGTTCCATGCCGGCGGTCGTGGTCTGTCCGACGACGACATCGCCGAAGCGATCCAGGGTCAGGCCCGGCAGGCCGTCGGATTCGCCGTAGACCAGCCGGTAGAACGGCTCGTCGAACAGACGCTCACGCAGGCTCAGTGCCACATTGAGCCGGTGCACGAACAGCGAGCGGTCCAGGGCATGATCGAGCCCGCGCGCGACGAGCCGCGCGCAGATCAGCGAATTCGGGTTGACGTAGCCGACGCCGAGCGGCTTTCCCGCGTGATCGACGACGATGCAGATCTCACCGGGCGAAAAGGCGCTCAGCGGTGTCCGCTTGACGTCGACTTCATTGGAGAACACCCACAGATGGCCCGCGCGCAGCCGCGCATCCTCGCCGCGCTTGAGGTACAGGGCCGGGTACTCGACGGCGTCGGACATGATGGATTTCCGTATTTTTATAGAAAGCGGCAATACTCACACCGGGCGGGCGCCGGCGGGTTCACCCCGGCAGCCAGCGTGAGCCGAGAATCAGGCCCCAGCACAGCATGACGTTGAGCATGAGCAGGAATACCGCCGCCGAGCCCATGTCCTTGGCCCGTCCGGCCAGCACATGGAATTCGGGGCTGGCCTTGTCGACGATGGCCTCGACTGCGGAGTTGAGCAGTTCCGCCGACAGTACGAGGATCAGGCTGCCCACGAGCAGCGCCTTCTCGATCGGGCCGTGACCCAGCCAGAGGCCTAGCGGCGCGAAGATCACGAACAGATAGACCTCGAGCCGGAACGAGGCCTCGAACGCGAAGCCCGCCTTGAGTCCCTGCCAGGACCAGCGCAGTGCCTTGAGAATCTGTTTGGGACCGCGCGGTTCGGTGCTGGACATGATCGGCGTGGAGGATGGTGCTGACGCAAGGGCCGCGTAGTATGCCAGAGCCGTGACGGCTACCCGGCGAGGGATGCCGGCGCAATCTGCCGCGCCGCAGCACGAAAACACGCGACAGCGCGGTGAGCCGCGCTCCCGTCGCGCCGCATCAGACGGATCCGAACAGCCTTCGGACGGCGCGGCCATGCATCGCCACGGCACGGCAGCCCCACCCAACTATCGGTTTGATGGCGCGCGGGAGTGACGGCAGCTGTCCGGACCTTCCCACAGGGCGCCCGACCCCTGCCACAATCGCGCCGACGCTTGCGTGCGTCGCAGACACGGGAACGGGATCGATGACGACCGCAATGAAGGAAGGCACGCTGCTCAGCCGACTCGGCTGGGTACTCTTTGCCGCGGCGGGGGCAGCCTGCCTCGGCGTCGTCGCGCTCAAGCGCGGCGAACCGGTCAACGCGATCTGGCTCGTCGCGGCCGCCGTGGCGGTGCTGACCATCGCCTATCGCTTCTACAGCCGCTTCGTCGCCGACACCGCGCTGCAGCTCGACCCCACGCGCGCGACCCCGGCCCTGCGGCGCAACGACGGCCTCGACTTCGTGCCGACCCATCGCTGGGTGCTCTACGGCCATCACTTCGCCGCGATCGCCGGCGCCGGGCCGCTGGTGGGACCGGTGCTCGCCGCGCAGATGGGCTATCTGCCGGGCACGCTGTGGATCCTCGCCGGCGTCGTGTTCGCCGGCGCCGTGCAGGACATGATCATCCTGTTCTGCTCGACGCGCCGTGACGGCCGCTCGCTCGGCGACATGATCCGCGCGGAACTCGGCAACACCGCCGGCACCATCGCCATGCTGGGCATCCTCGCGATCATGATCATCCTGCTCGCGGTGCTCGGGCTGGTCGTGGTCAAGGCGCTCGCGGAAAGTCCCTGGGGCACCTTCACAGTCGCCGCCACGATACCCATTGCCATCTTCATGGGCATCTACATGCGCTGGCTCCGGCCGGGACGCATCCTCGAAGCCTCGCTGATCGGCCTCGTGCTGTTGTTCGCCTCGATCTGGGCCGGCGGCCACGTCGCCGCCGATCCGGCCTGGGCCCGGGCATTCACGTTCGACGGGCGCCAGCTGTCCTGGCTCATGATCGCCTACGGCTTCGTCGCGTCGGTATTGCCGGTCTGGTTCCTGCTGGCGCCGCGCGACTATCTGTCGACCTTCCTCAAGATCGGCACCATCGTCATCCTCGCGCTCGCGATCTTCGTCGTGCAGCCCGATCTGCAGATGCCGGCACTGACGCGCTTCATCGACGGCAGCGGCCCGGTCTGGTCCGGCAGCCTGTTCCCGTTCCTGTTCATCACCATCGCCTGCGGCGCCGTATCGGGGTTCCATGCCCTGATCTCCTCCGGCACCACGCCGAAGATGATCGCGAGCGAGGCCGACATCCGCATGGTCGGCTACGGCGGCATGCTGATGGAGGCCTTCGTCGCGATCATGGCGCTGGTTGCCGCGGCGGCGCTGCAGCCCGGCGTGTATTTCGCGATGAACAGCCCGGCCGCGGTGCTCGGCGGCACGGTCGAATCCGCGGCACAGGCCATCAGCCAATGGGGCTTCGTCGTCACCCCGGAGATGCTCAGCCAGACCGCGCGCGACATCGGTGAGTCCACCATCCTTTCGCGCACCGGCGGCGCGCCGACCCTGGCCGTCGGCATGGCACAGATCCTCCACGACGTCATTTCCGGCGACGGCATGATGGCGTTCTGGTACCACTACGCCATCCTGTTCGAAGCCTTGTTCATCCTGACGACGATCGACGCGGGCACGCGCGTCGGCCGCTTCATGATCCAGGACCTGCTCGGCACCCTGCATGCACCGTTGCGCCATACCGAATCCTGGGGCGGCAACCTCATCGCCACGGCGCTCTGCGTCGCGGGCTGGGGCTGGTTCCTCTACCAGGGTGTGGTCGATCCCCTGGGCGGTATCAATACGCTCTGGCCGCTGTTCGGTATCGCCAACCAGATGCTGGCGGCAATGGCGCTGATCTTCGCCTGCGTCGTGCTGATCAGGATGAAGCGCGACCGCTATGTCTGGATCGTCGCCATGCCGACCGCCTGGCTCGTGATCTGCACACTCGCGGCGAGCTGGCAGAAGCTGTTCCACGACAACCCCAAGATCGGCTTCATCGCCAACGCCCGGCGCTTCGCCGAGGCGGCCGCGCGCGGCGAGGTACTCGCGCCGGCCAAGAGCGTGGAGCAGATGCAGCGTGTCGCGTTCAACAATTACCTCGACGCCGGGCTCTGCGCACTGTTCGCGCTCATCGTCATGGCCACGCTGTTCTTCGGCATCCGCGCCGCGCTCGCGGCACGGCGCAACAGCGCGGTGACCGCGCTGGAGACGCCCTATGTCGCCGCTGCCTCGGTCAGCACCTGATGCGACCGGCCGCTGCCGCGTTGCGCGCGTTCTGGCGCCAGCTTTGCGAAACCGCAAGGCTGGCGGTCGGCGTGCCCGACTACGGCACCTACGTGCGCCACCATCGCGAACGTCACCCGGACACCGAACCGCTGAGCTACGAGGCGTTCTTCGCCGACCGCCTTGCGGCGCGCTACGGGCGCGGGCGCTCGCGCTGCTGCTAGCGCACGCGCGCTTCGAGGAGCTTGCCGGCCGCGTCGTAGACCACCTCGCCGTAGCCGCGTTCGTCCTCGATCGACAGACTGATCTGCGGCGGCTTCTTGCAGGCCGACAGCCGGCGCAAGACCGAGACCTTGCGCACCCGGCCCTCGGGCATCGCCGCGATCGTCGCCGGTGCCGCGGCGATCAGCGCGGCCAGCCGGTCATAGGCGAAATCCGCGAGCGCGAACGGCCGGTCGCAATCGTGGCTGATCAGTTCCTTGGCCCGGGGTTCGGCCATGTCGCGATCGCGGTCGAAATTCCATTCCGTCACCTGGTGGCGCCGGCCTGCATCGACCGTGGCGACGTACAGCGAATCGGCATAGATGTCGATGCGATAGAACCCCAGCGGCGCGCCGAGCCGGGATTCGATCAGGGCCAGCTCCTCGGCAATGCCGGCGGCGAGATAGTCGTGGCGCACGACCGGCGGCGCCGGGGCGGGCGCCGGCTTTGGCCGCCGGGTGCCGACGGCGCCGGCAAGCAGGCGGGCCGGTGGAATCGGCCGTGACTGCCGGTCCAGTGCCTGCACGAGGGTGCCGTCGGGCGCGCATTGCACGTAGACGCTGACCATCGGATCGGCGGCATCGGTCAGGGTCTCGAACCAGGCCAGCCGGTCGCAGGGCTTGCGTCGCGCCCGATCCTCGATACCAGCGAAGCGCGCCTGCACCACGTTCGACCGGTCGAAGCCATTGGCCTCGATGAACGCATCGATCTGTGCCAGCACGCGCGCGCCGGCCGCAAAGTCCAGCCGGTCCAGCGCGATGCGCAGGCCGGGGCAGGCCGCGTAATAGCCGCTGGTATCGCGCGCGATCGGCTGACGTGGTGTCGCGGTCCAGGTCTCGATCGCGGCCGGATTCGCAGGATCGACGACCGCGAGCTGCACCCAGTCGGCGCGGAATTTGGCATCGACCACCTCGACCGGACGGCCGATCGCCTCGACGAACAGGTTTTTGAGCTGGGCCGGATCCTTCAGCAGATGCTTGGGCGCCAGCGGCTCCGCCGCCTGCGCGGCGGCAAGCCCCAGCAGAGCCGCCAGTGCGAGCACGCGGCCGCCGAACTCAATCACGTTGCGCATGCAGGACCCTCCCTCCCAGGTCGAAGTAGACGTCGGCGCGCGCGGCGCCGGCACGCAGCCGGAACTTCCAGGCCGGCGTACCGGCGGACAGGTCGCCGTCCCGGCGCTCGCGCTCCAGCACGATACCGTCGACGCTGGCGTCCGGCAGGTTGGCCGCGTCGCAGGCGATATCGGCCAGCGCCCGCAGGCGTCCGAAATCCACGGCAGTGCGCGGAATCAGGCGCCGCTCGATGTCCTGCAGCGACGGATAGTGGCTGAACTTGACCGGGTCGGGGCCGGTGAGCTCGCCTTCGTCATAGGCATAGGCGTCGATGAAATCCGGCTGGCGTGCGTTCTGCACCCAGAGCGTGGCGACACCCGCATGGTCCAGGGTCAGCCGGTACAGCTGCAGGTCGGGCCCGGCGCGGCGCTCCAGCTGGGCGAACAGGTCGTCGAAATCGGTCCAGGGATAGGCCGACGACGCGCTGCGGCCGGCCTGGAGGCCGCCACAGGCCAGCATCAGCAAGACAGCAACCAGCCAGCCCAGTGCAGAACCGGCCGGGCCGGCGTCCCGGCGCACCGCATTTCCCCATCGCATGATGTCCCCTCCGTCGTCGCAGCATACGAATCCCGTCCAACAGCAACGGCCACCGGAACGCCGAGCGAACACGACCTGCGGTGGGCCTGACCGCCCGTCCGGTGCCGGCCCGGGGCGGGCGAAATCTCGCGCAACGATGCGGCACCGGTTTCCAGCGCCGCTACGGCACGGGATAATCCGCCCCCCTCTCGCCTGGAATCCGCTGCTGATGCACTTCACCCCCGGTCAACGCTGGATTTCCAATGCCGAACCCGAGCTCGGACTCGGCACCATCTTGCGCATCGAGGGGCGCAGTATCCAGGTGCTGTTCGCAAAGTCCGGCGTATTGCGCCATTACGCGACGCATGCGGCGCCACTGGTCCGCGCTGAATTCCGCATCGGCCAGAAGGTCAGCGGCAAGGGGGAGCAGTTCACGGTCGAGCGCGTGGAGACCCACCAGGGGCTGCTGCACTACCACGGCGGCGGCCATTCGCTCGTCGAAGGCGAGCTCGATGACGTGCAAAGCCTGTCGCAGGCCGACGAACGTCTGTTGTCGGGCCGCCTCGACCGGCCGGACCGCTTCGATTTCCGCCTGGAAGCCCTGAACCGCCGCGCCGGTGCGCGCCGCGGCGTGGACTTCGGGCTCGGCGCCGCGCGCATCGCGCTGGTGCCGCATCAGCTGCGCGTCGCCCAGATCGGTGCGAGCCGGCGCCCGGTACGCGCGCTGCTCGCCGACGAGGTCGGCCTGGGCAAGACCATCGAAGCCGGCATGATCCTCGCGCGCCTGCTCGCCGCCGGGCGCGTCGAACGCGTGCTGGTACTGCTGCCCGAGCCCCTGGTCTACCAGTGGTTCGTCGAGCTGCTGCGCCGCTTCAACCTGCAATTTTCCATTTTTGACGAAGAGCGCTGCGCGGCCATCGAACTCGCCGGCGACGCGCGCAACCCGTTCGAGGACGAGCAGCTCGTCATCACGGACCTCGCCTTTCTCGCCGGCGACCGCCGCCGCGCGGAACAGGCCGTCGCGGCCGGCTGGGACCTGCTCGTCGTCGACGAGGCACACCATCTGGCCTGGACGCCCCAGGCGGCGAGTGCCGAATACGCCCTCGTCGAGACGCTGGCCGCTGCGACGCCGGGCGTGATCCTGCTCACCGCGACACCGGAACAGCTCGGTCGCACCGGCCATTTCGCCCGCCTGCGCCTGCTCGATCCGGCGCGCTATCACGATCTCGAACGCTACACCGCCGAAGCCGACGGCTACCTCGCACTGTCGCGGATCGCGGCCAAGCTGAGCGACGGCGTGGCGCTGACCGCAGCCGAGCGCAGCGAGCTCGCCGATCGCCTGGGCGACGACGCCGCGAGCCGCGCGCTGCTCGCGCGCCTCGATGAGGATGCCGGCGCAAAGAGCGCACTGCTCGACGCCCTGATCGACCGGCATGGCACCGGCCGCGTGATGTTCCGCAACCGCCGTGCCGTGGTCGGCGGCTTTCCCAAGCGCGTGCCGGCGATCGAGGTGCTCGACGGTGCCGACCTCGCGGACGATCAGCGCCAGCGGCTGCTAACCGAATTCCTGTCGGACATCCAGCAGCCGCCGTCACAGCATGAATATGACTACACCGCCGACCCGCGCCTGCCCTGGCTCATCGGCGTGCTGGAAAAATATCCGCGCGACAAGTTCCTGCTGATCTGCCGCAGCCAGGCCAAGGTGCTCGCGCTCGAAGAAGCCGTGCGCACGCGCAGCGGCATCAACCTCGCGCGATTCCACGAAGGGCTGTCCATCGTGCATCGCGACCGCAACGCCGCCTATTTCGCCGACCCGGAAGGCGCGCGTCTCCTGATCTGCTCGGAAATCGGCTCGGAAGGCCGGAACTTCCAGTTCGCTCACCACCTGATCCTGTGGGACGTACCGCTCGACCCGGACCTGCTCGAGCAGCGCATCGGCCGTCTCGATCGCATCGGCCAGCAGCACGACATCGTGCTGCATGCGGTCGCTTTCAGCGGCAGCGCGCAGCACGTGCTGCTGCGCTGGTATCAGGAAGGCCTGGACGCACTCCGCACCAGTCCCGCCGACGGTCGCGAACTGTACAAGCGCTTCGGCGCCGATCTTGCCGAACGCGCCGCGACACACGCGCTGGAAGGCACCGATCCGGATCAGGAACTCGATTCGCTGATCGCCGAGACGCGCGCCGCACACGAGGAACTGTCGCGGCTCGTACACGCGGGCCGCGACCGCCTGCTCGAACTGGCCAGCAGCCGCGAGGCACGCGAGGAAACCCTGCGCGAGGCGCTGACGGCGGCCGACGCCGACCTCGACACCGAAGATTTCATCCTGCGCCTGTTCGAGCAATTCGGCATCGAGCACGAGGAAACTGGCCCGCGCACCTGGGTGCTCGACCCCGAATACGTCAGCAGCGAGGGTCTGTCCGGACTCAAGGACGGCCCGCAACAGGTCACGTTCGACCGCGCGACCGCGCTCGCGCGCGAAGAGCTGCCGCTGCTGCGCAACGATCACCCCCTCGTGATCGGCGCGCTCGATCTCCTGCTCGAGGGCGAACAGGGCAACGCGGCGTTTCTCGTCGACGACGCACTGCCGCCACGTACCGTGCTGCTCGAAGCGGTGTACGTGCTCGAATGCGTCGCGCAGCGCAGCCTCGGCATCGACCGCTTCCTGCCGCCGCTGCCGCTGCGCGTCGTCGTCGACACCAAGCTGCAGGCGCGCGATTACAAGCCGAACCCGGTGTCGCTGAAAAAGGCCATCGACCGCGCCGTCGACTTCAATCGCTACCGCAAGTTCATCGCGCAGCTCGTGCCGCCGATGCTCGAACGCTGCGAATCCGCCGCGCGCGATCTCGCCGCGCGCGAGATCGCTTCTGCCTCAACCAGCGCAGAAGCTGCGCTCGGTGCCGACATCGCGCGGCTGCAGGCACTGCGCGCGGTCAACCCCGCGGTGCGCGCCGAGGAAATCGACGCACTCGCCGAAGAACGCGCAGCCATCGCCGAAGCACTGCCCCGCGCCCGTCCGCGTCTGGATGCGGTGCGCTTCGTCTGCAGCCAGGATTTTCTGAGCCTGCGCTGACGCGGCGCGCGCGTGCTGCGCATCGTTGGACCGTACGGCCAGAAACCCATCCCCACCCAACCCGTCCGGCCCGTTGGGCGTTCAAGGCGCCCAGAACCGGTGGTTGTTGACGATCGACTTTCATCCCCTCAACGCGGCCAGTTTCAAGAGACACCCAGCATTGAGCCCTCCCCTTCAAGGGAAGGGTTGGGTGGGGATGGGTGTCGATTCCGCTGACGACATCCCGCTCTTGCGAGAGAGCAGCGAACCGCATCGACCGAAGGCCGGAACGGTATCAAGCCCTCCCCTTCAAGGGGAGGGTATTCAGTGCCGTCGCGAAAACCTCAAGAAACCGCAGAGCGTGCGGCCTGCCTCGACCGGTCTTCGCCAACGAAACACCTCGTCACCGAGACTCCCCGTGCACTCCCCCCAAATAACGCACGCATTACGCCCGCCGGCAAACAATGCGACGATGCACCGTTCCGCGGCGTCTCGCCGTCTCTTTACGCCAGCGCCGTCCGCATGACGCTTCCACCCCTTCGCTTCGGCGAGTACGAACTCGATCCGGCGGCGCGCGAACTGCGCCGCGGTGACGAACGTGTGGAACTGCCGAGTAGCGCCTTCGACGGGCTGGTCTATCTGCTCCTGCATCGCGATCGCGCGGTCGGCCGTGACGAACTCATGGCCGCGATCTGGGGCCGCGCCGACGTGGCCGACAGCCTGCTCGGGCAGACCCTGATGCGCCTGCGCCGCACCCTCGGCGACAGTGGCGACACGCAGCAATGGATACGCACGGTGCCGCGCTTCGGCTATCGCTGGATCGGTGCCGTCGAGGAAATCGGTGCGCGACCCGACGCGGCGGCGGCGCCATCGGAACCGGTCGGCGCCGCGCAGGCCGAGCCCCCTGCCCCGATCCCATTGCCGGCCGGAGACGAACACCCGGCAGGCCCCGCTACCGCACCCGACGGCGCCACCGGCACCGGCGTCCCGGACGCGCCGCGCACGCCATGGCCGGGCATCGCCGCGACCGCAACCGTACTGCTGGCTGCGCTGCTGCTGATCCTGGCGCTGTCGGCGCAGCGGCGGGCGGCTGCGCCACCCGATGCGGGCCGCGCGGTGAACGGCGCACGCGCATCGCGCGACGCACCGGCGCTGGTCCTGCCGGCGCGGGTCGATGCCGGTGAGGAATGGGAATGGTTGCGCCTGGGCCTCATGGACCTGATCGCCAACCGCCTGCGCCGCGGCGACCTGGCGACTGCCGCGAGCGAAAGCGTCGTCGCGCTGCTCCGCGACCGCGGCGGCGATGACCCGGTGGCCGCGGACGACCTGGCTCCGGACCATGCCACGGCACTGCGCATACAGCCCGAGGTCGAGCTGCGCAACGGCCGCTGGCGCGTACAGCTGCGCGCGCGCGATGCCACCCACGACATCACCGTGGAGACCCGCGCCGACGACGCGATGAACGCGGCGCGCGAGGCGGCCGATACGCTGCTGCTGCGTCTGGGCCGGCTACCGCCCGACCGGCACGACGAGGCACCGCAGGACCTGGCTGAACTGCTGGCACGCACGCGCGCGGCCATGCTCGCCGACCAGCTCGACCTGGCGGGTGAACTGATCCGCCGCGCCGATCCGGCCCTGCGCGACCGTCCCGAGATCGCGCTGCGCGAAGCCCAGATCGAACTGCGCGCCGGCGATTACCTCGCCGTCGAACAGCGCCTCACGCGATTGCTGGACCGCCTGTCCGCCGGGCACGACGCCGAATTGCGCGGCCGTGCCCTGGTCACGCTGGCGGCCAGCTACATACGGCGCGAACGCCCGCAGGACGCACTGCGCCACTATGACGAAGCGATCGCGCTGCTGCGCGGACAGAAGGCGCCGGACGCGCTGGGCCTGGCGCTGCTCGGCCGCGGCCTCGTCGCCACCCTGCGCGGCGACTACCCCGCCGCGCTGGCCGACCTGGGGCTCGCGCGTGCCGAAACCGAGGCTGCAGGCAATGCGCTCGGCACCACGCAGATCGATCTCAATCTCGCACTGATCGAGGTGCGCCGGCTGCGGCCGGCGATCGCGCTGCCCATGCTGCACGACGCGGCGGCGCGTTTCGAACGCCTCGGCGCCCAGGAGGAATACGTCTTCACTCTGGCCAGCATCGCGGAAGTGCAGCAACTGCTGCTCGATCACGCGGGCGCGCTGGCGACCACCCAGCGGTACTGGCCGCCGCAGGATCACAGTCAGAACCAGCGCCTGCGCCACAAGCTCGCCCAGGTACGGGCCGAGGCACTGTTCGAAGTGGGCCGTCTGCAGGAAGCGGCAGCCGTCGCGGATGCAGCACTCGCGGAGGCCGATGCCCAGCTCGATGCCGTCGTCATTGCCCGCCTGCACGCCCTGGAGGCGCGCCTCGCCGCGGCTCACGGCAAGCCAGCCGACGCCGCACGGCAGGCGCACCTGGCGCTGACGCCGACCCTGCTGGGCTATGACATACCGCGCTATCTGCAGACCTGGCGGCTCGAGGTACGCAGTCTGCGCGCGACGTCCGATCCGTCCGCGCGCGAACGCGCCGACGCACTGCGCGACTGGGTCCAGGCGCATCCGGATCCCTGGCGCGAGGCCTACGCGAGCCTGACCGACGCCGAGGCACTGGCCGACAGTGCCCAGCCGGAAGCGGCGCTGCCCCACTTCGAGCGCGCGCTGCAGCAGATCGATGCCGCCGGCGCCGTGCCCGACGACGTGGTCGAGGTGATCGCGCCGTACGCCGCCCTGCTGGTCCGCAGTGGCCGGCTCGATGAGGCGCGCGCGCTGAGCGCCCGCGTCGCGCCCTGGTCCGACCGCGACCTGCGCGCGGCCAGCGTCTTCGTCCACCTGAATGCGGCCCCGGGACACGGCGAGGCGCTCGACGCCGCACGGCGGCGCGTGCGGGAGCTGGCCGGCGAGCGGACCGCGCCGTAGCCGGTGACCCGCCGGGTCCGCCAGCCCGGCGGGCCAGGAACCAGCCGCCGCCAGCCGCGCCCGGTGCCCGCGTGACCGGCACCGAATCGCCGGCGAATGGGAAACGAATACACAACGAATGCAGCCGGCGAACGGCCTGCAGACACTGCCCCGGCTGCAATTCCTGCCTGGAGTGTCCATGAAAGCGTCTGCCGCACTGATCCTGTCCCTGTTCGCCACGGCCACGTCCGCCGGGCCGCCTGCCGCCGCCACGTTCCTGTTTGCGCGCGGCGGCAGCGTCAGCGCGCCGGTGGCCGTTGGCAGTCACGTCTACCTCGCGACCGGCAGCACGGTCACCGCCTGGAACCGCGGCGGCGACGGCACGCTGGTCTACGCGGGCGACAACCGCACCACCCCGGCGCGCGGCGTCATCAACGGCCTCGCCCGGGAAGGCGACTACCTCTACGCGAGCTTCCGCGGCTATGCCGCGGGCACCTCGGGCGTCGCGGTGTATTCGATCGCCGACCGCGACCGGCCGCAGCTGCTGGGCCAGTACGCCTATTCCACCGCCGACTTCCAGTTCGCCGGCGGTATCGCCGTCGCCGCCGGCCATGTCTACGTGTTCGACAACGAACAGGGCGTGTTCGCGAGCCCGCTCACGAGCCCGGCCGTGCCCACCTTCACCCAGGTCTACACCGGCTGGGGCAACTACGACTCGGTGCACGCGGCCGGCAATCGGCTCTATGCCGTCGGTCGCACCTTTCTTTCCAGCACCGCACTGTCGATCTTCGACCTCACCAGCCCGCTCGCGCCGGTGCAGATCGGCAGCGCGGCGCTGGACGGCTACGACAATTTCCGCCTCAAGGTGCAGCCGCCGTTCGCCTACGGCTTCGGCACGGCGCTCAATGTCAGCGACCTCAGCGACCCGGCCAACATCGTCCCGCGCGGCCGCATCGACTCGCCGGTTGCCTATGAAGGACTGGTGCTGGGCACGCACGCCTGGGGCGTCGGTCTCGACGGCCTGGACATCTGGAACATCGCCAATCCCGATCTGCCGGCCCTGATCGGCCACTCGACGATCAACACCTTCGCGACCGACGCGACCGCCGTGCTCGACGGCGATGCGCTGCTGGCGACCCGTGCGGACCGCTTCGTGCGGCTCGACGCCACCCAGCCGGGCACGCCGACCGTGCGCGGCCAGGCCTTCCTGCCCGCCGGTACGGCGGCCTACGACATCGCCGTGCGCGGCGATACGGCGTGGCTGCTCGGCAACGCCTATGGGCTGAACGTGGCGCGGGCAGACGACCTCGCGCCGCTCGGCCGGTTCGACACCAGCCTCGAACCCTCGCTGCAGGGCCGCGCGTTCGAGCAACTCGCCGTCGACGGCAACCGCGCCTATCTCACGAGCTGGGGCAGCGGCCTCGTGATCGCCGACCTCACCGACCCGGCCGCGCCGCAGGAGCTGGGTTTCTGGCAATACCCGTTCGCGACCGCGATCGCCGCGCGCGGCAACCGGGCCTGGGTCGGTCGCTCGACCAACGGCGGCGAGCTCGTCGCGCTCGATGTCACGAACCCGGCCCAGCCCCAGCCGCTCGGCGCGATTCAGACGGCCAAGATCCTGCGCCTCGCCCTGCACGACGATCACCTCTATGTCGCCGACGAAGCACCGTTCGGCGGCAAGGGCGGCGGACTCATCGTCGTCGACGTCAGCAACGGTGCGCCGTCGGTCGTGGGCAGCTACACCGGCTGCGGCTCGGTCCGCGACGTCGCGCTCAGCGCCGACGGCCGCCGCGCACTGATCGCCTGCGGCACCGAATCGCGCCTGCTCGACCTGACCACGCCGACCCAGCCGCAGCTGCTCGGCACTTACGCCGACGCCGGCTTCAGCGTCGCACTGCAGGGTGACCGCGCCTTCATCGGCAGCGAAACCGGCCTCGACGAAGTGAGCTTCGCAACGCCGGGCCAGCCGCAGCGGCTGCAGCGCTGGGACCTGCCGGTGCCGATCGCACGCCTGCAGCTCGGCACCGATGCGCGCGTCTACGCCCTCACCACACTGGGCGGCGTCCAGGTGTTTGCGCCGGACCGGCTGTTCGCGCACGGAATCGAATAACGCACCGCTTTTACTGCTTTGTCATTTGTGCAACTGGCCGGATCGTTGCCGAATCGGACAATGCGAACCGCTGCGACGCCCCGCAGCGGTTTCGCGTCCAGGTACGGCGTGCCGCTGAATCCCCCCTACCCCCCGGAATGCGGCACGCCCGGGACGCTGCGCCGCCGACCGCTCATCGGCGGCGCAGCGTCTGCTTCTGAAATCCATTGACACGCAGTCCATCGGCAACGCTGTGCAGACCATTGCGCGCGGACCCGACCGTAACGCCGGAGCGGCGCAGCGCCGCCCCGGCAGAGACAAACCTACGGCCGCTTCGCCGCGCGGGCTTCCAGCAGCCCGCGCACATCGCGCGAGAGGATGGCCACGGCTTCGAGAATCCCGCTGTGCGAGCGCGAGCCCGGCGACTCCAGCTGCGCCGTCGCGACGATTTCGCTGAGTTCCTGGATCGCCCGCAGGCGACCCATGATCTCTTCATCCAGCGCTTCGCGCTGCTCCCGCGCGTCGAGGACGTACGCAAACATCACGGAATGATCGCCCCGCGCGTCGCGGCGCAGGGGATAGAACGAACCTTGAGGGGTCTTGGCGCGTGCCTCCCGAAGAGGGAAACAACGCCGCCAACGCTGACAAGACAAGAACGCGGCTCAGTGCCGCCAACGGCAGACCGATTTTCCATGGACAACTCCCTTTGCGCGCAAGCGGCTCTTGCCTTTCATGCCCGTCAGCTCTGCGGCAGGGCCTCGGCCCCAGACGTTCCGGCGGGTACGAACGCATGTCGCGGCTGGCGCGTCGCCCACCAGTCTTCGAGCAGATACAGCAGCGCGGGCAGCACCACCAGCAGCAACGCGGAACCGGTCAGCAGGCCGCCGCCGAATCCCACCAGCAGCGGCTTGAATATCTGCGCATTGGGAGAGGAGTCGAGCAGCAGCGGCACGATGCCCAGTACCGTGGTCAGCGTGGTCAGGCTTATGGCGCGGAAACGGTCCGAGGCCGCCTTGACCACAGCCTCGCGCACCGGCATCTCGGTTCTTAATTTTCTGTAATGCGACATATATACGATGGCATCGTTGACCACCACACCGGACATACCCAGTACGCCGAACATGCTGAAGATGCTGAACGGGATGCCGCAAAGCAGATGCGCGAACACCGCGCCGGCGACGCCGAGCGGAATCATCGCGGTGATCAGCACCGGCCACCAGAATGATTGCAGCGACCAGACCATCACCAGGTAGATGGCCGCGCAGCCGATGACGAACGAGCTGAGCAGGCTGGTGACGACCTGGTCGCGGTCGCGGTCGAACAGCGAGTAGGAACGCTGCAGTTTGTGGCGCTGCTGCACGCCGGAAAGAATGTCGCGTTCCAGGCGCCGTTTGATCTCGGCGCGCTTGCCCATGCTGCTGGGCTGCAGGTAGGCGGTCACTTCGACCACCGGCTGGCCGTCCACGCGCAGCAGGTTGGACATGCTGGCCTGGCGGCGCAGATCGGCGACACTCCACAGCGGCATGCTGGTGCCTTGCGCGGTCTGCACGGGGAAGCGCGCGACGCGGTCGAAGCGGCGTTCTTCCAGCGGCAGCTTGACGCGCACCTCGGCCTCACTGCCCGCGTATTGGATCTGCCCGACACGGATGCCTTCGAAACCCGCATGCAGCTGCGCGGCGATGGTGGCCTCGTCCAGGCCCAGGGTACGGCCCAGTGGCTTCAACCCGAATTCCACCTGCTGCCCGCCCTGGCTGAAACTGTCTTCCACCTGCAGCACATCCGGTTCGGCCATGAGGCGCGCGCCGAATTCCTCGGTAGCGGCCTTGAGCTGTTCCAGGCTCAGCTGGCCGGACAGGCGCCAGCTGATCGAGGTGGAGGGTTTCTCCGCGTCGGTTTCCATGCCGTAGCGGATCACCCAGGTATTGGGCTTCAGGTGGTGACCCCAGCGCGCCAGGAAGTCGCTGCTGGTGAGCGGCCGCTCGGTGCTCGGCGACAGCGAGACCACGGTCTCCAGCCAGGGCCGGCCCGAGGTCTGGTGTTCCACCACCGACCAGGACCTCACCATCGCCTTGATGTCGCCGATCTCCGCGATGGTGCGGCGCAGACTGTCTTCCAGGTGGTCAACGATGAGCAGGCGCTCGCTGTCCGGCGTGGTGGGTTCCAGAAATGCGATGACGCGAAGGTTGTCGGTATCCATCTGGCCTTCGTCGTTGTTGTACAACAACACCGCACCCGGTATCGACAGAACGACGCAGGCCATGGCCAGCAGCACGGTGCGGCCTCGATGGGCCACGGCACGTTCGACCAGCGGCAGCACGTAGCGGATACGCACAGCCTCCAGCCATTGATTGCCGATACGCCGCCCGGGCCTGGCGAGCGCGCGTGCCTCGCCGTGGCGCAGATGTGCCGGCAGAATCACGAAGCATTCCATCAACGAAAGCAGCATGGCGCTGATCACGACGATGGCGATAGGCGCGATCATGGCGCCGAAATAGCCAGGCAGGAACAGCATTGGCACAAAGGCGACGACCGTGGTCAGTGCCGAAGCTGCCACCGGCACCGACATCCGACGGGCTGCAATCAGGCTCGGGATGCCGCGAGAGCCGGGCTTGCGCATCTCCGTGTCGTGGTCTTCGCTGATGACGATGGCGTCATCGACGATCATGCCCAGCACCATGATGAAGGCCGCCACGGTGAACATGTTGATCGACTGATGGGTGATCAGCATGACGATGAAGGTGCCGAACAGGATTACCGGTATGCCGGCCGTGGTCCAGAACGCCGAATGCGTGCCCATCGCCAGCCACATCACGCCGTAGACGATGAATAGCGCCATGATGGCGTTGCTGATCAACATGCCGCGGTTGGCCACCACGGTCTCCGAGGCGTCGTCCAGCACGCTGACGGTGGAATCCGGCCGCGCAGCGCGATAGCCGGCCAGCCATTCGCGGTTGATCGCGGAGATTTCCAGCGTATCGGTGTCCAGCGAACGGAACAGCGTGATGATGATGCCGTCGCGGCCGTTCACGCGTGCAATCTGCTGGGCGCCCTCGCCCCACCCCACCTGGGCGATCTCGCCGAGCCGGAACGCGGCGCCAGTGGCATTTCCGAGCTGCAGGTTGGCCAGGGCGTTCTCGTCCAGCCGATTGCCGCGGCTGCTGATGACGAGATCGTCGCCATTCCGGCGCAGGTTGCCGGCGATGTTCACGGTGAGCTGGGCGCGCAGCTGGTCGGCGATCTGCGCCAGCGACATGCCCAGTGCCTGCAGGCGGTCGCCGCTGACGGTGATCTCCAGCTGCGGCTCGCTCCAGCCATCGATGTCGATGCGCGGCACGCCGCGGTCCAACAGGGTTTTGCGGATTTCCAGTGCTTCCTGATAGAGCTCGGCCTTGGAACTGCCAGTCAGGCCGAGGCGCAGCGCACGCTCGTCGAAAACGGCGGTCTGGATGCGTGGCGGCAGGATGCCCACAGGCAGGTTGTGCAGGCTGTCGATGGCGTTGGTGACGGAATACTTGACCTCGGCCGGGTCGGCGTCATGCGCCAATACCAGGTTGATCGAGGCCAGGCCCAGCGCGCTGACCGAGGTCGTGGAGCGCACGCCGGGCAGTTGGCGCAAGCGGTTTTCCACCGGTTCGATCAGCTGCCGCGTGATGGCCTCGGCGCCGGCGCCCGGCCACTCGATGACCAGTTCCAGCGCGGGAAAATGTACATCCGGGGTCAGCGTGTTCTTGAGCCGCGGCGCCAGCATCGCACCCAGCCCGATGATCAACAGCATGAGCAGATTCGCAGCCACCTTGTGGTGCGCGAAATACGCGATGATGCCGCGATTGTTCATTTGTTTACCGACGCCTGCTTGAGCTGCGCCTCGGGTGCGTCGGCCGATGTGTGCGTGGTGGCCAGCACGGGCAAGCCTTCGGCCGCGGCGGCCAGTCGCGTGGTCAGCAGCTTGTCGCCGTCAACCAGCTCGGGCGCTGAGACGATCCATTCGATACTGCCGTCACGGCCGTAGCGCTGCCCGTCCACCTGCACCTTGACGCCGTCCAGTGTGCTGCCGGCCGGATCAAGGCGGAATACGCGCTCGCCCGCGTACAGCGAGGTTTCCGGAATCACGAACGCATTGTCGATGGGCGCCAGCTGGATGCGCACCGGCACGAAGCTGCCCAGCGCCAGCGCCACCGGCAGACGGCCCTGGGCATTGAGCACCGCATGCGGTGTGGAGCGTCCGGCCTCGATCACCGACCCCACTTCAGCCACGCGCAGCGCGATCTGCTGTCCGCCGCTGACCGCATAGGCGGCTACCTGGGTCGCGGCGCCGTGGTCCACCGGCCAGGGTATGGAAATCTGCAGGCCGTCCAGCGGCGCCAGCAATACCAGCTTGGCACCGGTTGCGACCCGGCCGCCGGGCTCGACGGCCACTTCCAGTACGACGGCATCAAAGGGCGCGACGAGTTCGGCGTGCTGCAGGTCACCTTCCAGGCGCGTGATCTGGCCGCGCAACTTTTCCGCGTCGTTGTGCAGGCGGCGCCGCTCCAGCGGCAGGCCCTTCTTCTCGCGCTGCAGTTCCAGCACCTGCAGGCGCCGCACGTCGACCGAGGAGAGGTGGGTTTCATAGTCCATGACGGTGATGACGCCGCGCGCACGCAACTGCGTGGCGTTGTCCTTGACCAGTTGCAGGCGCTTGAGCATGTCTTCCTCGATGCCCAGGCGCGCTTTCAGGTAATCCTCGCGTTCTTGCAGTTTGGCAATTTCCAGTTCGGCGCTGTCCAGCGCCAGCTTCGCCTCGTGCAGGGCGTCGGCGATGAAACGCTTGCCCAGGCTCAGCAGTGGCGTTCCGGCTTTCACCTCCTGGCCGGCGACAACGCGCACCTCGTCCACCCAGGCGTCGAAATACGCGATCAGGGTCTGCTTGCGGCCGGCTTCGATGCGGCCGGACACCTCGATCTCCGGACGCGCCACACCGCGCTGCACCTGCAGCGCCTGCACCGGATAGCGGAAGACCGCGCGTGCAGCCGGTGGCGGCGCGCCGCCGCCGAACAAGCCGAACAGCACCGCGGCGCCCAGCGCCACGCCACCGCCCAGCAGCCAGGGCCGCCGGACAGTTTTGCGGATACGGCTCAGCATGGCGGTCTCCTTGCACCGCAGCAGTGCGCGGCGGATTGACAGAAAGAATACCTTGTTCGACAGCTACTTTTTTCACATAACAACAGGTTTAGCCGGTCATGCCGCGGGTTCGTGACGATGCGCTCGGGCACGGGCGCCCGTGCGGCACGAAAGGCGCATCGTGGCATGCGTCATATCCCGCTCTCGCGCGAGGGTTGATGACGCCGGGACTACCCCGCCGTGAGGCGGCGGGGTAGTCGCCGTTCCCATTGCACACGGGAAAATGCCCGAGCTCCGCTCGCGCTTTTCCGGTGTTTCCTCAGCGCTGCGCGACGGCCGAGGTACAGCTATAGATCCACGACGTACAGATCGAGCAGCCGCAGTCGCAGGTGATGCTGCAGTAGTTGCCGCAGCCGCCCACGCCCCCCATCATCTCGCGCAGGCTTTCGTCAGACAGCTCTTGCATCTGTGGTACGGCGGACAGCGCGCTTTCAGAGGTGAACATGGATTTCTCCACCGGTTGGTTATGCGCGGTAGCGCTTACTGCAGGGCGGCGCTGGTGCAGCCGTAGATCCACGACGTGCAGATCGAGCAGCCACAGTCGCAGGTGATGCTGCAAACGCGGCCACAGGGCAGGCCTCCCATCATCTCGCGCAGGCTTTCGTCGGACAGCTCCTGCATCTGCGGCACAGCCTGCATCGCATTATTGCTGATCATGTGTGTTCTCCCAGTTGTTGGTTGACAACTACCTCGTTGCTCCGCGTGACAGCAGACCCGCCGCGCCTCCCCGGCCGATGGACGTTGCGGCAGCCCTGCCGCGGAGTGTGTTCGGGTGCCGCGCAGGCGCGCCCCGGATTGCTGCGCCGTTCAGCCGCCATGGCGGCTGCGGTCCAGCGCTTTTTTTATGTGTTCATCCAGCACATCGGCCTTGGGGCCTTGCAGCACCGCGCCGTTGACGATCACGGTCGGCGTGCTGACGATGCCGATGGAGCTCAGGTAGCGGTTCTGCTCGTGCAGTTGCTGCTGGGATGCCTCATCCAGCGCGGCGCGCACATCCGCGGGTATAGGGCCGAACTCACGCACCAGCAGCGCTTCGGCCTCGTCCAGCGACAGTCGCGTGGAATCGGCCTTGTACAGCACCAAGCTGATTTCGCTGAACGGCCGCTTGTGGAAACCTGCATAACTCAGCGCCTTGACGCTGAGTGCCAAGGAATCGCTGCGCGTGACCGGATAGGGCACGTAATAGACCACCGCCTGCCCCGACGGCGTGTACTTGGGCAGGATCTTCGACAGCACGTCGAGATGGGTGCGCCGGCAGCTGGGGCAGCGCAGATCCTCGATCACGGCGATGCGCACGGGCGCGGTGTCGCTGCCCTCGGCGGTGAAGCGCGCGTAGTCGAAATCGCCGATTTCGGGCGAACCCGACAGCGCCACGTAAGCAAAGCCCAGCAGGGCGAGCAGCGCGACGGCCAGAGTGGAGATCAGGGACTTAGGCAAGACATGCCTCCGCAGCGGCTTCGCGGGCCGGTAGCATGACGGCCGTAGCGTCGCGCACCTGGATGATGCGGTCGCTAGCCTGGATCCACGCGGTGCGGTGCGTGGCGATGATGACCGTGCAACCGAGCTGGCGCAGATTGGCGATGATGCGCGCCTCGTTGTCCGCATCCAGGTGGCTGGTGAATTCGTCCAGCAGCAGCATGCTCGGCGACTTGAGCAGCGCGCGCGCCAGCGCCAGGCGCTGGCGCTGTCCGCCGGACAGGTTGCTGCCGCCGCGCTCCACGGGCGTACTGAAGCCCATCGGCATGGCCATGATCTCGGCATGGATGTTGGCGATGCGCGCGGCTTCGCCGACCCGCTCTAGGCTGATGCCCGGGTCGAACATGGTGATGTTCTCCAGCACTGTGCCGCGGAACATGGCCGCATCCTGGATGATGCTGGTCAGCTGCACTGCGCCGCCGCACGGGATCTCGTCCTCGCCGTTGAAATAGCGCACCCGGCCACGGTGCGGACTCAACGTGCGGGTCAGCAGCTTGAGCAACGTGCTCTTGCCGCTGCCGGACACGCCGGTCAGGATCACGAATCCGCCCTGCGCGATGTCGAGGTTGACGGCACTGAGCACATCGCGGCCGTCCGGCGCATAGCTGAAGGCGCAGTCTTCCACGACGATGCGTGTGACAGGCAGGTTGCCCTGCTCCACGGTCTCGGCGGCCGTGTCGGCCACGAACTGGGTGATGCCATTGACGCGGTCGGTGTGGATGACCAGGTGCTGGATCATGATGCCCGTGCTCAATAGCCCGGCCAGCGGCGCCATGGAGTACTGGATCAACAGGTAGGCCAGGATGGCGTCGGCCGGCGACAGCTGCGCGCGGTTCACCAGCCACAGCGCGGCCAGCAGGATGACTAGCGGCACACCGCCGCCCAGCACGGCCAGCAGCGCCTCCAGCTTCGCGGTGAGCCGACCGCGCGTGCGCGCCGTGTCCAGATACTGGCGGAAGCGGTCGCGCCAGCGCTGGTAGAAGACCTGCTCGGTGTGGTTGGCCTTGATGTCCTGGATGCCCAGCAGCGCATCGGAGAACGTGTCATAGGACGCGGTATACGAAAGCACTTCGTCGCGGAAGCGTTCGCGCAGGCGCGGCCACTGCAGGTAGACCAGTTGCGCGACGATCGCCACTGCGCCCACATAGATGATGCCGAGCTTGTGGTTGGTCAGGAAGATCAGCACCGCGAGCGTGACGACCATCACCGTATCGACGATGGCAGCGGCGATGCGCGCACTGATGAATTCGCGGATGGTGCCCACCGACCCCAGGCGCTCGAGCAGGTCACCGAAAGGCATGCGGCTGAAGAACATGAACGGCAGGCGGAACAGGGACTCGATGAAGCGCTCGCTCAGATGGCCGTCCAGGCGCAGGCGGATTTCCAGCAGCAGCGCCTGCTTGGACCAGTTGAAGACGTAGTAGCTCACTACAAAGCCCAGCGCGACACCGATCATGCCCACCGCGCCGAATGGCAGTGTGCCGTGCTCCATGAAGCTGCTGACCACCTTGGAGATCAGCAGTGGCACCGCATAACTGAGCCCCAGCAGCAGCACCGACAGGACGAACAGCGCCGCCAGCATGGTCGAGAAGCGGCGGATCTCCGGCTGCCACTGGCGCAGCAGGCGGGGCCGCTGGTGAGGCTGGAAGCTCTCGCCCGGGGCCAGGAACATGGCCACGCCGGACCAGTATTTCAGCGCTTCGCCAATGTCCAACACGCGCCGACCATCGCGCGGATCGGCCAGGTGCATCTTGCCGCCGGCGATGCGCGTGACGACGGTGAAATGCTGTCCGCCCCAGTGCGCGATGAAGGGCGTTGCGAGTTGCTCGAGCTGTGCCGCGTCGCCCTGGACGGCGAACACTTTACTGTCCAGGCCGTAGCTTCTGGCGATCAGCTTCAGATCCAGCACCGACATGCCGGCGGTGCTGATCGGATGGCGCATTTTCAACTCGTACAGCGACAGATGGCGGCCATGGTGGGCCAGCATCATGGCCAGCACGGCCAGGCCGCAATCGTTCTCGCCGGTCTGGTAGACCACATTCATGTGCGGCTCCTAACCATGCAGGGACAGCACGCTGGGCAGCTCGGACCAGCGCGCGCGCAGCACCGCGTAGGCCATGCCAGCCAGCCCTGTCATCAGGCCGGTCGCGTCGCAGTCCTGAGTGCCGGCGCGCGCGGGCGCTGCGTCGATCAGCTGTTCCAGCATCCGCTCCACGTCGTGGCTGCCAACGAGTTCCGGCACATGGCGGCGCAGGGTCACCAGCACATCGAGTCCGCCGGCCGTTCCATGGCAGAGACTTTCGTCCGGGAAAATCGGCTTTGCGAGAAAGCGTTGCACCGCCAGCACGAAGCAGCGCCGCGCACTGGCATCGAGTCGCGCGTAGTGGATGGCGCGCGGAATGAAATAGCCCGGCGCGCCGTTGCACCACGCGTTGTTGAACACTTCGGCCGTGGCGATGCGCACATCCGGCCAGTTTTGCTCGGCCGCGTCGAAACGCCGGTCCTCGAAAGCGAGCGCGGCCAGACCCGCTTCGATGAAATCGCCCCGTTCCAGCAGCTCGCCCGCGCTGAGCAGCGCATGGGCGATGCCGGCATTGCCATGGGAAAATCCGCCCAGCTGCGCGCCGTGGTCGGAACTCCAGCTCCAGCTGTCCGCATCGCGCGCCGCCAGCAGCTGCCCGCCAAGCCGGGCCAGCGCGGCTTCGGCCACCGCGTCCGCGCCCCCGCCACGCACCAGTGCACAAAGGTAAAGCATCACGCCGGCGCTGCCGGCAATCACGTCATTGCCTTTGACGGCGCAGCCCGACAGCAGCTGCCGGGTCTGCGCGCGCACGAAGTCCAGCAACTCGGCATCGCCGTGCAGCAGCGCGTCGTGCAGCAGCGCGTAGAGCGGCCCGCCGGCCCCCTGATAGAGGCTGGCCTCCTGCCCATCGCGCACCATGTTGTGCGCATCGATGCGCAGCATGCGGCGCAGGCGCGCGTGGGTGTCGCGTTGCACGTCGCTGCCGCCGCGTGCGGCCAGGGCCGAGAACAGCAGCAGCATGCCGGCCTGGCCCGAATACAGCGTCGGCAGCTGGGGCCGTGCGTCGCCGCCTTCCTCCGGCAGGGCGATCTGCAGCCAGCACACGCTGGCGTCACTGTCGGCGTAGTGCGCGGCATCGACGAGATAGCCGGCGCAGGCCTGCACGAACGCATCCGCGCCGTCTCGCGCGCTGGTGCGCGGATAGCTGCTGACGCCGAAGGAGCGTGTGATCCAGCGGCGCTGCACGGCCTTGTCGCGCGTTGACAGCGACGCGAGGGTTTCCTCGAATGTGTCCAGCGGGCTGCGCCCGTGGAAGGGCATGCCACGCTGCGCGTAGCCGTCCAGCGTTGACGCGCCCAGCGTGATGGTGAAGGCCGGGATGTCGAACTGCATGAGCTGGGCGATTTCGTCGCTGAGCACGGCGCGGAACGCGGGCTGGAACTCGAGGATGATGCCGAGCTTGCCGAACAGCTGCTGCAGTCGCTCGCCGTCGCCCGCGTACAGCGGGTGCGTGCTTTCCATCATGAACATGCCGTACATGAGGGTGTTGCGCAGCACGCAGCGCACACGGCAGTCGCCCCGCGCGGCAATCCACGCGCGCAGTTCGTCGCGATGGGCAAGGCCGTAGTCGTAGGCGGCATCGAAGCCCGCGAGGATGTCGGACAGGAAATTCACCGGCCGCGTGCGTTCGCCATCCAGGCGCGGCAGGCTGCTGATGATTTCCATTTTCACCGTGCTGCGCTCGAGGCGGATGGTGTCGGAATCCGGGTCCACCAGCGTATCCACGCTGACCAGCGTGTCGCGCTGCTCGGCATCGGTCAGTGCGTTCATGCCCGCGGCATTCTTGCTCTGGCTGGGCAGGATGCTGCTCTTGAGCACACTGCGGTTGAGCGCGTCCAACTGCGCCTGCACCGCATCGAAGCTGGCGCGCTCGACGCCTGCGGCACCGGCGGCGTAGCTGTTGGCGAAGATGGTTTCCAGATCGAATAGCACCGGCTCGCCGGAGCGCGTGGTGAGGATGTTCTCGAAGTGGAAGTCCGTCGCGTTGAGCAGCTGCGCCAATGCGAGGAAGGCGCCCATCGAGTAGTAGAAGCGCGCGCAGGCGTCCGCTCCGTCGGCGACGCCGGCCGCAATGAACTCCTGCCAGCCGTAGCCGTCGCGCAGCAGGCATCGCGGCGCACGCAGCACGTGGCGCAGCGTCGGATTGACGCGCGCGACCAGCTCGCCGAACAACTGATCCACCTCGAGCGAGCGCGGCTTGTATACGACCCTGCCCTGCGCAAAGCGCAGCATCACCACCTGCCTGGCGCCGAAGTGGGCGTCGCCGCGGCCAAGCTCGGCTTCCACCAGGCTGCCCAGCGGACCGAAGCACTGCTCCAACGCGGCGCGGTCCTGCACGAGCTGGCCCGCCAGCGCGCCGATGAAGCCACTGAGCAGGTCGAAGTGGCGCAGGATGCGGCACATCAGCACGGCGTGGCGGCGACAGAACTCCAGCGCAACGCTGTCCTCGCTGATCTGCTCGAAGAATGAGGCCAGGCGCTGTGCGCCGCTGCCGCCGCTCAGACGCTGGCTGTCACGCGCGAGATTGACTTCGTAGACGACGACCTTGGTGAGCCACAGATCCAGGCGCCCGCATACATGCGCGCCCAGCGCGGCCTGCAGCGCGGCACGCTCGGCAATGGCCAGGCCAGGCATCTGCAACGCCTGCACCTGCGCCATTGCATACCGGTACAGCAAGTGGCCGGCGCGTACGCGCGGCGATGGCGCTTCGGGCAGTGCCGCCGCGGGGGGAAATTCGCGGAAAACGCTGTTGATACGGTCCAGCCATGGATCCTGCGGCGCGCTGCTTGCGCCGCCGCTGCTGCTGCGCGGTTCTACCACTGCGGACATCAGCCAATCGCTCCCTTTGATCAAGCTGATGTGATCCCCAAAATCACATCACTGCTTTGAGCTTCGCGCCGATGCACAGCACGCTGCACGCGCTGAGCACCCTGGTAGCCCTGACATGCCGCGCATATCGCAGGCTTTGCCAATGCATCCATCGGCCGTGCGAGAGCGGCGTGGTGTGCATTCTCGTCTCACAACACGTGCAGATCACTTTGTGTACCCGCCGCCCGCAAATCTGTACCAAAGCGCCGAACGAACTGTCAACACATGTTTCACAACTATACCCATCCAATCGCGGTCGTGAACCGTCGATCAGGAGACGACAGCGTCCCGTATTGCGCAGCCATGCCCGTACACCTCAGTACAATGTCCCAGATATTACTTTGTTTAATCGCGTCAGCTTTTGCATGATCGACTTTAGGCCTTCAGTCCATTCGAACGGCACCGCGTGCGCGGCGCAGCAAGCGCCGAAGCTTTCGATGCGACGGCGCAGGATTTCGACCGAATCGAAGACGCCGCTACGCATGGCGCGCTGGTTGATGATGCCGAACCAGCGCTCTACTTCGTTGAGCCAGACATCATGCGTGGGCGTGACATGCAGCTGGACTCGTGGACGGCCTTCGAGCCAGGCGCGCAGGCGCGGATGCTGGTGTATCGAGCGTGCGTCGACGATGACATGCACCTGCAATGATGCGTGCACGGTGACATCCACCTGGCGCAGGAAAGCCAACAGTTCCCCGTGGCGCTTGCGGGGCCGTTGTTCCGCGGCACTCGCAGCGGGCCGCGCGGCAGCCAATGCAGCGTGTGCACAGGCGCCATTCCCGGCGGCTGGTTCGAACCGTCGCAGCGGCACGGCGTCCGGCGGCGTCGGCGGACCGTCCGCCTGCGCGCATAGCACCAACGCGTGGTCGGGCGAGTTCAGGTACAACCCGACGATGTCCCATACCTTCGCTACGAAGCACGGGTCGGCCGAAGGCATGCACGAACGCGGTGGCCGCGGCGGCATGCCGAAGCGCGTCAGGTAGCGCTGCACCGAACTCTTTGTCAGCCCGGTCTCCTGGGCCAGTGCACGCACGGTCCAGTTGGGCGTGTTGTCGGGTTCGCGCAGCAGCGCCACGTTGAGAAGTTGTGCAAGCCGGTCGTCATCCAGCGATCGCGGCCGCCCCGACTTGAGCCCGTCGTGCAGGCCCGCCACCCGTGCTTCGCGAAAGCGCCGGCGCCAATTCGATACGGCCGCGGACGTGACCCGCGTGCGGCGCGCGATCTCGTCCAGACTCATGCCGTCCAGGCTCCACAGGATCATCTGCGCGCGGCGCACCAGACCGTGCGGCAGGCTGCGCGAGGCGGCTATCGCTTCGAGTTCGCGACGCTCTCCCGCGGTTACGTCCAGGCTCAATGATGGTCGTGCCATAGCCCTCCTCGCCATCTAATGACGACTACAGCTGCCGCAAATATTCTTTAGTCTTTTTTGGGACAAAAGCCTTTTAAATATACATATAGAACGAAATAGTGTTATCAGATGACTGAGCGTGTCGCAACATGAAAAAATGCACGTGAATCGCCATCTTTTCCACCGCACGGGCTATCCGGCTCTGATTGCGCACGTCTGCGCGCCCTGCGGCGAGCCATGCGCCAGACCTGGCGAAGGAATCCGCCCGTGCTGCACAGTCCGGCGCTGCAGCGCAGGCACCACAATTGCCAGGGACGCCTCAGGACGGCGGTTGGGGGCGACAGGCGCGGCCATCACAGGCGAGTCCTGTGATAGGCAGCGCGGTGCTTGCGCTGGCGGCCGGCACGCATTCGCGCACCACGCGCCGACACGTAGGGCGCGGGACAGCCTGCCGTAAAGCTCAGGCCGTCAGCGGCCCACCTTTCCGAGCAGAGGAACACCATCGGCAACGCGGTGCAGACCGTTCCGCGCGAAACCCATCCGAAACGCCGGAGCGGCGCAGCGCCGCCCCGGCAAAGGACAAATCTACGGCCGCTTCGCCGCACGGGCTTCCAGCAGCCCGCGCACATCACGCGAGAGGATGGCCACGGCTTCGAGAATCCCGCTGTGCGAGCGTGAACCCGGCGACTCGAGCTGCGCCGTCGCGACGATTTCGCTGAGTTCCTGGATCGCCCCCAGGCGCCCCATGATTTCTTCATCCAGCGCTTCGCGCTGCTCCCGCGCGTCGAGGACGTACGCGAACATCACCGGATGATCGCCCCGCGCGTCGCGGCGCAGGGGATAGAACGAACCTTGAGGGGTCATGGCGCGCGCCTCCCGAAGAAGGAAACAACGCCGCCACTGCGGACAAGACAACCACGACGCGGCTCAGTGCCGCCAACAGCAGACCGATTTTCCATGGACAACTCCCTTTGCGTGGAGTCGCCACCCGGAACGGCGAAAAGGGTGGCGAACGGTGTGCGGGTTTGCAGACCGGACACTGGGGCCGGCGAGCCTTGCGGCTCCCCGCACACCGCCGCCAGAAATCGGCAGACCACGCCGCAGGAAATCCGGGCGTGAAAAAAGCGCCGGCTTTCGGTGCGGCGCTGTGTGCGCCAGTGTGTTCGGGCTGCAAAACCCGGTTGCCGAATTGGCGGCAACAGACGGATTGTTTACCTGAGGGCGAGCGGCGTCAAGGGCAGACATTTGCTCCCCGCGCGAACCGGATATATTTTGCTCAAAGCTGAGAGGTTGCTGCTTCCGACAACAGACTCATAGCGGCGTAGGCTCGGACGACGCATGTCCTGCGGCGTAAGCAGCAGCACCTTGACCAACGCGGGGCTTCAATCGGCTGGAAGTTTACCCGACTCCGCTGTCCGGAGAAGTTCCGGCTCGGGCACAATGTTCTCGTCACCCGCTGCATCGCCATCCTGTCGTACTTACGCCATGCGCCCCCGCATTGCCGAAGTATCGGTGGTAGCTTGGACGAGCCCGGGCTGGATACCACCAAAGAACGGCGCAGCGGCGTGTCAGAGAGTACTTGAGATTTTGGCGACACTGGACCTGTTGCTCAAGAATTTTGGCAAAAATGAGTTTTTTGTCTAACAATTTATCCACATGACAATTCTTATCCCTAATTTGGCTATCGCCGGCTACCGTAGCTTTGGGAAAGAGCCACAGTACTTCGAAAGATTCACCAAAGTGAACATATTTATTGGCCAGAACAACGCCGGAAAGTCAAATGTGCTGCGGTTCTTGCACGAAGTATATTCGCGAGCTTACGTGAAAGAAGGACTGAAACTCGACTCACTTGCGAGACACCTGCCCGATCAACCACCTGTACTTCTCGGAATCGGAGAAGAAGTCGACCGAACTGACCCTGAGCGCCCTGTGCTGCTTTGCAACCACAGGCTTATAGTCGGGATAAAGAATGAGCACCAGAAGATGGTTGCAGCGACTATGTTTGGAAAGCTCTTCTCTGAGAAGTCTCGACTAGATCAAACTACCCAGTGCTGGACGTTACTTACACTTCCTGATGGAAAAGACAAACAAGAGTCTTGGTCCAAGGCCGCGAAAGTACTCCGCGACCAGGAATTGCGGCAATTGTGGAGCCTATTTACAGGACAGGACGGCGGCGGCCGAAAGGAACACTGGGAACCTCAAGTTCTTCAAAAAGTGCCGGCCGCTCCAGCATCTATCAAGACGCAACTCATTCCCGCAATTCGCCAAATAGGTATCAATGGTGGCGCTTCGGACACGTTTGACGGCACGGGAATAATTGAACGAGTTGCAAAGCTTCAGAATCCCGATGTACACAACCAAACTAGCCGTCAGAGTTTCAACGCAATCAGAGACTTCTTGCGCGACGTCATTGACCGACCAGAAGCAGCCATTGAGGTTCCGTACGGCAGAGACACGATCTTGGTACATATGGATGGCAAAGTGCTTCCGATAGAATCACTCGGATCGGGAATTCACGAAGTAATAATCCTCGCATCAGCTGCAACAGTCCTAAAAGATCACGTAGTTTGCATAGAAGAACCAGAGCTGCATCTCAATCCAATTCTCCAGAAGAAGCTTCTTCGTTACCTCGCCCAGCACACACAAAACCAGTACTTCATTACTACGCACTCCGCTTCGTTGATGGACACACCAGGTGCAGAGGTGTATCACGTGAGCCTACGTGACGGCGCTTCGATTGTTGAACGTGCGACCACCAATGAACACCGCTCTGCGGTATGTGAAGATTTGGGATACCACCCGTCCGATTTGCTGCAGGCAAACTGCGTTGTTTGGGTAGAAGGACCGTCTGATCGCATCTACTTGAACTGGTGGCTCCGTAGTGTGGATCCCAGTCTAGTTGAGGGCATCCACTACAGCGTCATGTTCTATGGCGGACGTCTTGCGGCACACCTTTCGTACACTCCGGACAGTGGGGAGATAAACGATTTCATCTCACTTCGACGACTAAATCGAAGGGGAGTGATGATAATCGACAGCGACCGCGAGAAGCCGCATACACCAATTAACGCAACCAAGCGACGATTGCAGGAAGAATTTGATTCTGGCCCCGGGCATGCATGGATAACAGATGGGCGCGAAATTGAGAACTACTTGCTGCCAGCTCAGATTGCGGAAGCGATCTCTGCCACCCATCCTGGAGCAATGCAGCTCGTTGGAACAGGGAGGCATGCCAGCCTGCTGCTAATTAGGTCAGCGAACGGAAAGCAGACGGTGGCATCAAAGGTTGCGGTGGCCAGGTACATTGCCGATCACTTTCAGCCTGATTTCGGCGTGCTCGACTTAAAGAAGAGAGTCGCTGCATTGCAACGTTTCATCCTGGACTCAAACCCGAAAGTGGGCCAGCCGCCACTTCGCCGTAGCGAACAGGGATAGACCGCACTCAGCCGCGATCTATGCGGCCTGGGTTGAACAAGCCCGGCCCTGCTGGGCAAAAATAGGCAGTACAAGATCTACCAGGCCCAGAGTTAGAGGCTAAGTTGAAGCGCTACACGCGCCGTGGTCATCAGTGGGCCCGTCCGTCATGAGTATCCCCGAATCCAAAGTTACTAAGTCACTGAGCTCGCTTCCCGACAACGCGAGCTAAGAGGACATCCAGCATCACCGGTGTATTTCAGCGAAAAGTTTAGGCGCGGCGCTGAACGGGGTGAGACGGATGGCGCGCTGAGCCGTGAAAAGGCGAAGAAGCGGCTCAGCCGGTGTCTCACGACCTGACTTGGTCGCCCGGGGCGGTTGAAGATGTTGAGCAGATCGCATAGCTCTGCGCTCGTTTCGCATACAGCGACAATGGGAGTCGTATTCCGACACCGCACGCTCAAGTAACCATCGCGGCAGAAAGGGCCCCGGAGTTCACCCCCCAGCCGCCTCCATCGCCGTAATCCACGGCGCCTGCCGCGGCCCCACCCAACCCATCGAACCCACCGACATCAGACCCGCCTCGGCAAACGTCTGCCGATACCAGCGCGGCGTACGGCGCTGAAAGCCTTCGAGGTCGCCGACGAGCTTGTCGCGCGTCGTGTAGACCTCGATGTAGGCCAGCCCCTCGAGCTGGTCGACGATGCCGCCGAGGCCGCGCCGCAGTTCCGCCGCGCGCACGTAGTGCAGCACGTCGGCGCATACGATGAGGTCGAATCGTTCGTCGAAGCGCAGATGCTCGAGCTGCCCGAAGGTCGCCTGGCGCAGATTGCGCGTGCGGCCCCAGCGCGACACGGCGTATTCGCTGGGATCGAGCCCCAGGTAGTGCGCATGCGGCCGCAATGCGTGCAGCGGCGCGTGCCAGGCGCCCTCGCCGCAGCCGACGTCGAGCACGTTGCGGATGGGGCGGCCGAGGTAGTACTCGGCCATGGCGACGGCCATCGCGACCTTGCGGCCCAGCACCTCGCGCGAAATCACACGGTGCGCATCGTCGCGGTACCACTTGTCGAAATAGGCCCTGTCGTAGACCTTGCTCATGGAATCGTCCGCCCCAGCTCGCGCTGCGCCTTTGGCGGCAGCTTGTCGACGACGAGTTCGTACGAGCGGCGCAGGAAGCCTTCCAGCTCGCCGGGTGCTAGGCGGTCGGGTTCGGTCAGCGTGACCCAGAACGCCCGCGCCATGTACGGCGCCGGCATGAAACCGGGCTGCTCGGTCAGTTCGAAGAAACGGTCGGCGTCGACCTTGAACGAGACGCGGCCACGCTCCACACCGAGCGTGCAATAGACCGCGAACATCTTGCCGGCCACGCTGTAGACCAGATCGACCTCCCACTTCAGCGCCGTGCTCACGCCCGGCCACTGTGCGCAGATCGCATCCAGCTGTGCTGACTCCAACGTCGTCATCTGTCCCCTACCCTTCGATGCGATAGCGCCGGTCCTGCACGACCACGCGAGGCGGCCGGCGCGTACGCTCGAACGCATCGTACCCGGGCTTGAGCTCGGACCAGAAATCGAACCAGGGTGAACCGCGCTCGGCGGCCAGCGCCGCGTCGTCGAGACGGAACGGAAACGCGTGCACCTCGAACGCCGGCTGGCCGGCCTGCAGCGCCGCGTCGACGAGCGTGTAGATCTCCTCGATCGCCGCATCGCCCATCGCATAGCAGCCGATCGAGACGCAGCTGCCATGCACCATGAGGAAGTCGCCGGTATGACCGTGGGCGCGCTCGTAGGCGTTGGGATAGCCTAGATTGAACGCGAGGTGATAGCGGCTCGCCGGATTGAGCTGGCCGCGCGCGACGCGGTAGAAGCCCTCGGGTGCCTGGTTGTCGCCCCGCCGCCGCTTGGGGCCGAGCTCGCCCGAATAGCGGCAGATCGGATAGGTGCGGAACAGGCGATAGCCGCCGTCACGGCCCGCCATCCAGAGTTCGAGCTCGCCTTCGCGCTTGAAGATGCGCACGAACACCGGATTGCCGAGCCTCAATCCCAACGGCCCCAGGTCGCGCTGCAGCGCCGGCGTCACGCGCCGCGCCGCATCGACCGCGCGCGTCGCGGCATGGGCATCCAGCGCGTTCAACAGCGTGCGTCCGGTGACGGGTTCGAGCACGGCCGCGGCCAGCACCGCGACGAGAACGAGCGACAGCACCACGATTCCACGCGACATATCCACGTCCAGGTGAGGGGCGACGCGAGTGTATCGGCGCACGGGCCGGCGCGGGGTCGGACGCCGCGCATCACCCGTTGCCTATCGTCAGATGCAGTGGCGGAACGGGATCGCGCGGCAACCCGAGGCGCTCGCGCAGATCCAGCACCGCATCGCAGCGCACGGGATACCAGACGTAACCGCGCGTTTCCTGGGGCACGGGATCGATCTCGAACGTCACGCGCTCGCCGTCTTCGCGGCCCCACCGCGCTGCGTCGGCCGGTGCTTCGCCGCGAATGACCGACACGTGCGTACCCCAGAGCGGGCTCTGCAGGCTGCGCACGCGCCGGTGCGCGAGCCAGAACTGATGCCGCAGATAGCGGCCGAGTTCCGGATCGCCGTCGATGATCAGCCACCAGCGCGTGCTGCCGCCGTCGCGGCGCTCGTGCGAGCCGGGGCGAAGCTCGGGACTGAAGCGCAGGGTTCCGCTGGTCAACATGGTCTGCGGGCGATGGCGAATGCCGCGCATCCTGCGCCGCCGCACGCCGTGGGGCAACGGTCACGGCGCACTCGCGGCGTCCGCAAGCACCACCCGGTTGCGGCCATCGTGCTTGGCCCGGTACAGCGCCGCATCGGCGCGCGCGAGCAGTGCCTCGGCCGCGCCGGCGCCGTCGGGCACCAGGGCCGCGGCACCGATGGATACGGTCACCTCGCAGGAGTCGGCCACGAGCGCGCAGAGCCGTCGCCCGAGTTCGCCGGCCGCGGCGAGATCGCAGTGCGGCACGACGAGACAGAATTCCTCGCCGCCGAAGCGCGCGACGAGTGTGTTGTCGCGGACGCCACGCGCCAGCGTCGCGGCGACGCACCGCAATACGTTGTCACCGGCCAGATGCCCATGCGCGTCGTTGTAGGCCTTGAAGTGGTCCACGTCGGCCAGCAGCACGGCAACGGGACGGCGCGTCTGCGCGGCGGCGGCGAGCACGCTCGCGAGCGCCGCGTCGAAGCGGCGCCGATTGGCGACCCCGGTCAGTCCGTCGCGTTCGGCCAGGTCACGCAGCTGCGTGTTGGCCTGTTCGAGTTCTGCGGTGTGCGCCTGTACCAATGCCTGCAGCCGCCGGTTGCGCGCATCGAGCCGGCGAATGCGGGCGCGCTGACCCAGACTCAGTACGAACGCCACGACCGCGATGGCCAGCAGTGCGAGCAGCAGCTGCACACTGGCACGCTGATACCAGCGCGGCACGATGCGCAGGTCGAGCGCCTGAGCCGGAAATGTCTGCCCGCTGGCGGCACGGGCACGCACCTCGAAGCGGTAGTCGCCCGGCGGCAGCTGCGCGTAGCTGAATTCCGCACGCGGACTCCAGTCCGACCAGTTGCCGTCAATCCCCACGATGCGCGCCTGGAACTGCGGTGGCGTGGTCAGCCGCAGGTCGACCAGACCGACGCGGATCAGCAGCGTGCCCGCGCCGTAGTCGACCTCGGCCCGGCGATCCAGCGGCAATGCGTGGCGGGTACCGTCGGACCGCTGCAGCTGCACCGACTGCAGGCGCAGGCTCGCATCGGACGGCCGCTCGGCCGCGGCACCGGCGTCGTAGTGCAGCAGACGCCCGTCACTGCCGACGACGATGTCGCCGTCAGGCAACGCCGTCAGCGCCTCGATCGCGCCCGCACTGCGGTCGACCGTATCGACCCGCCGCCAGCGCCGTCCGGCGTCGCGCCGGTACACGCTGCGGTAGCTGAACGCCCAGGCCACACCGCCGACGCCATCGCGCAGGCGCACGATTTCCGCGGCCGGCAGCAGCGTCGCGAGCCCGTCGAGCGGGTCGGCGACGAAGCGCACGCCGTCCCAGCGAAACGCGCCGCGCCGGGTGCTGACGTACAGCGCACCATCGAGTTCGCTCACGATGGCGGGCTCTTGCCCGCCGCTGCCCAGCTGCGCATCGAAGCGCTCGACGCGCGGCGGCTGTGCCGGGTCAGCCGCGAGCTGCACACGCATCAGGCCCCGGTCGTCACTGCCGAGCCAGGCGGAATCCGCTGCGGCATCGACGAGACTGATCACGCGCGCCTGCAGTTCCACCGGAGGCGTGGCGAGGCGCCAGCCTTCCGGCGTGCGGCGCAGCAGGCCGAATCCACTCTCGGTGCCGATCCAGGCCCGCGCGGCATCGAAGCGCGAGCGCACCAGCACACGCGGATACAGGTCATCGGCGCCGATGCGCGTGCCGTCGCCGCGTCGCAGGCCGTAGCTGTCTGCCACCACGCTGGCCGCGCCGTCCGGCAGGCGGCTCCAGGCTTCGCCGTCATAGGCGTGATCGGCAGCGAATGCCTGTGCCGCGCCGTTGCCGCCCCACGCGGCAGTCAGCGTGCCGATCGTGGTCATGAGCCACAGGCGCCCGTCGTCGTATTGGGCCTCGTGCACGCTGCCGCGAATGCCATCGTCGGCGCCGTACGCATGCCAGGCCACGGGCCAGGGCAGGCGCACCACGCCAGCGTCGTCCGCCACGAGCAGTGCGCCGTCGCGATCGACAAAGAGATTCCCCTGGAACGTGGTGCCCAGCGCGATACGCTGCACGGCACCGCTATCCACGTCGACGATGCGCAGCACGCCGTCGTCGCCCGCATACGCCGCGTGCCGCGCATCGAGCACGGCGCCGTCGTTGAAGTGACGCGTGTCGCCGTCGCCCAGCAACGGCCGCACCTTGCCGTCCTCGAGCACCACGAGCCGCGGCGTCTGGTCGTGCACGAGCAGACGGCGCGCGTCGAGCGACAGCAGCGCAAAGGCCGGCGCGTTCGCAAACTCGGCGCCGCCGGGAATCTGCGCGAAGCCATCACCGACCCGCCGCTTCAGTCCCTCGCCGCGCCAGTTCACGATGAGCTCGCCCGCATGCACGACGATGCCGCCGAGTCGGTCGGGCGCGTGCCAGGCGCCGCGACGGCCTCCGTCGGCATCGACCTCGAACAGCCAGCGCAACGCGCGGATGTACATACGGTCGCCGTGCTCGACGATATCCCAGACGTCGGCGAATCCCTGTGCACCGACATCGGCGGCGAAGGCGCCGGACAGGTCGACCAGACGCTCGCCGCCTTCGGCCGTGCGCTCGATGCGGCCGAAGCTGTCGGTCGCGCCATACCAGAGCCGGCCGCGGCTGTCCCGCAGCAGCGCACGCACGGTGCCCGGGCGCGGCAGCGCGATCGACTCCCAGCGCACCCCGTCGAAGCGCAGGATCGCGTCGCTGGCCCCCACATAGAGCAGCCCGTCATCGCTGCGCGCGACGGCGAAATACTGCGGATAGACGTCGAGGTCCGGCGTGAAGCGGGTCATCAGCGGCATGGCGGCCCACAGCGCCGAGGCGCAAAGCCACAGCACGACCCCGGCGATGCCGCGTTTCGCCCCACGCAACCGCATCGAATCTCCCCCGGAAACGATCGTGAGGCATCGTAGCAACACTGGCCGGGCCGCGCGAAACGCGGCACTCGAATCCCGCTTTCGGCCGGTCCGGGAAACGCCGCAATCAAAGGTCGGGCGTGTTCCCGGATGTTGTCGAGGACAGCGAAGCGACGAACCGGGCAAGCGTCCATCACGGCAGACGGCGCGTTGACACGGTTTCGCCAAAGATCCACTGTTATACGCGCTGCGCGGTGCAATGCCGCCGGTACCCGGGGAGATAAACCAATGCGACCCATCTGCGATGCGGCGCGCTTTGCCGCACTCGTCGCGCTCCTTGTCACCCTCGGCACAAGCCCTGCCACGGCGGGAAGCCTGCGCGGCCACGCCAGCCTCGAGCCTGCGCTCGACGGCAACCTGCCACGCACCGCGCCGTCGCTGCACCACGCCGCATTCACGATCGACACGCAAACCCGGCTCGCCATCTTCGCCTGGCAGAACTTCATTGCCGTGATGTGGCCATCGCTGGCCGACGGCCACGGCGAGCCGTACGAACCCGACGACCCCGTGGTATTCGGCCATTACGACGCACGATTCAGGCCGGCCTGGATGCGCTGGAAAACGACGTTCGATCTTTACCCGCAGAACGGCAGCGAACCGCCGCCCTGGGACCAGCCCAGCGCACACGCGGTCTGTCGCCACGTGCCCGCCGACGACTCGCGTCCGCGCCTGATCATGACCGACGGCTTCGACCGCCTCGCCAGCGAGATCGCCGCGCCGTTCGCCGGCCCGCTGCGGGATCCGGCCGGCATGCATGCCGACCTGCGCATGAACCGCGTCGAATACGACTACATACGCAGCCATGGCTACTACGACCGCAACAACTGGCCCGCACACGGCGAACCGCCGATCCGTTTCCCCGCCGGCACCGCAGGCCGGCCCGGCGCCATCGAGGTCGAAGCCGCCTGGCGCAATCTGGCGGAGCTGCCGCCGGAATTCCATTCACGCATGTTCACGTCCGATGCGCTTGCCGTCGAACCCGGCACCTGCAGCGCGGACGGCAACGGCCGCATACGCTGCGACTGCGAACCGATCCAGGCCGCCCTCGTCCGTTTCCACATTGCGCACAAGACCGCGGAATTCCCGCAGTGGATCGGGGCAACGTTCGGGCAGGTCGACCAGATCGGCGACGCTGCGGCCACGCCACCGGACCGGTTCGCGGCACCGGCAGGTGCCGAGTCCTGTGCCGTGCGCGCGTCCCCGCACACCGTTCGAAAACGCCATCCGGGGTCCCACGACATACCCGGGCCGAACGATCAGGATGCACCGCCCACCGACGCAAAGCGCATACCGGCGATGGCAGGCACGCCGGCCCGCACCACCACCGCCGCCGTCAACGCACGCTACCGGCAACGGCTCCGGGGCACGGTGTGGCAACACTACGTGCTGATCGGCACACAGTGGCCGACCGCACCGCCGGTGCCGCCAGCGCAGCTCAACGACGATACACACTGCGTACGTGACCTGCGACCACTGACCAACCCGATCGACGCGCCGCTTGTGGAACGATAGTCCACGCCATGACCGCGCCCGGCCGCCGCATTCGCCGGAACGATGCAGCGCCGCCGACCGTGCGCAGTGCCTGATTTTCAGTCATCAATGACTGACAACCACTCGGCGACGACGGAATTCCACGCGCGCACGACCGAATTTCAGTCTCGGGAGAGCAGACCGGTACGCAACAGAGAATAGTATTCACGCACCGACGCCTGATCCGCCGTCATCGGCGACTGAAATTCACTCGCGCGAGACTGAATTTCCATCAAGCGAGATGGAATTTCCGTCATGCGTGGGTGCTACACCACCCAGCGATGAGCAGCATTCATGCGCGGATGCGCAATCACCAGTCATCGATGACGGATCCGCACCCGACGAACACGAGAATCCACGCCGACGCGAGGGTTACTCGACGGCGCGCATTTGTCGCGTCGAGACGCTGATCGTCACCAGCGAGGCAAGAACGCCGGGACAACCCACGGCCGCCCCTCCAATGCTGTACCTCACAGCCCCGGATGGAACCGCGCCTCCATGCGCCCGCGCTCGTCACGCGACAAAATCGCAAGCGCGTCGAGGATGCCACCCTGCACACACGAATCCGGCACCTCCCGCTGCGCCGTCGCCACCGTCTCGCTGAGTGCCTGGATCGCCGCGACGGGATCCATGATTTCCTCCGGCAACGCCTCGCGCTGAGCCGGCTTATCCAGCACCTAGCAGTTCAGCGTGCAACCGCAGCGTAGTTTTCCTAGCGGGTGCATCAAGTTTCAGAGTTGCGAGGCGCACGAGCGTCGTTTACGCGCCTCCTTGTGCATGGTTACCGGCGTAGCACCGAGGACGCGGTCGACCATCGTGGCAAGGAACCGGCCCGGCTGGAGCTCTTCAGGCGTCTCAGCCAGCCGGATTCTTACCTTCGGCAGACGCGTGATAGTTCGATCGACGTCTATTTCGCCGGCACTACCTTCGACTTCTTCCTCTGGTTCCGCACCGGGTTCGCGAGTGACGTCCGTGGGAGGCTCGTCGCCGTTATCCACCAACGCGGCGTCGTTCGAATGCTCCATCAGGACAAGTCCTGTAGCGTGGTAGGCGTCGTCCTCATTGCCCAGCTTTACCAGCAGGTCGAACAGCCACTCCGCGGTAGCAGGTTCTTTATCGAGGATGTCGGAACGCAGGCCGAACATGAAGCCAAGCGCGGCGAGGGGATGCCGCAACCGCAGGTTCTTGGCATCACCGTACGATTCCTCGATGCGGTTGGGTGCATTTTTTCCGTACGAGGAATCCATGCGCTTGGTGAATGGCACTTACTTAGCGCCAACTGATTGACCGTAAACGCAAAGCCGGCTCGCAATGCTAAGGTGGAGTTGCTAAGACAACACCGCAAGCAAAGGAGCCGGCACCTATGCATCCTATTCGCAGCGCGAGCCTGCGGCAAC
>BTVG01000029.1:0-49728 GCA_045864815.1 Rhodanobacteraceae bacterium | reverse complement strand
CGATCTCTAGCGGGGGCGGCTTATAGTGAACGCCAAGCCCGGCGAGGAGGAGCTGGAAGTTCTCGAGGACAAATGTCCCGTATTTGAAGAAGCCGAGAAGGCCGAGGTTCGCCACGAGACTGCCGCATAGGAGCAGCTTGCGGCGGAGGAGATGGTCGGTTTTCGCGATGCAGCGCGCCAACCACCAATCGACCACCGTCGAGAACCAGAGCAGGAGCACGAACGGCGGATTCCACACCGCATAGAACACATAGCTCGAAACGAGAAGAAAGGCCTTCTTCGCTGTCCAACTGGCATGCACTCGCATCCCGAGCGCGACAAGCGCGAAGAACAGAAGGAAGGTGTACGAGTTGAAGACCACGATTCAACGCCGTCGGGCGGCGCCATCGATTGGTTGCGGGGGCCAGTCGGGATCTACTTGGTTAGTGAGAGGCATCAAGAATGTGGTCAGCTTTGCGCTGCCGAAACTCTAATGGGCCGTTACTCCGCTCGAAAAGCTGGCTGAGCCGTTTGTTGTTCGACATGTTTGTCGCGGAGGAACGCCTGGTAACCCACTACCCCGAGCCAGTAGTGTCCCAACGTCTTTCAGAGGAGAAGGAGCTGTTGACCGTCATCCTGCGGCAGAGGCGACGGTGCAAGCAGTTGATTTATCGGCGTTGTCTCGAACATGGTCAGGCTCAGGATCTGTAGGAGCTCGTACAGGCGATGCGGCAGCATGGCGCGCTTCTTGACGATGGCGATCAGCACGTAGGTCGCCACCGCGATCCAGATCTGCGTCTTCACCGCGTTCTCGCTGGTGCCGAAGAATGCCTTGATCCGCAGGTGCTGCTTGATCCACTTGAAGAAGAGCTCCACTTGCCAGCGCAGCCGATACAACTCGCCGATCGCCGCGGGCGCCAGCCGCGTGTGGTTGGTCAGGAACACGATGCGTTCGCCCGCCTCGTCCCGGACCACCACGCGGCGCAGCGCGGTCGGATAGCCCTGCTTGGAATAGAAGACTTCCAGCGTCACGGTCTGGTCGCACAGCACGCGCGTGTTGATCCGATCCACCGGGTGCGAATAGCGGCGCTTCACACGCAGACCGCGCTTGGCGCGGATCAGGAAGAAGGCCCCGGCTTCGTGCAGCGCATGCAGCCGCGCGAAATCCATGTAGCCGCGATCGAGCAGGTAGAACGCCCCCGGTTCGGGCACCAGTTCGTCCAGGGCGTTGACGTCGTGGGTCTTGCCGTCGCTGATGTGAACGAAGGCGGGGATCGCGCCGCGCACGTCCAACAGCGTGTGCAACTTGACCGCCGCCTTGGTCGAGCGAAACGGCGCCCACGGAAACACCGACAAGCACAGGTCGATGGTGGTCGAATCGAAGGCGTAGACGGTTTCCTTCAGATCCAGGCCAATCGGCTCGGCGGCATACAGCGGCCGCGCGATGCCGATCAGATGCTGCGCCAGATCGGCGTAGATCCGCCATGGGCGCACCGCGTTGGCGTTGGCCGGCGTGCTGCGCGCCACCGGCGCGCGAAAGCCCATGTGGTAAAGCCGCCGGCCCTGCGCCGCCAGGCAGGCTTCGATGTCGCGCAGGCTCTCGCGAAAGGTCAACTGCGCGAAGGCCATCGCGTAGAACTGATCCAGACACGAGAAGCGCTTGACCTTGTGCTCGCCGTTGTAGCGCGCCACGCAACGCCGAAACGTCGACAGCGGCAGGTGCGCCATGAGCTGCGCGAAAACGAGCTTGCCTTGATGCATCGCCACCTCCCGCGGGCACGGCCCGCAACGAGGGCGAAGTCTGGGTCCCGAAGTTCAAATCGAGACCAGACCCCAAACGCGATTTCTCAAGACAGATCATCAACTTGCCAGCGACTCGGCTGAGAACGTTGGGACACTACTGACCCCGAGCCTTGACTTGACCGGCTTCGTGGGCCCCGAATCTCGAAACGATCATGACTTTGGCAGGTGCTACGAAAGTACGCACGCGACGGAACGTTCGACCAAGGGTGTCCTGCTGAATGCATTGACCATGCCATCGCGAGCCATGAGGCAGACGTGTTGAACGACCAATGGACATGTCCCGCGTGGCGCTGAAGTTGGGCCACCGTGCCAAGCACGTTACGCAGCCTTCTCCAGATCGTCAACCGCGCGCGCATCGAGCGATGCGACAAGTGACCGATAGTTGCGCTTGGTCTTGCAGTAGGTCATCTGCCCATCCAGGTCGCGGTGGATCTCCGGAGTGGACAGGTAGAACGCATCGCGCCCCTTCACCCAGAAGCACTCGCCTAGCAGCGTGCGATTCATCCGCTCCACGAGGCCTTGCAAGACACTTGTCTTGTCGCCAAACAGCTGACGCAGAACTCGCGGATCTTGCAGGCGCGCGACGTTGCCCAATTCGTCGGCCAGTCGCAGCAAGGACAGCTTGCGCTTGATCCTGTGTGTCAGAGTGGTCACGCTGCTCTCCTGGGTCGGATTGGTGAGGTCGCAGCCCCAACCTGCCAGAAGACCGCTCGACCGCAGTTGCCAGCCCCCAGGCGGCCAAGCGACGCTCGATCAGCGTGGGGTGTAGGAAAAGCACGCAACCAGTTCACTCGGCCTGGTGCAGTTCGCCGCGCTGACCATCCTGCTGAAGGGATCCTGAGACAGGTTCTGGTGTTAGCAGCTCTTACCACCTAGAATCGCGCGAGCTGATGTGCGGCTCCCAGCGCGATCAGTATGCATCTGAGACGCGCAGCCTTACTGCCGATGAACTCAAGTCTGGTCTGCCGAGCGTCGTCAGAGCGCGTACGGAACTGGAGCAACCGCCCCGACAGTGTCGCGGCGGAGTGCGCTGCCTGGCTCGCTAACTGACCAGTATCCGCTTGCGCTACCGGAACCCTCCGTGGAGGCGATTGGAACATGAGTGCGACGCGCGTGAGCATCGGAATGCCGGTTTACAACGCCGCCGCCTACCTTCGTACAGCGCTAGACGCTGTGCTCGCGCAGACGTTCTCCGACTTCGAACTCATCGTCGCCGACAATGCCTCCACCGATGATTCGGCGTCAATATGCGCGGAGTATGCACGTCGCGACAGCCGCATCCGCTTCTATCGCAACCCGGTGAACATTGGAGCGAACGGCAACTTCACGTATACGCTCAAGCTCGCACAGTGCCCATACTTCATGTGGACATCGTCGAACGATTACATAGCGCCGACGTACATCGAGAAGGCAGTGGCCGTGCTCGACGCGCGACCGGACATCGTGCTCTGCTGCGCCCGCCCGCGTTACTTCGCGGGCGAACCAGGCAGTTTCCAGGAGGTCGACGATCCGATGACGATCGACCTGGAGTCCCCCATCGAGCGCTTCAAGACACTGCTCGCCCGCATCACGATCAACAATGCGATGCACGGACTGATCCGCACGGAGGCGTTGCGGGCGACCATGCCTTTGCGAAGCTACTACTCGTCGGACAACGTCATGGTCGCGCAGTTGGCGTTGGCGGGCAGGTTCTTTCAGTTGGCCGAGCCGTTGTTCTATCGCCGCTTCGAGCAGGCCGCCGCGACGGAGTTGATGACACCCGAACAGCTCCGGAACTTCTATGTCCCGGGGCGCAAGGCTCCGATGCGGTTTCAAGTGTGGATGTTGCACGCCGAGTTCTGGTCACTGCTGGTCAGGGCCCGGCTCTCGCCGAAGGAGCGCTTGGCGCTCGCCGCCCATCTGGCGAAAATGCTGTACTGGGACGGCCCGAAGCTCATTCGTGATGTTGGAGAAGCGATCGGCGTGATCTCCCCCGCGCCTCGATGATCGGCGCGCCCACAAATGAGTCGCTCGCGGCGGCGCCGGCCTGGCGGGCGCTGCCGTACGCATGATCGCTCGGGAGTTCACGTGCTGAATCTGGGTCTTCCACCTGCGCTGCGCCGCGTGCTTTGCATCGGTGCACATTGCGATGATGTTGAGATCGGCTGCGGCGCGACGCTGCTTGCAATTGCACGCGCCCGCCCCGACGTCGAATTAACGATTGCCGTGTTCACTTCGGAAGCGGGACGCGACGTCGAGTCGACGCGCGCTCTGCAGGAATTGCTCGGAACGTCGGTTCAGTGGCGCGTTCAGTTCGCCACGTTCCGCAACAGCTACTTCCCTGCCCAGTGGTCCGATATCAAGCAACACCTGGAGAGGATCCGCCAGCAGTCGAAACCGGATCTGATCTTCACGCATTGCCGCGACGATCTGCATCAGGACCACCGGACCCTGGCGGAACTCACGTGGAATGTCTTTCGCGATCATTGGGTGCTGGAGTACGAGATCCCGAAATACGACGGCGACCTCGGACGGCCGAACGTATTTGTTCCCCTCGATGATGCGCTGGTCGAGCGGAAGGTCGAGACGCTCCTGCGCTGCTTCCGCTCGCAGGCCGACAAACCATGGTTCACGGCGGACACGTTTCGAGGGCTGATGCGGCTGCGCGGCATCGAATGCCAGTCGCCCGGAGGTTTTGCGGAGGCGTTCTTCTCGCGCAAGCTGACCTTGCGTCCCTGAAAAAGCAGAAAAGCCGTCGAAATCCAGGTGAAAAGCACGCCTGCCTCCAGCATCCCATATTGCCGTGATCTCTGTAGACTTGCAGTGACCGCCCGCGCCGGAGCGGCGGGCTTTTCGGACAGCCAATCGAGGTGCCATGCAGCCAGTTTCGGATCCCCCGGGTAGCGCGTGCAGGAAGCAGTCATGAAGGTGGTGCTCTTTTGCGGGGGCCTTGGCACCAGACTGCGCGAACACTCCGACACAATTCCGAAGCCGCTGGTCAACATCGGCTACCGCCCGATCATCTGGCACTTGATGCGCTACTACGCGCACTTCGGGCACAAGGAGTTCATCCTCGCACTCGGTTATCGCGGGGACATGATCCGCGAGTACTTTCTGAACTACAAGGAGTGCATGTCGAATGACTTCACGCTTTCCGAGGGCGGGCGGAAGATCGAGCTGGAGTCGAGCGACATCGAGGACTGGCGGATTACCTTCGTCGATACGGGCCTCCACTCCAACCTCGGGCAGCGGCTCCTTCGGGTTCGCAGGTACGTCGAGAAGGAACCGATGTTCCTTGCCAACTATTCCGACGGGCTCTCGGATCTGCCACTGGACGAGTTGATAGCCGACTTTCAGAAGAAAGGCGTTGTCGCGAGCTTTGCGGCCGTTCGTTCATGGCTGAGTTTCCACTCCGTCGAGGCTACCCCCGACGGCTACGTCACCGCGATGGGTCCCGTACGCAACGACCAGTTCGTGATCAATGGCGGGTTCTTCGCCTTCCGTCGCCAGATTTTCGACTACATCAATGAAGGCGAGGAGCTTGTCGAGCAACCATTCCGACGGTTGCTCGAGCGGCGACTGCTCGCGAGCTTCCGCTACGACGGCTTCTGGCAGTCGATGGACACGTTCAAGGACAAGATCGCCTTTGACCGGATGGAAGCACGCGGCGACTGCCCCTGGATGCTTTGGGAGAGGCGCGATTCGGGCGCAGGCTCGCGGCGCGTCAATGAGAGCTAACAGAAAGGGATGGAATGAACGTCATCGTCACCGGCCACAAAGGCTTCATCGGCACCATCATGGTGCCGATGCTTCAGGCCGCAGGACACAAGGTTCGAGGCATCGACAGCGATCTTTACCGGAACAGCACGTACGGCGCGGCGCCCGCACCGGTGGACGAAGTCATCAAGGATGTCCGCGATGTCGAGAAGTCCGACCTCGAAGGCGCGGATGCCATCGTGCATCTGGCGGCGCTCTCGAACGACGTGCTCGGCGACCTCAATCCCGACATGACGTACGAGATCAATCACAAGGCGTCGGTGCGGATCGCCGCGATGGCGAAAGGAATGGGGATTCCGCGGTTCATCTTCGCGTCGTCTTGCAGCATGTACGGCGCGGCCGGGGACGAGGTGCTGGACGAGACCGCCGAGTTCAACCCCGTGACCGCGTACGCGATCTCCAAGGTCCTGGTGGAGCGCGACGTGCGCGAACTGGCGGACGACCGGTTCAGCCCGGTGTTCATGCGCAACGCAACGGCCTACGGTGTGTCGCCGCGCATTCGTTTCGACCTCGTGATCAACAATCTGGTGGCCTGGGCGTATACGACCGGCCTCGTTCGCATGAAGAGCGACGGCACACCATGGCGGCCCGTCGTGCATATTGAGGACATCAGCCGCGCGGTGATCGCCGCCCTCAGCGCGCCGCGCGAGAAGATCCACAACGAAGCGTTCAACGTCGGTACGAGCGCCGAGACCTATCAGATCAAGACGCTCGCCGACATGGTCATGCGCACGGTGCCCGATTCCCGGATCGAATTCGCCGGTGACGCCGGGCCGGACAAGCGCAACTACAAGGTCAACTTCTCGAAGTACGAGCGCGCCTTCCCCGATCATCTGCCAACCTGGACCGCCGAGCGCGGTGTGCGGTCCATCTATGAAGCGTATCGCCAGATCGGCCTGCACAAGGACGACTATGAGGGACCGCGCTACAAGCGCATCGCGCAGTTGAAGCACCTTGTGGCGACGGGGCAGCTCGACGATACGTACCGCTGGCGTTGATTCGGCATGCTGTTCCACGAAACCCCGATTTCGGGCGCTTACGTCATTGAACCGCAGCGCATTCACGACGATCGCGGTTTCTTCGCGCGGTTGTGGTGCGCGGACGAGTTGTCCAGGCAGGAACTGTGCACAACCATCCGGCAGACGAACATCGGCGTCAGCACACGCAAAGGCACGCTTCGAGGTCTGCATTTTCAGCGCGCGCCGCACGCCGAAGTCAAGGTCGTCCGCTGTCCGCGCGGGGCAATCTTCGATGTGATCGTCGACCTTCGCGCGGACTCGCCCACGTTCCGGCGCTGGTATGGGGTCGAACTCTCGCAGGACAACCAACTCGCGTTGTATGTTCCGGAAGGCTGCGCCACCGGATACCTGACGCTGACCGACGATACCGAGATCTACTACCACACCAGTGCGGCGTTTCACCCGGCATCGGCAAGCGGCGTGCGTTACGACGATCCGGCTTTCGGCATTGCCTGGCCGGGGCCGGCGCTGGTCATGTCGGAACAGGACCGCTCCTGGCCCGACTTCCATCTACAGCAAGGGGAACAACGTGATCATCGTCGATAGGGCGCTGGCGCGCCGCGCCAAAGAGGGTAATCCGATTCGCGTCGCGATCGCGGGCGCTGGCTACAGCGGCCGGCGGATCGCTTACCAGATCATCACTGCGGTGCCCGGAATCCGAGTTGTCGCGATCGCGAACCGCACGCTCGCCGCCGCGCGGTCGGCCTACGCCGACGCAGGGGTCGGAGAAGTGCTCGCCGTCAGCAAGACCTCGGAGGTGGATGACGCGATCCGTCGCGGACGGTTCTGCATTGCCGAGGACTCGGGCGTGGTCTGCGCTGCCGAGGGGGTCGACCTCGTTATCGAATGCACCGGCACCGTCGAGCCGGGCGCGCGTACCGTGCTGCAAGCGATCGAGCACCGCAAGCACGTCGTCGTGATGAACGTCGAAGTCGATGCGACCGTCGGCCCGATTCTCAAAGCGAAGGCGGACGCACGGGGCGTCGTTTATTCGAACTCGGACGGCGACGAACCCGGCGTCGCCATGAACATGATCCGCTTCGTGCGCTCCATCGGCCTGAAGCCGGTCGTCGCAGGCAACCTCAAGGGGCTCTACGACCGTTATCGTACGCCCGATACGCAACGCGAGTTCGCGGAGCGGGTGCGGCAGAAGGCGACAACGATGACGCACTTCGCCGACGGCACCAAACTCTCCATGGAGCTGAACGTGCTGGCCAACGCCACCGGTTTCAAAGTCGGCAGGCGCGGCATGTACGGTCCTGCGCTGGCACACGTCAACGAGGCTGCGGCGTACTTCCGGGAGCGCCTTATCGAGGGAGGCATGGTCGACTTCACGGTCGGCGCAGCGCCGTCGAACGGCGCCTTCGTTGTCGGCCACACCGAGGATCCGGTACGCATGGATTACCTCAAGTATCTGAAGATGGGCGACGGCCCGTTGTACGTTTTTTACACGCCCTTTCATCTGCCTCATCTCGAGATTCCGCTCACCGCGGCACGCGCCGCGTTGCTCCAGGACGCGACTGTCGCCCCCGCGGGCGCCCCTTCCTGCGACTCCATCGCCGTGGCAAAGCGCGATCTCAAGGAGGGCGAGACGCTCGACGGCATCGGTGGCTTCACTGTCTATGCCCTGCTCGAGAACTACGAAACCAGCCGCGCTCAGCGACTGCTTCCGATGGGACTGGCGGAGGGCTGCCGGCTGCGTCGGGCAATCCCCAAGGACACGGCGATCGTCTACGAGGACGTCGAGCTGCCCAAAGGTCGCCTTTGCGACGAACTGCGCCGCGAGCAGGACGCGTACTTCGCCTGAGCTGTAGTCGTACCGTCGTAACGACCGCTTCCATCTCACTCGAACGGCGTCACGAGTCGGGCAAGCAGCAGTCGCGAATGGTTCCACGCCATGCGCAGACAGAGTACGCTGGGCGATTGACGCGGGCGATATGCGGCAAGTTGGTGGCTCCATGGACCCCGCCGGTGAGCGGCCTGGGTATGCGTACATCACCCGGTCGTCCGCCTCGGGTGTCGTGTGCAACCGGGAAGCGGCAGTCGAGCTGAGCCGTCGGATCCTGTTTCCAAGTCTCGACGACCCCGACTACCTCGTCCGTCGCGCCCGGCGTGAAATTGTCGCCGCCTGGTGCAGACAACTGCCGGCCCCGGGACAACAGACGCTGACCGTGCTTGACGTCGGCGGCCGCTTGCAGCCCTACCGGCCGCTACTGGAAGACCGTGCGGCACTGTACGTCGCGATCGACCCGGTTTTCGAAGGTCTACTCGACGTGGCGGGTGTCGGCGAACAGTTGCCGTTCCGCGACGCGAGCTTCGACGTGGTGATCTGTACGCAAGTGCTGAACTACGTTTCATCACCGCGTCAAGTCATCGCCGAGATACGGCGGGTGCTCAAGCCGGACGGAACGCTGTATCTGACAGTGCCTGCCATCTCCCCTCTGATGCACGACCATCGATGGAGCTTCATGCCCGAGGGGCTGAAGGTTCTGCTCGCCGGCTTTTCCGAGGTCGAGATCGTCGCCGAGGGAGGTTCGATCGCCGGCTTGCTCCGGACCATCAATGTGTTCCTCGAAACGTTCGCTCGCTCCGATCTGGCACACCGAGTGCTGCGAAGGACGATCTATCCCCTGACAAACGCGATCGGACTGTGGACGGACCGGTTCAGCCGCGGCCGTGTCGACTTCGCGGCCAACTACTGCTGCCGCGCCCGCAGGTAGCTCGAGCGCTGGCGGCTCGTTGCCCTCTGCTGAGACGCGGCCAGCCTCAAAGCCAGCGCCGCATCCAGTAGTCAAGTACCAGCAGCGCCCACGTGCGATGCGCGGCGTCGTCGTCGCCGGCGCGGGCCGCGGCGACCGCAGCCAGAGCGGGCTCGCGCGCCAGCCATTCGTAGATGGGCGAGCGGTCATCGGACAAGCGTTGAGCGGCCCATGCACCGAGATCCCCGGCAAGCCATCGGTAAGCGGGGACCGGAAATCCCTGTTTCGGGCGTTCGATGATCTGGCGTGGCACGCGGCTTGCCGCGAATGCGCGCAGGATGCGCTTCGACGTGTAGCCGCTGCGCCGATCGCCCACGCGCCACGGCACCGGTAAGCGTTGCGCCCACTCGACGAGCGAGTGCGTCAGATACGGCACGCGCAGTTCGATCGAGTTCGCCATGGTCATCTTGTCGGCCTTCATCAACAGGTCCTCGACCAGCCAGTCCTGGCACCAAGCGTTCTGCAGCATGTCGAGCGGTTTCGTCGACTTGCCGTCGTCGTACCAGCGCTCGATCACCCCTTCGACCGGCTTGGCCGGCGATCCCCGCCACAGCTCGGCCAGCCTTTCGTCGCGCCAGTAGTCGGTGGCGCTCGGCCGCTGCGCGCGAATGAGAGCGGTCCACCCCTCCTTGCTCATGCGGCGCAGCGCCTCGCGCCGCCGTCCGCTCGCGAAAGCGGATGCGATTGCGAAGACCCACCGCGGCGTCCAACCGAGCAACCGCTCGCGCTCATCGATACGTTGCGCGTAAAGCTCGAAGTGATACCCGGCGAGGACTTCGTCGGCGCCTTCTCCTGAGATGACGACCTTGACATGCTGCCGCGCCAAGTGCGCAACGTAATAGAGCGGGATGCTCGCCAGGTCCGCAAGCGGCTCGTCCGCATACCAGACAAACTGCGGCAGGAAGTCGATGAACTCCCGCTGTCCGATCACGACCTCGTGGTGTTGCGCTCCGATTTGCTCGGCAGCGGCGCGGGCGAACTCCAGTTCCGAGAACGAACCGCCCTCCTCGAAGGCGACCGAGAACGTATTCAGCCCGCGAACGCCCAGTTCAGCGATCGCAGCGGTCACCGCGCTCGAGTCGAGGCCGCCGCTGAGCAGCGTTCCGACCGGAACGTCCGACGTGACCAGGTGCGACTCAACCGCAGCCAGAAAGCGATCGCGGAACTCGCTTTCGTAGTCGCGCGCCGGATCGACCGGATCGGCAGCGAAGCCTACCGACCAGTAGCGCTCGATCTCCCAGGCATTGCTGCGCAGGTCGTACGTCAGGCGGTGGCCCGGGGGCAGCTTGCTGATGCCGCGCCAGATCGTTCCCGGCGCCGGCACATACCGCAGGGCCAAGTAGTCATGCACGGACTGGGCGTCCACCGCCGGCCGTTGCGGCAATGCCGCGAGGATCGCCTTGATCTCGCTCGCGAAGTAAAGCCGCCCGCCGGACTCGGCGAAGTAGAGCGGTTTGATGCCGAGCCGATCACGTACCAGGAAAGCCTTGCCCCTGCGCCCGTCGACCAGGCAGATGGCGAACATGCCTTCGAGAGCGTCCAGCGCCGTCAGTCCGCCCCGGTGGTAGAGGTTGAGGATGACCTCCGTGTCCGACTGCGTTCGAAAGCGGTAGCCGTCGCGCTCGAGCCGCGCCCGTAGTGTCCGATAGTTGTAGATCTCGCCGTTGAAGACGATGACCACGCCATCTTCCGTCATCATCGGCTGGTGGCCCCCGGCCAGATCGATGATGCTCAACCGCCGCATGCCCACCGCGGCACGATCGCCGATCCACGCGCCGTCATCGTCGGGACCACGATGGATGATCTGGCCGTTCATCTGCGCCACCAGGCGTGCCGCCTCGTCGCGCGAAGCAACGTTGAATACACCTACGATCCCGCACATACGTTCGGATGCTCCTCAGCCAGCTTTGTCGCAATCGGCTCTGCGTTACGGTTGGGTAGAGGATGGTACGCAGCCAACGCGACGATGCCCAGCGGCGCATCAGACGCGGGCTGCTTCATCGCGAGTGCCCCGCCGGTATACTGCGCCGCATGTCGACCGGGACAATGACGCAACGCGCAGAGGCGACGACGGCCAAGGGAGTTGACGGAGAGGCGCCTGCCGTCGGCGTATTCGGTCACTACGGCGACCGCAATCTGGGGGACGAGGCCATCATCGACGCGCTGATTGCGCGGATCCGCCGCGAGTGGCCCGGCGCACGGGTGGTGGCTTTCTCGATGGACACCGCGGACTCGGCGGAGCGCTACAGAGTGCCCGCGTTCCCGATCCGTCAGGAAAGCGGCACACAGCGGTTCGGCGAGGTGCTCGATCGGCAGTGGGCAGCGGGTGCCACCGACCGCCCGGTGCCGGAAGCGGCGGGCGTGCTCGACCGTGTTGCGCGACTTGTTCCGAAGGGGCGCGTTCGAAGCGCGGCCGGCAAGCTGACCCGCGGTGCGGCGTTCGTGGCCCGCGAAGTCGCGTTTCTGTGGCGCTCGTACCGCAGGCTGCACGGACTCGACGCGCTGATCATCGCCGGGTCGAATCAATTCCTTGACAACTTCGGCGGCCCTTGGGGCTTCCCCTACACGCTGCTGAAGTGGTCGCTGCTGGCTCGTCTCGCCGGCTGCCGGCTGCTGTACGTCAGCGTAGGCGCAGGGCCGCTCGACGCGCGCCTGAGTCAATGGATGGTGCGCACCGCCGTGCGTTTCGCCGACTATCTTTCTTTCCGCGATGCCGGGTCCCAACGACTCGTCGCCGCCGCTCCGCGCAGCGGGTCGAGCCATGTGTTTCCGGACCTCGCGCACAGTCTGGTGCGCCCCGCCGGCGCTCAACGAGCGGGCGACCGGAGCAAGCCAACCGTCGGCATCAACCCGATGCCGCTTTACGACAGCTTCTACTGGTACACGACCGACACGGATCGATACGCAAGCTATGTCCGGACGCTGGCCGCATTGGCGGAGTATCTCGTCGACCGCGGCTATCCGGTCTTCTTCTTCCCCACGCAGCTCAAGGACCTCAACGTCGCCGATGAGATCGTGCGCGCAATGCGCCCCGAGTGCGCAGGCCGTCTTCTTCAGCCCGAACCCGTGAAACGCCCCCACACGGTCGACGAGCTGATGAGGATCATCGAAACCGCAGACATCGTGGTGGGGACGCGGTTTCACGGCACGCTGCTGTCGCTGCACGCAAGACGTCCGGTGCTCGCGATCTGCTACTACCGCAAGACGCGCGATCTGATGCGCGAGATGGGCCAGGAAGCCTACGCGATCGACTTCGACGACCTGACCGTGTCCGAGCTTGTCGGACGATTCCACCGGCTCGAAGAGCGGCGGCTGGAAGCGGCGGCGCAGATCGCGAACGTCGATGACGAATACGTCGACGCGCTGGAGAATCAATACCGTGCGATCTTCGCGATGATTCGGGCGCCGCTACGCCATCGGCGCGTCGCAGCACCGGCGTAGACCACAGAGAGGACTGCCTACGGCGGGCCGGCTGCGCTACGGGGCGCGGGCAGCGAGCGCGCGACACGCGGTCCACGCACGTTTCGCCACAAGCGCCTCGGCGCTGTCCGGCCGCCCCGAAGCCGCCCACAGGCCCCAAACAAGCAGCACGTAAACCGCAACGCCCAGGGGCACGCCCGCGCACAGTTGAATCAGCGCGCTCTGCGCCGACCCGTCCGAGCCTATCTCGGCGATTGCAGCTTGCACGACGAGCCCCATCAGAACACTGGCGCAAAGCGGCCGCCATAGCGCGGCAAGGTAGTCAACGGCCGACAACTGGAGCAGGCGCAGCAGCAGCGGATAGCTGAGCAGCAGGCTGACAACGACCGCAACCATCTCCGCGTACGCAATGGCAATGAATTCGCCCGACCGCGCCGCGAAGTACAGCAGCGGCGCCATCACGGCAAGACGAAGAAACAGGATCGCCGTGATCAGGTGCGGACGGCCGATCGCAAGAAAGGCCGATACGTTGTTCGACATGACTGCGGACAGTGCGCTCGATATCGCCAGCACCTGCATGACTGGCACCGCGGCGCCCCACCTTTCACCCAGCAGCACCCGCACGAGTGGCTCGGCCACCGCCGCGATCCCGACGCTGGCAGGCAGAACGATCAGCACCATGACCGCAGTCGCGCCGACGCAAGCGCGCCGGAACTCCTCCGGCCGCTCGGCGAGCCGCGAGAAGCCGGGAAACAGCGCGCGATTGACCGGGGCCGCCAATTCCGTATTGGCGATCTGCGCGAACTCGGCACCAACCGTATACGCGCCCAGTACCTGCGCGCCGTAGACGCGACCGAGCACGAAATGGGGCAGTCTTGAAACTGCCGCCCCGAGCAGATTCGTCGCCAGCATCCAACCCGAGAACGAGAACAGCTCGCGGCTTGCCGCCACGCTGAGCCGCGGCCTGAACGGATGCATGGCGTAGCTGAGCACGACGCCGACAATGCGTCCGGTCACCATGCCGACGACCAGCGCCCAGTACGAGCGAAGCGCGAACGCCGCGATCACCGTGACCACAAACGTCATCAACCGCTTGGAGGCAAGGAACCAGAATTCGCGGCGAAAGTTCAGTTGGCGCCGAAAGTCGACAACGCCAACGTTCTCGAAACCCCACGCCAACCACCCCACCGCGAGTGCGACCATGACAGGCAAGAGTCTCGGCTCCGCATAAAAGGCCGCCGCCAAGGGCGCCAGGGCCACCGTGACCAGCGCAGCTCCCACGGCCAACGTGACGTTCAGGGTCCATGCGCTGTCATAGTGCTCTCGCCGCAAGTGCTGCTTCTGAATGAGTGCCGCATCGAAGCTGAACGCCGTTGCCAGCTCGATGACTGCGATGACCGACATCGCCATTGCCACGATGCCGAAGTCGGCCGGCAGCAACAGCCTGGCGAGAATCAGCGTACTGATCAGTCCGAGCGGGCGGTCGATCGCCTTGAAAAGCACCATCCACGCGGCGCCACGCGTCATCCCCCGCACGATCTCGCTCGACATCCGGTCTACCGCGAGGCTTCAGCGTCTGGACGACGCAGTCGAAACGCACTGCACGCAGGTCGGCACCGATGGACGAGTAAGCGCCCCTCAGATGAACGGCGCAGACCGTGCCAGTCTCGTGACGAGTTCAAAGCGGCGGGACTCCTGCAGGGGAGCGGGGATACAACTCGCCCCGCGGACTCGCACGACGACCCGCCCCGCCAGCTATCGCCAGCCTTCAGCCGCTGCGGCGCTGGTCGATCGTCGCCGGCCGCAGTGTAACCCGCGCCCTTTTCCACCGGCGCGAACAGAAGGAGAGCATGCGCCCCTTCGCCGTCCTCAGCCCGCGCGCCGGTGCTCAGGGTCCGGTCCAAAGTCGCGGCCGCTCGTTGCCGACCCAAGCGGGATCGTGGCCGCGCCCGGACTTGTCTGCAATGTCGTCGGGTCGCGGGTTGAGGTTTAGGTACCAGATGTTCGCGGCACCGGCCGCAGTGGACAAAGGTGCTCTTGCCTCGGCAAGAATGTCCGCAATCGAAAGATTGGTCGAGTAGATCTGGATTCCTCGCAACACGCCGTTGAACACCTCTTCACCCGGCGCCCACGGCGCATCGCCCCAGGTAAGGGCCGGGACGGGTGGCAAGCGATTGCCCCAACTCGAATCGGACACGCGGACGACGCGATGGCTGGCGTCGGTGTTGGGAAGATCCCAATAGAACTCGTGATGTTTGTTGCCGCTCGCGTCGGCCCAGACGACCAGTGCCTGCGTGTACCAGCGGTCATAAACGACCCTGCCATTGACGAAATCGTCCCGCTCTACCGCGATCTCCCACTCGTGGTTGGTGCCGCTGGGAGCGGGATTCGGGTACGGATGTACCCCGTAATAGCTGTCAGCGTCGCCGCCGGGAAGCCACAGAACCGTGTTCAGGTTGCTCTGTCCGTCGTCGTTGGCCCAGAAGAACGTCGTGTAGTAACCGGCTTGCCGCCTTGGATACGCCCGCCAGATGTACGTCGCCGGATAGATCGGCAGCGGATTCGGGAATCGAAACCGGACGGTGTTCGTCACCCCGGCGTTGCCCGGAAAGTCCAGGCCGGTCAGCGTCGATGCGGCGCCGACTGCGACGATGACCGATCGGCTGGCGGTTCCGTTCGGACCCGTGCATGTCAGCGACAACGTATGGGTCGGCGCCGTCAACGGACCGGTATCTTCGCTCCCCGCCGGCGGCTTGCTGCCCTGCCAGTTCGAATCCGAAGCATCCGACGTGGCCACGCAATTGATCGCGTTTGACGCGCGCCACGTCACTGTCGCACTGCCGCCGCTCGACACGTGAAGCGGATTGGCACTGAGCGACAACGTCGGTGCCGCCGCCGGGGTAGCGAAGACCGCCAGGGACTTCGTCACGGCGCCGGCGGGACCCGTGCACGTCAGCGAGTAGTGACGGTCTGAAGTAAGCGTGCGCGTCGACTCCGAGCCCGTCGTGGGCTTCGTTCCACTCCACGCGCCCGACGCGGTGCAGGTCGTCGCGTTGCTTGCCGTCCAGTTCAGCGTCGCCGCGTCTCCGCTGCGAACCGTACCGGGATCGGCTGCGAATGTCAGCGTCGGCGCAGCGGGCGGCGGCGTGCTGACATGAATCGTGACCGTTCGCGACACCGTCCCGCCGACACCCGTACACGACAGGGAAAATGCGCTGCTTGCCGAAAGCGGACCCGTCGATTCAGAGCCGGCCGCCGGCTTCGGCCCGGACCATGCTCCGGACGCCATGCATGAAGTCGAGTCGGTCGTCGACCAAGTCAGCATGGCCGCGCCTCCGTGGGCAACGATCGTCCGATCGACGCTCAGCGAAACCGCGGGGGAAGGTGGCGGGGGCGACGCACTCTCCATCTGAACGGTGACCGATTGCGAAGCCGTACCGCCGGGACCACCGCACGACAGCGAAAACACGCTGCTCCCCGTCGACGGACGGGTCGTCTCGGAGCCGGCGGTCGCCCTGGCGCCCGACCACGAACCCGAGGCAAGACACGACGTCGCATGGCTCGAGGTCCACGTCAGCGTCGATGCCGCGCCACTTGAGACATTGCTCGAATCGGTGCGCAACGACACGCTCGGTGCCGTCGGCGGCGGCGCCGCCTGGACGTAGATCGTTACGGACTTGGTCTCCGCTCCGCCGCGATTGCTGCACGTCAATGAAAAAGTGCGGGTCGACGAAATCGGCCCGACCGATCCGGAACCGGCGAAGGGCCTGCCGCCGGACCAAGCGCCGGAAGCGACGCACGACCCTGCTCTGGCAGAGTTCCATTTGAGGGTAGACGCGCCGCTGCCGGTCACGATCGGCGGTTCGGCGACGAGGGTCACGATGGGGCGCGCCTCGTCGCGCGCGCATGAAGCCATGGCTCCCATGGCGAGCGTCGCCACGAGCACGCTTGAACCCTGACGTAACCGATGCATTGCGCCTGTCCCCCGCCGTGCGCCGAGAGGCCAGCCTGCAGGCGCCCCGGCACCGAGCGTCTTTGCTTCGGCGCCGGTCAGCTGCGCCCTGCCGGCCACCACAACTACGCGCCCGTGACAGCGACCGCTCGGCCGCGCCGGCCTCCGAGGGCGCGGGCACCCGACTCGCCGGCGCGAGATTACTTGAGGGGAATCGCGGAGTTCAAGGCCCGGTCCAGAGCCGCGGGCGCTCGGAACCGACCCACGCCGGATTGTGCCCGCGCCCGGACTTGTCCGAAATGTCGCTCGGCGTCGGATCGAGATTCAGGTACCAGATGTTCGCAGCGCCTGCGGCCGTGGACAACGGCGAATTCACTTCGGAGAGTATGTCGCTGATCGACAGATTGGTCGAGTAGATCTGGATTCCACGCAGCACGCCGTTGTAAACCTCCTGCCCGGGCGCCCAGGGCGCATCGCCCCAGGTCAGCGCCGGAACGGGTGGCATCCGATTGCCGTAGCTCGACGAAGCGACGTACTCGACGCGGCGGCTCGGATCGGTGTTGGGAAGATCCCAGTAAAAGACATGGTGCTTCCTGCCGCTCGCGTCGGCCCACACCACCAGCGCCTGCGTGTGCCACCGGTCATATTCAACTCGGCCGTTGACAATGTCGCCTCCCTCGGCGGCGATCTCCCAATCGTGATTTGTTCCGTTGGGTGCCGGATCCGGGTACGGATGTGCGCCGTAAACGGTATCGATGGATCCGTCGGCCCAGTAGAGTGAACCGTCGTTGCCCCAGAAAAACGTCGTGTAATAGCCGGCCTGCCGCCTCGGATAGGCCCGCCAAATGTAAGTCGCCGGATAGATCGGCAACGGGTTGAGGAACCGGAATCGCATCGTGTTGCTGACGCCGGCGTTGCCGGGGAAGTCCAATCCGAACTGGCTGCCTGACGCCGCCACCGTCACCACGACCGACCGCTCCGCCGTTCCGCCCGGACCGGTGCAGGTCAACGAGAAGCTGTTGCCCGACGCACTCAAGGGTCCGGTACTTGCCGTTCCAGCGATCGACTTGCTACCGGTCCAGTTGCTGTTGGCGGGCGAGGCGTTCGCCGTGCAGCTCGTCGCGTTGGTCGAACTCCACGTCAACGTAGAGGCCGTCCCGCTCGGCACCGAAAGCGGACTTGCGCTCAGGGAGACCGTCGGCGCCGACGGTGCGGTGACCGTCACGGTCACCGATCTCGAAACGTCGCCACCCGAACCCGAACAGGTCAGCGAGAAGGTGCTGTCTGTCGTCAGTGCGCCGGTGGATTGAGAACCTGAAGTTGCTTTCGCTCCGGACCAGGCACCTGACGCCGTGCACGCCGTCGCATTCGTCGAGGACCACGTCAGCATGGACGCAGCCCCGCTGCTTACCGTCGTCGGGCTGGCAGTCAGGGTAAGCGTCGGTGCCGGCGGCATCGCGCCGGTTACGTTGACGGTCACCGACTGAGTCACCGTGCCGCCCGTCCCAGTGCACGACAGCGTGAACGGACTCGTTGCCGTCAGTGGGCCGGTCGACTGCGAGCCGGACGTCGACTTCGCGCCGGACCACGCGCCTGATGCGGTACATGACGCAGCGTTCGTCGAAGTCCAGGTCAACGTCGACGCGCTGCCGCTTGCGACCGTAGTCGGATTGGCCTGCAGAGAGATCGTGGGCGCCGGGGGGGGCGGCGAGTTGACCACGGCGACGGTCACCGATTGCGTCGCCGTGCCGCCGCTGCCGGTGCACGTCAGCGAAAACGCGCCGCTCGAATTCAACGCGCCCGTGGATTGCGAGCCGGACGTAGGTTTGGCGCCCGACCACGCACCCGAAGCGGTGCACGACGCGGCGTTCGTCGAAGACCACGTCAACGTCGCAGCGCCGCCGCTATCGACTGTCGCCGGGTTGGCGCTCAGCGAGACAGTAGGCGCCGGCGGCGATCCCCCCGAGACACTGACCGTCACCGATCGGGACTCAGTTCCGCCGCTGCCCGTGCACGTCAAGGTGAACGTACTCGTCCCCGACAAGGACCCGGTGGACTCGGAACCCGCGGCGGACCGCGGTCCGGACCATGCGCCCGACGCGGTGCATGACGTCGCGGCCTTGGATGACCAGCGCAGCACCGAAGCGGCACCAACGCTCACGGCCGGCGGATCAGCCTCCAGCGAAACTGCCGGGGGCGAAGTCTCACCCACGCACGCGGCCAAGCCCAACGACAGCAGCGCTGCGGCAACGCCCGGGAGTCGTCCCAAGGCTCGTCGCGCCATGAATTTGCCGATCAACTCAGATTCTCCCCTGATGGCCCGGAGGCGAACGCTTCAAACCTCGCGGTCGATCTGCGGACAAAGGCCAACTTCGTGCCGCGATTATCCAACCGTCCGGAGAAGCGATCAGTCACGCCATGCTGCTAATCCGTTGGACGCCGCACGGCTGACTGCCGGGCGCAAGTGAAACCTGAGCCGGGCGCAGTCGGCACAGAATCCGTCGCTATCGGCCCGTGACGAGAGGCCAAGTCGCCAGTGGTCGGAGGTTTGTCGCCACCGTCGCCTCTTTTCTGTGCCGTCGGTCGGTGCGCATCTACGCCAGCACCTCGAGTGGCGGCGGATGGCTGAGAAAGCCTTGCGGGCTGGCCGTATAGCCGTACGCGCCCGACTGCAACACCACAATCAGATCACCTTCCTTCACCCGACCCAAATCGACCCTGTCGCCCAGCAGATCCAGGGGCGTGCACAGTGGTCCGACCACGGAAACGGTCTCACGCGGTCCGTCGAACACACGCGTGCCGTTGCACACGGGGTAGTTCTTGCGAATGACCTGGCCGAAATTGCCGGAGGCAGCCAGATGATGATGCAAACCTCCGTCCACGACGAGGAAGACTTCACCGCGCGAAACCTTGCGATCGATGACCCGCGAAACGTAAACGCCGGCCTCGCCGACGATGTAGCGTCCAAGTTCGATCACGAGCTCCACGTCTCGCGAATCGCGGCGCACGCGCTCGGAAATCTGCGCGAGGTTCTCGCCGATCGGCCGCAACTCGAGCGGCGTCTCGCCCGGAAAGTAAGGAATCCCGAAGCCGCCGCCGAGATTGATCGTGCGCAGCGGACCCGGCGCGGACTCGGCGAGCCGCAGCGCCAGATCGAACGCCTTGACCTGCGCCTCGCAGATCGCCGCCGCGCGCAGATTCTGCGAGCCGGAGAAGATGTGAAAACCCTCGAACGCGAGCCCGCGCCGTCCGATTTCGGCTAGGGCCTGCGGCACCAACTCGGCGTCGATGCCGAACTGCTTCGGCCCGCCGCCCATCTTCATGCCGGACGATTTCAACTCGAAGTCCGGGTTGACGCGCACTGCCACCCGCGCAGCCAGCCCGAGCCGCCGCGAAATGCTCTCCAACAGCCGGATCTCCCGCATCGACTCGACGTTGATCAGGATGCCGGCCGCCACGGCCGACTCGAGCTCCGCTTCCTTCTTTCCGGGGCCGGCGAAGCTGATCTCCCGCGGCGCCATGCCGGCGTCGAGCGCCACACGCAATTCGCCGGCCGAAGCAACGTCCAGCCCGTCGACGAGCCCTCCAACGTGCACGACGAGCGCTGGCATCGGATTCGCCTTCACCGCATAGTGCAGGCTGATCGTTTGCGGAAGCGCCGCGCGCAGTTCGGCCACGCGCTGTTCAATCAGCGCGCGGTCATAGGCATAAAACGGCGTACGCCCGACGCGGGCGGCGAGCTGCGGGAGCTTGATGCCACCAACGACGAGCTCGTCGTCCTGAACGGGGAACAGACCGAAGCGCCGGCCGGCTTCGTTCATTGCATCTTCCCTTCCGCAAACTGCGCGAAGTCAGCAGCCAGCGCCTTGCGGTCGATCTTCCCGTTCGGATTGCGCGGCAGCGAGCCGGATCGAATGTCCACGTGCGCGGGCACCATGTAGATCGGCAACCGCTCGCGGCAGGTCGCGAGCAACTGCTGTGCCGACAACTCCGCTCCGTCCTTCGGCGTGGCGACCACGACGATGGCCTGCCCGAGTGTCGGATGCGGCACACCGAACGCCGCACACTCACCGACCAGCTGCGTGGCGTACACGACCTCCTCGACCTCGTTCGGGCTGACGCGATAGCCGGACGTCTTGATCATCTCGTCGCGCCGGCCGATGAAATACAGGAACCCCTCCTCGTCCATGCGCACCGTGTCGCCGGAGAAGACCGCGATCTCTGGCTGCACCAGCCCGGCTTCACGCCCCGGCAGCGGTCGATAACGCTCGGCAGTCTTCTCCGGATCGTTCCAGTACCCCATGCCGACCAGTGCGCCGCGCTGAACGAGTTCGCCGGGCTCGTTCGGCGCACACTGGGTTCCGTCCTCGCGCAGCACGAGCACCTCCGAATTCGGAATCGCCTTGCCGATCGAGTCCGGGCGGCGATCGACCTCCTCCGGCGGCAGGTACGTGGCGCGGAAGGCTTCCGTGAGCCCGTACATCAGGAACACCCGCGTCTTCGGCAGTGCGGCGCGCAGTTGCTTGAGCGTTTCGAGCGGCATGCGGCCACCGGTGTTGGCGATGTAGCGCAAGTGCTCCGTCACCGTCGCCGGCCACCTCAGCTGCGTAAGCTGAATCCACAGCGGCGGCACCGCGGTCAGGCCCGTCACGCGCTCGCGCACGATGGCGTTCAGCACGTCCTTCGGCACGAGGTAGTTGATCAACACCGCGCGCGCGCCGACGTGAAACGCGGTAGTCAGCTGACTAAAACCCGCATCGAACGAAAGCGGCAGCGCGGCCAACAACACATCGTCCGCACGGTTCTCCAGGTAGCTCGCCACGCTCTTGGCCCCCGCGACCATGTTTCGGTGCGAAAGCACCACGCCCTTCGGTTTGCCGGTGCTGCCCGACGTGTACAGGATCGACAGCATGTCGATATCGATCACGCGATGCCAGCTCGCGCGCGGCGCATCGCACAGTTCGCGCCAGCGGTGAGTGCCGAGCCCGGACACCGAAGGCGGCGTCGCCGCGCCGTCCGTGAGCACCACATGACGCAGATCGTGGCACTGGGCCACGGTCGCCGCGAGCAGCGCAAGGCGCTCGGGCGAAGTCACCAGCACCCGCACGTTGCAGTCGCGCAGAATGTGGCCGACCTGCTCCGCCTTCAGCAGCGGATTCATCGGCACGAACACCCCGCCGGCGGCCGGCGCGCCGAACGCGGCCGCGACCATCTCGAAACGCTTCTCCAGATAGATCCCCACCCGCTCGCCGCGCTGCAATCCAAGTGCCATCAGACCGTCCGCGAAGCGACGGACGTGCTCGGCGAGCTGCGCGTAAGTGAGCGTCGCATCGTCGTGCGTCAGCGCCGGTCGCTCCGGTGCAGTTTCCACAGCCCGAAACACGAGCTGGTGCAAGAGGGTGGCTTCTTCTCTCATTCGGGGTTCAGGACAAAAACGGGATACATGTCGTCGCGCCAACCAAGATGCACATACGGCGCGAAAGAGGCGAACGATACCTGCAGCGGGCCGGCCACGACGAACACGGCGCTGCCGATCCGGCGCGCGCCGAGGCGTGCATGCGCTGCCAGCGATGCCGGATTGAACGCGGAGATCCGGCTGAGCGTCCAGCGATAGCCGCGCGCGCGCAGCTCGCGGTTGGCAAAGTCCCACAGGCGGGCGAACAGTCGGCCGAGACGAAACTCGGGATCGATGTAGACATCGAAGTCCCACACCGCGGCAGTAGGATCGAACCGGTAGCAGCAGCGGACTTCGTCTTCGACGTACTCGCTCTCTTTGAACCAGAGAAAGCCGACCAACCTTTCGCCCTTGATCGCGGCCAAGCAGTGCGCGCCGTCACGGAAGCGACGGGCGATCACCGCCGGCGGCCGCGGCAGTTGAGTCACGAGCGGATCGTCGGCTTGCAGGCGCCGCAGCTCGATCGCGCCGGCGCGTGCAGGTGCGGTTTCGCCGTCCTGGGGCACGGGTTGCGCAACGAAGCGATAGCTGACGAGTCGCAGCGCCCCGCGCGTCGCGATTTCCAGCAGCCGCGCCACTGCGTAACACGCCGCGGTACCGGCGCCCAGCGTCTTCGCGAGTTGTCGTACGGATGCGAACACGCTTTCAGGTTCCGGCAACCCGATCGAGCAGCGCCGCCAACTCTCGCGTGCGGCTCTCCCGGCTGCACGCCGCCACCGCGGATGCATCGGGTCGCGCGGCTTCGAGATCGGCCATGAACCGCGGCACGGTCGCTTCGATCGCGCCCGCTTCGTCCAGCGGCGCGATGTACCGCACGCCGCAGCGGTGCAACAAGTCGGCGGTGTCTCCCTTCGGATCCGTCAGCGCCAGAATCGGCCGCCGCGCGCGCAGGTATTCGTACACCTTGGCGGGAATCTGCTCGTTGCAGTTCGACGCCTGCAGCACCAACAGTGCGTCGGCGCGCTGCATTTCCTCGAGCGCATCTCGATACGGAAGCGGCGGCGCCAGTTCGATCAGGTCGGCAACGTCGTACTGCCGCGCCAGATCGTGCAGAAACTCGTCGTGTGCGGACGCCCGGAAGCGGACCAACAGGTCTCCCGCATGCCCGGCGCGCTTCAGCGTCGCAAGTGCCGCGAACAGTTGCGTCGGGTCGCGCTCCCACGGATAAACGATGCCGCTGTGAAGCAGCGTGCGCCTGCCGGCGACGAGCGGCGCACCCGCCGCCGGCGTACCCGCGTAGCTCTGTTCGTCGAAACCGTTTTCGATCACGACGATCCGCTCGGCGGCGGCGGGATAGCGCTGTCGGTACATCGCCGCCGCGCTGCGCGTCACGAATACGCTCGCGGCAGCGCGCGTGACGGCACTGCGTTCGACTCTTTCGAAAGCGCGCCACGTTGCCGGATCGGCCGGGTAGCCGTCCTGCGCCATCGGGTCGCGAAAGTCGGCGATCCACGGCAACCCCGTCAGGCGCGCGACCCACCGACCGATGATGTGCGCCGTGGCGATCGGATACGTGCTCCAGATCGCAGCCGGCCGGTAGCGCCGGGCCAGTCGGACGCCGGCCGGAATGGCGGCCAGCGCCCACGTGACCCAGCGATCCGGCCGGGCGAGAAGCGCCGGGTAGCGCCCGCGCAGCGCCAGATGGCGCGCGCTGTTCAAGGCGAACGCGCGGTGCACGATCAGATCGCTCGGCAGTTCTCGTAGCAGATCATCGGACGTGCGCTCGTATGCGCGCGGAGAAGCCGTCAGCAGCAGGGGCTGCCAACCGTCTGCGGGCAGGTATTGCGCAAACCGCAGCGTCCGCTGGATCCCGCTGCTACCGGCAAGCGGCGGGAAATGAAAGGCGATCATCAGGACGCGGCGCATCCGCCTTTTCCGTGGCTTGTTCCGCCGCGCGAACGGCACAATTCGCAGCCGTTCGGCCGTATTCCCAAAGCACCGGCGCGCTGATCGAATCGTTGTCTTCGCAAGAACCCATCCCGCATTTGCGTTATGGCCCGTATACTAGCCCGCCGCCGCCGGATCACAAACAGATCGGCGCGCGGGCTCGATCCTGGAGTACGCGCCTTGAACACCGAGCAGAAAGTAAAGCAGGTTCTGTCCAGCGTGCTGAACCTGGGCGACCGGGTCGCCAAGTTCGACGCCGCCACGCCACTATTGGGGGCGGTTCCGGAACTGGACTCCATGGCCGTCGTTTCGCTGCTCACGGCACTGGAGGAGGAATTCGGCTTCACCATCGAGGACGACGAGGTGGACGGGCGCACGTTCGCCAGCATGGGAAACCTCGTCGCGTTCGTCGAGGGCAAGCTTGCGGCCTGAACCGGCGACCGCGTACGAGGCGACAGCGCGCTTCGAGCCGGCGCCCGGCGGGCCGCGTTTCGTCCTGACGCATCGGCCGCTGCGAGTGCCGGCGCGCGGCACCGTGATCCTGGCGCCGCCTTTTGCCGAAGAGATGAACAAGTGCCGGCGAATGTTTGCGCAGACTGCGCGGGCACTGTCGGCCGACGGGTGGCGGGTCGTTCAGATCGATCTGTATGGCTGCGGTGACAGTGCCGGCGACTTCGGCAGTGCCACTTGGCGGCACTGGGTGGCCGATCTGGAACGCGCCATCGGCACGTACCACTCGGGCGGCGAACTGTGGCTCTGGGGCGTACGCGCAGGCGCCCTGCTGCTGTCGCCGTTGCTGGAAGCGCAGCTCGCGGCCAATCTGCTGCTCTGGCAGCCGGCGTACGACGGCGCGGCCGTGCTCAACCAGTTTCTTCGCTTGCGCGCATCGGCGGCGTTGCTCGATGGCAGCGGGTCGGTCGACCGCAAGCATCTGCGCCAGCAGCTTGCCCGCGGCGAATCGGTCGAGGTCGCGGGCTACCTTCTTGCGCCGCTCGTCGCCAATCCTCTGGCGGATGCGCGCCTTGCGCTGCCGGCGCACTTTAAGGGCCGCGTTCTTTGGTTCGATGTTGCAAACGACGCCGCCGAGTCCGTATCGGCCGCGACGCGAAGGACGCTCGAAACGTGGCGAGCCGCGGGTCATGCGGTCGAGTTCGAAACCGTCGTCGGCCCGCAGTTCTGGCAGACGGTCGAGATCGCCGAAGCGTCGGCGCTGATCGAGCGCACGCGCAGCGCGCTAGCGCGGTCGCGCGGGCCTGCAGACGCCACCCTCAGCCGGCCGGTCTACGCGGAGCACCCACCGGCTTCGCAACAGCTCCCGTACGGCGAAAGGGTGGCATGGATGGCCTGCGGGGGCGAGCGAGTGCTTGGCGTCGTGTGCGAGCCGGCCGCCACACGCCCATCGGAGCAAGGCGTGCTCATCGTCGTCGGCGGGCCGCAGTATCGGGTCGGCAGTCACCGTCAATTCGTCCGCCTTGTGCGTGCACTGGCCCGCGCCGGATACGTGTCGCTGCGCTTCGATTACCGCGGCATGGGCGACAGCGAGGGTGCGGCGCGGACGTTCGAGCACATCGAGCAGGATATCGGGGCCGCGATCGACTTGCTGTGCGCTCAACCCGGCATCCGGTCGGTGGCGATCTGGGCGCTCTGCGATGCCGCGTCCGCGGCGCTGATGTTCTGCACCGCCGATCCACGCGTCAGCGGCCTGGTGCTGCTCAATCCCTGGGTGCGCAGCGAAGCGACTCTCGCCACCACGCACCTGAAGCACTACTACGGGCAGCGCCTGCTGGAGCGCGAGTTCTGGATCCGCCTGCTGCGCGCGCAGTTCGACTGGCGTTCGTCGCTGCGCGGTCTGTACGGCAGCCTGCGGCAAGCCGCGCGGCGCTCGCGCACGGACGACCGCGAGGCATTCCAGGCGAAGATGGCCGACGGCTGGCGCCGCTTCCGCGGTCCTATTGCACTAATGCTGAGCGGGCGCGACCTGACGGCGAAGGAGTTCCTCGAACATGCGACGTCCGATTCCCGCTGGCAAGGGCTTCTTGTGCGCCCCAACGTCCGTCGCGTCGAGCTACCCGACGCGGATCACACGTTCTCGAAGGTGCAATGGCACCAGTGGCTGGAGGAGCAGACGATTCAGTGGCTCGACAGTACGACGACAGCGGACGCCCCGTCTACCAGCCGTCCTTGCGGCCGTGACGCAGTCGCGGGCAGTTGCGGCGAGCCTGCGCGTATCGGCGGATCGCGATAGCGCGCTTGGAGGCCTGATGAAGATGACTGCACTGCTGCGGCGCGCGCTTGCCGGCTGCTTGACGCCGTTGTTCCTTGTCGCTTCCGGGTCGGTTGCCGGTCAAAGTATTCCGGGCTATCCGGAGCACGTTACCGAGTACGACCCGCGCGAAGTGGCGATGCTGCCGCGTTATTGCCCAAACACACAACTCTTCCGTGAGCGCGTTCCCGGTGGCAACGATCCGGAGGCGATCCGCCGGTGGCATGCGGTGATGGGAGATGTCTTCCAGGCCATGCACCATTATTGCTGGGGCCTGATGCATCTGCATCGTGCCAAGGTCCTCGCCCGCGATGTGCAAACGCGCCGCTTCCATTACAGCAGCGCTATCCACGAATTCGACTACGTGCTCCGGCACGCGTCGCAGGACTTCGTGTTGTTTCCGGAGATCTTGACGAAACGCGGAGAGGCCCTGCTTGGACTGGGACGATCTGCGATGGCGCTCTCCGAGTTCGAAAAAGCGATCGAACTGAAGCCGGATTACTGGCCCCCTTATGCGCAGATCAGCGACTTCCACAGGGCCAACGGCGACGCGACGAAGGCCCGCGAGATCCTCGAAGCGGGTCTGGCGCGTGCTCCGCAGGCAAAGGGCCTGCAGCGGCGACTGAAGGAACTCGATGATCAGCCCCCGCAACCCGCTACAAAGCGCCGCTCACAGTAGCGCGCCCCATCCGAATGACCGGAATCTGCGGCTCCTTCTCCCCTAAGCTCGCGCCCGATCACGGCGCCGTCGTGCGCCACATGCTCGCCGCGGCCGCGCAGCAACCCGCTGGCGACGCGGTCAAGCAGAGTGGCGGCGCGTGCATCGGTGCGTTCGGAACGGCCTCCGAGCCGGCCTTGATCGGACACGACGGGATTGTCCTTGCATTTGTCGGTCATCCGTGGCTACGCACGGCGCATGGCTGGAGCACGGATCCGATCGCGATCGCCGAGGCGATCGGAGCGCAAGGTCCCGCGGCCCTGTCTGCGATCGGAGGGGATTTCGCTCTCGCCGCGTGGGATGAGGCAAAGTCGCGCGGCTTGCTGGCGATCGACCGCGTCGGCGTACGGCAGCTCGTGTACGCGCGCATCGACGAGGGGCTGGCATTTGCGTCGACACTCGACATGTTGCTCCGCCACCCGGGCGTGAAGCGCGAACTGTCGCATCAGGCCGTCTTCGACTATCTGTACTTCCACGTGTGCCCCGGTCCACAGACGATCTATCGTGGCCTGTACCGGATCCCGCCTGCGCATTTCGTCGAATTCGGTCCGGAGATGGACGCGCAACCGCGGGCCTACTGGTCCATGCGTTTCGCCGAGGACTCTCGCCACGACTTCGGGAACCTGAAGGAGCGCTTCGTGATGCTGGTGCAGGACGCCGTTGCGTCGGCCGCAGACGGAGCGCCTTGCGGCGCCTTTCTGTCCGGTGGAACCGACAGTTCCACGGTCACCGGAATGCTCGGACGAACGACCCGCGAGCGCGCAAAGACGTTCTCGATCGGCTTCGATGCCGCGGGCTACGACGAGATGAACTACGCTCGCGTCGCCGCCCGGCACTTCGACTGCGATCACCACGAGTACTACGTGACGCCGGCGGACGTGGTGGCCGCGGCGCCGCGCATTGCCGCGCACTACGATCAACCCTTCGGCAACGCTTCCGCGATCCCGGCCTTCTACTGCGCCGCGCTTGCGCGTGACCACGGCGTGCAACGCCTCCTCGCGGGCGACGGCGGCGACGAGCTGTTCGGCGGCAACGAACGCTACGCCAAGCAGCACGTGCTCGGGCTGTACCACCGGCTTCCCGCCGGGATTCGCGCGTCGCTGATCGAGCCGCTGGTGCTGTCGACGCCGCTCGTGAAGGCGCTGCCCGGGCTGCGAAAGCTGCACAGCTACGTGCAGCAAGCCAGGACGGACATGCCGCAGCGGTACGAATCCCACAACCTGCTCACCCATCTGGTTCCCGAGAACGTTCTCGCGCCCGAGTTCCTGGCTTCGATCGACCGCCGCCATCCGCACGAACTGATGCGCGAAGCCCATGCACCGTACGCCGGCTGCAGCTTGATCAATCAGATGCTCGGCATCGACTTGCGCTTCACGCTGGCCGACAACGACCTTCCGAAGGTCACGCGGACGTGCGAGCTGGCCGGCATCGATGTTGCCTTTCCGCTGCTCGACGAGGGCGTGGTCGATTTCTCCGCCCAGTTGCCGGCCGAGATGAAACTGCGCGGCACGCGACTGCGATGGTTCTTCAAGGAAGCGCTGCGGGACTTTCTGCCGCCTGAAGTCATCGCGAAACGGAAGCACGGGTTCGGGTTGCCCGTCGGCGCCTGGTTGACGTCGTATGCACCGCTGCGGACGCTTGCGCGCGACGGCATGGATATCGTCCGCCAACGCCGGATCGTCGACGCGCACTTTGTCGATGAACTTGATGGGCGATTGCTCGACCAGCATCCGGCCTATTACGGCACGCTAATCTGGGTGCTGATGATGCTTGGCCTGTGGCTGGAGTCGCGGCGACTGTAGGCGCGAGGTCCCGAGGGCATCGACTGGTGTGCGCCGCTGCGCACCGCGGAGTCAAGACGTCAAGGGCTCGACGACAAGCCGCTCTTAGCTACGGCGCCCGGTCGACGCAACGCGATGCGCCACGGCTCTGGGCGTCGCAGCGGGTTGATCTCGAGCACCCAAGCCACCTCACGCCAGCCGGCGGCGGCGAAGGCCGCGCTTGACGGTGCATTGGTAATCCACACGCGGGCCCACAGGGTGCGCAGCCCTTTGGCCGCCATCAATTGGGCCGAGTGCTGGATGAGAGACCGCGCCACACCGCGGCCGCGCGCCGCTGGCGTAGTGACAATCTGCATGAGCATCGCCTCGCCATCGCGCAGCGGCCAGAAGCGGCTCAAGCTGTAGCGCGTACTGTGCCAATAGAAGCAGAGCCCGGCAACGGCGCCATTGTCCATGAGGCCGGCGAACCCATACGATCCCGCGCCGCCGTACCAAGCCTGGTCGGCGAGCAAGGGGTCGGGCAGCGCCATCACTTCGTCGGTATCGATCGCACGGCAGGTCACGCCGGTGTGGCGCGTGCCACCCGTGACGCGGTCGGCATCCCAGCGAAAGATGCGCCACACGGCGACGTCGCCCAGCAGTCCGCGCAGAACGCGCTTGATCATCAGTGCGCCAGGCATTGTGCTCAGGACCGTATCCCGTGCAAGTATTCCCCGGCAGAGCCGGGCGCCTTATTGATCCGGCCGCATGAAGTTTTCACGCAACATATCGAACTGGGTTGCGCGGCCACCTGCAGCGGCCGGCGATCTCCAGAGGCCAAGCTGATCCAGACGCTCATCTTCCTTCGATGGACACCCCTTCAAAAGTCAAGCTCCTCCTACTACCTCCCCGGCAGAGCCGGGGGGCCCCCCTTGGTAGCTAGCCCGAAGCGCAGCAACCGGCGCAGTCTGGGTTTGAAGCCCCAGCGCTCGGCCACCGCACCGAGCACTGAGGACAGCCGTTCGGTGCCAGCGTGCAGCCGCATGAGAGAAGCGCGCGCCGCTGTGTGGCGCACGAAGATCACGTTGGCGCAACGCAGCTCATGCGTTGCGAACAGGCGCTTGTGCTCGGATTGCCCTTCCGTGAAGTCGAAGAATGTGAAGCGGCCCTCAGCGTACAGCTGCTCCACCGCAAGCCACTGCAGCACCGTTCCCACAGATAGCTTCATATAGGCGGGGTCGTAGCCAAGGTAGGCATAGACCAAGGTACCCTCGTCGGACGGACAGTAGAGATACGACACCGGCCGGCCGCGGTCGAACAGCAGCCAGCCGCGGACCTCGTCTCGCGCCGCCAGATGGAGCATTTGCGTCACAAACTCGGCGTTACTAGGGATGCCGGCGTCGAGCAGTTGCTCTTGGTATGTCCGCGCCGACACCTCGCGTGCCATGCGGTAGAACTCACGCAGCTCATCAGGCGTGCGGTAGGCGCGCCAGTCGAGGGTGCCACCGCAGTGCTCCTCGAACTTGCGTACCTTGCGCATTATCGTCTGACGCGTCTTGCCCGAAAACTTCGCGCGGTACGCATCCATGCCGATCGACAAGTCGATGTAGCAGTGCGTGTACTGCGCCGTCACGTAGCGCAGCCAGCCTCCGGACAGCGTGAGCCGAGGCAGCGTGTCGGTCACCGGCAATGCTCGCAACATGTAGCCGACGGCAGCTCCGAGTCGTGGCTCCGACGGTGGCACCGGATTGATGACGGGTTCGAGCCGCTCGGCCAAGCGCACCGAACGCGTATGCAACTTCAGCGGCACGGCGAACGCGGTCCAGTCGCCGAGACCGAATTGCAGCCGCACGTCGCGCAGTTGCCAACCGTTGTTGCCGCCGCCGCTCATGCATACCTCCGGCGCCAGGCCTGCTCGGCTAAACGCACGCCAGTGCCCCACAGGTTCGAGTGCAGCACGCGCGGCTGCGGCGGCGCGGCTGTGGGCACCGGCAGGTCGGAGAAGCCGCGAACACGAAAGCTGCCTCGGTGACGGTCGAGGAACCGGCAAAGGCGCCGGAAGCGCCGCACCACCACTGGGTCGGACCGTGTCTTGGAAGGTGTCAGCAGCTCGAAGTTGTGCGTCAACAGCACGAAGCTACGCCGCCTTTGGCGTAGCGCCTCCCACAGCAAGTGCTCGATCTCCTGCGCCGAGCACGCGCCGAGTTGCGCGTGGCGGAACCGCCCGAAGCCGGTCACATATACCGTCATCGGCCATTCCGCCACGCCGCGCTCAACGTACAGGTCGTGCAGCAAGGAGTCGCCCCCGACGCCGCTGGTCGGACCGAAGGCGGTGGCGTTGTAGCTGCTGTCGAAGGGCACGCCATGCGCGGCCAGCGCCTCTAGAGTCCGAGCATCGAAGCCGAAGCCGCCAGCGCGGAAGCAGCGCGCTTGAACGCCGCCGGCAGCTTTCAGTCGGCGCAAGCCCTCAGCCAGCAGCACCTGCTGCTCGCGGGCGTCCCAGTCACGCATGAACTGGCGCTTGCCCGTCACGCCGGGTATCGGAGGATTCGGCCACTCGTCGACCCACTCGGTATGCAAGTGCAGTTGGATCTCCTGCCCGCGCTCGGCGATCAGCCCTACGATTTCGACCAAAGGGTCGGGACCGAACCGCCCGCTGAAGAGTGGCTCCACGAAGAACACCCCCGTCAAGCCGTGGTCGCGCATCACTTCGCACTGGTAGCGCAGGCCGAACTCGCCTTGAGGCGTTGGCCCATAAACGTAGCGCCGAAACGCGTCGGGAAAGCGCGCATCCAAATCGCGCCAGCCGTCACACCAGACCTCGACATCGACGGTGAAGAAAACGTCTAGCATGCCCTTCGGGCGCCCCAAACCTATGGGGGCGGTGCCACGACCCAGCGGAATGATACGCAGTGCCAGCTTCTTAAAGAACCTGTGCGAGGCGGACAACCCTCCTCCCACCACACACAAGTGCTTAACGGTACCTGATTAGCGATGAACGTCAGCCCAGGAAGTCCACGTACCAAGGGCGCTAAGTACTCAGCGATGCAACGCAAAGCGTTCCTACGGAAGGACCCTGCGCAGTGATCAAACAAGCTTACGGTAAATACCGAGCAAGCAGTTTTCGGGATAGCGAATGCGAAAGCTCCTAAGAGTCTTCTGGGCTAGAAGTTCCAGATAACTGAGCAGTCGAAACTCCGAGAAGGTTCGGCAATCGTCGAGGAAGGCAAAGTAAACCTCGGACATGTCGTTTGCCGAGAAGTGATTCGCCAAGGCAGCTCGCGTGTTCAGCTTGAACGCGGTCGGAAAGGTGTCACGCTCCTCTGCATTCCATACAAGGCGCTTGAAGCGATGGTGCAGGTGGTTCGGGACCGAGGCCGCCAGCAGCGAAACCGGTGCCCACTTGTTGGGTGTGTAAACGACGACCAACCCACCCGGCTTGGTCATCTGTCCCAGCTTCGCCACCACCCGAACAGGGTCGGTGATGTGCTCGGCCACCATACGCAGAGTGATCAAGTCAAAGCAGCGGTCGCTGGGGCAGTCCTCGATCACTCCCTCAAATCCTTCAGTGATGAAGGGATTCTCGCGGATGTTTGGATCCGGGTCGATTCCAAACAGTATCCCGCAGCGTTTTGAGAGCTGTGCCGCGAGGGCAGGGTTGCTAGGAAAGACATCGCGTCCACATCCGACGTCCGCCCAATGGATACCGTCGGTGACGAGCTTGGCTACGATGGCCTCGTAATGATCATCCGGGTTGAAGTAGCCAAATCGAAGCCGAGTCTTAGGGCCCCATCCCAGCGTCGGCCCGCGCCGGTACTTCAGATCGAAAACCGCCATCAAATCTGCACGGCTGGGCTCGAAGGCCAGAGCAAATTCCGCCACGGATGTCCGCCCTTGGTTAGGACGCCTTGAACTCAATGCCGACTAGCTTAGTACGTACCTGACCAAAGGAGAAGCGTGCGGCGCGGACCGAACCGTTTGTGACAATGTACCGTGAGACACCTACCTTGCTAGAAATACTGTCGAAAGGTAGGCACACGATGTCCGAGAAGCGAAAGCTCAAGATGATCACGTCAATGGCCGCGGCGGAAACTGCGCGAGCCGGGACGGCGAGCGCGGTTTGCGCCGCGGCGGGCGCGCCGAGCGGTGCCCCCGATCCGGAGGTGCGCGCGGTGGCCAAGCGCCGGCAATTCAGCGCCGCGTACAAGCTGTCGGTGCTGCAGGAAGCCGATCGCTGCACCAATCCGGGCGCGGTGGGAGCCCTGCTGCGCCGGGAAGGGTTGTACAGCTCGCATCTGGCGACGTGGCGGCGGGAGCGCGAGGCCGGTGCTCTGGCCGCACTCGCACGGCGGCGCGGCCGCAAGGCAACGCTCAGTGCCGAGCAGCGGCGCATCGCGCAGCTGCAGGCACGCAACGCACGGCTGGCGCGCGAACTCGAGCAAGCGCGCGCGATCATCGAGGTCCAAAAAAAACTGTGCACGCTGCTGGGTCTGCCGACGGCCGATGCGACCGAGAGCTGCGGGAACGAATCATGAGCGCGGCAGCCGAACTGGCTTCGACGGTGCCGGTGCGCCGAGCGCTGCGCGCGCTGGGTGCATCGCCGGCGACCTGGTATCGGCGTCGCACGCCGCGGCCGGCGCACCCGCTCGCCCGGGGTCGCGTGCCGCCGCTGGCGCTGTCGGCAGCAGAGCGTGAGCGCATCGCGGCGGTGTCAGCAGCCCACGGTTTGCCGACGTGACGCCGTATGTCAAGAGGAACCCAAACTCCCCACTCATGGGAATCGAATTTTCCCCACCCGGTTGAGAGTCAGGACTCGGTCGATTCCTCGGCGCGCACCAAGCCGGCCTTCAGCTTTTCCTTCAGCCGGTAGGAGTTGCCGCGGATGTTCAGCGTCACCGCGTGATGCAGCAGGCGGTCGAGGATCGCGGTGGCGATCACGCGATCGCCGAACACGTCACCCCACGCGGCGAAGCTCTGGTTGCTGGTCAGGATCATCGGCCCGCGCTCGTAGCGGCGGCTGATCAGCTGGAAGAACAGGTTCGCCCCCAGCCGATCGATCGGCAGATAGCCGATCTCGTCGATGATCAGCAGCCGCGGGGTGGTGAAGAACTTCAGCTTCTCGTCGAGCCGGCCTTCGCCGTGCGCGCGGGTCAAGGCGGCGATCAGATTCGCCGCCGTCGTGAACAACACCCGGTAGCCGGATTCGATCGCTTTCAGGCCGAGGGCCACCGCCAGATGCGTCTTGCCCACGCCCGGCGGCCCCAGTACCAACACGTTGTCGCCGTGCTCGATGAAGTGGCAGCTGGCCAGTTGCTGGACCTGCTTCCTGTCGATCGAGGGCTGGTAGGCGAAGTCGAAGGTCTCCAGGGGCTTGACGAACGGGAACCGCGCCATGCTGGTGCGCATCGTCACGTTCTTGGAGGTCTTGGCGGCGACCTCCTCGCTGAGCACCTGCTCGAGGAAGTCGGAGTAGGCCAGGTCGTTGGCCGCAGCCGTTTGCAGCAGCGCCTCCAGCCGCTCGCGGCTCTTGAGCAGGCGCGGCTTCAGCAGGTGTTCGCCGAGGCGCTCCAGCTGCGCCGGGTTCATCGGGTGCGCGTTCATGCCACCTCCAGCATCTGCTCGTAGATCGCGAGATCTCGCACCTCGACGGTGTGCAGGCGCTCGGCGGCATTCGGCTCGTTGGCGGCGGCGGGCGCGCTGTAGCGCTTGCGCGCATTGCGCGCTGCCGCTCCGGGACCGTGTTCGGGTTTCACGCTCAGTTGATACCGACCGGCCAGCACCGGATGCTCGGCAACGAACTCACCGCGGTGGCTGATCTACCAATGGGCGCCGACGCGTACCACCGTGACGGTGGCGCCGATCAACCGCCACGGCACCGAGTAGCGGTTGGTGTCGATCGTCACCAGCCAGTCGCCGGCCACCACGCGCTCGCGCAGCTGCGCCTGTAGGAAGCTGGCGCGGCCCGCCCAGCGGCGTCAGTGCCGCGGCTTCACGCGCAAAGCGCGCGATCGGTGCTTCGTGGGTGGTGCCGTGGATGCGCACGTCGGCGATGTCAGCGAGCTACGCGCGCAACTGCTCGTTGAAGTCGGCCAGGTTCCGGAACGTGCGCCCGGGCAGGAAGTTGCACTTGACGTACTTCACCCCCGATTCGACCTTGCCCTTGGTCTGCGCCCGGTACGGACGGCATACGCGCGGCTCGAAGCCCCAGTGGCCGGCGAAGGCACGGAAGGTGTCGTTCCAGCGCTTGCGGCCGTCCTCCTCGCCCTGGATGACGGTGCGCATGCGGTCGTACAGGATCTCGCGCGGCACGCCGCCGAAATGCGCGAAGCCGTTCTCGTGCGCGGCGAGCAGCGACTCCATGCGTTCGTGCGTGTAGCCCTCGGCCCAGGCGCGGCGCGAGTAGCCCAGCGTCAGCACGAAGATGTGCACCTCGGCCGGTCCGGAGTCGAACCGCACCCGCACCTGGCCCCAGTCGGCCTGCGCTTGCGCGCCGGGTTCGGTTTCAAAGCGGCACTGCGTCAGCGACGCAGCCGCGGCCTCGATGCGCAGCGGCCGCACGGCGTTGCGCACCGTGTCGTAGCTGCCGGTGTAGCCGCGCTGCGCGCGCAACTCCTGATACAGGATGCGCGCGGAGTAGTTCATGGCCGGCGCCCGCGCGGTGAGCCACGTCCTGTGCGCCGACAGCAGCGTCTGTCCCGCCGGCGCGCGCCGGTACGGCTGCCACTCGGTCTGCCGCAGGCAACGTCGCACCGTCTTGCGATCCAGATTCACCACGCGCGCAATCTGCGCCGCCTTCATGCCGGCGGCGTGCAGCCGACGAATCTCGTCCCACCGTTCCTTGCCTACCACCGGCTCCTCCGCGCCCCACTCGGGCGCGGCGACCTTAACCGACGCCATCAACTTCGATCTTCTCTTCCACTTTCCACCTCCGTCGTCAGGGGGTGGGGAAATTTCAGCTCCTACAGTGGGGAGTTTCGGATTCCTACTGACACCGTACACCGCCTGGGCGCGCCTGCTGGACGAAGACGGGCTGTATCTGGCCTCGGTGCGCACGTTCTACCGCGTGCTCGCGGCCGCGGGCCTGGTGCAGGAGCGGCGCGATCAGCTCGTGCATCCGGCGCACGTCAAGCCCGAGCTGCAAGCCAGCGCGCCCAACCAGGTGTGGACCTGGGACATCACGCGGCTGCGCTCCACACTGAAGTGGCAATTCTTCTACCTGTACGTGCTGCTGGACATCTTCAGCCGCTACGTCGTCGGCTGGTTGGTGGCCGGTCCCGAGAACGCAGCGCTGGCCCAGGCCTTGATCGAGGGAACCTGCGAGAAGTACGCGATCGCGCCCCACACGCTGACACTGCACTCGGACCGTGGCAGTCCGATGCGCGCCAAGACCACGGCGGAGCTGTTCGTCGATCTGGGCGTGGCTGCCAGCTTCTCGCGTCCGCGCGTGTCCAACTACAACCCGTTCTCCGAGGCGCAGTTCAAGACGCTGAAATATCGGCCCAAGTTCCCCGAGTGCTTCGCCGGCATCGAGCATGCGCGGGCGCATTTGCGCCGCTTCTTCACCTGGTACAACAACGAGCACCGGCACAGCGCGATCGGTTTCATGACGCTGGCGGCGGTGCATTTCGGCCTGGCCGCCGCCCTCGACGACAAGCGCCGTCGTGTCCTGCAGGCCGCCTACCCTGCGCACCCGCAACGCTTCAAGGGGCGCCCACCGACACCACCGACGCTTCCGCAAATCGTCGGCATCAACATACCGAACAACCATCCTCTGGAGACCACCCAAACCCCGATCACCACTCCTGCATTGCTCACTGATTCTGAGAGCCAGGTGTCTCAAAGTCATTGACACATTCCGGAAGCGCCAGAGCCGGGTCCGTAATCGCTTACGGTGTCGCGATCCGCGTGCAGAGAATCACGTACCCCCGAATCCGCGCGGCACGACGCCCCAAATCGGCGTGTTGTGCCAAGTGTCGCCCGACCAGTGTGCGCCTGCTTCAAACGTGCTCCAGTTGCTCGCGCCGGTCATACGACCCCATGCTTCGTTTGCGCCAGCCGCTGCGTGATCGACTGCATAAGCGATGGCTGGCAGCAGGTTCGCCCAGTAGCCCTGAACTACTTCATTGCTGAGCGTGCCACCGAGAGCGTTGGTCGTCTCTGCGTTGGGGCTGCCGAACGTCGCCGTCCAGACATCGCCCCAGGAGTCGTAGAAGTTGCGCTCATCCGGGCCGAATGTTTGACTTCCGGTTGCATCGACGACGATGCCGTACCGCGCCGCGCGGGAGAAGTGGTAGTTGCTCGATCCTGCCGGCCCAAGCCGGCCGACGATCCAGCGGTACATCCAGTTGCGCAGCTTGACGAGCTGCGTCTGATCCGCCAGCGGCTCGCAATCGGACACAAGACCATTGGCCTGCACCCAGAAGTCGTGCATCCAAGGTCCGACCGAGCCAGGTCCGGACCAAGCTCCTGTGCTGTATTGGTAGACCGTGCCAAGCTGGTTCTGGCCCGGCAGATCGATCCGATCCGCGAACCACTGGCAGTTCGTGGCGAACCAGGTGCGGAAGCCGTTGATGACGTCCGCATCGCCCGAGTCGACGCCCTCAAGCGGCGCGATCCCGCACCACGTGCCGATGATGTTGAAGCCCCATCCGACGCCGCGCGTTTGGAACTGGTTGAGAATCCGGCTGCTTCCGCCCGACGAACCTAGGCAGAAGTAAAACGCCTGCGCCGCAAAGCCGTGCGTCTCAAGGTGGAAGTAGTCGCCGGTCGCAAGGTAGGCGACGTAGCCGGAGTTCGGCGCGTGGCTTACGTCCCACGCACTTCCGCTGTTGTTCAGCACCTCTGTTCCATTGCCGCTGCCGGCATAGGTATGAGTCGGGTAATCGCTGATGCGGGCCAGTCGGTTTGTGGCCGGCCTGCGGAAAAGTGCGTATCCGTTCGCTGCCGAACTCCCGACGATTGCGGCCCGGAAGGCGCGAGCGTCGCCGGTCGTGACATACAGCGCCTCCCACTTCGGAATCATGCCGATGTGTGGCGAGTAACCCCCATCGCCTGTGTTTGAAGGCAACGGACCGAAGCCAAGTGGTGAGTAGGTCTGGGCCAGCGCATTCAGGTCGGAGCTGGTCGGATTGCGCTTCCAGTAATTCGGCACCAGCTTCGTGCCGATGAGGTAGCTGACGTTGTGACTCGGGGTTACGTTCGGATTGCCGCCGATCCAGCCTTCCGCGGTCCAGCGGCTGAACGCGTAGTGCGACAGCGATCCGCTGTAGACCTGGGAGCCGCCAATCGTCACCGTGCCCGTGTAGCCCTTGGTGCCCGGCGACTGGCCGATGTAGCCGTTCTCCACGATCACGCGAATCCAAACACGACCGCCGGCCCACAAGCGTACGTAGAACCAGACGTTGAGGTTTGGGTCGCTGCCGACTGCGCTGCGGTAGTGGCACTCGACCATCTCCGGCGTGCTGATCCAGGTGCGGAACGGCGAGCCGAGCAGCGACGAGAGGTTGACTGTGCCAATGGAGCCGCACTGCACGGTCGCGCTCGGTGCGGCCGCCTGGATGTCGGCTGCAGTAAGGTCGGTGCCAGCCGCCGGTGTGCCGATCAAGATACTGATGGTCTTGGTCGTGTTTGCAGTGAGGTCTGTGCGACCGACAATGACTGCGTGCTTGACGGAGCCATCGTTCCAGCGGCGCTTGACTACGACGCGACCGTTTGGCTCAGACAGCCGCAGCTCGCTGCCACTCGGAACGTCGCCTTTCCGAAAGCCGTGGCCCAGCATGAAAGGCGCTCCGGCTTGCGTTATGGGCGACGTCAGCCCAAACGCAGCGACACCATCTCCGACAGGCGGCGGAGGCGGAGTCTGAGGTGGTGAAGGTGAAGGTGCCGGAGCCGGTGGCGCCGGTGCCGGAGTCGGCGCAGGGCTGGTGGGCGGCGACGGGCTGGGCGTTGGCGTCGGGGACGCGGCAGAAGCCGAACTCTCGCTGCCGCCACAGCCGACGAGAACCGTCCCCGCCGCGGCGAACAGCAACCGACGCCGACATGTGTTGATGTTGACGGCTGCCGCAGTGCGTTTCGCTTGTTCAGTCATCTACAACTCGATTCGAGGTTGCTGGACCGCTGCGAGCAAGGCCAAGCAAGAGGACTTGGATCGCTGCCAGCGTTGCTGCGCACTGGTCACTGAAGACGAACGCCAGCAGGCGGTGCGGGCGGAGTCGTATCAACCGGAGCACCTGTCCCAGGCGAGTGCTTGTACAGGTACACCTGCGACGTCGGATCACTCCAGTACGTCGTCAGAAACGCGATCACGCCGTAGGTGGAGATCGGAATGGCTACGCGGTAGGCGATCTTGTTAGAGTCCGGCGCCCACAGGGGAATCGATGAAGACAGCGACGACCAGCGATTGGCCGGCACGTCGTACTCATGCACCGATCCGCTGGCGGTGAAAAGGAGAACCTTGCCGCTCACCGGATCCGTCGTCAGTATGCCGCTATAGATTCCAACGCCACCGGGCGCGTCTGCGATTCTCGTGACTGAACCGCTGGCCGTGACCCGATACAGCGCGCGGCTGCCATCTCCACCGCCAACGATCGCCACTTTGTGGACCGGATTGTATGTAGCGACGTTGCTGTAGCCGCCCATCGGCAAGTCAGTGGCGAGACTGCGCCAGCTGCGGGTGGCCTCAGAGAAGGCATGGATCTGCCCACCGCCGACCAACAGGAAGCCGTTCATTTCAGGGAACCACTCAACGGCCGACGCCACTGCAGGGTTTGGTGCCGTGGGCAGTTCGCTCCACGTCTTGGTGCTGCGCACCCACTTGAACATCTGGGTGCTGTTGAACTTGCGGGCGTAAATCGTTCCGGTAGCCGGGTCGATCGTGGAGTGTTCATAGCCGTGGACCATGCTGTAGCAGGTCGGGCTTGGCGAGCAGTCCCAGTACGGCTTGGCCTCAAGGGCCCAGCGGTTGGTCGCCTCGGAATAGCTGATGTGCTTAAACAGCCGCCCGCCATGCCCTTGCCCGAGATAGTGCATCTCACGGGTATTTGGGTTCCACAGACCCTTGGCTGCGTAATTGAGGATGTTGTCTGCGCAGTCGCTGCCGGCGCACGACACAAGCAAGTCGAAGTTGTAGCCGCTGGCGTCGCCGCCGCGGTTGAGCACGCGCCATTCGCCCGGCTGCATTCCCGTCGCGTTGGACCCCAGCGCGCTCTGGCCGAACGCCGCCGCGCTCGATGACAGGAGAGCGGCTGCCACCAATAGCTTTGCGAGCTTCATTGTCGCTCGTCCCTGAGTATTCATCGACGTCCTCATCGCGCCGGCCCGCTGACTTCGCCCGAGTGCGCGCTCTCGTTGCCGGCAGTGTCGTAAGCCGTTACCGCGATGTAGTAGACGGTACCGGCCTTCAAGTTGGAGATCGTGAAGCTAGTATTGCGCCCCGCTTCAATGCCGGCGCCGCGCGTCTGCTGGTAGGCGCCTGATGCAGTGCCGTAATAGACGCGGTAACCGTGCAGGTCGGCTTCGGTGTTCGCGTTCCACGACACGCTGATCGAAGCCGGGGCGGGTGCAGGCGTTGGAGCGGGCGGGGGAGCCGGGGCCGGAACAGGCGCGGGCGCCGGGCTCGGCGCGTCGCTTTGTGGCTGGTCGGCGGCGACCTCGCCGTCGCTCGGCAGGCAGGCGGTCAGCGCCAGGGTGCCAACAGACAGTAGCATTGCGCGGCACAGCGCGGAGGGATGAGTCATCGGATAAACCTTCTCAAATGCCGATCGGGCCACACGCGGCAGCACTAGCGCCTGCCTCGGCTTGTTCATGCGGATTATCGCTTGCGCAATAGCGGACATCGTGACCGCATCTTGGTAATCCAGATCGGCGCAAATCGCGAGCCGGAACGGCGGGAACGCTTCGAATGGGTGTATGCCGCCCATCCGTCGGGATGACTATCCCCATCCCGCTCGGCTACGCCGCAAAGAGATCGGCGCGACGGAGCTGAACGACGCCGCGATAGCGTTGCCCTGGCGGCACGCCGTCAGGCGCGTCGGCCCCTCAGGCGACGGCGAACTCTGGTCGCATGAGGTTGCCCGCCATGCGCAGCGCGTAGCGCACTTGGATGCGGTCCCAGGGCGTGAAGCGAGGCAGCTGATATAGGTCAGCACCGCGCGTAGCGACACCATGGGCGGTGGAGACCGCAGCGGCGAAACTGCAGCGGCGCGCCATGGCAACGTGGCGCGCGTCATAGTCGACGCCGGGAACGCCGTTGGGGTAGGCGAAGAGTTCGATCGGCTCGCCGGTGATCTGCACCAGATCGTCCCGGCCGCGAGCGATCTCCTGCTCGGCTGTCGCATCGTCGAGGCTGCGCAGGATCGGATGGGTGACGGTGTGGCCGCCGACGCTCATGCCGAGCGTGACCAGCTCACGAACCTGGGCGGCGCTCATCATCAGATCATCGGGCAGCGGCACACCGACAGTAGCGGCAATCCGCTCGACGAGGTCGCGCCGCTCGCCGTAGGGAAGGCGCTTGATTGCGCCGATCACCCGCTCGATGGCGACGCGGCGGGAGGCGGCGTCAGTGAGTGAGAAGCGACCGAGGCCGAGCGGCCCGAGATCGAGCGGTCCGTCCGGCGCGCGGCGCAGGGCCTCGATGACCGTGTCGTTCCACATGCGGCCGCCCCCAAGCACGCCGGTGGCGACGAAGAACGTGGCAGTCAGGCCCAGCCGTTGCAGCAGCGGCGCGGCGACAGTAGCGTTATCCGCGTACCCGTCGTCGAACGTGATGGCCAGCGCGCGCGCGGGAAGCGCCCCCGCTTGCAGCCGCGCCACAGCCTCGGAGAGCGGCAGCACGTTGAACCAGCGCGTAATCCAACGCATCTGCTGCTCGAAGCGCGCGGCGTCGGGCTCGTCGGGAAACAGCGGGTCGGGCTGAGGCAGCACGCGATGGAAGATCAGGATCGACAGGCGCCCGCGCGCGCCCGCCGGCGACAGGTACCCGAACAGCATGGGAAACAGGCCGGCAATCATGGACGACGCTCACTGTGCTGCAGGGATTGCGGATGGGGCAGCGGCAGGCCGCCAGCCTGGGGCGCGACCATCGCGTGCGTTGTACTCGCGGACGCCGCAAGCATCCGCAGCGCACATACCAACCCGGCGAGGAACCAGAACTGCACTTCCGCCATCAGGTAGTCGGTACCGATTCCGGCAGCCAACACAACCATCACACCGCCGCACAGCCCGGCAGCAATCACGGGTTGGGACGGATCCTGCCCACGATTCCGAAACCGATAGATCCGAAGCGCGGCACGCAGTACTGCCATCACGAGCGCAGCGAACAGGAGTGCGCCGGCGATGCCCTGTTCCGTCAGCGCGGTGAAGAAGGTGTTGTGAGACGATCTTCCGCGCGGTCCATCGCCGGTGCGCGGACCCGTCAGCCAGATGTCGTCGAGGTAGAGCGGGCTCAGCACGACGGTGCCCTTGTGGCCAGTGCCGAGCGGATGATCGAGGAACATCCGCCACTGCGCCTGCTTGACCACATAGCGCGACTCGGCGCTCATATCGATCTCGTCGCTGCGCTCCCAGACCACGACCAGCGAGATCATCCTGTCGATGAAGCGCTGATCGGCCACCGCAAAGAAACCGATCACGGCGATCGTCGCCAGCACGCCGAAGCGCACGCGGAAACGGCGGGGGTGAAGCGCCGACAGCACGCCGCCGCCGCCGATCAGACCGAGGAAGGCGCCTCGGCTGGCAGTGAGCACGAGCCCGTTCATCGCAAACGCGAGTCCGGCGAAGGTCAGATTACGACGCCAACCCGACTGGCTAAGCGCCAGTGCGGCACCGGCCACCACACCGGTGGCGAGAAACATGCCGAGCGTGTTCGCATCGTCGATGCCCGGCCCACCGACCCCGTTGAGCCGGCCGTCCGTGAAATTCCTCGACAGGAAGGCCTGGAAACCCAGATAGGCGCAGCCCATCAGATGCACGATCAGGAAGTCGCGCAGGCGCTCGGGCCGGTCGAAGACCTTGTAGCAGAAGTAGAACGCGACGAGGTACTTCGTGAACTGCACGGACGCGTCGTAGTGCGTAGTGGCGTCCAGCGCCCACGCATTCTGGATCCACATCCACGCGCAGTATGCAATCAGGATCGCGGCCGGGGTATTGCCGAACCAGGGCGGGGCCTTGTTGAGCTTGGCTCTATGGATAAAGATCGCTACCAGCGTGACGACGCCCGCCAGCAGCGCCCAGCGCAGGTTGGGCAGCATCGCCGCCCACCAGCGTGACGGCGGATGCACGTAGAACGCCGCCAGATACGCGTACAGGCCGAACACCGGATGGCGCCACAAAGCGAGCGCCAGTAGCGCGAGGAAAAGGGACGTGAAAGCGAGACCGGTCAGCATCTCAGACTGCCTCCGCGGTCGCTGGCGACGCTGCCGCCGCCGGCACCGCCGCATGGCTGACGATGTAGCGGTACTTACCGGAGCGCTCGGCCGGGATCTCGGCCACGCGCTCGATCTCAATGCGGACAGCGGTGCCGAGTCGCGCCTGCAAACCGCTGCGGATCGTCGTCTCGACCTCGGAACGGTAGCCGGGGCCGGGCACCAACTGGACGGTGGTGCGCGCGCGGTCCCACTGGATGATCTTGAAGCGTTCGATGCCAGGCAGGTCGCGCACGACGTAGATCAACGCGAGGCCATGCATGACAGTCCCGTTATCGGCAACGACGAAATCGGTCGTCCGGCCCTCGATCTCGCCCAGCACCGGCAGGCTACGGCCGCAGGCGCAGAGCGCGTCAGACAGTACGCCCACGTCGCCGGTGCAGTAGCGGACGAACGGGAAGTCGCCGGTGGCCATGTGCGTGACGACTATCTCGCCACGCTCGCCGACAGGCACAGGGCGGCCTTCGGCGCCGACGGTCTCGACAATGATGTCCTCGGCGCTTACGTGCATCGACCCCTGCGGACACTGGTGGGCGATGAAGCCGGCATCGCGTCCGCCGTAGCCGTTGGCCACCGGGCAGCCGAACACCTGCGCGATCGACTCCCTCTGGTGGTCGTACAGCCGCTCCGACGTGACGAAGGCGACCCGAATCCCCAAATCGTTCATGCGCACACCTCGCCGCCGCGCGTGCTCTGCGATCAGGGTCAGCGAAGAGGGATAGCCGAACAGCATCGTCGGCCGGTGGGCCCGGATGCGGCCGACAAAGCGGTCTAGGTTGGCCTGCGACATCTCGAATGCGGGCAAAAGCTGCGAGCGGAACACTGCATCGCGCAGCGTGCGGAAGCGGTCCTGCGCGCCCAGTTCCACCGGCGAGCCCCACACGACTAGCTCACGGTCGCCGATGTCCACGTTCCACCAGCGCGTGGCGCGCCACTTGGCCGCGACGTCGTGCGACACGCGATCCTTGCCCATGAAGAACACCAGTGGCTCGCCGCTGGAACCGCCGGTGTTGTAGCGCTTCAGTGGCCCTGCACCCTCGGCTTTCAGCCGCTCGGTGTTGGCGCGGATGTCTGCCTTCGTCAGCAAGGGATAGTTCGCCAGATCCGGCAGCGCAGTCAGTGCACGAGGGTCGACGCCCAGCCGCGCAAACGTGTCACGGTAATACGGCACGCGCTCGCCGATCTTCGTCAGGAACTCTCGCAGCCTTTCAACGCGCGCCCTCTCCAGCCGGTCGGCAGGCCACCACTGGCTTTGCTCCAGGCTACGCCGCCGCGCCACCGAGTCATGCCCTTTGAGCCGCTCGTGCAGCGGAAACAGCAGGCCGGAAGCGAGTGTGGTGTACAGGCTCATGCGCGATCTTCGGCATCACTCCGCGGCTGGTGCCAAGCTGCGTGCCGGCGCGGCCACGGTGCGCTCGCGCGTCACCGCCTCGAACTCAGCGATCAGCACGGCCACGCGCCGGTCCCAGGTGTTTTCGCTCGCGTAGCGCCGGATCGCCTCGCGGTCCCAGTCGCGCCCTAGCGCTTGCGCAATCGCGGTCTGCAGGGCCTCAGCACTTCCAAACGGCACGAGTATGCCCAGGTCATCACGGCACACGACCTCTGCGTTGCCGCCCACGCGGGTGGTCACTACCGGCAAGCCACAGGCCATGGCCTCAAGAAGCACATTGGCCCAACCCTCATTGCGGGTCGCAAGAACGAAGACATCGGCGGCGGACAGCGGCAGCTTTAGATCGTCAGGCGTCATCGCGCCGAGGAACTGCACACTCTGCTGCAGGCCCAGCCGTGCCACCTGGCGCCGCAGTTCGGCCGACATGTCGCCTTCCGGGCTCGGCCCGCCGACGACGAGGTAGCGCAGCGGCTCCACGAACTGCTGTGCGAGCCATGGCAGGCAATCGATCACGCGGTGAAAGCCCTTGCGCTCGACCAGGCCGCCGATCGTCACGAGCACGCGCGCGTCGGCCGGCAGGCCGAGACGGCGACGCGCTTCGACACGATGCAACGGAACGAAGCGCGATAGGTCGACGCCATTGCCGATCACACGCGTGCGCTCCGGCGCCGCACCGAGATCGACCGCAACCTGCCGCAGCGAGTCGGAAACGCTGAAGACACGATCGACGGTGCGAACCGCCAGTTCCAGTTGCGGCCGTAGCGCCGGCTGGCGGGTATGGCCAGGCTCCGTGCCCCGCAAGGTTACTGTGACCGGCAGGCCCAGACGCCGGCCGACACGGGCCGCAGCGCTGCCATCGGGATAGAGGAAGTGAGCATCAAGCAGGTCGGCACGACCTGCCGCGCGCAGGCGGCGGACTTCGCGCTCCAGCGCCAACGACATCATCAGCCCGTCGAGTTGCCGCAGCATGCCCGGTAGCGCGAAGAAGCGCGGCCGCACAACTTCCAGACCGTCGATCACCTCACGCGCCGGCAAGGCGGGACGATACCCGCGTCGCAGCCAACCCAGGAGAGATTGCAGCGGGAACCACGGTTGCGGTGAGACGACGGTGACAGGCAGTTCAGCGGCAACCCGCCGCATGCGCTCCTTGATGAAAACGCCGGCCAGCGGCCGCTTCTCGCTGGGAAACAGCGAGCTCACGACGACGAGCGCAGGACGCCGGGACTTCATGTCGCTTCAAGCGTCCTGCGGCTGCGGTGCCAAAGACCTTGTCGCTCGCGTAGCAAGGCACTCACCAAAGATTCGATCGAAGCGGCCCATCACTTGACCCCAGGTGTGATGGGACTGCACCCGTGCGCGGCCAGCTTCCGCAAGCCGGTTCCGCAATCTCGCGTCGCCGCAGACGGCGAGGACTTGGTCTATCCATTCGTCAGCGCTGCGTGCCACCCTCAGGTGCTCGCCTGGCTCTGCATCGACACCCGCGGCCGCAATCGGGCTGCATATCACGGGTACGCCCATGGCCATGGATTCGAGGATCTTGTTCTGCGTGCCACGTGCGATCTTTAGCGGTGCAATCGTCAGCGCCGACCCTTGCACATAGGGTCGTACATCCGGGACCGATCCGGTGACGGTGACTCCGGGTAGTTCGCCCAGCCGCCGCACGGCCGCGGTCGGTGCCGCACCGACGATCTGCAGTCGCAGTCTTGGGCCGCGTGCCTGCAGGCGCGGCCACACGTCGGCGCAGAAGTCGACCATGCACTGCTCGTTCGGGAAGTAGTCCATGCGCCCAACGAAAGTGATGCACTTCGAATCGTAGGCACCGGCGGCTGGAGCGAAAAACGTGGTGTCGACGCCGTTGGCGAACCAGTCTGCGTTGGCGGTGACGCCTACCTCCTTAAGCGCCTGCAGCTCGCCTCGCGTGGCGACCGTGACGCGCCCGTAGCGAGCAGCCAGCCGGCGCTCGGCGCGCGCCAGCCGCAGACTCTCCCATCGGTAGGCGAGCGCCAGCGGCCACGGTTTGAACGCCGCATAGTCAAGCCACTTGCGTGAATCGACATCGCAGAAATCCAGCAACTTGGGCAATCCGTCAGCTTGCGCGGCGACGTGGCCGATCGATGAGCAGTGCGCGACGACCGCGTCCACGCTGCGCGCCGCCAGCAAGCGGGCGACCTCGCGCTGCATCTGGGTGCTGTGGAAATACGCCTCGGAGGCAGCAATCGGCGTTGGCAAGGTGATCGCCGCCTTGACCAACTGCGCATAGCGGCCTACCTCGAGCGCTTGATACGCGTGGCAATGCTCAGCGATGCCAGCGGCCTCTCGCGCTTCGGTCGATGAGCGGGCGGGCGCGATTACAGTCACCTCGTGTCCCTGGCGCGTTAGATGAATGATCGTGTTGAACGCGCGCACCCTGCTGCCGAACGTCGGCGGATAGGGGAATCGGTGCGACAGAAAGAGAACGCGCATGGCGAGGTATGACTCACGACAGTCGCACGGGGTCCCGCTGCGCAGCGGTCATGTGTTCGCGTATCAGCCTCTGATAGACGCCTTCGTAGCGCGCCACACTGGCGGACCACGTGCGCTCGGTTTCGACGAAACGGCGTGCATTGACTGCAACGCTCGGCCACGCATGGCGTCGCGCCAGAACGCTGTTTAGCGTCTCGGCCAGCGCCCGCACATCCCCAGCACGGAAGAGGAACCCCGTCTCGCCGTCGCGGATCAGTTCGCGATGCCCGCCGACATCGGACGCGACGAGCATGCGCCCCTGGGCCATCGCCTCCAATGGCTTGAGCGGCGTCACGAGTTCGGTCAGTCGGATCGAGTGCCGCGGATAGGCGAGCACGTCGATCAGCTCGTAATAGCGCTGGACCTCGGTGTGCGGCACGCGGCCGGTGAAGACGACGCGGTCGGCCAGCCCAAGCCGCTGCGCCTGGGCCCTCAAAACCTGCTCCTGTGGACCGCCGCCGACTAGCAGCACGCGGAGTTCGGGCCGCTCGCTCGCCAGCAAGGCGAATGCATCGAGCAACAGGTCGAGTCCTTCGTAAGCGTAAAACGACCCGGCAAAGCCCATGATCGTCGCACCGTCCAGGCCGAGCTTGCGCCGCAGCGCGTCGTCCGGCGCCGCGCCGAAGCGGAACGCAGTCACATCGACCGCGTTGGGGATCACGGTGATGCGATCGGAGTCGATGCCCCGGCGCGCGATCTCGTCGCGTAAGCCGTCGCAGATCGTCGTGATCGCGTCGGCGCGCCTCAGCGCATGGGTTTCCAGTGCGCGCGAAAGCCGATACCGTAGGCTGCCCTCGCGCGTGCTGCCGTGGTCGACGGCCGCGTCCTCCCACGACGCGCGCATCTCGTATAGGACGGGAATGCCGTGCCGGCGACCGACCTGCAGCGCCGGCAGCGCAGTGAGCATCGGCGAATGCGCGTGCAGCAGATCCGGCCGGAAAGCGCGTACGACCTGGTCAATGCGCCGCGCAGTCGCCCGCATCTCGTCGAGGTAGATACCCGCCACCGGCAGCCGCGACAACGGCCCGGGCGCAAACGGCGTGCGATGAAAAGTCCACCCGTCGACGCGTTCTTCGTCGGCGGCAGCGGCGCCCTGGCGCGGCGTGGTCAACTGCATCGTCTCCCAGCCGCGTGCACGCTGCTCGCGCAGGATCGCGAGCGACCGAAACGTGTAGCCGCTGTGCAGTGGGGCCGAATGGTCGAGGACGTGCAGTATTCGCATGGAAGTACGGGTCGCCTTCAGTCCCCTGACTTGCGCGCTACCAGCCAGAAACTCTGCCAAGAGAGATCCTCGTCGGTCAGATGAGCAAACTGGCGCGGCAGGCGCTCGCGCACAGCGTCGATCTCGTGCTGCGAATAGCGCTGGTCCGGTGCCAACACGACTACCTCGAGTCGAGTCATCTCCAGAGCGCGCCGATAAGCATCGACCCTCAGCCGGTTCGGGACACCCTTGGCCGAGTACATCGCCGACCACAGCGTGGCCGGCCATGTCAGGAAGTCGAGCGGCGTCCGCTCGTGAAGTCCATGGCTGCGCAGGTCCACCTTGTGTACGGTCATCGCCCCCGGCTTCAGCGCATTGCAGATATCCAGAATCGTGCGCGGCAGGTCGTTCACATGTTCTAGTACGGCACGGGATACAGCCAGATCACAGGCTTCCACCAGCCCGGAAAGGCCGTTTCTTGCCACTCGGTACGCTACGCGATCGCCGCGCAGCCCCAGCGAGGGTTGCCGCGGATCGACCAGCGCATCTTCAGCACGCGGGCGCTTGTCGTCGGCCAGGGCTGCCAGCAGTTCTCGGATCACGGCAACCGCAAACTCATCAAACCGCACGAGCGGAAAGCGGTCGACGCAAATGACGCGCGCCGCCCCGTACGCAACCATTAACAGCGCAACACCCGGGAGATCCCCGGGGCCGTACTCGAGCACCGTCTTGCCGTTCAGATACGCGGAAACTTCATGCGGAGCAACCTGTAGCCGCTCGAAGTACTCCTTGAACGATCGTTCGAAGTAGCGCGCGGTTTCCGCAGGAGTCGACTTTGCGCGCTCTTCGCGACCGGTCTGACCCGTGAGGCGAACGTAAGCTCTTGGCGCAACGGACGCCACGGCATTCGTGCCAATGGCGCGCAACACCCGCTTCGTCCTTCTAAGCAGACTCGCGCCGACCATATTTCGTCCAAGCATCGCGTCTTTGCGCATAACTTTGGCCGACTTCGCCACCGCGCACGAACGCGTCGAACATCAGGATCGTCCAGATCGGCGCGCTGTAGTCGCGCCGGCCGCTGTCGTGCGCTGCGATCAGGTGCCGCAAATAAGCCGGGTTGAACAGGCCGGTGTCGGCGAGCCGCGCACCGAGCAGCGAGTAGCGCACGCGTTCCCGCAACGGCCCGCGGAACCAGCGCGCCAGCGGCACGGCGAAGCCCATCTTCGGCCGATACAGCACCTCGTTCGGCAGATGCGGCTCTTGCGACTTCTTCAGCAGGTACTTGCCTTCCTGTCCGCGCACCTTCAGCGCCGACGGCAGCGAGGCCAACCATTCCACCAGCGGATGGTCCATCAGCGGCTCGCGCACCTCCAGCGAATGCGCCATGCTCGCGCGGTCGACCTTGGTGTTGATGTCGCCGACGAGATACGTCTTCAGGTCGAGA
>BTVG01000028.1:0-51529 GCA_045864815.1 Rhodanobacteraceae bacterium | reverse complement strand
CGCAGCCACCGTTTTCTGCTTCAGCAACGCGCCGCACTCGCGGAAAGACACCGCCGCACCCTCGCGGCAGGGACAGGCGTTGCCCCTTCTGGAGAAAACGACCATGTCTCGCCATTTCCACAAATCGCTCGCGACGAGCCGGCTCGCGCACGCCGTCCTGCTCGCCTTCGCCGCAAGTTCGGCACAGGCTGCCATACCCAACGACGATGCACCGCTCCGTGTCGACACGAGCGCACTGGACGCATCGACCCCGGTGTCACGCTTCCTGGTGACGCTGCGGGATGACAGCGACGCGGCGGCGCTGCGCATCGAGCTCGACCGCGTCGGCAAGGTGTTCGGCCGCCGCTTTGACACCGTGCGGCAGCTCGCGACCGGTGCCTGGCTGATCGAAGCGCGCGACAGCGCTGAGGCAGGCAGCGTCGCAACGATGGCGGGCGCAGAGGCCGCACTCGTCATGGATGCGATCGCGCAGAACGCGGCCATTGCCGCTATCGAACCCGATCGCCTGCTAACGCACAGCTTCACGCCGAACGACGATCGCTATCCCGAACAGTGGGCCTACTTCCGCGCGCGAACCGGCACGAATGCCGCGGGCGCCTGGCACTACTCGACCGGCAGCGGCATCAAGGTTGCAGTGATCGACACGGGCATCACGCCGCACAGTGATCTCGACGCGAACGTCGTCGGCGGCTACGACTTCATCTCAAGCTCGACGACGGCGCGCGATGGCGACGGCCGAGACCCCAATCCGAACGATGAAGGCGACTGGTACGGGCCGGGCGACTGCGCCGCCGACCCGAATGGCAGCGAGAAATCGAGCTGGCATGGCTCGCACGTCGCCGGCATCGTCGCCGCGTCCACGAACAATGCGTTCAAGGGCACAGCCGGAATGGCCTACGGGGCGAAGGTCGTGCCGATTCGGGTGCTCGGCCTGTGCGGCGGCTCGTTGTCCGATGTCGTCGATGCAATCATCTGGGCATCGGGGGGCTCTGTGACCGACATTCCGCCCAATACGAACGCCGCCCAGGTCATCAATCTCAGTCTCGGCGGCTATGGTGCCTGCAGTGCGAACATGCAGAGCGCGATCAACACGGCCGTCAATAACGGCGCCGTCGTCGTCGTCGCGGCGGGCAATGACAGCGCAAATGTTTCCAATTACACGCCGGCACGCTGCAACAATGTCGTCGCCGTTGCGGCAACCACGAACTCAGGCGCGCTCGCGGCCTATTCGAATTTCGGCAACAAGATCGACGTCGCCGCACCGGGCGGCATCCTGTCGACGGTCAACACGGGCGAGGAGACCCAGGCCGAGGAGGGCTACAAGATCCTCAACGGCACGTCGATGGCCGCGCCGCAGGTTGCCGGCCTCGCGGCGATGATTCTCGCGGAAGGCGCCTTCACGCCGCAGCAGGTCGAGAACCTCATGAAGTACAACGGCACGGCAGCGCTCGACTGCACGTTCGATGCGGTCAAATCCTGCGGATGGGGCCTTATCGATGCCCTGCACACGCTGCGCGCCGTCGGCCAGGGCTTCAACGGCGACGTCGCCGCGAGCCCGAGCCCGGCGAGCTTCCTGAAGCCGACATTCTTCGAGAACGCGAACAACTACTTCGCAACCCCGGGCGTTGCGGAAATCGTGCCGAACACGGTCTGGGGCCAGTACGGCGCCGACGCACCGTCGTCGATGACGGTGAAATTCAAGCTGGGCGCGCGCGGCATCGGCGCGGTCATCGACCCAAAGAAGTACAAGATCGAGCTGATCGCGCCCGACGGCAGCGTGGTGAAGGTGCTGCACAACAACGCAGCGACCTTCAGCTACACGCAAACGGTCGACGCGTCGGACGAGACAGCCGACGGTCTCTGGAAACTGCGAGTTACGAATTCCGGCAGCGCAACCAACGTCTACATCGACAGCTGGAGTCTCGGCTTTCCGGGTGGATTCAGTCCGTTGTAACCGCCCTCAGTCGTCGTCGCCCCACTGCACGCGGGGCGGCGACGAGGCCTTCGGCGCCTTGCCGGCGCCGACCGCCTGCCACACCGCCAGCGCGTCGGCCGTCGCGGCCACGTCATGCACGCGCACGATGCCGGCCCCGCGCTGCACGGCTATCAGGGCGGCGGCGACCGACGCCGGCATGCGTTTGACCGGTTCGCTGCGCCCGCTGAGCGTACCGAGGAACGACTTGCGCGACAGCCCGACGAACAGCGGCACGCCGATCGTTGCGAATTGCTGCAGGTCGCGCAGCAGCGCGAGATTGTGATCCAGCGTCTTGCCGAAGCCGAAGCCCGGATCGATCAACAGACGTTTGCGCGGAATGCCGGCGAGTTCGCAGCTGAACAGGCGGTCGGCAAGGAAGCGCCGCACGTCCGCGACGACGTCGTCGTACTGCGGATCTCCCTGCATGCTGCGCGGCTCGCCCTGCATGTGCATCAGACAGACCGGAACGCCCAGTTCGGCGGCCGCATCGAGCGCGCCGTCCCGGCGCAGCGCGTAGACATCGTTGATGAGCCCAGCGCCGGCGCGCACAGCCGCACGCATCACGCCGGGCTTGGAGGTATCGACCGAAATCGGCACCGTCGTCGCCCGCACCAGCGCCTCGATCACCGGAATCACTCGGCGCAGCTCCTCGTCCTCGCTGACCGCCTCCGCACCCGGACGCGTCGATTCACCGCCGACGTCGAGCAGGTCGGCGCCCTGCGCCACGAGCGCAAGACCATGCCGGACCGCCGCCTCCGCGTCGAAATGCGCGCCGCCGTCGGAGAAGGAATCCGGAGTGACGTTGACGATGCCGCAGATGCGCGGACGGTCCAGCACCAGCTCACGCCCGGCGCAATCGATCACGGGATGGATCATGCGAAGCTCCTTGCTGTCATTCGACGCATCGTACAAACACGAAGGGCCGCATCTGCGGCCCTTCGTGCGTCAACGTTGACCTGTCACTCAGCCGGCGTCGACCGGGCTGCGCGTGACCGCGGGGCCGCCGATCGGGCTCTCGCCGCGGGGACCGCTGGCCGGCGTGCCGCCGCTCTTGCTGCTGCCGGTCCAGTCCTTGGGCGGCGGCGGCTCACGACCTTCCATGATCGCGTCGATCTGCACCGCATCGATGGTTTCGTACTGCAGCAGGGCCTTGGCCATGACGTCGAGCTTGTCGCGATTGTCAGTCAGGATCTGCGTCGCCTGCGCATAGGCGCGATCGAGGATCGTACGCACGACCTCGTCGATCTTGCGCGCGGTCTCGTCGGATACATTCTTGTGCTGCGTCACCGAGCGGCCGAGAAAGACCTCGTCCTCCTGCTCACCGTAGGCGATCGGACCGAGCTCGTCGGACAGGCCCCACTTCGTCACCATGTTGCGCGCCATCTCGGTCGCGCGCTTGATGTCGTTGGACGCGCCGGTGGTGACCTTGTCCGCGCCAAAGATCAGTTCCTCGGCGACGCGACCGCCGTAGAGCGAGCAAAGATTGCTGTGAATGTAGGTGCGGTTGTAACTGTAGCGGTCGCCCTCGGGCAGGAACATGGTGACGCCGAGTGCGCGACCGCGCGGGATGATCGTCACCTTGTGGACCGGGTCGTGCTCTGGCATCAGACGCCCGACGATGGCGTGGCCGGCCTCGTGATAGGCCGTGTTGCGCTTCTCGTCCTCGCTCATGACCATCGAGCGGCGCTCCGCGCCCATCATGATCTTGTCCTTGGCGCGATCGAAGTGGCTCATGAGCACTTCGCGCGAGTTCTCCCGCGCGGCGAACAGCGCTGCCTCGTTGACGAGGTTGGCGAGATCGGCGCCGGAGAAGCCCGGCGTGCCGCGCGCGATGACCATGGGCTCTACATCGGCCGACACCGGCACCTTGCGCATGTGCACCTTGAGAATCTGCTCGCGCCCGCGCACGTCGGGCAGCGGCACGACGACCTGGCGGTCGAAGCGTCCCGGGCGCAGCAGCGCCGGGTCGAGCACGTCCGGGCGGTTGGTCGCCGCAATCACGATGATGCCTTCGTTGCCTTCGAAGCCGTCCATCTCGACCAGGAGCTGGTTCAGCGTCTGCTCGCGCTCATCATGGCCGCCGCCGAGACCGGCACCACGATGACGACCGACGGCATCGATTTCGTCGATGAAGATGATGCACGGCGCATGCTTCTTGGCCTGCTCGAACATGTCGCGCACGCGCGCGGCACCGACACCGACGAACATCTCGACGAAGTCGGAGCCGGAAATCGTGAAGAACGGCACCTTGGCCTCGCCTGCGATCGCCTTGGCGAGCAGGGTCTTGCCGGTGCCCGGCGAACCGACCATGAGCACCCCACGCGGAATCTTGCCGCCGAGCTTCTGGAACTTGCCCGGATCGCGCAGGAAATCGACGAGTTCCTTGACGTCGTCCTTGGCCTCGTCGCAACCCGCCACGTCGGCGAAGGTGACCTTGACCTGATCCTCGCCCTGCAGGCGTGCGCGCGAACGGCCGAAACTCATCGCACCACGGCCGCCGCCACCGGACTGCATCTGGCGCATCACATAGATCAGGAACCCGATGAAGATCAGGAACGGCGCCCAGTTGATCAGGATGCTGAACAGCGAGACGCCGTTGTCGGAAGGCTCGACCCGCATCTTGTCGACCTTCTTCTGCAGGACGCTGATGTTCTCATCCGTGGGCAGGAAGGTCGTGCGCACGGAGGAGCCATCCTTGAGCTTGGCTTCGATCGTGCGGTTGTCGTTGTGGACGAGCACCTCGGACACGGCATTGTGCTCGACCTTGTCCATGAAGTCGGAATAGGCGAGATCCTGCGTGCCCGTCCCGCGCGGGTTGAAGCTCTGGAACACCGTCAGCAGCACGACAGCGATGATGAGCCAGAGCAGCAGGTTCTTGGCCATGTCGTTCATCAAAACACTCCTTACGCGCGCCGGCCCCGGGCCAGTGCATAGACTTCGTTGGACCGCGCCCGCGAAGCCTTTGGTTTACGGATGCTGACGCGGGTAAATGCCGTCCGCAAGTTTCTAACGTAGTCGTCGAAACCGACGCCCTGGAACAGCTTGATCAGGAAATCGCCACCCGGCTTGAGCCAGCGGCTGGCGAAATCCAGCGCGAGCTCCGACAAATGCATGGCGCGTGCCTGATCGACCAGGTCCACGCCGCTCATATTGGGGGCCATGTCCGACAGCACAAGATCCACGGTCGCACCGTCCAGTCGCGCCTCGAGCTCGGCCAGGACGCTGTCCTCGCGGAAGTCACCGCAGATGAAATCGACCCCCGAAATGCCCTGCATCGGCAGGATGTCGAGCGCGACGATACGGCCCCGCCCCTTGAGCCGCTCGTTGACGAGCTGCGACCAGCCGCCCGGAGCCGCCCCGAGGTCCACGACGGTCATGCCGGGCTTGAGCAGATCGTCGCGTTCGAGGAGTTCGTCGAGCTTGAACACCGCGCGCGACCGATACCCCTCGGCCTGGGCTTTCTTGACGTAGGGATCCTTGAAGTGTTCCTGCAGCCAGCGCTGGCTGCTCTTGCTGCGTGACATGGAGGTCTGGCAAAGCCGGCGCGGGGACTGCGGCCGCGCATGATACCCTGTGCGCCTTGCCTGCGGTCCAGCACCGCGTTTCAGCCACGACTCCATGTCCCTGAGCACTAGCCAGCGCCGCTACCTGCGCGGCCTCGCCCACGATCTGAAACCCGTCATCCTGGTCGGCGCCAAGGGCGTCACCGATGCACTCGTCCAGGAATTCAGCCTCGCGCTCGACCACCACGAACTGGTCAAGGTCCGCATTCCGGCCGAGGAGCGCGAGGAATTCGCCGCACAGGCCGCCCGGCTGGCCGAGGCCACCGGGGCCGAAACCGTCCAGACCATCGGCCGGACCGCGGTGTATTTCCGCCGCAACGCCGAAAAGCCGATCATCGCACTGCCCCGTTGAGGCCGCCTTGCAGCTCTCGCTGAATCGCCCCGGGGAGTACCTGTTCGTGCGCAGGGTCGGCGCGACCGCCATCACCGTCGTCGACCGGGACCTCGACCGCAGCTTCATTCTCGCGCCCGACCGGGCCATCGAAGCCTGGGGCGTACGTGACGTCGCCGACCTGGACGAGTCCGCGGTCGGCACGATACTCGCGCTGAGTCCGGCGGTGGTCATCCTCGGCAGCGGACCACGACTCACCTTTCCGTCACAGGCAATGATGGCGGCGTTTCTGCAGCGGGGTGTCGGCATCGAAGTCATGGACAATGCTGCGGCAGCACGCACCTTCAACGTGCTCGCCGGCGAGGGCCGGCGGGTAGTCGCGGCATTCGTTCTGCCCTGAGGCACGGAAACCTGCCGAGCCGCACCCGGGCACTGCATCCGCAGCAGAGTTCGCTATCCGATCGTGACGTGCCAGAAATCACGCAGCCCGGGTGGTGCACCACGGCGCCGGCATGCGTCAGCGACTCGGCTCGTTGCCGCGTCCCAACCCCTCCGCCTCACCGAGGCGCCTCAGCCGCGACAGGGCTTCGACCTGGATCTGGCGCACGCGCTCGCGGGTGAGGCCGAGTTCGTCGGCGATTTCAGCGAGCGTCTGCGCCGCATGGCCCGCAAGTCCGTAGCGTCGCTCGACGACGAGACGCTGCCGTGGTGTCAGCTTGGCGAGCCAGCCCGGCAGGCGCGCATCGGCGAGTTCGACCAGCTCGCCGCTGCTGCCCGTACCGGCACTGTCCGCGGCGAGCTGCTCGACGAGCGCGCGATGATCGTCCTCGGACATGGGCGCGTCGAGCGATCGGATTTCTTCCGTGGCGCAGAACAGCGCGGCGATGTCGGCGACCGATCTGTTCAGCGCCGTCGCGAGTTCGTCCTGCGTCGGCTGGCGATCGAGCGCGAGCAGCAGCTCGCGCCGCGCGCGCAGCGCCTGCGCGAGTTCGCGCAGCACATGCACGGGCACGCGCACCGTGCGTCCCTGCTGCATCAGGGCACGCTGCACCGACTCGCGGACCCACCAGGTCGCATAGGTCGAGAATCGCAGGCCTCGCTCCGGATCGAATTTCTCGACCGCACGGATCAATCCCAGATTGCCCTCCGCGATCAGATCGAGCAGCGGCACGCCGCGACCGACATAACTGCGCGCGACGGCCACGACGAGGCGCAGATTGGCCTCGATCATCTGCCGGCGCGCCTCGCTGTCGCCCGCGACCACACGTTCGGCGAGTGCCCGTTCGCGCGTGGCGTCGAGCAGCGGGATGAGCCCGATTTCATTGAAATAGGCGCCGGTCGAACTGCGCGCCTCGTCGTCCTGCGGCGGCTCGACGGCGTCGAGCAGCGCCAGCATGTCGTCGGCGTCCAGCGAGGGGTCTTCGCGCGCGGTGGAACTCATTGCGCCAGCATACTCCGAGCCGTGGCGCTTGGCCGTGCAGGTGGCCGAACCGATGTATCGCCGCGGGCGCGTCGACTCCGCACGGGCCCGCCGCCGGCAGGAAGTCGTCGCGGGCCCCGCGCCGCTGACGCCGGCTTCGGCATCAGCGGGCCGGCAGGTACTCGAGCGGGTTTACCGGCTTTCCGTTGCGCCGTATTTCAAAATGCAACATTTCCCGATTGGAACCACCCATCTCGGCAATCACCTGGCCGCCCCTGACCGTATCGCCTTCCTTGACGAGGCGCTTGCGGTTGTGACCGTAGGCCGAGAGGAACGTGCTCGAATGCTTGACGATGACGAGCTCGCCATAGCCGAGCAGCCCGTTGCCGCTGTAGACCACCGTGCCATCGGCGGCGGCAACCACGTTCGCACCGGCAGTCCCCGCGATGTCCACGCCCTGGCGCGTCTGGTCGCCCGCGACGAAGGTGCCCACGATCTTGCCGCTCGCGGGCCAGCGCCAGCTGACGCCGCCGCTGGATAGCACCGGCGTGGCCGGGCCGGGTGCGGCAACCGCTGTCGCGTTCGCCCCGGGCGCGAGCGCGCCGCCCTTGGATGGCACCGCCACCGGGTCGGGCGGCGGAACGGCCGTCGGGGCGACCGGCGGCGGCACCGGCACCGGGGCGATCGCCGGCACGGTGCCCGGCGGCGGAGCGGCCACGGCCGCCACGGAGTTCGGCGGGGGCTTGTCGGGTGGAGGAGGCGGTGCGATGCGTTCGTTACCCGGCGGCGGCGTCGAGCGGACCATGCGCGGGTCCACGCGCCCGTTCGACGGTGCCGATGTGCCCGGTCGGGGCGGGTCCGGCAACGCTGTCACCGTGGCCGGACCGCCGGACACGGGAGCCGCCGTCACCGCCACACCGGCCGCTGGCGGCGGGTCCGCCAGCCTCAGCGTCTGGCCCACATAGATGCGAAACGGCGCATCGATGCGATTCATGCGCGCGAGTTCGCGGTAGTCCATGCCGTTCTTGAACGCGATGGAATACAGGGTGTCGCCGGCTACGACCCGGTGCGTCTGCGCCGGCTCGGGCTCCCGCGCGTCCCGCACTGGCGCAGCGCTGGGCCGCGGCCTGCCGTCATCGAGTGCGATGTCTTCGACCGGTGCCGGCGGCGTACTGGCGCACGCGCTCAGCAACAGCGCCAGCAGTACGCCGGCGGCGGCCTTGGCATTCGTGGCCCTCGTGCGTTCGGAATGCATCGCGTGCCCTTGTTCAGTGCCGCAGCTGGAACCAGACGACGACGCCTGCGAGCAGCGCGACCACGAGCCAGCCCAGCCATTCCACATATTTGTGCAGCAGTGCCTCGGCCCTGGGACCGCCCAGGCGGATGGCACCGGTCACTGCATACACACGCTTGCCTCGGCCGACGATCATGCCCGGTATGAACGCGATCATCGGTATGCCGACGATGCCCGAGGCCCAGGTGAAGATCTTTAGCGGAACCGGGATGAACCCGGCGAGTACGAGCATGACGAAGGCGGCCCAGGCACTGCCGGCAACTTCGGTGCGCAGGGTCTGCACCATCGCGTCGATCTTCGGCAGCCAGCCCAGCACGTCGAACAGCGGGCGCAATGCCTCGAACGCGAAATGCCCCAGCGCATAACCGACCACCGCGCCGATCAGCGAGAACACCAGGCTGACCGTCGCATAGCGGAACCAGTGGCTCGGCCGCGCGAGCGTCATCGGCGCGAGCATGACCTCGGGCATGACCGGGAAAATGATGGCCTCGATGAAACTGAGCCCGGCGAGCAGCCGTTCGGCCTGGGGATGCGCGGCCCAGACCAGCGCCTTCTCGTACAGCGGTTTGAACAGTCTCATGGCATCACCCGTCCCTGGAGCGCGCCGGTCCCGCGGCGCGGCGTCAAAGCACACCGCCCAGCAGCGGCACGAAGCTGACCTTGCACAAGGTCTCGCGGACACGATGCTCGCCATCGCGGCGCACCCGGATGAGCTCCTGGCGCCCGGCCGGCCCGACCGGAGCGACGAGCACGCCGTCGGGGGCGAGCTGATCGAGCAGGGCCGTTTCCAGTTCCGCGCCGGCCGCGGTCAGCACGATGGCGTCGAACGGCGCCTCCTCGGGCCAGCCCAGACGACCGTCGTCGTGCCGCGAGCGCAAGTTTGAGATGCCGAGCTTGCGGAAGCGCCGGCGCGCATTGCGCAGCAATTCCTCGATGCGCTCGACCGTATAGACCTGGTCGACCAGCCCGGCCAGCACGGCCGCCTGATACCCCGAACCGGTACCGATCTCGAGCACGCGCCCCGGCCGGCCGAACTCGAGCAGCGCCTCGCTCATGCGCGCGACGACCCAGGGCTGCGAGATCGTCTGCCCCTGGCCTATCGGCAACGCCGTGTCTTCGTAAGCACGCGTCGCCAGGGCTTCCTCGACGAACAGATGACGCGGCAATTCACGCATCACGTCCAGTACGCTCCGGTCGCGGATGCCGTCGGCCTGCAGTCGCTCGATGAGCCGGTCCCGGGCACGCTGCGAGGTCATGCCGAGACCACGCGCCTCCGGCGTCAGTCGCGAGTACGCGCTCATGCGCCCGCAGCGTCCGGGCGTGGCAGGCTGGTCACCCAGCCGGCGACTTTCTCGAGCGCCTGGTAGCGCGTGAGGTCGACCTGGATCGGCGTGATCGAGATCGACCCCTCGCGCACCGCATGGAAATCGGTGCCGGGACCGTCGTCCTCGGCTTCGCCGGCCGGGCCTATCCAGTAGATCGGACGGCCGCGCGGATCGCGCTCACGTATGCAGGGCGCGGAACGATGCCGCCGGCCGAGCCGCGTCACGGCGAAGCCGCGAATCTCGTTCCAGGGCCGGTCCGGCACGTTCACGTTGAGGATGGTGTCGGCCGGAAGTGGATCGACGAGCAGCCGCTGCATCAGCACGAGCGCGGCCTGTGCCGCGGTTTCGTAATGCAGGGCCTCGTGATTGTGGCAAGCCAGGGAAACGGCGATCGCCGGCAGGCCGAGGAAACGGCCTTCCATCGCCGCCGAGACGGTCCCCGAATAGATTACGTCGTCGCCGAGGTTGGGGGCGTTGTTGATGCCGGAGACGACGATGTCGGGCTGGAAATCGAGCAACCCTGCGAGCGCCAGGTGTACGCAATCGGTCGGCGTGCCGGCGACGCGGTAGCGGCCGTCGTCCATGCGGCTGACGCGGATCGGCTGATCGAGGGTCAGTGAATTGCTGGCGCCGGAACGGTCGCGATCGGGCGCGACGACGGTGACACTGCCGACCGCGGACAGACGTTCGGCCAGTACGCGTATGCCCGGCGCGTCGACGCCGTCATCGTTGGAAACCAGGACTCGCATGCCGTAGATCCGCGGAAACAGGCCGAAAGTTTAGCGGATTCGCTGCGCCATCACGCGCCGATGGCGTAAGGTGGCGGCGCCCTGGCCCCCTCGGAACGAACTAAGCCCGCCGCAATGCGCAAACGCCCTCGCCCATCGCCCGACGTGAGCGACGCCGACCGCGCGTTGTTCGAGCAAGCCATAGGCCCGGTCCGGCGCCACACGCCGGCCGAGCCGGCAGTGCAGACGCCCCGTCCGGCGCCGGAACCGCGCCAGTTCGAGCTCGACGAAGCGCGTGTGCTCGACGAGCTGATGACGATGCAGATCGATCCGGCGGAAATCGAGGTCGGCGAGGAGCTGAGCTACCTGCGCGAGGGCTATCGGCCCGACGTGCTCAAGCGGCTCAAGCGCGGCAGCTACAGCGTGCAGGACGAGATCGATCTGCATCAGATGACGGCCGAGGTCGCACGCGCGGCGATCGCCGGCTTTCTTGCCGAGGCACACCAGCGCGGCCTGCAATGCGTCAAGCTGATCCACGGCAAGGGCCTGCGCTCGCGCGCCGCGGGCCCGGTGATCAAGCGGCTGGTCGACCGGATGCTGCGCCAGCGCGACGATGTCGTCGCATTCGCTTCGGCCCGTGCCGAACAGGGCGGCACGGGGGCCGCACTGGTGCTGCTGCGGCAACGGAAGTAACTCGACGATGATGCACGCGCGAAGCCGCCACGCCGCGCCGGATCAACGGCCGGCATTCAGTCCTTCGCGTCGCCTTCCTTGCGGCCCTTGCGAGGCAGGTTGACCCACGTGACGCTGTGACCGCGATCGTTGGCCCACTTGTTGACCGACACGATCTTTTCCTGATCGACCTCATAGTCGTAGCTGGTCTTCTTCGAGCCGCCGCCGGTGCTCGCGCAACCGACTAGCGCCAGGCCTGCGGCGGCGATGGCGACGCTGCAGAGAAGGGTTCTGTTCATGACGATCTCCTCACGTTACTGGTTGGCGCGCCGGGTCCGGCGCCGTGTGTAACCCAGTATAGGAAGCGTCTGCGGGCACGGAAGCGGACTGCGCCCAACTCGCGATTTCCGCTACAGCCACCGCGGCTGGCGGCTATTCTTGCACCGGATCGGCGATGCCGGCGAGGTCGCAGATGGCCAGCTCGCGCAGCAGGGTCGTCGCATAGCAACCGGCCGGCAGCGCGAAGCACACGACGAGCGCGTCGCCATCCCAGGCCAGTCCCGGCTCCTGGGCGACGAGACGCAGGCTGCGCCGTTCCTGGCCCAACCCGGCCGCTTCGAGCCCGCGAGCCAGGCCACCGCGGGCCGCCGCAGCCGCACGCTCCAGAGCGGCGACGTCGCCGTCGGAACGTAGCGATCCCTGCCCCCAGAGCGGTCCCGTCGGATGAATGTCACCGCGCGCGAGCCGTGCCTCCAGCTCCGCCGTCACGGCTTCGGGTCCGAAGATGCTGTGGCTGCCGTCGAGCATCCAGACCTCGCCGGACAGTGCGCGGTCCCAGTCGCCGCGCTGCACGCGCCCGGCCAGCACATCGTTGAAGATCTGCGCGCGAGCCGCGGACAACAGCAGGCTGCGTTCGTGGCGCGGCACTCGCCTGCCGTCGAACATGGCCTGCGCACGCGCGACGTTGTCGCCGTCACGGCCGAAACGCTGTTCGCCGAAATAGTTCGGCACGCCGCGCGCGGCGATCAGGCTGAACCGGGTCTCGGCCGCCGCGCGATCACCGCGCACCTCGCGCAGCACGATGCGGAAGCGATTGCGTTCCAGTGCACCGCGCCGGAGCTTGCGCCCGTGGCGGATGGCACCGAGCACGCGGAAACCCTCGCCTGCGGCGGCGTCCCAGGCGAGTTCGCGCTTGACCGGCACCCGCACCGAGAAGGTCTGCCGCGTCACCGCGTGACGATCCTTGAGTCCGGCATAACTGACCGCGTCCGGCGCCACGCCCGCGAACCGCGCGAGCTGCCGCGCTACCCATTCGGTATTCGCGCCACGCTTTTCCACGCGCACGAAGACGTGCTCGCCGGCGCCGTCGGGCGAGAAGCCCAGGTCCTCGTCGACGACGAAATCCTCGGGCTGAGTACGCAGCCGGGCGCGCAACGGCGGCTCGCCGAACGCGTATGGCAGCAGGCTCACGGCACATCCTTCACGAGCAGCGCAACCGCCATCGCGGCAATGCCTTCGCCGCGTCCGGTGAAACCGAGCCGCTCGCTGGTGGTCGCCTTCACGCTGATCGCATCGACGTCGCAACCGAGATCCTCGGCCAGACGTTCCCGCATCCGCAGCGCATGCGGCCCGACCTTCGGTCGTTCGGCAACCACAGTCACGTCGGCGTTGCCCAGCACGTACCCGCGCTCGCGCAGCAATCCACGGCAGTGCCGCAGGAACACGCGGCTGTCGGCGCCGCGCCAGCGCTCGTCACTCGGCGGGAAATGCGTGCCGATGTCACCGAGCGCGAGCGCCCCGAGCAGCGCGTCGCACAGCGCGTGAATCACGACGTCGCCGTCCGAATGCGCCACGACGCCGTGGGTATGCGGTATCGCCACGCCGCCGAGCACTACGTGATCGCCCGCGCCGAAGGCGTGCACGTCGAAACCTTGTCCAATTCGCATGCTCATCCGATCCAAAAAACAGGTGAAGGCCGGCTCACGTGCGCGCCAGCAGAAACTCCGCGAGGGCAAGATCGGCCGGCGTCGTCACCTTGATGTTGTCTTCGCTGCCTTCGACGAGCAGTGGCGCGTGACCGGCACGCTCCATCGCCATCGCCTCGTCCGTGATCGCGACGCCCCCGGCCGCGGCCGCGGCAAGCGCCGCCTCGAGTGCACCGCGCGGAAACACCTGCGGCGTCAGCGCACGCCAGCGCGCCTCGCGCGCTTCGGTCGCGGCCACCCGACGGTCCACACCGGCGCGCTTGAGCGTATCGCGCAGCGGCGCCGCGAGCAGTCCGCCGCCGGCGGGCACGGCCTCGTCGATGAGGCGTGTGATGTCGGCCGCACGCACGCAAGGTCGCGCTGCATCGTGCACGAGTACGGCGTCGCCCGCGGAAACCGTAGCCGGCAGTGCGCGCAACCCCGCCAGCACCGAATCGGCGCGTTCCGCACCGCCCGTGGCGCGCAGCAGTGGCTTGCCGAGCACCTCGACCAGGCCCTGCGCCCAGCTCGCATCACCCGCAGCGACGACGAGCATGAGCCCGGCGATGCGCGGATGTGCCGCGAGCCGCTCGAGGGTATGCAGCAGCAACGGCTTTTCGCCGAGGCGCAGATACTGCTTGGGCACGTCGCCGCCGAAACGGCGCCCGCGGCCGGCGGCCGGCACCACGCACCAGAAGCCAGTCATTGATGGGCGCTCATTGTTGCTGGGGCGGCGGCGGCATGCCGGGCGTCGCGGGCTCGACGACCTGATAGAAGGTTTCGCCCGGCTTGACCAGTCCGAGCTCGGAACGCGCGCGTTCCTCGATCGCGTCGCGCCCTTCCTTGAGGTCGCGCACTTCCGCCTGCAGCGCGTCGTTGCGCGCCTTGAGCGCTTCGTTCGCCTTGCGCGTCTCAGCCACCGCCTGGCGCAGGCTTTCGACGTCGCGCACGCCGCCTGCCCCGGTCCACAGCTTGATCTGCAGAACGATCAGCAGTGCGAGCAGGATCAGAGCGGCGTAGCGCAGCACGCGCGAGCCTCAGCGGAACAGGTTGGGCAGGTTCGGGAATGCCTGACGGCCTGCGTAGATCGCAGCCGCGCCCAGCGCTTCCTCGATGCGCAGGAGCTGGTTGTACTTGGCCACGCGGTCGCTGCGGCACAGCGAGCCGGTCTTGATCTGCGTCGCCGTCGTCGCCACCGAGATGTCGGCGATCGTGGTGTCCTCGGTCTCTCCGGAACGGTGCGACACCACCGAGGAATACCCGGCTGCATCGGCCATGGCGATCGCTTCCAGGGTCTCGGTCAGCGTGCCGATCTGGTTGACCTTGATCAGGATGGAATTCGCGATCTTCTTCTCGATGCCCTGCCGGAAAATGGCCGTGTTCGTGACGAACAGATCGTCACCGACGAGCTGCACCGAACCGCCAAGCTTGTCGGTCAGCACTTTCCAGCCGTCCCAATCCCCTTCGGCCATGCCGTCCTCGATCGTGATGATCGGATAGCGTGCGCACCAGTCGGCGAGGAAATCGGCGAACTGCTCGGAACTCAGGCGCTTGCCTTCGCCATGGAGGTTGTACTTGCCGTTCTCGAAGAACTCCGAGCTGGCCACGTCGAGGCCGAGATAGACGTCTTCACCGGCCTTGTAACCCGCCTTGGCGATGGCCTCGAGGATGGTCTCGACGGCTTCCTCGTTGGATTTCAGATCCGGCGCGAAACCGCCTTCGTCACCGACCGCGGTCGACAGGCCGCGCCCTTTCAGCACGGACTTCAGCGCATGGAAGATCTCGGTACCGCAGCGCAGCGCTTCGGAGAAAGTCGCGCAGCCGACCGGCAGCACCATGAATTCCTGCATGTCGACGTTGTTGTCCGCATGCGCGCCGCCGTTGACGATGTTCATCATCGGCACCGGCAGCCGCGCCGCACGCGCGCCGGCGAGGTGCTTCCACAGCGGCAGACCGCGCGCCGCGGCGACCGCGTGCGCATTCGCCAGCGACACGCCGAGCAGCGCGTTCGCACCGAGGTGGTTCTTGTTCGGCGAGCCGTCGAGCGCAATGAGCTTGCGGTCCAGCGCAGCCTGATCGCTCGCATCGAAGCCGGCCAGCGCCGCGGCGATCGTCGTGTTGACGTTGGCCACGGCCTTGGTCACCCCCTTGCCGAGATAGCGCGTCTTGTCGCCGTCGCGCAGTTCGACCGCCTCGCGCGAGCCGGTCGACGCGCCCGAAGGCACGGCGGCGCGGCCAGTATGGCCCGTCGACAGCGTGACTTCGGCTTCGAGCGTGGGATTGCCGCGGGAATCGAGGATTTCGCGCGCGTGGATCTTGGTGATGTTCATCAGGGCTTGAGGTCCGTTGCGATGAAAAGAGTTATTCGAAACCTTGCACGAAGATCGAGTCGACTGCACCGTTGAACGCGAACACCAGCCCGCGGTGATCAAGGCCGGGGCCGGGTCCCTCGGGCCCCCAGTGGTCGGCAACGAGCACATCACCGCCGTGGACGGCAATGGTGTCGCCGGCGCTGTACGACGCCTGAGCAACGGTCAGCTGCTGTATCGTGCGTTCGCCGGTCAGCGAAACGGCGTGGACGGTACTGCGCAGATTAGCGCGCGTCGCCAGCGCTTCGTGACTGCAGGCCAGTTTCGTGCCGAACCTCTCGTCGAACTGACTCGCCGACGGTAGCGGCGACAGCAGCGGCGGTCCGTCCGCGCCCCAGACGATGTCTTCGCCGGCATACAGGAATATCCGGTTCGACCGCGGCAGCGGCTGGTTGCTGAGCGGCGTCGCTGTCACGGCAAGTCGCTTTCCGCAGAGCGCGACATCCAGGCCGAAAGCCAGTTGCGATGGCTGGGGCGAGACCAGCGTGGCGGTATGCATCCAGGTTCCGCCGATCCGGCGATAGACGGATGCTGCACCGTAGCCGCTGCTGATCGGCGCCGCCAGATCGGCCACGGCAAGCCGGTCGCCGTCCATCGACAGACCCACCCCGAACCAGCGCTGCACGTACGGCGACAGCAGTTGTCGCGCCGCACTCCAGGTGCCACCCGCATAGTCGTAGTACCAGGTGCTGTAGCCGGCGATTTCACCTTCGGCGCCGTAGCGCACGAGCGAGACCACCAGTGAATCCGCTCCGACCACCATCTTGTGGATATAGCCCGAATCGAACGGCAGCGCATTCGGCGTCGCGACGCGTTGCACGAACGACCAATTGCCGCCGTTGCGGCGGAACAGGTCGACGTAGTTCGGCCACCCGCTGACGGCAATATCGCGGTTTGCGATCGCGAGCCAGTCGCCGCCGAGAGCGGCGCGATAGCCGAACGAATTCCCGTCGGTCGCCAGCACGCGGCCGTCCATTTGCCAGCCGTCCGCACTGCGCCGATAGACGTCCACGAAATCCGAGGCTTCGCTGCCCACGGCAACGAGGCCGTCACCGGCGGCCAGCGCCTCGCCGTACCACGTACTGCCCGCTGTCTCGATCTGCTGCTGCGCCTTCGCTGTCACCGAACCGGACAGGAAGGCTGCCAGGAACACGCGAAACGACCAATGGCGAATGACCTGGATCATGATCTTTCCTCCGCTGAACTCATCAGCCGGCAACCGACAGGGCACGACCGAATGCCGCCGAGCCGGTTGGCCGGCAGCATCGCTTCCATCGTCCTCGTGGTTCCACCGTGTTCATGATCAATCCCGGCATCCGGAGTGAAGTGCGCCTGTTCCCGGCAACGCTAGTGCGGCCAGGCGGCCATCTGTATTGCCGTCACCATCTCGCCTCCGCGACGAGCGCGCGCTTGGCGACCGCGTCGATCTCGAGCAGCGTTTCGAGCAAGGCTTCCATCTTGCCCAGCGGCCAGGCATTCGGCCCGTCGCTGAGCGCGTTGTCCGGGTCCGGATGGGTTTCGGCGAACAGGCCCGCGATGCCGACCGCGACGGCCGCGCGCGACAGCACCGGCACGAATTCGCGCTGGCCGCCGGACTTGCCGTCGGCGCCGCCGGGCAGCTGCACCGAATGCGTCGCATCGAACACGACCGGGCAGCCCGTGTCGCGCATGACCGCAAGGCTGCGCATGTCCGAGACCAGGTTGTTGTAGCCAAAGCTCGCGCCGCGCTCGCAGACCAGGATCTGCCCGTTGCCGGTGGCCTTGGCCTTGGCGGCGACGTGCTTCATTTCCCAGGGCGACAGGAACTGCCCCTTCTTGATGTTGACCGGCTTGCCGGCGCGCGCGACGTTCTGGATGAAATCGGTCTGGCGGCAGAGGAATGCCGGCGTCTGCAGCACGTCCACGACGCTCGCGACCTCGTTCATCGGCGTGTATTCGTGCACGTCGGTCAGCACCGGCACACCGAGCTGGCGCTTCACTTCCGCCAGCACCTTCAGACCCTCTTCGAGACCCGGGCCACGGAAGCTGGTGCCGGAGGTGCGATTCGCCTTGTCGAAGCTCGACTTGAAGACGAAGTTCACGCCGAGCCGCCCCGTGATTTCCTTGAGCGTACCGGCCGTGTCGACCTGCAACTGCAGCGATTCGATGACGCACGGACCCGCGATCAGAAACAGGGGCTGGTCGAGTCCAACCTTGAACCCGCACAGTTCCATGCTCATGCGCCCGCCGCCTGCGCCAGACGCGGCGCCGTGCGCACGAGCTTGTACTCGCGCGCGGCCTGCACGAAGCCGATGAACAGCGGATGGCCGTCGCGCGGCGTCGAGGTGAACTCCGGATGGAACTGGCAGGCGAGGAACCAGGGATGGTTCGGCAGCTCGATCATCTCGACGAGCAGGTCGTCCATGGACTTGCCGGCAATCGTCAGACCGAGATCCTCGAACTGCTGGCGATAGAGGTTGTTGAATTCATAACGATGCCGGTGCCGCTCACGCACGACATCCTGGCCGTAGAGCTTGCGGGCGAGCGTACCGGCCTTGAGGCGGCATTCCTGCGCACCGAGGCGCATGGTGCCGCCGAGGTCGGATTCCTCGGTGCGCTTTTCGAGGTCGCCGGCGGCCGTGCGCCATTCGGTGATCAGCGCGATGACGGGATGCGCGCAGTTCTTTTCGTTCTCGCTCGAATTCGCGCCTTCGAGACCGGCGATGTTGCGCGCGAAGTCGACGACGGCCGCATGCATGCCGTAGCAGATGCCGAAATACGGCACGCCGTTCTCGCGCGCCCAGCGCGCCGCGGCGACCTTGCCCTCGAAGCCGCGCTTGCCGAACCCGCCCGGCACGAGGACCGCATCGCAATCCTGCAGCGCGGTGCCGCCCTCGGCTTCGATCTGCTCGGACTCGAGCCAGCGCAGATTGACCCGCGTGGATTGCTTGATGCCGCCGTGACGCAGCGCCTCGCCGAGCGACTTGTAGGCGTCCTTGTGTTCGACGTATTTGCCGATGATGGCGATGGTGACCTCGTCCTTGGGATTCTCGACCGCGGCCACGACGCGATCCCAGGCCGACAGGTCGGCCGGACCGGCGTCCAGGCGCAGGTGATCGATGACGAGCCGGTCCAGCCCCTGCGCGTGCAGCCACGAGGGCAGCTGGTAGATCGTGTCGACATCCATCGCGCTGAGCACGGCGCGCTCGGGGACGTTGGTGAACAGCGCGATCTTGCGCCGCTCGCTGTCGGGCAGCGGCTGCTCGCAGCGGCACAGCAAGACGTCCGGCTGTATGCCGATCGTGCGCAGTTCCTTCACCGAATGCTGGGTGGGCTTGGTCTTGATCTCGCCGGCGGCCTTGATATACGGCACCAGGGTCAGGTGCATGAACATGCACTTCTCGGGACCGTGCTCGATGCGGATCTGGCGGATGGCCTCGAGGAACGGCAGCGACTCGATGTCGCCGACCGTGCCGCCGATCTCCACGAGCGCGACGTCGTAGCCGCGCGTGGCTTCGTAGATGCAGTGCTTGATCTCGTCGGTGATGTGCGGAATCACCTGCACGGTCGCGCCGAGATAGTCGCCGCGGCGTTCCTTCCGGATCACGGCCTCGTAGATCTTCCCGGTCGTGATCGAGTTGCGCCCGGTCAGGCGCGTGCGCACGAAGCGTTCGTAGTGGCCGAGGTCGAGGTCGGTCTCGGCCCCGTCGTCCGTGACGTAGACCTCGCCGTGCTGGAACGGGCTCATCGTGCCCGGGTCGACGTTGATGTAGGGATCGAGCTTCATCATCGTCACGCGCAGGCCGCGCGCTTCGAGGATGGACGCCAGAGAGGCGGCGGCGATGCCCTTGCCTAGCGAGGACACCACACCACCGGTAACGAAAATCAGAGGGGTCATGAGCAGCGGGGATGGCTGGAAAACCCGATTTTACCGGCATCCAGCCCCGCCTGCGAGCCGCGCGGGCGCCGCACCGCCGCCGGATCGTCGCGCAGGGGCGTTTCGCGGCCGGCGGGCGCTTGCTTGTGCCGCCCGCGCCGGCTTGCTAGCTTGGCCGGCTGCACGCACCGCCGACGCCCGTGGATCTGCGATGGCTCCACGGGATCGCCCGGCGCGCGAGGGTCCTTTCTTCCACCTTGCCAACCCGACGTGACGTAGTCTGGCGGCCCCGGCGATTCCCGGGGCGCCGCACCACCCAGCCGGTCCCGGACTTTCCAGAGATGCCCCTTCATGAGCACCAGTGAACGCCTGCGCGATCTGCGCGCCGCCCTGCATCGACATGGGGTCGACGCGGTGGTCGTTCCGTCGTCCGATCCGCACCTGTCCGAATACCTGCCATCCCGCTGGGAATCCCGGCGCTGGCTGTCGGGCTTCTCCGGTTCCACCGGCACACTGGTCGTCACCGCCGGGTTCGCCGGCCTCTGGACCGATTCGCGCTACTTCGAGCAGGCCGAACAGGAACTCGCCGGCAGCGACGTGCAGCTCATGCGGCTCACGGTACCGCACACGCCGGAGCATCTCGACTGGCTCTGCACGCACCTGGCACACGGCACTAGCGTCGCGATCGCCGGCGAGGTGCTGGCGCTGGGACTGCAGGACCTCATGCAGATGCGTCTGTCGGCGCACGGCATCACGCTGCGCTCTGATCTCGATCTCGTCGACGAAGTCTGGACCGACCGGCCGCCGCTGCCGGCGGCACCGGTCCGTGAACACCAGGCCGACTACGTGAGCGCGAGCCGCACCGAACGGCTCGCCCGCGTACGGGACGCGATGACCGCGGCCGGTGCCACGCACCATCTGGTCTCCTCGCTCGACGACGTGGCGTGGATCACGAACCTGCGCGGCAGCGACGTGACCTACAACCCCGTGTTCGTGGCACACCTGCTGGTCGGACCCGACAACGCGATCCTGTTCGTGCCGCCCGGCAAGATCGCGCCGGAACTCGGCCGCCGCCTGGGCAGCGATGGCATCGTGCTTGCCGACTATGCCGCAGCGCCGACCGCTCTGGCGACGCTCGGCGCCGGCGACCGTGTGCTGCTCGATCCGCGCCGCGTGGTGCATTCACTGGCCGCCGCCATCGGCGACGATGTCGCCCAGGTGCAGCAGCTCAATCCGAGCCAGCGCTTCAAGGCTGTCAAGACGCCGGACGAACTGCGTCGAGTACGTGACGTCATGCGCCACGACGGTGTCGCGCTCGTGCGCTTCCTCATCTGGCTCGAGACGGCGCTGACCACGCGCACGCTGACCGAACTCGACATCGCCGCCGAACTGCAGCACCTGCGCGAAGCCCAGCCGGATTTCGTCGGCGAGAGTTTCGCCACGATCGCCGGCTACATGGCCAACGCCGCGCTGCCGCACTACCACGCCACACCGGAACGTCACGCGACACTCGCTGCCGAAGGCCTGCTGCTCGTCGACTCCGGCGGCCAGTACGAAGGCGGCACGACCGACATCACGCGTACGATCGCGCTCGGCCCGCTGACCGAGGAACAGCGCCGCGACTACACGCTGGTGCTAAAGGGCATGATCGCGCTGTCGCGCGCGCGCTTTCCGCGCGGCACGACCGGCCAGCAACTCGACGCACTCGCACGCGCGCCGATCTGGGCCGAAGGCATCAACTACGGCCACGGCACGGGTCACGGCGTCGGCTATTTCCTCAACGTGCACGAAGGGCCGCAATCGATACGCCCGCCGGTCGCGGGCGAGACCGGCGAACCGCTGGCTCCCGGCATGATCACGTCGAATGAACCCGGCATCTACCGTCCGGGCCGGCACGGCGTGCGCATCGAGAACCTGATCGTGACGGTGCCGGCGGGTGGCGGAGAATTCGGTGAGTTCCTCGCGTTCGATACGCTGACGCTCTGCCCCATCGACAAGCGCCCCATCGTCGCCGGACTGCTGAGCAGGGGCGAGCGCGACTGGCTCGATGGGTATCACGCACAGGTCGAAGCCGAACTCGCACCACTGCTCGACGCCGGCGAGCAGCGCTGGCTCGCCGCGCGCTGCGCCGCGCTCGGCGCCTGAGCCACGCGCCATGACGGCCCACCGCCCGCGCGTCCTCGTCGTAGCCGGCACGCGCCCGGAATGCCTGAAGCTCGCGAGCGTCGTGCGCGCGCTGCGCGCGCAACCCTCGCTCGACACGCAGCTTCTCAACAGCGGCCAGCACGAGGCCATGGTCGCGCGCACGTTCGGCCAGCTCGGTCTGAGCTGCGATCTCGTGGCCAGCCAGATCGTCGCCACCTCCCTGTCACAGGCGTTGTCCGCGCTGCGTGATCAGATTCGCCACACGGCACAAGATCAGGGCAGCGCGCTGATCGTGAGCCAGGGCGACACTTCGACCGCCTATGCGGCCGCACTCGCGGCGCGCGACCTCGGCCTGCCGCTCGCCCACGTGGAGGCGGGACTGCGCACCAGCCATCCCTACCGTCCGTTTCCCGAAGAGCATTTCCGGCGCCGCATTGCACCGATCGCGGGGCTGCACTTCGCGCCGACGCGCCAGGCCGCCGCCAACCTGCGCAACGAGGGCGTCCCCGCCGCGCACATCCATCAGGTCGGCAACAGCGTCATCGATCTGCTGCGCGAGCAGATCGAAGACACGCGCCCGCTCGCGCTGCCATTCCTGCCCGACACGCCGCGCCTCATCGCGCTGACCCTGCACCGGCGCGAGAACTACGGCCGTGGCCTGGATCTGGTCTGTGCCGCAGTACTCGACCTGCTCACGCAGCACAGCGATATCGGCATCGTCTGTCCGGTGCACCCGAATCCCACGGTCGGCCATCGCATCCGCCGCCATCTGTCCGGCCATGCCCGCATCAGTCTCGTGGAGCCACTGGATTACCGGCCGTTCATCGCGGTCCTTGCGCAGTCCTGCCTTGCGATCACGGATTCCGGGGGCATCCAGGAAGAGGCGCCCTACCTGGGCACGCCGGTACTGGTCGTGCGCGAGAATACCGAGCGCCCCGAGAGCGTCGCGCTGGGCACGGCGACACTGGTTCCGCCCAGGACCGACCGTATCGTCGCGGAGGCCAACCGGCTGCTGGCGACGCCGGCACCGCTCCGGCTCGCCTTCACACCGGACGCGGCCTACGGCGACGGGCGCAGCGGCGAACGCATCGCCCGGATCATTTCGGATTTCATGGGCTGATCCACACCGCGGCAGTGCACGTTCGACGCATCGACCGGCTACCATCCGCCGGATTCAGCCAGGAAGCCGCATGACTCTCCCTCGACTCCTCGAACGCTGCGACGACACGGCGGCGCGTCTGCGCGGCTGGCTGCTCGGCGGCAGCGTGCAATGCACCCACGGCGTCCATGCGGGCGGCGTGTTCGGCGCGTTCGACGCGAACGGCGCGGCGCGCTACGTCTATCCGGAAATTACCGGTTACTACCTCCACTGGCTCGCCGAAACCGCCCATTCGGGACACGCCGACGCGCGCACGGCGGTCGCGGCAGCGGCTGCCGCCGACTGGGCCTGTCGCGTGCTGGCCGACGGCGCGGTACCGGCAACGCGGGCCTACGTCGACGGCACCGACGCCGACGACTGGCGCAATCGCGCCGTGTTCTTCTTCGATCTCGCAATGCTGCTGCGTGGCCTGTGCGCCGCACGGGAGGCTGGTCTCGTCACCTCGGTGCAAGCGGCCATCACGCGGCTCGTCGACGAACTCGCCCGCTTCGTGGAGGACGGCGCGATACGCGCGGCACGGACCGGATCCGGCGCGGAGCTGCCGCCCCGATGGTCGACGCTCGGCGGCCCGTTCGAGGTCAAGGCCAGCTCGCGTGTCGAACTGGCCGCGCGCCATGTGCCGCTGCCGCCCGCGCTCGCCGCCGCCTGCCGCGGCCTCGCCCAGGGCCTGCGCAGCGGCATCGCGACATTGAAGCTCGACATGCTGCATCCGACGCTGTACTTCGCCGAAGGCATGCTCGTGGCGGAACCCGACTGCCGCGCAGCCATTGCGACGCTCGCGCGCCGCTGCCTGGCGCTGGCCGACGCCGACGGCAACCTGCCGGAAGCCGAAGATTCCGACGTGCCGCGCAGCGACATCCTCGCGCAGACACTGCGCGTGTTGCTGTTGAGCGACGGGGCCGGTGGCAGCGAGGTCGCGCGCGTCGCCGAGGCACTCTGCGACCGTGTCGACGGCCGCGGGCGCCTGCCGTTTCGTGTGGACGTGGCGGCGCCGCAAGCCAACGTCTGGTGCGCGATGTTCGCGGAACAGGCGCTGCGCTGGTACGCACGCGCGCATCGCGGCGACGTCATGCCGGCGGCGGAATGGCTGGTGTGAAGCGGGTGCTGCGTCTGGCGGCCGGGGCGCTGCGCCTGCTGCCGCACCTGCCGCTGGCCCTGGCGCTGTTTGGCGCCGACACGCTCGCGCGCCTGCGGCGCGGCCCGGTACGCATCGCGCGCGGCGAATGCGGACAGGGCGTCAGCGTCGTGATTCCGGAACGCGGCACGCCCGACCTGCTGGTCGACACCTTGACCGCGCTCGACGCGGCGCTGGCACGCATCGCCGAACCGCATCAGGTCATCGTCGTCGTCAACGGCGCCCCGCGCAGCGACTACGCCGCGCTGCTCGCCCGCTGGCCCGGCCATGACTGGCAGTTCCATGCGCGGGCGCTTGGCTACAACGGCGCGATCGCGGCCGGCCTGGCCACCGCACGCCACGACTGGAGCTATCTGCTCAACAGCGACATGTGCCTGGATCCCGACGCGATCGCGCAGCTGCTGCCCTACCGCAGCGAACACGTCTTCGCGGTCACGTCACAGATCTTCTTCACGGATCCGGCGCGGCGGCGCGAGGAAACCGGCTGGTCCGATTTCCACGCCGGCCCCGATCGCGCGGTCGTCTATGAACGCGATCCGGGTGATCTCGCGATCGCGCGCGGCAATCTCTATCCGGGCGGCGGCAGCTCGCTGTGCCGTACCGGCGTGCTGCGCCGCTACGTAGCCGATTCGGGCGACTACAACCCGTTCTACTGGGAGGACGCCGACTGGGGCATCCGCGCCTGGAGCGAGGGTTGGGAGCTGGTGTTCTGCCCGGCTTCGCACGCGCATCATCGGCATCGCGGCACGGTGCAGCGCTACTACGACGCGGATGAAGTCGCGCGCGTCATCGCGCGCAACGAACTGCTGTTCGATCTGCGTCACCGCTGGACACGGCGGCATCCGCTGCGCAGCCTGCAACGCCTCGCGCACCTCGACGCGCGCTCGCGCCGGGAGCTGCGCGGCGTCGGACTGGCCCTGCGGCTGTTCCGGTGCCGCCTCGCGACCGAACGCGCGCGCCGCAACGGCCTGCGCTTCGATCGCATCACACAGGACCGCTGGTATCAGGCGCCACGCACGGATTCGATACGCCGACCGCGCGTGCTGCTGGTGTCGCCGTTCGCCCTGTTCCCGCCGGCGCACGGCGGGGCGCGGCGCGTGGCCGAACTCGTGACGCGATTGTCCGGCGACGTGGATTTCTTCCTGCTGGGCGACGAAGCCTCGCTCTACGGCGAAGCGAGCGCGCCGTGGCTGCAGCACATGTGCGGCACGCATCTCGTCGAGGGTCGCGGCGACCGTCCCGGCGAAGCGCCGCTGCCCTTGTCCGAGCGCCTCGAACGGCATGCGTGGCCAGGCCTGCGCGGCGCACTGGATGCGGCCATCACGCGCTTCCGCCCGGACATCGTGCAGATCGAATTCATGGAGCTCGCCGAACTCGCTCCGGCGTCCGCGCGCCGCCCGCCACGCTGGCTGCTCTGCCTGCATGACGTGTATCTGGGTGCGAACGACCCGACCGGTGACGCGCGCCAGCGCGCCGCGATCGCGCGGTACGACGGCACCGTCGTGTGTTCGGAGGAAGATGCCGCGCTGCTCGCACCGCAGGCGGCAACCCTGATCGGTAACGGTGCCACCGACCGGCGTGCGGACTATTCCGCCTCGCCGGACGGGCTGCTGCTGTTCATGGGTCCGTTCCGCTACGCGCAGAACCTGCACGGCATCCTTGTCTTCATCGACACCGCCTGGCCGGCGCTGCGGGCCGAATTTCCGCAGCTGCGTCTGCGCATACTCGGCGGTGCCGAGTCCGCCGCAATTGCCGACCACGAATCGCGCCTGCGCCTGCCCGGTATCGAACTGGTATCGGCCTTCGTCGATCCCGCACCGCATCTGGCCCAATGCAGTCTCAGCATCAATCCCCAGGTCGACATCCGCGGCTCGTCGATCAAGCTCATCGAATCACTGCTGGCCAGCCGCGTGTGCGCGACGACGGCCGACGGCGCGCGCGGTTTCGCCGGTGCCGGACTCGAGGCACTGGTCGCCAGCAGTGACATCGCCGGCCTGGCCGCGACGATTGCACCACTGCTGCGCGACAGCTCGCTGCGGCATCGGCTCGAACGTGCCGACCGGCAGGCGCTGGACCGCTTTACCTGGGACGCGATGGCCGCGCGTCAGCTCGCCCTGTATCGCACACTCTGCGCGGAGAACTGCCAATGACCTGGTCCTACGATGCGATCGCCGAGGTCTATGCCACAGACATGGGGCAAAGCATGCCCTTCGATGATGTCGGCTGGTATCGCGATTTCTGCACGCAGCAGCGTGGCGCCGTGCTCGAACTCGGCTGCGGCACCGGACGCGTCCTGCTCCCGCTGCTCGGCGCCGGCCTCGATGTGAGCGGCGCCGACCGCTCGCTGCCCATGCTAAGGCGCCTGCGCGCAGACGCGGCGGCGCGCGGACTGGATGCACGGGTGCTGCAGACAGACCTGCGTGCGCTCGCGGTACGCGGCCGTTTCGCCACTGTCCTGCTGCCGTATTCGCTGATCACTTACCTGACCGACGTGACTGTCGCGGCGCGGGTGCTGGCTGGCTTGCGGCCGCTGCTGGACGGCGAGGGTTGCGTCGTCGTCGACGCCTTCGTGCCACGGCCGGTCGAGAGCTTTGCCGAGTTCCGCCTCGACTATCGCCGCCCGCACGGCGAGGGCACGCTCGAGCGCCGCAAGCGCATCACCGCCAACCCGGACGGCACGAACCGGATCGAACGCTGGTACCGGGTCTTCGGCGCCGACGACGTGATGCGCGAAGAATTCCGCACGGACGAAACCATACGCCCTTACGCCCCGTCGCAACTGCATGCGCTCGCCCAGCAGGCCGGCTACGTGGTGCAGCGGGAAGTCCGCGACTACGGCGATGCGACGTCCGCTGAAGGGATGCGCTTCGCCACGCTGATCCTCCGCGCCTGACGGCAGGCGGCACCGGCAGCGAAACCCCCTGCGAGGTGCCAAAGGCGCCCGCCGCACCGACCACGCTTCCGTTTCCCGACCGGCATCACGCTCCTGCCGCGATGCAGCCCACATTCGCGGTGACGGCACGGCGAACCCGCTTCCGTCCTTGGCTGCGTCCCCCTGACGGAGCCTCGCGTGAAACGCTGCATTGCCCTGCTGTCCCTGCTCACCCTCACGGCGCCAGTTCCGGCGCTGACGATCCGTGTCGGCGCCGACCCCGGTTGCGACACGTCGTCGCTGGCCGTCGCGCTGACCCGGGCCAAAGCCAACCCGGGTGCCGACACGATCCACATCGCGCGCAACCAGGTCTACGCCAACCAGGAGCTGTTCGTCGATTCCGACGTGACCCTGCGCGGCGGCTACACCAGCTGCGACGCGCCCGCACCGGACGGTCGCACCGAACTCGCCGGCAGCGGTTCCTGGGCCGTCGTGACGGCCTGGACCGACACCCCGGACGGCATCGTCGTGCGGCTCGAAGGCCTCGACATACGCAACGGCGGCGCCGGCGGTGACATCGGCGACTTCGGCGGTGTATCGGTCGGCGGGCGCACGCGCGTCGCGATCGCCGACGCCCGCATCCACGACAACGTCGCCATCGTTGGCGGCGGTGTGTCGGTCAACGGCACCAACGCTATCGTCGACGTGGAACACACCGTCGAAATCGACAACAACCGCGCGAGCCTCGGCGGCGGTTTCGGCGTCGCCGGCGGCACCTTGCGCCTGCGGCCGTACGCCGTGGTCATACGGGACAACCGCGCCGCCGACGGTGGCGGCGTCTATGTCGACGCCGGCCTCGTCGGCGTCGGCAGCGATCCGGACATCGCACGGCCCGTCGATGGCCTGCTGGTGCGCAACAACACCGCGAGCAACCGCGGCGGCGGCATCCACGTGCGCGGCACGTTCGGCAAGCTGCTTGCCGAGTCGACGGTGATCCGGGACAACACCGCCGGCATCGAAGGCGGCGGTGCCTACGGGTCGGACGGTGGCTATATCCAGTTCACGCGCTACTCGATGGGTCCGCAGCGCCCCTGCAGTGCCGAACAGGAATGCCTGCGCCTGTCGGGCAACACGGCGCCACGCGGCGGCGGCATCGCGCTAGCCGCAGGCGCCACCGGCGCACTGTTTCACAGCATGATCCGCGACAACCTCGCCGACGACGGTCCGGCGATATCTGTCCGCGGCCAGAACAGCGAGCTACGCCTGCTCGGCAGCATCGTCGCGCGCAATCGTTGCGTTGGCGCCAATACGATGTGCGCGCCGATCCGCACGACCGCCGGCAAACTGCGTTTCACCTACACCACGATTGCGGACAACACCGCAGGGGCCTCTATCCCGTCGCCGATCTTCGCCGACGGCAGCAGCGGCGACTCAATCACGCAGTACGCCTTCTATTCGACCCTGATCAGCGGCCACACCCAGCTCTATGCCCAGAACGGCGCAGCAACGACCCATACCGGCGACTGCCTGATCATGAGCGCAGGACAGATCTGGAGCGGGCTGTCGCGCAGCGACATTGCGCCCATCGAGTTCGTGGATGCGCCGCGCGGCAACTACCGCCTGCGTCCCGGCAACAGCGCGATCGACTATTGCACGTCGGGGCTGGCGCCGACCGACGATCCGGACATCGACGGCACCGTGCGCGGCATCGAGAGTCCCGGCAACGCCAACGATTTCGGCACCTTCGACGTGGGCGCGTACGAGTACGAGCGCCTGTTTGCCGGGGGCTTCGAGGGGCTGCGCTAGGTCCGGCGGCTGCCCGGCACGGGTCTGCGGCGGCCGCTTGCTTGCGGTCGCCGTTGCCGCCACCATGGCGGGCTTCCGTTCACCGCGTGACCTTCATGAGCAGTCGCTACAACGCCGCCGATATCGAAGTCCTGTCGGGGCTGGACCCGGTCAAGCGCCGGCCCGGCATGTACACCGACACCGCGCGCCCGAACCACCTGGCGCAGGAAGTCATCGACAATTCCGTCGACGAGGCACTCGCCGGACACGCCAAGAGCATCGACGTCACCGTGCACACGGACGGCTCGGTCAGCGTCACGGACGACGGCCGCGGCATGCCGGTCGACATCCATCCGGAAGAAGGCATTCCCGGTGTCGAGCTGATCCTTACCCGGCTCCATGCCGGCGGCAAGTTCTCGAACAAAAACTACCAGTTCTCGGGCGGTCTGCATGGTGTCGGCGTCTCGGTCGTCAATGCACTGTCGACGCGCGTCGAAGTGACGATCCGCCGCGAAGGCCAGATCCATCGCATGGAGTTCAGGAACGGCGACCGTTCCAGCCCGCTCGAAGTGATCGGCAGCGTACCGAAGAAACAGACCGGTACCAGCGTGCGCTTCTGGCCCGACCCGAAGTATTTCGACACGCCCAAGATCCTGCTGTCCCGGCTCAAGCATGTGCTGCAGGCCAAGGCCGTGCTCTGTTCGGGTCTCACGGTCCGCCTCACCGACGAAGCCAGCGGCGAAAAGGACAGCTGGTACTACGAGGACGGTCTGCAGGACTACCTGCGTTCGATGCTGGGCCAGAATGAGTTCCTGCCGCCCGAGCTCTACGTGCATGAGCTCAAGCGCGACACCGAAGCTGTCGAATTCGCGCTGGCCTGGGTGCCCGAGGGCGAGCTCGTCCAGGAGTCCTACGTCAACCTGATCCCGACCGCCCAGGGTGGCACCCATTGCAACGGACTGCGCACCGGCCTGACCGAAGCGCTGCGCGAGTTCTGCGATATCCGCAATCTGCTGCCGCGCGGCGTGAAACTCGCCCCGGAAGATGTCTGGGACCGGCTCTCGTTCGTCCTGTCGCTGAAGATGCAGGACGCGCAATTCTCGGGGCAGACCAAGGAGCGCCTGTCGTCGCGCAATGCCGCCGGCTTCGTCGAAGGTGTCGCCCACGACGGCTTCTCGCTGTACCTGAACCAGCACGTGCAGATCGGCGAGCGCATCGCGCAGCTCGCGATCGAGCGGGCCGCCGCGCGCCTGAAGGCCGAAAAGCAGATCGTACGCAAGAAGATCACGCAGGGTCCTGCATTGCCGGGCAAGCTCGCCGACTGCGCGTCGAGTGACCTGTCGCGCACCGAGCTGTTTCTGGTCGAAGGCGATTCGGCCGGCGGCTCCGCCAAACAGGCGCGTGACAAGGACTTCCAGGCCATCCTGCCGCTGCGCGGCAAGATTCTGAACACCTGGGAAGTCGAATCCGGCTCGGTACTCGCCTCGCAGGAAGTTCACGACCTCGCGGTCGCGATCGGCTGCGATCCCGGCGTCGACCGCATCGATGGCCTGCGCTACGGCAAGGTGATCGTGCTGGCCGACGCGGACTCCGACGGCCTGCACATCGCGACCCTGCTCTGCGCGCTGTTCCTGCGGCATTTCCCTGCGCTGGTACGCGAAGGGCACGTCTTCGTCGCGATGCCGCCGCTGTTCCGTGTCGACGTGGGCAAGCAGGTGTTCTATTGCCTCGACGAAAACGAGAAGCGCGCCCTGCTGGAACGCATCGAACGCGAGAAGATCAAAGGCCAGGTCTCGGTCACGCGCTTCAAGGGTCTCGGCGAAATGAATCCGTCACAGCTGCGTGAATCGACCGTCCACCCGGATACGCGCCGCCTCGTCCAGCTCACCGTCGAGACCGACGACGGCACGAACAAGGTGATGGACATGCTGCTGTCCAAGAAACGCGCCGCGGACCGCAAGAGCTGGCTCGAGGAAAAGGGCGACCTCGCGTCGCTCGAAGTCTGAGCGGCGCAACGCCTGCTCGCGTCAGCGGGATCGTCGCTCGGCGAAGACGCCGCGACGATCCCGTGTTCACGCGCTGCCCTTCGCTCGGGGATTGCGCGTCACCCGCAGCGGCATGAGTCGAGGTTCTGTTTCGCCGCAACCGGAAACCGTCGCGGCAGGGCCTCACTTCTCCTTGGTCTTGCCGTCCTGCCTCTGCTGCCCTTGCTGCTGGTCCTGTTGCGGCTGCTGTTGCTGCTGCTGGACGTCTTCCTGCTTCTTGTTGTCATTCTGCGTCGGCGTGGGGGCACGGCGCCCCATACCCGTCTGGGCATGCGTCAGTGACGGCAGCAGGGTGAGCGCGAAGAACAGGAGTGCGGCGGCGAATGCGGTACGCATGAAGCGATCCTCCGAGGTGCAGTGTGGCCCGGATCTGCGGGCGATCAGCTTTCGAGCGCGGCCTCGAGCAGTTGCCGGATCACGTCGGCAGTCGGCCCGGCGCGCTGCGGAAGATACGAAAAGTCGTCCTCGTCCATGTAATTGAGCTGCGCGAGTTCGAGTTGCACGGCATCGACGCCGTCGTGCGGGCGTCCGTACTGGCGCGTGATGTAGCCGCCCTTGAAGCGTCCGTTGATGACGTAACTGTAGCGCGTCTGAAGCGACAGCACAGTATCCAGGCGAGCCTGGAGCGGCGGACTGCAGCTGGCGCCGCCGGCCGTGCCGAGATTGAAGTCGGGCAGCCTGCCGTCGAACAGGAATGGCACCACGCTGCGGATCGAATGCCCCTCCCACAGCACGACACGCCCGTGCACGGCGCGCAGTCGCGCCAGCTCCTCGCGCAGCGCCGTGTGGTAGGGCTCCCAGTAGGTGCGCACCCGAACCGCGATCTCGCCCGGGTCGGGCTCCTTCCCTGCCAGGTACACCGGCTCCCCGCTGAACTGCACGATCGGGCACAACCCCGTGGTGTTCTGGCCCGGGTACAGCGACACATCGTCCGGCGGACGATTCAGATCGACCACATAGCGCGAGAACCGCGGCACGAGGACTGATGCGCCGAGTTCGCGCGCAAACGCGTAGAGCCGGCTCACGTGCCAGTCGGTATCCGGCGTGCGTAACGCCGACGGCGTCAGGCGTGCGGCGATGTCGGGAGGCAATGCGCTGCCGTCGTGCGGCAGCGAAACCAGCAGCGGCGACGTGCCGCGATGCAGCGTGCAGATGGACATGGGGTTGCCTTGATCGTGAAGCATGCGGGGCGAATCCGGTCATGCGAAAGACCCGCCGGCGACGGGCGAACGATGATGCCCTGTCCGGGCACGGCCTCGCCGCGCCTTTCAGCGCGCATCCGCCGGGGACGGCTTCGGCGGCGCGGCGGCCGGCAGCTTCTCCGCCGCCATCGGCACGTACAGCGCCGACGGATGCCGCGCGTCGTGCAGCAGTTCGACCGTGACCGTACGCGCGTCCTTCGCGCCTTCGGCATTCACGTCACCGCCGCTGTTGTAGTTCTTCTGCAGATTGAAGGTGTTGATCGGGCCAAACACCAGACGCAGGCGACTGCCGCGCCGGAGCTGGCGAGCCACGAAGGTGAAGCTGCGGAAGTCGTAGCGCTCCACTGCGCCCGGCGTCACGAGTTTCGCCGCGCGCAGGCTTTCCCGATGGCGCGCGCGCATCACGTCGTTGGTCAGGAACAGGCTGCTGCCGTCGGGCGCGATCGCATAGACATCGACACTGAAATCCGTGTCGCGCTGATCGAGCTTCAGCCAGGCACTCAGGCGGAAGAATCCCGCAATGTCCGTGTCCTTCTCGAACGGCGCCGTGTGATAGACGAGATGCTTGCCGTGACGGCGCAGCAGTGCGCGCTGGTCGGTGAGTTCAGTGCCCGATTCATCGGCGGCATCGCCGGCCGCGGCACTGACGTCGAGGGGATCGTACACATAGCGGTCGCTGCCGCTGCGCTTGCCCGCGCCGGTTTCCAGGCGGCCCGACGCGTACACGTCATTCGCCCGGCCGCCGTCGGACGCGAGAAAGTATTCCTGATGCCGCGCGGTCACCGCCTCGAGCGTGTCGGCATGGCGCCACTCGTCCACGCCCGTGACGTAATAGGCAACGCGTGACATGAGGAACTCGGGCTTTCGGCCATTCTTCAGCGTCCAGTCGTACCAGTCGCGATGCAGCGCATTCATGTCGAGCATGCTGGCGCTGCCGAGCTTGAGACCGGCGTACTCGGCGCGCGGCGTTCGCGTTCCCGCGTGATCCCACGGACCGATGATGAGGTAATGGCGCTCCCGGGCTGCGGCGCTGCCGTGCTGCATGTGGCCGGCGTAGAACGCGAGCGCGCCGGGCTGATCGCCGTCGTAGTGCCCCGTGACTGTCAGGATGGGCAGGTCGAGGGCGGCGTACTGCGCCGGGGTCGGGTTGTAGCGGTCCCAGTACTCGCCCTGCATCGGATGGGTGACCCACTGCTGGAAGCTGGCCGATGGATTGCCGAAACGCGTATCGAGGGTATTGAACGGCGCATGCGCTTCGTGCGCGCTCCTGAACAGCGCGTTCCACATCGCTTCATCGCCGAACAGCTTGTCCTGCGTCGTCCGGCCGCTGACGTAGGTCAGCCAGCGCATGTCGTACGGATAGAAGATGTTGCTGCGCATCGGGAAGTCGAGGCCCGGCATCACGGCTGCGACTGGCACGATGGTCGCGAGATGCGGCGGCTTTTCCTTCGCCGTCGCCCACTGGTCGTAACCGCCGTAGGAGCCTCCCCACATCGCGATCTTGCCATTGCAGTAGCTTTGCTTGGCGAGCCATTCGACGACATCGTGGCCGTCATTGGCTTCCTGCAGCAGCGGCGTGAACTCGCCACCCGAATTGCCGCGACCGCGCACGTCGACAGAGGCGAACACGTAGCCGTGCGCAGCGAAGTACATGCCGCGGTCGTGATAGTTCTGGGCAATGTAGGGGGTCAGCGACAGGATGCACGGCAGTGCCTCGCGCTGTTCCCGCGGCCGGTACAGCGTCGCCTGCAGCTCGACGCCGTCGCGCAGCGGAATCTTCACACCCCACTGCAGCGCAACTGGCGTTTCAGTATCCGCGGCCGCCCTCGAGGGCGGCGCGGCGACGGCGACGACAAGCAACAGCAGGCCACAGGCAGTTCGCAGCACGGTTACTTCCTCACAGGTGGAAACGTTGCGGACTATACGGTGCGGCGTCGAGGGCCGGCGTTACGCCGGCGATCGTTTCGGCGACGAGTTCGCCACTCGCCAGCGACATGCTCACACCCAGCATGCCATGCCCGGTCGCCAGGACCAGATTGCTCCAGCGCCCGCTGCGCCCGAGCAACGGCAGATCGTCCCAGGTCATCGGGCGCCAGCCGTACCATTCCTCGAGCACGCGGGGGCCTTCGGGTTCGCGCAGATAGCGCGCTGCGCCGCGGCGCAGTGCATCCAGGCGCCGGCGGTTCAGGCTTTCGTCGTAGCCGGCGAATTCCATCGTGCTGCCAAGGCGATATCCGTCGGCCCAGGCCGTCACACAGACACTGTCCTCCCGAAGCACGAGCGGCACGCGCGGCGCCAGGGACGGGCGCGTGTACGTGATGGAATAGCCCTTGCCCGGCTGCAGCGGTATGCGCAGATCGAGGCGGCGGGCGAGCGGCGCCGACCACGCGCCGAGCGCGAGCACTATGTCGTCGGCACGCCAGCGGCCGCGTGACGTGGCGACCGCATCCACCCGCGAGCCCGACGTCGTGAAATCGTCGACCGCGCAATCCTCGACGATCTCGGCGCCGGCTGTACGCACGAGCCGCGCGAGTTCGGCGACGTAACGGTCGGGACGCAGCTGCGCATCGCCCGGGTGGAACACGCCGCCGACCACGCTGTCGCGCAGGCAGGGTTCGAGCGTCTGCAGCTGCTGTGCGCTGCGCTCCTCGACCGGTATGCCGACGGCACGCAGGCTGTCGAGGTGCCAGCCGAACGCATCGAGCGCCCGCCGTTCGCGAAACACATACAGCGTCCCGTTTGCGGCGAAACCGCAATCCAGGTCGTGCGCAGCGACGAAATCACCGATCAGCGCGCGCGAACGCGTGAGTATCTGTGCCTTCGCGCGATTGGCCGCCTGGAAATCGCGCCAGTTGCAGCGCCGGGCGAATCGCAGCATCCAGCCGAACAGTTCGACATCGACCCTGGGCGCGACATGGAACGGCGCATCCTTGTGCCACATCATGCGCAACGCCCGGGACACCATGCCCGGCATCGCGAGCGGTGCGGAATGACTCGGCGTCAGGGTGCCGCAGTTGCCGTGCGAGGCGCCCCCACCCACATGGCCCCGATCGAGCAGGGTGACGCGGCGGCCGCGCTGCAGCAGATACCAGGCGCAGGAAAGGCCGATGACGCCGGCTCCGAGGATCAACACGTCGGTCTTGGTTTCATGCATCCCTTGATCGTACCGATTTTCCGCTCCGGCCCGCCATGCGGGTATTGCCAAGCCGCGCCGTCGTCATTAAGATGCGCAGCTCACTCGGGGTGTAGCTCAGCCTGGTAGAGCGCTACGTTCGGGACGTAGAAGTCGCAGGTTCAAATCCTGTCTCCCCGACCAATGAATTCGGTCACAGAAAAACCCGCTTCGGCGGGTTTTTTTGTGACCGCGCCGCGGCGCGGGGTCTGCAGCCGATACGTTTTCGCGGGTCGCTATCGCCGCCGCCGTGCAGACGGATCTCGACGCGGGGCGTGTCCGAGGCGTTCATGCGGCACGGCCACCTTCACGCCCCACGACGCGGCCGCTGACGCCTGGCACTGCCATGGCGAACCGGGCGGGAGCCGGAGCGTCGGCGATCAGGTACGGCGCCACTTGAGCACGGCAAACCAGAAATGCGCGTCATCGTGGATGTGGCCGGCGCCGTCGAGCCGCAACGTCTTTTTCGTGACCGAATCGAGCACGTTGGCGCCGATCACATCGATCTCGCCGGGACGTTTCGCGACCACCACATCGCTGTGGCTTTCATAGGAACGCGTGCTGTCGTACAGCGCAGCCGCACGGCGTGCCGTCATGTTCCTGCCGCGTGCATAGGCGACGATGTCGCCCACGTCCGGCTGACCGCCAGCCTCACCACTGCGGAACCCCCAGTAGGCCGCGGTCAGGTCGCCGTTGCGCCGCGCCCGGATGAAGTGACGGATGAAGACGGAATGACTTTGTGCGAACGGAAACTCCGGACGCCGCAGGCCCGCGCCGCGCATGATCGCCGACATGCCGACGGCGGACCAGAAGTAGCGATCGTCCTGGATGTCGAGCAGCGCGGGCGAGCCGCCGCCTACCGAGCAGTAGGCGTCCAGTACGTACTGCGCGAATGCCGGTTCGTCGTCGGTATGACCGATCGCCTTGCGTCCGGTGGCGACGTCCCAGCCGGATGAACCCCAATGCACCCATTCGTGGTGCGCTGAATCAAGTATGGATTGTCGGGAAGCAGGCATCTCGGTATCTCCTGATCGCTCGTGAGCGGCAGTCGCTGCAAGGCCGCTGTCTGCTGGTGGCGGAAGGCCGGGAAACCTCCCAGTCGCGAGACCAGCCAGGACCATCCCTACTACCGCGCGCTGCTGGCATCGGCGCCGGCGAAGGTGCCGGTCGCCTTCGTCGACAAGGACGGCAAGCCCTGGAGCCTGCGCACCGGGCAATACGACATCACCGTCGCCCTGCCGCCCTACACGCACGAAAGCAGCCGGCAGACCTGGCTCTCGCTCGGTGGTGCACGCGACGCCTATACCGTCGACGGCGAGATTTGCCGTTCCGTCATGCCCGGCCTGATGGAAGCGCGCTACATCGGCGAAGGCGACGATGCCGTTCCGGCCGACCGCATCGTGATCGGCCTGTAGGATTCGTCGCTGACCGGCAGCGAGCGGAAATTCCGCACGGTCAACCAGCTGCGCACCGACCTGTATCTGCGTCCCGGCCCCGCTACCGCGTGCGCGCGAGCGGCGCCGACAACCAGATCGTCAACACCCAGAACATCACCGTAGGCACGAACTCGCGACGATGAGCGACCCCATCCACACCAGCAACGCGCCCGCACCCGTCGGCGCCTACCCGCACGCCCGCCGCGTCGGCAATCTGCTGTTCCTGTCCGGCGTCGGCCCGCGCACGCCCGGCAGCAACGAAACTCCCGGCAACGTGTACGACGCCGACAGGCGTCTCGTCGCCTACGACTTTGACGCGCAATGCCGCCAGGTCTTCGCGAACGTGCGCGCCGTGCTCGAAGCCTCCGGCGCACGCAGGGAAGACCTCGTCGACGTCACGGTGTACATCACCGACAAGCAGCGCGACTTGGCCGTCTACAACCGCCTCTACACCGAACACTTCACGACCGTGCAGCCCTGCCGCACGACGCTCGGAATCACCGCACTGCCGACGCCGATCGCGATCGAGCTGAAATGCGTGGCGGCGCTCGAGGGCGCGCGACCACTGACGGGCAGTGACTCGAGCGCGATGACCGGGGTTGCCGCAGCGCGCCCGGCACCTTTCCCTGCCGGCGCGGTTCGCTAGATCAGCACCACGCGCCTGGTCTCCGACCTCGGGGCACGCGCATCGACGAGCCGTGCGACGCCCTGGATCGTGCTGTCGGTAAAGAAATCCCGGTAAGAAAGCTCGACGGTCAGCTGCGTCCGTATCCGGGCAATGACCTGGCCCACCAGCAACGAATGTCCGCCGAGCCCGAAGAAGCTCGTCGTCGTATCGACCGCCGATTCGTGGAGCCGCAGAACGTCGGACCAGATCGCGACCAGCACGGTCTCAGTCCGCGACAACGGTGTGGATCGTTCGGCCGGGGCGATCTCCTGCAGCGCAGGCAACGCCTTGCGATCGAGCTTGCCGTTGGCAGTCAGCGGGAACCAGGGCATCTCCACGAAATGCATCGGAATCATGTACGCCGGCAGTCGCTGCGCGAGATCCTCGCGAATGGCCTGCAGTCTCTCCCCGCCCATCGCCATGCTGGCTGTCGCGACGTCGGTGACCAGGTACGCAACCAGCTTTTTGTCGCCGTTGCCGGAATCCAGCGCCACGACGGCGGCAGCGCGCACGTAGGGCAGTTCCTCGAGTTGCGCCTGGATATCCAGCAACTCCACCCGGTAACCGCGGACCTTCACCTGGTCGTCGTTTCGCCCGATGTATTCGAAGGTTCCGTCTGCATGCTTCCGCACCAGGTCGCCCGTCCGGTAGCCGCGTCCGGCCGGTGTATCGACGAACATTCGCGCCGTGAGCGCCGGGTTCGCCGCATAGCCCGCGGCGACGTTGTCTCCGGTGATCACCAGTTCACCGACGACGCCCCGCGGAACCGGGTTGAGTTTCCGGTCGACGACCGTCGCCCCGGTATTGGCGATCGGACGACCCATACCCACGAACTCGTCCGCGCAGCGGCCGTCCAGCGGATTGACGAGCACATCCGACAGGACCTCGGTCGAACCGTAAAGGTTGACGAACCGCGTTTCCTTCCACGTATCCATTGCCGCATCGGCGACTTTTGCAGGAAAGGCCTCTCCGCTGACGAACCAGTACCGGATCGGGCAACCCTGACGCGCGCGTCCGTCCTCCTGCGCCGCGGCGACGACCGACCGGAGCAGCGACGGCGTCGTCACGACGCGACTGACGCGCCTGTCGGCGAGGCGCGCGATCAGATGCTCGGGCTGCCGTGCGACGTCGCGATCGAAGACTTCCAGCGTCGCGCCCCCACACAGCGGCACCCACAGCTCCCAGACTGCGCGGATGAACGCAAACGAGGTGATGTGCGCAAATCGTTCGCCAGCCGCGAAGGGATAGGCCTCCAGCATCCAGCTGACGCGATTCGTCGTCGCGCCGAACGTCCCCATCACGCCTTTCGGTCGGCCGGTAGAGCCCGACGTGAAGATGATGTGCGCCACGGTGTCGCGGGGATAATCGGCAGTCCCCGGGCGGGCGCCGGAGCACTGTGCGAGGCCGGCACGGGTCGCCGCATCATCGACGTTCACAATGGTCACATCGAGGTCAACGACACATTCCGCAATGACGCCCGCACACGCAGCGTCGACGATCGCAGCCGCGGCGGCCGAGTCCTCCAGCATGAAGCGCAGACGTTGAACGGGCAGGTCGCCCGACAGCGGAACGTAGGCAGCACCGAGCTTGGATACGCCAATCATCGCTGCGATGCGATCGCCTGAGCGCCCCATGGCAATGGCTACCCGGCTGCCGTAGCCGACGCCGCACGTATCCCTCAGGAACTGGGCGTAACGGTTGGCCTGCTCGTCCAATGCGCGGAACGTCCAGGCCCGCCCATCCACGACCAGCGCATCCCGCTCTGCATAGCGTTCGACCGCGGCCTCGAAACGCTGGAGGTAGCTGGGTCGCTGTCCGTCGTCCCCTGCCGATGCCGCATCCATCCAGCGCTCGGGGCTGTGCCACGTGTGATCGAGCACGGGCCGGTCCGGATGTGCGACGAGGCGCCCGAACAGCGACGTCGTTTCCTGCGCCATCCGCACGATCGTGCTTTCCGCGAACAGTCCGCCGTTGTAGGCCCAGCACAGCGAAACATCGTCGCTGCTTTCGTCGACATAGAGCGTCAGGTCGTAGCGATTCATCAGCAGCGCGCCGTGGTCGGACTCGGACAGTCCGATCGACTTCAACGTGCCGGTGGCCGCCGACGACGCGTAGGGATTGAGGAACAACTGGAATATCGGAGCATGCAGCAGGCTGCGCGCGGGGTTCACGCCGCCGACCAGCGTCTCGAACGGAAGACTCTGGTCCCGCGATTCGATGTGCTGCGCGATCGTGCGCGACATCAGCGCTTCGAAGGTCGGGTTGTCGTCGAGACGCGACCGATACACGACGTTGTTGACGAACGGGCCCATCACGCCGTGGGTGTCGGCATCGTCGCGTCCCGCGTCCGGCGCGCCGATGACGATGTCCGTCTCGCCGCTCCATCGCGCGACCAGCACGGCGAAGCAGGCCTGAAACGCCATGAAGAAGGTCGCGTTGCGCGCACGACAGAACGCGCGCATCGCCTGCGCGTGTTCGGCACCGAGCGCGCTGCGATGCGTGGCGGCGACAGCGCCGTGGCCGGCGCCGCGCGCTCCGTCGAGATGGATGCCATGCACGGTCGGAATCCCGGCGAGCCGCTCGCGCCAGAAACGGATCTTCGACTCGGGACACTCCGATGACCGCAGCCGGCTTTCCCGTTCCGCATGATCGGCGTACTGCAGCCGCGGCTTCGGAAGCCGATCCTGCGACTGTCCGGTATGCAACCGGTACAGCGCAACGAACTCGTCGATCAGGATATCGACCGACCAGGCGTCGGAAGCGATGTGGTGCAGATTGACGACGAGAAAGCCGCTGCCATCGCCGAACTGCAGATGCGCAGCCCGCAGCAGGTGATCGGTTTCGAGGTCGAACGGCGCCGCCGCATCGTTCTCGATCCACTCGCGCGCGACGTCGTCGCGGGTGGCAGCGGGGATGGCGGAGAGATCCACGCGCGAAACGGCGAACTCGCCGTCAAGCCGGACGTCCTGCACGACCTCGTCGTTCTCGACCGTGAACACGGACCGCAGCACGTGATGACGTTCGACGATGTCCCGCAGCGCCCGCTCGGCGGCATCGACATCGAAACCGCTGCTCGTCGTGAAAGCCTTGGGCATGTTGAACAGGTGCCGGTCCACGCCGAGCCGGTCGACGAACCAGATGCGTTGCTGCGCCCCCGACAGGCCGCGGTACCGGTTCGCCGACTCGCCGGGTGCGATCGCCGGAGCGGCGCCGGAGCCGGCACCCTCCTGGATCCGCGCCGCCATCGCGCGCAAGGTGGCGTGCTGGAACACATCGCTGACCGACAGCGATGCACCGAGGCGCTTGTTCGCTTCCGCGATGAGCCTCATCGACAGCAGCGAGTTGCCGCCGAGCCCGAAGAAGCCGTCATCGGCACCGATATCGGCCACATCGCAGCGCAGGATTTCCGCCCAGACGGCGGCCAGCGCGCGCTCGGTTTCCGTTCCCGGCTGCGGTCCGACAGGATCGCTTCCGATGCACGGCAGTCGGCTCAGCGCCTGACGGTCCACCTTGTTGGCGAGGCTCAACGGCAGCTGTTGGACGAAGCGTAGTGCGCCGGGAATCATGTGCGCCGGCAGCTCGCGGCCGAGCCGCTCGAGCAGTGCGGCTTTCAGCGCCGACCATCCGCCGGCCGCCGCGACACTGTCGCTGCGCGCGACCACGTAGGCGACCGGGCGTTTTTCGGCAAGCGAGCTGCCCTCGACCACGACCGCGCAGGCCTCGACCGCATCGATCGCATCGAGATGCGCTTCGATCTCGCCGAGTTCCACGCGGAAGCCGCGGATCTTCACTTGCGAGTCCTGCCTTCCGCGGAACTCGAGGTTTCCGCCGGCACGCCAGCGCGCGACATCGCCGGTGCGATAGACGATCTGCGCGGGATCGGCGGAAAACGGATCGCGCACGAATTTATGCGCGGTGAGCTCCGGACGATTCAGATACCCCCGGGCGACGCCGGCACCGCCGATGTACAGCTCACCGAAGACGCCGGTGGGCTGCGGCTCCATCGCCTCGTTCAGCACGTAGATCCGCGTGTTGTCGATCGGCGTCCCGATCGTGACCGCCCCTCGCTCGTGCGTCAGGTCGATGCAGCAGGACCAGACCGTGGTTTCGGTCGGCCCATACAGGTTCCAGAGCCGTTCGACGCGTCCGCGCAGCGCATCGGCGAGTCCGGCCGTCAGCGCCTCGCCGCCGCACAGCGCACTCAGGTGCGGCGATCCGGCCCAGTCTCCGCAGTTCACGAGCATCTGCCACGTAGCGGGCGTGGCCTGCATCAGACGGATTCCGCCGGCGTTCAGACGGCGCGCCAGTCTGAACGGATCGCGCGCCGCACCGGCCGATGCGATTTCCACACACGCACCAGACACCAGCGGCAGGAACAGTTCGAGCACGTGGATATCGAACCCGATCTGCGTGATCGCGAACACCGTCTCGCGTTCCTTCAGCGGATGGCGCCGGGCCATGGCTTGCAGGAAATTGGCGACATTGGCGTGAGTGACCTGCACGCCTTTGGGCGCGCCGGTCGTGCCGGAGGTGTAGGCGACGTACATCAGGTCGGCCGGATCCGTGTCCGATGCGTAGCCGGCCGTTTCTTCCCCGCCGAATTCCTGCAGCGCGGAGTCGAGCAGCAGCGTGGGCAGCGCCGCATCGATCCGTTCCCGCGTGTCCGACTGACAGATCACCAAGCTGACCGGGCAATCGTCGGTGATGCTCGCGATCCGGTTCCTCGGATTCATCGGATCGAGCGGAACGTAGGCAGCGCCCGCGCGCAGGATGCCCAGCAGCGCCAGCACCGTGCGCGCCGAGTGGTCCAGGCACACGCCCACGAAACTGCCGCTGCCGATGCCGATCTGCCGAAGCCGCGCGGCGAGCGATGCCGATCGCCGGTCCAGCTCGGCATAGCTCCACGTCACCTCATCGGAGACGAGCGCAGGTGCATCGGGAGACCGCTGCGCCTGCCGCGCGAAGCTGCGCGGAAGCGGCGTGGGATCGAATGCCGCGTCCGTATCGTTCCACTCCGACAGCAGGCGATAGCGCTCGTCCTCGGCGAGGATCTGGAGCTTCGACACTGCCACGCGCTCGTCGGCGACGATGGCCTGCAACAGCACGTCGAAATGGCTCGCCATCGCGCGAATCGTCGCGTGCTCGAAAAGATCGGTCGCGTATTCCCACCGCAACGACAGCGCATCGCCGACATCGTCGACATACAGCGCCAGATCCGTATTCGACGAAATGCTCTCGGTGGCGACGAGCTCCGTTTCCAGCGGAGGCAGCACGAGTGCCCCCTCGTCGATGTTCTGATACGAGAGCATGACCTGGAACAGCGGGTTGTAGCCCAGGCTTCGCTCGGGCCGCAGTTGCTCGACCAGCAGTTCATACGGCAATGCCGCGTGCGAATACGCCTCGAGCAGCATCTCCCGATTCTGCTCCAGCAGCTCGACGAAGCGCGAGTTCCCGGCGATGCGACAGCGCGTCACGAGCGGGTTCATGATGAAACCGACGACGCCGTCCAGCGCCTGCGTCCGGTTGCTCACCGGAACGCCGATGACGACGTCGCGATCGCCCGAATAGCGATGCAGCAGGCACGCCAGAGCCGAATAGACCACCATGAACAGCGTGCCGTTGTGCCGCTGCGCGAGACCGCGGAGACGCCTCACCTGCGCGGCCGGGAGCGTCCGTTGAAGGCTGCGTCCCCGGAAGCTGGCTTTCGTGGGGCGGACATGATCGAGCGGCAGGTTGTGGACGAGCGGCGCGCCCGCCAGCAGCCGCGCCCAGTAGTCCGATTCGCGCGCATAGGCGCCGGCAGTGATCCGCGCATTCTGCCAATGTGCAAAATCGGCATACTGCAGCCCGACATCGGGCAGCTCTGCGGCACGCCCCTCGGCCAGGGCCGAATACAGCGTGGATATTTCCCGGCAGAGGATTCCCAGCGACCAGCCGTCGACCGCGATGTGATGGAAGACGAACACGGCCTGGAACGCGTCGTCGCCGAACCTGATCAGCAGGCAGCGGGCCATCACGTCGGTCTCCAGGTCGAACGGCGTCCGCATCGCCTCGCGCACCAGCTTGCGCGCCCGGCCGGCGCCGACGGAAGGATCGCCGACGTCGACGACCCTGATGCCGGGGATCGCGCCGTCATGTAACCGGCAGGAGATCCGGCCGCCTTCCTGGTGATACGTCGTACGCAGGACCGAATGCCGGTACACGATCGTGCGGAACGCCTCGTCGAACGCCTGCACCTGCAGCTTGCCGCGAATGTCGAAGGCGCGAGCGATGTTGTACTGCGGGTTGCCCTTGTCGAGCGTGTACAGAAAATAGAGCTGCTTCTGCCCGGAGCTCGGCGACACCGGAGTTTCGACGTGTGCCGGCGCAGCCAAGCGGGTCTTCTCCCGCGCATGGCCGTCGATCAGCGCAGCCAGCTCGGCGACGGTCGGATGATCGAACAGCTGCTTGATCGTGAGTTCGACCGAGAAGCGCGCACGCACTTCGTGCAGCAGCCGCGCCGCACTCAGCGACTGGCCGCCTGCGGAGAAGAAATTGCAGTTGCGCCCGATCGCGTCGGCTTCCAGCACCGTCGTCCAGCATTCGATCAGCCAGCGTTCCGTGCCGGTCTCCGGCTCGGCATATTCCGTCGGCGCGACGGCGTCCGACAGCGTGTACAGCGCGCCGATTCGCCCCTCGAGATAGCCCGCTTTGGCCTGGCGTCGTCTGACCTTGCCGCTCGAGGTCCGCGGAATGACGCCGGGCCGGACCAGCAGCACGTCCGTCAGCAGCACGTGTTCGTGCTCGAAGACGCTGGCCCTGATCGCACTGGCGGCTTCGGCGAGATTCACGCTGTTGATGAACTTCGTCTCGACTTCCTGCACGACCACGAAGCGGCCACTCGCCTCGAACGCGACGCAGCTGCCATAGCGCAGGCTCGGGTGCGCGTGCCACGCCACTTTCTCGATGTCCTGCGGGTAGTAGTTCTTGCCTTTGATGATGATGAGATCTTTGATGCGGCCGGCAATGTAGAGCTGGTCCCTGAACACGAAACCAAGGTCGCCGGTTCTCAGGTAGTCGAGATCGCCGTCCGGCGACGACAGCGTGGCGAACGCGGCCGCGTTCTTTTGCGGCGCCCCCCAATAGCCTTGCGAAACGCTCGCGCCCCGGAACCAGATCTCGCCGACATGCCCCACATCGAGGGGGCGATGCGTGTCGGGGCAGACGATCCGCAGTTCATGCTGCGGGCAGGCACGGCCGCACGCGACGAGACTGACGCTGTCGTGACTGGCCGAGGACTCCACGGCGCGACCGCCGTGCAGCTGCACCTGGCTGAACGACGTGACCGTCGGCTCCTGGGCCGGATCTCCGCCCGCGACGAAGACCGTGGCCTCCGCCATCCCGTAGCTCGGATAGAAGGCGTTTCGTGCGAAACCCGCGCCCTGGTACCGCTCGTCGAACGCCCGCAGCACGTCGTGATCGATGGGCTCTGCCGCGTTGAACGCGATTCGCCACGTCGACAGATCGATCCCGTCGAGATGCTTGATCCGCCGCGCGCAATGCTCATAGGCGAAGTTCGGTGCGCCCGCGATGGTCGCGCGGAACCGCGTGATCGCCTGCAGCCAGAACGCCGGTCGTTTCATGAAGCGCGCCGGCGTCATCAGCACCGAGTGGGCGCCCATGTAGACCGGGAGCAGCAGCGTGTTGATCAGGCCGAGGTCGTGAAACAACGGCAGCCAGTTGCAGAAGACATCGTCGCCATGACACCCGGTCGCCGCCATCAGCGCATCGAGGTTCGCGACGATGTTGCCGTGGCTGATCATCACGCCCTTGGGATCGCCGGTCGACCCCGAGGTGTACTGCAGGAACGCCAGATCGTCGCGCGTTACCGCGCGCGAAGCGGCCGCCGGAGCGGCTGCGTCCGCCGGCATCGCATCGATGACCAGCACGGCGACGCCTTGCGCATAACGCTGCTCGATATTGGGCTGCGTAGCGGCATCGGTGATGATCAGACGCGCATCGCAGTCGTCGAGCACACCGTCGAGCTTCGTCGTATGGCTGCGGCTGCCGGGCGGATACAGCGGCACGGCAACGACGCCCGCGAGGAGACATCCCCAAAACGCCGTTATGTAGTTCACGCCCTGCGGCACGAGCAGCAGGACGCGGTCCTGAGGCGATGCGGCGCCAAGGATGCTGTCAGCCACGCGTTGCGCGGCGTCGCGCAGCGCACCGAACGAGAGCTCGCGCTCGCCCCCCGAATCCTCGAGGAAGGTGAAGGCGATCCGCTCGGGGCTGGTTCGCGCCCGATCGAGCATCACATCGACGATGGTATTGGTGTTCATCTCGTTAGTCTTTCCCTGTCCGCACCGCTCGTGGAAGCGATGCCGTGCCCGCGGGTCGATCGACCCCGGCTGGAAACGCCACATGTACCGTCCTGCGGTCTTTGCACAATCCAGTAGTACGACGCCCGCTCCTGACCCTGCCGCCGGCGCGTCGCGGAATTCGACAGGCGAGCGGATGCAGCCAGGCAAGCGACGCGCTCATACGGCGCGCCGCAGGCGGGAAACATCGATCCGACGTCGGATATCCGCGGCGAGCTGCTCCACGAACGGCCGGGCGATCACCGTCTCGTGATCGCCCTGCACGGGTACGACGCTGACCTGTCCCCGCGTCAGCTCGCCCCAGCCGTAGTCCGCCTGCGGTCCTGCCTCGCCCGCGGGAGCGGCGCGATAGAGTGTGAGATCCAGCGCAGTGCGGGAAGAGGTGTGCGTACCGAGCTCCCGGTTCACCGTGCACAGATAGCGGAAATAGCGCGCGACCTGCGCCCGCTCGACGCCGTTCAGGAACGCCTTCTGCCGGATGGCGCACGCCGCCAGATGATCGAATGCGCGATCCGCTTCCATCGCATGGACCGCGGCCCACTCCACGTCTAGGAAGGGTCCGTACATGCGCTCAATGCGACGCAGATCTGTCTCGTCCTGGCCGAATGCCGGGCGCACGGCCGGCTGCGAATCGATAAGGAACACCGATTCGACGACCCGGTTCATGGCGACGAGCGCCTGGGCCACTTCGTAGGCCAGGATCCCGCCCAGCGACCAGCCACCGATCAGATACGGCCCTTCGGACTGCTGCTGCAGGATGAGTTCCGCATAGCCGCGCGCGCGTGCCGGGATGCTCTGCGCATCGGCTGCTTCCAGCAGGTCGGGCGCCTGGATGCCGAACACCGCGCAGGTCGCATCGAGCAGGCCGGACAGCTCGCGGTAGCAGAACACCGATCCACCCATCGGATGGATCAGGAACAGGCGTCGCTCGCACGCCTGCGCAGTGAGTTCCACCAGGGCGGCTCCCGCCTCCAGGTCCGCGAGCCGTTCGAGTTCGCGCGCGGGTTCGGGTCGCGCCAGTCGATCCGCGAGTGCGGCAATGCTCCTGGCTTCGAGCAGCGACTTCATGGTCACCGGGTAGTTCGCCTGGTTCATGCGCGAATGGATCTGCATGAGCGCGAACGAATGCCCGCCGACGTCGAAGAAGTCGTCGAGCACGCTGATCGCGGGCAGCTCGAGCACGCTGGACCAGATCGCCATCAGGTCAGCCTCGACCACGCTGCGCGGGGCAATGATTTCCCGATGATCGCCAGCATTGGCGGAAAGACGCGACAGCGCCTTCCTGTCGATCTTGCCGTTCGCGGTCAGCGGAACGGCGCCGATCGACCAGAACTCGTTCGGGATCATGTACGCCGGAAGCTGGTTCGCCACCGATCGGATCAGCGCTTCGCACTGCGACGGTGCCAACCGGCGACAGTCGCCGGGCCGTTCACCCTCGCGCAGGACGACGTAAGCCACGAGCCGCGCCGCCTGATCGCGATCCTGCACCAGCACCTTGACGTCTTCGACCGAGGCAACGGAACGGATCACCGTTTCGATCTCGCCGAGCTCGACCCGGAAGCCTCTGACTTTGACCTGATCGTCCTTGCGCCCAAGGATCTCGAGAGTGCCGTCCGCGTGCCAGCGGGCCATGTCGCCGGTCCGGTACACGCGCTCGACCCTGCCGGGCAGACTGAGTTCGAAGAACGCTTCGTTCGACAGCGCCGGATTGTTGAGATACCCGGCGGCCAGGCCGGCACCGCCGATCAGCAGCTCGCCGGGCGTTCCGATCGGCACGAGGCAGCGGGCTTCGTCGACGACATGGAAGCGGGTGTTGTCGATCGGCCTGCCGACGAGAACCCGGTCGCGGATTTCTCCGATCGCCGCGAGACTGGACCAGATCGTCGTTTCGGTCGGGCCATACAGATTCCACGCGCGGTCGCAGACGCGCCCCATCAACCGGGCGAGATCGAGACCGAGCGCATCGCCGCCGCACATCAGCGTAAAGCCTGCGCGAGGCCGCCAGCCCACCTCATCCAGCAGAAGTCGCCAGGTCGCGGGCGTCGACTGCAGGATGTCGATGCGCGCGGAATCCAGCAGCGCAGCGAGCGCGAGACCGTCGTGAGCCGTCGCGCGCGGACAGACCACCACGCATCCACCCGAGACGAGCGGCAGGTACATCTCCAGTGCCGAGATGTCGAACCCGACGGACGTGAGCCAAAGCATCCTGTTCTCTGCGCTCACGCGGAACTGCTCGTCCATCGCGAGCACGAAGTTGCTCAGCGCACCGTGCTGGATCATCACGCCCTTCGGAACACCCGTCGTTCCGGAGGTATAGATGACATAGGCCAGCGAATCGGAACGCAGGTCCGCCGCCGCTCGCGTCAGATTCGCGAGCGAGGCAGGCCCGCCAAGTACCGCCGCCGGATCCATGACTGGCGTCGACGCACCGTCTGCCGCGAGCTGCTGCACGCGCGACGCATCGGTCAGTATCCGTCGCGCTCCACTGTCCCTGAGGACGAGCGACACACGGCCGACCGGCAGCGAATCATCGAGCGGCACATAGGCACAACCGGCCTTGAGGACACCCAGCAGACACGCGATCAGGTCGGCTGAGCGGTCGAGCCACACGGCCACGACCGCACCCGGGCCAACGTCGCGCAGCAGCGCGTGGGCGACCGCGTTGGCGCGGCGATTCAGCTCGCCGTAGGTCAGTGACGACGCACCGTCGACGATCGCGATCCGCTCCGGATTCTCGGCGACGCGCGTCTCGATCAGCTCCGTCACGGACACATCGGCGCGAACCTTCGCCGTAGCGTTCCATTCCTCGAGCAGACGATCCGACTGCTCGCGTCCGAGCAACGCGGTGAAATCGATCGCGCTCGCCGTTGCCATCTGATCGATGACCGCCTCGACGTAGGTCCGGATGCGCGCCAGCTCCGCGTCGCCGAACGACTCCGTGCTCGACGCCAGCAGGACATCGAACGTGTTGTCACGGAAACGTTTGGCGAACGTGATTTCGAGCTGGAAATTGCGGTTCTCGAACGCGTGGACATTCGACACGTCGAGCGCGTCCGCCACGTCGTCGTACACGTGGAAGTTCACGTAATTGAAGAGCGAGGCCGAAAAATCGAGTCCCGATGCCCGCTGGATTTCCGCGAGCGGAAAGTACCGGTGCTCGAGCACCGTGGCGAGATCGTCTTCGACCGAGCGGATGAGTTCCAGCCAGGTCTTCGCCGCCAGGTCCAGGCGCACCGGCAAGGTGTTGATGAACAGGCCCAGCCCGTGTTCGCCGCCGTCGAGTTCAGGCCGCGCGTTGAACACGGCCGCCGTGCTCACGTTTCGCTGGCCGCTCAGCAACGCGATCACGACCATGTGGATCGCCAGCGCGACCGTTCGCTCCTGCACGCCGGTGCGCACCGCCAGTGCGGTCAGGCGCGCGCTGTGTGTCGTGGAAAGCGCGAACGACAGATATTTCTCGTCGCCCGGACTGTCGGCGCTCCACCAGGGCAGCGCGGCACCGGCCAGCTTGTTCGCCCAGTAGTCCCGCTGCGACGCCGACGCCAGCGCGGCGCGCTCGGCGTCGACGAAATACCGGTAGGGCAACGGAGCGGGCCGGTCGATCGGCGGCACGCCGCGCAGAGCGGCCGTGTAGCGCTCGAACAGCTCCGCGTTGAAGGCCGCGACGCTCCAGCCGTCCAGGATCGCGTGGTGAACGACGAGGCTGTAGTAGAAGCTGCCGCTGCCGAGTATGTGTACGACGACTTTCCAGAGCGGGCGGCTGAAATCGAAAGGCTGGCTCTTTTCGTGATCCAGCCATCTCCGGATCGCGGCATCCGCATCCGGGCCATCGGCGGCGAGCGCGAACAGCTCGACCGGCAGCTCGATCGCCGCGGCGATGACTTGCAGCGCTTCGCCCTGTTCCAGCTCGAACCTCGCCCTGAGCAACTCGTGTCGCTGCACGACGACCTGGAGTGCTGTCCTGAACTCGGTCTCGTTCCACACGACATCGAGACGCGCACTCATGATGTCGCGGTACGCGCCGGTCTCGGGCTGGAGGAGATTGTGATAGACCATGCCGTGCTGCAGACGGGACAGCGGATAGGCGTCCTCGATCAGCCCGGCTTCCATCGCGCCTGCGAGAGACGTTGTCTGCGCGGCGTGCAACAGCGCGAACGGCGCGACGGTGCGCGCGGAGGGTCCTGCGCAATCCGATCCGCCGCGCAGCGACATCGCCAGCGTCTTCACGGTCCGGTGCAAGAACAGCGCTCGCACCGAAATCTCGAGTCCGCGCTTCCGGCACTGCGATACGACCGAGATCGCGCGCATCGAATCGCCGCCCAGATCGAAGAAGTTGTCGTCGACGCCGATCTGTTCGACGGCGAGGACCGCCTGCCAGACTTCGCAAAGCGCCTGCTCGACCGGGTCGCCCGGCGCAACGTACTCGGCGCTTCTCGCGGCATTGCGGTTGACCTTGGGCAGCGCGCGCTTGTCGACCTTGCCCTGGTCCGTGATCGGCATCTGGTCCAGGACGACGAAATCGCCCGGAACCAGATACGCCTGGACGCGTTCCTCCAGGTACGTGCGCAGCGAATCGACGAGGGCGCGTTCAATGGTCGCGAGCTTCGGGTAGTTGTAGAGCCGCGTCTGCGCATAGGCGTGCCGCGCGGCAATTTCCGGGAAGTCCGTCGACGAGAAGATCGCGTCCACGCGGTCGGCTGCACGCTGCGACCAGGTGAATCTCACGTCGTACCCGGCGCGGGCTGCGCGTTCGGCGATGTCCTGCAGGCCGTTCCAGCGGTCCAGCCGCGGCGGGTTGGCGATCAGCGAACGGCCGTCGAGGTTGCGCAGCGTCCGGGCGAGCGACCAGTCCGTCGACACGCGCTCATTGGGGATGTCCGAAATGCCGAAACAGGCGTGCTCCGCCTTCGCCAGCGCCGACGCCACGGTCCCGTCGCTGCACCAGTCGATCCAGTGGATGGCGCGATCCAGCACGGGCACGCGCTTGCGCAGAACGACGTCGTAGCGGTAGCGCATCATCTCGTTCATGGCGCTGCCCTGCTTCACCCGGATGTCGACCTGGGTTATCTCCGGGAAGCGGGTTCGCAGATGCTGGAAATACGACGGGCTCAGTATGAGTTCGTTCTCGTCGGCGATATGACGGTTGAGCCGGTTTCGCAGCGCCGAAACCGCGCAGCTTTTCGCCGTGACCCCGCCGCTCGCGACCGCCGCCGCGTGCGCCTCGAGCAGATCGAGATTGCGGATGTCTCCGAGCAGCAGCGAACCGCCGTCCTCGAGGCACGCGATCAATTGCGCGACGACCTGTGAAAAATACTGCGGACTCGGAAAATACTGCGCCACCGAATTGACGACGATGCAGTCGAAGCGCCGATGCGCGTAGTGACGCGCGCCAAGTGCATCGCCCTCGAACAGCTGTACGTGATGCCAGTTCCTGCGCGCGACTTCCTGCGACACCTCGCGCAATGCGACCGCGGAGACATCGAGGCCGACGACGGACGAGCACTGCTCCGCATAGCGGAACAGCAGCAGCCCGGTACCGAAGCCGATCTCGAGCAGATGCCGCGGCTTGAGCGAGTGGATGACATCGACGGTTCCGTCGAGCCACTCCTGCATGTCCGACGCCGGGATGGGTTCGCCGGTATAGCTGCTGTCCCAGCCGGCGATGTTGAAGTCCCCGCTCGAGCCGGCATCGGCGCGGCCATAGGTTTCATCGAACACCTGGGTCCATTGTCCCAGCGTGTCGCTGGTTTCCTGCGAGAAGGCGCGTTCGAGATACTCCGGCGTCGGAGCGAGGTAGGCCACGATCCGCGGATGATCGCCTTCCGTATCCAGGAGCGCCGCGCAATTCGCCACGTCCCCCTGCGAAAGAATCTGCGCCTCGATTTCGCCGAGTTCGATCCGGAACCCGCGCAACTTGACCTGATTGTCGGCGCGACCGATGTATTCGATATCACCGTGGTCGCGATAGCGCACCAGATCGCCGGTCCGGTACAGCCGGTCGCCGGGCACGAAGGGATTCGCAACGAACCGTTCTTCGGTCAGCGCGGGGCGATT
>BTVG01000027.1:0-53118 GCA_045864815.1 Rhodanobacteraceae bacterium | reverse complement strand
GATCAGTCCGGCCTGCCCCGCCTGTTCCGCATCCTGACGACAGCCCTCGCACCATTCCTGCCACGCCGCTTCCACCGCCGCCGCATCCACCGGCGCCCGCACCCCCGGCCCCAGTCCGTCCGGCGTATCGGCCAGCAGGTCCGCCGCACGCAACAATGTCAGGCTCTGGTCCACCCAGCGCGTGTACAGCGGACGAATCCCGCGCGACGCACGCCACCGCTCGATCGCTTCGCCCAGCGGCTGCGCCAGCGGGACGTCGAACAATCCCAGACGCTGCAGCTGCACGTACAGCACCTGCAGCTGCAGCTGCTCCGCGGCGGCACGCGCGGCCTGCGCATCGGCACCCGTCACCGTCGCCGGCAGTCCGGGAGCCGCGGCAACCACGAATGCGTCATCCGCCGCCAGGGTCACCGCCGCCGGCACCGCCGACGGAAGCACCGGCGCGTCCAGCGGCAGCCAGTAGCGTTCGTTCGCGAACGGATACGTCGGCAACGACAGACGCCGTGGCATGCCCTGCGGATACAGGCGCTGCCAGTCGAACGCCATGCCCTTGACCCACGCGTCGAGCACCTTGGCGTACTTGCCGCGTTCCAGCCACTTGGCGGTCGCTTCCTGCAATTCCTCGTCACCACCGAACAGCGACAGCGATTCGCGGCTGCGCCTGAGTTCGCCGCGATACACCCCCTCGATCGCGGCATCGCCGTCCGCGACGCCGCGCAGGCGCTGCACCAGTTCCTGCAGGGAACCGGCGGTGAAACCGACGCGATGCTCCATCGCCTCGCGCCCAACCTGCAGCGTGCAGGCCAGGCTCGCGAGATCCGCATCACCCAGCCCACGCGCGGCGATCGCGTCGAGCAGCCGCCGCGCCTGTACACGCAGGCGTTCTTCCGTACGTGCCGACAGCACCACCACGGCAGGTCGCGATGGCGTCACGGCCATCGACGCGAAGGCCGGGGCCACGTACTCCTCGACGACCAGATGTGCATTGGTGCCGCTGTGGCCGAACGAACTGACCGCGGCGCGGCGCCGGCCCTGCGCGGGCTCCCAGGCACGCAGAGTGGTATTCGCGTAGAACGGCGAACCCGCGAAATCGAAGTGCGCGTTCGGTTCGCTGAAGTGCAGTGTCGGCGCCAGCTGCCGGTGCCGCATCTGCAGCAGCACCTTGTGCACGCCGGCGACACCCGCCGCCGCAGAGGCATGGCCGATGTTGCTCTTGACCGATCCCAGCGCGCAGCTGTTCTTCGCCACGCCCGCCGCCGCATAGACGCTGAGCAGGGCTTCCAGCTCGATGGGATCGCCGAGCTGTGTGCCGGTGCCGTGCATTTCCACGTAGCCGATCGTCTTCGGATCGATCCCGTAGCGGGCGTATACCTCCTGGTGCAGTTCGGCCTGCCGGTTCGCGCTGGGCGCCGTGATGCCGTTGGTCTTGCCGTCCTGGTTGATCCCTGACCCCACGATCACGCCGTGGATCGGGTCACCGGCCGCCTGCGCCTCGCCGAGCCGCTTGAGCAGCAGCGCGCCGACGCCTTCACCGGGCACGAATCCGTTCGCCGAATTGTCCAGCGTCTTGCAGCGCCCCTGGGGCGACAGCATTCCGGCCGCGCACATGCTCAGGTACGGACCCGGCGCGAGATACAGCGTCACGCCGCCCGCCAGAGCCATGTCGACCTCGCCATTGCGCAGCGCCTGGCAGGCCAGGTGCGTGGCAACGAGCGACGACGAGCAGGCCGTGTCGATGGAGATGGCCGGGCCTTTCAGATCGAGGATGTAGGAGATCCGGGCTGCCGCGATCGCGGCGCTGTTGCCGGTGCTGTCGCTCGCCATGCCGCGTGCCTGCAACAGCGTGGCGTAGTCGTTGCTCATGATCCCGAGGTAGACGCCGCAGCGGCTGTCGCCCAGCGAACGCGGGTCGTAGCCGGCGTCCTCGAAGGCGCGATAGCTTTCCTGCACGAACAGGCGGTGCTGCGGATCCATCATCTCCGCTTCGGCGGGCGAGATGCCGAAGAACAGCGGGTCGAAACCGGCGACGTCCTCGATCGCGCCGAGCCATTTGCAGTAGACGCTGCCCGCCTGGTTCGGACGCGGATCGTAATAGCGCTGCACGTTCCAGCGCCACGACGGAATCTCGTCCACGCAGTCGCGGCCTTCACTGAGATTGCGCCAGTACGTGTCCAGATCGGGCGCCTGCGGGTAGCGACCGGACATGCCGATGATCGCGATCGCGTCGGTTCCGGCACGCATGGCAGCATCGGGCTGCACCGGTGCCGGCGCGGATACCGGCACGGACGCCGGCGCCGCTGGAGGTGCCGGCGGGAGCACGGCCGGCGCGGGCTCGCCCGCCGGTGACGCGACGGTTTCCGGCTCCGCGGAACTGTCCGCCGGCACCGGCGCGCGCTGTTCCAGCTGCCGCGCCAGGTGTTCGGCCAGCCGCTCCACACTGGGATAGTCGTAGATGCGCGCGGCGACCATCTGCAGGCCGTAGCGCCGGTTGATGACCCGCACCCATTCCACGCCGATGATGGAATCGAGCCCCATCTCGGCGAACGGCTTGCGTGGATCCACGTCGGCAGGATCCATGTACAGCGCCTCGGCGAGCGTGCGTGTGAGCTCTGCCTGCAGCACCGAGCGGTCGACGCGCGGCCGCTCCGGCGGCGCACTCCGGACCGCGGCCGGAGCCCGTGCCGGCGCGTGTACCGCAGCCGGTGCGTGTACCGCAGCCGCCACGGGTTCTGTCACCACGCGGTCGGCGGCAGCCACGACGTTCTCCGCGGCCATCGGTGAGGCCGGCGGCGCGGCCGGCACCGGCGAAACTGGCACCGTCCCGTCCAGCGGTCGCAGCACGATGCCCTGCGGTTTCGCCAATGAACCGCGCGGGCGCGGCGCCTGGGGTGCCGGCGCGGTGTTCTGTGCGATCCAGTAGCGGGTGCGCTCGAATGGATACGTCGGCAACGACAGGCGGCGCTTCGCGCGGCCGGCATGCAGCAGTTCCCAGTCCACGGTGCCGCCGTTGACCCATGCCGCGCAGAGCCCGCGGTAGTCGCGGCTAGCGAGCCGGTCGCCGACCTGGGCGCTCGCGTCCGCAGCACCGTCGACGTCAGCGCGTCCGACGGCAATACGGCTGCCGCCCTCCACGGCATCGCCGGCAATGAAATCACACAGCCTGTCGTGCAGCTCGCGCAGCGACGTGACCGCGAACGCTAGCCGAAACTCCAGCGCCTCGCGACCGACCTGCAACGTATAGGCGATATCGGCGAGGTGGTGCTCCTCGAAGGCACCGGCGTCGATCGCATCGAGCAGGCGTTCCGCCACGCGGGTCAACTGCTGCGCGGTCCGGGCCGACAGTACGATCACGGCCGGTTCGAGCGGTGTGGTGAGGCCGGGCTGTCCCGGCACCACCAGATACTCCTCGACGATGACGTGCGCGTTGGTGCCGCCGGCACCGAAGGAGGAGATCCCGGCGATGCGCGGACATTCCCGCATGACGCCGTCGACCATCCGCTGCGGACGCCGCCATTCCGCCAGCGTCTGCTGCACCACGAACGGCGTGGTGGCGAAATCGATGTTGGGATTCGGTGTGGCCGCATGCAGGCTGGGCACCAGCTGCCGGTGCTTCATCTGCAGCAGCACCTTGGTCAGCCCGGCGATGCCTGCCGCGCTCTCCGCATGGCCGATGTTCGGCTTGACCGAACCGATCGCGCAGAACTGCGTATCCGCGGTATGCCGCGCGAAGGCCTGGGTGAGTCCCGTGATCTCGATCGGATCGCCCAGCGCGGTGCCGGTGCCGTGCGCCTCGATGTAGCTCACGCTGCGCGCATCGATGCCGGCCTTGGCCAGCACGGACACGACGAGTTCGCGCTGCGCGACCGGGTTCGGCACGGTGTAACCGTTGGTCTTGCCGCCGTGATTGATGCCGCTCGCCCGGATCACGCCGTGAATGACGTCACCGTCGGCTTCCGCGGCGGCCAGCGGCTTGAGCAGCACCGCACCCACGCCCTCGCCCGGCACGAAGCCGCCCGCATCGGCGCCGAACGCACGACAGCGACCATCGGGCGCCAGCATGCGCGTCGCCCCCAGATAGAGGTAGTTCGACGGATGCAGGTACAGGTTCACGCCACCGGCGAAGGCGAGTTCGCACTCGCCGCGCAGCAGGTGCTCGCAAGCCTCATGGATCGCGACGAGCGAAGCCGAGCACATGGTGTCGACGGGCAGGCTCGGCCCCTGCAGATTGAGCAGGTACGACACCCGGTTGGCCATCGACGCGAACGAGGTGTGCAGCGTGAGCGCCTTGCCGCGCTGCCACAGCGCCGGACCATAGAGGTCGAAGCCGGTCTTGGTGACGCCGGCGAACACACCGACGCGCCGGTCGTGGCGCGTGGCGAACGTCTGCCGCGTGTACGCGGCGTCTTCCATGGCTTCCCAGCACGCCTGCAGGAACAGGCGTTCCTGCGGATCCATGAGTTCGGCGTCGCGTGGCGCGATGCCGAAGAACAGCGCATCGAACTCGTCGAAGCCCTCGATGAAACCGCCCCACTTGCCGTAGCAGCGGCCGCGGGCGGCGGCTTCCTCGACGTCGGCGTCGTAGAAGCCGTCGAGCGACCAGCGCTCCGGCGGGATCTCGCGGATACAGTCGCGCCCGTGCTGCAGAATGTCCCAGTACGCGCGCAGATCGCGCGCACCGGCATAGCGCCCGCTGATGCCGACGACGGCGATCGGCGCAGGCGGACGCGGGGCGCGCCCGTCCGCTGCGGCCGGTGCCGCCGGAACGGCTGCCGCCTCGGCCGGTGCCTGCGGCAGTGCGCACCAGCGCGCGCAGGCCTCGGGATGCTGGGCCGTCAGATAGTCGCCGAGTGCGTCGAGCGTGGGGTATTCGTAGAACAGGGTCTTGGACAATGCGCCGAAATCCACGGCGAGCCGGGCGTTCAGGCGCATGATCATCATCGAATCGATGCCGTAGCGCTCCAGCGGAGCGCTCGCGTCGATACGCGATGCGCTGAGCTTGGTCACGTCGGCCAGCAGGGTCTTCAGATGTTCACGCACGCCTCCGCGCAGATCCGGCACGGGTGCCAAGGGCCGCGACGCGGGTGCAGGCGCGACCGCGCGCGCGGCACGGACCGGCAGGCCCGTTGCGCCGCTCACTTCGACATGCGCGGCACCACTGCCCAGTGCCGCGTAGAACGCCGCGATGCCTTCGGCCGGCTGCAGCGGCCGAAGGCCCTGCGCGATCCACTGCTGCTGCAGCGGTGCCGGAACCGGCATGCCGTCGGTCGCCCACCAGGGCCACGCGATCGACAGGCTCCGCCCCTGCCGCTCGCCCTGTTCCACCCGCCGGGCGCGTTGGGCGGCGTAGACATCCAGGAATCCATTGGCGGCGGCATAGTCGCTCTGGCCGACGTTGCCGGAGCTGCCGGCCACCGAGGAGAACAGCACGAAGAAGTCGAGCGCGCGCGTACCGATCGCCTCGTCGAGGTGCACGGCGGAGCGCACTTTCGACGCCATGACCTGCGCATACGCGTCTGGCTGCTTGTGGAGAATGAAACCATCACGCACCACACCGGCGGCATGGAGTACCCCATCGAGCGCGCCATACTGCCGCACGATCGCCGCGACCAGTGCCTGCGTCTCGTCGCGGCTCGACAGATCCGCACGACGGTAGTCGACGTGCAGTCCCTGCCGGTTCCATTCAGCCAGGTGAGCGGCCTTGTCCGGCGGCAGTGCAGAGCGCCCCGCGAGTATCACGTGAGCGCCGGGGGCCCGGCGCAGGATTTCCTCGGCGAACACGAGTCCCAGGCCACCGGCGCCTCCGGTGATCAGATACGTGGCGCCGCTGCGCCAGGGAACCAGCGTACGGAAGTGATCGAGGGCCATGCTGCCCGCGGAGGTCTCGCAGACGCCGCCGCGGAAGCGCAGGTCCACGGCCCGCAGCGCCGAGCAATCGTCGAGCTGCGCCTTCCAGCGATCGGCGGTCGCATCCGGTTCTAGCGCGACCAGCTGTGCGCGCACCTGTGGGTTTTCCAGCTGCGCCGTCTTGAGCATGCCGCCCAGGCCGCGCAGCACTTCGGTCCGTCCGCATTCCGGATAGGCCACCTGCAGCAACGTGTCCTCACGCGGCCGTTCGGCAAAAAGGGTCTGCAGCCGGCTCAGCACCTGCCAGCCGAAGCGCTCGAAGTTCTCGGCCGGATCGGAGCTCGGACCGGTCCAGATCTCGCACGGCGTACCGTCGTTGCGCAACGCCGATTCGCAGGCAAGGAACGCCTGCGCGTCCATGGACGCGGGCCTGCACAGCAGGACCCGGCGCCGCTGCGGGGGGACAGGCGCGGCCGCTGCGCTGCCGCCGGCGCTCGCGGCGACCGGTTCCCAGCGCCGTACCCGCAGGCCCGACAACGCGATGTCATTGCCGGCGTCCTCGGCATGGGCCGTGATCCAATGTCGTTCACGCGTGAACGGATAGGCCGACAATTCGACCCGGCGCGGCCGGTCGCCGCTGTAGAGCGCTTCCCAGTCGACCTCGTATCCCTGGGTCCACAACCGGCACAGCGTGGTTTCGGCGTCCCGCTCGTGCCGGCGCGCAATGGCCTGCTGCAGCTGCAGCGCTTCGCTGCCGCCGGATAGCGGACGCGCCTCCGCAATCTGGCCGTCGAACGGCGCGCCGGCAAGGAAATCGGCGAGCCGGCGCCGCAACTCCGCGATCGACTCCACGCCCAGGGCCAGACGATGGTCCATGGGCTCGCGGCCCGTCTGCAGCGTGTAGGCGATGTCGCGCAGGGTCGCACCGCCGGCGCCGCGGGCCAGATCGTCGAGCAGCGCGGCGACCCGCGCCTTGCGCTGCGCCGGATTCTTGGCCGACAGCACGATGATCTCGCGCCGCGCCGCGGTGACCGGGGCCGCCGGCGCCGCCGGTGCCTCACACAGCACGACGTGGGCATTGACGCCGCCGAAGCCGAACGAACTGACGCCGGCCACGCGTGGCAGCAAACGCCCGGCCGCGTCACGCCACACGGTCCAGGCCTTGGTGTGGGTGACCAGCTCGAACGGGCCGGCATCCAGGTCGATGTCCGGATTCGGCATCGAGAAATTGCGGCTCGGCGGCAGCGCCGCGTGGCGCATCGCGAGCAACACCTTGACCACGCCGGCCAGGCCAGCGGCGGCCTCGAGATGGCCGATCAGCGTCTTGACCGAACCGATGCCGCAGCGATGCGTCCGGTCGCCGTTCGCCGTGGCGCCGGCCGATCGGCGGAACGCCTGCTGCAGTCCTGCCATCTCCACGACGTCGCCGAGCTGCGTGCCGGTGCCGTGCGTCTCCACGAACTGCACCTGGTCGGCGGCGACGCCGGCGTCGCGCAGCGCCGCCTCGATCACCGCGGCCTGCGAGGCGGGTTTCGGTGCGGTCAGCGAGGCGGCCCGGCCGCCGTGACCGACCGCCGATCCGAGTATCACCCCGTGCACCACGTCGTGATCCGCCAACGCCTGCCGCAGTGGCTTGAGCAACAATGCGATCGCGCCCTCGCCGCGCACGAAGCCATCCGCGTCGCGATCGAACGCGCGGCAGGTCCCACTGCGCGACAGCATGCCGGACTCGTAGTAGGCGATGCTGTTGACGGGACTGCAGATGAGATTCACGGCCGCGAGCAGTGCGTGCTCGCACTCGCCGGCCCGCAATGCGCGAACGGCACGCTCCAGCGCCACCAGCGAACTGGAACACGCCGTGTCGATGGACTCGCTGGGGCCGTGAAAGTCGTAGTAGAACGACAGGCGATTGGCAAGCATCGACAGCGCGCTGCCCGTGCCGACGTAGGCATCCTGTGCGTCCGGGGTGCGTGCGAGCAGATCGCGGTAGTCGTTGTGGCAGGCGCCGACGAACACGCCGGTGCGCCGCGTCGCGAGCTGCGACGGGCGATGCCCGCTGCGCTCCATGACCTCCCAGCTCAGCTCCAGCAGCAGGCGTTGCTGCGGATCCATGAGCTCGGCTTCGCGCGGGGAAATCTGGAAAAAATCTGCATCGAATGCATCGATGCGCGGCAGCAGGCCGGCGCGGTCGATGCCGGCGTGACTGCCGTGCGGGTCGATGTTCGCGGGCCATTGCCAGCGGCTGCCGAGCGAACCGAACGCATCGCCGCCGTCACGCAGCAGTGTCCAGAAAGCCTGCGTGTCGGCCGCGCCCGGCAAGCGGCACGCGATGCCGATGACGGCGATCGCCCGGTCGGCCGCGACCGGCAGCGAGGCTGCCGGCGTCGGCTCACGATGATGGCGCACCGGCGCAGGTTCTTCCCTGGCCTGCGGCGGGATCGCCGGGGACGCGGCACCGTCGCTCGCCGCCTGCAGCGCGCGCAACTGATCCGGCGGCACCATCTGGGCCAGGGCCGACGCGATCTTGTCGGCGGTCTCGTGTTCGAACAGGAAGGCCGGCGACAGCCGCAGACCGACGGTGCGGCCGAGCGCGCCCTTGAGCTCGACCATTTCGACCGAATCCAGGCCCAGCTGCATCAGCGGGCGATCGCCCTGATACGCCGCGACGCGATCCGCACCGAGAGTGTCGAGAATCAGATCGCGCACCCGTGCCGCGAGCGGCGACGGTGCCGGCGGTGCGTCGGCGGGCCAGGTCGCGGTCGCTGTGGCGGCGGATGGCGCGGCAGCGTCCACGCTGCCGCCTGCGCTGGTCAGCAGCGCCTCGGAGGCACGGCAGACAAACACGCACTGGCCGCACTGGGCTTCCGACTGGGTCGGCAACGCAAACACTTCGACATCGGTGAAGCCCGCCTCGTGCAGGGCCTGGCGCCACTGCGCCGCATCCAGCAGACAGAACTGCGGCAGGCGGCGCGCGTCGTCCTCGAACAGCCACATGCCATGCAGCAGCGCGCCGCTGAAGAACAGCCACGGCTTGATCTCGGTGTACTCGGTCAGGAGCAGCACGCCGCCCGGAGCCAGCAGCCGGCGCGCCTGGCGCAAGGTCCATACGATGTCGCGCGTGTCGTGCAGCACGTTCGCGGCGATGGCCACCGCATGTGCGCCGGGCGCAAAGCCCTGCACCGCCGCATCCCGCTCGATATCGAGCTGCCGGAACTGCACGAACGGATACGCTTCACCGAACAGCTTTCTCGCACGGCGCAGGAACGCCGGCGAAATGTCCGTGAACAGGTATTCGACGTCGCCGGTCGCATCGAGTTCGCGCAGGACCGGCAAGGTCGTGCCACCGGTACCGGCCCCGATCTCGACGATGCGCACCGGATCCGGCCGGCCGCGGGAACGCGCGCCCGCCACAGCCGCATTCGCGGCGACCGCGACCAGGCGGTTGAAATAGGCAGCGATGGGTTCGCCGTCGAAAATTCCCGCGAACGCCTGCATGTCGCCGTCCGGGAACATCACGGCCGCCGCCGCGACCCGGCCGCTGACGATGTCGTCGAATTGCCGCAGGCACGGCAGCATGAAGCGCGCGAATGCCGCGGCCTGGGGATGGCGTTGCGCGAAGCGGTTCTCGAATTCGTCGAACGTGGGGAAAGCCGCGGACGCATGCGCCGCATCCAGGGCAGCGAGCACGACGATCTCGCCAGACTCCTGCCGCAGCCAGCCGCGCTCCTGCATACGCGACAGCAGCGATTGAAAATAGCGGGCGTATTTCGCCGCCACGTGCAGCGACGCGGCCAGATCGTCGACCCGATGGCGCTCGCCGGCGCGCATGCAGACCCCGTGACCGTGCAACCAGCGTGCGACACAGCCGAACGCGAAATCCGCCAGTTCGGCCTCCCAGCCGCGGGGGTCCAGCTCCGCCGGAAATGCCGCGCCGGCAGCGGCCACCGAGGTCTCGTCGACCACGTGCCGCCATGCCGGGGTCGTGCCCGCGCGCAATCCGGCCAGCGTACCTTCGCAGGCGTCCAGTCCGTCGATCGCCGCGAAGGTCTTGTCCACGAGCAGGTAGTGACGCGCGAACTGGAGCAGTTCGCTGCAATCGTGCACACCCTGGAAATCGAACGCCCAGGCGCGCTGCAACGCAATGGATCGCTCAGGCGCGTCGCTGCCGGCATCCGGTGCCGGTGCGGCGTCGGCGGGCGCCTCGTACCAGTCGATCGCGGCGGCGATGTGTCCGTCGCGCAGCAGCACCAGGGTGTGTTCGGGTGACGGCGCGGCCGGCGCCTGCCATTGCGCCGGCTCGCGCCAGAACGGCTGCACGTTCACCAGCTGGGTGCATTCCTCGGGACGCGCGTGACGCACGCGGAATGGCCGTTGCACGAAGTGATTGAGGGTGATGCGGGTGAACTGCATGCGCCGCGGGTAGCTCTCCCACTCGTCCGCCGCGCAGAACAGGCCTGCTTCACCGGCGGCCAGCACGAACGTGCGCGCATCCAGCAGGAATTGCCGCGACATGCTGTGGTAGGCGTCGAAATGCAGGCTCTCGGCCTCGTCCGCGAACCGCGCGCCGCGTTCCGCATCGAGCGAATGCACCTCGAGCATCATGAGGCCGTTGCGATCGAGCACGCCGGCCCAGCGGCGCAGATGCTCGACGGTGCTCTGCACCACGTCACGCAGCGCGATCGAGCCGCCGGAGCGGTCGATGAAGACGCCACTGCCACGCAGTCCGCAGCGGCGCTGCGCTTCCTCGGCGTCGGCCGGCGGCAGATAGGGCCGGTCATGATCCAGGAACGAGCGTACGTGAAGCACTTCGCCCGCGGCGATGCCGCGTCGCTCGAGATCGGCCATGATCGACGCCGGATCCCCGATGTCGCCCTTCAGCACCAGATGCGGCAAGCCGGCGAGGGTCGCGGCGGATTGCTGCAGCGCCTTTTCGTTCCAGTCGACCGCGATCAGCGTCAACGGATGACGACTCAGTGCGCGGCCGCGCCGCGTCCCGGTCCTGACCATCTCATGCAGCCGGCGCAGCAGGGTGCCGTCGCCGCAGCCGGTGTCGGCGAGATACCGGGGTTGCGCGGCCAGGTCCGCGTCGTCGAAACACTTGCGCACGAAGGCGCTCAGCGCCGTGAAATAACGCTGGTGCTGGAATCCGCTGCCCACGACATTGAGCGTGCGATCGAGATGCTTCTCGTGCCCGTAGCGGTCGAGGGTGAAGACGCGCCCCGGATCGCCGGCGAGCAACTCCGGGGTCTGCGCGAACATGCGCCGGTATGCCGCCAGCGCCGCCGTGATCGGGATGCGCTCGAGCATCGCGAGTCCTGCCGGCAGCAGCCACAGCGAGCGGCCTTCCCTTTCCAGCCAGCGCTTGCCGGCCAGCAGGCGCAGCACTTCATCGCGCGCGCGGCCGGTCAGTCCGCAGCGCAGCGCGACGCGCGCACCGTCACGGGCGGCCGGGTATTTCAGCTTGCCGTGCTGTCTCAGGGCGAGCAGCAGCGGAATCATGAACACGCCGTCGAGGTAATCCGCGAAGCTGTGGTCGCCCGCATCCCAGCGGCGCTCGGATCGCTCGACCCAGCGTTCCAGCGAGCGCTTCGCCGTGCCGTTGACGTAGGCGTCGAACGGAAATGCGTACAGGCTCATGATGCCGTCCGGCACCAGCGTGCAGGTCTCGAACGCCGGGGTCACACGGTAGTCGTCCGTGCCACAGCGCGCGATCCATCCACAGGTGAGGAACATGCGCAGCGCGACCGCGAGGTAGCCCGCGTTCAGCCCGAATCGCTGGCAGATCTCGGTGGCCGAAAACCGTTCGCACGACGCCATGTAAGACAGGCATCCGTTCTTGCGCAAGGCATCGACGAATGGAACCAGAACCAGTCCATGGGAATGGCGATTCAGTATCTCGAGCACTGGATCCCCCTCAGTGTTTTCGCCCTCCCGCGACCGCGGCCTCCCTGAAGACTGCGAACCACGGCGACGACCGCGGGACCGTCAACATCATGCGATGCCGGTCCCGGATCTACCTGGATGACCGCATCAGATCTCGCGCAGCGCGGCGGTCACCGGTACGCGCGCCGCTGCCATCGCCGGGAAGAAACTTCCCACCAGGCCGATGATCACCGCCACCACGACGCCGACGAACGCCACGTACGGCGTGATCTGCAGGTCGAACATCAGTTGTGTGTTCAGTCCGCCATAGCCGGTGCCCAGCGCCCTGCCGTCGACGAAATACCAGGCCAGCGCCAGGCCGATGGCACTTCCCAGCAAGGTCAGGACCAGTGCTTCGACGACGACCGAGAACACGATCAATTCACCACCGTATCCCAGTGCACGCAGGATCGCGATCTCCCGGGCGCGCACCACGATGGAGGCGTACATGGTGTTGAGCGCCGCGAAGATGGCGCCGAAGGCCATGATGCCGGCAAGCACATACGCGGCGACGAAAACCAGCCTGCCTATGTCCTTGGACTGCTGGCGGAAATAGTCGGACTCGCGCACCACGTCGATGTTGAGGCCGGGGTTGGCGCGCAGCGACGCCTCGAATGCGGGCAGTGCCTCCGCAGACTGCAGCTTCACGAGCACGGAGTTGTAGTGATTCCAGCGCAGCAGACCGGCCAGCGTGTCACGGTCGGCCATGAGTTCGGATTCGTGCGTATCGCCGCCGATGCTGAAAATGCCGACGACCTGCCAGTCGGTGTTGCGCAGCTTCAGCGTATTGCCGACCTCGAGCCCTTCGAAGCGACGCGCCGCGGTCTCGCCGACGATCAGCTCGTACTTGCCCGGCTCGAACATACGTCCCTGCACGAGCTTCATCTCCGGACGCACCGCCAGCACGTCGGGACTGACCCCGCGCAGCGCCGCAGTGACCGGCGTGGAAGCGCCGACGTTGCGCCGCATCACACTGGCCTGTGACAACAGCTCGGCGGAATACAGGGGCTTACCGGCCGCATCCGTCGCGATGCCCTGCGCGCTGAGGACGGACAGCATTTCGTCGCGCAGCAGCATGCTGGTGGTCTCGGTCGAGGATCCGGCACGCATGACGATGGCGCGGTCGTCGCGTCCCGTATTGCCGACCGAGCGCGTCATCGCGATGGCCATGGCCAGGACCGTCGCCAGCATGCCGACGACTGCGGTGACGCCGATCACGATCACCAGCGAGGTACCCAGACGCCGTTTCAGCGTATAGATGCTCGTGGTCATCACGGCGGCGATCTGGCGGAACAGGTTCAGCATGCTCGGATGCCCCACACGGTTGGGTTCGCGCTCAACGCTTCAGCGCCAAAGCTTCGATGATGGTCAAGCGCCCGGCACGCAGCGCCGGCAACGCGCTGCTGATCAGCGCCAGTGCCGCGGCTATGCCGAACGACTGCAGGATCACGATCCACGGAATGCCGGCCTGGGCGAAGATATTGCCGACGACCAGGAACACGACACGCGCTGCCAGCAGGCCCACGATGGCGGCGAACACGCACAGCATCAGGGCTTCGGCGAGCACCAGCGCGACGACCGCCGTGTTGGAGAACCCCAGGGTCTTGAGCATCGCGAATTCCGGACTGCGCTCGCGCACCGATTGCGCCATCGTGCTGGCCGTGACGAACAGCAGTGAGAAGAAGGCTGCGGCGACGATCGCATTGATCAGCAACTCGATGTCCGAGATCGTCGACATCTGGCTTTCCAGCAGCGCCTGCTCGGTCATCGTGTGCGTTTCCGATGACGAATTCGCGAACTTCGCGTCGATCGCGGTCATGATGCCGGACGCCGCCTTCGGATCGGCAATCTCGGCAATGAAGAACTGCACGGAATCGCGCAGGAACATGCGTGATTCGTTCAGATAGTCGTAGTTGATGAAGATCGCGCCGGCAAAGCCTTCCGTCGCGCCGTCCTTGCTCTCGAACAGCCCCACGATGTCGACCGGATAGTCGCTCGTTCCGTCCTTGTTGGTCCAGATCGTGCTGCTCAGCGAGACGCGATCGCCCACCTTCCAGCCGTAGAACCCGGCCAGCCGCTTGGCCACCAGCGCGCCGGAACGGTTCTCCCGCATTTTCTGCAGGGTGGCCTCCGGCACATCGAACAGCGACCGGTAGATATGGAACGTGCGGGTGACGTCGGTGGCGTACACCGGCAGGCCGTAGCGACGATCCTTGAAGTAGCCGCCGAAGAAGGCCATGTACGACACGTCGCTGACGCCCGGGACCGCCTCGATCTGCGACCGGTAGGCCAGCGGCAGCTGCTCCTGGGAATACTTGCTGACGACGAACAGGCGGCTGTCGAGCTTGGCCAGCGCCTGATCGAGCACCACGTTGAAGCCGATCAGGACCGCGAACAGCAGGAAAGCGACCGCGATCGAGATGACGGTGAACCAGGTGCGCTTCGGACGCCGCCACAGCTGCGCCCAGATCAAGCCGAAATATTTCACGGCGCGGTCCTCCCTGTTGCGGCCTCGGGCTCGCGCGCTTTCCCGACCAGCATCACCTGCGTCGCGTATTTCGCCGCCTGTGGGTCGTGCGTCGCCATGATGATGGTCTTGCCGTGTTCGCGGTTCAGCTGCTGCAGCAATTGCATGATCTGCTCCGCGTTCTCGCGGTCGAGGTCGCCGGTGGGTTCGTCGCAGATCAGCAGGGCCGGATCGGTGACCAATGCGCGTGCGATCGCGACTCGCTGCTGCTGCCCGCCGGACAGTTCTTCGGGACGCCGCTGCAGGTAGTCGCTGATGCCGAGCAATTCGAACACGATCCGCACGCGCTCCCTGCATTGCGCCGCCGAAAGCCCGGTCAGGAGCAGCGGCAGCATGACGTTGCGCTCGGCGGTCATCATCGACAGCAGATGATAGAACTGGAAAACAATACCCACGTGCTGCGAGCGCCAGCGCGACAGCTGGCGGTTCGACATGGCATGCAATGCCGCGCCGGCCACCGTCGCCTGTCCTTTCTCGACCGTGTCGAGGCCACCAATGATGTTGAGCAGCGTGGTCTTGCCCGACCCCGACGGCCCCATCAGCGCCACGAACTCACCCTGCTCGATCGACAGGTCGTGCTCATAGAGCACCTCGATCATGTTCTGACCGGCCTGGTAACGCTTGGTCACTTTGCGCAACGTGATGAAACTGCTCATTCCATTCGGTCCCAGAAGCTGCCAGTCCGGCGCTTAGTTGCCAAACAACCGGTCGATCCGTTCACGTACTTCCGGCTGCGAGAAGGTGACCTCGTGCATCGCGAGTTCCTGCTCGATCACGGCCGGAAGCTCGCGACGCATCTGACCGACCAGATGGTCCTTCAGCATCACCAGCGAGGTGCGCGGCTTGTCGGCGAGATCGACGGCCAGCTCGCGCGCATAGGTCAGCACTTCGGCACGCGGCAGCACCGGAAACGACACGCCGCGCCGGGCGAGATCGTCGCCGCGATAGCTGCGTGCGCTCATCAGCATCTCGTGTCCGAGCGACAGGCCGAACTTGCGCGCGATGATGTAAGTCGCTCCCATGCCCGGCGTGAAGCCGTACTTCATGAAATTGGTGGTGTAGATGCTCTCGCGGCTCAGGATCACGAAATCCGCAAACATGCCGAACACGAAGCCGCCCCCGATGCCATGTCCCTGCATCGCGGAAATCACCGGAATCTTGCAGTCCAGCGCGAGGCTGTACAGGTTGATGTCGGAGAACTTGCTCTTGCCCTGCTGGATGTCGTGCAGGCCCTGCTTGGTGCCGCCGGAAGCGAAGTACGTGTCGTAACCGGTCAGGATCGCCACCCGGTAGCCGGGATTCGCGTCGATGTGGGCGAACGCATCCACGAGCCCGCGCATCAGTTCCATGGAGAACGTGTTCTTGTTCTCCCGGTCCTGCAGCGTGATCAGCAGGACCCCGCTATCGATCTCTTTCAGGTCAACGACCGACATTGCCTCTCCCCGGCGTACGCACTCCGGCTCAGCCGGAGCGCGCCATCTTTCGTACAGTCATGATCGCGAGGATGGCCGTGAATGCGGCGAGCACGACCACATGCACGAAACCATTGCCGATGAAGATGTGTTCGGCGCCGCCGGCAGCGAGCACCAGCTGGTTCAGATAGAACGGCGGCATGAACAGCGCGATCCAGGAAATCGAAGGCGGCATCGGGAAGAACAGGCCGGACAGGTAGAGCTGCGGCATGTAGACCACGGTCGTGATGCCGGCGGCGAGGTGCGCCGACGTACGCGCGCCGATGAACAGCCCGATCGCGCAGAACGGCAGCACGCCCAGGAGCAGCGTGAAGCTGACCAGCAGCGCCTGCGGCAGCGTCAGCGAAATGCGGCCGAGCAGCTCGGCGGCGACGACCATGGAGATGATGGTGGCGGAGGCGTAGATCAGCGCGACGGCGAACTTGCCGAGCAGGTGGGCACCGGCGGGCATGGGCAGGGCCTGCTTGAGCTGCAGCAGCTTGAACTGCCGTTCGCCCGCCAGGATCGCACCGAATCCGAACATGCCGGGCCCCATGATGCCGAGGATGGCCATGCCGGTGAACAGATACATGCGCTGCGCGTTGGTCGCCCCCTCGGGCAACGGCGAGAGCATCGTGAACAGCAGGAACAGACCGACCGGCATGATCAGGAACGGCATGCCGAAGCCGGGGTTGCGCAGCGAACGGATGAACTCGAATTTCGCTTCGTAGTAATAGATGCGCAGCAGTCGTGCGTTCGACATGTGCACGCTGCTGACGCCTCTTGCCTCTACGGCGGCCGCGTCGGAATTCATTGACGGCTCTCCTGGGTGATCTTGAGGAATGCGTCGGCCAGGCCGGCCTGGCTGACCTGCAGGTCGACGAGGGTTTCGTCACTCGCGAGCAGTCGGCGCACCGTGGTCTCGAGCTCGGCATGGGTGACCGCCAGCACCAGCAGACCGTCCTCGACCACGACGCTCGTGACACCGGGCCATGCGCCGACTTCCTCGGGCGTCAGCTTGCTGACGCAGGTGATGCGGCGCGTCGAAATCGTCTGCGTGACTTCCTTGACCGTGCCCGAACTGACCACGCGTCCCTTTGCGAGGACCACGATGCGGTCGGCCAGGGACTCGGCCTCTTCGAGGTAGTGCGTCGTCAGCAGGATGGAACAGCCCTGCTGGATCAGGCGGCGCAGGGTGGCCCACAGATCCTTGCGCGCCTGGACGTCGAGCCCGACGGTCGGCTCGTCGAGGAACAGCAGCTTGGGCCGCCCGCACAGCGCGATCGCGAACTGGATCAGACGCTTCTGTCCGCCCGACAGCACGCCGTACTTGCGGTTGCGCAGCGCGGTCGCGTTGACGAATTCAAGGATCTCGTCGGCGGTGTAGCCGTTCGGGTAATAGCTCGCGAACAGGGTCAGGTGTTCATGCACCAGCAGTTCGGGCGCCATGAACACGTCCTGCATCATCACCCCGATGCGACGGCGTACTTCCACGGCGCCGGGCCGTTCGCCGAACAGGCGGATATGTCCCGCATCGGGCTGTTCCAGTCCCAGCATCAGCGAGATCGCGGTGGTCTTGCCCGCACCGTTCTCGCCGAGCAACGCCAACAGCTCGCCGGGACGCACAGTCATGTCGAAGCCGTCCAGAGCGCGAACTTCGCCGAAACTCTTGTAGACGCCCTTCAATTCCACCAGATCGCCGCTCGTCATTTCACATCCCGATTTTCATTGATGGAAGCCGATCCCGCCGCAGTTCCTGCCTGCGGGTCTCAGTGAGTCCGGAGTGGGTCGCACAGCTCGCGCAACGCATCCTCGAACGCATCGGCGATCAGTTGAAGCGTCTGTCGAGAATATCGGCAGCTGACGAAATTTGCACGCAGGCAACCGTCGGCAATATTGCTCAACACGGCAATCTTCCACGGTAGTTTGAACTTGGGTAACAACTGCGCATATTCACGTTCGTCGAAGTGTGCGGTGAACAGTCCACCGGGCGCTTCACCGGCCACCGTGCCCTGGTGATTGAGCAGCACGTCGATCTCGGCGACCGGCAGGGTTTCCCCATCGCCACGCAGATGGCGCAGGACGCCGTAACCGACGCCCTCGTTCGGGATCGTGCGCAGGCTACCTTTCACGTGTGACAGCGTGGCGCCCATTGCTGCTTCCGGCGCGACGTCCAGCAGCAACGGCACGGGTGCCGTGAACCAGCCTATCGTTCGCGACAGGTCGAGATTGCCGATCGCGCCGACGCGCCCGTGGTGATACATGCCCAGCGAGAACCGCGGCTGGCCGCACCAGCCATGCAGCGCCCGCGTCAGCGCGGCGAGCAGCACCTCGTTGACGGGTGCACCGTGGACACGCGGCACATCGCTCAGCAAGGCGCGGGTCTGCGCCGCGTCCAGTCCGACCGTGACACAGAGTGCTTCGTCATCGGCCGCCTCGTCGCGCTCCACCGGCAGTTCCGGACGATCCCGCCAGGCCGAATTGCGCCAGTAGTCCAGTTCGGCGTCGGCTTCCGGCGCATTGGCATAGGCATGCAGCGCTTCGCTCCACGCCTTGAACGAGGCGCCCTTCACCGGCAGACGGGCCGGCATGCCCGATTCGAGCTGCTCGTAGATGGTCTGCAGATCCTGCACGAGGATCTCCCACGAGACCGGGTCGATCGCGAAATGATGTGCCGCCAGCAGCAGCGCCTGTCCGTCGGCCGCTTCCTCGCCGACGCTGACCAGCGTGGCCTGCAACAGCGACCCCGATGACGCATCGATGCGCAGTGCGGTGCGCTCGAGCGCCGCATTGAGCAGCGGCCCGATGCCTTCCTTCGACGCGGCTGTTTCGCACGCCAGCACCCTGAAGTCGGCCACACGCGCCGCCGGCACCATGGTCTGGCTCCATTCGCCGGCCTCGTCACGCCGGATGCTCAGGCGCAAGGCATCGTGATAGATGATCAGCTTGCGCAGCGCCATATCGAGCAGATCCGCCGACAGCACCCGCTGGCAGCTCAGCACGCGCGAGGCGGTCATGTACCGCACCGCATCCTCGCCCTGGTGCAGCACGCCGATCTGGATCGGCGTGAACGGCACTGGCCCCGCAAGGCTGCCGCGCTCGGGCGCCTGCAGCGCGGCACCCGGCCGCTTCGCGGCCGTGGTGGCAGAGGCGCCCCCATTGCGCTCGATGAAGCTGGCCAGGTTCGCGATCGACTGTTCTTCGAAGATCGCATTCAGATTGAGCTTCAGGCCCGCCTGGTTGGCACGGCCGATCACCTGGATCGCACTGATGGAGCTGCCGCCGAGGTCGAAGAAGTTGGCATGGCGGTCGATACGATCCAGGTGCAGGACGTCACGCCAGATCTGGGCCAGTGCCTGCTCGACCGCGCCCTGCGGTTCCTCGTGAGCCGGCGCATCGGCGCCCGCCGCTTCGGGGGCCGGCAGCGCCCGGCGGTCGAGCTTGCCGTTCAAGGTCATCGGCAGCGCATCGAGTACCACGAATGCGCCCGGCACCATGTATTCCGGCAGGACTTTCTGCAGGCGTTCGCGCAGATCCGCCACCAGCGTGGCCGGCGCCGCCGGGCATCCGACGTAGGCGACCAGACGCTTGTCGCCGGGGGTGTCCTCACGCAGCAGCACCGTCGCCTCGCGCACGTCGGGACAGGCCCGCAGCTGTGTCTCGATTTCGCCCGGCTCGATGCGGAACCCGCGCAGCTTGAGCTGGTCGTCGTTGCGGCCGACATAGGCCATGTTGCCATCGGGCAGCCAGCGCGCGAGATCGCCCGAACGGTACATCCGCGCCGCGGTGTTCTTCGCGAACGGGTCGGCCACGAAGCGCTCTGCGCTCAGGGCGTCGCGGCGCCAGTAGCCGGCGGCGACACCGGCACCGCCGATACAGAGTTCGCCGACGACACCGGTCGGCACCGGCTGGCCACTGCGGTCCAGCAGGTAGGTACTGACGTTGTCGATCGGGCGCCCTATCGGCACACCGGTCAAGCCGCTGCAATCCTTCGGTGCGCGATAGAGCGTGCTCGTGATCGTCGCCTCGGTCGGTCCGTAGGTATTGACCCACTCGATGCCGTCACCGGCGACGGCACGCCAGCGCAGCAGCGAATCGAGCGAGACGCGTTCGCCGCCGACGATGATCAGGCGCAGGCGGCCGGTGTCGACGCGGCCGCCGGCGAGTGCCTCGACGAACACGTGCCAGTACGCGGTGGGCAGGTTCAGCACGGTTACCTGCTGGGCCACGATGCTCTGCAGCAGTTCCAGCGCACCCGGAACGGCCGCCGGGCGCAACACGATCGCCGCGCCGGCCAGCAGCGTCGGATAGATTTCCTCGGCCGACGCGTCGAAGCTGATGGATGCGAACTGAAGCGCGCGATCCTCGGCCGTGAGCGCGAACTCGCGCTGCATCCAGCCCGAATGATTGAGCAGATTGCCGTGACCGACCAGGACGCCTTTCGGTTCTCCGGTCGACCCCGAGGTATAGATGACATAGGCGGGCGCCGACGCTGCACGAGGACCCGCGTGACGCGCGTTGGCGTCGGATCGCCGGGCAATCGCAGCCGCATCGGCGTCGATGGCGACGACGGTGGCACGCGTCTGCGGCAGCAGATAGGCCAGTTGCGACTGCGTGACGATCGCGGCGGCCTGCGTGTCGGCGACGATGTAGTGCAGACGTTCGGCGGCCGTGGCCGGATCCACCGGAACGTAGGCAGCGCCTGTCTTGAGCACGGCGAGCAGCGCCACGACCAGATCCGGGCTGCGCTCGAGAAAGACCACCACGAGCGTTCCGGGCCCCACATCGAACGCCCGCAGATGGTTCGCCAGCCGGTTGGCGCGCGCATTGAGCTCGCCGTAGCGGATCTGGTGCGCGCCGTGCAGCACGGCAAGCGCGTCCGGCTGCCGCTTCGCCTGTGCTTCGAACCGTTCGTGCACCAGCGCGCCGCGCGGCACGCGGGTGCGCTCCCCGGCACTCTGCGCCAGCATCGCCGCACGCGGCCCGGCGGCCAGCACCGGCGTCGACCGGATCGTGGCATGGGCGGAACGGGGCGCCGTGATCTGTGCCAGCAGCGCGCGCAACGCCGCGAGGTGCGCTTCCAGCTCCCAGGGCTCGAACAGCCGCGGGTCGGCCTGCAGCGCAACCCGGACGGTCTTGCCGGCAGAAATCAGAAACCGCAGTTCGTCCGTCCGCAGCATGGCCGGGCCGGCCGGGTCCGCTGGTGCGTCGGAACTGTCGTCGACCAGGTCGACGACAGTGCGGCAGCGCCACTCCTCGTCGACGCCACGCAGCTGGCGAATGCGTTCGCTGCCGCAGTCGCGATGCTGAAAAGCCGCCGCCCGGCATTCGCCGACCTGCCGCGCGAACTCGCGCAGCTCCATGGCACCATCGACGTCGAACACCAGGGGCAGCACCTCGCCCTCGGGCGTGGCCAGGCCGAAACACAGCGGCTCGGCCGTGCTGGCCTTGTGCAGGTAGAGCGCCACCGCCGCCAGCAGCAGCTGGGGCAGCGGAATCTTGTAGGTCGCGCTTGCACGCCTGAGCGACCGGACCGAGGCGGCGTCGAGCTCGAGGGCGGCGCCGAGCGGACCGGGCAGGAGCTGCCGGGTAGTCCCCACCGAGAGGCTGACCGGCTCGCAGTCGCCGCGCGTGGTCCGCCAGTACGCACAATCCTCGAGGTAGCGGGCCGAATACCGGTACTGCGCCGCCGCCGGCTCGCCCTCCAGGCTGACGTCGATGGCATCGAGCGCGATGTCCGGATTCGCGACGATCTGCTGCGCCGCACGCACGAAGCGCCGCTCGAACGCAGCGACCGTGGGCGCATCGAACGAATCGCAGGCATATTCGAATACGCCGTACAGTTCGTCCGGCGCCTCATGCACGCCCAGCGTGAGTTCGCTCTTGGCGGTGGTCCATGGCAGCAGCACCGGCTCCACCTGCAGCCCCTCGGGCTGCAGCTGGCCGCGCGCGATGGTGTTCATCGTGAACGACACCCCGCCCAGGGTCGCGTCACGGTCCGACCGGATCCAGGCGATCAGTTGCTCGAACGGCAGATCCTGATGCCGGTAGGCATCCAGCACCACGCGCCGGGTCTTGGCCAGCAGGCGACGGAACGAGATGCCCGGCTCGGTCGACACGCGCAGCACCAGACTGTTCACGCACAGGCCGACCAGCGACTCGGTGCCAGGATGGCTGCGCCCCGCGACGGGCGTGATCACCGGAAAATCGCGCTGGCCGCTGAGCCGCGACAGCAGCACGTGAAAAACCGCGAACAGCGTCATGAACAGCGAACACGCCGAGCTGGACGACAACGCGCGCAGGCCCGCCGCCACGTCCTGCGGCAGCGCGAAGGTATGCGTGGCACCCTTGAACGTCGGTACCGGCGGCAGTGCATGGTCCCGGGGCAGGTCCAGTCCGGCGACACCCGACAGCTGTCGCTTCCAGTAGTCCAGATGGGCCTCGAGCACACTGCCCTGCAGCCAGCTGCGCTCCCATTGCGCATAGTCGGCGTACTGGATCTCGACTGCCGGCAGCGGATTCGCTTCGCCGCGGCGAAAACCGTCGTACAGTGCACAGATCTCGCGCCAGAGAATCTGCAACGACCAGCCGTCGGACGCGATGTGATGCATCGCGATGAACAGGGCGTGGTCGTCGTCGCCCAGGCGCACCAGGGCGCCCCGGATCAGCGGTCCGGTGGCCAGATCGAACGGTTCTTCCATGGCGCGCTGGAGCACGCGGTACAGCTCGGCCTCGCGATCATCGGCTGGGTGAGCGCCCAGATCGAAGTGCTGCAGCAGGAATGTCGCCTGCGCGGCGATGACCTGGACCGGAACCCCGTCGACCGTCGCCATGCGCGTGCGCAGCACTTCGTGCCGGGCGATGAGCGTATCCAGCACGCGCTGCAGGACATCGAGATCGAGCGGACCGCGCAGACGCAGGGCCTGAGGCAGGTGGTAGCGCATGGACCGGGCGGTACCGCGGGGACCGGACAGCTGATCCACGATCCACAGGCGCTGCTGCGCGAACGAGAGCGGTATGCGATCCGTCCTCGGCCACGGCTGCAGCGGCGGCGGCTCGACGTGATCCGCCATGTCGCGCAGGAACGTGAGTATCTGTTCCTTGTGCGCGCGCAGCCGACGCACGTCTTCCTGCAGCAGCACGCCCTTGGGCGCATCGACGCTCAGCTCGCCCTTGTCCATCCGCAGGCGCACGTCGCGCTGCCGCAGCTCGTGGATCAGGTCGTCGATGGACGTTTCGCCGCTCATGCGGACCGCGCTCCGCAGGCTGTGCCGGCTACGGGCGTCAGGCTTCCCATGGGAATACCCCCCTTTCGACGTAACGCACGATGTCTTCGATGTTGCGCGGGTCGGAAAACACTTCCGTGTTGGTCGCCAGCGCCGCAGCACGGCATGCGCGCAGCGACGGGACGATGTCGTTCACGTAGCGCTTGTAGCGCCCCAGCCCGGTGGCAGACAGGCGGCGCAGGCGCAGCAGGTGCTTGCGCAGCAACGAATCGCTCTGCGGCTCCCAGGCGTCGACCAGCCCCCAGTCATGCGCCTGTTCGACACCGATCGGCTGCGTCATCAGGGTCAGGTAGTGCGCGCGCTGGAAACCGACGCGTCGGATCAGGAACGGCAGCACGCAGGCGGGGATCAGCCCGAACAGCATTTCCGACAGGCTGAACCTGGCGCTTTCGTCGGCCAGGGCGACGTCGGCCGCCGCCACGAACCCCAGGCCGCCGGCATTCACCTTGCCGCGCACGTGTGCCACGGTGACGAACGGCCCGGTGGCCATGCGCGCCCACAGGTCGTAGAGCCGGTCCGGCCCGCCGTCTTCGGGTGCGCCGCTGGCGGAACGGTCACGTATGCCCTGGAAGTCGGCACCGAAGCAGAACACTTCGGCGTTGCCGCTGAACACGATCACCGTGGCGGAATTCTCGCAGGCGTCCAGCACCTGGTGGCATTCCTCCACCAGGCGCTGGTTGATCGTGTTGTTCGCCTGCGGGCGATCGAACTGCACGAAGCAGATCGAATCCTGCAGACGAACCTGCAGCGTCTCGTAGTTCACTCAGCCCACTCGTATTCGCGGTGGAATTCGCGGATCTGCCGCAGGTACAGACGCGGCTGCGCGGAGGTTCGCCGGGCCGCGACCATGTCCCAGTGCTCCTGCAGGGACACGTTGCGCGTACCGAAACGGACCACGGCGTTGTCGCGCAGCATCGTGTCGTAGTCCTGCATCGACATCGTCCAGCGGCGATCGAGTTCACCCACGATGTCGAACTGGCGCTGTTTCTCCTGCCCTTCCCGCGTCACCACGCCGCTGTAGAACTCCGAGCAGCAGCCCGAACCGTAGGAGAAGCAGCCGATGCGGCGCGGACCTTCACCGTAGTCGCCACGGTCGATGGTGCCGGCGAGCGACATGAACACGGTTCCACCCATGATGTTGCCGACGCGCTGACAGTACGACATCCCCGGCGTCACGCGCCGCTGGAAGTCTTCTTCGATCTCGCGCGGCGACGCACCGGCCACCTTGCGCATCATGGTGCGGTGCGCCCCTTTGACCATGCCGCCGAACGGCGTGTGGAAGGTCAGGTAATGGAACGAGTCGCGGTAATCCACGTCGCGCACGCGGCGCCGGTACTCGAGGAAGGCGTTCTCGCAGCAGTCCAGATACGACAGCAACGACAGGTCCGCATCGCCCGCCTCGCTGTCGGCGACCGGACGACAGGTATCCATCACCTCGTAGCCGTAATAGCCATTGGCGCCGACGTCCACCTGGAAGACCTGTGGGTCCTCACCCACCAGCATGGCCACCGCCCCGGCGCCCGAGCTGGGCTCCGCGAACGACCAGTCCTCGGTCAGCGCCTCACCACCGCTGACGGCGATCATGCGCGAGATATCGGTCGCCACGACCAGCGCCTTGGCCCCGGGCGACACCTGCGACAGGATGAAATTCACCGCCATCTGGAAGCCCGCCGTACCCGAGTAGCAGGCCTGCTTGATCTCGAACAGGCGGCAGTTGCGGTTGAGCTTGAGGTAGTGGTGGATATAGGTGCTCATCGACTTGCCAAAGTCGATACCGGATTCCGAGCAGGTGATCAGCAGCTCGATGCGATCGCGTTCCGCGTCGCTGAGGGCGTCGACCACGGGTCGCGCCGCGGTGACGCCGAAGGTGATGGCGTCTTCGCAAGGCAGCGCGACGGTCTTCTCCTTCATCAACAGATTTTCGAACCGGGTGGTGTCCAGCCGCCGATGTTCGGCGAGCTTGCCGACGTCAAGAAACGCCGTGCCCCCGAACACGTTCATCGCTTCGATTCCGACCTGCATGCAATCCTCTCCCACCCTTCGTCGATCGCGTCCGTCGATTACGCCGGCTGCAGCTTCTGCAGCAGCAGATCGGCCAGTTCCCCGATATTGCGGGGGCCGAAAAGTTCAACACGTGGAATCGCCAGCGACAGCGAATCCAGGACCATGGTCAGAATTTCGGCCCGGTCCACGGAATTGGCACCGAGATCCTGCAGCCGGTCGCTTTCGACGAACCGATGGCCTTCGAGGTCCGGCAGCACTTCTGCCGCGTGTTTGCCGACGATCTCGATGATGCGTTGCTTGTTCATGGTCATCTCGCTAGTGCGGTCGCATCTGCGACAGGGGACGGGTCTGCAGAACCGGCGCGCGCGCGGCCGGCGCGCAGCAACCCGGCGAAGCGCTGGTTCAGAAGGTCCGCCGCACCGTCCATCAGACGTTTGCCGAGATCGGCCACATAGCGGTTGCGCCAGGACTCCAGCGGCGTGTTCTTCACCCACTGATTGAACGCGCCGAGCGCCGGTCCGCAGTGGATCTGATAATCGACCTGCCGGTTGGGTACACCCTGCATGGCCAGCCGCGTCGTATGCACGAAATACCACTTGAAGATCAGCGCCATCTTCTGCTTCGGATTGCGCTCGATCTCCTGCAGGCGGTGCGGCGCCGCGCGCAGATAGTACGAGCGGGTCTCGTTCCACACCTCGTCGAACGATCGCTGGAAGTATTTTTCCTGGATCTGCTGCCGGGTTCGTTCGTCGATCTCCTCGATCGAGCCGAAACGCTGGTAGAGCTCGTACAGCTTGTTGGCCCGCGCCGGAAAGAACAGCCCGCGGCGCGCGACCTGCACGCGTGCACCGATCTCGAACATGTCGCCGGCCGGCGCATAGCTGGTGTCCTGGACGTTGAGCTCCTGCAGGATGTCCTTCACCGCCGTGCTGGTGCCCGCCTCCTGCGTGCACTGATTGATCGATCCGGTCATCACGAAGTCCGCGCCCATCACGAACGCGGCGGCGACGGCATGCGGCGTACCGATACCGCCGGCCGCACCGACGCGGATACGGCGACTGTACCGGTAGGTGTTCATCATCGTGTCGCGCAGCGCGAACATCGCCGGCAGCAGCGCGAACGCGACGCCCTGGTCGGTGTGTCCGCCGGAATCGGACTCGACGCAAATTTCTTCCGCCATCGGAATGCCGCGGCTCAATTCGGCCTGCTCGGCCGTGATGCGGCCGGCGGCCAGCAATGCGCGCACGATGTCTTCGGGCGGCGGCTGCATGAACGCACCGGCCACTTCGGGACGGGACACCTTGGCCAGCACACGGTGCGGGGTCTGGATTTCGCCGCGCGCATCGCGGCTGATGCCGCGCAACCGGAAACGCACCAGGCTCGGCGTGATGCGAATGAACGCCGCCGCTTCGGCGAAACGGACGCCATACTTGAAATACAGGTCGACGGTCGAGTCCTCGAGCTCCGGCCGATCCAGGTTGCACAGCAGGTTCATGCCGTAGGGTTCGCGATTCGGCAGTTGCTGCTGGATGTGCCGGATGCTCGACTCGATCAGGTCGGGCGCCATTCCGCCGGTGCCCAGATAGCCGAGCATGCCCGCGCGCCCCAGGGCGATGACCAGATCGCTGGACGATATGCCCTTGTACATGGCGCCGGCGAGATACGCGTAGCGCAGACCGTGGTCGGACTTGAACTGAGCGTCGCCCAGCGCGTCGGCGGTGATTGCCGGCGGGACGCCGTCAGCGGCATCGATACGGATCGGATGGAGCGGATGCACTGGCACTCCCTACGACGACACCGCAGCCAGTTTCGCCTGTTCGACCGTTTCCACGACCGGTGCGAGAAACATGGCGATCAGATAGACCGGTCCGAGCACGCCCACGAGCAGCACGAACAGCGAACGCACGAGACCGACGTCGAGCTGGGCGTAAGCGGCAACGCCGAGGCATACGCCCGTGATGTCGCGACCCTGGTTGATGCGGAACAGCCGTCGCCGCGCAGGCATCGGTACGCCGACAGCCGGCAGCAGCACCAGCACGGCTTCGACATCGGCTTCGTCGATGGTGGTCTTCTTGCCGCGCAGCCGGGCCGAAAGCTTTTCCTTCAGTGACCGCTGCAGCTCCTCGCGCTGCTGTGCACGGCGAGCCTCGGGGTATGCGGCCTCGTACGCCTCGGTATAGCGACGCAGCTTGGCACACGCGTCCTCGTCAAACTGAAACTCGGTGCCGCACACGCTCAACGTCACTATCGCCTTCATGGAGTTGCAACCCTCTGTATTGCACTTTCAGCGGCGGCGTGCAGTCCTTTGCGTCAATCGTTTTCCTGCCGGATCTGCTGGATCAGACGAGTCAGCACGTTGCCCGGCCCGGTTTCCTTGAAATCCGTGACGCCCTGTGCAAGCAGAAAGCGCACGCTCCGGGTCCATTGCACGGATTGCGTGATCTGGCGCACCAGCAAGGACTTGATGGTTTCGCTGTCGGATGGATAGGGTTGCGCGGTGACGTTCGACACCACGGGAATCCGCGGCGCGGCGAAGGTGAACGGTTGCAGGAATCGCGCAAACTCGTCGGCGGCTTCCGCCATGTAGCGCGAGTGGAAGGCGGCGCTGACCTGCAGCGGCATGTACATCCGGGCGCCTGCCTGCTCCAGCAGCTGGCCGGCACGCGTCAGGTCGGCGACCGGGCCGGAAATCACCGTCTGCGACGGCGAGTTGAAATTGGCGACGTCGACGCTGACCAGGCCATTCTGCTGGATGACGGCTTCGATCGCCGAACGGCTCAATCCGATCACGGCGCCCATGCCGCCGTTCCTGGCGTGCGCCATGAGTTCGCCGCGCTTCTGCACGAGGCGCAGGCCGGTCATGAAGTCGAAAACGCCGGCGGCCAGCAGCGCGTTGTACTCGCCCAGGCTGTGGCCGGCCGCATGCGTCGGGTTTCCGAACGCGAGCGTGTGCTTCAACAGGTAGAGCGCGTTGACGACATACAGGCTCGGCTGGGTGTAGCGGGTGTCCTTGAGTTGATCCTGCGGATCTTCCTTGCACAGACGGCGCATCGAGTAGCCAACGAGCTCGTCGATATCGCGCTCGGCCGCCTGATACTCCTTGAGATCGAAAAGCTCCTCGCCCATGCCACGCTTCTGCGATCCCTGGCCGGGAAAAACAAACGCCACCATCGACTACCCCCTAGCTCACTACTCCGGCGAAACCATCCGGCCCGCTGCAGGAATCGCGTCCACGATCCCAGCGTTGCGCAGGTGGATCCGTCGGCATCATCAGGTACTACAGATTGACGTCGCGCCCCCCGGGCGTCGTCACATCGCAAGCGACGTCTCGTCGAATGCGGCTCAACGACTCTATCATCGTAGCGACGCCGATCGCAATGTCCAGAAACAGCCAGTTGCGCCATATTTCGGCACGGCGAAAACAGGCGTGGATGGCAGAAAGACGACAGGCGGCCGGATTGCGCCGGGGTCCCGGGGCGCGCGGCAGGCCTGCGGCCTTGTTGCCGCCGAAGCCTCCGCGATATTCTCGGGAACCTCATGCCGGACAGTTTCCGGTCGCGCGACAGTGAATGCGGCCCCCATGGCGCGAGCCATCAATCACCGCGGCGACACCACCTCTGCCCGCGCCGTCACCGCCCATCGTGAGCCCGGAGCCATTCCTGATGACAGCCGCAGGCCTGCACATCGCAGAACATCGCCACAGCGCTCTGGCCGTACGTCAGGCCGCGATTCCCGATGATGCCATTCGCTACCCGACCCGGCTGCTCGATTACCAGTATCTGCGGCTGCTGCTCAGCCAGCCGAGGGACTCGGTGGCGATCTGCCTCGCGGTCCAGTTCCGTGGTGCCTTCGATCCCGGCGTCGCGCAGTCGACCTGGGGAGAACTCATCGACCGCCATCCGGGCCTGCGCCTGTGTCTGGAACTCCCGAAGCATGCAATGGCGATCGGACAAGGCCGTGCATCGATACTGGAGAACGTACGGCCACCCGCGATGACGCTGGAGGACCTGCGGGGACTCACCGCCGATGCGCAGGAAATGCGCGTGCGGCGCGAATTCCACCGGCTGTCTCACGTGGAATGGCAGTTCGACCAGTGGCCGCTGCACCATTTCTCGCTGCTCTGCGTCGGAGACGACCAGCTGCATGTGTATTTCGCCGCCGATCACGCGATTGCGGATGCGCTGGGTGAGATCCTGGTACTCGGGGAATTCATCGAGATCTACACGGCACGGCTGGCGGGGCGCGCGCCGCGACTGGCGCCGGCCATCAGTGCGGCAGAGTACGACGATCTGCTGGCGCGAATCGGCCGCTACCAGCCTACCGCCGAGGAGCTCGCCCTCGTCAGGGATGAGCTGGAACGGCAACCCGACCAGTCCAGGAAGTGCCTGTGGAACCCCAACCGGAGCAAGGCTTCGGCGTCGGAACGGCACTTCGAAGTCCTCTCCCGGACCCTTGACGGCACAGCGACTGCCGGACTGATGAGAAAAACCGTCGAGCTGAACTGTTCGACGAACTCCGTGGTACTCGCGGCGTTCCTGAAGGCCATGGCGGCTCATCCGCATCCGAGGAACGTCGCGCTGCAGCTGGCGACCAGCGGCACGAACTACCCGGACCTCGTTCTCGATCGCGTCTTTGCCGGCTTCGCGCAATGTGCGCCGACCGACTTCGAAGTCCCCGATGCCGGTGCGCGAATCGACGACGTCATCGCATCCGTCCACGCAAAAGTCCACGAGCGGCTCAATTCGGGTTTCGATCGCGCCCTCGCCAAAGTGGTCGCCGGCCAGATGAAGAAGGTTCCGCTGGCCGGGGGCGTGGTGTCGGACCCTGTCCGCGGCAGCAGCGCCGACGTCCAGCGTGCCAACGTGCACTTCTCGTTTCTCGGACAGGTGCGGTTCGGTCCTGCCGGAAAGGACGCCGACGTCACGCGGATCCGCACCGGCGGCACCAATCCCGCCGGTTCGCTCGAATGCCAGTTCCTGATCTTCGACGGACGACTGATGCTGTTCCTGGTTTTCGACAGCGCGTTTTTCGACGCCCAGCTGATCGAACGCTTCCTGGATCGATTCGCAGCGGAACTCGAATCCTGTTCGCTCCCGCCGGCGACGTCCGCGACACCGCCCCCCGACACACCGTCGACACCTGCCGGCCACACTGGCAAAGTCGGCCGGCAATTGCTGGAGATCGCTGCGGAGACCATGCATCTGGAGATCGCGCCCGACCAGCTCGCTCTGGACCTGGAGGCCGACCTGGGCATCGATTCACTGCAGCGGGTACGTCTCGCCATCCATTTGTATTCGCGCAGTCTCAAGACGCTGGACCGGGACGCGCTACTCGCCTGCCGGACACTCGCTCAAATGGCTTCCGTGATTGAGGAGCACTATCCCGATGGATTTGCAGATTCCTGACACGCCACACACGGCGTTCGTGCGCCAGGCTTCGCTGACCCCGGATCTGCCGGCGGTGATCGGCAAGGACGAACAGCTGAGCTATGCGGAGCTGGACCAGCTTTCCAACCAGATCGCCAATACGCTGCTCGCCAACGGTATCGGAACCGGCACGCGCGTCGGGCTGCTGACCTATCGGACGCCGCGGATGCTGGCCGGCCTGCTCGGCATCGTGAAGGCCGGGGCGGTCTATGTGCCGGTCGACCCGGAGTTTCCTGCCGACCGGGTGCGCTACATCCTGGAGCATGCCGAAGTCGACACGCTGGTCACCGAGTCGGCCGTCGTCACCGACACCTATCCCGAGCTGTTCCTGGGGGGGGCCCCGCTCGCGGCGCTCAGGACCGTTCTGTTCGTGGATGAAAGCGACGCCGGTGCAGCGTTGGCGCCCGAACGGTTCCCCTATCGCCAGCTCGGCCGTGGCGTGCTGGCCCGGGCGCCGCGGACGCTGCCCGACGTGCTCGTCCGGCCGCAGGACCGGATGGTGATCTTCTATACGTCAGGGTCCACCGGCCGTCCCAAGGGTGTCGCGCTGCGCCACGACGGCATGATGACCCGCTTCCGCTGGCAGGCGGACGCCTTCGGCGTCAGGCCCGGCGACCGCTTCTCCCAGATGGCGTCCTGCTGCTTCGACCTGTCCATGGTGGAACTGTTTCCGCCCTTGTTCGCCGGCGCGACCATCTGCATGGCCGGCAAAGACGTGCTGCGCAATCCGTGGGCGCTCGCCGAATGGCTTACGGCGAACCAGATATCGATCGTCCATTTCGTGCCGTCCATGTTCGGCGAATTCCTCCGGGCGATGCGCGAAGAGACGTGCAGCTTCGAGCACATTCGCTGGATCGCCTTCGCCGGCGAAGCCATTCCGGCGCCGTTCGTGCGGCAGTGGATCGACCGGTACGGAATGCACACCCGGCTGATCAACCTCTACGGGCCGACGGAAGCCTCCGTCACGGTGTCGCATTACCTCATCGAGGCACGACCGGGTGACGACGCGATGACCATTCCGATCGGCACGCCGCACAGCACCGATGTGCAGATGCTGGTCGTGGACGCCGAGGGCAACCGCGTGGCGAGAGGCGAGCTCGGCGAACTTTGTATTGCCGGGGTGCAATTGGCGGACTGCTATTACAAGGCTCCCGAACTGACTCAGAGGGCGTTCGTCGATAACCGCTTCGCCGACATCGCCGGTACGCGCCTGTACCGGACCGGCGATCTCGCGCGCGAAGTCGATGACGGCGGGTACGAGTTTCACGGCCGCATGGACAGTCAGGTCAAGGTTCGCGGTTACCGTATCGAACTCGGCGAGATCGAAGCCGTACTGATGTCGCACGAGGCTGTCGACGAAGCCGCGGTGATCGTCGTCGACGTCGACGGCAGCAAGCGGCTGGCTGCGTTCCTGTCCGGCCGGACCACGGACTTGCGCGAGCTGAAGTCGTTTCTCGCGCGCAAGCTCAACGGCTACATGATTCCGAACGAGTTCCTGTGGCTGGACTCGCTGCCCAAGTCGAGCAACGGCAAGCTGGACCGCAAGCAGGCGCTGGCCATGCTCGAGAGTCGCAAACCCCGCACGCTGCGCAACGCGGTCGCGGGTTTCTGCGGCGCGTTGTGGGCACGGCTGTTCCTGGAGATCGCCGGGGCGTCCGAATCCGCGCTGGAACTCAGCGTCCTGGTCGCTTGAGTCGCTCGCCCGGAAGTATCCGCAAGGACTCATCGCGTCGCGCCATTCTTCCGCGGTGCAGCATCGCGCCCACCGGGCTGCACGCCGGTGCGGCGTATCCTGCCGGCAGCGCACGCTATCGCGTGCTCGCGCGGAAAAAGCCCGCTCGCCTTCTGCTGCGGCCGCTGGGTCTGGTCGACGCGATCCGATCGGAACGCGCCGTCCCGACCGGTCCGCTGACACGCCGCGGCAACACGCTGTCCGGCACGATGGCAGTGGCGGGACCGGGTGTCGTCGCGGCACATCGCGCCGCGATGCTCGCCGTCCGCTGCGTCCTGCGCCCAAAGCAACCACGACGCCGGGGCGACCCGGCGTCACGGACGGGCCGCGGCGCGACAAGCGGCAGCGGCAAGCCCGAGCGCAACGACGCAGGCAGATGCCGTGGCACCACGACACGGGGACGGCGAGTGAGGGATACCTCTGAATGAAAATTTTCGCAGCCGCCATCGGCAGTCTCGGCGACGTGAACCCGATCATCTCGCTCGGCAACGCGCTGCAGCAGCGCGGCCACGAGGTGTTCGTCCTGACCACGGCCGATGCCGAGAGCAAGGTCCGCGGCAGCGGGCTGCGCGCGCATGCCGTGCTGGGCCAGCAGGAATGGGATGCCTGGCGCGCGCTGCCGCGGGAAGCCGAACCGCATCTGGAGAACATGAAGGCCTGGATCCACATGGCGCTGCCCGCCGTGGCGGAAACCCTGCGCTTCGTCTGGCAGGAATTCGTTCCCGACAGTTCGATAGGACTGGCGCCCGCGATGAGCGGTGCGGGTTTTCCGTTCCTGCGGGAAAAACTCCGGATGCCGCTGATCGAGATCCAGTACGCGCCGCGCATCCATCTCGATGGGGGCGAATTCGACCAGATGTTCGGCGAGCTGCTCAATCGCATCCGGCAGCGATTCAAACTGCCGCCGATGCAGCAAGGCTGGCTGCGCTGGCTGCTGACCCCGGACCGCGCACTGGGCCTGTATCCCGACTGGTTTCTTGAAGCCACCGACGTCGAGCGGCCCGACAATGTCACGCCCGTGCACTACCTGTTCGAGCCGATGGACGACGCCCGTAACCTGCCTGCGGAACTGACGGAATTCCTGGACCGCGGCCCACCGCCCCTGATCGTCACCTTCGGCACCTACGCGACGGCCGATGCGAAGCTGTACTCGAATGCCATCGAAGCCTGCGCTGCGGTCGGGCGGCGTCTGATCGTGTTGACCAAATACCCGGAGCAACTGCCCTCGCCATTGCCACCCGGCTGCGTGGCTGCGCCCTACGTGTCGCTGATGCGGCTGTTTCCGCGTGCCGCGGCGGTCATCCACCACGGTGGCGCGGGAACCATTGCCCAGGCCTTCCGCGCGGGCGTGCCGCAGATCATCTGCCCGATTGCGTTCGATCAGTTCGTCAACGCCGACCGCGTCGTCGCGCTGGGCTGCGGAACGCGTATCGATCGAAGCGAGTTCCAGGTTGACCGTATTGGTCGCGTGGTCGCGGACACCGTCGCAAACCCGCGCATGCAATGCGCGGCGAAAGCCATTGCAGGCCGCATCGACGGAAACGCCGCATCGCGCGTCTGCGACCTCATCGAGCGCAGCGCCCGTGAACTCGGCGTGATGCGGTGACGCGGTCCGCGCCGCCCGCCAGCATGCATCGCTGCGGCAACCCGACCGGTCGTGACGCACGAGCCTGTTAGAATCGACATCCCCCTGCCGTCGGACGTCAACCTCCCGCGATGCGCGTGTTCGCCTTATCCGATATCCACGTCGACTATGACGTCAACGCGCAATGGGTAGATCAGCTGTCGACGGCCGACTACCGCGAGGACGTACTGATCCTCGCTGGCGATGTCAGCGATCGCCTGCCGGTGCTGGGCTGGTGTCTGCAGCGACTCGCCCGGAGCTTCGGACAGGTGCTGTTCGTTCCGGGCAATCACGATCTGTGGGTCATCCGCGATGCGCCGGGCAAGACCTCGTTCGACAAGTTCCGGGAAATCGCCGTCATCGCGGAGGATGCCGGCGTGTCGATGCAGCCCTTCCGCCGCGACGCGCTGCTGATCGTGCCATTGCTCGGCTGGTACGACTACACCTTCGGACAACCCAGCGCTGCACTCCAGGCGGCATGGATGGACTTCATCGCCTGTCGCTGGCCCGCAGGTCTCGAGCCGCAGGAAATCAGCCTGCACTTCGCCGCGCTGAACCCGATCGCAGTTCCCGGCGGGATCGAGCGCGTGCTCACCTTTTCCCATTTCGTACCCCGGCTCGACCTGCTTCCGATGGCGATTCCTGCCGAGCACCGCATGCTGTTTCCGGTGCTGGGCTCGACCCGGCTGGATACGCAACTGCGCGGTCTCGGATCGCAGATGCATGTCTATGGCCACAGCCACATCAACCGGCGCCGGCTGATCGATGGCGTCACCTACGTCAACAGCGCGTTCGGCTATCCGCACGAAGAACGCATCACCTCCAAACAGCTGACGGCGCTACTGGCGGTCTGATCATGCTCAATCTCGCACCCGGCGAAGTCCATCTCTGGCTGTCCTACTATGACCGCTTTGCCGACACCGGACTGCCGTACGGGTATCACGCGCTGCTGACCGACGAGGAGCACGCGCAGATGGCACGCTTCTATTTCGAGCGGGATCGGCTGCGCTATCGGGTCACGCGGGCGCTGGTGCGCACGACGCTGTCGCGCTACGCCCCGGTAGCGCCGGCCGAGTGGCGCTTCGTCACCAACCACTACGGCCGGCCGGCCATCGCCGATCGGCACGGCGACGCGTGCGCCCTGCGCTTCAATGTCTCGCATACCCACAGCCTGATCGTGCTGGCCGTGAGCCGCGACGCCGAGGTCGGCGTCGACGTCGAGAACGTCGTCCAGCGGGCGGCACCCATCGAGATCGCCGACCGGTTTTTCTCCCGCGACGAGGCCACCGAGCTCGGCACGCTGGCTCCGGAGCGGCAGCAGCACCGCTTCTTCGAGTACTGGACGCTGAAGGAGTCCTACATCAAGGCCCGCGGCATGGGACTTTCCATACCATTGGACAAGTTCACATTTTCCTATCCATCGGACGCGACCGTGGTGCTGGATACCGACCCCGATCTCGATCCGGCACCCCAGCGCTGGACGTTCTGGCAACTGCAGCCCGATCCGGCCTATCTCGTGTCGCTGTGCCTGGAGCAGCGCCAGACCGATGCGCCGCGACTCGTACTGCAGCCTGCCCTGCCGCAGTTCGCCGGTCCGCTGGCAGCGGCGCCGGTCGAACTGGACACCGCGCTCAGGCGGCGATCGCCGTCTCGAAGTTCTTGATCTCGCCACCGAACGGCGTCAGCACGCGCTGGACCTGGGCCGCCGAGCCGGCCGGGAGCAGATAGCGCAGGAAACCGGCGAGCGTGCCGGACGGACCGGCGTCGACGTAGCGGAACGGACCTTCCCGCACGAGTTCCGCAACGGTGCGCTGGAATTCGATGGGCCTTCGGATCGCCGACCAGAAGAACCCTTCCGGAATGCTGTGGAAGGTGCGCGCCTGCGCGCAGCAGACCAGCGGTATCTGCAACGGCGAGACCGGCACCTGCTCGAAGCTGCGCAGCAGCGGCGCGTGCGCCGCGTCAATCCACTGGGAATGAAACGCCTGCGACACGGGCAGCCGCTGATGAATGACACCCCGGCCCGTCAGAAAGCCTTCGATGGCCACCAGATCCTGCTCCAGCGCTGCAATGACGAAATGGCCGGAGAAGTTCAGCGCCGCCAGCTCCGAGCGCGAGCGCAATTCCGGCAGCTCGAACAGCGAGGGCTCCGCGACGATGGCCAGCATGCCGCCACGCGGACAATGCCGTTCCACCACGTCCGACTGTTGCGCGATCGCGGCCAGCGCCGCTTCCGGCGTCATCGCACCGGCCACGGCCGCCGCCGCGTACGTGCCGAGGCTGGCGCCGAGGGTCAGGTCCGCGCGCAAGCCCTCGGCTTCGAGTGCCATGGCCAGCGCGTATTCGACCATGAAAATGGCCGCCCCGCTGAGCGGCGTGCGCTCGAAGGTGTCCGCACGCGAGCGCTTCGGATCGTAGATCAGCCCGATGGCCGACGCGCCCGACTCCCGCCGGCAGCAGGCATCGAGCCTGTCCATCCAGTGGCGGAAAACGGGGTTCCGGTCGTAGAGCGGCTGTCCCATCTGGTAGTACTGGGACCCCTGCCCCGAGAACATGAAAATCGTCTTGAGCTTCGGCATGTCGTCAGCGCGCGGGCGGCGCGCTTCTCCTGAGTGAATGTCGGGTATCGCGATGCCACGAGACAGTCTGGCCAGCCTCAGCCATTCGCAAGGAATTTCGCGGCAAAGCGCTGCGCGATGCGCGGGTCGAGCTCATGCGCCGCCGGATCGATCGCGAAGCGTTGCGCCAGCTGGGCGACGCGCTCGTATTCGCCGCGATCGGCCATGCAATGCTGGAACAGGCTGGCGGTCTGGGCCTGCAGCTGGGCGGCCTGCTGAAACGCATTCGGGTCGAAGCGCGGCAGCTTTGAAAACGACTCCGCCGGCAACGTGTCCGGCCGCCAGCGGAACGTCAGCGCGCTGCCGTTGTGCCGCGCGGTCAGCGGCAGCGACATGCCATCGCGTACCTGTACCTCGGGCAGGAACTGCAGGGCCTGCTTCCAGTGAAAACGCGGCGCGGCGCCGGGCGCGTTCGACAGCCACTGGTCCGGTGCCAACTGCAGATCGAACCAGAACAACACGGCGCCAGCGGTTCCGTCGGCCGTGGCCACGAGGTCCAGTTCCCGCTCCTGCGGCTCGGCTGACGCGCTGGCGAAGTCGAAAGCAAACACGTCGAACGGTGCGCTCAGTGGCTTGTACACGATGCGCTCGGCATCGACGTTGATGAACTCCGGCGAGAAGCGGTAGGGATTCAGAATATTGGCGTCGATGTCCCAGACCCGGTCGAGGCGATACTCGATCAGCATCGCACGAACGCGGCCGGCCATCGGCACGTAGAGCGCGTCGCTCGCGAGCAGATGCTCGCGCGCATAGGCGAGAAAATGCAGCACACCCTCGCCGATCAGGCTGCAGTCGAACAGCTCGAACACGGCGAGATCGGCCTTGCCGGGCAAATCGTCCGGCACCTGCAGGTGACGACAATCCTTGTTGATGATCCGCACGCGGTCACCGGCGCCATTGGCCCCCACCACCTGCGCCGCGATCCGGCTCAGCGCGCCGTCGAGCTCGCAGGCGTCGACGCGCCGTGCACCGAGCTGCGCCGCCATCAGCGAGAGCAGGCCGCATCCACCGCCGATGTCGAGCACAGCCGCGTCGGCGCGTTCCTGCAACCGCTGCGCCAGCGCGCCGCGGTAGGCCGAATTCCTCGCCTCGTCCACGACCATCGGCAGATACCAGCTCGGCAAGGCACCCGAGCGCAGTTCGCGCACCGCGGGCACGGTTTCGAAAGAAATCCGCGACAGGGTCGTGTGAATGCGCAGCGGCAACGTACCGCCGGCCTCGAGCAGCGGTGAGTCGGCGTACTGGACAGCCGGCTTGAGACAGGTCAGGCCACTGCCTGGACCGGTGTCGAGGCATGCGCCGCCGAGGTCGAGCTCGAACCAGAACAGGGCGGCATCGAGATTGCCCTGCTGCGACACGGGCAGCTCGCGCGACCAGGTCTGTTCCGTGAAGTGTTCCAGATCGATCTCGCCGACTTCCGTCGCCGGCGTCAGCGGTACCCAGCAGGTCTCGGGCAGATCCAGCGGCTGCGGATACGGCGCCCAGCGCAGGGCGTTCAGCGCGCGCAGGTCGAATCCGGTGCCCGGATACGCCCACTGCACGCCCATGGCAAATACCCGCGCCTTGTGCGGCAGGACGCGCGCCGACGTCGCGCCGCGTTCCCGATAGCGGCGGATGGTGCGCGCGATGCCGGTACCGAGCACGGTGTGATCGAGATTGGGGAACACCAGCCAGTCGTAGCTGGCCAGCGGCAGTTCCGCGTCGACATCGCGCACCTCGATCGCGGACGCGAACTGTTCGAACGAGGCACGCCGCTCGTCTTCGGTCCACGATTGCACCTGCGCGCCGTGACGGGCGTGCCAGCCGGCGAGCAGATGCTTCTGGATGATGCCGGATGCAATGCGCGCGTCCAGCGGCGATGTCTCGACCACGGTCACGTGAGCGGCGCCGTGCATCAGAGCGCGCACCGCGAACAGGCCGAGCTCACTGCCATGCAGCAGGACGCGTGCGCCCGCCGTCGCCGCGAGCGCCTGGTCCCAGGCCTGCAGCCAGCACGGGTCGTCCAGCCGCTCCAGCACCGTGCGCGACGAGTGATGTACGCCGTAGCGCCACAGATGTTGCCGGAGCCCCGCGACCATCGTCGGATTCGTCGACGCGGGTATCGCCGGATCGCTCAGCCATGCCGGATCGAAGCGTGTCGGCGGCGGTGGTTCCGCCACGGGCGGTTGCGACGGACTCGCCGCTTCAGGGTTCAGCACCTGCTGCAGCACCTGGTCCTTGCGCAGCTGCTGCTGGAAATAGTCGAGGCGTTGCCGCACCGCATCGTCGTCCGGCTCCAGCGCGGCCAGCCTGCGGTAGGCCTCCACGGCCTCGCGTGTGTTGCGCAGACCGTCGTGCGCTTCGGCCAGCAGTCGCGCGGCGACGCGATTGTCCGGTTCCGCCCGCAGGACGTGCGCGGCGTCCTCGATGATCCATGTCGGCTCGTCACGCTTGCGGTTCAGCGCCGCGCGATCCAGTCGCCAGCGCACGGCATCAGGCTCCACCGCAACCAGCTGGTCGAGATAGATCAACGCTTCCTCTACCGCGTTGCGACCTGCAGCTTCCTCCGCCATGCGCGACAACATCGGCACCGCCAGGTTCATCACGTCGCCCGGCACTTCTGCCAGTGCCGCTTTCATTTCTTCCGGATTGCCGCGTCCCAGCGCGCGCTGCAACCGCTCGTGCCAATCCACCATCGTGCCGTATTCCCTTGCGTCGAATGTCTTGCGTCGATTTTCAGATCACGAGCCGGTCGCGTGAATCACCGGCATCATCCTCGTCCGGAATGCTGGATTCGCGCGACCAGCGAATCGCCTCGATACGTCGTGCCAGCGCCTCCAGATCGCGACATTCGAACAGTGCTTCGAACGGCAGCGAGATGTCGAGCTGGGCGCGCACGCGGGCAATGAGCTGTATGCCGAGCAGCGAATGTCCGCCCAGATCGAAGAAATTGTCACGACGTCCGACCTGTCCGACATTGAGCAGCTGCGACCAGATGGCCGCGAGGCGGGTCTCGGTCTCGCTGCGGGGCGGCTCGAACTCGCGCGCCGACTGAGCCCCGGGATCGGGTGCCGGCAGACCGCGATGATCGAGCTTGCCGTTGGCCGTGAGTGGCCAGGCAGACAGCGACACGAAGGCCGACGGCACCATGGATTCGGGCAATTGCCGTTTCAGATGCGCCCGCAGCTGATCGGGTGCGACCACGGCCCCGTCCTGCGGAATCACGTAGCCGACCAGGCGCACATCGCCATCACGTTCCAGCGGCCTCACCACGGCCTCCTTGACGTCGGCATGCTGCGTCAGCAGGGCCTCGATTTCGCCGAGTTCGATACGCACGCCGCGAATCTTGACCTGCTGGTCGCGCCGGCCCAGGTAGTCGAGCAGGCCGTCCGCGCGGTAGCGCGCCAGATCTCCGGTGCGATACATGCGCGCGGTCACCGTGCCGGCGAACGGGTCGGCGACGAACCGGTCGGCGGTGAGGTCGGGACGATGGCGATAGCCGCGTGCCAGCCCGCTGCCACCGATGTAGAGCTCACCGACGAAGCCGAGCGGAACTGGCTGCAGATCGTCGTCGAGCACGTACATGCGCGTGTTCCAGATCGCGCGCCCGATGGGCACACCGTCCTGGCCCGCATCGCGGGGGCACTCGAAATAGGTGACGTCGATCGCCGCCTCGGTAGGTCCGTACAGATTGTGCAGACGCGCGCTGGCGTGCGCGGCGAAGAAGCGCCGCACCAGTGCCGCGGGCAGCGCCTCGCCGCTGCACATCACGTGCCGCAATGCGGGGCAGTCCAGCGCCGGCGACTGGGCCAGGAACGCCGCCAGCATCGACGGCACGAAATGCGTGAGCGTGATCGCTTCGTCCCGGATGAGCCCGTGCAGATAGTCGGCGTCTCGATGCCCGCCGGGCTTGGCCAGTACCAGGCATGCGCCGGTCATGAGCGGCCAGATCAGCTCCCACACCGAGACGTCGAACGTGTACGGGGTTTTCTGCAACACGCGGTCGCCGGCACCGATGGTGTACTCCGCCTGCATCCATGCGAGCCGATTGAGCAGTGCCGCATGCGAGGTCTCCACGCCCTTGGGCTGGCCGGTCGACCCGGAGGTGTACATCACGTAGGCGAGATGCTCGCCGCCCACCCGCGGCAGGGCCGTGACGGCGCAGCCGGAAACATCCTGCGTGTCGATGGCACAGATCGCGGTGTCAGGGGTGACGCGCGCCAGGCGCGGCACGGATGCCGCGGTCGTGACCAGCAGCGCCGGGCGAGAATTCGCCAGCACGTAGGCGATGCGCGCATCCGGTGACTCCGTGTCGATCGGCAGATACGCACCGCCCGCCTTCAGCGTGCCCAGGACGGCCACGAGCAGCTCGACCGAGCGCTCCAGGAACAGACCGACCACGCTGTCGGCCCCTACTCCCTGTGCCATCAGGTAGTGCGCGAAGCGGTCGCTGCGCTCGTTGAGCTGCGCGTAGCTGAGCGCCTGCGCTCCCAGGCGCAGGGCCGGTGCGTCCGGCGTGAGGCCGGCCTGTCGCGCGAACCGTTCGTGCACCCACTCGGTGCCGACCTCGACCGGCCGCGGTGCACAGACCTGGGCCAGCAGACGTTCCCGTTCGTCCACCTGCATCAACGGCACGTGCTGCAACGGCATTGCCGGCGCAGTACACACGCCGCCCAGGAAACTCGACAGCGCGGCGAGTACCGACTGGAGCTCCCAGGTCTCATACAGCCCCGGATGCGCCTGCAAGGTCAGTCCGGTACAGCGCCCGGCACGGTCCAGCACGCAGTGGATGGTCAGATCATGCCGCTCGGCCACCTGCACCTGCAGGCTGGCGCCCTCCTCGGGGAAACCGTCGTCGATGTCAATCGCGACGCGGAACGCCGCCTCGCCATCGACGAGCAGTTCGTCCTGGAGCGCCGCGTACTCGCGCGCATAGTCCACGGAGTGCTGGCGCTGCGCGAGCACGGCACGAACGCCTTCCATCACCTCGGCCATCGGATCGACTGCCACGACGACAGGGACGACGACCCGGGACACGCTCACCGTATCCGTTTCCGCTGCGATCGTCGCCGGCGATCCCACGCGTGTCCGACGCACGCCGCCGGTCCGCTGCACGAACAGCGCCACCAGCGCGAACATCAGCTCGGCGACGCGGCAGCCCGCCGTCTGCGCATACGTACCGATCGCCTGCGTGACGGCGACCGGCAGGTCGATGCCGACACGCGTCGATGCGCCCGGTCGCGAACGATTTCCGCTCACGGCGAACGTGACCGCGGTCGAATCGGCGAGCGCACTGCGCCAGAAATCCTGCGCTGCGCGCGAGCGGGGCCCATGGCACCACTCCATCTCGGCGTGCAGGTGGCGCCGCAGCGCGTCGCCCGCGACCGCGGCGGGTGCCTCGGCGACAGCGTCGGCGACACATTGGCGCGTGAGCGCCACCGCGTGCGCCGGATCCAGCGCGAGCGGATGGTAGCGGCAGCAGAACCGGAAGCGCGTCTCGCCGAGCCGGATCAGCAGGCCGTCGAACGTTGCCGCATCCGTCACGCCGGCGTCGCAGCGCGCGAATGCATCGATCGCTGCCGCCGCAGCCGCCTCCCGGTCCGCCGCCGACGACACGTCGACCTGCGAGAAGCCGACCGGAACGTCCGCCGCCACGTGCTGCAGCAAGCGCCCGGCGGAAACCGCCTCGAAACGCAGGCGCAGCGCGTCGATCCGCGCCGCCAGCGCGCCCGCGGCACGGGCCAGGCGCGCCGCGTCCACGGCCGCGTCGAGCTCGACGCTGACACAGATCATGGGTACGCCGCCCGTTGCCGTCGCGTGGCCGATCTGACGCCAGCGGATCTGCTGCGCGGCCGTCAACGGATAGTGCCGGCGGGTGCTTGACTCACTGTAGGGCAGGCGCAGATCGAACGCATCGAGACAGCGCTCCGGCGCCTCGACGATACCCTCGGCCAGCCGCTCCAGTCGTGCGGCGAATGCCTCGACCGTCACCGCGTCGAACAGGTCGCTCGAATAGACGAATTCACATTTCAACTTACCCGCGCCGGGCTGGACCACCCAGGTCAGGTCATTGATCGCGCCCGCGTGCTGCGTCTCCAGCGGTCGCACCTCCAGGCCCGGCAGCACGCCGCTGGCCGCATGCTCTTCGCGCAATACGAAATCGGCCTGCGCGATCGGCTCATAGGAAAGATCGCGCTTGCGTACCCGCTCCGCGACCAGCCACTCGTAAGGGAAGGTCTGGTTTCCCAGTGCCTCCAGCGTGCTCTGGCGCACGCGTTCCAGATGCGCGGCAAACGGCGCGTCGCCATGCACCTGATTACGCAGAGGCAGCATGTTGACGAACAGCCCGATCAGGCCGGCGACCTGCGGATGCGTGCGTCCCGACGTCGGCGAGCGGACGACGATGTCCGCAGTGCCGCTCAGTCTCGCCAACAGTACCTGGTACAGCGCCAGCAAGGTCATGTACAGCGTGGTACCGGCGGCGCGCGTGATCGCTTCCAGCGCCGTCGCCACGCGCGCCGGCAATTCGAAGCCATGGTTGCCGCCGAGGAAGGTGCGCCGTGCCGGCCGCGCGCGGTCGGTCGGCAGCTGCAGCAATTCCGGTGCGCCGTCCAGGCAGCGCAGCCAGTAGTCGCGCTGCTGCTCCAGCGACTGCCGGGTCATCGTTTCGCGCTGCCAGGCCGCGAAGTCGGGATACGCCAGTGCCACGGGCGGCAACCCGGGATCGGTCTGGCCCTGCACGAATGCCGCGTAGTGCGCGCCGAACTCCACCAGGAAAAGGCGCACCGACCATTCGTCCCAGACGATGTGGTGCACGTTCCAGAGCAGCACGTGGACCTGCGCCGTGATCCGCACCAGCGTGGCACGGAACAATGGCGGCTGCGCCAGATCGAATGGCCGGTCGGCGAGTTCCTGCAACAGTTCCTGCAGTGCCTGGCCTTCGAGCCCGGGCCGATCGAGCACTTCCAGCGTCACGGGCCGTGCCGGATCGATCACCTGGCGCGGCGTGCCGTCATCGCTGACGACGAAGCGGGCGCGCAGTGCACTCTGCCGCGCCACGACGGCGCTGAGGCTGCGCTCCAGGGCAACCATGTCGAGCTGCCCCTCCAGCCGCAGGGTCATCGTTTCGTTGTACGCGCGGGCACCGGTGCCCAGCCGCTCCACCAGCCACAGCGCTTCCTGGGCATAGCTCAGCGCGGAGGGCGTTCCTTCAGGAACGCGGGCCACCGGTGGCGGGGCCGCCACCTTGCGTTGCCGCAGCAGCCGGTCGGCCAGTGCCTGCAGCTGCTGCGGGGAAAGTTCGGACACATCGTCGTGACTGGAAGACACGGATTACCTCAACTCATGCTTTCGGTGCCGACCTGCCGGGCCAACTCGGCCACCAGCAGACTGCTGAAGCGGGCAATGGAACAGTCCGGCGTCAGGAGCGCCGGCACGTCGATCGCCACCTGGTAGTGCTCGTTGACCCGCGCGACCACGAGCGCCGCCCGCAACGAATTGCCGCCCAGGTCCAGGAAGCTGTCGAACACGCCGAAACCCGAGAAACCCAGGGCTTCCTGCCAGATGTCGAGCAGCGTGGCCTCGAGGTCGTTGCGCGGCGCCACCGCGTCGCGCGCCGCAACCGGCGACGCGGCGCCGTCCGCTGTGGCCTCGGACAGCGGCGCGCGCGATTCGCCCCCCGCTACCGACAGGCCGGCGATGCGCGCGAGCAGGATGCCGGAGTCGTCGTGGATGTCGATGTCCACCCCGGCAGACTGCGTCGACTCGGCGGAGGCGCGATGCACGTGGATCGCCACCGACGGTCCCAGCGGCGCAAGTACCAGCAATTCGTCGCAGTGCAGTGCGGCAGGAATCGACGGCCTGCCATCGCCGGCCGCACCGGCACCCGCAATCTGCAGCAGCGCTGCCTGCAGGGCGACGTTGAGCAGTGCCGGCGGCAGGCCGCAGGCTTCCTCGCCATCATCCACCGCCGGCGACGCGAGATCGGCCACGGCATAGCCAGCGCCGTGTTCGCCCGCACCGCTGGCAATCGTGCCGGTCTGCCGATACTGCTCGCCGTACTCCATGCCCATGCGGCTCAGCGCGCCGTACCACTCCACCGTCGATACGCGGCTTCCGGCACCTGCGCGCAGCGGCTGCAGGTCGGCCACCGGCAACGAGGCCGGCCGCGCGCCGAGTACCGCCAGGCCGCGGCAGTGCACGCGCCGGTCGGATTCCCCGGCCGGGACCTCGCCATGCGCGGCGGGCCGGGGCAACGAATAGATCTCGCAGGCGATGCGATCCGCCTCGACGGCGCGCAGCGCGACGTGCACGGTGACCGGTGCCGACGCAATTTCCACCGGCCCGAACCACTGCAATCCGGTGAACCGGACCGCCTCTCCGTCGCGCGTCCAGTCCGGCCGGCCGGTGATGCGCTCCACCGCGGCACGCAACATCTCGAAATAGACCGCTTCGGGAATCAGGCGCAGCTGGCGTACCCGGTCCTGCGCGGCATAAGGCTCGTCGCCGGTGAACGTGGAACTGAAGCGGCACTCGCCGAGATCGGAACTGTTGGCGTGCAGCAGCGGATGCACGACCGGCACGGCGCGGCGGCCATCCGCTTCCAGCAGCGGTACCGAGCGTGGCGGCAGACTGCGGTGTACGGATGGCGCGGGGACACTCTCCAGCCAGTAGCGCTGCCGGGCGAACGGATAACCGGGCAACGGCACGATGCGCCGGCGTGCGCCGCGCACCGACGCCCACGGCACCTTGCCGCCGTTGGCCCAGAACAGGGCCAGCTTCTCGTGATCGTTCTCGCGGATGAAGGTTTCCAGCAATGCCTGGCCGGCGCTGCCGCCCGTGAACGAACTCATCGACGCACTTTCGGCCGGACCCGCGACGAAGGTGACCACGTTGGCCGAGCGCGCGTTCGGCCTTCCCGTCAGGTAGGCCTCCCAGCCGGCCAGGAGTTCCTCGCGATGGCTGACCACCAGGGCGATGCGGTGCGCCATGGATTCGCGCCCGCACTGCAGCGTGTAGGCCAGGTCGATGATCGGAACCGCCGGATGCTCCGCAACGTACTCCTTCAGCCGGTGCACCAGTTCGCGCAGGCGCTCGGCACTCTTTGCCGACGCGATGATGATCTGGCGCGCATCGAACGCGGTCGGCGCGGGCTCCGGCACGGCCGGTGCCGTCCAGGACTCGATCACGAGGCTCGCATTGGAACCGCCGGCGCCGAACGAATTGATCAACGCGCGGCGTGGCGCATCGCCGCTCCAGGGACTGAGCGCGGTCTGCAGCCGGAACGGCGATTCCGCGAACGCGATGCGCGGATTCGGCGGATCGGCGTGGATCGTGGGCGCCAGTTCGCCGTGCCGCATCTGCAACAGCACCTTGGCCAGCTGGGCCATGCCCGACGCCGCCTCCGCATGCCCCATGTTGGATTTGACGGCGCCGATCGGACAGGTTTGCCGCGGCACGCGGGCAAACACGTTCTGCAGCGCAGTCATCTCGATCGCGTCGCCCAGCGGCGACCCGTTCGCCGCCGCTTCCACATAGCCGATCGACTCGGGCGTGCACTGCGCATTGCGCAGTGCCGCTTCCATCACCTCGATCTGCGCAGCGGGATTGGGAACCGAATACCCATTGCCGCGACCGCCGTGATTGAGCGCCGAGCCTTTGACCACGCCGAGAATCGTGTCGCCGTCCGCGATCGCGCGCTGCAACGGTTTAAGCAGCACGGCGCCGACGCACTCGGCCGGAAGATAGCCGTCCGTATCGCCGAAGCTGCGCCCGCGCGCGTCGCTCGCCAGCATCTGCATCTGGCTCAGTGCGATGTATTTCTTCGGATGCACGGAAAGATTCACGCCGCCCGCGATCGCCACCCGGCACACCTGCCGGCGCAGGTCGACGCAGGCCATGTGGATGGCGACAAACGCGGAGGAGCACATCGTGTCCACGGCCAGGCTCGGCCCCTGCAGGCCGAAGAAATACGACACGCGGTTGGCAATGCCGCCCTGGGGCGAGGTGCCGCCGGCAGCGGCGGCGCCCGGATCGTTGCTGAGTGCGCCGTACTCGCTATACATCGAGCCGACGTAGACGCCGACGTTGCCGCCGTAGTCCTCCTGCAGCGCGTCACGCGTATAGCCGCAGCCTTCAAGCAGGTTCCACACCGTTTCCAGGAACAGACGCTGCTGGGGATCGGTGAACTGCGCCTCGATCGGGGTGATGTTGAAGAACAGCGGATCAAAATCCTCGACCCCGTCGAGGAATCCGCCCCAACGGCAGTAGTTCTTGCCGAACGTGCCCTTGGCCGCATCGAAATGGGTATCGCAGTCCCAGCGCTGCCGCGGCACTTCCCCGATGCAGTCGGCACCCGAATGCAGCCGTTGCCAGAACTCGTCCAGTCCGTTCGCACCCGGGAACCGGCCGCTGAAACCGACGATGGCGACATCGTCCTCGACGACCGGTGCCGCTGTGGCGACGGCGGCCGTAACCGACAGCGCGCGCGCCTGCCGCAACGGCGCCGCCACGACGCGCGGCGCCGCCGGGATGGATGCTTCACTCGCGTCGACGCCGAACAGGCGCATCACTGCCGGCCGATGCGCCTGCAGCAGATAGCGGCCCAGCGAGGCGAGATCGCGATGCTCGAAGAACAGCGTCTTCGACAGCGAGCCGAACGACTTCTCGAGCTCGTTGGTCATCTGCATCGCGAGCATCGAATCAAAGCCGTATTCGTCGAGTCGCGTCTCGGCAGAAACGCGCTCGAGCGGCAGCTTCACCGACGCCCCGAGCAGCAGACGCAGGTGACGCAGCAGACGCGGAGCGAGTGGGTCGTTCGGATCTGCGACGACGATGGCATCGGGCACTGGCGCCGCGACATCCTCCGGGGCGGCCGGTTCGAGCACGCTGACGCCGGCGTTCGCGAGCAGACGGCGCAAGGGACCGGGTTCGCCGGTCAGCACCAGCTGCTGCGGGGGGGCTTCGGCCAGTATCTGCTCGAGCAGGTCGAGCGCTTCGCCGGTCTGCAGCACACGCTGGCCGCTGGACTGCAGATAGAAGTCCGTGGCCGCCTGATCGCCGAAGCCGAAGGTTCCGTCCTTCCACAGCGGCCAGTTGATGGCCAGCCGCCGGCCGCCCGCGGGCTTCGCGGCGTGACGGGCGTACGCCATCTGGAAGCGGTTCGCGATCGCGTAGGCGCAGGGACCGAAATCACCCAGCACGGCCGACGAGGACGAAAAATAGCAGATGAAGTCGAGCGCGCACCCGGCAAGTGCCTGGTCCAGCGCCAGCGTTCCCGCCACCTTCGGGGCCAGCACGCGGGCGAAGTCCGCGTAGGAGGTTTCGAACACGCTGTGGCCGGCGGCGACGCCGGCGACGTGGAACACACCGGCAATCGGTCCCGACACGGCCTGCTCCGTCTCCAGCGCGGCGCGCAGTGCGTCGGCGTCGGCGACGTCGACCTGCAAGTGCCGCACCCGGCTGCCGCTCGCCCGCAGCGCGCGGAGCTTGTCTTCCGTCGCCGCATCCGGCGCCGAGCGTCCGAGCAGCAGCAGGTTGGCGCGATGCCGGTGGACCAGACGCTCGGCCACATGCATGCCGATCGCGCCCAATCCGCCGGTGACGAGGTAGGTCGCCCCCTCGCGCACTGCTGCGGGCTGGTCCGTGCGCCGGGTCGGCACCATGCGCCGCACGAGCCGCGTGCCAGCTTCGTAGAACGCGCAGTCGCCCTGCGCGTCGTCGAGTTCCGCCAGCGCCGTGGCGAAGGCGTCGCTCAAGGCCCGCGACGGATCGCGCGGTGCCGCCGTGTCGGCGACGATGCCCACGACCTGCAGCGAGTGCGGCAGCAACCGCTTCAGCGACGCGACGACGGCGATCCAGGAATCGACATAGGCGCGATCCAGCGGCGTCGCGCAGACCGCTGCAAGGACTACACGCAGTTTCGGCAGGTTGGCGGCCGTCAGGCCCTGCACGAAGGCGAGCAGCACGCGGTAGTCGGGAATCGTGTCCGGCTTTTCCACTGGCCACAGGGCCACCACGGCATCCGGCGCGCCGCACTGTTCGGCGGCGCTGCTCAGCGCGAGCGCATAACTGGCCGCATCAGGGACGTCGCTGCCGGCGGCGGGCGCCGGCGCGACGAAGACCGGCTGCCGGTGCGGCATGGCGCTGGCCGCGACGGTCTGCAGCAGTTCCCGGTTCGCCTCATCGGCAAGCAGGCAGATCACGGCGCCCGCGCCCGCGCCCGTGCTGACTGCCAGCGGCTGCGGGTGCCATTCTTCGGCGAACGTCAGCGGCGCGTTGCCCGCAGGCAACATCATCTCGGCACGTCCGGCCTGGGCTGGCGGCCGGTCGAGCAGGCGCACGCTGAAACCGCGGATGTCCACGCAGACGCTGCCGGCCGCATCGCACAGCTGCAGGTCGAACTTGTGCAGGCGCTCGCTGCTGCCGCTGGCTCGCCGCACCAGTACATGGATTTCGTCATGACAGGGGCCGAACACGTCGAGCGTTTCGACGGCGTACGGCAAATGCGGTCGCGACTCCACCGCCCCGCCGGAACCGGCAGGTTGCGCCAGCGACAGGCCGATCGAGGACTGCAGCGCACCGTCGAGCAGGCTGGGATGCAGGTGGAACGCCGGCGCGCTCTCGCGCAGCGTCTCCGGAAGATCCAGATGCGTGAGCACGAATGGCGCACCGTCGCCGCCCGTGCCGGTGCCGATGCGCTGCATCGAGCGGAAGGCGGCGCCGTAGTGAAGCCCCCCCATGCCCAGAAGCTGGTAGCAGTCGTCGACCGGGATCTCGCCATCGCAGCGGCGGCGCAACGCATCGAGGTCGACCTGTGATCCCATTTCCGCCGCTGCCAGCGGCGCCGCGCCGCACTGGAAATGAATCACGCGCGCGCCGTCGCCGCCGCTGTAGATCTCGCAGCCCAGCTCGCCTGCAGCATTGCGCAACAGGGCAACATGCAGCGTCACCGGTTGCGCGGCCACGACCACCGGCTGCGCCCACACGATGTTGCGCAGACGGAACCGCGGCGCCGGTGCCGGCACCGCGTGGAGCAATGCGGCGTGTGCCATTTCCAGATAGGCCACGCCGGGCAACACGCGTGCGTCGACGACCACGTGATCGCGCAGGTAGAACTCTTCACCGTCGAAGCGCGAACTGAAGCGCTGCTCGTCGAGGTTTGACGTGTTCTCGTGCAGCAGCGGATGCAGCAGGTTGGCCCGTGCGCCCTGGCGCGACGACGCGTGCGCGACGGCGCGCTCTATCCAGTAGCGCTCCTTCGCGAACGGATAGGTCGGCAGCGGCAGGCGCCGTGGCGCGGCGCCGTCGTACAGCGCGTTCCAGTCGACGGCGGCGCCGGCGACCCAGCGCGCGGCAAGCGCATCGAGCCGGGATCCAGCCAGGCTCTGCCGCACGAACGCCGCGTCGGCGGCCTCGGGCTGGGCATCGCCGCCGCTGGCCTCGCCCTCGAACCAGCCGCCCGGGACGGCTTCGCCACGCAGAAAGCGATCCAGCAGGCTGCACAGCCCGTCGGCATCCTGCGCAATGAAGACGGCACGCGCGGCAAACTCGACGCGACCGACCTGCAAGGTGCGGGCGACGCGGTGCACGTCGCGAGCGGCTTCGTGGTCGGGCTCGCGCAGATGCTGCTGCAGCCGGCGCGCAGCCGTCCTGAGCTGCCCGGCGGTCTGCGCCGACAGCGGCACCAGGGCCGGGAACGGGACGGGTTCCCCCGCCGCCACAGCCGCCGGCACGTATTCCTCCATCACGATGTGTACGTTCGCGCCGCTGGCACCGAATGAGCTCACCGCGCCGCGCCGGGGATACACGCGCTCCTCGCCGGCGATGTTCAGTCGCGGTCGCTGCCACGGTTCCAGACGCCGCTGCACCACGAACGGCGTGCGCGCCCAGTCGATGTGCGGATTGGGCACGTCGCCGTGCAGCGACGGCACCAATGTCGCGTGATGCAGCTGCAGCGCCAGCTTGATCAGGCCCGACACGCCAGCCGCGCCTTCGGCGTGGCCGATGTTCGACTTGATCGACCCGATCGAGCAGTCGTTGCCGGTCTCCTTCCTGCCACGGAATGCCTTGCTCAGGCCTTCGATCTCGATCGGATCGCCGAGCGACGTGCCAGTGCCGTGCGCCTCGACATAGCTGATGCTGGCGGGGTCGATGTCGGCACTGGCGAGGCAGCGGACGATCAGATCCGCCTGCGCTACTGAACTCGGCACCGAAATGCCGCTGACGGTGCCGACGTGATTGGCCATGCTCGCCTTGATCACGGCGTAGATGTGATCGTCGTCGGCCACCGCCTGCGCCAGCGGCTTGAGCACCACCGTGCCCACGCCTTCGGCGGCGACGTAACCGTCACCGCCTTCGCCGAAGGTGCGGCAGCGGCCGTCGCTCGAATGCAGGCCGAGCAGCGCGTAGGTGATGTACTTGCCCGGGTGCAGCGACAGATTCACGCCGCCGGCCAGCGCGACCTCGCATTCGCCGTGTCGCACGCTCTCGATCGCCATGTGGATGGCGGTCAGCGACGAGGAGCACTGCGTGTCGACCACGAGACTCGGTCCGTGGAAGTTGCAGAAATAGGACACGCGGTTGGCGATCGTGGCGCTGGACATCAGGATCGGCTGCACCTGGCCGGCGGCCAGCTGCTGCGATTGCCAGACCAGGTAGTCACGGTGCATCAGCCCCGCGAACACGCCGACGTCGCGCCGCTTGCTCGCACCGCGCGGCGGCACCAGCGTCTTCGGGGTATAGCCGGCATCCTCGATCGCTTCCCAGGTCACCTCGAGGAACAGGCGCTCCTGCGGGTCGATGTTTTCCGCATCACGCGGCGTGACGCGGAAGAAGCGCGCATCGAAGCAATCCGCATCGGCGACGAATCCGCCCCAGCGCGAGACGCTCGTGCCGAACCCGTCGAAGGTGTGCCAGTCCCAGCGCTCTGGCGGGATCTCGACGATGCAGTCCTTGCCTTCTTTCAGGTTGCGCCACAGTTCACCGATCGTGGGCGACTGGGCGAAGCGGCCCGCCATGCCGATGACGGCGATGTCCTGGCCACGCGGCCCGCTTCGCTCCGGCGACGGCGTCACGTCCGGCGCGGCCGCGGCGCGCCGGACCGGCGCCGCGACGGGCGCCGGCGTGACGTCCGGAGCAGGCGCGGGGGCCGGCGGCGTGGCCCCCTGCACCATCCGCTCGAGCTGTTCGGCGTGGTTTTCCAGCAGGTGATCGGTCAGCTCGGCAATCGTTGCGTATTCGAACAGCAGCGTTGGCGGCAGCGAGATACCGAGCCGGCTCTCCAGCAACTGCACCAGTTCCAGCAGGCCGGTGGAATCGAGTCCCATCTCGTAGTAGCCGACTTCCGCGTCGACCTTGCCGGCCGGCACGTTCAGGCGACGGGCGATCACGCCGGCAATGAAGTCACGCACGAAGCTGCGGGCGTCCGTCGCTGCCGGCGTGGCCCGCAACGGCTCGACCGGCGGCAGCGGCAGCGCGTTCTCCTGACGCACGCTGGCGCCCGCCACGGGCGATTCGGCGATGGCGTCCGCGGTGCGCAGTTTCTTGAGGGCGAGGTCGCGCAGTTCCGCGACCTTGCGACCGCTGGGGTCGAGAAAGTCGACGGTCACAATGAACAGCTCTTTGCGCTGTCGCACGCTGTCGTGCCGGATCCGCGTCGTGCAACGGTCGCGGATCAGCGCGACGGCGCGAAAGCTGTCATACGACAGCGGCAGGTAAAGGCCCGACGGCATCGACGCCGTCGTCCCCCCACCGGAGTCCAGGCCCGGCAGGGCTCCGGCGACGCAGGTCACGCCGCCGTCGAGGAGCGCCGGATGAAACATGTACATCGTCCGGTCGGCACTGGCTTCCTCGCCGAGCGAGACATCGGCAAACGCATGCGTGGCGGACGAATAGGCTTGCCCGCGCACCTGCATGAAACCGTCGTGCGCCAGACCGCGCTCGCGAAACGACGAATAGATGGCCTCCGTCGCCCTGGCCTGCTCGCGCATCGGCGCGATCGACTGGTCCTCCTCGGGTGCGAAGGACGTCGTGCAACGGTGCATCTCGCCGACGGCGTAGCGCGCCTTGTCCGCGACCGCCCGGCCATCCTGTTGTCGCGTGCCGTAGATCAGCACCTGCCAGACCCCGGAGCGCACCTCGAGCACCTGCATTTCCACGAGGATGTCTTCGCTGCCCGGCAGCACCATCGGCTGGTGAATGGCGAGCTTGCGCAGCTCCAGCCCGGCGAAGTCGTGGCCGTTGCGCCGGAAGTGCTGGTACACCATGTCGATGTACGCGAGCCCCGGCAGGATCTTCAGGCCGTGCACGCGATGCACCGACACGAGGGGATTGGAATTGCGAATCAGAAACTGCTTGGTCATGGCTGCCGCGTCCCCGCTGCGGAGCACGGCGTGTGGCACCGTACCTGCGCGCATGCTGTGTTGTTCATTCCCAGGCTCCTTCCGTGACCAGATTGCCTTCGTCCCGGGCATCGTCCGTGTCCGGTTGCGCCCAGGGCGGGCCGATTGATGCTGACGGTTCCGTGACGCTCATGCGGACGTCGATGCGCCTGAGGGCCGGCACGGGTATCGGCTGCCGCCGGGCCTGGGTCTGGGTGTCGTTGCCTTCCAGGATCACGTGGGCGTTGGTGCCGCCATCGGCGAAGGAGTTGACCGCGGCCACGCGCGGTGCATCGCCCCAGGGCCGCAGCTGCCGCGTGAAGCGG
>BTVG01000026.1:0-60410 GCA_045864815.1 Rhodanobacteraceae bacterium | reverse complement strand
AGCGTGTCGGCCAACATCCCGCCTCACGCGTCAGTGAGCTGACGCCCCGACTGTGGAAACAGCGCTTCGCCGACCATCCACTACGCTCGCTCTTGCATGGTGCGTGGCGGTAGGCAAGGACGGCGCTCAGCTACCGCTTACCTTAGGTAGAAGACGCGAGCCCGCTGCACTATGCATGGGTCACCATCGATGCACGTTGCTTCCATATACGCAACGAGGTATCGCCAGTGACGCCGAACTCGACGTCGGAGGATGTTCGGGTCTCGAACAAAGTCGAATAGGATCTCGTCCTCAATAGGACGTAGATTCTCGGATGCGGCGGGGTACAGATTGCAGATCACATGACCGTTGTCATTTCTAAAATATTTGAGTGCTGCGCCATGTGCCACTACAAGCTTTTCCGTAATTTCAGCTTTTTGGTTAATGCTTGTTTCACTATCTATTGGTCGATTTCCGTAGAACACTTCCACAATCGTCTTGCTCAGCCCACCATACCTTCCGCCTGGGCAAATGCATAGCGAATAGAGATTATCCAAGCGCTGGGAGCCGGGGTCCGAGTTTGACAGTGATGTGAATTGCTCCTTCGAACTATCACGAAAGTGATCGAACGCCGAAATGCGCTGGCCTCGATTCTTGGTCATATTATCCCCTCAAGATTTTGACGAGAAAGCTCATGTCTCGTTGCTGTAGAAAGCCTTTGTAGCGTTAAGGGGGTCAGGTTCACTTCCTATATTGATCCTCTGTGTCGCCAGAAAGGCGTGGCTCTCACGAGCGCCCGTGGAATTCAAGAATAGACGCCGATTGCCTGAACAGGTGTGGTGCTCGACGCTGTCCCATCACCCTTCTACCCCCACCGCCTCCAGGATCTCCGTCACCACCTGCTTCACCCCCGCCAACCCATGCACCTTCCGCCAGTCCCCACTGACGTCGTTGCCCACGATGATCAGGTTCATGTGGTTTTCCGGCGCATCGGTGTATTGGCCTATGCGGCGCAGTGCGGCGGTGACCTGGGCGTTGCTGCCGCTCAGGAAGTGCCAGCCGGGTTTGGCCTGGACGCGGCGTGCATAGTCGGCCATCACGTGCGGGGTGTCGTGGTCGGGGTCGACGGTGATGGAGACGATGTGGACGTCTTTGCCGAGGCGCGGGCCGAGTTGTTTTTGTAGTGCCTGCAGGGTGGTCATCATGACGGGGCAGCTGCCTTCGCAGCGGGTGAAGAAGCTGTGCAGCACGATGCGGCGGCCGGCGATGTAGTCCTTGTAGAGGTCTACGGGTTTGCCGTGCTGGTCGATGAGGGGCAGGTCGGCGAGGTAGATGGCGGCGCCGTTGCGCTTTTCGTTCTCGCTGGCGTCCGCGGCGCGTGGTGTGGCCGTGGATTCGGGCGCAGTGCTGGGCGATGCAGCGTTTGCGGCGGCGGTGACGAGTGCCGCGGCGATGGCAATCGCGACGGTGATGCGACGCAGGTGCATGAGGGACGTGGTGGGCATGCTGTGGTTCGACGGGCTTGGTCGGGGGCGCCTTTCTGGGTTGCGGCGGAAACCCATCCCCACCCATGCCCTCCCCTTGAAGGGGAGGGTTTTTCAGGCGTGAAGGGGAGGGTGGCGGTCGTGAAGGCGGGGCCTGTTACGGCACGAGCTCGACGGCACCCGTTACCGGATTGAGCCAGTACTGGTCCGGTACGCCGCCGTAGGCGATCTGCTGCTGGTTTTTCTGGAACAGCTGCATGGTCGGGAAGATCAGGCGGAAGCCGGGTTCGAAGATCTGGCCTTGGGGGTGCTGGGAGATTTGCGCTTGATAGACGGCGATGCGGCGGCCGGCGAGGAGGCGCACGAAGCCGTTGACGGAGAGTTGTACCTGGGCCAGTGACTGGACGCGCGTGAGGATTTGCTTGACCTGGTTGCGGTGCCATTCGGGGGTGCGGGCCGGGTCGTTCATGTTGGCCAGCAGTGCCTTGGCGGCGGGGGTGCCGGCGTTGGTCAGGGCCTGGGTGAACTGGGTGCGCCAGTTCGGTGTGGGGCCGCCGCCGGGGACGAGCTGCAGCAGGCCGCAGCGCTGGGGCGAGAACATGGGCCGGGTGGGATCGATGGCCAGTACGTCGTAGAGGAATTTCTCGTCGATGAGGCCGGACGCGACCATCTTCTGCGCGAGCAGCCTATCGGTGTGCGACTTCACCGGGGTCTCGAAGGCGTGGTCGGCGTCGATCTGGTTGATGGGCTGTACGGAATTCTGGAAGCTGCCGCTCTGGTAGTCGAAGAACTGGGCCTGGAACAGGTTCAGTGAATTCGTATACAGCGTCTTGTCGATCTCGATGTACTTGATGTCGCCGGCCAGGCGCTGGTCGACGAAGGCGCCGATCGGGGCCTTGATCGTCGTCGCCGGGCCTTCAAACGGCAGCAGGTCGGAATCGAGGTTGACTTCCTGCTCGCAGAAGATGGGCCGCAGCTGTTCCTGCAGCGACAGCGCGCTGCGTTGTTTCATGTAGGCGGGCGAGGACGCCAGCTTCTCATTGCCGGCCTTGATCCAGCCGGAGAAGATCTCGGAGCTGACGAGGTTGTCGAGGATGGTCACGTATTCCGGCGCGATGCGCATGGCGCCGAGCGGCAGCGGCCGTTCGGGGCGCCACCAGGAATCGTGGGGGAACGCCAGCTCTTTCATGATCGGGCCGCCATTCATGTGGCAGCCGGAGCAGCGCAGCCGCGGCAGCGTGGCCTTGCCGCTGCTGTCGGGCGGGCCCATGAAGATGGGTTGCGACGGGTCGTAAGCGCGCCAGAGGTTGGCGATGTCGGCCTGGATGTCGGCGGAGTCGCCGCGGTAGAACCACTGGCCGCCCTGGCCGGTGCCGCGGATTTCGTAAAAGTTATACATCTGCTTGCGCGGGTCCCAGACCAGCGTTTCCAGCAGCAGGTTGTCGGGCGTGGCGGCCTGCTGCGGCGAGAGGATGCTGGTCAGCGCCGTGTTGTCGATGGAGGCGGCGGTGAAGTGGCCGTAGAACCAGTCGCCGGGCACCAGCTTCTGGCCGGCGTAGCTGCCGTCGATGGATTCGAAGAAGCTGAAGCTGCCCTGCGGCAGCGGGTTGTGGAAGCCGCGGTTGGCGACCATGGATGGGCGCGAGCTCATCTTGTTGGCCAGTACCAGGTTGCGGAATTCCAGCGCGTTGCCGGGACAGCGCGGCTGGGCGCTGAGCAGTTTGAACAGCGCGTCGTCGTGGGCGCCGGGGGGCAGCACGTTGCCGGTGGTGTTGTTCTGGATCTGGCAGCGTTGGCCCGGGCGCTTGTCGGGTGTGTTCCCTTCGGTGGCCGACTGGGCCTGCGCCTGCATGGCGGCCAGTGCCAGTGTTGCTAGCAGAAGAGCTTTCATGGTGGTTTCCCGGAAAAGTGGTTTTGGCGTTGGTAGCACCGTCGAATCAACGTTCTGTTTCGTTCGTTCTTGCTGTTGAAGCCCTTTGCTTCCGGGAGCGGTGGGAGGCGATGGAGTGTTGGCTTTGTCTGCGAATCAGAACAGATGCGTGAATCGCTGGACGTCGCTGCGAAAATCCTGGGGCGACAAGCAAACCCATCCCCACCCAACCCGTCCGGCCCGTTGGGCGTGAAAGACCGTCAGAACCGGTGGTTCTAAACAACGGTCTTTCACCCCCTTGAAGGGGAGGGCTTTTCCCGCATCCGTTCCCGACCGCTCCCCTTCGACGACTGGGGTTTTGCAGCATTGCTCGGCATTCGCTTCGGCTTCTTCTTGCGCGTTCAGAAGCTATCGTCAGGCTGGCGGGAACAGCACGAGCAGGTCTTCGATGCCCAGGGTGTTGATGGGGACGGACCAGATCAGGTCGGGTGCTAGACGGCGCTCGCGCAGTTCGCCGGTGCACGGGTCCACCTGGATGCGCTGGGCGAACTCCAGTGGCTTGCCTTCCTTGAACGGCAAGGTGGAGAACTGGACTTCCCAGGGTTGGCGTCCGCCGAGCACGAAGCCGTGCGAGACCTCGCAGTCGAGCACTGCGATGATCTGCTGGCGGTCGTAGCCTTCCTTGTGGATCAGGTCGGCCAGGTTGTTGGCCATGGGCAGGTCGAACGGCCGGTTGCGCGCGTAGATGAAGTGGTCGCCGGCCACGGACAGGATTTCATGCACGCGCTGGCGGTTGTCGCCGAGGTTGCGCATGACCTTGATGCCGAGGAAATAGCCGCCGGCATCTTCGAGCCGCCACCAGTGTTCGAGATAGACCGCCTGCACGCCGTGCTCGAGCACGTTGCGTCCGCCGAGGATCTCGAACCGGCCGATGTCGATGGAACCGTCGGGCGGCTGATAGTCGATCTCGTGGTGCCAGGTGATGATGTAGCCGTCGGTCGTGGTGTAACCCGAGAAGCCCTCCTGCGGATACAGCGTGGCGAGTTCGGCGTCGCTGAGGTCGGCCAGCGAATGGGCGTGGGGATAGCGCGGCCGGTCCTTGGGAATGCGGCAGTCGCCGAACAGGGTCGGGGTCTGGATGTTGCGGACGTTGACGGTGTTCTGCGGCGGCCCCTGGTTGTTGTTGATGACCCAGAGTCGTTCCCAGGAAGCGGTGAGCCAGGACGGTACGGGCGTGCTCATCGGCGGTTCCTCAGCGGTTGCCTTGATGGGCGCGGGATTTGCCGCCCTTGGGTTGCTGCGCGTTGTTGATCAGGAACGAGTAGTCGGCCGCGAACGGATTCTTCGCCGTGGCCGGGCTGCCTGCGGTGGCCGGATCGTAGATGGTGGTGGTCGTCACCGGCTTGACGCTGGCGATGGGCGCGGAGGCGTGGCAGTCCAGGCAGGTCAGGTTCTGTACGTAGGTTTCCATCGTGGTGTTGGCGACCGGTTCCTGGCTCGGGCCGGGCGACAGCTGCGGCGTGGGCAGCGGCGTGCGCGAGCCGGCGGCGATGGGCGTGTTCTGGTTCGACCACAGCGTGTTCACGAGCTCGTAGTTGAGGAACACCGAGTTCGGGTTCTGCGGCGCGATCACCTGCGACCAGACGTACTGGTTGAGCCCGACCACGTCGTTGTTGGGCCGCGTCGGAATGTCGGTCACGCGCACCGTCTGGATCGGCGCGTTGAACGGGTTCTTGCCGCCGTTGTAGGTCGCCGGATTCGCGTTGACCGTGCACTTGTAGTGGTCGGTGGCCGGATTGCAGTTCGGGTTGTAGTAGGTGTACGGCGGCGAGAAGCGGCCCGCGGCGACATCGCTCTTGTTCGGCGCATTGCGCTTGTGCTCGAACGTGGCCCAGATGAACTGCTGCCCCAATGCGGTCTTGTGGATGATGTGCAGGCCGACCAGGCCGACCACGACGGTCTTGGGTTTCTGGCCCGGATACGTCACCACGGCCTTGGAAATCTTGTACTGCGGCCAGTCGGCGGGGTTGGGCAGTTCCAGCCAGGCGGCCTTGGTCTCGATCGCCCCGACGCTGCCGTAGGCCGCGCTCGCGGGTGTGCCGTCGGGCAGGTTGATGCCCGGCGAGAGCACGAACTTCTGCTGCACATCGGCGTTGTAGAGCTGGTTCTGGACGATGTAGTTGTACTCGTCCTCGTTCATGCGGCGCTCGTACAGGGTGAGGATGCCGCTCTGCGCCGTGAGCCACGGACTGCCCTGCGAGGCCTGGCCGATCGCGCTGAGGTCCAGCGTCGGTTCCGGCGCGGTTTCCGACTGCATGCCGCCGAGCACCTTGACGCTGGGCGTGCCGCCGTAACCGCCGTTCCAGGGGCCGGGATTCTGCGCGTTGGCCAGGAACACCTCGTCGGATTCCTTGTAGGTCTCCCAGACGGTGGCGCGCTGGTCGTTCGGCGTGCCGAACTGGCTGGCGGGCACGCTGGTGTCGGGCTGGCCGCGCTGCGTGGTGGAGGCGGCCCAGTTCAGTGCCAGGAACTGCTGCCAGGCAAAGCAGTTCGCATCGGCCTGGCGGGTGAGCGCGAAATCCTTGGGCACGGTGTAGCCGTACTGGCCCGGCGTGGCCGAGACCAGGAACGGCGGCGCGAGGCAGTTGCTGGTCGAGCCGCGGGCGCCGGTGGTGGCAGTAGCCGGTGCCGCCGGTGTGGCGGGTGTCGCGGGCTGGGTCGGCGTGGCCGCTTCCGCCGTCGCCGTGCCGTCGTCGGCGCGGCGCGCTTCCCGGTTGCAGGCGGCCAGGGTGATGGCCGCGGCCAGCAGGCTGAGGCCGAGTGTCTTTGTGGACAAATTCATAGTCGTCTCCTCAGGCGGCAGTGCTGGACGAGGCCACGACCAGGAAGGCCGGGGCTGCGGTGAGTGCGGGCGAGAACTGCTGGCCGGCCGGCACGATGACCACGCCGCGCACGCCGGCCGCGGCGGTGGCCGCCACGCTGACCGACAGGTTCAGCAGCTGGCTGGCGCTGGGGTAGGTGTTGCCGGGTACGGCGTAGGTGACCGACGCGTCGAAGCCGGTCACCTGCGTGGTGACGCTGCTGTCGATGCTGCCGTCGGCGTTGGTGAAGTACACCGTGGGCCATTGCTCGGGCGGCAGCGGCTTTTCGCCGGTGGGCGCGGCATAGGTCAGGGCGAGCGCGACGTTCTTTTCGCCGGGATACAGCGTCGGCGGAATGATGCTGGAGTTGCTGGCCAGCGACATGGTCACGCCCGACGGCGTGTTGACCGTGGTGCCGTAGTAGGCGTCCCAGACGTTCTGGAACAGGATCTGCAGCGGCTGTGCCTCGGTGACGACGGCGGGCGAGGTCACGCAGGCCAGCGCCGGTGCCGGTTGCGGCGGCGGCACGATGGGGCGGCCGAACAGGGCGATTTCCAGCGTGGCCTGTACCTGCGATCCGTATTCGATCGGTGCGCCGGCGATGGTGATGTCGCCGACGGTGAAGCTGACCCCGGCGTCGATCCAGGCCTGGGGAATCTGGAAGGCCGCATGCAGGATGAAGGAGCCCGGGAAGCGCGCGCCGGTGATTTCGTCGGTGATGTGTTCGAAGCCGCGGATTATGTGCCAGCAGTCGGCGGCGGTGGCGCCGGGCGGCAGCTTGGGATCGGCCGGCAGCTGGTACTGGGCGAAGCTCGGCATCTGGATATAGAGGCCCGGCGGATCGGCCAGCGAAATGTTGGTGCCCGCGCCGACGGCGAGATTGATGCTCTGGCCGATGTGCGGATCGCTGTTGCGGTAGTTCTGGCCGTACTGGCCGCAGCAGATCAGTGCCTGCGGGTCGGTATTGCCGGCGCTGCGCTGCACGGTGGCGCCGGCGCCCAGGCCCAGCTCCGTCTGCAGGGTGTTGGGCGTGGCGGTGAGGTGCATGGCGCCGCCGCTGCGCTGCGCCTGCGTGCCGCTGCGCACGGCGAGGGTGCCGCTGTTGAAGCGGTTGAGCGGGTTGTAGGCCGGGCGGTTGGTTTCCGGGTCGATGACCGGCTGTCCGCTGACCGGGTCGACGAGCTGCAGATCCGCGACTTCGACCGTGATCCACTGGTCCTGCGGCGCGCCGCTGTTGAGGGCCTGTTCGTATACGGCGCAGACGCGCTCGGGGCTCACGCGCCACAGGGTCTGGAAGTACTCGGGGTTTTCGCAGGTGAAGTCGATGCGCGTGATCTTGTTCTGCGCATTGCGTACTACCGAGAACTCGCAGTATTCGTCGAGCCAGCCGCGCGGGCCGTAGGGGCCGTAGGGCTGCAGCGCACCGCTCCAGTCGGCCTGCGGGCAGCGCACTTCCGGAATCGGGTAGCGCGAGAGCTCGCCCGAGTCGGCCAATGCAAACAGTTGACTTTGCGGCAAGTTATACGGATTCGGCGGCACCTGGTTCTGGCCCAGGTACTGGACCAGGCGATTCGGGAAGGCGATCCAGGCCACGTCCACCGCCCCGCTGCCCTTGGGAATCGGCGTGGTCAGCGGGTTGTAATAGGCGGTCTGCGCGGACGAGTACAGCGAGTTCCACGGATTGCCGGTAATGGCCTGCTGCGTGAAGCCGTTGACGTTCTGGCTCCACAGCGCCGCGAGGCGGGCGTAGGCGGCCGGGTCATCCGGAAAGTCGTTGTTGCAGCCCGGCGTGGTGAAGGCCTGCAGCTGATAGCTGTTGGTGCTCGGGTTGAACACGTAGTGGGGCTTCACGGGCGTTGGCGTGGCCTGCGCCAGCGGATTGCTGCTGCCGTTTCCTGCGGTGCTCGACATGGCGGTGCTCCAGGGGTTGGGCTACTTGGCTTCGTAGATCAGGAATTGCCGGTGCCGGCGCGCCAGGCCGAGTGACTCGGACTCGATCCAGACGTAGTACATGCCCGGCTGTGGGGGGGTGAACGCGAGCTGGTAGTTGCCGTCGCCGGTGGCGGCGGGAGTGCTGCGCTGCTGCCAGGTGCCGGGTGCGAGCAGGGTCAGCGCATGCAGGTCGGTGGTTTCACGGCGCGCGCCGCTGGGATCGACCAGGGCGAAGCGCAGCTGCGCCGGGCGGCCGACGGCGAGTTCTGCCGGCGGTTCCACGGCGACGACACGCGGCGTGGCCGGGCGCGGTTCGGTGTCGGCCCGCGTGAAGGAGAAGCACGCGGCGATCCGGGGAGAATCGGCGAACAGCGCGACATCGTAGGTGCCGGGTTTCGTTACCGGCATGCGCGTGGTGTATTCGCCGCGGCGGCCTTCGCGCAGGCCGTGATCGACCACCAGTACCGCACGCGGCTTGCGCCCGTAGGTGCGGAATCCGCCCGCCGGCGCCGCCATGCCTTCCCGATACAGATAGATCATCTTGTCGCTGGCGTTGGCGACCAGCACGGCGGGTCCTTTCGGTGCCGGGACGATGCTGTCGGCACCGTCGTCCGGTGCGGCCCCCAGCGCGTTCTGGCCCGCCGGGAACTCGGCCACGTTCAGCGGCTTGCCGGCCTGGCCCAGTTGCTCCAGCGCGATCATCTGCACGGTTTCGCTGCCGCGCCGGTGCACATAGGCCAGCAGCGGCGTGAAGCTGACCTGGTCGGGGCCGTCGCTGATATCCGCATTCTGCACAATGGTATTGGTGGACGCGTCCAGCACCTGCAGGCGATTGCGCTGCGGGTTGGGCAGCAGCGCATAGCGGCCGCCGGGCGCGAAGCGGATCTGGCTGGCGCCGCTGTCGACCGCGACCTCGCCACGCAGGCGGTTTTCCCGGGCGTCGAACACGAAGACGCGGCCCTGTTCGGCATCCAGTGCATAGAACGCCTTGGCCGCGTCGGACCACGCGAGCCGCTGCGGCCGGCCATCCAGCGCGACGCCGCCGACGCGGCGCGCGGCGTGGGTGTCGACGACCTGCAGGCGTTCATCCACGACGGCGACCAGACGTTCGCCGGTGTCGTCCACTGCGATGCCGGAAACGTTGCCCAGCGCTACCGACGTGGTCTTCAGACTGTGCCGGTCGATGCGCGTGACCCCCGCGTCGTCGGCGACCCAGACGTGATCGGCGCTCAGCAGCAGCTGGCGCGGATTCGGCCCGGTGGCTACCTGCGCCGTCACGCGCCAGCCGCCGGTGTCGGCGACGGCCACCTTGTTCGCCAGCGGCTGCGAAACGAACAGCCGGTCGCGTTCCGGCGTGAGTTGCCAGTCGGCGCCGGGCTTTTCCAGTTCCAGCAGTGCGAGCAGCTTGCTGCCGCCGAAGCCGAACAGCGGATCGACCACGCTGATGGACGGCTCGTCGTGCATGGCCAGCACGAAATAGCTGTTCAGGTCGACGTCGGCACGGCTGAACAGGTCGCCGGCGAGATAGCCGGCGATCTGCCGCTTGCAGTCGGTCGCCGGTTTGTCCGGATCGCGGCGCAGGCCGAGCCACGCGGCCGGACGCAGGCCGCTGAGCGGGCGCCCGCTCGCGCTGTCCTGCAGCGCGAAACGGAATTCGGTCGCGTCCCCGGGCTGCGCACCGGCCTCGGTGTCGAAGCGGATGCGGATGCCCTGGTCCGACGCCTCCTGCGGCGGCGCGGCGAGCGCGGCGCCGGCCAGCAGCAGGGTCAGTAGCGGCCATGGTCTCACTGCCGCGGCAGCCGCTTGGTCGTGTTCGGAATGACGTCCCGCATCGGCGCCGTCGACTTCGCGCGCAGCGGCAGCCCTTCGGTTTCGGTGTACGGCACGGTCGTGTCGCCCCAGCGCGCCACGCCGCCGGCGGGCGAGCGCACCTCGAATTCATCGGGCAGTCCGCGCGGCGCGGTCAGGCTCCAGCGTCCGTTCACTACGGCCGCACGGGCGCTGGTGCCGACCTGCACCTGGCGCACGCTACCGCCGGCCTCGCAGACGCGGCGGCCGTTCGCATCGCTGACGGCGACGGGGCAGGGCGTCACGTAGCCACGGATCAGCTTGCGGCCGTTGGGCAAAGTCTCGACCGCATCGATGGCCACCGTGTCGGGCCAGGCCTGTGCACCGGCCTGGGGCGACCACGGCGCGACGCGGAACAGGCCCCAGGCACCGGCCTGGAACATGTTCGCGGTCCAGCCGCGATAGAGGTAGTCGCCGGGGACGCGGAAGCGGCCGCCCGCGGGGGTGGAGCCCGGCGTCTCGTCCAGTACCACGTCGTAGACGCTGGCGGCGCCGTAGCCGGTCAGCGTGCTGACCGTGGCCGACTTCGGGTTGTGGCCGATGCGCGTGGAGTTGGCTGTGTACGGTTCTTCCTGCCACAGATGGCCGGTCAGCTCCCAGGTGATCTGGTTGTCGCCGTCGCCGCCGGGCATGAGCAGGCGCACGCGCGCCGGCATGCCGGCCGGGGCGCGCAGGATCGGCGTCTGCGGCTCGGCGCCGACCAGGACATTGGCCGTGGTGCGCGTCTCGTCGACCTGCGACATCGGCAGCAGGGAAATGTTGGTCAGATCGCTCTGGGTCAGGTTGCGCCAGTCCTTGGGTGCATCGCTGCCCATGGCGCTGTCGAGTTCGTTGCCGAAGCGCAGCCAGGCCGGTTCGGCGCGGTAGTTGAAGCCGGCCAGCGGATTGCCGGTTTCCCACCAGGAATGGCCGTTGGTCAGCATGTTCGCGTCGTTCTGGTACATCAGCACGAATTCGCGGAACACCGTGTCGTCCGACCAGACCGTGGCCTGGGCCTGCGTGGTCGGATCGGCCTGCCAGCGCGAGCCGGCCGGCTCGACCACCAGCGCGCCGAACAGGCCGTGGTAGACGTGCATCAGCGGATCGGACGGCAGCAGGTTGACCGGACCGAATTCCACGGGCGTCTGCGTCGCGCCGTCGATGGTGCCGGCGTACCACCAGTACTCGACGCGGCCGCCGGGCGGCGCGGTCTGCACCGGGTTGGCGCCGACGCTGGCGCCGTCGCTGGCGCGCAGGTCGTAGCTCAGCAGCTGCGCATGCAGTCCGACGTTGGGCGACGGCGCGATCTGCACGAAGTTGTACGGCGAGGCGTAGGTCAGGCCGAAGCGCGAGGCGGCCTCGTACGCGGAGAACGCGGGTTCCTGGCCGGTGAAGGTGTTGACCAGCGTGACGTGGATCCAGTCGCCGGCATTCGCGCGCAGCACCAGCGGTTCGACCGTGTCGCGTGGCGTGTGCTTGCCGCCCTTGGGCACTGCGACGTAGACCAGTCCCAGCGGATCCTGCAGCGGATTGGCCGTGTCGCTGCGGCCGTTGCCGAGATTGGCGCCGCGGCTGTTGTAGATCAGCGCACCGTCCGCGCGGCCGAGGGCCTGCTGCACGGTCATCGCATGCACTTCGTACTCGCGGATGCAGGGCTTGCCGCCGGAGCAGTCGGTGGTCATGCCGGGCGGCGGCTTCATCACGTCGCTGGCCGCGGCGGCAGGTGCGTCATACAGCGGCTTGAGGAACGGCTGGCGCTGTGTCGTATTCCAGGAGCGCAGCAGGCCCCAGGCGCCGTTGGTGAGGCCCTCGTACGAGGCGTCCGGGTTGTACAGGTAGTCGACCGGTCCCTTGGCGTCGAGGCGCGGCATGCGCATCAGCAGCTCGTAGTGCTCGGACAGGATGATGAACTGCGTGCTGCGATAGCCCGAATCAGGCTCGAACGGCTCGGCCAGCCAGCGCACGCCGTGCATCGTGAAGTCGTGCATCGAGGTATGCGCGCCGGCCAGCAGCCGGATCTGCACCTTGTCGCCTTCATAGGCGTGCAGCAGCGGCGTGTAGGGATCGGTCTTGCCCATGCCGGCGGAAATCGGATCGCGCGGGAAGGTGAAGCAGCCGCTGCCGCTGCACATGGGGTTGATCTGCGCGCCGCCCGTGGGCTGGCGCGAGAAAGCCGGATCCAGGCGCTCGATCGAACGGAACGACGCGGACAGGTCGGCCGCGTCGGGCGCGGCCGCGGGATTGGTCACCAGCGGCTTGTACACGCGCAACGGCAGCGGCTCGCCGCGGTAGTTCATCGAGATCATGCCGGCGCCGAAATCGGAGACCAGCAGCGGCTGCGGCGGCCACGGTGCCGATCCGGGCAGATTCGGGATCAGCGACTGCGGCAGCTGCGCGGTGGGCTGGGGCGGGCAGTTCAGGCAGTTGAGCACGTGGGCCGGGTCGGCCCAGCCGTAGTAGCTCTGGCCGGGCGCCAGCGGAATGCAGTTGAAATCCGGTGGGCGTTGTTCAACGACCTTGCCGTCGGGATCGGTGTAGCGGTAGCAGTCGGGCCGGTGGCGGCTGCCGGCGGTGTAGGCGTGCTGGGTATCGCCCCATTCGAGCGCGAACTCGCGGTAGTTGTCGCCCTGGCTGCCCGGCGACTTGAACAGGATGTTGGCCGCGTAGCTCGTGGGTCCGCCGTCGTCACGGACGCCGAACTGGGTTTCGCCGTCGAGCGAGGTCCAGGTCGAGCCGGCCGGTTCGATCAGCAGGCCGCCGTAGAGGCCGATCATCTGATGCGTGGACGGACCGAAGTGATCGTGCGTGAACACGGTCATGTAGGTGCGGTCCTTCTCGCCGACGGCTGCGGGCTGCTGCATCAGCGGATCGAGCCACCAGCGCTGCACGGTGGCCTGGGCGCCGACCCAGGCGCGGCTCTCGGCGCCGGGGCCGTTGCCCAGTGCAGCGATGGCCTTGGGATGCAGCAGGCGCTGCTTGCGCCACGCCGGATCCCACAGACCGCCGGTCTTGTTGATGCCCTCGATGCGCTCGCGCACTTCCTCGGGACTGAATGTGCCGTCCTCGTAGTTGAAGCCGTTGGCGGCACCGTCGGAGGCCATCACGTCGAACTTCACGAGATGGATGTGCTGGCCGAGGATGTCGGTCGGAGTGCGGACCTCGAAATCGTCGAGTTCGAAATAGGCAGGCACGAGGTTGGTGTGCCAGTACTCGATGACGTCGTTGTTGTGCGCGCGGAAGAACAGCGGCTCCGGCGGGCGGCGGCCGTCGACGTAATCCTTCACGTCGCCCCACAGCGACAGGATGCGCTGCTGCGGGTAATGCCAGCCGGCCCTGTTGAACACGGCGTCGAGTTGCAGGTTGGCGCCCTTGTAGCGGCGCAGCTCATTGCCGACGGCCTTGCCGTCGACGACGGCCGGATCGGCGAACGGCGCGCCCGGCTGCGGGCCGCGCGGCAGTCCGTTGACCTTGAACGGTGCGGGCTTTGCCTCCGGCGTATAGCTGGCATGCTGCGGCTTGCCGAAGAACGCCATGGCGCGCTTCTCCGCGGCGGTGCCGTCTTCGGGCAGCTCGTAGGCTTTGATCGTGTGCAGATCCTTGGACCAGTCCAGCGCCGTGTGCTGTTCGTTGGCGATCGTGGCGGCGCTGATCAGATGACGTGGCAGGCCGCCGTCGTAGCGCTCGCCGGTTCTCGGATCAACCGCGAAATCCAGCGGCGGATGCGGTGGACGGTGGCCGGCCACGCCCGGCACGAAGAACGGAAAGCCCGGATGGCCGTCGCCTTCGACCTTGGCCTGGCCGTCGACGATACGCACCGGCGCCGGCAGCGGCGCCATGGCGTACTGCGGCAGCGGCACGATCGCAGGAATCGGCGTGCCGCGCAGGATCTCACCGTCGGGCAGGGCGCGCGCGTCGCTGCGGGGGCGGCCATCCTCACCCAGCGCGGTGCCGGCCTCGAACACGTCGTGCACGCGGTACAGCGCCCACATGCCGGCGGCGAAGTGCGGGTAGAAGTGACAGTGGTAGATGGAGTCGCCGGCCGTGAGGTTGCGATTGCCGCTGCCGCCGAAGACCAGTTCCGCGGTGAACGAGCCACCCGGGCCGATGGCCTGCGAATCCAGGTAGTTGCTCTGGCTGGTCTCGGGCGAACGCAGCCACTGGTGCGCGTGGTGGTGGTGCACGTGATGCACCGCCGCACCCGAATGCAGCACGCGGAAACGCACGTGGTCGCCGAGATAGGCGTGGTAGACGTTGGACGGATCGTCCGGATAGAACGCCTTGGTTGCCTTGCGCCCCGGCCGCGGCTTGCACGGATCGGTGGGTTCGAAGGTCAGCGGATCCGTGTTGAACTTCACCGTGAGCTCCTGCAGTTCCGCCGTGGTGCAGGGCGCATTGGCCGGTACGTCCACGACCAGGGCCGGGTCGCCGATGGCCCAGGAACTCAGGAAGAATTCTTCGAACTTGCATTCGGGGCAGTCGGCCGCCGGCCCCACGCCGATGCGATTGGCCAGCACCTGCGGTGCGATGCCGCCGATGCCGTAGTTGATCGCGAAGGAGTCCGCGCCCGCGTCCTCGCGCGGCACCTGGCTGTTCTTCGCCGACATGAATTCCGGGAAGGCCTGCACCACGTCCTGGGACTCGTGGTAGATCGTGGTGACTTCGCGGAACGGAAGATTCCGCTCCGGCAGCATCGGGTTGTCGCCGGCGGGGATGCTCAGCGGGCCACGCCCGGGGCCGGTGATCAGCGCGGTCAGGTCGGTGTGCACGATGCGGTTGTCGCGATCCAGCATGCGCAGGATCGGCACGCCCGCGCGCGCATGGCCCGGCGGAAACACGGCGTCGTAGTCGATGCGCGGATGGCCCGACGGCAGCGTGCCGCTGCTGGCCAGGCGCAGGTCTTCCTCGCTGACCTGGCTGCGGTACCACTCACTGCCGCGCGGCTGCACGTTGACGGCGCCGAACAGACCCGTCGACAACTGCATTTCATTGAAATTGTTGTACTGCCCGGCCGTGCTGTAGAGCAGGTTCGTGCCTTCCTCCTGCGCATACAGCCGATACGTGATGCCGACGCCGGGCTGCACCAGGCCGGAATGCTGGCCGTTGCCGATCTCGGGATTCTGGCCGGCCCAGGTGCCGTCGCTTTCGATGCTGTCGATCGGCTGCAGTCCCGCGACGTGGATCGATGCGCTGCGTGTGACCGGCTGCATCACATCCTTGGGCGTCGGCGCCAGCAGGTTCGTGAAACGGATCTCCAGGCAGCTGCCGGCGTTGACGCGCAGCACCAGTGGCCGCGGGCGCTTGTCCGGTCGCAGCATCACCTTGCCCGGCTGCAGATCCGCCGTCGCCGTGTCGGTGGACACCACGTCGGCGCGCAACGCGTAGATCTCGCCGTCGGTGCGGGTCGTGCCCAGGCGGTTGACCTGGAAGGCATGGTCCAGCGCGACGACGTCGGCGTACACGGTGCCGTCGCAGTGCCCGCCTGCCGGGGCATCGGCGGCGTGCAGCAATGGGCAGAAGGGTGAGACCAGCAGGACGAACGCGCACGGCCACGAACGCAACGGCAAACGCATGGTTCACCTCGCACAAGGAAAAACGGGTTGCTGGGTTGGAAACTTGTCTACAAGTTTCGGGTTGCACAATACCTGATTTCAATCACACCGGAAGGCTTGACGACGAGGTTGTCCGTCGTGCCGGTGCTTCCGGCTCCCCACGACGCGATCACGCCGACCGACTGCGGGTGCAGCCATCGACGTTTCCCCGACCCCGGTCGCCTCCGATCCCCTGTCAGAAGTGAACTTGTCCAGAAGCCTGCTGAGGGCAGGCGTAAAAAAAGGTGCCCGGCTATCATGACGATTCGTCATCGTCACCACGGCGCGACGCGTCGCGTCGCCGATTGCCGGCGCGTGGTCGGCGGGATAAGTTCGGCGGCGGCAACCGGAGTGCAATCATGGGCAAGGGCATAGTGTGGGTGGTCGTGCTGCTGCTTGGCGCCCTGGGTGCCGTTGGCGCACGGGCGCAGGACCACGCCGCGCATGCGGCGCACGCGGCCGCCGCCGCGCAGTCGCTGCAGGGCGAGACGGCCGCCGGCACCATCGCCGACGTCCCGGTGCAGGACCAGACGGGCCGCACCCGGCATTTCCATCGGGACCTGGTCCAGGGGCGTCTGGTCGCGATCAACTTCATCTTTACGCGCTGCACCACGGTGTGCCCGCTGCTGGGCACGCGCTTCGCCCAGGTGCAGAAACAGCTCGGCGACGATGCCGCGCGCGTCGCCCTGATCTCAGTCAGCATCGACCCGGCCAACGACACGCCCCGGGAGCTGGCCCGCTGGAGTCGCGCCTTCGGTGCCGCGCCGGGCTGGGACCTCGTCACCGGTGCGCGCGCCGACATCGACCGCCTCGCGCGTTCACTGGGCGCGTCGGCCGCCGACCCGGCGTCGCATGCGCCGCTGGTCGTGCTCATCGACGAGCGTGGGACGCCGCGGTCGTGGCGCCGTCTCGACGGACTGGCCGATGCCACAGTGCTGACGGCGGCGCTGCGCGAGGCGCTGGGGCGGCCGGTGGAGTGAATTTGGTGGGTGTCCTTGTTGTTGCGTTGCGGGATTCTGAGCGATCAATTCGGTGGGTGTCCTCATTGCTGTGGGTGTCCTCATTGCTGCGGGGCCGGGCAATGAATTCAGTGGGTGTCCTCGTTTTCGGGAATCTCGTGGATGCCCTCATCTGCGCTTCCATGCCGCTGCGGGGTTCGGACGGAGGAATCTGGTGGGTGTCCTCATTGCTGCGCTGCGGGATCCTGAGCGATGAATCCGGTGGGTGTCCTCGTTGCTGCGGCTCTCGTTGCTGCGGGGGGCGGGCAATGAATTCGGTGGGTGTCCTCAGTTCTGCGGTCCCGAGCCATGAATTCGGTGGATGTCCTCACTTATGCGGGGGCGGGCAATGAGTCCGGTGGCTGTCCTCATTGCCGCACTGTTGCAGCTACAGGCCGGTCCCGGATCGGCCGATGGCGGCGAGCGGATCTTCCGAGAAGGCGTATCGCCGCGCGGCACGCCGCTGGCCGCGACCGTGGGCACCGGCGGTGCGGTGCCGGCGGCACTGCTGCCGTGCGTGAACTGTCATGGCCCCGATGGCCGCGGTCGCAGCGAAGGCGGCGTGCGGCCGGCTGACATCAGCCCGGCCGCCCTGCTGCGGCCGTTGCGGGACGAACGTCGGCAACGGCCCGCCTATGACGCCTCGCGGCTGCGCCGCGCCATCACCCTGGGCCTGGATGCGGGCGGCCAACCCCTCGATGCGGCCATGCCGCGCTACGCACTGAGCCTGGCTGACGCGGACGATCTGCTGGCCTATCTGGCGCGGCTCGATCAACGGCACGAGCCTGGCGTCACATCGGATCGCCTGCGCATCGGCGTGCGTGGCGCCGAGCTGACCGCGCCGGCGCAGGACATCTATGGGCGGCGCCTGGAACTGGTGCCGCTGCAGCGAGTGCCGACGCACAGCGACGACCTGCTGCTGCTCATCGACGCCAGTGCGGACGGCAGCGACAGCCTGGCCGCGGCCAACGCAGAGGAACTGCCCGTCGTCGTGTTTGCGTCCGGCGGCGCCGACCCGGGGCGCAGCGGCTTTGTCATCACGGCTTCGCCGGCCGCGCGGCGGCGCGCGCTCGACGCGATCGCGGCATCGGTGCCAGCGCCGCGGCCGATACGCGACTGCAGCGAGGCCGCAGGGTCCACGACGGCGCATACGCTGTTGCTGACCGATCAGGTTGCGGCCACCTGCGACCTCACGCGGCTCCCCTGGCCCGCAGGACAAAGCCTGCGCATCGCGCTGCCGGCACCGCCCGACGCCACGGTGCGGCAGGCCGTGGCGGAACACGTGCTGCAACTCGTCGTGGAGCAGCTACGCCAGATCGGCCGCGAGGTCTCGCGCGAAGCGCTCATTGCCCAGCTGCAGACGGTTCGCGACGCATCACTCGGCACGCTGCCGCTGCTGCACTGGAGCGCGACGCGACGGTACGGCCTCGATCATGTCTGGGTGCTGCGGCTGGATGACAGGGGCGGCCGCCTGCGGCCGGCCCCGGGGTGGATGGCGGTGCCGGAGGTGGAGTAGCCAAGAACATCTGATCGCATCCTCGGCGGATTGCAGCCCGGAGTGATCATGCTTTCCGCAGATTTACGATCTGCTCGTACAGGGCGCTTCATCACGGTCAGTCGGCTCGGCGCCCCTGGAGTCGTTCGAAGACGGCGTTGCCCGGCCCTAATGCAGAGCAATCACTGGGGTTGCAGTCGTTGAGACAGCACTAGGAGACAGTGGCCTGGGCGTCGGGCCATTCGATGACGCCGATGCGGGACGACGAAATCAGGGGGCGCTGCGCCACTTGCGCCAGCGCTTGCTGCTGCCGTTGCGGCGACAGCAGACCTACACAGACAGGATTGAGGGCGAAACGATGCGTAGAGGTAGAGCGATAGGGGGACTGGCGTTGCTCGCGCTGGCGGGTAGCTGCTGGGCGCAGGCGACGCCGACGTTGCTGGCGCCTCCGCCCGGCTCGGTGTGTCCGGCACCGACGGTGTCCTCTGAACCGGGAAACGTGCACATGTTCCCGGGACGCTGGTGGAATCCACAGCGCAACGGCATTGGCTGGGACTTCTTCTATGGAGAAGGCCAGCAGTCGATGTATCTGACTTGGTTTACCTATGACGCGACGGGTCGGCCGGTGTGGCTCCACGGCGAGAACAAGGCGCTCCAGTTCAACGCAGTCACGGGCGAGCGCACGTGGCAATCGACCCTCTACGCCGCCAACTGGACGTTCAGTGCGCTCGGTCGCACGTTCACTCCGGTGGGAGCGGTGTCGGTCACGTTCCCCAACCAGACCGCGACGCGCGCGGCGGTGCGGTGGCGCTGGGATCAGGGCTCGTCGATCGCTCCGGTGGGAGCAATGACCTATGACGAATGCCTGTACGACACGTTCCGCGACCAGCGCGCGCTGCGCTCGCGAGAAGGCGTCGCCAACCAGGCGTTTTCCTCGAACTGGTTCTATCGCGGTATCGAAGGCGATCCGCTGGTCGGCTGGGGTGTCGATCTGCTCATCGACATCGACCCGGATGATCAGCACTACATCGAAACTGCGGCTGCCGCCATCTTCGATACGAGTGGTCGGCCGGTCTGGCTGCAGTCGGAAGATGACTGGGGCACGAGCCCGCCGCCCGACGACACGATGAGTGATGCGACGCGGGGTGCCTTGCGCTACATTCGCTACACGCTGGCAGGTGGCTTGCATCCGGCAGTGACCGTGTGTGATGCGGCGACGACGACGTGCGGTCCTGATGCCGATCACGACGGCGCTGCAGGGCCGGATGCATTCGGCCACTTCGCGCGGCGCATCGATGACGCGGCGAACGGGCGGATGCTGCTCACGGCGGAGGTGCCGGCAAGCGTTACCGGTGGTGCGGCGGTGGACTGGCCGCCGCCGAACAACGTGCCGAGCTTGCCGGAAGACGTGCCGGTGATGCGCTTTGACGCCAACCATGTGGTCGTCGACAAGACGGTCTGTCGCGTACCCGGCGAGCACGACACCTGTACCTTCCAGGTCAGCTGGAGCACGAACGACCCTGGCGCAAAGATCCGTCGTCTCGATCTCAATAACGGCGGCGCGATTACGGAGTTCGCGACGGGCCTGAGCAATGTGCAGCCCGATTCGTTGCCGGTCGGTGCGCGCGTGCAGTATGAGATCACGTATCGCTACAACGGCACGGGCGTGTCCACGAAACTGCGCACGCCGGAAGTGCGCGTGCTGCGCCAGGACGCGATCGCCGACGCGACGGTCCAGAACATCGCGTGCACTCCGCAAGGCAACAACGGCTGCGATCTGCCGATCCACGATGCCCGTACAGGTGCAATCGCCGGTGAGGCAACGACCGACGGCGGTGCGGCGCAGTATTCGATGCCGATCGTCGTCCCGCCGGGACGAAAGGGCATGGAGCCGAAGCTGTCCCTGAACTACAGCAGCCGCGGCGGCAATGGCATCGCCGGTCTGGGCTGGTCGCTGTCGGGGTTGAGTGCGATCCATCGCTGTCCAAAGACTGTAGCGCAGGATGGGGCGGGCAATGGGGCTGCAGTTGGCCTGAGTAATGGCGACGCGTTGTGCCTCGACGGGCAGCGTCTCGTGGCGATGGACTTTTCGGGCAATGTGGCTGCTCCGAACCTCGTCTACGGCGCCTCCGGCACGCACTACCGCACGGAACTCAACACCTTCTCGCGCGTCACGCAGTACGGCGGCGATCTGGCAAGTGCGACGACCTGCTTCAAAGTCGAGCACAAATCGGGCGAGGTCAGCTACTACGGCGGCGTGTACGACGGCAGCACATGCAGCGGTGGACGCTCGCGCCACGTCCCTTATGTGCCGACGCTCCCGCATGAAGCCGGTGTTCCGCTGTCCTGGAACATCGAACGTGAGCAAGACGCGTCCGGCAATAGTATCGACTATGGATACAGCGCGCCGGGGCAATACGGGAAAGGCGAAAAGCTGCTTCAGTACATTCGCTACACCGGCAAGAACGGCGCAGAAGGCGATCGCCAGGTGTACTTCGACTACGACAACCGGCCAGCGGCCGATCGTAGCCGTTCCTACCTCGCTGGAGGCTTGACTGAGCGTACCCAACGACTCGTGCGCATTGCGACTTCGGTAGCCGGCGCGGCGGTGAACTCCTACACCTTGAACTATGCGGATCCAATCAGCGGTGCCCCCGGCAATCTGCACAGCGGCCGTAGCGCGCTGCAGTCGATCAGGCAGTGTGCTCGAGGAGGCGAGGAAACACAGGGGCCCGGCGCCAACGGTGGCGAGGTGTGTCTGCCGGAAACGGTCGTGTCATGGAACGACCTGCCGCCCGACCATGTACTGCGTCCGGTCACGATTGCGGGACCGCCGGATCCGGCTCCCGACGGCAACGGCGGATTCGTGGATCGGCGCGTACTGACGATCGGTGATCTCGACGGCGATGGTGTGCGCGAGCTTCTGGTCCGGCAGCGTCTGGCCGACAATGTGATGCATACCTGGTTGGTCAAACAAAATGCAGATCGCGCAGTGACGGGTCTGCTCGACATCACCTCGATCGCCGGCTCACTGCCATATTTTGAGCAGGTATGCAGACCGACTATGACGGCGACGGCCGGGCCGATCTCCTTGCGGTCGACGAAGGTGCGTACCTGCGCTTCTACCGCTGGGATCTGGCGCGCGGCGCAAACTTCGGCGCCAGCGTAGCCGAGACGTTCAGTCTGGTGACCCTGACAAGCGTCGTGCCCGCCGGCCAACAGCTGGTGAGCAGCGACGATCTCGACGGCGATGGCCAGGCTGATCTGCTGCTGCGCCGGCTGGGAAGCAGCTGCACCCAGCTCGAGAGCGGCCCGACGATAGCGACCAATCCGACCAATCCACCGTCGTTCGCTCATGTGCTTTGCTTCTACCGCAACGTGACGACTTCTGCCGCGGTGAATTTTGAGGCCGGCAAGTCGGTATATAGCTGGACGCATGACACGCTCGAAGGTGGTCTGTCGCCGATTGGCGATCTCAACGGCGATGGCACGGCCGATCTCGTCGTCGTCACCACTTCGCAACAGCCCGGTGGAGGGGTCAATGCGATTTCGACCGTGTTGCTGTCTCGAACACCAGGACTGAGTCCGCCGAGCGGCTGCACAGCTACGTCGCCGAACCCACTGCAGTGGTACGCGTGCTCGCCGGAGGCGATGAATCTGCCGACGGACGATACCGGTTATCGCACGACAGGTGCCTCGATGCGCTGGCACGACGTCAATGGCGACGGACTCGTCGACCTGCTGTATGCGGCACCGAGCGACTGCGGTCCACTGGCCGCCAGTTGCCCTCGCGGCACCTGGAACGTACAGATCGCAAACGGGCGCGGATTTGACGATTCGGTAGGAATCGGTGGCAACACCGACGCGCTGCTGATGACGACGGGGATGGCCAAGAATCGCCTGCGCTACGCTGGCCTGCTGCCAAGCGCTGACGTGGACAGCGACGGCAAGGCCGATCTGCTGTACCCGGTCGCTTTGGCGGCGCGTCAGTGTACGGCGGTACTTGTCAGCTATGAAGCGCCGCCGGGCGACCTGTGCAGCTACGATCGGGGTCCGCAGGGCGGCGGCCCTGCCGAACTGAATGAGACCTGCTCAGCAATGGTATGGATGTGCGGCAACGATCCCGCTGCGGATATCGCGGCGACACCGTCGCAGTTTCAGCTACCTGACGTAGGCGATCTGCCGGCGCTGCCCTTTCCGGAAGCGATCACGACCGACAACATGTACAGCGTGCGTACCCAAAAGGCAGATTTCGGTGCCGTGGACCAATCGCTCTACTACATGGCCGGCCTGCGTTTCGTCGCGACGGCAAACGGCTATGAGGCGCAGAGCTTCAGTCTCGATGCCTCCGCTGGCAGCAACCGTGCCGCACATCGTGTGGCCATGACCCTCAATGACACGACGTCGTTGAACACGGCTGAAGATCTGTATGGGGATGGCCTGACGGACCTGGTCACTCGTGCAGGCTGTTACAACACCGGCATCAGCGACTACTACTGCCACTTCGTCGGTGACGGCGCGACCGGTCCCAAATCGCTCCAGACGGGACCGACACCCAATGGGGCGCCGGTGTCGGTGAGCGTCGCCACACTCAACGACGGACTGCGCAGCTTCGTCAATGAAAACGTGGGCGTCAGCGAGAACGGCAATGCAGCGCCGACCCTGCCCGGACTCGTGCGCCTGGTCACCAACGGGCTTGGCGACCGGGTGGGATGGACGTACTACCCGCTTTCGAGCAAAGCGTTCCGCACGGCTGGCCAGCTTCCGCTGTATACGATTCCGGATTCGGGCTACGTCGACAGCAGTCACTTCTATTTCCAGTCGACCATGCCCGTGGTCGGCAGCATGGTGAACAGTACCGGCATGGGAGGGCTGCTGGGGTTCCGCACGTGGCGATATGGCTACAGCGAGGCCATGTACAACCGTCTCGGGCGGGGATTTCAAGGTTTCCGTGCGATCGTGCGCGAACAGGCGCCGCTTTCGGGTGACCAGGCGCGCGCCGTGCGCGAGGTGACGCAGTTCCATCAAAAGTATCCGCTCACCGGCAAGATCGAATTGACGCGTTCGGGCGCGCCGCTGCCGACGATCATCGACGAGGCGCCGGTTGACTGGGTGCGTCCGTTCACCGAGGTGAGCTATTCGTGGGGCTGCCGGCGGGCGGATCGCAACAATTGCCCGACTTCCGGCGCCCCGGCCGTGACGAGCTTCGACTACCCGTTTCTGAATCGACAGCACACGACCAGCTTTGACGCGACCTTGGCCGAGGCCGGTACACGCAGCAAGATTGCCGAAGTTGAGGTCAACCATTACGAGGAAGCTGGGCGCGGAGACCGAGCGGGTTGGGATCCCTTCGGTAACCTGGAGCACACTTTCACGGTCGAGCGCGATCTGGCCGAAACACCGGAATCGATTCAATTCGTCACGAGCAAGCAGACCGCTCGCGCGTCGACCTACGTCAACACGATCAATCTGGAGACGTGGTGGCCGGGAAAGCTCGCTTCGACCGAAGATGCGATTGCGGCGGTGCAGTACGGAGCGGCGCATCCGCTACCGGGAGATGCGAGCACGCCGGCGCAGACGCTGCGCACCGACTACGTCTGGAATTCCGACCGCACGCTCATGTCGGTGGATGTAGAGGACGACGATCCGAATCTGCGCACGCACAGAGTGTTCACGTATCCGCCGGCCGGCAGCAACTATGGTCTGCCGACCGAGGTAGCGGACACCTACTACGACAGCGTGGCCGGCGCCACCGTAACCCGCACGACACGGACACTGTATAGCGGCGGCGACGGCTATTTTCCGACGAGTGTGATCGATGCCGCCGGTGTCGAGACGAAGTTGTCATATCGCGCGCGCGACGGCCAGATACGGGAGACGACCTTGCCGACCGAGGTACGTGTGCGCACCTATTACGATGCGTTCGGTCGCAACATACGTACCGAAACGTTCAAGCTCGAAACGACGGGGGAGGCGCCGTTGGGTCAGGCTGTGCACACCGCATGGAACGCCTGTGCGGGCGCCAGTTGCCCCGGTGCCGACATCGGCAGCGGCGGGGTGCGCATTGACAATCCGGGTAGCGCGGCGGAGACCTTTGCGGCATATCGGGTCACGACCGTGCAGAACGGCAGTCCCACGCAGGTGGTCTGGCACGACCTGCTGCATCGCGAAATCAAGAGCGCCGTGCGCGGTTTCGACGGTGCGTTCATCGCAACCCTGAGCGAATACGACCGCATGGGTACGCTCGCGAAGAAGAGCGCACCGTTCTTTCTGACCAGCGCCTCGTCGGCGGCACCGTTCGCGTCCAGCTTCAGCTACGACCGCGCCGGCCGCATGACTTCCAAGACTGCTCCCGACGGCGAGATCGCGATCGGCCAGACGCCGCCTGCAGGTCGCTACGTCACCACCAGCTACAACTATGCGGGCAATCGCACGGCGGTGCAGGTTCGCAACAGTCGCGGCGTGTGTGTGCCGGCCAACGTCTGCGTCGATGTGGTGCGCTACAGCGGTGTGCTCGGGCTCATGCGCACCGACGACGCGCTCAGCGGCGTTACCCGTTACTGGGCAGATGCAGCGGGTCGTCCGGTGGCGATTGCGGATGCGAAGACCAATGCGCAGTACCCCGGTGCAATACCGTCAGGCAAGGTCACACACGCTACCTACAACAAGCTCGGACACCGCACCAATGCAACCGATCCGAACCAGGGCAGTTGGAACTTCGTCTACAACGGCGCGGGCGAGCTCGTGCAGCAGACGGACGCCCGAGCCATCGGCACGACGATCGTTCGCGACACCGCCGGTCGGCCCACGGTGCAGAAGACCTGGATCCCGGCCTGGGAAGGCTCGCCGGCCGAGCACTACCGCGACGAGTGGACCTACCGCTCCGACGACGGTCTCCTCGGCGAGGTGAGGCGCTGTGTCGCCAGCTCGCTGCCGGCCGAGTGCACGCTCAATCAGCCGCCCGTGGTGGGCAACACGGTCTGGCGCGAAACCTATGACTACGACTACGGCCGCGTCGACGAGGTCAATGCAATGCAGCGCGTGGGTGCCCAGGAGCTGACCTTCCTGACGCGATACCACTATGACGGCAACTACGGCCGCGAAAAGGCCGTGGAATATGCCAGCGGCCTGAAGGTGCAGCGCATCTTCACCAAGTTCGGGGCGCTGCGCGATGTCATCGATGCGGATACCGGCGAGCGCTTCTGGGGGGTGGGCGGACTCGATGCGTTCGGCAATGTCACGCGCCAGGACTACGGCAACGGCGTGTACGGCGAGTACAGCTATGACCCACTGTCGGGACGTGCGGTACGCAAGCAGTGGAGCCGCCTCGTCAACGGCGTACCGCAGGTCGTCGACAGCGTCGACTACGGCTACGACGTGCTGGCCAATGTCGCCGCACAGCGCCGCGTCGTGCCGGGCGTGGTTGCAGCGACCGAGACCTACACTTACGACGAGCTGCAACGCCTGGCTGGCTCCAGCGTGTCGGGGTCGGGCTACAGCGTGGGCTACGACTATGACGCGCTGGGCAATCTCACGCGCAAGAACGATTACAGCCGCGACGTGGCCAATGCCTATCGGTATGACAACGCCAACAGCTGCGGTCCCAACGTCGCCACGACGATCCTGATGCCGACGGGTGGTGCCTACGACCGCATCGTCAATAGCTGCGACCCCAATGGCAACGTCATCCTGACGCAGCCCGCGAATGCGGATGGCCAGGCCCAGGGCAGCCCGCGCAAGATTCGCTACGACGCGACCAATCGCCCGCGCAACATCATGGACCAGGGCGCGCCGAGCGCACCGAGCGCGATGTTCACGTACGCGCCGGACGGCCGCCGCGTCTATGAAGTGCTCGGCGAACGCTATTTCCCGACTCCCGGCGATGCCGGTGTGAACCGGGTGCGCTTCATCGTGCAGGGGCAGCGCGGTTATCAGGTCGAGCTGATGAGCGACGCGAACGGCTGGGCGAATGCCACGTATCGCCACGAAATCGGCGACGTCAGCGTCGTGCTGCGCGCGGTCCCCGGCAATACCGGCCTCACGCGTGACATTGCGTTCAAGATCACCGACCGCCTCGACTCGCCCCTGGGTGTCATGGACAAGGACGGCCAGTTCCGTCAGCGCAGCGAGAGCGGCTACCTCAACAACGCCGACACGCGCCTGACGTTCAGCCCCTTCGGTGCAGGCCGCAACCGCGATTTCCAGCCGCGCACGCAGAGCGGCGAAATGCCCGGACGCATCAACCTCACGCCAGCCACGCGCCAGGGCTTCACCGGCCACGAACACCTGGACAGCCTGGGTCTCATCCACATGAGCGGCCGTGTCTACGACCACCGCCTCGGCCGCTTCCTCAGCGTCGATCCGTTCATCCAGTTCCCGGCCAATAGTCAAAGCCTCAATCCGTATAGCTACATCATGAACAATCCAATGGCGGGGATGGATCCGTCGGGATACGTGGCGCGTCGGATCCGGCCGGACCAGGAAATTGGCCCGTGCAGCGGCATCGAATTTTGCTACGTGGCGCAGGCCGCCAGCGGGTCGGTGAGTGATTTCCGTGCCTCTGTTCAGTCTGGTGGTGCGCCGGAAGGAGTTTGGAACGGTTGGGAAGCGAAGCTGGCGATCCGGAAAGCTGAGAAAAAGGCCAAAGGAACGGTCGAAGTTGGCGAGCCGATGACCATTGACACCAATAGCGATGATGCATATGAGGTCGCTCAGAATGGAAACTTCAATCGCAATGCCGCGCGGGCCGTTGGACCTACAGTCACCAACAGCCAGCGCGAGATCATGGCGCGCTACGACTATAACAATCTGATGTTCCAGATTCGGCAGATCAATCCGAACTATCGTCCGCCCGTGACGGTGCGAGGTCCAGGCAATCCCGCGTTCACTCCTGAGGTCAATTCACTGATTCGCCAGGACCTGGCGAATATGCGCGAGTCAATCGGTTTCGTATCTCGCGACGCTGCGTTCAGTGCAGCGAAACGGGATGCTGGGATTCCGCGCTCTCAGCAGCCTGACAAAGTGGAGCGCGTTCCGCTGACTGAAGGCGGCTCGACCGTCCGAGGGACGGACGGAGTTCCAGTGATGACGCGCGAGTACTACTACACCCGAGGCGACGGCACTCGCATCATCATTCAGGAGCACTCGGCCGGACACCGCTTCGGTCAGGGTGGGGTTGGTGACCAAGGGGCGCATTTCAATGTAAGGCCCGCGTCGAACGTTCGTACGGGTAGCGTTGAAGGTACACTCCCTCATTACAAATACAGCGAGCCAGGCCAATGAAGTGGACTGAATATCTTGTCGACGATCGTGGCATCAGGGCGGTCTATGGCGACCGTGTTCCTTCACTCGACGTCGTTGAACTGCGACAGGTGACTTTGAAGATCGAGGGGCCGACGATTTCGCTGAACCTCGATCTGAGCCAGTTTCCCGAGAACCCGCCGGTGAAGTGGCAAGGGTATCGCTATAACCGTCTTCAGGTCCGCCTGGACTTCCACGGCGTGCGTGACGTGCAGTTGACCGGATGGACAACTGCCAGCCGTGCAAATCTATCTCTGCAGAAGGACGGGGAAGATATTGCGGTTCACGTTGCTGGTGAATCGCTCAACCTGCGATTCCTTTCGATGTATCTCACGGTGCAGGAAATGACGCCGTACCAGGACGCTGCCTGAGTGATGGCCGGCACAGCGAAGCGAATGTAGCTTCGAGCGCGATTTGCTGTGCCGGCTCGTACGATCGGGATACTGGGCTAGAACCTTTGTGCCTGCCGGCAACTCTTCGGTACCTAGCGGCGGGGTCAGGTTTACTTCCCAGTATCCAGCGCGCCAAACAGAAAGTGAACATAACAATAGATTGGAAAGATCTGCTGGTGCCGATTGAGCAATTGAGGGAAAACTGAAATGGCGTCGACTGTAAGCGGCTGGCTGCTCGTACTACGCAAAACAGATCCTGATTCCCCACGAGTCGCATCCTGTGATAAGCGCGACGATAAGACTGCAACCTCCGAAAAATACTGGAGGTTGTCATGGCCAAGAGCGTCATACAGTTTCAGCCGGGCATGAGCAGTTTCGGACATCCACGGTCACCCCTCGCCAGGGACGTACTAATCTTCCCCCGTATTTCGGACATGCGTTCAAGCGGCGTGTGCTCGCTCGAACGAACTCAGATCGCTATCAGACGCCTGTCGTGATCGATACGGATCCGATGCTCTGATCAAGTCGTGAGGGATTTCTTATGTACGAATTTCATGGCTGGATCGTGCTCTGCGAGTCGCCGAGTGAGATCGATTCCGGATCATTAACGAATGCACTCATGAAAGTTCGATTGCGGATCTCCGAGCTGGGCTTCGATTCAACGACTGCGCAGATGTTGCTTCACAACGGTCGTCATACCTTGGTAATCAATGGATACCCTAATCGGCGGCGTTCAGAGGCTGTTGCCGTCAAAAAGCTGCTGCAATACTTGGCCGACCTCCTTCCGGGTTCGTACGGGCTTGTTTACGAAGGAGATGAGGGTGTTGAGCTGCCGGCTGGAAGAGGTTTGTTTGCGGTGACGGTGGTAAAGCGCGGTCAACTCGTTTCGACACTCGATCCCTTCTTATCTCCCACGATCCCGGCGGTTGAGGATGCTGAATAGATCGACGTCGCATGGGCCCGCACGAACGGATTCGTCGGTGGTAGTAGAAGATTCTAATGACGCAGGAACAGTTCTCGTTCGAGATCCATCGGAACGCGGAATCAAGGGCAGGCAGATTTGCGTCAGGTGTGCCTCTTGGTGAACATATTTCTCATATTTCCGCTGCGCAGATTCGCGACTAGCGGCGAAGTAGAGAGAGTCCTTTCCGTCTCGAGGCCTGATTGAGTAAGGTGTCGACATCCGGCGCGTTGGCGATCGCCCGCGCGCTGGATGTCGCATCAGGACCCGCCCGTCACTCCCCCGGCTGCGCGTAGCTCTCTATCCCACGCTTCTTCTTCTCCACCGCAACGCTCTCACGCACCTCGCGCAGCAGCAGCTTGGCGTCGAACACGATGCCGTCCTTGATGGTGTAGTCGACACCGCCGACGCGCGTGGGTTTGCCGTTGGCACCGAGGCGGATGTGGCCGGTGCCGTAGAGCACCTTGAGGTTGGCGAGCGGGTTTTCCTTGATGACGGCGATGTCGGCGAGCTTGCCGGGTTCGAGGGAGCCGATGCGGTCGGCAGTACCCAGCGCCTGTGCGCCGTTCAACGTTGCGGCGCGGATCACTTCGAGGGGATGGAAGCCGGCTTCGCGCAGCAGTTCGAGTTCCTCGATGGTGCCGAATCCGTAGATCTTGTAGATGTAGCCGGAGTCGCTGCCGACTGTGACGCGGCCGCCGCGGTTCTTGTAGTCGTTTACGAATGCCATCCATCGGCGGTAGTTGTCGCGCCAGGCGATTTCGTCCTCGGTGCCCCAGTCGAAGAAGAAGCTGCCGTGGTTGTCGCGGTTCGGCGCGAAGAAATTCCACAGCGTGGGCCAGGTGTAGCGGTCGTGCCATTCGGCGCGGCGTGCACGCATCAGGTCGCGGCTGGCCTGGTAGATGGTGAAGGTTGGGTCGAGCGTGAAGTCGAGATCGAGCAGTTCCTTGATGACCGCCTCGTATTTCTCGCTGCCTTTCTCGGCCGCCTGCGCCCAGAGCCGTCCGGCCTGGCCGAAGCGGTCGGCTTCATTGCTGTAGTTGTAGCCGGCCGGGTAGTCCTGCACGGTCCTGTCGTCGAACAGGGCTTCGGGCAGGCCGTACCAGTGTTCCATGGTGGTGAGGCCCCAGCGTGCCGTGGTCAGTACGTTCACGCGCGCGACGTCGAGCTGGGCGTGGTGGCAGGCGCTGCGCATGCCCTGCTTCTTCAGTTCCTCGAATGCGGCCTGCAGCACGTCGGGGCGGTAGCCGAAGCACTTCATGCCGACGGCGCCCTTCTTCTTCATCTCGCGCACCCACTCGCGCGCCTGCTCGGGCGTGGTCATCGGTGCGTCGCGGCCCATGCCGAAATAGGCGTAGGGAAAGATGCGCGGCGCGGTGATGGTGTTGGCCTCGCTGCGGCGCGTTTCTTTGACGCACCAGTCGATGCCGTTGCCGCAGGCCGGGTCGCGCACGGTGGTGATGCCGTGGCCCATCCAGAGCTTGTAGACGTAGTCGGCACTGACGCCCTGTTCGTCGCCGCCGATGTGACCGTGCAGGTCGACGATGCCGGGCATTACGTAGTGGCCGGCCAGATCCATCTCGCGGCCGCCGGTTCGCAGCTTGGGCCGGTCGTCGGGCTTGATCGACTGGATGTCGGCGCCGACCATGCGGATCTCGGCGATGCGGTTGCCTTCGATGACGACGTCGGCCGGTCCGTAGGCCGGACTGCCCGTGCCGTTGATCACGGTGACGCCGCGCAGGATCAACTGGGTGTACGGACCTTCGCCTTCCTGGCGGTCGGTACCCGGCGCGATCGCGGCGAATGCCGGCGCGGCGAGCAGGGACAGGGCGGCAATCAGCAGGCGTTTCATCGAGGCTCCGCGGCAAGGACTGTTTCGGCCTCTCATCTGGCGCGAGTGTGTAAGCGGCTGCGTGTGCCGGATGTCATGTGTACCGCCTGTCACGGGAGGACTCGCCGCATTGCTCACACCCGTTCTACTGCGGCCGATACGCTCGCCCTGATGCGCGCTGCTCGCTCGTGTCGGCTCGACGTAGTGCCGGCTACGCCGTCGCCGCCGCTCCGTCAGCGATCCGCGAGTCGGTGGCTGTCGCCGGCGCCGAGGTCGAGCCCGTAGACCTTCTTGAGGTCCTGGATGCGCTTGAGGGTCCCCGCCGAGAACGGCGGCTTGTTTTCCAGCGCATGCAGCGCGATGCCTTCGAGCAGGTCGCCCAGCGACAGGTCCAGGTATTCGGCCAGCCCCTTGAGCACCTTGAGCAGGCGCTTCTCCAGGCGCACGCCGGTCTGCACGCGCTCCACCTCGATGGCCGCCGCTGCCATCTTCGGCGTCCTTACTGATTTCCTGCTGGTTGCCATGAATCATGTCCTCCGGGCTGGCGGCGCGACTCTATCAGGCGTTCGCGCGCCGATGTGATACGGTACGTATGTACCAAACGACCAGAATCGCAATGAATCAGGGACCTGACATGCAACGCGTGACGATGACGGCCGAGGCCGGTTTCGAGCTGAATCTGAGCATGGAGGACGCGCTGCCGCTGTTCACGGCGGAGGGGGAGCGCCTGTGGGCGCCGGGCTGGGAGCCGGAAGTCCTGGGCGCCGGAGCCGGCAGCGTGTTCGTGACCCGGGCAGGTGACAGCGAGACGACGTGGGTCGTCGTCGACTACGACACGTCACGCGGGATCGCCCGCTACGCGCGCTGGGTGCCGGATGTCCAGGCCGGACTGGTCGAAGTCCACTGCACGGCCCTGGCGCCAGACCGGTCGGCCGTGCGTGTGCGGTACACGCTCACGCCGCTGTCGGCGGCCGCGGTCGGGACGGTCGGCGCGTTTCTGGAGCCACAGCGGTTCGCCGCGTTCATCGCAGGCTGGAGACGATCCATCGTCACGGCCGGGCTGGCAGCCGCATGAGGCCGGTATCGCCGACGACCCGTCCCAAGCTCGACGCGCGTGCGCAGCGCACGCGTGACGCCCTGCTCGACGCCTTCGCCGGGCTGCTGCACCGGCGCGGTTACGAGCGCCTGACGATACAGAACGTGCTCGATCGGGCCGGAGTCTCGCGCGCCGCGTTCTACGAGCACTTCCGCAACAAGGACGACCTGCTCGCGCACAGCGTCGGCCGTCTGCGCGGCTGGCTGCGGCGCGAGGCCCAGGCCGCGGCGGTGCAGGCGCCCGGTGTGCAGCTCGGTTTCACCCTGCCATTCTTCCGCCACGTGCGTGAGGCCGCCAGCCGTGTCCATGCGCCCGGCGTGCAGCTGGCCGTGGAGAAGCACATGCGTGCGTTGCTGTGCGAGCTCGTGCGCGACGAACTGCTGGCGCAGCCGCCGGAGCGCTGCCTGCAGGGTGACGTGCTGGAAGCAGTCGTGCAGCATGTCGCCGGTGCGCTGTCGAATGTGCTGCTCTGGTGGCGCGACACGAACCCGGCCCTGACTCCCGAACAGCTCGACGCAATCTTCCGCCGCATGACCCTGCCGGGCATCGCCGGCCTGCTCGAGCAGCCCTCGTCCGCCACGACACCCTCTGGAGCATTCGATGAACGCCAGACAGCTGGTTGAAACCTGGGTACAACGCTTCAACGCTGGCGATGTCGACGGCCTCGCCGCGCTGTATGCGGTCGAAGCCGTCAATCATCAGGTCGTCACCGTGCCCCTGCACGGACGCGCGGCGATCCGGCAGATGTTCGCCATCGAGTTCGGCAGGGCGCAGATGACCTGTCTCGTGGAGAACCTGTTCGAGTGCGGCGACTGGGCCATCCTCGAATGGCGCGATCCGAACGGCCTGCGCGGCTGCGGCTTCTTCCACGTGCGCGACGGGCAGATCGTGTTCCAGCGCGGCTACTTCGACCAGCTGTCGTTCTTCCGCCTGCAGGGGCTGCCGGTGCCGGCGAGCTATCTCGCCGACGCCTGATCCGTGCTCCGGTTTCACGCCGGTCCCTGCGGTCTGTGCTGTTGCGGGGCTCGGCGGCGCAAAAAAAAGCGCGCGGGAAATCCCGCGCGCCGGTGTGCACAGTGCGAGCGCTCAGCGTGCCGCGTTCGCGTTCATCGTCGCGTTGCGTGATGCGTCGAGATACTGCGCCGGATCACGCATGCCGCTGGTGTGGCACTGGCCGGTCGTATGGCCGCGATTGACGCCGCCGCTGAGCTGCCCGTTGGTCTGCTCGGTGGTGCCGTCTTCGGGATCGCTGAGCACGAGGTCGGTGGCGATCTGGCAGTAGTCGTTGGTCCACCAGTTGGTCGAGCGGAACGACGTGGTGTAGTAGTTCACCTTCGCGCGCGACGAATTCGGGATGCCGGCCAGCCAGGCCGATGCGCCGCTGTAGCTCAGGTTGTCGTTCGTGCCGCAGCCGACGCCGAACCAGGAGCCGAGCGTGGCGAGGATACCGGCCAGGTTGGTGCCCTTGTACGGCGTGCCGACCGACTGGATGAGACGCGCGCCGGTCGCGTTGTCCAGGCCGCTCCAGTAGTAGGTATACAAGTGCAGCGAGGCGGCGCCGCCCTGGCTGTGGGCGACCGTGCCGAACGAGTTCCAGGTGCTGCCGTAGCTCTGCAGCAGGCGCGCGAACTGGTCGTGACTGCGGTTCTGGTTCGCGTCCAGGAAGGTCGATGCGGTCGAGAACTGCGAGGCCGGCCAGACACCGCCAGAGCAGTAGCCATGCACGAGGATCAGGCGTTGGCCGACCCCCTTGATGGCGTCGCCGCCGCTGGGCCGCAGGCCCATGCGCATGGCTTCATCGATGACTTTGGGCGCGGCACCGAGCAGGCGCCGGTCGGGCAGATCCAGCGCGAGTGTGCGCGCGCCGGTCAGGGTGACGAAGTGGTCGGGGTCCTCGATGCGCAGCTCGCGCAACTGGTACGGCGGTTGCGCGTCGGCGAACCCGACCCAGCGTGGATCGAAGCCGAGGCCCAGCACACCGTTCTTGTCCGGTGTAACCATGCCGCTGACCCAGGCGACCGGGCGCTCGTTGCCTTTTCCGTCCGTGCCCCAGACTTCGCCGTAGGCGCGGTAGTGCTGGCCGGGCTTGCTCGCGACCACGGGCAGGTCCAGCGACAGGCGGCCATTGGGCAGGCTGCGTGCGCCGATGACGGCTTCGGTGGACGCCAGCCGCAGGCTCGCCTCGACGACGGGCATCACGTGCTCGGCGGTGCGCACGATACGCTGTCCGTTGCCGTTCGTACCGTCGGCGACAACCTGTGCCAGGTAGTTGCCGCTCTGTTCGGCCACGAAGCCCGCACCGAACAGGCCGTCGCCGGCCCGGGCGTCGGCATGCAGGCCGTCGTCGAACATGGGATAGCTGCTGACGGTGCCGTCGGGCGCGGTCACGCGCAGGCTGGCGCCCGCGATGCGCGCGCCGTCGTTCCTGGCGGTGCCGCCCAGCGTCGCGACCACGTCGAGCTGCTGGCCGACGATCTGGCGGCGGTGTGCGGGATAGGACATGAGTTCGGTCGCTGCGTCGCCCTCGAGCAGCACGTAGCCGCTGGTGGAGCGGCTCGCGCCGGCGTCGATGCGCAGCGTCCAGGAACCGGATTCGAGCTCGTCGAGCGCGTAATAGTTGGCCGGGACGCGCGCCTGCTCCAGCGCGAAATCGGCCGGACGCGCCGCCGTGTCCAGCTCCTGGGCCGGAATGCGGCGGCCCGTCGGCGATTGCAGCTCGAGCAGCCAGTTGGCGTTGTTGCCCGAGAACACGAGGAAGCGCACCTTGCCGTTCTCGACCGGCAGTTCGCGCTGCCAGCCGGCGCTGCGGTCGCTCATGTCGACCGGCAGCAGGGCGCTGTGCGAATAGATCGCCGAGTCGGCCGGGTCCGCAGCGCGCATCTGCGTGAATTCTTCCGGCGGACCGGACAGTTGCTTGGGAACGGGATTGGCCAGCGCGGCGAGCGGTGCCGCGAGCAGCAAGGATGAAACGACGGCCAACGTCAGGGGACTTCTGGTCACGATTTTCCCTCCCAGGAACTGTGATCTTGTGAAAGAAGGTGCGGAATTCTTGCGGTCTTTCCCCAATCATGCGCGACGCCCCGCGAGCCAGGGCGAACGACTACCGTACTCAAACGAACGTTCGATGCACGCCGCGGTGCAGCACGACGCGGGACGCGCACCGACGCGGAGCAGTGTGAGCCGCCCGGTCACGGGTGTCCATCGCGTCGTTCGGCGACGGCGAGGCACGGCCCCACGGCCCCAGGCCGTGCCTCGACGGGGCATCCGCCCGGCGTTTCGTCGCGCCCCGGCTCAGCGTGTCGTCGGGCTGCGTTCCTGCTGCAGACGTGTCTCGAGCTTCTCGCGCGCGGACTGGGCGTAGTGCGCGCAGGCCTCGCGGTCGAGGAAGGGATCGGGTTTCTCGCCGTTCGCGCGCCGGGCGAGTTTGTCCTCGAACTGGGCGAACCCCGGGTGTACAGGCACGAGAATGTCGCAGGGCATTTTGCCGACACGCGCGATGCTCGCGCCGAAACTCGCCGCGATGCCGTCCTGCCCGTCGGCGCCGCCGAAACGATAGGTGTCGTCGGATACGGCATTGAGGCTGTCGGCGTAGACGAGGTTCACACAGGCGGCGCCAGTGCAGTCCTGCCAGCTCCAGCTCGTCGCGCCGGGCGTATGCCCCGGCGTGTGATGCGCGGTCAGCGCGAGCGTGCCCAGGCGCAGCGTTTCGCCGTCGGCGACGCGGCGTACGTCGGCGACCTGGGGAAAGCCGTTTGCGGCATCGCCGAATCCGGCCTGTGGGTCATCCGCTGGCGGAACGCCGGCCATCAGTGCCTCGGCGCTGCGTGGACTCGCGATCACGGTCGCGCCGCTTGCGCGGGCGAGCGCGGCGACGCCGCCCACATGGTCGAAATGCGCATGTGAGACGGCGATGTACCTGATCTGGTCGAGGCGAAAGCCGAGCTGCTCGATGTTCTTTGCGATGAGCGGCGCGGACTCGGGCAGCGCGCCGTCGAGCAGGACCAGGCCGTCGCCCGAATCGATCAGCACGGCCGAAAGGCCCCGGGTGCCGACGAACCAGCTCCTGCCGTGCAGCACGAACGGTGCCTGGGGCTGATTCCATTCCTTGCAGGCGCTGCAGTTCTTGGCGGGATCGGGCTGCAGCGGCGCGGCGCCGGCGGAAGCGACGGAAAGCGCGGCGCAGAGGCCGGACAGCGAAAGACGTAGCAACATCAGATCGTCATCCACTCGCAAAAGGGGACGCGAGTATGCGGACGCGCCGCGGGCAGTCCGCGGCGCGAATTATGGCGAAATTCTGCGAGTGCGCGTTCCGGGCTCTTGGCCTCGTGGCGGAAACCCATTCCCACCCATACACGTCCGGCCCGTTGGCCGTGAAAGACCGTCAGACTCCGTGGTTCTGAAAGACCGTCTTTGACCCCCTTGAGGTGCAGGGGCTCAACACATCGACTTGAAGGGGGCTCTCACACGTCGACTCTGGGGGCTTCCGCACCTCGACTTTAAGAGGAGGGTTTCGGTACCGCGACGGGAAATCCGACGGTAGCGGGAGATCGGCGAAACACGGTCCGTACGGGGACAACAAGCCCTCCCCTTCAAGGGGAGGGTATGGGTGGGGATGGGTTTGGCCTCACGCTCCACGGCGCAAGCACGGGGGCACGTAGCCGTTGTCGATATGGGTTTGGCTTCACGCTGCGCAGCGCAAGCACGTATCCAGGCTCCGGCGAATTTGCCGTCGTCGTCCCGAGCCGCGTTGCAGCACCTCGCCAGCTCGCGCGGATTCAGGCATTCAGCGCCGCCATGGCCGCCGCCGCGTAGCGCGTACCCGAGACGGCGTGACTGGCCAGCAGCGTGGCGATCGCCTGCAGTTCGTGGCGGCTCAGCACGATCCGCGTGGCAGCGATGTTTTCGTCGAGACGCCGGATCTTGCGTGTCCCGGGAATCGGGACGATGTCCTCGCCCTGGTGCAGCAGCCAGGCGAGTGCGAGCTGGGCCGGCGTACAGCCACGCTGCTGCGCGAGTTCGGCAAGCGCGTCGACGAGACGCCGATTGACGTCCGCGTGTCCCTCCTGAAAGCGCGGATTGCTGCGGCGCCAGTCGTCCGCGGCCAATGTGGCGGTGGATGCGATCGCGCCGGTGAGAAAGCCGCGGCCCAGCGGACTGTAGGCGACGAAGCCGATGCCGAGTTCGCGGCAGGCGAGCAGGGCGTCCTGTTCGACCTCGCGTGTCCACAGCGAATACTCGCTCTGTAGCGCGGCGATGCGATGCACGCGGTTCGCGCGGCGCAGGGTATTGCCGCTGGCTTCCGACAAGCCGAGAAAGCGCACCTTGCCGGCCTCGACCAGACGCGCCATCGCGCCGACCGTTTCCTCGATCGGAACCTTCGGATCGACACGATGCTGGTAGTACAGGTCGATGTGGTCGATGCCGAGCCGGCGCAGGCTGGCATCGCAGGCCTCTGCGACGTAGTCGGGGCTGCCATCGATGCCGAGGAACGTACCGTCCGGCGCGCGGACGTTGCCGAACTTGGTCGCCAGCACGATCGCGTCGCGGCGGACGCTGAGCACCTTGGCCAGCAGTTCCTCGTTGCGGCCGACGCCGTACATGTCCGCGGTGTCGAGAAAATTCACACCCTGGTCGATGGCGTGGTGCAGCACGGCGAGGTTCTCGGCCTCGTCGCTGGCGCCGTAGAAATCGGACATGCCCATGCAGCCGAGGCCGAGGGCGGATACGACGAGGCCGTCGCGGCCGAGGACGCGACGGGCGATGGGATGGTTCATGGTCAGACTCCAGGGCGGCGAGAGGGCCGCGGAAGCGTAGTCCCGCGCGGCCGGAGCGGCTTAGCCCAAAGCTGCGCCAGACTTGCCCGATCCTGCAGAAGCTCAGCCATGCGCGTCCCGCGCGCGTGGAGCCCTGCGCATAATCGGCACCGTCTTCCGGCGTGGGAAAACGTCGTGTCCGCTGCCCCTGCAACCCCGAGTTTTGCTCCGTTCGACAGCCTGGCGCCGCAGCGCGAGCTGGCCGCACGAATTGCCCGATTGACGACGGACGACGGCCTGCACGCCACCGCGATCGACGCGCTGAGCCTGATCCGCATGTCGGAACCGACGCAACCCTGTTCCGTCGTGTACGAACCCTGTCTCTGCGTGGTCGTGCAGGGGCGCAAGCAGGCACGCCTCGGCGACGAGGTGTTCATCTATGACCCGCTGAACTATCTCGTGGTGTCGGTGACCCTGCCGGTGGTCGGCGAAATCCTCACCGCGTCGCCCGCGCAGCCTTACCTCTGTCTCAAGATCAATCTCGACCTGCGCATGCTCGGCGAGCTCGTGCTGCAGTCGCCGCCGACGCCGCCACGGCCCACCGACCGCGCGCTGTTCGTGGCGCGCACGGAATTGCCAATGCTCGACGCGTTGCTGCGACTGCTGCGGCTGCTGGATACGCCACGCGAGATCGGTGTGATCGCGCCGCTGATCCTGCGCGAGATCTGCTTCCGCGCGCTGGGCGGCGATCTGGGCCATCGCCTGCGCGATCTGGTGGTCGCCGGCAGCGGCGGCCATCGCGTCGGCCGCGCCATCGATCTGCTCAAGGCGCGGTATGCCGAGGCATTGAGCATCGAGGAGCTCGCGGAAACCACACACATGAGCGTGTCGGCGTTGCACCACCGCTTCAAGGCCGTGACCAGCCTGTCGCCGCTGCAGTTCCAGAAGACGCTGCGCCTGCACGAGGCGCGGCGTCTCATGCTGTCCGAAGGTCTCGAGGCTGCCGCTGCCGCGCACCGTGTCGGTTACGAGAGTGCGTCGCAGTTCAGCCGTGAATATCGCCGCCTGTTTGGCGCGCCGCCGCGCCGCGAGATTGTCGCGCTGCGCGCGCACGGCGTGGTGAACGACTGAAGGTGCCGCCACGCCGGCACGGGGCGCGGCTGCACCGCCACTGCCGCGGGCGGCGGGTACCGCAACGGCCATGGTTTACGCGCGGACTGCCGCGCCGGATCATGCGGGCTCGCCACCGCTGGGATTCGCCATGTCTCACGCCCTTGTCTGTCGCGTCCTGTTACGTGCCGGCACCCTGGCCCTGGCCCTGGGGAGCGGGCCGCTGCTGGCCGTCGTGCCCGCGCCGGTGCCGAAATGGAGTTACGCCGGCTGCAGTGCCGGCGATTGCCAGACCGGCTGGTATGCATCGCCGGCCGTCGGTGACATCGACGGCGACGGGCAGGTCGAAGTGGTCTGGGGTGGCCAGAACCTCGGCGCCTATACCGGCGCGACCGGTGCGAACGAGTGGACCGTCACGGCCGCCAGCCGCATCTGGCCCGCGATCGCGCTGGCCGATCTCGACGGCGACGGCGCGTCGGAAATCGTCGTCGGGCGCAACGGCAATCTGTTGACCGTCTATGCCGGCAACGGCAGCGTGCGGCAGGGCTGGCCGAAGAACCCGTTCGCGAACGGCGAAGTGCGAACCCTCGCCCTGGCCGACCTCGACGACGACGGCGATCTGGAAATCATCGTCGGCCGCGCGAGCAGCGGCGGCGACCGCCAGGTCAACGTCTACGAACACAACGGCACGGTGCGCCCGGGATGGCCGGCGCGGCGGACCGGTGAGCCGGGCACCGGCGCCGGCATGTACAACGAGAACATCGCGATCGGCGATCTGGACGGCAACGGCATCGACGAGATCTACGCACCCACCGACACGCACTACATCACCGCGTTGGCACCGAACGGCGACCAGCGCCGGGTGAGCACGATCTACGGGCTCTCCGGCGGACAGCCCAAGGTCTGGGCGCAGGTTGGTGTCCACGTGGATCAGGCCGCGGACCTGCAGGGATTCGCCGACTGCGGCGTGCAGCATCGTCCCAATTTCGCCAATGCGGCGCCGGCCATCGGCGATCTGGACGGCGACGGTACGCGCGAACTCGTCGTTCCCGGCGACGTGTACGACTGTGCGATCGGTGACCCGGAGGGCGATCTCTACTACCTGCCATGGATACTGCGGCATGACCGCACGCGCTGGAGCGGCTCGGGCTTCGACTGGACGGTGCTGCCGCCCCAGGGCGCGAGCGGTGCCGCGCTGACGCAGGATTTCGCGGTCATCGAGAGCGCGGTGAGCAACGCCGTGCTGGCCGATCTCGACAACGACGGACGCCAGGAAATCCTGTTCGCGAGCTACGACGGCAAGCTGCACGCCTGGTGGCTGGACAAGACCGAGAAGCACGGCTGGCCCTACGTCGTGCCGGGTGGCGGCTTCCGCTTCGCCGCCGAACCCGTGGTGGCGGATCTCGACAACGACGGGTGCGCCGAAGTGCTGTTCACCTCTTACCCCGAAAAGCGCGACAACCTCGTCGGGCGCCTGCACGTGCTGGATTGCCGCGGCCAGAGCCTGCATCAGCTCGATCTGCCGGCACCGCGCGGCGACGACTGGAACGGCGGCCTCGGCGCGCCCACGCTCGCCAACCTCGATGCCGACGCAGACATGGAACTCGTCGCCGGCACCGCGCAGAGCGGGCTCGTGGCCTGGGATCTGCCGGGCAGCGCCGCTGCGCGTGTGCTGTGGTCCACGGGCCGCGGCAGCCTGCTGCGCAGCGGCCAGGCGCTGCGGCCCGAAGCCATCTTCCGCAACGGATTCCAATAGCCATCCCGCGTGAGCCTGCGCGCGCATCACTGCGCGGCGTCACGGGTCATCGGTCAGCGTGGATGTGCTGGCGCCGGTGCCGTCACCGACGCGGCGCCGGATCTTACGGCGCGTCCTCGTAACGGATTGCGAGTATCTCGACGCGCAGATCGCCGGCCGGCCGGCGCCAGAGCACTTCGTCGCCGACGCGGGCGCCGATGACGGCCTTGGCCAGCGGTGAGAGCCAGCTCACGCTGCCGTGCTCTGCATCGGCCTCGTCCTCGCCGACGATGCGATAGGTCGCCTCGTGGCCATGCTCGTCGACGACCTCGACGGTCGCGCCGAACGCGACGCGGTCGCGCGGCTGCTGCGCAGGATCCACGACGTTCGCGCTCGCGATGCGGGCCTCGAGCCAGCGCTGCTCGCGCGCGATGGCCTGCAGCGCGGCGTCGTCCTGCAGCGACCGCGGCTGCAGCGCCGCTTCCCGCAGTTCCGCGAGGCGGCGCTGCTGACGGTGCAGGCCCGCCGGCGTGGTCCAGTTCGGATGCTCGCTCAGCGGAATGTCCGGCAGCGGTTCGGTGCGATCGGATTCTTTGACGAAGGCGCGGCTCATGATTGCCGACGTTGGCGCGATGCCGGTGAATTCAAGGCCGCGCGCCGCTCGCGCGGTCACTCCAGGGCATCGGCGAAGATCCGGTCCGTCACTCCCGCGAGTTCGGCCAGAGCCGCGACGTTCATGCGCACGACATGGCCGCCGAGCGTCGGCGAAGTGCCGCTGCCGTTCATGTTGGCTGCCGTGTCGGTCGTGCGATGGTAGTGCGGATACGACGTGCCGCCGCGATGGATGCTGTGCACCGCAGGCACGCCGCGGTTCAGGTAGGGCTGCTGGTCCGAGCAGCAGGCAGTGGCCGATTTGACGACCGCGAGTGCCGGAACGTAGTTGGCGGCAGCGTCGGCAAAGCGGTCGCGCAACGCGATGTTCGCGGCCAGATTGCCGCCGGGATTCGTGCCCTGCGCTGTCGTCACCGTGACGCCGAAGCCACCGGCACCGTTGTCCCAGCCGATCATGTCCATGTTCGCCATGGCCTGGACCTTGGCGAGATCGCCGCTGGTCGCCAGGTCGCTCGCATGGCCCGTGCTGCCCCACAGGCCCTGTTCCTCGCCCGCATAGCACAGGAAGATCAGGGTTCTCTCCGGTTGTGCCGGTACGAGCGCACGTGCTGCCTCGATGACACCGGCGCAGCCCGATGCGTTGTCGTCGGCGCCCGGGGTTTCCGTTCCCACGCTGATGGTCTGCTGGCGCGAGTCGTAGTGCGCGCCGACCAGCAGCCACTGGTCCGGGTATTTCCAGCCCGTGATGCGGCCGGCGACGTTGTGCCGCACGGCCGGATTGCCGCCGAGGGTCATCGTGAAGGCCGGCTCGCTGACCTCCAGGCCGAGCGCCTCGAACTGCACGCGGATCCACTGGCGCGACAGGTACAGTCCGGAACTCGCATCGGTGCTGCTGTTGTAGCTGGAGCGGTCCCAGCTCGCGAGCTGGGAGACGGTGTCGAACCAGCGCTGGCCGTCGACGCGCGCGACGATGGCATCGATGATCGGGTCCACTGCCCGCACGGCGCGTGCCGCCTCGCGATCGAGCCGGTGCTGGCGCAGCACGACGCTGTCGGGCTGCAGCGCGATCCATTCGGCGGCCCCCAGGTGTTCCGGATGCCGGCTCGCCAATGCCTGCAGCCTTGCCGGGTCGGCCGGACGGCGCAGCAATTCGTAGCTGCCGTCCAGCGCGGTGACGCGCAGGTCGGCGGGCGCCGGACCGTCGCCGCAGCCGCGCGCATGCAGCACCAGGTCTTCTGCGCGCAGCGGTCCGAGGTTGCGCGCGGCGCGGTGCGCCGGCGACTGGGCGCGCAGGACTTCCTCGTCACCGGCCAGCAGCAACTCGTCGCCCAGCTCTATCCACCAGTCGACGCCCTGCGCCGTCTTGTACGTTTCCACCTGTGGATGACTGGCGCGGCGGATGTCGAGCAACAGCGCGCCGGGGGCCGCCTGGGCCGCCGGCACGGAGGCGAGTAGCAGCAGCGCTGCGAGGGCAGTGGACGAACGCATGGGGCGCTTCTCTCGACAGGGGAATCCAGGCGGGAACCTAGCACGCGCGGCGGCGCAGGGCTGCCGGCGTCGCCGCAATCGGCCATGCGCCAGCGCAGGGTCATGGCGCAGAACCGGCGGCAGAACCCGTGCCACCTTGCTATCGTGGTGGACTCATTCATCCGGAAAACCCCAATGTCGAACCATTTGCCTGCGATCGTCGTCATCCTGACCGTGCTGCTGCTGATTTTCGTGACCGGACTCGTCGGCCGGGCGCGCGCCCGCTATGGCATCAAGGCGCCAGCGACGACGGGCAACGAGAATTTCGAACGTGTGTTCCGCATGCAGATGAATACGGTCGAGAGCACGGTGCTGTTCCTGCCGGCGTTGTGGCTGGGATCGACCTACGGGTCGCCGCTCGTCGCCGGCATTGCGGGCCTGGTCTGGGTGGCCGCGCGCTTCTGGTATGCGCTGGCCTATTCCGAAGCGGCGAACAAGCGCGGCGCCGCCTATCTGCTGTCCTCGACCGCCGCCGGCACGGCGTTCGCGGTGGGCTGCTGGGGCGTGTTGCGGGCGCTCCTCGCGTGAATCGACGCGTCATGGCGCGCCTGCACATTACGCGCCGATGACCGGCAAACGACCGCGCAGCTCGTGCCGCGCCGCCGCTGTCCCGGTTGCGCGGGAAGCGGCGGCCCGGCTGCCGATGGGTTGATTTGCCGCACGTCTGCGTCGTCATCGGCCAACTATCCAAAACGTCAACTCGACTACACCGCACTGCAACATTCCGTACCGAGCATGCGCCGTGCCGCATCACCCCGCGGCGCTTCGCTGGCTGCGGAATCACGGATATGGCAGGTACGAGTCGTCGCGAATTCCTGCGCCTGGCGGCGCAATCGGCCGGTGCGGCCACACTGATGGCGGCCCTGCCGCCGGCGATCCGCGAGGCCCTCGCCGTAGCACCGGCCCGCATCACCGGCACGATCCAGGATGTGGCCCACGTTGTCGTGCTGATGCAGGAAAACCGGTCCTTCGACCACTACTTCGGCGCGCTGCGCGGGGTCCGCGGCTTCGACGATCCACGACCGATACGCCTGCCGGGCGGCGCAAGCGTCTGGCAGCAGCCGCGCACCGGTAGTGGCGAAGTGATGCCGTTCCGTCTGGACACGCAGACGACCGCGGCGCAGTGCATGGACGACATCAATCACGACTGGAAAGGCAACCACGCGCGCTGGAAGGCCTTCGACCATTGGGTGCGCGAGAAAGGCCCGATGTGCATGGGGCATTTCACGCGCACCGACCTGCCGTTCTACTACGCACTGGCCGATGCTTTCACGGTATGCGACGCCTGGTTCTGTTCGGTCCACGGTCCCACCAACCCGAATCGCATGTTCCTGTTCACCGGCAGCAGCGGGATTTCGGTGGGGCGCCCTGGCAACCACGCCGTCAACAATGTCGACGACGGCAACTGGACGGCGGACATCACCCGCGACAACCCGAACTTCGCCGCGTACGACTGGATGACCTATGCCGAGCGTCTCGAACAGGCCGGCGTGAGCTGGAAGGTCTATCAGGAATACGATAACTACGGCGACAACTCGCTGGCGTATTTCCGCAACTTCCGCGGTATACCCACCGCGTCGTCGCTGTATCGCCGCGGCCGCGACTACGCGCCGGGCTCCAACGCTTCGAACGCCTACACGACCCTTGGTCGGCCGCTGATCGAGCAATTCCGCAACGATGTCGCCAGCGGCAGCCTGCCGCAGGTGTCCTGGATCGTCGCGCCGTTTTCCATGTGTGAACATCCGCAGGCAGCGCCGGCCTATGGCGAGGCGCTGACCGCACAGTTGCTGGCCGCGCTCGCGGCGAATCCGGCGGTGTGGTCGAAGACGGTGTTCATCATCACCTACGACGAGAATGGCGGCTTCTTCGACCACGTGCCCTCGCACGTGCCGGCCCTGACGGCGAGCCTCGGCCAGAGCACGGTCGCGACGGGCGGGGAGAATCACGGCGGCGTGCCGGTCGGCCTGGGTATCCGCGTGCCGAGCCTGGTCGTTTCGCCCTGGAGCCGCGGCGGCTGGGTCAATTCACAGGTGTTCGACCACACCTCGGTGATTCGCTTCCTCGAGGCGCGTTTCGGCGTGCACGAACCCAATATCGGCGCCTGGCGCCGCGCGATGACGGGCGACCTGACCTCGACCCTGGATTTCAGCGCGGCGGACACAGCCTGGCCGTCCCTGCCCGATACCGGCGCGTTCATCGCGAATGCGGATGCCAGCTGCAAGTTCGCGCCGCCGACGGTACCGCCCGTCGGCACGCTGCCGATGCAGGAGCGCGGTTCGCGACCCGCCCGTGCCTTGCCGTATTCGCTGAGCGTGCAGGGCCGCATCGACGCGGCCGCGGGCCGGTACTGGCTCGACTTCCACAACGACGGTGCGGCTGGTGCCGGCCTGAACGTCTATGCGGACAATCGCAGCGACGGTCCCTGGTTCTATTCGCTGGGCAGTGGCACGGAACTGTCGGACTACTGGAGCGCGCAGGCGGTGACCGCAGGCATCTACGATCTGCACGTGCACGGCCCGAATGGATTTCTGCGCAGTTTCGCGGGCGATCTCGTGCGGGCGGCGGGCGGCGCCAATCCCGAACTCGGCGTGCTGTATGACGTGGAGCGCAACGCGCTCGTGCTGCGGCTGCGCAACGACGGCAGCGTGGCCTGCCGCATCACCGTGGCGCCGAATCGCTACAGCGCGCGTCCGGCGCAGACTGTCGAACTGGTCGCGGGTGCCAGCGTCGATCTGGACTGGGGCCTGCCGGCGCAGCACCGCTGGTACGACATCGGTCTTGCCAGCGACCACGATCCGTACTGGCTGCGCCGGCTGGCCGGGCATCTGGAAAACGGCACACCCGGCGTCAGCGACCCCGCCTTCGGCGCTCGCGGCGAGACCCTGTTCACCGACGGATTCGAGCGCGCGGCCTGAACGGTGCGGCGTTTCAGCGGGCGAAGTAGCAGTCCATGGTGCGGCGGTAATCGGTGGCCTGGCTGCGCGGGTCGAGATTGCTCGCCATGCAGCCGGCGAGCTTGGCGCTGTCGGGTGACACCGGGCCGAGCTTTTTGGCGAGCTGGTTGATCACGTCGTAGGCCAGCATCTGGTGGTCGACGCAATCGTAGAGCGATCCCTTGGGGTCGAGCCGGAAGCAGTACTGGGACAGGCGGTCGCGTACCTCGCGCCGCTGTCGCGCGACGGCCTGGCGCAGGCGCTGCTGGCGCATGTAGGCGGATTCGGGTAGCGGCGCCGCGACGAGGCAGGCTTGCGCGGTCCAGTTGCCTTGCGCATCGCGGCACTTGTAGGTCACGCCGGGCGCGCTCAGGTTCAGCGCGAGTGCGATGGCAAACAGTGCGGGCATCGAGCTTCCCCCGGAGCTGAAACTTGGGTCACGACGGTAGCGCGTCTGCCGACCGCGTCAAGCCGAGTGGGTGATTTCGCGAAGACACAGTAACACCTCGCTGCTTGCACGAGGCGTGCCGGTCAGCTTGGTCGCCGGCTGCGGCTGCGCTGGAGCCACCAGAGCATCGTGGCCGGTACCAGCCAGATGAGAAACCAGGGGCAGCGCGACCCGGGCACGGGTACCGGTGCCGCGACGGCGGCCTCGCCCGCGAGCGCGCGCGTGGCCGCTGCCATTTGTGCACGATGCAGTGCCGCGGCCTCGCCCGCGGCGCGCACGAAGAAACGCGTCCGGGCGGTGCCGGCGCGTATCGCGTGCCAGCCGGGTTCGCGCGGCCAGAAACCGCCGCACCACTGGCCCTGAGTGCCGCGTTGCGTCAGCAGCACGGTCGTCTCGCCCGAAGGGGCATCGACGTGGACGTCGGCCTCGCGCGCGCAGAGATCGCTGCGCTCGTGTTGCCACGCGTGCGGCGGTGCCGTGGGTGACGCCGTCTGGCGAGGTCGCGCGAGGCGGTCGATCGTGTTGGCCCACAGCGCGTCGTGCAGCGCGCCCTCGCCGCCGGACACGAGCGTGTGCGTGCCGTACAGCCACCACATGCCGAGCCTTCCCTGGCCGCGGTTGCGCGCCACGGCGAGTGTGGCGCCACCGCTGTCCCGCGCCAGTGCAATGCCGTCGCCGCTGACGCGCAGCGGCAGGCGCCGCACGGCGCTCGCGGCGTCGCCCGCTTCGCCGGCCAGGCGCACGGCGGGCGTGAGGTCGGCCGATTCGAGCGGCAGACCGAGCTCGCGCCATTGGGCCACGAATGCGGCCGACGGTGTGCTGCCCAGGCGCAGCAGCAGGCCCAGGCCCGCATCGACCGCGGTCAGCAGACGCGCGCGCGCGGCGGTGTCCAGGGCCGACCAGGCGCGCTCGTCGATGATCACGGCATCGGTCGTGGCGAGCGCCGCATCGGTCAGCGCCGCGTCGCCACGCTGCTGCGCGACGCCGCGGCTCAGGCTGATCCGTGCGTCGACCGTATGACCTGCATCGAGCGCCCAGCGCTGCAGATACTTCAGGTCGGGGTCCGGACCGCCGGCCAGCAACAGCAGGCGCAGAGCCACGCCATCGCGCACCGACACCGGCACCGTGACGCGCTCGATTTCCGCGCCGGCCGCGTCGAGCAGGCTGAGCGCATAGTTCACGTCGCCCGCGCGCGGCGCGAATGCCGCGAACGAGAAGCGGCCGTCCGCAGCGGGTGCGACCGGCTCGCGACGGCCGCCGCCGGGCTCGTGCCAGGCAATGCGCAGGCCCTCGGCTTGCGCGACGCGGCCGCTTACGTGAAACGAGTGTCCTGCACGAACGTCGCCGGGCAGGTCGATCGCGACGATGCCGCGCGGCAACGCCGCCGCGTCGAACCGCAGGCTGCGGCCGCGCACGGCATCGCGGTCGGCGGCGGCGAGACCGGCACCGATCACGTCGACCACGCCTGCAGCGGGATGGCGCCGCAGCGCGGTCGCGAGATCGGGCACGCGCTCGACGCCGGCCGGAGCATCGCCGCCGGGCAGGGCTACCGTCGTGGTACCGGCCTGCGGTGTCGCGGCAGCACCGGCGGTGAGCACGCGCAGCGGTTGCGGCTGAATCGGCCTCGCCGGTGGAAAAAGCACGAAATACAGCAGCGCGGGGGCGGCGATCGCCGCGGCGAGCCCGGTCAGGCGCCGCGCGCCCGCGAGGCGCCGGGCTTCGAGGATGCCGATCAGGGCAGCGACGGCGAGCAGCGCGACGATCGCGTGTTCCAGGGTCATGGCTTCGTCTCCCCCGCGCCGAGAGCATCGAGGTAGGCGCGACCTGCCGCATCGATCGCCGCGCGACCGCCCGACGCGGCACTGGCCCGTGGCAGCAGCGGCCACAACCGCTCGCGCAGATCGACCAGGCAGGCGCCGCAGCCGGGATCGCGCCGCAGCGTGTCGGCGGCGGCGGCCAGATCCAGCGCGTCGGCCGACCCCGTGCCGCGGCGCCGCTGCCAGGCGTCCCAGCGTGACCAGTCGGGCACGGTGTTCGCGCGCAGGCTCTGCCACACCGCGTCGAGATCGGCATCGGCCGGTGTCGCGGCAACGGCCGCGTTCGCGCGGTCACGCACGCCCTTGCGGTCGCCGCTGAGGCGCCGGGTTTCATCCACGGGCGGCAGCTCCAGGCCGACGCGCGCGAGATAGATGCGGCTTGCCTGCTGCACGAGCTTGATCTGCTCCAGCGCCTTGTATTCGTCGGGCAGCGCCTGCTGCGGCCGGCCGCTGCGAAGCTCGAGTTCGGCCTGCCACATGTGCGCCAGCGCAACCTTGAGGATCTTGCGGGTCTCCGGATCGAGCAGCGTCGCGGCCTCGGCGATGTCGTGGGTATGGCCATATTCCGCGAGTACGTTGCCCGCATCGCCGAAACGCGACGGAGCGGCCGGCGCATGATCGTGGCCGTCGTCGGGCGTGTGCGCCTCTTTGCCGTGTTCGTCGGCGTGGTCATCTCCGGTCCCGTCCTTCGCGGCGGGGGCGGCGGGCGCGGGCGTGCCGCGCCCGCCGCTTTCGAATTCCTCGCCGAGAAACTGGCCGTAGCGCAGGCGCAGGATTTTCTGCTCGACCCCGAGCGCGTCCGACTTCGCGAGGAAACGGGTTTCGTCGAGACGCGGCCGTTCCGCGATCAGCGCCTCGGTGTCGATGATGATCTGCCGCTGGCTGCGGAAATACGCCGGCAGGGTCGTGCGTACCAGTCCTTCCATGCCGACGCCCTCGTCGGCTTGCGGCGGCGGCAGACGCAGGATGTAGCTTGCACTGCGGCTGCGCTGCGGCTGTGGCGTGCGCGTGTCGGCGACCTCGAAGCGCACGATCACCTCGTCGCCGGGTTCGAGTTCGAGCGCGGCCAGATCGATGCGATGGCGGTAACGCCGTTCACGCGCGTCGCCTTCGCCGCGCAGCCGCTGCGTCTGCTGCCGGACCTGGATGTTCTCGCCGCTGCCCTGGGCGCGCGTGATTTCGAGCGTGGCCTCGCCAAGGGCGTAGTCGTCGCTCGCACGGATGTCGAAGTCCCAGACCTGCTGCGTGCTCTCGCGCAGGCTCAGGGTCTTGTCCGGGGCGTCGACGCGAATCTGCGGCGCGCGGTCGGCGATCACGTCGAGCCGATAGCGGCGATCGTCGGCGAGCGCGGTGTCGGCCTCGATCTCGATGCGGTAGAGCGCAGCGGCAGCGATCGTCGTGGTCGCGGTCCAGTGGGTGTCCTGGTTCCTGTCCTCATTCGTGGTTCGGTGGGTGTCCTCGTTCTCGCTCTTGGCGATCCGTTGGGTGTCCTCGTTCTCGGCGCTTCGGTGGGTGTCCTCATTCGTGGGCGCTTTCCTGAGGTCGACCGTGCGGCCGTCGTGGAAGCGCAGGCGCGCCGCCCGCGGCGGCGGCGCGAAGGTGATCTGCCAGTGCAGGCTGCTGCCTTCGGGTACGCGCGCGTCGAGACTTTCGCTCGGCTCGGACCTCAGGCCGGTATAGCGCGGCGGGGTGACCTCCAGGCGCGCGTCGACGAGCCGGACCGGCCCAGCCACGGGGCGGGTCCCGGTTGGCGCCGCGGTCCCGGCGACCGGTACCGGCGCCGGTGTCCACAGACTCAGCAGCAGTGCACTCGCCGCCACCGCCAGGCTGGCCGCGAACGGCGCCGTCGACAGCGACGGCCGCAGGTCGGGCAGACCCTCCGCGACGCGCGCTTCGAGCCGTTGCCGCTGCAGGCGGGCGAGCGGAGACAGTGCCGCCGGGTCGGCCATGAGCAGCGCGGCGCTGTCCTCGAAACGGCGGTCGGCGCCGTCGAGCGCGCGCAGGTACCAGCGCAGGTCGTGGCGGCGCCGGTCTTCATGGGTCCACAGCAGACCGGCGATCGCGGCCGCGGCAAGCACCACGAGCGCGGCCGTATCGCCGGCCTGCGCGCGGGCGAGCCAGGCCAGCGCGAGCGCCGGCGCCAGTCCGAGTGCCAGCGCCAGGTGGCGGCGTCGACGGCGCACGGCGCGCAGCGCGGCGGTGAGTGCGCGATTCATGCGCGCCGCCCCGCGGTCCGCAGCGATACGACGCGTTCCGCCACGGCGAGCAGCGCAATACACAGGATCAGTGGTGAGTCGAACGGCTGCGGTGCCGGATCCGCGCGCATCGCGCCCGCCAGGGGGCGCATGGCCGACGCGTTGGCGCGGTCCGGTGGCGGGGCGGCTGGCTGCACCGCCGACCACAGCCGCACGGGAAAGTCGGCGTCGAGCACCGCCGGCAGTGTCGCCGGGGTCATCGGCGCAGCGGCGCGCAGCAGACGACCGCGTCCCAGCGGCTCGGCCCGCAGCAGCGGAGCGCCCTCTGCGTCGCGTGCGACCACATCGCCGCGATCGCGTGGCGCGGCATCGACCAGGGCCGTTCCGCCCGCCGCTATCCACTGCTGCACTGCGGCCGAGGGTTCGCCGTCCAGCCAGAACACGACCTTCGTATCGCTGGTGATCGGCGCATCGGCGGCGTCGAGCGTCAACCGGTAGCGCTCGGCACCGTCGCGATTGGCCGCGGCGATCGCGGCACGCAGATACGACGCGCCGGGCGCATCGGCGCCGGCGCGCAGCGATACCCGTTGCGGCGCTGGCGATGGTGCCGTTGGCGGCGCTGCGGGCGCGCCATTGACGATGCGCCAGTCGACGTCGCGGCTGAGCCGGATCGCGCCGCCGTCGAGACCGCGCAGGATCGGTGGGGCGATCACGTGCAAACGCGTCGCCGCCGGCAATTCCGTGTCGAGTTCGCGCAGCAGGCTCGCTGTCGCGCCGGCGTCGGTCGATGCCTCGGCCGTCAGCGGTGGGAACCCCGGCTGCAGCCAGCGCCAGTCGGCGCCGCTCGCAGCGAATGCGGCGCGTGCCTGCGCCGGATCGACACCCGGCACTACCGCGACGAGATCGGTCGCGGCGGTGGACTCTCCCCGGTGCACCGGTGCGGCGAGCAACACGGCGAGGGCCACGACCATCAGCGCACGCAGCAGCAGCAGGGGCCATTGCTCGAGGCGCAGGCGGCGCCGTGGACGCACGGGGCCGCGCACCCAGCGCAGCGCCGCGAATGGCGTGCGTTTCTGCTCCTGGCGCCGGTTCAGATGCAGCAGCAGCGGGATGACCAACGCCGCGAGCGCGGCGAGGCCGAGCGGCAGCAGCAGCGCGACGCTCATGCCTGCTCCGCGCCGGGCCGGGTGCCGAACAGTTGCCGCAGGGCAATGTCCGGAGACTGATCGAGAACGTGCGTGGCGAGACGCACGCCGCTTGCGGCCAGCCGCGCACGCAAGGCCTGCTGCGCCCGCGCGAAGGCCTGCAGATAGTCGGCGCGCGCCGACGGCCCGTCGGCAAGGAGCTCGGTATCGTTTTCCACATCGACGAAACATCGGCTGTCGGGGAACGGAAAATCGCGTTCCTCGGCGGTCAGGATCTGGATCACGACGACCTCGCGCCGGGCAGCCGCCAGACGTTCGGCGAGTTCGGCCGCGGCGTCGTCGAAGGCATCGCTCAGCAGTACGACCAGGGACGCCGGTGCGATGCGTTCCCACAACGGCAACAGCGACGCCGGCTCCGGCCAGCGGCCCGCGGCGTGCCAGCCCAGCAGTGCCTGCAGGCAACGGTCGCGCTGCCGCGGGCCGCTGTCGGCCGCGATCAGGGCGAGTGGCTGGGTCGACAGCGCGGCGACCCCGAAGCGGTCGCCCTGCCGCAGGGCGAGCTCGATCGTGCACGCCGCCAGGGTGCGTGCGGCGTCCAGTCGGCTCGACGATGGATCGGCTTCGTCGCCCTGCGCCATCGACGCGCTGATGTCGACCAGCACCCACAGGTCGAGCGGGGAATCACGTTCGGACTCGCGGACGAAATAGCGGTCGGAACGCGCGTAAAGCTTCCAGTCGACGCGGCGTGGCTCGTCACCCGGGGCGTAGGCGCGGTACTGCGCGAACTCGAGTCCGACGCCGCGGCTGCGGCTGCTGTGCTGGCCGAGGCCCTGCGCGCCGGCGGCGCGGCGTGGCACGAGTCGCAGGTCGCGCAATCGCGCACGCAGTGCCGGCGTGACGAGTTCGTGGGTCATGTGGCGGGGTAGTCCATCCTGGAGGCGCGACGGCATCCGGCATCGGCACCACGGCCATGACGGCGCCGCGCGCTGCGGCGCATCGCGGCGTGGCTGCGAAGTACCGGGCGCGGTGTCGTGCTCATCGGCTCGGGAACGCCACGCCGTCGACTACGGCAGCCACGACATCGTCAGCGCTGCGGCGTTCGGCTTCGGCGACGAATGACAGCAGCAGGCGATGGCGCATGACCGGCGCGGCGAGCGCGCGCACGTCCTCGCGCGTCGCGGCAAGGCGTCCGTGCAGCAGGGCGCGCGCCTTGCACGCGAGGACCAGCGACTGGCCGGCGCGCGGTCCGGCACCCCAGCGCACCCATTCGCGCACCGCTGTCAGTGCGGTGCTCTGCGGACGCGTGGCGCGCACCAGGCGTGTGATCCATGTCAGCACGTCGTCGCTCACGGTGACGTCGCGCACCAGGCGCTGCAATGCCATTAGCTCGTCGCCGCTCATGACGGCGCCGACGCCTGCCGCGGCCTGCCCTGTGGTCTGTGCCAGGATCGCGCGCTCTTCGGCTTCGTCCGGATAGTCGACGCGCACGTGCAGCAGGAAGCGATCGAGCTGCGCTTCCGGCAGCGGATAGGTGCCTGCCTGTTCGAGCGGATTCTGCGTCGCGAGCACGAAGAACGGTTGCGGCAGTGTATGGGTTACGCCCGCATAGCTGACCGTGCGTTCCTGCATGGCTTCGAGCAATGCGGCCTGGGTCTTGGGCGGTGTGCGATTGAGTTCGTCGGCGAGCAGCAGATGGGTGAATATCGGTCCGCGCTGGAACTTGAAATGGCGCCGGCCGGTACCGTGATCTTCCTCGAGGATCTCGGTGCCGAGGATGTCGCTCGGCATCAGGTCCGGCGTGAACTGGATGCGGTGGAAGTCCAGGTGCAGCGCCTGGCCGAGGCTGCGCACGAGCAGGGTCTTGCCGAGTCCGGGGACACCTTCGAGCAGGCAGTGGCCACCGGCGAGCAGCGCCGTCAGCAACTGTTCGACCACCGCGTGCTGGCCGACGATGGCCGCGCCGATCGCATCACGCAGGGCCTGCAGGCGGTCGAGCTGCGATTGCAGGGACTGTTCGGTAAGCGGTGTGCTCATGCGGTCGATATCCGTTGTGGCGCAACGCAGGGAAGTGCGCTCGCGTGCCGTCGGCGCCTAGTGTGCGTCGGTGCATCGCACCGCGTGCACTGCCATTGGTTTGGTTTCGTGTCGCGGCTCTGCGCCGTCCCTTGCGACGGGCGGAGGCGAAGCCCACCTCCACACCGGTCCTTCCGGCGCCTTGAGCGCCGGGCTGCAGGCCGCGGCACGGCGCGGAACGGTCACGCCGTCAGTGCATAGATCACGATGTTGACCGCGAACTTCGTGTTGTCCTCGGCGAGCCAGCGCTTATTGCGCCAGTCGTAGTCCCACTCGCAGCCATAGTCCTTGTTGCTGTAGAGCACACCCAGGCGGCCGTTGATCTCGATGCCGCGCAGATAGTCGTGGACGAGGTCGTCGCCCCAGCCGTTGAGCTCGAAACCCGTCGCGGGCGGATCGTCGAAGTGAAAAAAGCTGTGATAGACCGGATGCTTCTTCGGCAGCTTCGCCAGCGCATCGGGGCCGAAGATCTGCGCCATCTGTGCTTCGAAGGATTTCGCGAACAGACCGTCGATATCGTGGTTGCAGTCGTCGACGAAGACGAAGCCGCCGCTGCGCACGTAGCGCTCGAAGTTGCGCTTCTCGTCAGGATTGAACTCGACGAGCTTGTGCCCGGCGAGGTAGCAGAAGCTGGCCTGCAGCATGCGCGGATCGGCGAGCGGCAGGACCTGCTCCACCGGATCCACGCGCAGGGTCGTGTACTGGATCAGCGCGTCGATCACGTTGGATGGCATGCGCTGATCCACGTCCCAGTCGCCCGATTCGTACATGAGCCGGGTGAAGCGGAAATCGTAGTTCTGCGCTTGTGCGCGCAGCCGCGGTGCGATCAGGGCACCCGCGCCGGCGGCGCACAGCAGTCGCAGGAATTCGGCGCGGGTCATGGGCATGGCGCTCTCCCCCGGGTCTGTCCCGGGAGAGAGTGGGTGTCGACGAACGGAAAGGGTCCCGCGGTCACACCGCGTCCGACAGCGACGTGAAGGTGAAATCGCGGATCTTCATCGGCGGAATCATCATGACGAACGGCGACTCGTCATCGCCGACACGGACCGGCTTGCCCAGTTCTTCGATGTTGTTGAGCATGATGACCGGCGATTCGTTGAAGCGGAAATTCTTGATCGGATACTTGATCTCGCCGTCTTCGACGTAGAACGTGCCGTCGCGCGTGAGGCCGGTCAGCAGCACGGTCTGGGGGTCGACCATGCGGATGTACCAGGTGCGCGTCACGAGAATGCCTTTCTTCGTGCTCTTGACGAGGTCCATGGTCGACTTGTCGCCGCCGACCATGATCAGGTTGCCCGGCTGGCCCTGTGCCTTCTTCTTTTTCTGCTCGGCCCAGTAGCGCGAATACTGCAGGTACTGGACCTTGCCCTTGTCGATGATGTCGATGCGCTCGCGCGGCAGACCGTCGTTCTGCGCGTCGAACGGGGCCACCGCCGCGACCTTGTCCCAGGGGTCGCTGTAGATCGTGACCCGCTCGTCGAACAGCTTCTCGCCGATCTTGTTGCCGCCGCCCTTCTTCGACAGGAAGCTGCGGCCTTCGTCGGCCTGGCGCGCGTCGAAGCCGAACATCATGAACGAGATCAGGCCTGCGCTCGCGGCGGGTTCGAGGATCACGGTGTACTTGCCGGGTTCCAGGGCCTTGGCGTCGGCGGAACGCTTGGCCTTGTCGATCGCGATCGCGATTTCCTTCTTCGCGTCGAACGCGGCCACGTCGGCGACGTTGCGTGCGACCCAGCCCGAACCGCGGCCGTCGTCGGTACGCACGGTGCAGGTGAAGTCGACGCCGGTCGACTTGTTGTAGGCGAAATTGCCCTTGCTGTTCGCGATGGCGATGAAGCTTTGCGAATCCACGAAAAAGCCGGCGGCGACGAGCTCGTCGTTCTTGCACGGCTCGATGCAGGCCGCAGCGACGTCGGCGCGGTATTCCGGCGTGATGGCGGCGGTCTTGGCGTCGAAGGTCTCGCTGGCCTTGTAGTCCTGCTTGTCGATGGCCGGCATGAATTCCGGGTTCTCGGGTGCGAGCCTCGCGAGCTCCTCGGCGCGGCGCACGACTTTTTCGAGCGAGGCGTCGTCGAATTCGTTGATCGTCGCGGTGCCGATGCGCTTGCCGAAGGCGACCTGCACGGCCAGCTGCATGTCGTCGACCGTGCCGCTCGTGGACACGCTGTTGAGCGCGTAGCGGATGTTGCCGGTCACGGAGCCGGTCAGCTGCGCGCTGCATTCGTCCGCCTTCGACAGCTTGACGACTTTCTCCAGGATGGCCTTGGCTTCCTGCTCGGAAAGAATACCCATGATCAGTTCTCCTGCGGATCAGCCGAGGCTGCGTGCGGTGTTGATGACGTTGATGCCGTTGAAGCGTGCCGTCGACGAGCCGTGCGAGACGGCCGACACCTGGCCCGGCTGGCCCTTGCCGTCGAAGAACGAACCGCCGAGCCGGTAGTCGTCCTTGTCACAGACCGCGACGCAGGCGTTCCAGAATTCCGGCGTGCGCATCTGATAGGCCACGTCCTCGATCATCTCGGTGACCTTGCCGTTCTTGATTTCGTAGAACAGCTGGCCGCCGAACTGGGCGTTGTAGCGCTGCTGGTCGATCGAGAACGAGCCGTCGCCGACGATGTAGATGCCGTTCTCGATGTCCTTGATCATGTCGGCGGGGCTCAGCCTGGCCTCGCCCGGCGCGAGCGAGACGTTGGCCATGCGCTGGAACTGCACGCTCGACCAGGAGTCGGCATAGCAGCAGCCCTGCGATTCCTTGAGACCCAGGATGTGCGCCTGATCGCGGATCACCTGGTAGTTGACGAGCTTGCCCTTGCTGACCAGGTCCCAGCGCTGCGTCTTGACACCTTCGTCGTCGTATCCGACCGCACCCAGCGATCCCGGCTGGATCTTGTCCGCAAACAGCGTGACTTTGTCGCTGCCGTACTGGAATTTTTCTTTCCACTTGTCCAGCGTCGCGAAGCTCGTGCCGGCGTAGTTGGCTTCGTAGCCGAGCACGCGGTCGAGCTCCAGCGGATGGCCGACGGACTCGTGGATCGTCAGCCACAGATGCGAGGGATCGAGCATGAGGTCGTACTTGCCGGGCTTGACCGAGCGCGCCTTGAGCTTTTCCTGGGCTTGCTTTGCCGCGGCGACGGCATCCTCGACCATGTCGTAGGAGTTGTTGTAGACCACCGCGCCGCCGGGCAGCGTAACCTTGTCGGCGGCCTTGGGCTCGAGGTATTCGTAGCCCATGCCGCGCGGATCGGACAGGCCCTGGCGGATGCGGAACTTGCCGCTGGCCTTGTCCACCGCGGTCACGGTCATCGGTGCCCAGATGCGGTGCACGTCCTGGTCGATGTAGGAGCCGTCGGTCGAGGCGAAGTATTTCTGTTCGTTGACGAGGAACAGCGTCGAGTTGATGAAGCTGGCGCCGGCCTTCATGGCGGCCGCGTTCACCGCGAGCAGCAGGTCGACCTTGTCCTTGATCGGAACCTCCATCGCGTTCTTCACGATCGGTGTTTTCCAGCTGACTTCACCGACGCCCTTGACCGGGGCGAGCTGGACCGGCTTGGCCTGCAGGCGCGCGTTGGCCTTGGCGATGGTCACGGCCTGGCGCGCCGCCTTGGCGACGGCGTCCGGCGTCGCGACGCTGGTCGCGGCGAAGCCCCACGTGCCGTTGGCGATGACGCGGATGCCGACGCCCGACGACTCGGTATTCACCACATTCTCGACGCGGTCCTCGCGCGTGACGACGAACTGGCGCAGGTAACGGCCAATGCGCACGTCGCAGTACGTTGCGCCGTCGGCCTTGGCCGCTTCCAGCGCGGCATCGGCGAGCTTCTTCTTCGTTGCCACGTCGATCGTGGTCAACAGTTCTTCCGCGGCGATCGCGCGGCCGTACACAGGCAGCAGCAGTGCGCCGAGACCGGCACCGGCGAACTGCAGGAAATCGCGTCTGTCCATACTCACTCTCCCGATGGGCGCAGCTGGGGGGCGGCGGCGCGCATCGATCGAGCGGGCGCGCTGACGCCGGGGGCGTCCGATCTTCGATCAGGCGTGGCCGTGCTGTCCCGTGACGAAGGGCATGGTCGGACACGCGGGCCTTGCGCGTTGGCGGGTGCGGATCGGCGCGCGAACCCCGCGGCTACGCGAGCGGCCCGGCGCCCTCGCGCGGCGAAATCGCCAGCCCCGCGAGGCCGGGCAGGGGCGGGGAGGGCGTCCGGCGCGGCGGACGGGCCGCCCCGCCGGACGTGTGCGCGCGCGTGTCTCAGAACTCGAACGATGCGCCGGCGTAGTAGCTGCGGGCCAGGCCAGGTTCGATGCCGTTGGAGAACACCCGGCTGTAGTAACGATGGTCGGTCAGGTTGGAGACGCCGGCCAGCAGGCGCACGTGGTCGGTGATCCAGTAGTCGCCGCTGAGGTCCGCGACGGCATAGTGCGGCACCTTGGCCGGGATGAAGCGCGCCGGATCGGTCGGGAATGCCGGCTGGTTCGAATCCTGGAAATACTGGCTGGCCACCGACAGCCAGGACAGCGCGACCTTGTAGTGATGATCTTCCCGCCAGTTGAGGCCGGCGCGGACCAGATAGCGCGGCGAGAACGCCGGCGTGTTGCCGAGGTTGGCCGGATTGCGCGTGGCGGTGAACTCGGCGTCGAGCAGCGACACGTTGGCGAATATCGAGAAGTGGCGCTGGGTCTGCGGATCGCGTGCGGCCAGGAAGTCGTAGTCGACCTGCCCCTCGAAGCCGCGGTGGCGGGTGTCACCGGTGTTGACGTTGATGGTGTTGTTGGCCGGTGCGCCCGGGCCGGCCGGCTGGCTCTCGATGCGATCACGGACGTTCACCTGGAACAGGCTGACGTCATAGAACAGCCCGTCGACCGGAGTGCCGTGCACGCCGGCTTCGAACGACAGCACGTGCGTCGGGTCGGGATCGTTGATCTCGCCGGCCGCGGTGTTGCCGAATGGCGAGCCGATGTCGAAATAGCGCACCGGACGCCAGCCCTGCGAGACATTGAAATAAGTCTCGTTGAGGTGGCCGAAATCGTTGCCGAAGCCTATGCCGAACAGCGGCACGGTGTGCGTGACCGTGCGGTCGACGCGATCGCGCGTGAGGTTGGGCGGCTTGATCGATTCATCGACCTGCACCGTCTCGCGCTCCAGACGCACCGACGGCACCAGATGCCACTGGCCCCAGCGGAACACATTCTCGGCGAACACCGCGGCGTAGTCGGTGGACCGTTCGTGGTGCAGGCGCGCGCAATCGACCTGGGCCGGTGTCAGGCAGGCTGGCGTGAAGCGCTCGTCGCGTGGCACGTTGCGCTGGCTCGCGGTCCACTGGCGGAATGGCGCGTCCGAGTGATAGCCGGTGACGCCGAGCGTGAACGCATTGCCCCGCGCCCAGCGATGCAGCAGGCGGGCATCGATGCCGGCGTAGCGGAACACGTCGTCCTGCAGTTGCACGCTGGCCGGTGGCGGCTGCGGAGCCACGAAGCCGGCTTCCGAACGCGAGGCGAGATTCTGATAGCCGCTCCAGACTTTCGCGACGAGCTGCGTGCGTTCATCGAACTTGCGTTCATGCGTGAGACTGAGCTGGTAGCGTTCGGTCCACAGGCGCGCGTCCGGTGTCGTCGTCGTTTCCGGATCGCGCTGGTACACCGCATGGCTCATCTTGCCAGGGTCGCCGGTTTCCAGGTCATAGCCGTGGAAATCCAGGGCCCAATACGCGGCTTCGTCGGGCCGGTAGCCCAGATGAACGTCGGCGCCCGCCAGCTCGGAATCGCCGTTGCGGCGCTGGCCGTCGCTGCGGCGGTAGTGCACGTCGGCCAGGTAGTCCCAATCACCCGACGTGCCCGACAGCGTATTGAAGGTCGCGAACAGTCCATCCTTGCCGAACACGTTTTCGCTGTAGCCGGCCAGCGGGCGGTCGGCGACGGGCTTGCGGCTGACGAGGTTGATCGTCGGCGGCGGCTCCGGTCCGTAGAGCAGCGAACTGCCGCCGCGGATGGACTGCACCTGGGCGATGGTCTGGGGCAGCGGGAACGAATAAATCGTCGGATAGCCGATCCAGTCCGCCTGCAGCGGGATGCCGTCCTGTAGCACCGTGACGAATTCGGATTCCTGAGGATTGCCGATACCGCGATAGCTCAGGTTGGTCTGGCCCGGGGCCTGTTGCTCGGAGACCAGCAGGCCCGGCGTCTGCGCAAACACCGCGCGCAGATTGTTGTCGACGATGGTCGGCAGCCGGTCGAGCTTGGTGATCGAGGTCTTCTTGGTGACGGTAATGAGAGGGCCGTCGACCTCGGGCATCAGATAATCGAGCTTCGCGCGCCAGGGCGCGATGGCTTTCACGTCGATGTCGCGGAGCTTGACGGTGTTGGCGTTACGGCCGGTTTCTTCGGTGGTTTTCGTCTGGGCGTGGCTCGCGGCATGCAGCGCGAATCCGACCAGCAGGACGAGAGTCCTGATGCGCAACGGTCGTTTCATGATGTCCCCTGGCTCGGCAATGAAGCCTCCGCATTCTTGCCGTTCAGAAGAATCGGGAAACGGTCTGCGGGCCTAGGTCTTCAGTCGTACCGGCATGGTGCGTGCCTCGGTCGTGCGTCGCCGGCCCCTTCTGGATCAATGTGTCTGGCAGTGTCCTGCGATCCAGGTTTCGTGCACCCGCCAGTGTTCATCGAGCACGGCAAAGTCGGCGGCGTAGCCGGCGGCGATGCGGCCATGGCGATCGCCGAGGCCGAGAAACTCGGCGGGGTAGGTCGATGCCATGCGCACCGCCTCCGCCAATGGCAGGCCGAGCAATTCGACGGTGTTGCGCACCGCCGTCAGCATGTCGAGCGCCGATCCGGCCAGCGCGCCCTGCTCGTTGACGCAGCGCCCGTCGCGCACCTGCACGCGCTGGCCCGCCAGGGTGAACGCCGTACGGCTTCCGCCAACCGGCGGCATGGCGTCCGTCACCAGGAATACGCGCCCGCGGGGCTTGGCGCGGATCGTCGTGCGCAGGTTCGCGGGGTGCACGTGATGTCCGTCGTTGATGACGCCGCACCAGCTTCCGGCGTGGTCGAGCGCAGCGCCGACGGCTCCGGGCTCGCGTCCGGTCATCGGTGTCATTGCATTGAACAGATGCGTGACGCCGCGTACGCCGCGGGCGAATGCCTGCATGAGTTGGTCATAGGTCGCCGCGGTATGGCCGGCGGCGAGGATGACGCCGCGCTGCACAAGCGCGGCCAGCATCGCGTCGTCGACCTGCTCCGGCGCCAGCGTCAGCAGCGTGACGCCGCCGCGCAGTGCCGCTGCCCGATCGATGTCGGCCGGCTGCGGGCGCACGAAATGCGCCGCGTCATGGGCGCCCTTGCGCTGCGGTGCCAGGTAAGGACCTTCGAGGTGGATGCCGAGCACACCGGGCACGCCGGCGGCGATCGCCGTGTCGGTGGCGGCGATCGCCGTCGCCAGGGTGTCGGGCGCGTCGCAG
>BTVG01000025.1:0-62529 GCA_045864815.1 Rhodanobacteraceae bacterium | reverse complement strand
TGTCGGCCGGCTGCGGGCGCACGAAAGGCGCCGCGTCTTGGGCGCCCTTGCGCTGCGGTGCCTGGTAAGGACCTTCGTGGTGGATGCCGAGCACCCCGGGCACGCCGGCGGGGATCGCCGTGTGGGGGGGGGCGATCGCCGTCGCCAGGGTGTCGGGCGCGTCGCTGATCAGGGTCGGCAGGAAACCCGTGGTGCCGAAGCGCCGGTGTGCCGCGCCGATGCGGCGGATCGCGCCGGCTGTGGGGTCGTCGTTGAACAGCAGGTCACCGCCGCCGTTGACCTGACAGTCGATGAAGCCCGGCACCAGAAATCTGCCTTGCAGGTCGTGGCGCGGCGCGTCGGAGGTCGACAGCTCGGCGGCGGGCAGCACGGCAGCTATCCGCGCGCCGTCGACGAGTACGGCGAGATCGTTGCGAAAGCCGTCGTCGGCCAGTACGCGCGCATTGATGAGGGCAATAGTCATCAGACGGTTTCCGTCACTTTCGCGAGGTGGGGCGGCAGGTCGGGATCGTGGCCGCGACGCAGCGCCAGCGCGTTGCAGGCGCGATAGAAACTCTGCACCTGAAGCAACGGCGCGCAGGCCGGATGCACGCGTTCGGGCAGCGGCAAGGTGCTGCCGGCCGGGTTGCCCGGTGCTGCCACGAAGACCTGTGCACCGCGTGCGCGGAACTCTGCCGCGGCGTCCAGCGTGCCCGCCTGGGTGCCGTCGTCCTGGGCGAACACGAGCAGCGGAAATCCGGCGCCGATCAGCGCCATCGGGCCATGCCGGACCTCGGCCGCACTGAACGCTTCGGCATGCAGTCCGCTGGTCTCCTTGAATTTCAGCGCGGCTTCCTGGGCGGCACCGAGGCCCAGGCCACGGCCCAGGACGAACAGGTTGTGCGCACCGGCGAGCCCCTCGGTCAGTGCCGACCAGTCATTGTCCCAGCTGCGCGCAAGGACGTCCGGCAGGCCATCCAGGGCCGCGCCGAGTTCGCGCCGGCCGCCCCATGCGGCGGCGAGCTGCAGCAGCGCCGACAGCGTGCACAGATAGCTCTTCGTGGCAGCGACGCTGCGCTCGGGGCCTGCCTGCAGGGCGATCACGTCATGCGCCACCGCCGCGAGCGGCGAGTCTTCGGTGTTCACGAGCGCGAGTACCTGCGCACCCTCGGCGCGCGCGGTCTCGGCACTGCGCACGAGGTCGGGGCTCTTGCCCGACTGGGAGATCGCGACGAACAGCGCGTCGCGCAGCTGCAGCGGCGCCGCATAGACCGAGCTCACCGACGGCGAAGCGGAGGCGGTGCTCAGGCCGAGCTGGGTCTCGAACAGGTACTTCGCGAAGGTCGCCGCATGGTCGGAACTGCCGCGCGCGCAGGTCACGATGAACCGCGGTGCGCGGGCGCGCAGGCGCGCGGCGAGTTGCCTGACCGGTGCCGCATTCGCATCGAGCTGGGCGCGGATCAGTGCGGCGCCACTCTGGGCTTCGCGGAACATCAGGGTGGATTCGGCGGCGGGCAGGGCGCTCATGCGGTCCTCGCGGGGCAGGCTCAGGGGCCGGTGAGTTCGGCGACGAAGTCGTACATGTCGCCGCGATACCAGGAGCAGGTGAATTCGACGACGCGGCCGTCGTCGAGGAAGCTGCGGCGCTCGATCAGCAGGCCCGCGGCGCCGACGGCGACGTCGAGCTGGCGCGCCTGGTCGGCGTCGAAGTTGATCGCGCGCAGCCGCTGCAGCGCGCGCTGGGGACGCAGGCCGAAGCGGTCCAGGGTCTCGTAGAGGGAGTCGACGACGAGCTGCGGATCGGGCAGCAGGTTCAGCGGTACAGCCGTGCGTTCGATCGCGAGGGGCTGGTCGCCGGCGTAGCGCAGCCGGTGCAGGCGCGCCACGCGCGCGCCGGGCGACAGCGACAGCGCCATCGCTTCCTGCGGGGTTACCTCGCCGCTGCCGCGGCTCAGAAACACCGAGCGCGGATTCATGCCGCGCGCGCGCAGGTCGTCGCTGAAGCTGGTCAGGCGCGAGAACGATTTGACGATGCGGCCGGCGACGAACGTGCCGGCGCCCTGGCGCTGGATCAATACATCGTCGGCGACGAGGCCGGCGATGGCCTTGCGCACGGTGACGCGCGACAGCTCCAACTGCTGGGCGAGGTCGCGTTCGCTCGGCAGTGCGGAGCCGGGCGGCAGGTCGCCCGAGGCGATCGCCCGCTCGATGAGATTGCGCACCCGCATCCACGCGAGTTCGCGGTGCACGGCCTTTTCCTTGCCGAGCTGGCGCCAGATCTTGAGCAGTGCGGTGGACATGGCGAAGGACAATACCAGTCAGATACCATCATCGTAAAGCGGTTGCGAGTGGTCCGGCGTGCGCGCTTCGGGCCAGGCCCGGTAGTCGCTCGCCTTCACGACGCTGTGGTCGCGGCCGACGCTGGAGCCGCGAGATTCCGGCGGCCTCGCACGCCGGCCAGGTCTGACAGATGCGGGAAGAACCCGTCTGGCCCTGAGCGGGCGCTCTCGCGCGCCTCCCGATGTCGGCTCGCGCGCCTTCGTTCCCCGCGCACTTCGCCCTTTTTTCATGCGCCTGTCACGCCGCCCTGCGGTGGCTTGCGGCATAGTTTCGCCGCGTCCAGGTCACTGATCTGTTGCGTGGTGGTATTTCAGTGGTATTGTTCCTGCGACCGCGCCAGGAGTGTTCCGTGACTGCACCCGCCAGCCAAGTCGACCCCTTCGATCTCGTCATCTTCGGCGGCACCGGCGATCTCGCCGTGCGCAAGCTGCTGCCCGCGCTGTATCACCGCTATGCCGACGGTCAGATCCTGCCCGGCAGCCGCCTGATCGGTGTTGCGCGCGATACGCTGGGCCACGCGGAATACCATGCCCGGGTGCGTGCCGCGGTTCTCAAGTCGCTCGGCGACGATCTGCCCGAGAGCACGCTGCAGGGCTTCCTCGACCTGATCTCCTATCACGCGCTCGACGCACGCAAGGACGCCGGCTGGGACGAATTCGCCGCGGCGATCGGCGCAACGTCCGAGCGCGTCTGCGTGTTCTATCTCGCGACCAGCCCGGAAATCTTCGTGCCTATCTGCGAGCGCCTGCGCGAGCGCGGGCTCAATCACGGCCGCGTACGCGTCGTCGTGGAAAAGCCGATAGGTCGCGATCTGAAATCGGCGACGGCGATCAACGACGCGCTCGGCCGCTGTTTCGCCGAACAGCAGACGTATCGCATCGATCATTATCTCGGCAAGGAAACCGTCCAGAACCTCGTCGCGCTGCGTTTCGGCAATGCGCTGTTCGAGCCGCTCTGGAACGCCGGACACATCGATCACGTGCAGATCACCGTGGCCGAGACCATTGGCGTGGAATGGCGCGCGGGTTTCTACGATGGTGCCGGTGCGCTGCGCGACATGGTCCAGAACCATCTGCTGCAGCTGCTCTGTCTGGTGGCGATGGAGCCGCCGGCTTCGCTGGCGCCGGATGCGATCCGCGACGAAAAACTCAAGGTGCTGCGCGCGCTCAAACCCATCGACGAAAGCAATGCCGCGCAGCATTCGGTGCGCGGCCAGTACCGCGCCGGTGCCTCCAACGGTGGCGCCGTGCCGGGCTATCTCGAGGAAATCGGCCGGCCCGAATCCCGCACCGAAACCTTCGTCGCGCTCAAGGCGGAGCTGCGCAACTGGCGCTGGGCCGGTGTGCCGTTCTATCTGCGCACGGGCAAGCGATTGCCCGAGCGCGTTTCGGAAATCGTCATCACGTTCCGTGCGATCCCGCATTCGATCTTTGGCGAGCACGCCGGCCCGATTTCGACCAACAAGCTCGTGTTGCGGCTGCAGCCCGACGAAGGCGTGAAGCTCTGGCTCATGAACAAGTATCCGGGGCCGGGCGGCCTGCGCCTGCGCCGCGTCGCGCTCGACATGAGCTTTGCCGAGGCGTTCGGCGTACGCAATCCCGATGCCTATGAGCGTCTGCTCATGGACGTGGTGCGCGGCAACCCGACCCTGTTCATGCGTCGCGATGAAGTCGAGGCGGCCTGGGCCTGGGCCGATCCCATCCTCGCCGCCTGGGAGGCCGGTCACGAAGCGCCCAGGGCCTATACCGCCGGCACCTGGGGTCCGAGTGCGGCCGTCGCACTCATCGAGAGAGATGGAAGAACCTGGCATGAAGATGCACCTTGATACCGTGCGCGAGCCCGCCATCCGCCGCCGCGATCTGCACGCGAATCTGATCGAGCACGCCTACGCCGACAGCGCGACGCTCGCCCGTGCGCTCGCCTCGGCCGTGGCCTGCGATCTGCGCGATGCAATCCTCACGCGCGGCGTCGCCCTGCTCGCGGTGTCGGGCGGCACCACGCCGCGCCAGTTCCTGCGCGAACTCGGCCGGATCCGCCTCGACTGGTCGCGCGTCGTCGTGACGCTCGCGGACGAACGCTGGGTGGCGCCTGACGACACGCGGTCGAACGCGCGCCTGCTGCGTGAAACCCTGTTCGCGGGGCCGGCCGCCGCGGCCCGCTTCGAGCCGCTGTTTGAACCGGCGCGCGATCCCGCGGCGGCGCTGTTGCGCATTGCGCGACGCATCGAGGCCCTGCCGCTGCCGTTCGATGCCGTCGTGCTCGGCATGGGCGGCGACGGCCACACCGCGTCCCTGTTCCCGGGCGGCGACACGCTGGCGCAGGCGCTCGACCCGCATGGACGTGCACGCGTGCTCGCGCTGAACGCACCGGCGGCACCCGAGCCGCGCGTGACCCTCACCTTGCCTACCTTGCTTGCAACCGCGGCGCTGTATCTGCATATCGAAGGTGTCGAGAAGCGCGGCGTGCTCGCGCGCGCGCTCGATCCGCACACGCGCAGCGAAGACATGCCGATACGCGCGGTCGTCAAGTGTGCCGGTGAGCCGCTGCGGATGTACTGGTGCCCCTGATGGAAACACTTGCGCGAGCTTCCACGTGATCCGGACTCAGCGATGGCATTGAATCCCACTCTGGCGGCCGTCACGCGCGCGATCGACGAGCGCAGCCGGGCGACGCGCGAGCGCTATCTCGAGCGCATCGCGCAGGCGCGCGACGCCGGGCCGCGGCGCAATCGCCTGTCCTGCGGCAATCTCGCCCACGGCTTCGCCGGCTGCGGTGCGGTCGACAAGCAACGGCTGCGCGAAGGCATCGCGCCGAATCTCGGCATCGTCACCGCCTACAACGACATGCTGTCCGCTCACCAGCCCTACGAGCGGTATCCGGCGCTGATACGCGCCGCGGCACGGGATCGCGGCGCTACCGCCGAAGTCGCCGGCGGCGTGCCGGCGATGTGCGACGGCGTCACGCAGGGCCGCACCGGCATGGAGCTGTCGCTGTTCTCGCGCGACACCATCGCGCTCGCGAGCGGCATCGCCCTGTCGCACGACATGTTCGACGCCGCACTGTACCTGGGCATCTGCGACAAGATCGTGCCGGGCCTGCTGATCGGTGCCTTGCACTTCGGTCACATCCCGGCCGTGTTCGTGCCGGCCGGCCCCATGCCCAGTGGCGCAACCAACGACGAAAAGGCGCGCGTGCGCCAGCGCTATGCCGAAGGCAACGCCACACGCGCGGAATTGCTCGACATCGAAGCGCGCTCGTACCACGCGCCCGGCACCTGCACGTTCTACGGCACCGCGAATTCGAACCAGATGCTCATGGAGATCATGGGCCTGCAGCTGCCGGGATCGAGCTTCGTGCATCCGGACACCGAACTGCGCGATGCGCTGACGGTTGCCGCGGTCGAACGCGCGCTCGCGATCACGGCGCTCGGCGAGCGCTACCTGCCTGCCGGGCGCGTCGTCGATGCACGCGCGATCGTCAACGGCATCGTCGGTCTGCACGCGACCGGTGGTTCGACGAACCATCTGCTGCATCTGGTGGCCATTGCCCGTGCCGCCGGGTTCGAGCTGCAGCTCGAGGATTTCGACGCGCTCGCCGGCGTGGTGCCACTGCTCGCCCGCGTCTACCCGAACGGCAGCGCCGACGTGAACCAGTTCCACGCGGCCGGCGGCATGGGATTCCTCATTGCGCAGCTGCTCGACGCGGGTCTGCTGCACGGCGAGGTCGAGACCGTCGCCGGCGGCGGCCTCGACACCTACCGCCGCGCACCCACGCTGCAGAAAGGAGGCCTGCTGGAATGGCGACCGAGCACCTCCGAAAGCCTCGACGTGACCGCGCTGCGCCCGGTCGCCGAGCCGTTCCGCGCCGACGGCGGCCTGCGCCTGCTCACCGGCAACCTGGGGCGCGCCGTGATCAAGGTGTCGTCGGTACCCGACGATCGCCACACCATCGAAGCACCCGCGCGGGTGTTCGAGGACCAGGAATCGGTGCAGAAGGCCTTCGATCGCGGCGAGTTCACGCAGGATGTCGTCGTCGTCGTGCGCCACCAGGGGCCGCGTGCGAACGGCATGCCGGAGCTGCACAAGCTCACCCCCGCGCTTGGCGTACTGCAGGGGCGCGGCCTGCGCGTCGCGCTGGTCACTGACGGACGCATGTCGGGTGCGTCGGGAAAGATCCCGGCCGCGATCCACTTGACCCCCGAAGCCGCCTGTGGCGGTCCGATCGCGAAGCTGCGCGACGGTGACCGTGTGCGCGTCTGCGCGCGAAGCGGCCGTGTCGAGGCGTTGGTCGATGCGGTCGAATGGGATGCGCGCCAGCCTGCGGCCGTCGACCTTGCCGCCAACCAGTCCGGTCTCGGTCGCGAAATGTTCGCGATCTTCCGCGCCCAGGTCAGCACGGCCGACACGGGCGCCACGATCTTCGGAGTCGTCGAATGAGTGCAGCGATGCAGTCGCGCCAGGCGCAGATCGAATCCACGCTGCGCCTCGCGCCCGTCGTCGCTGTCGTCGTGGTGCAGAACCTCGCGCACGCGGTGCCGCTGGCACGCGCCCTCGTCGCCGGCGGCATACCGGCGGTAGAGATCACCCTGCGCACGCCGGTCGCGATCGACGCGATCCGCGCGATCGCCGCCGAGGTTTCCGGAGTCGCCGTCGGTGCCGGCACCGTGCTCACGCCACAGGACCTGCAGGCCGCGGCGAGCGCCGGCGCCGCGTTTGCCGTGTCACCCGGGCATTCGCCCGCCCTGCTGGATGCCGCGGACGATTCCGCGTTGCCCTACCTGCCCGGCGCCTCGACCGCGAGCGAAGCGATGCGCCTGCTCGAGCGCGGCTATCGCTGGCAGAAATTCTTTCCGGCCGTGCCGGCCGGCGGCATCGACTTCGTACGCGCGCTGGCCTCGCCGCTGCCCGCGATCGGCTTCTGCACCACCGGCGGCATCACCGCGCAGACCGCGAAGCAGTGGCTCGCGCTGCCCAATGTGATCGCGGTCGGCGGGTCGTGGCTGACGCCCAATGAACTCGTCGCTGCGGAAAACTGGACTGCGATCGCGGCGCTGGCGCGGGAGGCGGCAGAATTGCGCGGCTGACTCGGGCGTGTGTCGTCCTGCGCCGGAGTCGCGTCGTGCATTGCTGCCCGTTTCAACCACGCTTGCCTGGCGGCAGGCGACACGTCGAGGGTGGCGACAACCGCACTCCGTCGACCAGAACCCCGCGGGGCTTGCGCGGAGCGCACCAATGCCCCTCACCGAATCACAACGCGTCGCCCTGTTCGCCGCACGGGAGTCCCGTGGCTGGTCGTGGCATGCCGATTTCATCTGCGCGCCGTACCGCAGCATCGGGTTCCCGGGTTCAATGCCCTGGGCGTCTGACCTGCCGGATTTCCACGACCGGATGCAGGGCAGGTTGCGGCGAATCGAGGGGCAACCGTCGCACTACGATGATCCGCAAGACCATGGGCAGGTGATGGAGGACACCCAGCAGCTGGTCGATGTTCTCGCTGCGATGCTCTCGGTGAAGTGGATCTGACTCCGCTACGCTAGGCGAGGAACCTACAGCCACGACCGGGATAGCTGAACCATGGACACATCGATTTCGGACGCGCAAGCGGACATGCGGCGCGGCTATTGCAGTGGCGGTGCCGGTATCCTGGCGTCGGCACTCGCCTGGTGGGCGGCAGCGGGGGTCGCGATCGCCGGCCCGGCTCAGAAGGCAGTCTGGGCGCTACTCATCGGGGGCATGCTGATTCATCCGGCCGGTGTGCTTCTGTGCAAGCTGCTTCGTGCGCGCGGCGCTCACACCCAGGGCAATCCACTGGGCGAACTGGCCGGAGCGAGCACATTCTGGCTGATCTTCTGCCTGCCCCTCGCCTACGCGCTGAGTCTGCAGGAGCCGCGCTGGTTCTTCCCGGCCATGTTGCTGGTCATCGGCGGCCGCTACCTCGTGTTTGCCACGCTGTACGGCATGCGCCTGTACTGGGCGCTGGGCCTGGTCCTTGCGTTCGCCGGATTCGCCTTGGGCTATCGGATGGCGCCCGTGCCCGTTGCAGCCGCCACGGGGGCGGCCATCGAGACAGTCTTCGCCATCATTTGTCTGGTGCAGCACCGTCGTTGGGCGAGTCCTGGCAGTTCCCCGGCGCCCAGCCGGTCGGGAACATCGGCCTGATTCTCGCCGCGCGGTGAAATCCAGCCGTTCGGCTTCGCCATGTTCGCCACGGTGTCGCCATGAGCAACCGAACCTTCGCATGCCTGAATTGCCGCACGCTGCAAAGGAAACCTCAAGCATTGGCGAGGTTCGCGTGCCCGGCGTGCGGGAACGACTGTGTGCGCGTGCACTGGAAGCTTCACGTGCCGGCACCGCGCAAACGCAGAAAGTGGAACGCGTTCTGGCGGCAATACCTTCTCGAGCTGCGGCTTCTCGCCACGTTTCGTTCCGGCGGCGGCCCTGCCGTTCTCGAGCTACCGTTGCTCAATCAGCGCTGGGTGCGCAGGGTCTGATCTTTGGTCGATGCTTCTTCAACACGGCAATCGAGAGAGACGATCCATGACGCGATCAGAACGCGCTTGCCAGATCTGGGCAGTGTTGGCATGGGCAGCGCGCAATCGTCAAACCATCACGTAGTCGCAGCTGGAGTCGATCACTGGCGCTCATCGTGCAGGGATCGGCCAGCTTCTGGAGCCGATCCAGTCGTACTGTCTGGTCAATGGTCTTCCGCCACTGACGATTCTGGTCGTGCAGCAGGAGTCTGGACTTCCGGGTAGCGGATTCAGCGGCGCTACGGCTCAGGATCTCGGTAAGGCGCAAATGGCGGTGTTTGCCATGGATTGGCTTGCACATGGGAACCCGCAACCCGAGAAACTCGAAGCGGCAGTAAAAGCACGCCCGTCTTCCAATGCCGCGCGTTGACGGTTCACCAGAGCCGCTTTCGCATCACTGACGTCTCGTCGCGCAACGATGTGCCCTGTCTATACTGGATGCCAGGCGCCTTTGCGCAATCTGGTACGGGCATGGCAACACCATCAGTGTTTCGCTCCGGATGCAAGGAGAGCGTCATCACGATTCCCTGTCTCGCGGAGGGGAAGTGTGATTGACGTCGCCGTGATCCGCGCCAACGTATTTGCTACGCCCCGCTCTTGGGTCCAACAGTAGTTTGCCGATATGTGCCTCGAACTCGTTGCTGTCATCAGTCCAACCGCAAAGGTCGCAGTATCCGCAAAGCGTTTGTCTGCGGCGTCGGGTCTGGGAGTGACGAACGCGAAATTTTGTGGAGAGGCCGCGCTCCATTTCTCAGTTGCGGGCGGCTGCTCATGCGAGTTCCTTGGCGACAACGCGGACCCCGAAAGCCCAGAGTGGGCGCTAGACGCGAAACACTTGCCCGCACTAGCTTCAGCAGTTGAGCTGCTTGGAACCGAGTGCAGGAAATTCTCGCTCCTGGCGCATTGGCTGAGCGGCGAGCAGCCAAGAACAACCGAAGCCGTATCCAGGGCGGTGCTGGTGACGCGTATTCGCGAGAACAGGGTAGGCAACAATGTGCTCTACCGTGTCGGTTAGCCTCACCGTCGAGCGGATCTACATCGGCGCGGATGCAGGGCTTGCTCCGGGTTCGTGCTGCAGCGATCGGTTGGATCGTCCGTGGGATTGCCGGGGAACCCGCCGGCAAAGACTCACGGGCACCGAAAAGCCGAGCGGTGAGCCCTGACTCATTCAAGCCGACGTCGCGCCGCAACTCGGCCTATTCAGGCGAAAGAGGCCAATGGCACCATTCGATCATTCCGGAGCGACACTCCGACTCTTCGGTGACGATCTTGATCCCGACACGATCGGTGCGTTGCTGGGAGCGAGTCCAACCAGGTTCTGGCGGAAAGACCAGGAGCTTGTTGGGAGCGCAACCGGTGTCGTTCGCGTTGCCAGGACGGGGAGCTGGCAGCTTGGTGCAACTCGTCGCGAGCCAGAGGATCTGGAAGGACAGGTCCTCGATATCCTTGAGAAGCTCACACAAGACCTCTCTGTCTGGGAGTCACTCGCGCGCTACCAACCCGATTTGCTTTGCGGTCTTTTCATGGGCCGCAGCAACAACGGGCTGTCCCTCTGCGCAACGACTTTGCTCAAGCTCGGCCAGCGCGGCATTGCATTGGAGCTGGACATTTATGATGCCGGCGCACAAGGACCCGAAGTCGGGCGCTAGCCATTCACCCAAGCCAGCGCCGCTTCGTGGCGCAGCCTGAATGATGCGTCAGGCATCATCAGTTGCACCGTTCGCGGTGTGAGCGCTTCGCCTGGCGCGCGTTGGCGATCAGCCCGCTGCCGGCCTCGCCGGCCCCGTCGACCCGCGTATCACGAGCTGCGGGCTGAAGCCCTTGTTGCCGACGACGGTCAGTTTCTCGACGTCGTTCTCCTCGCGATCGAGTTCGGAAATCAGCAGCTGTGTCGCGTGGCGCGCGATGTCTTCGGTCTGCTGCTTGGCCGTGGTCAGCGCGGGCCAGGACTGCTTGGAAAACGGGCTGTCCTCGAAGCCGGCTATGGACAGGTCGTAGGGCACTTCGAGGCCGGAGGATTTGGCCGCGGCGAGCACGCCGGCGGCGATCTCGTCGTTCGAGCCAAAGATGGCGGTAGGCCTGTCCTTCAGTGCGAGCAGCTTGCGCGCGCCGCGAAATCCGTCGTCGAAGCTGTAGTCGCCGTGCAGGATCAGTTTCTTGTCCAGCGGTATGCCGTAGTCCTTGAGTGCGCTTTCGTAGCCGCGATAGCGCTCGGGACTGGAGCGGTGCGCTTCGCCGCCCCATAGGAAGCCGATGCGGTGGTGTCCGAGCTGGATCAGGTGCTTGGTGATGTCGTAGGCCGCGTCGCGGTCGTCGACATAGACACAGGGGTAGCCGTCCTGCGGGTCGGCTGCCGCCGAAATGATGCGCACGACGGGGATCTTGTGCGCCTTCAGGTGCTGTATCAGCGCGAGGCGTTCCGACATGGGCGGAGCCAGCACGAGCCCGGCAAGGCGCGAATGGCGCGCGAGATGGACCAGTTCGTCGGCCAGGTTCGGCGAGCTCGAATCGCAGGGATGGATCTGCAGCCCGTAGCCGGATTCGCGACACACCGACAGCACGCCGCTCTGCACGGCGATGACGTAGTACGGATTCGGATTGTCGTAGACCAGTCCGAGTGCGTACGAGCGAGCGCTGCGCAGGCTGCGCGCCGACAGGTCGGGCTGGTAGCCGAGCTCGGCGATGACGCGCAGCACCTTGTTGCGCGTGCCTTCGCGCACAGTCGCTTCGTTGTTGATGACGCGGGATACGGTTTTGAGCGAAACCTGGGAACGTTCGGCGACGTCTTTGATCGTCGGACTGCGCATCGGTGGGCCTTGCAGGGTACGGCGTGGGTCTCGTTGCTGGCGGGCCGGTCACAGCGCGCACCGGGCCGATTGTGACCAGAAACGGCTTCAGAAGCGAGGCGGCGCGCGTGCCGCGCCGCCCCGGCACTGCCGGCGCGCAGGCCGCGCGACGGGCCGGTCGCTGCAGCCGAGCCCGGTCTCAGCCGCGCGCAGTGGCGAGCGCGGGTGCAGTGCCGCGGCCGACCGCGTGGCCCTTCAGGGAGTAAAAAAGAATATACAAATAGCAAGGCGCCGCGATCGCGAGAAACACGAGCTGGAAATCGTAGATGTCCTTGTAGACCGCAAAAAAGCGCGGAAGAATGGCGCCGCCGGCAATGCCCATGATCAGCAGCGCCGACCCTTTTTCCGTGAATCGGCCCAGGCCTGCGATGGCGAGCGGGAATATCGCCGGCCACATCAGTGCATTCGCGAGCCCCAGGGCGGCGACGAATCCGACCGACACGTAGCCCTTGGTCAGATAGGCGGCGATGCTGAAGATCACACCGAGCACGGCGGAAATGGCGAGGCTGCGCTGCTGCGACAGGTACCTCGGAATCGTGGCCAGGCCGATCACATAGCCGAGCAGCATGGCCGCGAGTGTGAAGGCGGTGAAGTACGTGGTCTGTTCGCTGGGGATGCCGAAGCTCTTGCCATAGGTGCCGATCGCATCGGCGGCCAGCACCTCGACGCCGACGTAGACGAAGATGCAAAGCACGCCCAGCAGCAGGTGCGGGAACTGAAATACGCTGCGGCGGGGTTCGCCGGCGCCCGTGTCGGTCGCATTGGCCTTGGCGGATTCGAGCTCGGGCAGCGGCGAGCGCAGTATCCAGACGGCGAGCGCGGCCAGTACGGCGGCCATCACCATATAGGGCCAGTAGATCTTGGCGGCGAACTCGTTGAGCAGCGCATGCCGGATCTCCGGTGTCGCCGCGGCAGCCACCTGGGCCTCGAAATGGCCGACGTCCTTCATTACGAGCATGCCCATGACGATGGGGCTCAGAATGCCGGCCACCTTGTTGCAGATGCCCATGATGCTGATGCGTGCCGCTGCGCTTTCGATGGGGCCGAGAATGCTGATGTACGGATTCGATGCGGTCTGCAACAGCGACAATCCCGAGCCGATCACGAACAGGCCGCCGAGGCACGCGGAATAATTTCGCAGTGTCGCAAAGGTTCCAAAAATGACCGTGCCGACAGCCATGACGCCGAGGCCCAGCGCCATGCCCTTTTTCATCCCGGTGCGTTCCAGGATCAGCGATGACGGCAGCGCAAGGAAGAAGTAGGCCATATAGAACGCGAACGTGACCAGGAACGCCTTGGCATCGGTGTCCAGATCGAACGCGAGCTTCACGAAGCCGATCAGTGGGCCGTTGATCCAGGTCACGAAGCCGAAAATGAAGAACAGGGTGCCGATGATCGCGATGGAACTGCGGTACTGCGCCGCGCTCCCCGTGTAGGTCGTGCTGGACATGCCGGTATCCCCGTTTTCCTGGCGCGTCGGTGCGATGCGGGCCGCGCCGGTTGGTGTTGCCGCGCCGCCCGGGATGGACGGGACGCGGGACTAGTAACGTTGTCATATCTTGCCCGGTGCCGCCGGCGATTGCACCTGCCGGGAATGCTGCGATGCAGCGTTGGACCACGTCCGGTCATGGGGCTGGACTGCGCTGCCCTTTGTGACAGAAAACGGACTAAAAACAGGGGTAAAGCAGGCTTTCCGCGGAATCGGCCGCGGTCCCGGAACAGCGATCGGGCAGGCAATCATGCAGTCCGGACAAGTCCGTCGTTTCAAGCTATTGACAACGTTGTCACGCAAGTTTCAGACTCGGCCCCCATTACGCCGTCGTGGCGGTTTCCTGCACGTACTGTCGACACGGGGCGCGTGCGTTGGGTCGTGGGACGTGGGCGATGGGCCGGGGGATCGGGCGCCCGTTGCCGACGGTGCGATGTCCGCACCGGTACTTGCTCGGGGAGCACAGCGTGGCAGCAGCGAGTCAGCGAATCGCCGAAGTCGGAAACGCGCAGGCCGCGCCGTTCGTCGCAGCCGACGTCGGCGGTACGCATGCACGCATCGGACTCGTGCGGCCGCTCGAGTCCGGTTCCGCGCGGGTCGCGGTGGAACGCTACGAAAAGTACGTCTGCGCCGATTTCCCGAATCTCGGTGTGCTGCTGAAACACTTCCTGCTGGCGATCGGCGACGTGCCCGTACAGCGCGTCGCGATTGCCTGTGCCGGCGTCGCCGTCGGCGACGCGCTCGTCAACGCAAACCTGCCCTGGGCCGTGTCGCTGGCCGAGATCCGACACGAGATCGGTGTCGACGAGGTAGCGCTCGTCAATGATTTCGAAGCCGTCGCCTGTGCAACGCACAGCCTGCGCGCGAGTGAATGTGTGCTGTTGCCGGGCGATCCCGCGATCGCCGCCGGCGGGCCGACCCTGATCGTCGGGCCGGGCACCGGGCTCGGTGCCGCCGTGCGCATTCCGGGACCGCATCGCCCCATCGTGCTGGCCACCGAGGCCGGTCAGGCCGCGCTCGCGCCGGGCAACGAGCTCGAAGTCGACATCTTGCGCCTGCTGATGCGCCAGTCCGGTCACGTCAGCAACGAAAGCGCGCTGTCCGGTCCGGGCCTCGTGCAGCTCTACAACGCCCTGTGCACGATTCGTTGCGTACAGCCATCCCTGCGCGTGCCGGCGGCGATCACCGAGGCGGCGCTGAACGCGCACGATGCGCTGGCCATCGAAACCCTGAACCTGTTCTGCGCCTGGCTCGGCAGCGTCGTCGGCGACCTCGCGCTGAGCTGCGGCGCGCGCGGGGGCGTGCACCTGGCCGGTGGCATCCTGCCGCACATCCGCGAGTTTCTGCTGCATTCCAATTTCAGCGCGCGCTTTCTCGCAAAAGGCGTGATGCGGCCGGTACTCGAACGCATTCCGGTGAGTCTCATCGATCATGGCCAGCTCGGCGTGATCGGCGCGGCGTGCTGGCTGCTCGACGCGCGCGCAGAGAGTGGCTGAACGGACGAATTCCGACGCTCCGCGCGGGGCGTCAGCTTATGGAAGTTCATGTGACAGGACGCGTTGGCACGAGACGTACTCACCGAGGCCCGTAAGGCGAGGTTGCGCGCGCAGCCGGCACCCGAGGCAAACAACACACGGTAGGGAAGGGGAACACTTCATGATCGTTCGCAGAAATCTGCTCGCCCTGAGCATCGTCACCGCACTGAGCCTCCACGGCGCTGCTCACGCCGAGACCGCCGCCGACGCACCCGACGGCAAAGACACCCAGCAGCTCGAGGAAGTCGTCGTCAAGGGCATACGTCAGAGCCTCAAGGCGTCGCTCGATACCAAGCGCGAATCCGAAGCCGTGGTCGAGTCGATCACGGCCGAGGACATCGGCAAGTTTCCGAATACCAACGTCGCCGAAGCGATGGCGCAGATTCCCGGTGTCACCATCGACCGCCGTTTCGGCCAGGGTGAGCGCGTCAGCATCGACGGCACCGATCCGTCGCTGAACCTGTCCTTCCTCGACGGCCATCCGGTCGCCCAGTCGATCTGGCTCTACGGCGAGCAGCCGAACCGCGGCTTCGACTACACCCTGATCGCACCCGAAATCCTGGGCCGCCTCGAGATCTACAAGTCGCCCGAAGCGCGCCTGCCCGAAGGCTCGATCGGCGGCACCATCCTCATGCACACGCGCAAGCCGCTCGATCTCGAATCGAACACGCTCAACGGTTCAGTCGGTTACAGCTACAGCGACCAGGCCTCGGAAGGCAAGCCGAACGCGTCGATCCTCTACAGCGTCAAGAATGCGGCGGAAACCTTTGGTCTTGCGGTCGCCGCCCAGCACTACGCGGAGCAGGTCGACCGGCAGGGCATCGAGATCTTCGGCTATGTGCCGGCGTCGACGTTCACGAATGCGACCGGCGTATCCCCGGGCACCATGGTGCCGAACTCGGTCAACGCGGCCTGGTTCCAGCAGACACGCAAGCGCAACAGCGCGGTCGTCAATCTCGAACTGAAGCCGAACGACAATTTCGAGGCGACGCTGAGCGGCCTCTATATCCGCGAGAACTTCAACAACTACAACCAGTCGATGTACAGCTTCACGACGTGGCTGCCGTCGACGGTCGCCGCGGTGGACCGCCTCGGCGATGTGCGCGGCGGCGTCGCGCAATCCGGCCATGCCTCGGCCGACGGCGGTGCGGTGATCTACGACAACCAGGCGCGCGAATCCGAGGTCACGACCAAGGGGCTCGACCTCGCGATGAAATACCGCGGCGAAGGCTGGGATCTCGGCGGCCAGATCGGCCGCTCGAAATCGGAAAACCCGAACATCACGCAGTGGTTCATCGAACCCGTCTACTTCGGCGGATTCAGCTGGGATACCAGCCGCGGCATCACCTTCGACGATCCGGCCGCGGCGCGCAATCCGGCGAACTGGGCCGATGCGGGCTGGATGGGCAACCGCGGCATCTTCTCGTCGGAAGGCGAAGACACCTACGGCCAGCTCGACTTCAGCAAGAACTTCGACAGCGTGTTCCACACGCTGCAGGTCGGCTATCGCCACAACAAGCACGAAGAGGCCTATGGCCTGGCGGTCTACGGCGGCGTGCGCCTGGGCTCGCTCGCCGACGTGGGCACCATCGGCTACACCGACACCATGGGCGCGTTCAACGGCTTCTCCTTCGATCACGGCCACCACGTCTATGTGGGGCGCGACAACGTGATCAGCTGGGTGCGCGGTTCGCCGATCAACTACGCCGCGCCGGATCCGGGCTCGACCATCAACAACACCTGGGCGCTCGACCAGACCACCGACGCGTTCTACGCGCAGCTGAATTTCCAGACCGAAGGCAAGTTCCACGGCAATTTCGGCGTGCGCTACGTCGACACCGAGACCAACGCATCGGGCTACAACCCCGGGGGCAATCAGCCCGTGCTGCCCGCGCCGGCTGCGTGGTGGCAGACCAAGACCAGTAACTACGACAAGCCGCTGCCGTCGTTCAACCTGATCTACGACGCCACCGACGACGTGGTGCTGCGCTTCAGCGGCGCGAAGGTCATCGCCTGGGCGCCGTACAACCAGATGGTGAACAACACCTTCCTCAACGATTCGACGCTGACCGGTGCCGGCGGCAATGCGGACCTCGCACCGTACGAGTCGACCAACTTCAACATCTCGGCGGAGTGGTACTTCGCCGAATCGTCGGTGCTCGCCGCGTCGATCTTCTACAAGGACGTGTCGAACTACATCGATCGCGTGGCGCGCATCGAGCGCCAGTACAACTCGATCCGCGACAACAATCCGGACCAGTGGGGAACGCTGGTCGGGTTCAACGGCTGCACCGCCGACGGCTTCTGCGACTACAGCATCAGCCGCCCGTACAACGCCGGCAGCGCCAAGGTGAAGGGCTTCAATCTGAACTACCAGCAGCCCTTTGGCGAAACCGGCTTCGGCATCGCCGCGAACTACACGCATGCGCTGGGCCGTACCGACCAGGGCAATCCGATGCCGTACCAGTCGAAGAACGCGCTGACGATCAGCCCGTACTACGAGAAAGGGCCGTTCAGCGCGCGCCTGAACTACAACTTCCGCAGCAAGTATCTGGCTGGCGGCTATGTCGCCGGTGCGGCGCCTGCCAGCGTCGACGACTACACCGAAGTCGGCGCGAGCATCGGCTACAACTTCACCGAGCACCTCGGCGTCACGCTCGACGGATCGAACCTGACCAACGAAAAGTACTTTCAGTACCTCGGTACCGAAGACTACGTCGCGGGCAAGTACTCGACCGGCCGCCGCTACATGCTGACCTTGCGCGCGAACTTCTGACCGGCGCCGAGCGGCGGCCGCGCGTGCGGCCGCCGTCTCCGGCCGGTGCGTACCCGTTCGTCTCCAACGTGGTGACTTAGGGCCGGGTGTGGATCTCGGCCCTCTTTTTGCCACCGGGCCACGGCATCGTTGGTCGGCGAAGCATCCATCCGCGAGTCGGGTGTCCGGGCCGACCTGCGCTGCCGTGATCGAAAACCGCCCTGTGCTCGGGAACGAAGGCCTGCTTTGGCCGCACATCGCACAGCACACCATTGCGGCACCTGCCGCCGCAGCGTCTACTGGTGCATCGTCGGCCAGCGTCGGCCGCGCGCTCCATGCACGAATGTACGATCGACAGCAGAGGTGCTCATGACTCGACCAAGATACGCCTGCCTGGCCGGCATCGTGGTTTCTGCCGTGCTGCTCGTGGCTTGCGCGCATGCGCCGCCGGGCGCAAACGCGGGTCAGCGTGCCAGTGCGGCCCAGGTGACCACGACTCCACTCGATGTGATCGTGCCTGCACCGGCCGAGATCAAGCCGGAGTCCGAGCGCGCGCCGGTGCGCATCGACGCGACGACGACGATCCACGCCTGTGGCGACGAGGCGCGCAAGGTCGCGCAGTATTTCGCCGATCTCGTGCAACGTACGCGCGGCTTGTCGCTCGCGATCGGTTGTGCCGCGAAACCGTCGGCGACCGGCATCCGATTCTCGTTCCACGCCGGCCGCGACGCGCTGGATGGCTGGTACCTGCTCGATGCGGGTGACGGTGCAATCGACGTCGGCGCCGGCAGTGAAGCCGGCCTGTTCTACGGCGCCGTGACGCTGTGGCAGCTGCTCACCGCGCAGCCCGGCGACGCGTCGTCCGCGACCGTCATCGCTGCGGGCACGATCACCGACTGGCCGCGGTATCGCTGGCGCGGCCTGATGCTCGACTCCGCGCGTCATTTCCAGCCGCCGGCATTCGTCAAGAAGCTCATCGACGCGATGGCGCTGCACAAGCTCAACACCTTGCACTGGCACCTCACCGACGACCAGGGCTGGCGCATCGAGATCCGGAAGTACCCGAAGCTGACCGAGGTGGGCGCCTGGCGCGTTCCGCCGGGGCCGGCCGCGGCGGCCGACATCGACCCGGACACCGGCAAGCCGCGTCGCTACGGCGGCTACTACACGCAGGACGAAATCCGCGACATCGTCGCGTATGCCGCCGAGCGGCATATCACCATCGTGCCGGAGATCGACATGCCGGGCCATGCGCAGGCGGCCATTGCGGCATACCCGGCGCTCGGTACCGGTGAGCGGCCCTCCGTCTCGACGGACTGGGGCGTTCACACGTATCTGCTCAATGTGGAGGAAGCCACGTTTCGCTTCATCGACGACGTGCTCGGCGAGGTCGTGGCACTGTTTCCGTCGCGCTACATCCACATCGGGGGCGACGAGGCGGCCAAGGATCGCTGGAAGGCATCGCGGCAGGTGCAGGCCCGGCGCCGGGAGCTCGGTCTCGCCGACGACATGGCCTTGCAGTCGTGGTTCGTGGCGCGCCTCCAGACCATGCTCGATCGGCACGGGCGCCGGCTCATCGGTTGGGACGAGATCCTCGAGGGCGGGCACCTGCCCGCCGGTGCAAGCGTGATGTCCTGGCGCGGCACCGCGGGCGCCATTGAGGCGGCGCGCGCGGGCCACGACGTCGTGCTGTCGCCGTCGCCCGACCTGTATCTGGACAATCTACAGAGTGACGCGGCCGATGAGCCGTCGGGCAGGCCCTATCTGGTGACGCTCGAGAAGCTCTATGGTTTCGAGCCCACGCCGACGGAACTCGACGCGCAGCAAGCCCGGCACGTGCTCGGTGCGCAGGCGAATGTCTGGGTCGAGCACATGCGCACGACCGCGCGCGTCGAACACGCGGTGTTTCCGCGCATCGCGGCACTGGCCGAAGTGAACTGGACGCCGCGCGAGCGCCGCGACTGGCGCCGGTTCCTCGAGCGCCTGCCGGCGCAGCTGGCGCGCTACCGCCAGCTGGGCATCGGCTACGCCGAATCGGCGTTCCTGCCGCACGCCAGCGTAACGGCGGATCCTGCGCACGCCGGTGCCGTGACGGTAAAGTTGTCGAACCAGACCGGTTTCGGCAGCCTGCGTTACACACAGGACGGCAGCGAGCCGTCCCCGGCGTCGCCGGTATACGTGGCGCCGCTGGTCGTGCCAGCCGGTACGCCGCTGCACGCCGCGGTGTTCGTGGACGGCGCGCGGCTCACGCGCACGGTGGCCATTCCCACCGACGCTGCGGCGTTGCGCCGGCGCAGCAGCGGCGAACTCCGTCAGTGTCGGGACAACGGTCTCGTGCTGCGCCTCGAGGACGATGCGCCCGTCATCGGCGAGCGACCGTTCTACAGCGTCGACATTTTCGATGCCTGCTGGATCTGGCCGCAGGCCGATCTCGCGGCGGGCACGGCCATCGAGGTCGACGTGGGCAGCGTGCCGTACAACTTCCAGCTCTGGCACGACGCAAAGCACGTGGTCCGGCGCAAGCCGTCGACGCGACACGGCGAACTCGAGATCCGCCGCGGCGGCTGCGCAGGCAAGCCGTGGCTGGAGCTGCCGCTCGCGCCCGCCGTCGCGAACATCGGGCGCACGACGCTGCGTGCGAACCTGCCGTCCCGTCAAACACCGGCCGCCACGACCGACGACCTCTGCTTCGTGTTCACGCGCCGCGACACGAAAACTCTATGGGTCATCGATCAGGTGCGGCTGGTGCCATAGCTCGATAGCGGGCGGCGACCGACGCGCGTCGCGTAGCTCCGCGCGGCCGAGGTGAGTTCCGCCAGCGCGGGACGGCATTTCCGCCGCCGTCGACCCGGTGGGCTTGCGATGCGCGCACACGCCCCAATGCGCCGAAAGCGGGTCCTTCGTGCGTCCGTTGCCGGTGGCCGGGATGGCGGATTTCCCCATCAGGATTGCGATTCCGCCACCGGTGGGGCAGTCTCGGCAGGCCTAGCATGGTCCCACCCCTCCCCGAAGGACCTGTGCCATGACCTCGCTGATCCGTTTCACCCTGCCGTCGTTCCGTCGTTCCGTGACGCGCCATCTCGTCGGCGCCGCCGCCGCATTCGCTTTCGCATCGATGGCGGGCGGCCTGCAGGCGGCTGATATCGTCGTCGACGAGGCCGCGACCGAGCCGCTGCCCGGCCGTGACTACAGCATGCGCCTCGATTTCGCTGCCGCGCGCTTCGAGCGCATCGACGCACACACCGGCGAGACCCGTGCCAGCGTTTTCAGCACCGAGTGTGCCGCCACGCTCGCGCCAGGTCTCTGGCTGGCAGTGCCGGCAACGACCGGCCTCGAACTGCTGCCGCTCGGCGCGACGCGTGACCGCGCGACGCGCGTCGCCGCGGGCTGCCGCACGGCACCGGATCAGGCAGCGACGTTGCCGCCCGCGTTGCTGCAGCAGATCGCCACTGACGGCGGCGGCGTGGTCTATGTCGATGCGGCCGGTCTGGACACGGACGCGCGCGTGGCGGCGAGCGGAGCACGCTGATGGCGGCGCTGCGCATCGGCATTCTCGTGCACGAGTCGGCCATGGCCTCGGCCGTGACCACGCCGCTCGATACGTTGCGCACCGCGAACAAGCTGGCGCACCTGCTGAATCCGGGGACGCCGGCACCGCTGTCGGTGCGCATCGTCGCGACACGACCCGGTCAGATCCGCATCGGCAGTGGCATCAGTTTCGAGGCCGAGCTGGCGCGTCCCGATGAGCTCGACATCGTGCTCGTCGCCGCGATCGACTACACCAGTACCGGTGATCTGTGCCGCCGCCTCGACGCCCTCGTGGCCGAGCGTGTGCTGCTGCGGCGCTGCGCCGAGGCAGGGCTGCGCATCGCGTCCACCTGCAATGCGACCCTGCTGCTGGCGGAAGCCGGGCTGCTCGACGGACGGCGCGCGACGACGAGCTGGTGGCTCGCCAATCTCGCGCGCGAACGCTATCCCGCGGTCGAGTTCGCCGTCGAGGAACTGCTGATCGACGAGGGCAACGTGATTACCGCCGGCGCGGCGACGGCCAGCTACGAGGTCGTGCTGCAGATGGTGGAATGGGCCGGTGGCAAGGGGCTCGCCCAGAACACCTCGCGGCTCATGCTGGTCGACCGCGAGCGCCAGAGCCAGGCGCCGTACATCAGCCTCGCGCTGGCGCAGCGGCCGCGGCAGGGGCTCGGCGAACGTGCCGAGAAGTGGCTGCAGAAGCGCCTGCACGAATCGATCAGCGTGCGCGAGCTCGCCGACCATTGCCGCGTCAGCGAACGCACCCTGCTGCGCCGCTTCCACGAGGACTTTGGCGCGACGCCGCTGGAATACGTGCAGAAGCTGCGCGTCGAACGCGCCAAGGCGCTGCTCGAGACCACGCATCTGTCGTTCGAGGAAATCGTCGGTCGCTGCGGTTACCAGGACGTGTCGAGCTTCCGCCGGTTGTTCAAGCATGTCGTGAGCATGACGCCGAACGATTACCGCGAACGCTACCGGCTGCGCAGCCGCTGAGAGGTCGCCCGCCACGGCGGCACTGAGGTGCCGACACGAGCGAGGGACCCATGAGCCAACGTTACCTGTTGTTGCCCCAGACCGGACTCCGGAGCCGCGAAGGCCCGGACGCGGAACAGCTGAATGCGCTGCGCCGTGCCTACGAGCACGAGGCCGGCGCGCCGCACGAGATCGACGGCGTGACCGTGCGCGTGCTCGATGCCGAACGCGAAGGACCGGCCCTCGTGGCCATGGACGCCGGCGACGCGGAGCGGCTCGCCCGTGGCGACTCATCGCTGCGCGTGCTGCCGGAAGTGGTTTATCCGCATCCGTTGCCGCTGGCGCGCAGGAGCAGCCTGCGTCGCGACACGCGCGCGGCTGCCAGCGTGGAGATCACGATAACCTGCATCGACGCGCACACCGGGGCACCGCTGGCCGGACTGTACGTGGCCGCGGTCAGTGACGGCGCGGCGGGCGTCGGCGCCGAAGCGCAGACCGATGCGCACGGCAAGGTGAACCTGCTGCTGCCCGCGGGCCGGTCGATCGAACGACTCCACGTGCGGCCGTCGCCGGGCTACTGGGGTGCCTGTCATGACGCGCCCGCGCTGGCCGATCACTGCCTGCGCATCGCGCCGCTCGATCTGGCCGCCGATGACGTGCTGCGCCACTACTACCCGGCGTCGGAGGCGGCGACGCGGTTCGACCGGACGACCGGCGTCATCGTCGGCGTCATCGATACGGGTGTCGGGCCGCATGCGGCCCTCACGGTCGACGGTGTCTGCACGGTCACGGGACTCCCGGCGCGCGACTATGCCGACGTCAGTGCACATGGCACGCACGTGGCCGGGTTGATCGGTGCGAGCGGTGCGGTCACGGCGATCGCGCCCGGCGTCGCCCTCCGAGCCTATCGGGTGTTTCCCGATGCGCTCAATGGGGCGACGAACTACGCCATCGTCAAGGCCATGATGCGTGCCGCCCAGGACCGTTGCGACATCGTGAACCTGAGCCTCGGCGGCGGTCCCGCCGATCCGGTGGTGGCAGAGGCGATGAGCGACGCGCGCAACAACGGCATGCTCGTCGTGGCGGCGGCCGGCAACGACGGCCGTCCCATCGTCAGCTATCCGGCCGCGCATCCCGGGGTGATCGCGGTGGCCGCATTCGGTCGGCGGGGATGCTTTCCGCCACAGTCGGCGCCCGCTGCGGACGTGCGCGACGATCCGGTCGGCGGCGACCCCGATGAGTTCGTCGCACGCTTCTCCAATACCGGCGCATGCATCGACGTGATCGCGCCCGGTGTCGGTGTGGTGTCCACATTGCCGAACGGCACCTACGGCCCGCTCAGTGGAACCTCGATGGCGGCGCCCGTGGTCAGCGGTGTCGCTGCCTGCCTGCTGTCCCGCGACCGCGAACTGTTCGCGGCACCACGCGACCGGGCGCGTTCCGATGCGCTCGCGGCCAGACTGTTCGCGAGTTGCGTGAGCCACGGCTTTGGTGCGGCCTTCGAGGGCAAGGGACGGCCCCGCGCGTGACGCGCGCGGCGCTGCGTCAGGGCTGAACCAGCGCTCCGTAGCTGTCGGGGCGCCGGTCGCGATAGAACGCCCAGATATTGCGCACCTCGCGAATCTGGTCGAGGTCGAGTTCGGCGGTGATCAGCTCGGAGCGGTTGCGCGAACCGGTGGCCAGGAACTGTCCGCGCGGATCGCAGAAGTAGCTCTGGCCGTAGAACTCACCGATGTTCCAGGGCGCTTCGGTGCCGACACGGTTGATGGCGCCGACGAAATAGGCGTTCGCGACCGCATGGGCCGGTTGTTCCAGTTTCCACAGGTATTCGGACAGACCGGCGACGGTCGCCGACGGATTGAACACGATCTCCGCGCCGGCCAGACCCAGTGCGCGGGCGCCTTCGGGAAAATGGCGGTCGTAGCAGATGTAGACGCCGATGCGCGCGTACGCCGTGTCGAACACCGGGTATCCGAGATTGCCGGGCCGGAAGTAGAACTTCTCCCAGAACCCGGGCGCGCAGTGCGGGATATGGTTCTTGCGGTATTTGCCGAGGTAGCCGCCGTCGGCGTCGATGACCGCCGCCGTGTTGTAGTACACGCCGGCGGTGTCTTCCTCGTACAGCGGCACCACGATGACCATGCGATGGCGCTGTGCGAGCGTCTGCATGAGCTGCGTGGTCGGTCCGTCGGGAATGCGTTCGACGGCATCGAACCAGCGCGGATTCTGCTCGGCGCAGAAGTAGGGGCCGGTGAAGATTTCCTGCATGCAGAGGATCTGCACCCCTTCCGCTGCCGCCTGCTCGATGAAGCCGACCGTCTTCGCGACGTTCGCCTCGCGGATGACGGCGAGCGGTTCGCTGCTGGCACAGGCCATCGAGGTCTGGATCAGTCCGCATTTCACGAGCCTGGGCATGGCGTGCTCCCACGGTGACGATGTCGGAGAGGTAGGTTGCCGCCGCAGGCGGCTGGCCGCAACGGCCTGCCCGACGCGCGCGACACCGGGTCCGCCGCCATCCGCGCGCTTCCGCTGACGAGGAAGGCTCGCCCGGTGCGGGCGGATGCGAATGGTGGTGCGCCGTCGTGCAGACGTCGATCCGTGCACATCGCGAAGAAAAAAAAAAGCGGCGCCCGAAGGCGCCGCCTGAAGGTCACTCTTCGACTCTGCCGGTCAGGCCGCGAGGCGCCGCCGCCAGGCGAGGCCGGCGAGGCCCAGCGCGAGCAGCAGCAGCATCCAGCCCGTCAGGGTCGGCACCGGTACGATCACGGCCGGTACGCCGGCGACACTGAAGATCGTCGCGTCGGAGCCACCGCCCGTCGCCGGATCATCGGTGACGGCCGTGCTCTCGTTGGTGCCATTGCCGTCCGCGTCGTACGTCACGGTGCCCTGGTTGGCGATCGTGCCGCTGGCCGACGCGTTGATCGTCGCCGTGATCGTGATCGTGATGTTGCCGCCGGCCGGAATGGCACCGTTCCAGCTCACGACATTGCCGGCCGCCGTCGCCGTGCCCGACGTAGCGCCGGCTGACGTGAGGGTGAGGCCCGCCGGCAGCGTATCGACGAACTCGTTGCCCGGGTTGTCGGCCTGCGCGCCCGTGCCGCCATTGGTGATGACGATGGTGTAGGTGATTGCACTTCCCGGTGCGAAGCCGCTGCCGGTGACTGTCTTGGTCGCAGTCAGCGCGGCACCCGGCGCCGGCGTCACCGTGTCCACGTCCGTCGCGCTGTTGTTGGCAGCGTTGGTGTCGGTGACGCTCGCCGGGGGAGCGACGGTCGCGGTGTTGCTGGTCGTGCCGCTCGCCGCGGCCGACACCGCGCAGACGGCGGTGTAGGTGACACTGCCGCCCGCGGGCAGGTTCACGCTGTCGGCGAGATTGCCACTGCCCGCCGCCGTGCAGGTCCCGCCACCCGTGCCGGCGCAGGTCCAGCTGCAGGTCTGCTCGGGCGGGAAGTTGTCGGTGACCGTGGCGCCCGTCGCAGTGCTCGGGCCTGCGTTGGCGGCAACGAGGGTGTAGGTGACACTGCCGCCGGCGACCACGCTCGTCACGCCATCGGTCTTGGTGATGGACAGGTCCGCTTCCGCGCCGAGGGCGTCGATGTCGGTGGCGCTGTTGTTGCCCGCGACCGGATCGGTGGTGCCGGCCGGTGCCGCGACGGTGGCCGTGTTGGCGAGCGTGCCGCTGGCGCTCGCGGAGATCGCACAGATCGCGGTGTAGGTCACGTTGCCGCCACTGGGCAGGTTCACCGTATCGGCGATGTTGCCGCTGCCCGCCGCCGTGCAGGTGCCGCCGCCGGCACCCACGCAGGTCCAGGTGCAGGTTTCCACGGCCGGGAACGTGTCGGTCACGGTCGCACCGGAGGCAGCACTCGGTCCGGCGTTGGCCGCCACGATCGTGTAGGTGACGCTGCCGCCCGCCGTGGCGCTGGTGACGCCGTCCGTCTTGGTGATAGCCAGGTCCGCGCTGCCAGCCAGTGTGTCGGTATCGGTGGCCGCGTTGTTGCCCGGATTGGTGTCGGTGACGCCGCCCGGTGCGGTCACCGTCGCCGTGTTGACGAGGCTGCCGCTGGCCGACCCGGCGATCGCGCAGCTCGCCGTGTAGGTGACGCTGCCGCCGCTGGGCAGGTTCGCCGTGTCGGCGATGTTGCCGCTGCCGGCCGCGGTGCAGGTACCGCCGCCGGCGCCGACGCAGGTCCAGGTGCAGGTCAGGCTGGCCGGGAATGTGTCGGCGACGGCGGTGCCGGGGGCGTTGCTCGGCCCGGCGTTGCTTGCGGTGATGGTGTAGGTCACGTTGCCGCCCGGCGTCGCGCTGGTCACGCCGTCGGTCTTGGTGATGGACAGGTCGGCGCTGGCGCCGAGCGCGTCGACGTCGGTCGCGCTGTTGTTGGCGGGTGTCGGGTCGGTGATGCCGGCCGCGGCGGCCACGGTGGCGGTATTGCTCAGCGACCCGGTGGCGCCCGCAGCGATGGCGCAGGCCGCCGTATAGGTCACGCTGCCGCCGCTCGGCAGGTTCGCCGTGTCGGCGATGTTGCCGCTGCCTGCCGCGGTGCAGGTGCCGCCGCCGGCGCCCACACAGGTCCAGGTGCAGGTCAGGCTGGCCGGGAAGGTGTCGGTCACGGTCGTGCCCGGTGCGGCGCTCGGTCCGGCGTTGCTCGCCGTGATGGTGTACGTGACGCTGCCGCCCGCCGTTGCCGAGGTCACGCCGTCGGTCTTGGTGATGGACAGATCGGCACTCGCGACCAGCGTGTCGGTGTCGGTGGCCGCGTTGTTGCCCGGCACCGGATCGGTGACGCCGCCGGGCGCCGCCACGGTGGCCGTGTTGGCCAGCGAGCCGCTCGCACTGCCGGCGATGGTGCAGGACGCCGTATGTGTCACGCTGCCGCCGGCTGGCAGGTTCACCGTATCGCTGATGTTGCCGCTGCCCGCCGCGGTGCAGGTGCCGCCGCCGGCGCCGACGCAGGTCCAGGTACAGGTCAGGCTTGCCGGGAAGGTATCGGCGACGGTGGTGCCGGCAGCGTTGCTCGGCCCCGCGTTGCTGCTGGTGATCGTGTAGGTGACGCTGCCGCCCGGCGTCGCGGTGGTCACGCCGTCGGTCTTGGTGATGGACAGATCGGCGCTCGCGGCCAGCGTGTCGGTGTCGGTGGCCGCGTTGTTGCCTGGCACCGGATCGGTGACGCTGCCTGGTGCGGCGACGGTCGCGGTGTTGCTCAGCGTGCCGGTCGCCGCGGCCGAGACGGCGCAGCTCGCCGTGTAGGTCGTGCTGCCGCCGGCCGGGAGATTGACCGTATCGCTGATGTTGCCGCTGCCCGCCGCGGTGCAGGTGCCGCCGCCGGCGCCGACGCAGGTCCAGGTGCAGGTCAGGCTGGCCGGGAAGGTGTCGGCGACGGTGGTGCCCGGTGCGTCGCTCGGGCCCGGGTTGCTGGCGGTGATCGTGTAGGTGACGCTGCCGCCCGGTGGCGCCGTGGTCACGCCGTCGGTCTTGGTGATGGACAGATCCGCGCTCGCGGCCAGCGTGTCGGTATCGGTGGCCGAGTTGTTGGCTGGGTCAGGGTCGGTGAAGGGCAATGTCACCGTCGCCGTGTTGCTCAGCGAGCCCGTGGCCGAGGCTGCGATGGTGCATGCCGCCGTGTACGTCACGGAGCCGCCAACGGGCAGGTTCACCGAGTCGGCGATGTTGCCGCTGCCCGCCGCGGTGCAGGTGCCGCCGCCGGCGCCGACACAGGTCCAGGTGCAGGTTTCGCTGGCCGGGAAGGTGTCGGCGACGGTCGCGCCGGTGGCGGGGTCGGGGCCGGCGTTGCTCGCGGTGATCGTGTAGGTGACGCTGCCGCCCGGCGTTGCCGTGGTCACGCCGTCGGTCTTCGTGATGCTGGCGTCGGCCGACTGCGCGCGGCAGGCGGTGACGCTCACGTCGTCGATCGCGAGGCCGCCAAACTGGACGGTCGTGTCGCTGTCGAGGTGGAAGCGCAGCTCGGTATTGAGTCCGGCGAGGCTGTCGGCGCGGCGTGAGAACGTGCCCCAGCCGTAGCTGCCGCCGATGTTGTTCTGCGGATTGCCCGTGCCGGCCGATGCGCTGATCGGCGTCGGATCGAGCCATTCGTACAGGCGTACCGGCGTCGCGCCGCCGGCCTGCTGGAAGTCGACGAACATGTGGTCGAAGTTCGCCGCCTCGACCTGATGGCGCTGCGCCCAGGTCACGACCACCGGCGGAGCGAGGCCGGCGAGGTTGATCGTGGGTGACAGCAGATCCTGATTCGACGACGCGTTGTAGGTGCTGTCGAGGTCGGTCTTCCAGCAATTGACGCCGCTGTTGCAGGTGTTGAAGGGGGCGATCGGATTGGCCGTCGTGGTTGCTACGGTCGCCGGCAGTCCGAGTTCCCATTCGTCCTGCGCGCCGGTGTGCGTGAAGCCCGCTGCGCCGGATTCGAAATCCGTCGAATACACCGTCTGCTGGGCGAAGCCGGGCGGACAGGTTGGCGGCGGCGGCGCTTCGCAGATGCGCAGCGCCCACGAATTCAGCGTGCCGCCGTTGGCGCCGGCGGTGTCGTCGTAGAGGTCCAGCGTCCAGGTGCCGCCGGCGTTTTCGCCGTCGAACGACGAGAGGCGATACGCGCCCGAGGTGCTGGCCGTACCGGCCGAGGAGTTGTTCTCGGGCTTGTACTGCACGCCACGGAACGCGGTGAAGAACGGCGTGATGCCGGCTTCGTCGTCGAACACGGTATCCATCTGCTGCTGGCCGCCGACCGCGGCCGCGCCGACGTCGGTGAACAGGCCGTTGTTGTTGTTGGCCGGCGAGCGCAGATGCGCGTCGATGTCCCCCATCACGGCGTGGTTGAGATTGATGATGACGTCGACGTCGGCGATCACCGGATTGCCGGGCACCGTGATCGTCGAGCTGACCAGTCCCGTGCCCGGGCCGATGGTCTTCGGCACGTCGGTACTCGTGTAGGTCGTGCAATTGACCCCTTCGTCGGTTGCCGGATGCACGCTGACGCTCAGGGTGTACGTGGCAGTCGGTCCGCCGACCGCGGCGCTCGCGGAATCGACGAACGCAAAATAGGTGCCGGCCTCTTTGACCGTGATGAACATCGCCTCGGACGGGATGTTCGGGTTCGGCGCGACGTCGCCGGTGCCGGCGTCGTCGGCCGGAAGAATCTGGTTGCCGGCATCGCCGAACAGCGCGAAGCCGAGGCGGCCATTCCAGGACACACCGTCGCGCTCGGGATCGAGATCGAGCGACAGGTAGACCGTGTCGCCAGCATTGAGCGTGAGGCTGTACCAATCCTGCTCGGTCGCGGCAGCGGGGTTGCGCGCGCCGCTGACCCAGCCGTTGGCCGGCAGCGGATTGGCCGTGGCCGGCGTGTCGTTGCTTTCCACCTCCGCCGTCGGCGCGCCCGACTGGATGCGGAAATGCAGCTCATACCCGCGCTCGGAGGTCGTGCCGGCGGTGAAGTCGTTGACCTTGATGAAGTAGGTGCCGGTGGTCGGTATCGTCGCGCCGGCGATCGAGGAGGACAGGCCCGCGAAGGCGCCGTTGTCGTCGTCGAACTCGATGACCGTCGTGCCGTCGCTCGCGAGCAGCGTGAGCTGGCTGTCGGTGCTGCTGCCGGCCGAAAACGACGTCATCAGCGCGGCATAGATCCGGTCGCCGGCGCTGGCCTGGAACGAATAGAAGTCGATGTCGCCGTTCGGGAACAGGTTCGCACGGACCACCGTGTTGGTGCCGACGATCGGCGAGGCCGAGGCGAACGTTCCGTTGGGCTCCACCTCGCCGCCGTAGCCCTGGCCCAGCGTGACCGAGGGCGACGCGTAGCGCGACGCAGGCGGCGGTGCTGCAGACGCTGCGCGCGCCGGCACGGCGCCCTTGACCGGTTCTTCACCGCGCTGGATGGTGTCGACCTGGGGCTCGCCATTCACTGCTTTCGGCGCGAATCCTGCAGGCAAAGTCTGAGGTCCGCCTGCCGCCGTCGCCGGCCCAAGGCCGGCACAGAGCACTAGCGCCATGGCGGCACCGGCCCGAGTCAACGTTCCTGCCATTCGATTCACGAAGATTCCCCTTGAGTGCACCTGTGCGTTGCGTCCGCGGCCCGGCTGGCCACTACAGCACTTTCCCCGGCCGCCGCCCCGTTCGGATTGCCGCCCGCTCCCCGCAGGCGGCCCGCCGTCATCCAACGTTAGGTCGCGGCCGGCATTCTGTCGAGCGCGGAAATGGTCGAGCCCGTACCCATCCGGCGTCGCCTGCGGGCACCACCGGCTTCGGGAATGAAAGCGGGAATCGAGGGGCCGGCCCATCAGGCGGTTAACCGGTAAAGTGCCCGAAGACCTGCGGCGCTCCGCGTGCTGCTCAGAGTATGGCGTCGATGGCGGCGGCGTCGCCTGCGTCAAGCGCGAAGTCGACGACCGCGACGCTCTCGCGCAGATGGTCGAGCGAGGTGGTGCCGGTCAATGGCACCACGCCGCGCTGGATCAGGTACCGGAACAGGATCTGTGCCGGTGTGCGCGCGTACGCCGCGGCCAGCGCGAGCAGCGTTGCGCTGCCGAGCAGATGCGGATTCGCGCTGAGCGTCCAGAAGCTCTGATAGACCATGCCCTGCGCGCGGCAGAATGCGCGGACGCCGGCGTCGTACCCGGTCGCGGCATGGAAGCGGTTCTGCACGATCGAGGGCTTGATGCGCGCATCGCGCCAGAGCGCGTCGAGCTGCGCCGGTTCGTAGCAATTGCTGATGCCGATGAGCGCAACCGTACCCGCGTCGACCAGCGCTTCCATGGCCTGCCAGACCTCGCGCAGATCGTCGCGACTGCGCAGCGGCGAGTGCAGCAGCAGGGCATTGATGTGCTCGCTGCCCAGATGGCGCTGCGAAACCGCGAACGACTGCGCGACCTGCAGCGCGAGTGGTGCAGCGGGATCGTAAGGCACGCGCCCCGGGTCCTGACCCGCCAGCGGCGTGAACTTGGTCTGCAGGTACAGCCTCTCGCGCGGGCGCTGCGACGCGATCACACCGGCGCACGCACCGGCCTCGTCGTAGTGCCGGGGCTGGCCTGCGGTATCGATGCCGTCGAATCCGTGACGCAGCGCAGTTTCGACCCAATACGCCGTGCGTTCCTTTTTCCACGCCGTGCCGTAGAGCAGGCGCGGCATGCGCACGCCGTCACGGGTGAGCAGATGACGTGCGCCGGCACCGCGTGTCGCGGACACGTTCAGGGTCACTCCAGGCCGTCGGTGAAAATCGTGTCGGCCACGACGCTGGTGCGATTGCACTCGTAGGTCTCGGCAATGCGCGCGCCGGTGTCGAGCACCTGGAAATCCGTGACCATCACGTCCTGGGCGCCCGCCGTCTGGTCAAACTCGCGCGAATCAATGCCGAGCTCGGCCCAGGTGTGCGTGGTGTAGCGATCGCTTTCGGCCGTCAGTGCGACGTTGCCGCCGTCGGCCAGCACCATGCCGTAGCGCTGCAGGGTACGCAGGATGACCTGGGCCGCGGCCGAGTAGCCGGTCATCGGAAAGTCGGCACGCAGCCGCAGATGCGCGCCGTAGGGCACTGTGCCGGCAGGACCGGACGGACCGCCCGCGTGCGTCGCAGGGCGCACGTAGAGCCTGCCGCTGGTGCCGCCCAGCGAGACGTCGCTGGCCATGCGCGGATTCGGCAGGATGAAACGGATCGCATGGCCGAGATCGCCGCTGGCGCCGGGCTGCATCGCCGCATGCACTTCGTCGGCGTTGAACAGCAGCGGCGCGATCGGAAAACCGGCCGCATCGCCGCTGGTGCAGTGCTCGCCACGGCCCTGGCCCGGGTAGACCGCCTTGAGATGCCATTTCACGAGGCACTGCGCTTCCAGTCCGCTGGTGCCGCTGGCGGTCACGTGGTAGGCCTCGTACAGCGTATCGCCCTGCACGACGAGCAGATGACAGTCTTCGCTGTCGTTGGTGCAGGTCAGTCCGCTCGTGCCTTCAATCGCGGCATTGGCCGGCACCGGCATCGACGAACCGATCGGTTCGCAGTCGGGTGCGTAGTAGTCGTCGTACGGGTAGCCGACGATGGTACGCGTCGGGCTGCCCGCATCGGCGCGCACGATGTTCATGCCGAAATCGATCTGCAGGCGACCGAAGCCGAAGCCGCCGAGTCCGTTCAAGGTGGAGATCATGCTGGCCGACTGCGGATGCAGCGGCGCAGTAGAGATGTTGCGGTGCCACACTGCTCCCGGCGGAAAGCGCGGTGGCGGGGCGGCGACGGCGGCGGTCGTCACGGTCAACAGGGCGCAGATGAGCAGGCGTTTCATGCGGGTAGTCCTCGCGGCGTCGGTGGGAGATTACTGCGCAGCCTGGAAGCCGTCAGAGAAAATGCGCTCGGAATACAGACGCAGAACGCGCGCACTGGCCGCCTGTTCGGCGATGTAGATCCAGCCGGCGTCGTCCATGCCGAACGTGGTCAGCGGACGGCTGTTGGCGAACAGCAATTGCGGCGTCGCTATGGCGCCGGTGCCGGTGGCCCAGACGCGCCCGCTGCAGTAGTCGCCGTAGAAGTAGGTGCCGCGCAGCAGGGCGACAGGACCGTCGAAGACGAAGCCCCCGACCACCGCGCAGCCCAGCGTGGCGGTCTGCACCGCGACGTACGGCGCGGCCTGGGACGGCAGCGAGCAGTTGACCTGCTGCGAACCGGAGTAGCAGTACCAGCCGAAATTCAGTCCGGAGGCGCCTGCTGCGGCACGATTGATCTCCTCGTACGCGCCGCCGTTGCCGCCCACGTCGGCGATCCAGAGCTCGCCGCTGCGCCGGTCGAAGCTCATGCGCCAGGGATTGCGCAGGCCGTAGTGCCAGATCTCGTCGCGCGTGGCTGCGCCCGCTGGGTCGCCGGCGAAAGGATTTCCGGGCGGCACCGCATACGGCAGGCTGCGCACGTCGATGCGCAGGATCTTGCCGCGCAGCGACGACAGCTGCTGCGCCGGCGCGCCGCCGCCGGCCGCGTCGCCCACGCTGATGTAGAGCATGCCGTCTGGCCCGAACTTGAGATCACCGCCGTTGTGCTGGCCGCTGCCATCGCCGATCGTCATGACCGTGATGCGGCTGGCGGGATCGGCTACGTCGCTGCCGGACGGGACATGGTGGCGCAGGATGACGTTGTTGCGTTGTGGATCGGTGTGCAGTGTGAACACATGGCCACTGCTCGCGAAATCCGGTGCGAAGGCCAGGCCCAGCAGCCCGCATTCGCCGCCGCAACCGGACGTGCTGACCAGCGCGCTGAGGTCGAGCAGCGGCGTGGGCAACAGGTTGCCGCCGCGGATGACGCGCACGCGTCCGCCGATCTCGGCGGCGAACAGGCGGCCCGAACCATCGCCGGCCGCGGCCAGCGCGACCGGCCGGTCGAGACCCGTCGCATACGTCTGCAATGAAAGATCCGGTGGTATCGCCGCATGAGCCGGCACCACGCCGGCCAGGGTCGCGGCGACGCACATGGTGGCAATGCGCAGGGCGCGGCTCATGGGGACACCGCCTGGAAGCCGTTCCCGAAGATGCGGTCGCCGTCCAGGCCGATGCCGTGCAGGGGCAGGGGCGTGACGGGCTCGGACGAATCCGAGGCAATGCCGAGGCTGCCGCTGCGGTAGCCGTAGGCCGTTGGCGTGAATCGGACCTGCTGCGTGCAACTGGCCCCGACGGCGAGGGTCATGCTGCAGTCGCTGGGCCCCAGCGCGAATTCCGGTGCACCGGAGAGCCCGAACGCGATGGCGGTCAGCGGTGCGGTGCCCCGGTTGGTGACCGCGATGGCCAGTGCCGGTGCCGTGCCGATGGCCGTCACGCCGAAATCCAGCAGTGCACTGTCGACGACTGCGAGGCCGCGCAGCGGGGGTGTCGTGCCGGTCTCGATGCGCAATACGCCGCCGGCGTCGGCCAGCCAGGGGCCGCCGGGCCGCAGGGAGAGCACCTGGTCGGTGCCGTCCATGGTGCGCGTCAGCTGGAAGTTCGCGAACGGCGCGAGGCCCGTGACCAGATGCTGCGTCACTGCAGCCGGCACGCGCAGCGCAAAGCAGGCGTGCGCAGGACTGACGTCGCGGGCGAACCAGACACTGTTCGTACCGACCACAGCACCCTCGAACGCGCCCGCCGGCGTCGTGCAGCCAGCGAGAACCTCCGAGACCGCGAGTACCGCGGGATCGGGCGCGGCCGTGCCGGTGCTTCCCTGCAGCACATGGAGAAACCGGGTCTGCAACGGTGCGCCGTCGGCCTCGACGCGCAGGCGCGTGGCGAACTTCTGCGGGCTGCCGGCGACGGTGCGAACCTGGATGAAGCTGTCCTCGTCACCGAGTGCCCAGCCATTGACGCTCGGGGACATGACAGGATCGTCCGTCACGATGGACAGCGTTTTCGCGGCCGGCAGCAGGCTCGCCACGTGCAGGCGCTGACCGCCTGGCGTGACCGATACCACGCGATCGCCGCTGATCTGCGGCACGGCCGGCAGCTGGTCCGGCAGGTTGAGCCAGAATCGTTTCGCACGCTGTGCAGTGGCCGATTCGACACGGTCGTAGATCGCGATGTGGTCGGGCTTGAGCCAGAGCACGGCGCGGCTCACGTGGCGCACGTCGAGCGCGCGCTGCGCCGCGGGTGTCGCATCGCCGGGCTCGTACCAGGCGTTGTAGAGGTGCGTCGCGTCGCCAGTGACGAAGCTGTAGCGGGGAGTCTCGCTGCGCGCGATCACGTGCGGGTCGGCGGCGCTGCGGTTCTGCGGCATCTGGGCGCCGCGACGCAGGCGATTGCCAAGAAAACTGTCCGGATTCACCGCTGCGCCGAGCACGTTCTGGACCGTGACGCCGTTCTTGTAGTCCGTTGCTCCGCCGTCGTTGCCGTAGCCGATGGTCGCCTTGGTCAGCCACTCGCCGTTGCGGTAGAACTCGAACAGGTTGCCGTCACCGTGCTGGTGATCGACGGCGTTGTAGCTCAGGCGGTAGTTGAACCAGCGCGCGTCGGGGTGCCAGGCGGTGCGCGAAAGCAGCCGGCCCATGCCCTCGGACCAGAACGACAGCGCGAGGGCTGGTCGCGGATCCGGCGCATCCGGTGCGCTACCCGGTGCGGTGGGGTCGTACAGCAGGAAATACAGGAGGCTCGACAGGACGTCGCCACTGCTGCCGCTGGCGCGCGTGCGCGCCGCGAACCCGGCCGCGCCGTTCGGGGGCACATGGCGCTGCACCCAGCGGACGAGGTCGGCGGTTGTCGTGTCGCCGATCCGCATCGCATACAGGCCTATCGGTCCGAGTATGTCGATGGGGTCGTTCTGGTAATAGTGTTCGCCGTCGCCGTACCAGGCCGGTTTGTGCACCGTGCCGAACGGACTGGTCGTGGTGCGCGGACTCTGCGAATGCACCAGTCCGTGGGCAATCGCGCGATAGAACGGATTGGTGGCCAGTCCGGCAACCGCGGAGCCCCATTGGGCCTGTCCCGCGAGATCGGCATAGCCTGCGGTCTCGAGTCCGTAAAGGAACTGCGCCGGGATGCCGATCGATGTCGGCGCGTATTCCATGCCTTCCTGGGGCAGGCCGCCACGGCTGTCATGCCGCAGCAGATAGTCCTGCGTGAACAGCCAGCCCTGCAGCACGTCGCGACGCAGGGCGCGCAGCGCGCCGGGTGAGGCGTCGAGTGCTGCGACGACGGGCTGGCCGTTCGCGTTCAGTCGAAGATAGCTGGCCGGCGTCTGCGCATCGGGCACGTCGTCCTCGGCATCGATCGCGATGGCGCGCAGGCCGATGTTGCGCATGTGGCCCGCGAAGTAGTTGTTGCCCGCAAATCGCAGGCGGTGCCGGCGCAGATCGGTGCCCAGGCGCAGCAGCGGTTCGCCGATGGTGCCGACCGGCAGGCTGTACTCGGGCGGGTTGTTGTAGGGGTTGGGATAGGCTTCGAGACTCAGCCGCGACCAGATCAGGAACACGCGCCGCAGTTTTGCCTTGTCCTGCGCACTGAGTACCGGCTGTCCGTTGCCGTCGGTCGCGCCCTGCAGCCAGTCCGCCGCCAGCGGGAATGCCGCGCCGGTCCATCGGGAGCGATCCGACACGCTGAACGACAGGGCGCAGAAACTGCCCTGCTGCGTCGGTGGTGATGCGCGCATGCAGGTGTCGACGCGGTCGATCACGTGCACGAGCAGGGTACGCCCGCGCTGCGCCCATTGCGCGCGCGCTGACGCATCCGGATCGATCAGCGCCATGAATGCGAACAGCGCGGCATATTCCTCGGTATTGACTGGACTCCAGGTCGATCCGCCGTTGTCCTCGTCCGGGATCTCGCCGCTGTCCATGGCCTGGGCCGAGGCCTGCGCCAGCTGGCGCAGGCCGTTCGCATAGACCGGATTCGCCGCCACCGCCCACTGCCGCAAGGCCGGCAGATCAGCCGCCGTGATCCAAAGGCGCGGATGCGTCGTCAACGGTTCGGTTTGGCCGCTGTCGGCCGTTAGCAGGCCGAATGCCAGCGTCAGCACATGGCACAGCACACGTTTCATGGAAGCTCCCTCGGGTCGGAATCGACGCGTGCGGTTGCGCCGCAGGGCTGCGCTTCCCGCCAGCGGACCGACCGGCGGTCGTATCCGCTGCGCGAACGGCGCGGCTGCCGCTGGTCCGCCGCGGCGGGCCGACGGACGGCAGTGCACGGCTGCGGCGAGGGCACACGGCTTGCAGCGCAGGCGCGATTCCGGTCGATGAGGTACGCAGGATGGACGACGATTTCCTGGCGCTGCTGGAGCGCTGCCGCAACGGCGAGGCACACGCGCAGCACGCGCTGGCGGTGCTGGTCTACGCGGACCTCAAGCACATCGCGCGGCGCCACATGAGTCGCAGCCGCTGGATCAACACGCTGGACACGACGTCGCTGTTGCACGAGTCCTACCTGCGCCTGGGCAATGCCGCAGACCTGCCGCTCGCCTCGCGCGCGCATCTGCTGAACGTTGCCTCGCGCGCCATGCGTCGCGTGGTCTGCGATCACGCACGGCGCCGCCTGCGCCAGCAGGGGCAGGTGCCGCTGGCGCCCGACGACGATGCCCTGCTGCTGAGCGAGGCGCGCCGCATTGCGGCGCTCGATGATGCCCTGCGCGATCTCGCGCGCGTCGAGCCGCGGCAGGCGAGCGTGGTCGAATGCCGCTTCTTCACCGGCCTGTCGCTGAGCGAGACCGCGCTCGCGCTGGATGTTTCCGAGCGCACTGTCGAACGTGACTGGGCCGACGCGCGGCGCTGGCTCGCCGCGCAGCTCGAGGCGGCCTGAGCCCGGCGCATGACCGCCTCGTTCCTCGTCACGGGCGGTGCGCTGTGCGGCGCGCTCGTGGCCGACCTGGTCGCGACACAGGAACTGCCGCCGCTGGCGGCCGGCGACCGTCTGGGACCGTTCGTGCTGGTCCGCGAGATCGGCCGCGGCGGCCACGGCGTGGTGTGGTGCGCCGAGCGGGACGACCGTGCCTTCACCCAGGCCGTGGCCATCAAGATCGTCAAGGCCGGCCCCGGCCTGCGTGCGCGTTTCCTGCGCGAGCGTGCCGTGCTGGGCCAGCTGCGGCATGCGCATATCGCACGGATCGTCGATGCGGGCGAGCGCGCCGACGGCCTGCTGTGGTACGCCATGGAGCACGTGATCGGCGAACCGGCGGATCGCCATTTCGCAGGCCTGCGCGACTGGCGCGCAGGCCTGGCCTTGCTGATGGCGGTGGCACAGGCGGTGGAACACGCGCATCGTCATCTGGTCGTTCATGGCGATCTGACGCCGGGCAACCTCCTGGTCGCCGCCGACGGCACACCGCGACTGCTGGATTTCGGCATCGCACGCCGGCTGGATGACGCGGAGCACGGCAGTGAGACCGTGTTCACGCCGGGGTTTGCCAGCCCCGAGCAACGGGCGGGCCGGCCGCTCACGACGGCATCGGACATCTACCAGGTCGGCGTGCTGCTGCGGCGCTGGCTGCTCGATGCGCCCGAGCCGCGACTGCCGGGCTGGGCGCGGTGCTCGCTTGCGCGCGTGGTCGAGCGGGCGACGGCGACCGTGCCGGCGCTGCGCCATGCGCACATGAGCGAACTTCGCGAGGACCTGGAGTCGATCCGTACCCTGCGCGCGCCTCGTCACGTGTGGCTGGCGCCCTCCTCGCGGTTCGCGCTGTTCCTGCGACGACACCGCCGCGCCGGGCTGCTCGCGTGCGTGTTGCTGTTCCTGACGGGCGTGATCGTTGCCCAGCATTGGGCGCACTACCGCTACACGCGCGACCAACTGGTCGAGGATGCGCGCCGCTCGCGCGAGGTCAGCGCTTTCATGACGAGCCTGTTCCGCGCCGCGAACCCGAACGAAAGCGGCGGACGTCGCCTGGACGCCGAAGAAATCCTGCGCCGCGGCGCGGAACGCATAGCGCGGGATCTCTCCGGCCAGCCGCGCCTGAAAGCGGACCTGTCGCTGGCCATGGCCGAGGCCTATCTGCAGCTCGGACGCACCGAGGCGGCTGATCCGCTGATGGCGCAGGCACTGTCGCTGCGTGGTGACGACGACGCGGTCGCGCTGGCGCGCACCCGAGAGGTCCAGGCCCTGCTGCGTCATCGGCAGGGACGCTTCGCCGATGCGCTGCAGGCGGCCGAGGCGGGCATTGCCGTGAGTGCGCGCAGCGGCGATGCACTGCTGCGCGGCGATCTCGGCAGCCGCCGCGGCAATGCGCTCAAGGCGCTTGGCCGGCTCGACGATGCCATGGCGGAATTCGACGCATCCATCGCGCTGGTGTGGGACGCGGCCGGTGACACCGAAACCCTCGCGCGTCTCCACAACAATCGCGGCCTGGTGCGTATGCAGGTGCGGCAGCTGACGGGCGCGCGCGAGGATTTCGAGCGTGCGCTGCAGATCTATGCACGCCGTTACGGCGAGGATCATCCGCTCTGGAGCGGTGCCGCGTCGAACCTGAGCTGGGTGCTCGGCGAACTGCGCGAGTTCGACGCGGCCACGGACCTGATCCGGCGTCGCCTGCGGGTGTCGGAAACGCTGTACGGCGCGCAGAGCGCCGAGTACGCCAACGATCTCAACGTACTCGGTGGCATTCTCGCCGATCGGGGACTGCGCGATCAGGCCATTGCCGAATTCGAGCGGTCGGCGACGATCTGGCGTCGCGCGCTCGGACCTGACCACCCGGCGCCGCTGCACCCGCTGCACAACCTCGGCCGGCAGCGCCTGCGACAGGGCGATGCGTCCGCCGCCGTCGCGTTGCTGGGCGAGGTGGAAACCGAGCGGCTGCGCCTGCTCGGTGCCGCGCATGTGGATACGGCCGAAGTGCAGCTCGAACTCGGCGACGCGCTGCGCGCGCTCGGACGCGACGCCGCCGCGCACGCCGCCTATGCGCATTCGCTCGCAGCGTTCTCGGCGATCGCGCAGACGTCACCGGAGCGGCTGGCCGAACTGCGCGCGCGGCTGGCGTCGCCGCCGGCCACCGCGCAGTGATTCAGACCGGCGGCGGGTTGCGGTAGGCGAACGCTGCCTGATGCCAGTAGGGGTACGGCTTCTTCGTCGCGCTCGCCGCGTCGAGCTTCGCGACCTGTTCCGGTGTCAGATTCCAGCCGACGGCGCCGAGGTTCTGCCGCAGCTGTTCCTCGTTGCGTGCGCCGATGACGAGGGTGCTCACGGTAGGACGCTGCAGCAGCCAGTTCAGCGCGACCTGCGCCACGGTCTTGCCCGTCTCCGCGGCGACGCCATCGAGCGCGTCGACGACGCGGTACAGATAGTCGTCGTTGACGGGTGGCCCGTAGTCGGCTGTCGCGTGCAGGCGGCTGGTCTCGGGCAGCGGTGCGCCGCGGCGCAGTTTGCCGGTCAGGCGCCCCCAGCCGAGCGGGCTCCAGACCACCGCGCCAACACCCTGGTCGGCCGCGAGCGGCATCAGCTCCCATTCGTAGTCGCGGCCGATCAGCGAGTAATAGGCCTGATGCGCGACATAGCGCGACCAGCCGTGGCGATCGGCGACGGCGAGCGACTTCATCAGGTGCCAGCCGCTGAAGTTCGACACCCCGAGATAGCGCAGTTTGCCCGCGCGCACCAGGTCGTCGAGCGTCGACAGGGTTTCCTCGATCGGCGTGCGCGCGTCGAAGCCGTGCAGCTGGAACAGATCGATGTAGTCGGTGCCGAGCCGCTTCAGTGCGCTGTCGACTGCACGTGTCAGGTGATGACGTGAGGAGCCCACTTCATTCTCGCCGTCGCCGAAGCGGAACGTTGCCTTGGTGGACAGGATCAGTTGGTCGCGCGGACGTCCCTTGATCGCTTCGCCGAGTATCGATTCGGCGGCGCCCTTCGAATAGATGTCGGCGCTGTCGAACATCGTCACGCCGGCCTCGAGACAGATGTCGACGAGGCGGCGCGCTTCAGCCACGTCGGTCGAGCCCCAGGCACTGAACAATGCGCCCTGGCCGCCGAAGGTGCCGGTGCCGAAGCTCAGTACGGGGACGCGGAAGCCGGAGCGGCCGAGAAAGCGGTGTTCCATGATGGATCTCCAGTGTGGCGGACGCAAACGCAGGGCGATGCGGGAGGCAACGCCGCGGGCGATCGAACTGGGGCCGTCCCGCGGTGAATCACTGCGACTTTGGTCGTGTGGCGCCTGGGCCGTGACACGCCACGCAGGACCGGCTGCGTCAGGCCGCATCGCGCGGATCATTCCGGTCGGCGGCCGCGGCGAGGAGGTCCGCCAGTCGGCGCGCCCGCGACAGGCTGCCGAGGCTCAGTGCTTCGATGAACCGTTGCGCAAACGTGTCGCGCTCGCGCCGCCAGCGGCGGTGCAGCAGCGCCATCGCCGCCAGCGCGATGACGGCCAGGCCCAGCCACACGGCCGTGCCGAGGGCCTGCCACAGATCGATGCCGGTCGCGGCCAGGCCCAGCGTTTGCAGCAGCGCGAGCACGATCAGCGGCGAGGCGACCACGCAGGACTGCAACAGCACGGTGCGGCGGCGCACGGCGCGCTGCAGGCGAGCCCGCCAGGTCTCGAGCGTGCCGCCGGCGGGCCGTGCGAGCGCATCGAACTGCAGGATCGCGCCGATGAGCCAGCCGATCGCGACCAGATGCTGGAACACGCCCGGAATCAGCGCGGCAGCGTTGCCGCCGAATTTGGTGTTGAAGATGCCGCTGAGCAGGATCAGCAGGCTGATCCCGGCGATGCCCAGATCGACGCGCCGGCGCGCGGCGGCACGCGCCTGTTCCAGTACCGGTGGCAACGTCGCCGCCGTATGGCGGCCGACGGCGCCGCGACCGCCGTCGGCGGCGAGATCGGACTCGAACGCCAGCTGCCGGTCGAGATCGTCGCGCGTGCGCAGCCAGTCGGTCCCCGCGCTTTCGTCGACGAAACGGCGCAGCGCCGGCGAATCCGGCCACCGGCGCGCGACCCGGTGCACTATGCCGGCGAACAGCGGCACGAAGGCGATACCGAGCCCCACGTTCACGGCGATCACGCTGAAGGGCAGGCGCTCGAACAGGTCGACGCCAGCGAGGGTTCTGACGACGATGAACATCATTGGCAGCCAGAGCAGCACCGACAGCTGCGCGATCACGCGGGCCATCTGCAGCCGCCGCGTCCGCAGCATCTCGTACTCGGCGCGCAACTGCGCCAGGGGCATGCCGAAATCCAGACGGCGCAAGGTTTGCCATTCGCGCCAGTCGACCGCGCCCTGGGCGAGCGCGACGAGTGCGAACGGCAGCGCGAGCAATACGTAGGAGAGATCCGCGCGGTGCGTGACCATGAAAGCGACGACGGCGGACAGCACGACGCCGCCGATGCCGAGCGCGCGCCGGCGACGGTTGCACTGGCGCGCGAGCGAGGTGGCGGTCTGCGCGGTCAGGCGCCGGCGCACGGCCTCGACGTCGAGTTCCAGCTGCGCGTCGATGGCGCGGCCCTGTGCCGACCAGCGTTCCTTCAGATGATCGAGATCGAGCGTGGTCATGCCGTTTCCTCCGCAGCGGTGTAGTCGCGCTGCAATTTCTGCTTGATGCGGGCGATGCGCGTGGCGACGTTGGTGACCGTCATGCCCAGCATCGCTGCGGATTCCTCCTGCGAATACCCCTCGAGGTAGAGCAGGATCAACGCGCGACTGACGTCGTCGAGCCGTGCAATGAGCTGATGCAGCGCGCGCAGGTCATCACCCTCCGCATCGAGCACGCGATCGGCGGCGGCGAGATCCATGCCGAAATCCTCGATCGGCAGCGCGTCGCGGATGCGCCGGTTCTGGCCGCGAAAGAACGAGATCGCGACATTGATGGCGATGCGCTGCATCCAGGCCGAAAACGCCTGCGTGCGATCGAAGCGCGGCCACGCACGCCAGAGTTCCATGGTGATGTCCTGGATCAGGTCGCCGCGATCTTCGCGCCGGCTGCAATAGGCATTTGCCACTTTGTAAAGAATGGCCTTGTGCTGCTGCAGCTCGGCGAGGAACGCGTCGTCGGCGGGTCGTGTGCGCATGCGGGGCGGAGATGGCGGCGGAGTCGGACCGGCTTCGGCAAGCTTATTCGTCGGAGCGAAGAGAATGATCACAGGACTCCCTCCGCTGCAGCCGGCCATGCCGCGGGCGGCATGCCGTTTCGCGGGAGGCGCGTGCCGGCCTGGTGCCGGGCTGGCGGCGGGGGACGGTTGCGTTGCTGCTGCCGGCGGGCCGGTCCCGCGATGGCTCGCCGCGTCCCGCTCAGGGGCGCAAGCCTGCAGCGGATCGGGCACGCCGCGTCGGCAACGGCGTCTGGGGACTGCCGGCGTCGACCGATGGCCGCGGCCGGTGATGAGGTCAGATTCATGGAAGGTCGATCACGGTCGTCGAGCGAGGTGCTCGCCTCTGTATTCGCCGCACCGTGCCGATTCGTCACAGACCGGCCGCCCGGCGGTGCCGCGGCCGTGCGCCGCCGCGTGCGGCGCCCCGCGTAAGCGCGATTCCGGCACATCGGGCATGCAATTGCGCACAGGGTGCGCCACCGCGTCCGTTCTAGCCTCTGCGTCGCCGCATCGCCGGCGAAACCGGAGAATGACCATGCCTGCCCTGTCATCGGCGGATCGTGTCCGCCCGCGAATCCCCTGGGCACGTGCACTGCTGGGCATGGCGGCGGCGCTGTTCGTCGCGCTGTCGCCCGCCGGGCCTGCGTCGGGCGCCGCGCCGCGCGATCCGGTTGAAGGCTACTGGTGGGGAACGGCGGGATCGGTGCGCGAGAGGACCGACGTCGGACTGCACTTCGTGCGCAGCGGCGACGGCAAGCTGACGCTGCGCATCACCCAGCCCGTGTCCAACTATTTCGACGCCGATGCCGGCGGCGAGGTCCGGCGTGACGGCGACCAGGTGCAGCACGAGGGTCTGTTCCTGTCGCTGCAGCTCGACGGCGACACCTTGCGCGGCACGTATCCGGGACCGAACAGTCCGGCCACCTTCACGCGCACGAGGCGGTTGCCGGCGGAATCATCGCCACCGGCGTTGCCGCCGGGTCCCGCGCCCCGCTGGGAGACGCGCATCGGCGGGCAGGTCTATGCCTCGCCCGCCGTCGCGGACGGCATCGCCTACATCGGGACCACGGGCGGCGTCGTGAACGCGGTCGATACGCGGGACGGAAAGCTGCGCTGGACGTTCGCGACCGGCGCCCCCGTGTTTGCGAGTGTCACCGTTGCCGGTGATGCGATCTATGTCGTCGCCGACAACGGCTTGCTGTACCGGCTGGATCGCGGCGACGGCAAGGAACGCTGGCGTTATGTCCTCGGCGATGCCGACGTTGCGCGTGTGCTGCCACATCCGCAGGTGTACGCGTGGGACTGGCAGGCCGCGCAGCCCGTGGTAGCCGATGGGGTGGTCTACGTCGGTGCGGGCGACGGTGGCTTTCATGCGGTTGCCGCCGAGGACGGCAAGCGGCGCTGGCGTTTCGATACGCGCGGCGCGATCCGCAACGCCGCCGCCGTCGACGGCGACACGGTCTATGTCGGCAGCATGGACCAGTTCGTCTATGCGCTTTCCCGCGGCGACGGACGTGAGCGCTGGCGCAGCGACACCGGCGCGGCGATCGATGCGGCGCTGGTCGTGCACGATGGCCGCGTGCTCGCCGGAAACCGCGGCGCGGGTTTGCTGTCGCTCGACGCCGCGAGCGGCGAAACGAAGTGGCGTCTGTTCTTCTGGGGGTCGTGGGTCGAATCGACCCCGGTCGTGCGTGATGGCGTGATCTACGTCGGGTCGTCGGACCTGCGTCGCGTGAACGCGATCGATCCGTCCGACGGCCACGTGCTCTGGCGCACCGATGTCTACGGCTGGACCTGGGGCACGCCGCTCGTGACAGAGCGTCATATCTATGCCGGCGTTGCGGGCGGCACGCCGTATTTCATCCGTCACCTCGCGAGTTTCAGTGTGCTCGATCGGCGCAGCGGCAAGCTCGTCGCGCGGCGCCCGCTTGCCGATACCGGCGGCCATCAATGGGGCATCGCCGGTTCGCCGGCGCTGGCCGGCGATACGGTGGTGGTCGCGACGATCGCCGGTTCGCTGTTCGGATTTCCGCTGATCGAAGCCGCGACCTTCAAATAGTGCATGTCCTGATCCCGCGCTCATGTCCTGATCCCGCGCTGATCCCGCGCATGTCCGGATCCCGCGCCCTGGCCAGCGTTACGGTCGTCGTCGCGACGATCGCCGGTTCACTGCTCGGATTTCCGCGGCTCGAAGCCGCGACCTTGAAATAGTGCATGTCCTGATCCCGCGCTGATCCCGCGCCGTGGACAGCAGCCGTGGCGCGGAGCTGGCATGCTCGCGGTCCGTTTCCGGCTGCCGGTGCCCCTTGCCCGTTTCCGCTTCGACCAAGGCCTTGCTGCAGATCCATTTCTGCGTCCTGCTGTGGGGGCTCACCGCCATCCTCGGCAAGCTCATCAGCCTGCCGGCCACCGCGCTGGTCTGGTGGCGCATGCTGCTGGTCAGCGCGACCGCGTTGCTGCTGCCACGGGTCTGGCGCCATCTGCGCGCGATGCCGGCGCGTCAGATCGCGATCTATGCCGGGATCGGCATCGTGGTCGCGCTGCATTGGCTCGCCTTCTATGGAGCCATCAAGCTGGCCAATGCGTCCGTCGCCGTGATCTCGATGGGTCTTTGCCCGATCTTTCTCGCGCTCGTCGAGCCGTGGATCGCGCGGCGGCGGTTCGATACGCGGGAACTCGGGCTCGGCCTCGTCGTGGTTCCCGGGGTGCTGCTCGTGGTCGGCGGCACGCCGCCGGGCATGCAACTGGGCCTGCTCGTCGGGGTGATCTCGGCGTTCCTTGCGTCCTTGTTTTCGGCGCTGAACAAGCGCCATGCCGGTGACACCGACGCGCTGGCCGTCACGGCGATCGAACTCGGTGCTGGGGCGTTGCTGCTCACCGCCGTGGCCCCGTTCATGGCCGGTGACGGGGCGGCGTTCGTGGTTCCCGGCTGGCGCGATGCAGCGCTGCTCGTGGTGCTCGCCTACGGCTGTACCCTGCTGCCATTCGCGCTCTCGCTGGTCGCGCTGCGCCAGATCAGTGCGTTCACGGCGCAACTCGCCATCAATCTGGAGCCGGTCTACGCGATCGCGATCGCCGCATTGCTGTTCGGCGAGCAGCGCCAGCTCGATGCAGCCTTCTATCTGGGCGTCGCCATCATCGTCGCCGCGGTTATCCTGCATCCGCTGCTGGCGCGCCGATCGTGAACGGATCTCGTGTCGCCCGACTTCATGGCGCGTCCAGCGCGGCCAGCATCCGTTTCAGCGCGAAATGCCGGTAGCTGTGCAATGCGAGGCTGCGGATCTCCTTCCAGTTCGGCTTCGTACCGACCTTCAGCGCGATCCAGCCGTTGTGGCCGAGGTAAGGCGGGATCGAATAACGCGGATCGGTCGTGTAGAGCGACTGCTGCCCGATGCCGACCCAGAACATGAAACTCAACGCTCCGTGGTAGTGACACGCGGTCGCGAACGTGCGTTTGACGGCTTGCCAGGACGGTGCTCCGAAACGTGGTTCCTCGACCACTTCGGGCAGTGAAAGGCAGAACTCGCGCAGCGGCGCAACGTGCTTCTGCACGGCCGGTGCGAGCAGTGGATCGCGATCTTCGGCACGCATCGTCGCTTCCGGCGGCACGATGGCGACGGTGCTGCCGATCTGGCGGCGCAGCACCGCGGGCGCCACCTTCTCGTAGGCATCACGTACGAGGCCGGCGACGCGCTTCCACTCGAGACCCTTGTCCAGTTCCACGCCGAGCCAGCCGCGCGGACCGACATAGGGCGGCACGAAGAAGTATGCGGGTTCATCGCGCACGTGCTGTTCCTGCGCGCCCGGCGGAGAGCCCAGCCAAAGCGCGACGCGGCCGTCGCCGTGATGATTGACGAGAAAGCTGGCGTAGGTCTTGCCGCGCACGCGGAAATTTGGTGATCCGTGCGACAGGTATTCCTCGGATTCCGGAAACGACAGGCAGATCTCGCGGACCGCGGCGGGAATATCCTTGGCCATGGCATCGATCGTCTGGGCGGGGCTGCAGTCTGTTGCAGGGAGCATGAGGCCGCAAGGCGGAACGCGGCCGCGTGGCCTGCTGGTTCGTGCCGCGATCAGCACTGGAGCGCCATACGCTGGCGGATCCGCCGAATCGCGCCGGTATGGCGAATCGGACTATCGGTCCGTGATTTTCGGCCTATGAGCGGTCGTCGTATCCCACTTAGGATGGGCGTTTGTGTGGCTTGCGTCCTGCGGGCCTGTGCGGCGATCCGGGGAGATTCGAATGCAGAAGTGGGTTCGCGACTGGCGTGTATGGGGTGCGCTGGCGGGTCTTGCGGTGTTGCCCGGGGCGGCGACCTTTGCCGCACAGAACGAGGTCGGCGCTGACGGGGAATGGGTGCAGCCCGGCGATGGCCAGCGAAAGGCCGCGGCGCTGCCGGAAGGCGAAGGCCGCGAGGAATCGTGGCAGATCGAGCAGCGGCAGCTGTGGTTCGAGCGTTCGCGCGGTCTGCGCGCGACGCCGGATGCCGGTCGTGAGCGCGCCATGGCCGTGGAGACGCTGAAGGAACTGCGCCGCAGCAGGGACCCGCAGCAGCAGGCCGCTGGTGAGGTCTGGGCGCCGGTCGGTCCGTCGTCGATGTCGATGACCGACTGGATCATGGGCCGGGTCGCCGGGCGCCTCAACGCCGTCACGCCGGTGCCGGGCAACGAGGATACGGTCTACGTCGGTGCGGCTGCGGGTGGCGTCTGGAAGACCACGGATGCCGGTGCGAGCTGGACGCCGGTATTCGATCAGGTCGGCACCTTGCCTATTGGCGCGGTCACGCTCGATCCCAACGACACGAATTCTGTCTGGGTGGGTACCGGCGACAAGAACGGCGGTGGATGCGCGGGCTATTTCGGCCAGGGCGTGTTCCTCAGCAGCGACGGCGGCACCACCTGGACGGCACGCAACGGCGCAGACGCGACCGCGATGCCGCTGTCCATCGTCAATGCGGTGGCCGTGCAGCCGACGGACAGCAATGTGGTCCTCGTCGGCGGTGCGGGCGCCTGCGGCGCGACCGGAGCGCTCAGTGGCGCCGGTGTGTTCCGTTCCGCCGACCGCGGACTGACCTGGACGCGCGTGCTCAGCAACAACGTCGAGGACATCGTGTTCGTGCCCGGAACGAACACGGTCTATGCGGGCCTGATCGGCATCGGCGTGTCGAAGTCCACCGACGGTGGCGCTACCTGGAACCCGGTCAGCAATGGACTCAACGCCAGCGGTTCGCGGCTGCGTCTGGCCATGTCGCCGAGCGACAGCAACACGCTCTACGCGCTGATTGGCCAGCGTCTTTACCGCACGATCGACGGCGGCACCAACTGGACCCAGACCAACGCGGCGGCCTGCGAAGGTCAGTGTTCGTACAACCTCACGATCGCGGTCCACCCGAACGACCCGTCGACGATCTTGCTCGGCACGATCCGCCATCACCGTTCGGTCAATGGCGGAGCGACCCTGAGCGCGATGACGAGTACCTGGGGCACGTCGCAGAAAGTGCATCAGGACACGCACGTGGTGCGCTATTCGGCGAGCAATCCGAACCGGTTCTGGGTGGGCACCGACGGCGGTCTGTGGCGCACGGACGACGGTGGCCTGTCCTACGTCAACATGAACGCCAATCTGAATATCACGCAGTTCTACGATGTCGCGGTGCACCCGAACGACGTCAACATCGTATTCGGCGGTGCGCAGGACAACGGATCGTCCGGCCGGCGCACCAGCCTGCAGTGGGGCCTTACGTTCGCGAGCGGCGACGGCTTCATGAACGCGGTAGACCCGACCAATCCCTCGCGCGTGTTCCAGACCAGCTATCCGAGCAGCAACTTTCCGACCATCGTGCGTTCGAACGCGAGCGGCAGCCTGGGCAGCTTCGAGCTCATGCCGCGTGCCGGGCTCGTTGCCTCGTCGCAGTTTCCGTGGGTCACGCCGCTGGCGGTCGCCGGCAACCAGCTGTTCGTCGCGTCGAACACGCTGTATCGCACGACGACCGACGGCAGCAGCTGGACCGCGGTGTCACCGAACATGGGCAGCGCTGCCTCGGTGGTCACGCCCCAGCTCATCGGCGTGCTCATGCCGACGTACGCCGGCACCTCGGGTGGCCGTATCTACTTCAGTCCGGACGCGTCGGTCCCCGCGCCGACGTTCACGAACGTCACCGGCGACTATCCGGGGGGCAACGTGTCGGACATCGCGATGGACCCGACCAACGCACAACGCGTGTTCATAACGCGGGCAGGCTTTGGCGCATCGCGCCTGTATCGTTCGACCACGGGCGGCACGGCCTGGGCCGCGGTCGGCGCCGGCTTGCCGAATGTGCCGGCCAACAGCGTGGCGGTCGACCCGCTGAACACCAACCGCATCTTCGTGGGCACCGATGTCGGCGTGTACGAAAGTACCGACGGGGGCGACAATTTCTCGGCATTCTCGGCGGGCCTGCCGCTCGGCATCGTCGTCAGCGACCTGGAGATCGACGACTCGCCCCACGTGCTCACGGCGGGCAGCTACAGCCGCGGCGCCTGGCGCGTGGTGCTGAGTACCAGCGGGAACAATGCACCGCCGACGCCTGACTTCAGCGCCAGCGTGAGCGATCTGACGGCCAGCTTCACGAGCAGCGCCATCGATTTCGACGGTAGTGTCGTGGCCTACAGCTGGGACTTCGGTGACGGCAGCCCGGTGTCCACCCTTGCAAACCCGAGCCATACCTACGCGGCCTATGGGGCGAAGACGGTGGTTCTGACCGTGACCGACGACGATGGCGAGAGCGCCAGCTTCTCGCGCGTCGTGCGTCTGTTCGCACCGCCGGTTCCACTGACCAACAATGTCACGGTGTCGGGCCAGAGCGCGGCGCAGAACGACGAGCTGCGCTATTCCCTGCTCGTGCCGGCTGGAGCGTCGAACCTGAGTTTCGTGACGACTGGCGCAGCCGGTGAAGATGCCGATCTCACGATCCAGCTCAACGGGGAAACGATCTGCGAATCCGCCGGTGCGACCGCGGACGAGACCTGCAACATCCCGAATCCCCCGGCAGCGGGCAACTATCTCGCGATAGTGCTGGCCTATTCGGCACTGAGCAATCAGTCGATCCGGGGCAGCTACACCCTGCCCGACGTCATTTTCCGGAACGGTTTCCAGCCTTGAGCCGTGGCGGCCTGCCGCAGGCCGCCCGGTGACGCCGCGCCAGAAGAGGAGCCCTGTTTCACCCCAGCCATCCGAGCCGGGTGGCCTGCGGTGGAGCAGGGCCAGCGTCATCACGCTGATCCCAGCCGCCGGGCGCGGCTGATCGTCCCAGCGCGCCCGCAGCGGGCGCTCCCGCGCTTTTGCCTTGCCCTGTGGGGCCGTTGTTCCGCCTTCCTCGCGACGCCCTGAGATGGTCGCCGCTCTTGCAGCAGTTGCAAATCAGGACTGGGCAGGCGTGGAGGCGGGCCGGTGGCGGCAACGCTGTTCATCTCGTATGCGCACAAGGATGAAGTGCTGCTCGAGGAATTGCTCGTGCACCTCCAGCCGCTGGCTGCCGACGGGGTGGTCGACATCTGGCACGACCGGCGCCTGATCGCGGGCGATGACATCTTTCCGAGTATCGAAGCGGCACTCGATCGCGCGCAGATCGTGTTGCTGCTGGTCAGCGAGGCGTTTCTTGCCTCGCACGAATGCACGCGGGAAATGTGGCGCGCGCTCGCGAGCCGGCAGCGGAAACGCACCGTGGTGGTGCCGGTGATTCTGCAGTCCTGCCCCTGGCGCGCTGCCCCCTTCGGCAGTTTCAACGCACTGCCGACCGACGGGGTGCCGATCGGATCGGCGCCAGACCGGACCTTGGCGTGTCGCGAGGTGGGCAGTGGCGTGCGTCGCCTCGCCGAGCGGCTCGATCGGCGCAACGGTGCGGTGCGGCAACGGCACCGCCGCGTGCTGTCTCTGGTAGTGGTTGCTGCCGCGACCCTGCTCGTACTCGTCCTGCGCGGGACATGGCCGCAGCGTTCGGCGACGCCACGTCCTTCGCAGATTCGCGTACCCGAAGGCGTGGTCACCCTCGCCGAATTCATCGTGGTCGCGCCGGGCGGCGGCGCATGGAACCCTGCAGAACAGGGCGCTGCGCGCCTGCCGAATCTGCTGCTGTGCTTTCGCCAGGACGAGGTGCCGGCTGTGGAAATCTGCCAGCCCGCTGCGCTCGGCGCGCGCGAGGGGCGCGCGCTCGCCTATGCGAGTCGCACGCACCTCGCCGAGCACCTGACGGGCATGACCGCATGGAGCGAAACGTTTTCGGTCGACATCGGCGACCGGCGTGCGCATGAAGTCCGTCGCATAGGCCGGGCCCGCTGCCAGTTCGGAGTGCCGTGCGGGATCGTCGCCGACGATGCGACCATCGTCGGCGAGCTGCTGGTACTGCCACACGCGACCGTGACGGATCGGCGATTGCGGCGGCATCTCGATCGGTGTGTCGACCCCCGGGGGCGGCTTGCACACCAGTTGCGCCTGTTCGCCCAGGCGGCCGGCCTGGCCGAGCCAGACCTGGCCGGTCTGAGCCAGGGGCGGCTCGCGCGTGCCCTGCTCGCGATGAGCGGTGTCACGCCGACGCCGAGCATGATCGACGCTGCAATCGTGCGCGCGCCGGCGGCGTTTGCGGCACTGGAGCCGCGCGACGCGACACGCGCCGCGGTGTTTCGAGCGGCGGCGCTGTCGGTCCGGGGCGCCGATGCGCCGCCACTCGGTCGCGCCGAGATCTCCGCCGCGCTGGCCGCGCTGCAGCGGACGGTCAGCGCGGCGATCGCCCCCGGGGACGGTGGCTGCGGCTGAAGCCGGCGCGTCATTCCGGCCCGGCTTCGTACCGCTCGTGGAGTTTGACCGGCGCGACCTTCTTCTGCGCGCGATTGCGGATCCACAGATTGATCATCTCGACGAACACCGAGAACGCCATCGCGGCATAGATGTAGCCCTTCGGAATCTTCTGGCCGAAGCCGTCCGCCATGAGCACGAGGCCGATCATGATCAGGAAGCTCAGCGCCAGTACCTTGACCGTCGGGTGACGTTCGACGAAATCGCCGATGGGGCGCGCGAACAGCAGCATGAACGCGATGGAGATCAGGATGGCGGCAAACATCACCCAGCGCTCCTCGACCATGCCGACCGCGGTGATGATCGAATCCAGCGAAAACACCACGTCGAGCAGCATGATCTGGGCAATCACGCTGCCGAAGCTGGCCATGGCCTTGCCGGCTTCGACATGCTCGGATGCACCTTCGAGCTTCTGGTGGATCTCGTGCGTGGCCTTGCCGATCAGGAACAGGCCGCCTCCGATCAGGATCAGGTCGCGCCAGGAAATCTCGTGGCCGAAGACCGCAAAGATCGGTGCCGTCAGTCCGACGATCCAGGCGATCGCAAACAGCAGGGCGAAGCGCGTGATGGCGGCCAGCGCGATGCCGAGGCGGCGCGCCTTGTCGCGCTGCTCAGGCGGCAGCTTGCCGGCGAGGATCGAGATGAAAATGATGTTGTCGATGCCGAGCACGAGCTCGAGCGCCGTCAGCGTGGCCAGGGCGATCCAGATTTCAGGGTTGGTCAACGATTCCATGGGAATGTCTCGGCAACGGGCAACGTAGGACGCGGCGGCGGCGCCCGGCCTGGAGCTGCCGTGCGTGTCCGCATACCGCATCGGATTGGGTGCGTGCGAGCCGGCGGATCACGCCCGGCATTTCGCGGGCGCCGGTCCTGCCGGGACGCACCGCGTCGGCAGCCTAGCATTCGCCTGCGTTAAGCGGACGCGAGGATATGCCCGGCCGCGACGGTTCTTTGCTATCGTCGCGGCCGGCTCCGCACGGCTGAAATGCGCGTCCCGCAACCTGCGACGCATCTGGTCGGGGCGGACCGCACGGCCGCTGCGGCGGGCGGTCCGCCGCCGCGTTTCCTGATTTGCCCGCCACGTTCCGATGCGCCGCAGCCGCGTCGTCGGTGCTCGGAAGCTCCGCATGAATATCGCCATCCTGTCGCGCAATTCCAAACTCTATTCGACGCGCCGTCTCGTGGAGGCAGGGCGCGAGCGCGGCCATCGCGTGCGCGTGCTCGATCCGCTGCGCTGCTACATGCGCATCGCGCCCGGCGAATTCAGCATGCACTACAAAGGCAAGCGCCTGGCCGACTATGGTGCAGTGATTCCACGCATCGGCGCGTCGATCACGTTCTACGGTACCGCGGTGTTGCGCCAGTTCGAGATGATGGGCGTGTACACGCCGAATACTTCCGATGCGGTGCTGCGCGCACGTGACAAGCTGCGTTGCCTTCAATTGCTCGCGCGCCAGGAAGTCGGCATGCCCGATACCGTGTTCGGCGACAATCCCGACGATACGGCCGATCTGCTCGCGCTGCTGGGTGATCCCCCGCACGTGATCAAACTCAACGAGGGCTCGCAGGGGCAGGGCGTGCTGCTCGCGGAGAAGCGCTCCTCGTCGCAGAGCGTCATCGAAGCCTTCCGCGGCCTCTATGCGAACTTCCTCGTGCAGGAGTTCATCAAGGAAGCCAAGGGGGCTGATATTCGCTGCTTCGTCGTCGGCGGCAAGGTCGTCGCGGCGATGCGGCGACAGGCGCGAGCCGGCGAGTTCCGTTCGAATCTGCATCGCGGCGGCATCGCCAGTCAGGTCGAGCTGTCCGCGCGCGAACAGGACGTGGCCATCCTCGCCGCGCGCACGATGCAGCTCAATGTGGCCGGCGTCGATTTGTTGCGTGCCAAGCGCGGCCCGCTCGTGCTGGAAGTGAATTCGTCGCCGGGCCTCGAAGGCATCGAAGCGGCCACCTCGGTCGATGTCGCGGGAGCGATCATCGACTACGTCTGCGCGAGCGCGCTGCGTCGCAAGCGGCGTGGCGCCTGATTTCCCGCATCGTCATTGCGCGCATGTGCCATTCGTCCCGGGCGGCGTGGTGCGACGATCAATGAATGTCGTCGTACGAAGATTGCCGTTGACAAGCGGAAACAGCCTCCCCTAGCATCCCCCGGCCGCTGTCTTGCGCAGTCACTGCAGGCGGTGCGCAGGGGGCACGGGTACTGTCGAGACGGAGTGAACGAGAATGCGTATTGCCAAGGCTGTTGTGTTCGCAGTTGGTCTTGCCCTTTCGATGGGCGCACTGGCGGCGGAGAAGCTGGATCCGGCCCTTCAGGCCGTGACCAAGGAAAAGTTCGATGATCAGGCGGCGGCGATCCGCCAGCAGATGAAGCCCGGCGGTCGCTGGGAGTTCGTGGACAGCGAGGAACGTTCCCGCGTCAATTCGCGGCTCGACGAAATCGCATCGCTGCTCGCGTCCTCGGCTTCGGCCGACGAGCTGAGTCGCGAGGACAAGGGCAAGCTGCTGGAAGCCCAGGAAGACGTGAATGCCATCCTCACCAAGAAGGATGGCCGGCGCCTGATCTGCCAGCAGGTCGCGCCGACCGGCTCGAACCGCAAGCAGAAGCAGTGCTCGACCTATGCCGAGCGCGAACGTCAGCGCCGTGATTCGCGCGACTTCCTGCGCCAGACCGGCGACGACGGCATCCGTACCAATTGACGGGAAAAGGGGCGGCGCCGTGGTTCGGTGCCGCCCCTCTTTTTGCGCTTGCCCCCCGCTCCCGGCTGGGGCATGCTGTACGAAGTCATTCGTTGAGGGGTCGCCGTGACTACCCGCCGCGCATCCGATCTGCCCAAGCCTACCGAAGCCGAACTCGCCATCCTGGGCGTACTGTGGGAGCGCGGCAGCGGTACCGTCCGCGATGTGCACGAGGCGCTGTACGCCCATGACGGCGGCGGATACACCACGGCGCTCAAGCTCATGCAGGTCATGCACGCGAAAGGCCTGGTCGAGCGGGACGATTCGCAGCGCGCCCACGTGTTCCGCGCGGTCGTGAGCAAGGAACGCACGCAGAAACGTTTCCTTTCCGATATCGTCGAACGCGTTTTCGACGGCTCGGCATCGCAGCTCGTGCTGCACGCGCTCGGCAGCCAGAGCGCCTCGCGGGAAGAACTCAAGGAAATCCGCCAGCTCCTCAATCGGTTGGATCGGGAGTCCAAGTAATGGACGCCGCCGTCGGGGGACTGGTGTCGGCCGTGCACGTGCTCGGGCTCGTGCTGTTGCATTTCCTGTGGCAAGGCGCGCTCGTCGGCGCGCTGTATGGTGTATTGCGCCGGCAATTGGCGCCGGGCGCGCCGCGCTACACCTTGGGCTTGTTCAGTTTTGCCGCGCTGATCGCCGCGCCGATCGTCACCGCGGCGGTACTTATGACAGGCGGCTCGGGGCCGGCGGAAATCGCTGCGCCCGTGGCCTACGCGCCGGCTCACGGCGTGACCTACGCAATCACCGAACTCGATCCGTGGCAGCAGTGGACCGATTATCTGCCGTGGCTCGTCGCGCTGTGGGGCTGCGGTGTCGCTGTGTTGAGTCTGCGTGCAGTGCTGCACTGGCATGGCCTCAACCGCCTGATCCGCCAGGGCTCGCCCCTGTCGGAGTGGAGTGATCGGCTGCAGCAGCTTTGCCGGCAGTTCGGTCTCGGCAACGTCGGTCTGCTGTATTCGGACAAGATCGAGACACCCACGCTGGTCGGCTGGATTCGCCCCGTGATCCTGCTGCCGGCTGCGGTCGCGCTGGGCTTTCCCGCGGCTCAGATCGAGCTGATCCTTGCTCACGAGCTCGGGCATCTGCGGCGCTGCGACCATCTCGTCAATCTGGTGCAGGTCATCGCTGAAACCGTCCTCTTCTATCACCCCGTCGTACACTGGATCTCGCGCGATCTGCGCGATCAGCGCGAGATCTGCTGCGACGAGCTCGTGCTGCGCATGAGCCGGGCGAACCCGCGCGACTACGTCGCGACGCTGGCTGATCTGGAGCAGCTGCGACTCGATGGTCCGGGTTCGCTCGCGTTGCAGGCTACCGGTGGTGTATTGCTCGAACGTGTTCAGCACATCGCCAGGGTTCCGGCCACGCAGCTCGACCTGCGCGCGCCGGTGCGTCTGTTGCCGCTCATCGTGGTCGGAGCCGCCGTCATCGTGCTCGGCTACGCGCAGCGTTCCGCCTGGCAGGATTCGACCATGCTGGCGCTGCTGGCACCGCAGCCGCTGCGTGAGGTTCTGCTGCGCGATCCGGGGCAGATCCGGGTCGCCCCACCCGCCGTCAGCGACATGGTCGCGGATCGCCGTGCGCTGCGGCTGCCTCGCCTGCCGGTACTGGCTGAACCCACGATCGAAGCGCCGTCCGCGCCGCCGGAGGTACAGGGCGTCGCGGCACCGGCCGTGCCAGCGGTGCGTGAGCCGGGCCTGCCGCTCGCGACGAATCTGGTCGACGTTGCGCCGGCACCGCTCGCATCCCTGACACCCGCTCCTGAGGCCGCGCCCACACCGGCGTCGGACGTGCCCAAACTGGCGCCGGTCGTCGCAGTGCGCGAGCCCATGGCTGCACACGCGGTCCAGCCGCTGTATCCGGAGCGCGCGTTGCTGCGGGGTATCGAAGGCAGCGTGCGCCTGTCCTACTACGTCGACGACAGCGGCCGTGTACGCGACGTGCGGGTCGAGCAATCCAGCCCGCCGTCGACCTTCGATGCCGCCGCTGTGGCAGCACTGCGCAAGTGGCGCTTCGTCCCGGGCAGCTTCGAGGCGGGCACACGTCGCTACTCGCGGCAGTTCGTGTTCGCGCTCGAGGGCGGTTCCGACGTGCCGGCCGGTCCCATCGAGGATGCCATGGTCGAACCCGGTGACTGCCGCACGATCACGGGTACGCGGATCTGCCGGCGTGCCGGCGACATCGCCTCGCCCGTTGCCGAGATCACTCCCGGGTTCAACTGAGTTTCCCGACCGCGCCGGGCAACGGCAGCAGGCGCTGCGAGGGGCGCGGCTCGGTCGGCAGATTGAGTGCCTGCGCGACCGGCATGGGGGCGGGGAATCATTGAGCCTCGCGATCGGGCTGCCGAGGTCCGGGCATGCCGGGATCAGCCGAGCGACCGCCCGGCCCGCGGCTTTTCCTTGTTGCGTGGTCCCGGGGCCGCCGGCGCGGCCACTGCGCTGCGCGGTCGACGTTTAACCGGACTCTCGCTGTTGCTTAACGCCGATTTAAGCCGTCGCTGCCTACCATCGTCGCCACTGTACTCCTGCGAACACTCCTGGTCAGGTCGTGACTAGCAGACTACGGTAATCGGGGCAGTAGCTATTTGGCCCAAGCGAGGTGCGTTCCCCCAATGGCGCCTCCTTGGGCCAGTCTTTTGGCCGTTCGAGCCGCTTCTCGCCACCCCGTCCCTCCTCAGTCTTACTCTCCGGCGCATCCCTTTCCGAAATGGAGTTCGTTAAGCTAGCCCTATGCGCGTACTCGTGATCGAAGACAACCGGGATATCGCCGCCAACATCGGCGATTTCCTCGAGGACAAGGGCCACGTGGTCGATTTTGCCGGCGACGGCGTCACCGGCCTGCATCTGGCGGTGGTCAATGAGTTCGACGCCATCGTGCTCGACCTGACGCTGCCCGGAATGGATGGGCTCGAAGTCTGCCGAAAGCTGCGCCAGGAGGCGCGCAAGCAGACCCCGGTGCTGATGCTGACCGCCCGCGACGCGCTCGACCACAAGCTCTCCGGGTTCGACTCGGGCGCCGACGATTACATGACCAAGCCGTTCGCGCTGCAGGAGCTCGAGGCGCGCCTGCTCGTGCTCGCGCGCCGCGGCAAGGGGCCGCAGAGCCGCGTGCTCCAGGTCGCCGATCTCAGTTTCAACCTCGACACGCTGACGGTGACGCGCGCCGGAAAGCAAATTCCGCTGAATCCGATCGGCCTCAAGCTGCTGCAGTTCCTGATGGAGGCGAGTCCGTCGGTAGTCACCCGCCAGGATCTCGAACATCGGGTGTGGGGCGAGGAACTGCCCGACAGCGATTCGTTGCGCGTGCACATCCATGGACTGCGCGCGGCACTCGACAAGCCGTTCGACAAGCCGCTGATTCAGACTCGCCACGGCATCGGTTATCGCATGGCCGATCCCGACGCGGCGAGCAGCTGACGCCCGGCGGCGTCGACCCTCGACCGCATGCGCTATCGTCGCCGGTTACGCAGCCGCATCGTCATATCGTTCGGCCTGTTCGGGATGGCGTTGACCGCGCTGTTTGCGCTCGCCGTCATTGGTCTGCGCGGCACACTGGAAGATCAGCTCATCAATGCGTCGCTGCAGGATGGCGTCAACAAGTTTCTTGAGTTCAAGCGCCAGCACCCCGAGGAAGGCGCGCAGTTTCCGTTCTCGCCCGTCACGGCGCTGATCGTCAGCGAGCGCAAGTTCGCCAACGTGCCATTCGCGTGGCAGAAGTACGGTACCGGGGTCTATGACATCCGCGAACCCGATGAGCACGGGATAGAGCGGCCGTACAAGCTCGCCGTGCGCAAGGAGGCCGATCTCTGGGCGTTCTATCGCTACGACGTGGCCAAGGAGGAACTCGGCGAACGTCAGCTCGTCACCGCGCTGATCGCGGCTGTACTCGTGTTCTCGCTGCTCGCGTTCCTGCTGGGCTTGTGGTCGGCGCGGCGCGTGATGCGTCCCGTCGCCGATCTCGCTGAACGCCTGCGTGCGTTCAAGAATGGCGCGCCCGCGGATGACCTCGCATCGCACTATGCCAATGACGAGGTCGGGGAGCTCGCCGCGGCCCTCGACGACTACCGGGCGCGCCTCACCGAAATGGTCGAGCGCGACCGGGAGTTCAATGCCGACGTGAGCCATGAGCTGCGCACGCCACTCGCCGTCATTGCGACCACGGTCGAGCTGCTGCTGGCCGCGCCGAACCAGAGCGACAAGACGCGCGACCGGCTCAAGCGCATCGAGCGTGCCTCGCGCCAGTCGACGGAACTCACGGAGGCGTTGCTGCTGCTGTCGCGACGCCAGCGGGAGGCGCCGAGCGATGGCGAGACAACCGACGTCGCGCGCGTGGCCGAGCAGGTCATCGAGGTCAACCGCACGCATCTCGCGAGCAAGCCCGTCGAGGTCGCGCTCGAAGTCGACGGTCTGCTCGAAGTCGTGGCGCCGTCGTCGGTCGTCGCGGTGGCGCTGACGAACCTGGTCGGCAACGCGTTCAAGTACACCCCCGCGGGCGAGGTCCGCGTGCGCATCGGCGACGGCAAGGTCGTGGTCGAGGACTCGGGCCCGGGCATCAAGCTCGAAGACGCCGAGCGGCTGTTCGAGCGTGGCTATCGCGGCCAGGGTGCGACGGGCAAGGGGGCAGGCCTCGGCCTGGCCATCGTGCGGCGCCTTTGCGAGCTCTACGACTGGAAAGTCTCGTTGCGGCCACGCCCGCAGGGCGGCACGGCGGCGACGCTCGATTTCCGCCAGCGCCGCGGCTGAGCCACGGCGCCGCATTGCTCAGGCGTCCAGCGGCTCGAGCCAGCCGTACCTGTCGGGCGTCTTGCCCTGGAACAGCCCGAAGAACAGCTCCTGGATGCGTGCGGTCACCGGCCCCGGCTTGCCGCTGCCGACCGGCTTGCCGTCAACCGTGCGTATCGGGGTGACTTCCGCGGCTGTACCGACCATGAACAATTCGTCGCACAGATAAAGGTATTCGCGCGGCAGATCGCGCTCGATGACCGCGATGCCGTTGTCACGCGCCAGCGTCATGATGGTATGGCGCGTGATACCGTTGAGGATCGCGCTCGCCACCGGCGTCGTGTGCAGCGCGCCGTCGAACACGAGGAACAGGTTCTCGCCGGCGCCTTCGCTCAGCAGGCCGGTCGAGGCCAGCGCAATGCCTTCGCCGAAGCCGAGCCGCCGCGCCTCGCGGGCGATCAGCTGGCCCGACAGGTAGTTGCCGCCGGCCTTGGCGCCGGCGGGAATGGTGTTCGGCGCGAAACGCTGCCAGCTGGACACGCAGGCGTCGATGCCGCGCTCGAGCACGTCCGGTCCCAGGTACGGGCCCATTTCCCAGGTGGCGACCACGACGTCGGTGGGAGTTTCGGCCGACAGCCCGAATCCGCCGAGCCCGCGATAGGCGAGCGGGCGCAAATACGCTTTACGCAGATTGTTGGCCCGGATCACGTCGCGGCATGCGGCGTTGATGTCGGCAAGCGTGTAAGGGATGGCCAGGTCGTAGATCTTGGCCGACTGGAACAGGCGCCGGTTGTGGTCGGTGAGCCGGAAGATCTGCGAACCGGACGGAGTGTCGTAGCAGCGTATGCCCTCGAACACTGACGAGCCGTAGTGCAGCGCGTGCGACATGACGTGAGCGGTCGCGTCGGCCCAGGGCTTGATGCGACCGTTCTGCCAGATGAATTCAGGGTACTGGGCCATGGCGGGATTCCGGGACGAAAGGCTGGGAAGCCTAGCCGCGAGCAGGGGATTTGCCTAGCGCGTACCGGGGAATAACGCCCTGACAGGGGCAACGACGGCGGTATCACTTCTGCCGAATTGCTCACGAACGAGACAATTGTTAACGACGTTGGTTTAGCATAAGGCGGTGCAGGTCGAAGTTGCGGCCGACCGAGGGGGAGCCGGGGGCGAGGGGAGCTCGCAACCGGCACGCGGAACCCATCGGCTCAGCAACGGAAGCGCAATCCGGCACTTCGGTACCGGCGGTCTGGAGCTACGAGGGGAAGGGTTCATGCGTATCCGGAAAGCCGCGCTGGCGGCCGTTGCATTGGTCATGGGCTTGTGCGCAGGTGCAGTCAGCGCACAGACCTATACGTATTCGGTCTATGTCGACGGTGATCTGAATGCGGGCAGCGGATGTGCCGTGCCCCAGATTTCCGGCGCGGAAACCCGACTCGACGTCACCGTCACCGGCGGCACGGCGCCACAGGTCACGACGGTCACGCGCTCCACCTGTAGCGGCGCCACGTTTAGCGGCGCCACGCCGATCGGCGGCGGCTACCCCGTAGGCCTCAACAACGGCGTCGGCGGAGCCGACGTGATCGAGCTCGCCGACACCATTGCGAGCCTGCAGCGCAACAACAGCGCCGGCCTGCGGCTCGCCGTCGTCGCCCAGAGCGCGACCGGCACCGATGATGTCGTCGTGACGGCAAGCGGTGGCCCCATCGTTCTCGGGCTTCCGGCGCTGCCGATTCCCTTCCTGACCTTCCCGGTCTTGCTGATACTGGTCGGGCTCTTCGCGTTCTTCGGCGCTCGCCGCGCCCGTCGCGCCGCGATATGGCGCACGCTCTCGCTGTTCTTCGTCGCCACCGGCATGGTCGTCGCGGCCAATTTCGTGGTCGACGGTCAGGTCGGCGACTGGGGTGGCGTATCGCCGCTGGCAACCGACCCGCCCGGCGACGCGACCAGCGGCGAGAGCGCAATCGACATCACGGCTTTCTTCGGGGCAGTCGAGGCCGGTCGTGCGTTCCTGCGCATCGACGTGCGCGACCTGGAGAACAACCCGCCGACGGTCACGCCCGCCGCCGCGACCACGCTCGAAGATCAGCCCGTCACCGTCACCTTGACCGGCACCGACCCCGAAGGCGCGAACATCACCTTCAGTGTCGCGACGCCGCCGGCTTCGGGCACCACGAGCAACCTGACGTCGACGGGTCCCACCTCGGCCACCGTGCTCTACACACCGAACCCGAACAGCAACGGCACCGACAGTTTCACGTTCACCGGCAGCGACGGACAGGGTTCGTCGGTGCCCGCCACCGCTGCGATCACGATCACGCCGGTCAACGACGTGCCGAGCTTCACGCGCGGCGCCGATCAGGCGGTCCCGGAAAATGCCGGTGCGCAGACCGTCACGGGCTGGGCTACGGCGATCAGCGCCGGTCCGCCGGACGAAGTCGCGACGCAGACGGTCAGCTTCACGACGACGGTCGTCAGCACGACCGGTACGCTGGTGTTCACGGCGGCACCGGCCGTCGCCGCCAACGGCACGCTGACCTATACCCCGCAGAACGGCACTTCCGGTATCGCGACCGTGAGCGTGGTGGCCGTCGACAACGGCGGCACGGCGAACGGGGGTATCGATACCTCGGCCGCCCAGACCTTCGTCATCAACGTCAACGCGATCAACCACGCGCCGAGCTTCACGGCCGGCGGCAACCAGACAGCGCTCGAGGATGCCGGTCCGCAGACCGTCGCCGGCTGGGCTACCGCCATCAATGATGGTGACGGCAACACGCAGATCGTCGATTTCCAGGTGACCGGCAACACCAACGCGGCTCTGTTCGCGGCCGCGCCGGCGATTTCCCCGACCGGCACGCTGACCTACACGACGGCTCCGAACGCAAACGGCACCGCAACGATCACGGTCGTGCTGCACGACAACGGCGGCACTGCATTCGGTGGCGTCGACACCTCGCCACCGCAGACCTTCACGATCACCGCGACGCCGGTGAACGATGCACCGTCGTTCACGGCCGGCCCGAACCAGAACGTGTTCGAGAACGCGGGCCCGCAGACCGTCAACCCGTGGGCGACCGCCATCAGCCCGGGTCCGGCCGACGAGTCCGCGCAGACGATCTCCTTCACGGCGACCGTGACGGGCACGACCGGCACGCTCGCGTTTGCCGCGGCGCCTGCAGTGGCGCCGAACGGCACCCTGACGTTCGCTGCACAGAACGGCACCTCCGGCAGCGCGACCGTGAGCCTTGTCGCCGTCGACAGCGGCGGCACGGCCAACGGTGGCGTGGACACCTCGCCGGCGCAGACCTTCACGATCACCGTGGCCGGCATCAACCATGTGCCGACGTTCACCGCGGGCGCGAACCAGACCTCGCTCGAGGACGCGGGTGCGCAGACCGTCGCAGGCTGGGCCACGGCCATCAGCGACGGCGACGGCAACACCCAGGCGCTCGATTTCCAGATCACGGGCAACACCAACCCGGCCCTGTTCGCCACCGCGCCGGCCGTTTCGCCGACGGGTACGTTGACCTATACGGCGGCGCCGGACGCGAATGGCACGGCGACCATCACGCTCGTGCTGCACGACGACGGCGGTACGGCCAACGGCGGCGTCGACACCTCGGCACCGCAGACCTTCACGATCACGGTGACCGCGGTCAACGATGTGCCGTCGTTCACGGGTGGCACGTCCGCTTCGGCGCTGGAAAGCGCCGGCCCACAGACGTTCGCCAATTTCCACACGGCGATTTCCGCCGGGCCTGCGGACGAAGCCGGCCAGACCCTGAGCTTCACCACGACGGTCACCGGGACGACGGGCAGTCTCGCGTTCACGACGGC